>NZ_JBHTDK010000001.1:864545-2561819 GCF_042666355.1 Knoellia altitudinis
GGAGCCGGCGGCAAGATCTCCCTCCACAACCGCTCCTCCGGCACCACCCACCTGCTCGCCGACGTCACCGGCTACCACCGCTCCGGCACCCCCACCACGCCGCCCACGACCTGCACGAGCTCGAACGCGGCATGGTCGTCCTCGGCTCGCCTCGGCACGTGGCAGACCAGCGGCTACCTCGTCAACAACAACATGTGGTCCGGAGAGGCTGGTCCGCAGACGATCAGGGCATGCTCCTGGCGCCAGTGGTCGGTCACGTCGAACCAGCCCGGGACAGGCACCGACGACAGCGTGAAGACCTATCCCGACACGCAGCGCCACGTCAACTACCCGCTCAGCTCGCTGCGGTCCATGCCTTCGACCTTCGACGTCACCGTCCCGCCCGGCGGCGGCACCGTCCCGTCCAGGGGCAAGCAGTGGAACGCCGCCTACGACCTGTGGCTCGACAACTTCGGCACCGAGGTCATGGTCTGGAACACGTGGACCATGAACTGGCAGTACTGGTACAACACCTACCGCGGCCAGAAGGTCACCATCGACGGCGTCAGCTACTTCGCCTATCGCAACAGCACGAGCACAGCGATGTGGTTCATCCGGGAGAACGTGACCAACAAGGGCAGCGTCGACCTGGCGCACATCCTCCAGTGGGCCGTGGCCAACGGCTGGCTGAGGTCGTCGCAGGTGCTGGGTGAGGTGGAGTACGGCTTCGAGGTCTCCTACACCGGGGAGCCGACCACGTTCACGCTCAACGACTACTCGCTCACGCTCCCCTGACCGGACCCGGCGGGTTTGCAGCAACGTCCGGCGTGGATGACCCGCATCTGGACCGCCTCAGCCGTCGATCGCCGTGTGGGCCTCGATGAGGGACGGGCCGTACCACGTGATGAGGCGACCGTTGACGAGCCGAGTTGCGGTGCGGGAGAAGGCCTCCGGCCCGTCCGTCTCGGTGAAGACGTAGGGCTCGTCGGGCAACAGGATGAGGTCGGCACCGGCTGCGTCGAGCTGCTCGAGGTCGACGTGCGGGTAGCGACCCTCGACCCCGGCGGTGACGGCATCCAGGCCCAGACGGGCGAGCAGGTCGGCCGTGAAGGTCGGGTGCCCGACGACCATCCACGGGTCCCGCCAGATGGGCACGACGACCCGGGCGTGGGGCTTGGGCACGTCGCCGGTCCACAGCCTCTCTGCCTCGGTGAGCCAGGTCGGCTCCGGCCACGCGCAGGCCTCTAAAAGGAGCCGCCGCATGGACGCGAGCGCCGCGGGCACGGTCTCGATGTCGGTGACCCATACCGCCAGCCCCGCCTCGCGAAGGCGCGTGACGTCGAGCTCGCGGTTCTCCTCCTTGTTGGCGATGACGAGGTCAGGCCCCAGTTCGACGATGGCGGCGCGGTCGGGGTTCTTGGTCCCTCGCACCCGCGTCACGTCGAGGTCGGCCGGGTGGGTGCACCAGTCCGTTGCTCCCACGAGAACGTCGGGTGCCGTGGCGGCCACCGCCTCGGTGAGGGACGGGACGAGCGAGACCACACGGCATACGGGACCGTCCGACAGGTCGACGGCGTGGCCGAGGTCGTCGCGCAGCGTGCGGGTCATGCCCCTCCCCTCAGGCGCGGCCGACCGCGAGAAACGTCGCGAAGGTGCCACGGCCCTGGTCGTCGCCGCCGAGCTCCTTCTCGACCGACCCGGCGTCGGTCACGGTCACGTCGCGGAAGCCACTGGCCCGTAGGCGGTCCGCGAAGCTCTCGCGGTCGAAGCCGTCATGGCCGGTGAAGTCGTCGTGGTGCGCGTGGAAGGCGCCGGTCCGGTCGTCGTCGAGCTCCACGATGGCCACCCAGCCGCCGGGGACGAGCAGCGTCTTGACGCGTTCGAGCAGGAGGTCGACCTCCTGCACGTGGTGCAGCGCGAGAGCGCTCCACACCCCGTCGAAGCTGCCCTCGGGCGCCGGGTCGGTGACGAGGTCGAGCTGTTGAGTGGTGAGGCGGTGGGAGAGGCCGGCCTGCTCTATGTTGGCGCGGGCCACGTCCACCATGCCCGGCGAGGCATCCGTGACGAGCACGCTGGCGACGTGGTCGGCGAGCGCGAGGCTCAGCTGACCGGTGCCGCCACCGATCTCGAGGACGCGCTCGGTGCCGTCGAGGGCCAGGGTGTCGCGGAGCAGGCCTGCGGTGGCGTGGGCGCGCTCGATCTTGGCGGGGTCGGCGTCCCAGGTGCTGGCCGCGGCGTCGAAGTGGCCGTGGCCGGTCGGCACCGCGTGGGAGTCGGCGTGGTCGTGGTCAATGCGGCTCATGCCTGCCACCCTGCCACGCCGGCCGGGGTGTCAGCCCCGAGCCGCCCGCAGCGCGTCGCCGATGCCGCGCAGGGCGTGCATGACGTCGTCGCGGCCAGTGCCGGGAGGGTGCTCGGTCCAGCTGGCCAGGACGGCGTATGCCGTGGCTCGCCCCCCGCCGTCGACGATGCCGACGTCGGCGCGCACCCCGAGGTTGGTGCCGGTCTTGTTGACGATGCGCGTGCCGCTGGGCTCCTCGGCGTGCGAGAGCGGGTCCTGGTGCCACGCGGCGGCGACCATCGAGAGGTCCATGCCGGGGGCGAGCCAGGCGAGGACGCGTTCGCCCGTGGAGCCTGGGGTGTCGCGCTCGCTCCACAGCCGGGCGAGGATCTCGACGTGGTCGGCGGCGCACCCGAGGCTGAGGTGGGGCGGGTCGCCGGGACCGCGCAGTCCGCGCACGACGTCGACGAGGTCGGACCCGCGGGGCGCCCACGCGGTTGCCCGTGCCCGGATGGCGTCGAGGCCGAGCAGGTCGATGAGGACGTTGGTGGCGAGGTTGTCGCTCACTAACCCGACGAGCTGGGCGACGTCCCCCAGTGGGAGCAGGTCGGTCGTCAGGTGCTGCCACAGGCCGGAGTCCGCGACCGGGGGGACGGCGCGGCGATCGAGCGGGTGGTCAGGGCTGAGGCGCCCGTCGCGCAGCCGCTCGGCCAGCTCGACGAGGACGAAGACCTTGCCGACGCTCGCTGTCGACAGGAGCCGGTCGGGGTCGTGCGAGGCGAGCACCTCGCCGCTGCCGAGGTCGACGATCGCAATGGACCAGTCGACCCCTGGCAGCAGCTCGAGGCTCAGGGGCACGTCAGCGCGGCGCCATCCGCAGGGCGCCGTCGAGGCGGATCGTCTCGCCGTTGAGGTAGTCGTTGTCGACGATGGCCAGGGCGAGCTTGGCGTACTCGGTCGGGGCTGCGAGTCGCTGGGGGAACGGCACTCCTGCCGCGAGGCCGGCGCGGAACTCCTCCGAGACGGTGGCGAGCATCGGCGTCTCGACGATGCCGGGGGCGATCGTGCAGACGCGGATGCCGTACTGCGCGAGGTCGCGCGCTGCCGGCAGGGTCAGGCCGACGATGCCGCCCTTGGACGAGCTGTATGCCGCCTGGCCCACCTGGCCGTCGTAGGCCGCGATGCTCGCGGTGTTGATGACGACGCCGCGCTGGCCGTGCTCGTCGGCCTCGGTCTGGGCGATGGCCTCGGCGGTGACCGCGAGGACGGTGAACGAGCCGATGAGGTTGATCTCGATGACCTTGCGATAGAGCGAGAGGTCGTGGACACCCTTCCGGCCGAGGATGCGCGCGCTCGGGCCGATGCCGGCGCAGTTGACGACGACCCGCAGCGGGGCGGCCATGTCTGTGCTGGCTTGGTTGACGGCGTCGCGGACCTGCTCCTCGTCGGTGACGTCGGTCGCGACATAGGTGATGCCGTCGACCTCGGGGGCCTGCTCGATGCCCTGGGCGAGGTCGAGCGCGTAGACGTGGGCGCCGCTCGCGGCGAGGGCGGCTGCTGTGGCAGCTCCGAGGCCGGAGGCGCCGCCGGTGACGATGGCGGACGTGTGCTGAATCTGCATGGCCGTCATCCTGTCACTGCAGACGGCCCTCGCCGTACCCGCTCACCACGCTCACGTAACGCCCTCATGACGCGAAAGTTCGCCATGCGGGCCGACTAGGGGCACACTGGGAGGAATGACTGATTCATCTGCGTACCCCAGACCCCGGCACGCCAACAGCCCGTTTCGGCCCCAGGCCGAGGTGGCGGTCGAGCAGTTCGCGGCCGGCGACCGCGTCTGCCACGACGCGCACGGCCTCGGTCGCGTGTTGAACATCGACGCGGGCGGTGCCACGGTCGACTTCGACGGCCGCACGCTGCGGATCGAGACGCCGTTCCGCAAGATGACCAAGCTCTAGCCTCGAGCCAGAGCTGGGCCTCGGCCCTGAGGTGTTTGCTGGTCAAGGGCAGGATCTGGCGAGCATCATGATCGCCATGACCCGTTACGGCGCGCAGTTCGGTCCCGACATCACCTTCCTCGGCGTCCCTCCGTGCGACCTGGACCACGAGTCGACGTACTCCGATGCAGACGTGGTGATCGTGGGCGCGCCGTTCGACGGCGGCACCTCGCACAGGCCCGGCACGCGCTTTGGCCCTCAGGCGATCAGGATGGCCGACTACCTCCCTCATGACGGGTCTCGACCGTCGCTGGCGTTGCGGACCGACGGGCTCAAGGACCTGACGGTCCTCGACGCTGGTGACGTCGAGATGCCACCGGGTGACATAGTGAAGGCACTGGGGGTGCTGGAGGCGGCTGTCGAGAAGGTGACCCGCTCCGGCGCGATCCCGGTCGTCCTGGGCGGTGACCACTCCATCGCGTTCCCTGACGCCAAGGGCGTGGCCAACGTGCTGGGGCACGGGCGGGTCTCGATGATTCACTTCGACGCCCACGCGGACACCGGTGACATCGAGTTCGGCTCACTATGGGGGCACGGTCAACCGATGCGTCGCCTGATCGAGTCGGGCGCGCTGCGAGGTGACAGGTTCTTGCAGGTGGGCCTGCGCGGCTACTGGCCCGGTCCAGAGACGCTCGACTGGATGGCGGAGCGAGGGATGCGGTCCTTTGAGATGACCGAGATCGTCCAGCGCGGACTGACCGACGTGCTCATAGAGGCGTCCTCGATCGCGGTTGACGAGTGTGACGGCGTCTTCCTGTCGGTCGACATCGACGTCTGCGACCCGGGCCACGCACCGGGGACCGGCACGCCGGAGCCCGGTGGTCTCACCGCCCGAGAGCTGCTCGACTCGGTGCGTCGCATCTGCCTCGAGCTTCCCGTCGTCGGGATCGACGTGGTGGAGGTCAGCCCCCCCTATGACAGCTCCGACATCACGGCTGCCTTGGCCAACAGGGTCGTGCTCGAGGCGCTGTCGGCGATCGCGCGCAAGCGTCGCGACGAGCGGGACGGTACGTCGTGGGATCCAGCGCGACCACTGCTCCACGGTCGCCCTGAAGCAGGTTGACCCCGCCACCCCGGCCAGCCGGACGTCAGTCCCGCGTCATAGGCGGCGGTTTGACGCGCCTCACGTGGCAACTCGGCTGTCGTATTCAACTTTTTTGTGCGTAAGCATGCCGTGTCAGCAGCACCAAGCTGTCTCGGCTGAGCGGTCATATCGCGCTCCTTGAGACTGACCCTGCCTCGCGGGGCGCGGTCTGTTCAGTCGTGCCGATCAGGTGCAGTCTTGTGTGATGTCGAAGATGTGGCCCGCGCGTGGTTTCGCAATGCTCGCCGCAGCGTTCTGGGTGGTCTTCTTCTTTGGGTACGTCGATCTGCTGGTACCCATCCTCCGTCAGCCGGGTTTTGACTCGAGCTACCTCCTTGAGACCGGTTGGGGAGCCATGTTCGTGTTTCTCGTCGGAACTCCGCTCGTGTCTGCGGCTTTCGCACCCGAACGGATCGCTCCACAGATAGAGGTAGCCCTCGTCGGCTTTGCCGTAGGCGCCATCGCAGTCGTCGTCCCGGAATGGCGTCAGTTCTTGCCTGCCGCTGGACTGTTTCTCACGTCTTTCGTTCTGGCTCTGCTATCCGGCCACACCGGTAACCGGCTCAGGCCCAGAGCGGCCATCACCGCCGTCGGATCCGGTGCGCTGAACCGAGTAACTCTGCTTCTCACAGTCGCCGCCGCTATCCCTCTGACCCTTTATGCGGCTGACATGGTGGCTGGGCGGCGTGAGGGACGTCCACCCACCGATGACATCACGATCGGTCTGGATCACTGGCCGATGCAAGCGGCCTTGGCCGCGGCCATTGTGCTGACAACTAGCTTGGCATCAACCAACATCTCTGGTTGGCCGGTCCCATCATGGACCTCTGCCATAACGGTGATGTGGATGGGGGGATTTTCGGTCGGCTACCCCACACACGCCGGAAGCTTCGGGACCGTCGCCGGTTGGGCCGCGATCGGCTGGGCTTGTGCCCTTGCAGCAACTACTGTTCTTCGCCATCGGTCTCCTGAACATGCGTCGGGCAGCAACTAGCCCCAAGCGGGCCTCGGGCGGCGGGGACGCCTGAGGCAGCCCAGCCAGGCCCCGACGGATCCGTTTGCCAATCGCTCTAGCTCCTGCGATCCGACTATGACTGCAACGACTCGCTCGACGTGGCGAGCAGCCGAAGAGCGACGAATGTCAGTCACGTCCATTCGCGGCGCTGTGACACATGGCGAGCGCGACTCTGGGCCCGGCGGCCCGACGTGCTGGTACTGATCACAGGGACCGCCTACCGTGAGTCGGATCCCTGGAATCCACTCCGGAGAAGTCTCGTGTCCAGCCATCCAATTGTTGCGTGCCCGCTCCGTGATCAGGTCGATCCGCGGCTAAAGCGGTTCAGTGCTGGGGCGACCGCTGGCGTTCTGGCCGCGGTCTTGCTGATCGTGGACGTTGCTCGTCCACTCGGTCTGGGCCTACTCGCCTCGCAGGTTGCCGTGTTTGCTTTCACCGCGTTCGTCAGTTTTCAGTGGTCGCTCTGGGCGCAGATCTATGCCCGTTTCATCTGGCCGCGGGTCGGGGCACCAACCGCGCTTGAGGATGCTCGGCCGGCGAGGTTTGCCCAGCTCTTCGGCTTCGCGCTCACCGCCTTGGCGCTGACCTTCTTCGTCTTCGGCATCGACGTGCCTGCCTACAGCCTGACGGCGCTCGCTTTCGGCTTGGCAGCACTAGACGCTTCCACGGGGTTGTGCTTGGGCTGCAGGGCCTACATGCTGGTCCGCCGAGGAGTGCATTCTTCCTGACCACGACTGGGCCGAGACCAACGCGGCGCCGTGACGCAACTCCGATTCAACGGCTCGCTTCGCGTGGCCGCGCTATACGGGCTTGCTTCTAGAGCCCGCCGTCGCCCCCCATCATTCGAGGGGGGTCCGCGTCGTGTCGGACCAGGTAGCCGCACCGCTTGCACTCGCGCATGTCCAGGCCGTCACGGCGGAACCGGTGCCACTTGTAGAAACCGACCATGCAGATAAGGCGTCCAGCCTTCATGACGGACAGTTTCTAGCGCTCTGATAAGCGTGTCCATGGCCCCACGGGGCTCATTCCCTCGGGTCCCGCGTCGATCCGTCGAGGGCTCGGACGCTTCGGCCACGCCAGGACGCACTGCCCTGGTTTCTCTGGCGTGCATCAGCCCGAAACAGTGGACGCGTCGGCGTCCTCAGAAGTCCGTCGTGCCGCGCAGCCGTCGTGGTCGGCCGTCGGGGTCGTAGAGGGCGAGGTAGGCCGGCCGTGCCCATCGCCTCGTCGCCGCGGAGATCGCAGGGGGCAGGTGACGGCGGATGCGGCTCCCCGGGGCGTCCTCACGCTCCGCCCACAGGGCTAGGGCGTCACTCAGGTCCGCCATCCGCGGGTCGTCCTGCGCCAGGCCCAGGTGCTCGGCCCACAGCGACGTCCGGACAGTGCGAGGCAGCACATCATCGGGATCGACCACGGCGCAGGTGAGCTCGGAGTCGTGCGTCCAGGAACGCCGGTTGAGGTTGTCGGACCCGATGGTCATCCACTCGTCGTCGACCACGCAGACCTTGGCGTGAACATAGATCGGGTTCCCCACGGCGTTCTCGAGGTCGAAGAGCGCAACCCGCTCACCTCCTGCCTCGCGCAGCAGATCCCAGGCCAACCGTTGCCCGTGGAGCATCGGTGGTCCGGCGATGCGGCTGTCCTTCTCCGGGAAACGGGGGACGACTGCGATCACCTGGAGCTCCGGCTCACGTCGAAGGGCCTCGGCGAGCGTGGCTGCCACGACGTCGGACCAGAAGTACTGGTCCTCGATGTAGATCAGGCGACGGGCCCGGCCGAACGCATGCGAGTAGGCCCTCGCGATCGAGCGTTCGCCGTCCGGCGCAAAGGGGTATGCCGGCCGCTTCGACGGATAGGTACGCAGGATCTGGACCAGGTGTCGGCCAGCTTCCGGAGGCGGATCCCAGCGCTGGGGCAGTGGCTTGGTGTGCCGGGGCATCTTGGTCAGCCGATGAAGCACCGCTCGGTAGGGATTGCGGTGGTCGAGCGGGGTGCGGTCGTCCCAGCGTTCCGCGAACGTGTCCAGGACGTGCGCCACCGCCGGACCCCGGATCTCTGCCATGGCGTCGTGCCACGGCGGGTTGGGGCCGTATCGCTCGTCCAGTGGCGGCGCCTGCGGATCGCCCGCGTGTGCTGCGTCGTCACGACGGCCGTGGCACAGGTCGATGCCACCGACGAACGCGACGTCCTCCTCGGGCCTGCCCTTGCGCCTGACGACGAAGAGCTTCTGGTGGTGGGACCCGCCGCGGCGCACTCTCTCGTCGAAGAGTGCCTCTCCACCGGCCTCGTTGATGATGGTGCCGAGGTGGTTGTTCTCCTCACTGTTGAGGCTGCCGGGGTGGGAGCGCCACAGCAGAGCCCGGACCTCGACGCCGCGACGTAGCGCCGAGGACAGCAGATCAGCCGTGGTCGGGCCGTCACTGCTCAGGCGTTGGTCGGCATCACCGCGCCAGTCGGTGAGGAAGATCCGGTCCCCGGGCTGGGTCGCTTCGACGACCTCGAGCAGGCGAGCGAAGTAGTCGGCTCCGTGCACGCGCGGCACGACGAGGTTCCCGGCCGACCACGGCCGCTCCGTAGTGGGAAGGAACCATTCGCTCACGCGTCCCACTCTCCCATCGGGTGGTGCGACGTGGGCTGGTAGCAAGGAGCCGGTCACGCTCCTCGACCTACGATGGACTGATGAGCGGTCCTTCGCCCAGGCATTCGCGGCTTCCGCTGCGTGACGCGGAGGGCGGCGATCGGTTCGAGCTGTTCGTCGTCAGTGCCGTGGCTGCGATCGCACTCACCCGGATCTATCTGGAGGCGACGGGCTACCCGCAGATCGGCGGTGGCAATCTCCATCTGGCGCACCTGCTGTGGGGCGGACTCGGCATGCTCCTGGCCATTCTCATCATGCTGCTCTTCCTGAGCCGGACGGCCCAGAGCGTCGCCGCGGTCGTGGGTGGCATCGGTTTCGGGCTGTTCATCGACGAGGTGGGCAAGTTCGTCACCGGGGACCACAACTACTTCTTCGAGCCGGTGCCCGCGATCATCTACGGGACCTTCGTGAGCATCTGCGTCGTGGTGGAGGTGCTCGTGCACCGCAAGCCCATGAGCCAGGTCGAGCTCGTGGTCAACGCCGTCGAGCTGCTCAAGGAGTCAGCAGCCCACGACATGGACGAGCTCGAGCGGGAACGCGCAGTGGGTCTGCTTCGCCGGGCCGACCAGCGCGACCCTGTCGTCCGGTTGCTCACAGGGGTGCTCGGGAGAGTTCCCCCGCAGCCCGCGACCAGGTCGTGGTTCGCGCGCACGTATGGGGCCGGGCGCGGCCTCATCGTCAACCTGCCACGCGCCCGGGCGATCCGGCGTACGTCGGTCGCGCTGTTCCTGTTGTTCCTGGCTGGTTCCGTGGTGCATCCGGCGTGGCTCGTCCTCACCGAGCCCTCGCTGAGAAACCTGGTGTATCTCTGCTTCGCAGCGCTGGCACTGCTCATCGGCCTGCTGGCCCTTGGCACCCGGCTTCGCGGCCGGCGCCAGGAGGCTCTCCGGGTGTGCGAGATCGCGCTGCTGCTGGACCTTCTCGTGGTGCAGTTCTTCCAGCTGCTCGACGCACAGTTCCTCGGCTACCTCGCCGTGCTCGTCAACCTGGGCCTGATCGGGCTGGCCCGAGCGTTGCGGGTCCAGCTGGCCGAGCAGGCTGCGGAATCCGACGGTCGCGCGCCGGGCGCCATCGACCGGGACGACACCTGAGCGACCCCCTCCGCGTCCTTTCGGCCTCAGCTGCGGGTTTGTGTGCCCACCCGACGAGTCCGTCCTACTGTCTGGCTCGAGGTGCATGACGGCGGCCCGCGCGGGCCCGGCCAGCGGGCCGCGTGCGGGCCCGTGGAACGACCCGTGCGCGGGGCTGAAGGGAGCCTGAAGCCGCGCACGGGTCGTGTTGAGGGGCCGAGGGTCAGTCGGTGGCGGGGTCCAGGGCGGCGTCGTAGCAGGCCGCGAACAAGCGGGCGGCGGCGCCGCGGGCTGGCGCACCGACGGGGAGGCTGACGACGGCGTCGCGGTAGGCGGGGCTCATCATGGGGGCGCGGACAGCATCGTTGGCGGCCAACCGGCCAGCGTCCACGGCGATCGCGGCCATGACGTCGAGGTCGAGGTTTGACGTGGCGCGGGGTGGGACGAACGCGGTCAGGGCGGACGGGAGCGACGAGTGCGGTGTCGATGCTGATGTGGCGGTCATGCGTGGACCTTTTCGGGAGGCGGCGGGGTTTCGCGCCTGCCGAGGTCCGGGGCAGCCGATGGTTCTACCAGTGTGCACCCGGTCACGTGGGGGCACAACCGTTACGGGTGGCACCGTCCAAGCCTCGGGACTTGGGCGGCGCCGGGACGGCACCTGGAGCCCGCATTTGGACGGGGCCGCGACATGGGCGGCCGGGTCGGCGGGCTGGAACGGTCCGCCCTTCTCCGTGAGCGGTTCAGCCGTGCCGAACCGGGAGCCCACTCGACGGTCAGGGGCGTCGACCCATTCCCTTGGCGCGTGGCACGACGTCGAGCCGGGTGCTTGGTCTCGGTCCACTGCCATCGATGTCGCATCGCGCTCGAGGCCGGCGATGTGCGGCCAGTCACACCGAAGGGTGGCTTTGCCGAACCGTGGCTACTTGTTTCATTGACGGTAGGACCGGTACCTGCGCAGGCTCTGGTCTAGGTGCCCGGGTTCGTCGCTCTCATCCGCGGCTGCCCACGATGATCGTGTGGCTCTCACATGGACTGCGCCGCCCGGGCACCGCCGGGCAGGAGAGACTCAAGAAGGGATTGCTCTGCTCCAAGTAGCGGCGCCCTCCACGCCCAACCATCACAGGTTCGAGGCAACGGAGGCGTCATGGAAGAGCAGGTTCCGCGGGTCGTGATCGGAATGGACCCGCACAAACGCAGCGTCACGATCGAGGTGATGCTCGCCGACGATTCGGTCGTCGGCAGCGGCCGGTTCGACACCACCGTCGAGGGCTACAAGGAGATGCTCGACTTCGCCGCCGCCTGGCCGGACCGGGTCTGGGCGATCGAGGGCTGCGAGGGCATCGGCCGGCACATCGCCCACCGGCTCCTCGCCGACGGTCAGGACATCGTCGACGTTCCGGCGAAGCTGTCCGCCTGGGCGCGGGTGTTCGCCACCGGGCAGGGCCGCAAGACCGACGCCACCGACGCGCACTCCACCCAACCCGGACCGTGCCCACGAGCGGGGTACGTCAACCCCACTCCCTCAAGCCGCTGACCGCCACAATCATGAGCCGAATCGAGAAGCAGCCGTCAAAGGGAGCGAGCCACGCCGTAGGGCCAGGTGGTCGGTGTGACGCGCCTGCACCCGGAGCGAGCGCACGCGTTCTGATCAGACGTTGCGGCGGTACTGGCCTCCGACCTCGAAGAAGGCGTCCGTCACCTGCTGGAGGGTGCACACGCGCGCGGCGTCCATGAGCACCGCGAAGACGTTGTCACCCGACATCGCCGCCTCCCGCAGCCGCTGGAGAGCGACCTCGGCCTCCTCGCGGTGGGCCTCGCGGTAGGCGTTGACCCGCTCGAGCTGCGACTCCTTCTCGGACTCGGACGCCCTCGCGAGCTCGACGTGCTGCGGCGTGCCGCCCTCGGCGTCGGGCTTGCGGAACGTGTTGACGCCGATGATCGGCAGCGACCCGTCGTGCTTACGGTGCTCGTAGACCATCGACTCGTCCTGGATCTTGCCGCGCTGGTAGCCGGTCTCCATCGCCCCGAGCACTCCCCCGCGCTCCGAGATGCGGTCGAACTCCTCCAGCACGGCTGCCTCGACGAGGTCGGTCAGCTCGTCCTGGTGCCACCTCAGCGGCGGACCCCCGGCGCGACGATGTAGCTGCTGGAGATAGCGATCCGGTTGAAGGTGTTCATGGCGATGGCTGCCCAGGTCACCGCCGAGATCTGCTCTGCCGTGAGCACCTTCTCGGCAGCGGCGCGGTCGGCGGAACGCTCGGGCAGCGAGGGGATGTCGGTGACGGCCTCGACCAGCGCCAGGGCTGCGCGCTCGACCGGCTCGAAGTAGCCCGTCTCCCGCCAGGCGCTGAGCACCGCGAGCCGGTCGCGCTGCTCCCCGCCCGCCAGGGCGTCCGCAACGTGCAGGCGCAGGCAGAAGGCGCAGCCGTTGATCTGCGAGGCGTGTCGTGGGTGGGCTTCACGATCCGGTCCTCAGAGAGCCGTTCGCTGCGCCCAGGCCGGCTTCACGGGCCATAACGATCGCCTCTCCCCGGTCGGCGACACCGAGCTTGGCGAAGATGCTGCTGACCCGGTTGCGCACGGTCTTCTCCGAGAGGAACGGCCGCCGCGCGATCACCGGGTTGGCCAGGCCGCGGGCCATGAGGTCGAGCACCTCCCGCTCGCGCTCGGACAGCTCGGGGAACGGCTTGGCCGCGACCCCGCTGCCCGCGGTGAAGAACGCGCGCATCCGCCGCGCGACCTCGGGCCCGTAGACCGCGTGCCCGGCCGCTACCCCGCTGACGGCCCGGGAGATCTCCTCCATGCCGGCCCCTTTCAGGAGGTATCCCAGCGCGCCCGCCTGGATGGCCGCGAACACCGCCCAGTCGTCACCGGCATCGTCAGCATGAGCACCTGGGCCTCCGGCCAGTGCTCGATGAGGCGAGCCGTGGCGGTGACCCCGTCGAGCTCGGGCATCTGGACGTCCATGAGGACGACGTCGGGCCGGAGCTTGAGGGCGGTCGTCAGGCCCTGAGCGCCATCAGCGGCCTCGCCCACGATCTCGACCCCGAGCTCCTCCAGCAGCGTCCGCAGCCCCTTGCGGAAGACGGGATGGTCGTCGACGAGCACGGCGGTGGTCATGATGCTCCGTTCCTCTCCGGCAGGGTCGCGACGACGGTCGTCCCCGCGCCCGGTGCCTACCGCACCTCGACGGACCCGCCGAGAGCTGCGGCCCGCTCCTTCATGCTCGTCAGTCCCACGCCAGGCGTCGTCCTCCACGGGTGGAACCCGACGCCGTTGTCCTGCACCGACACGCGCAGGACTGAGTCGTCCAGCGCGAGCCCGACTCGCACCTCGGTCGCCTGTCCGTGCCGGACCGCGTTGGTGATCGCCTCCTGCGCAATCCGGTATGCCGCTGCCTCACCTGCCGCGGAGAGTCCCGTCAGCTCGGACTCCGCCACGACCTCCGTGCGGATGGTCGACCCCTGCGCTGCGGCAACGGCCGGGCCGGCGGTCCGCAGGGCCGCGGCGAGACCGACCTCGTCGAGGGCCGGAGCCCTCTCGCGACGGCGCGGACGTCCTCGACGGCCATGGCCGCCTGCTCGGAGGTCGAGACGAGAAGCTCGTCAACCCTCGTGGTGTCGCCGCGCATCAGGGCGGCGCGGGCCGCGTCGACGGTCATGGTGACCGCTGCCAGCTGCGGGCCGAGGCCGTCGTGGAGGTCGTGGCGGAGCCGGCGTCGCTCCTCCTCCTGCGCGGAGACGAGCCGGCCCCGGCTCTGCTCGAGCCCGACCGTGAGGGACAGTGCCGCGGCGGCGGCGGCCAGTGGACCCGTAACGGCCTCCCCCACCCGCTGGTCCTGGACCGACAGGCCACCTCGCCGCGTGTCGGGCGTGAGGTGGAGGGAGCCGAGGGGCTGGCCGTGGTGAAGCATCGCCACCATGTGGGCGGGTCCGCCGGCTGCGTCATCCCCCGAGGAGAGGTCGACCGGTCCGGTCGCGGTCTCCATTTCCAGGTGCACGCGTGCCAGGCCGAGGGCGTCCCGCAGGACGTGGAGCCGGTCCTGCACTGCTTGCCGGGGCGAGGGCGCGGAGCGGACCGCCTCGTCGAGGCGGTAGACGACCACCTCTAGGACGGGACGGTCGCGCTGGAGCAACCGGTCGGCATACCGTTGGACGCGCACCCGAGCGGGGTTGAAGGCGAGGGCGATCGCCATGGCAGCGGCGAAGGAGGCGGCCCGGCCCTCGTCACCGACGAGGGCGCCGACCCATCCCGTGACCGCCGCGTGCAGGATCGCGGCACCGGCGAGCAGCACCAACGCGACGAACGTGCGGTTGAGCAGGAGGTCGATGTCGAAGAAGCGGTAGCGCAGGACGGCGACGACCAGCGCGAGCGGGATCAGCAGGACGGCGACCGCCCGCACCCACGGAGGCGCCAAAGCCGTGGCGACGACGGTGAGCAGGACGGCTACGACGCCCACCAATTGACTGATTTTAGGACCGAGCTTTTTGCGAAGGCGCCCGTAGAATAGGTTGGGCTATACATTATGGCGCTCGAAATAAGAGGGCAGTGATAGCCCTTGAAGCAAGGGCTATCCGTTGGAGCATAGCGGTGGAATAGTGAAATCGTTGTGCGTCACGACCGATGCTAGTTCGACGAAAGCATCTGGACCGCGCCAATAATGCAGGTGCACCTCATAGTCCACGTCATGCCGTTGCGCGATATAATCACCTTGGCGAACAGCCGGGGAACCACCTCCAGACCCCAGCCTCAATGCGTGAGTTTTTCGAAGATTTCGCTGACAAATAGCCTCAGCGACCGCTGCGAGTACGCGCTCTGCCAAAGCTTCCGACCGCGGCACACCCAGTGCCCGCAACGTACCGATGAAGCGGTCACCCATACCGAACGGCGGCCGGTCTTGGTACCGAACCATCGCATCCATTCGCTGGAGCTGGAAAACCGCAATTTGAACGGCAGCCTTGACCACGTTCTCCTGATTGTCAGCGAGTTCGTTCAACAACCGCAACAATCGAACCGGCTCGCTCAGCATCAGCAGCTCTTCAAAATCTTCCACCACCCGAAGAACCGCAGCAAACGGGCCAAGGCACAAAGCGCATTCCGTCGACCCCTCAACAGCCTCCAGGCTTCCTGCAACCTGAAGTTCGGACGCTCGCGCCGATCTCGACACGAATGGGCCAAGTTCCGCTTCCCAGCCGGCACTAATGCCTAGGCCCAGCATCTCGATCGTCTCTTCCTGCGCCGCTCGTAAGGCGGTGAGTCTTTCGCGAGACTCTAAGGGCGGACGAACCACCATACCGTCGCATAGCGCGATTTCTACACCCAAATCTCCCTGCAGAAATTGGGCGCGTTGCATGATACCAAAAATCACTTGCTCGACGTCATGCCCTGACATCTCATCAATGCCCATAACGTCAAGGGTTTGCGCGACGTCACCCCGCAACGGCAGTACGCCATCATCAGCCAACGCCTCCATCAGTTCGCTCGTGATGTGGACCGTGAGCCATTCAGATGTGACTGCTTCCGATATATGGAATAGAGCCTCGAGCTGAGTCTCTACCGAATCTGCCGTGGACTCGCGGTCCAATAGTAGGAAGAACGGATCGAGCGTAGCGTGCAACATCACTCAACCTTTGCGCTTTCGGCGCTTTGCCATCCCTGCGCGAAGAATTGCTTCAGCTTCTCGATGAGATTCGTCGAAGAATCCGATCGGCCAATCTGTGAACGTGCCAAACTCCGAGATGCGCACGTCTCGGTACCTGGTCTGAGAATCAACCTGTTCGACGAAGTACAGTTTTATTTTCTTGTGCAGACCCGACTCTGATGAGGCGGCGCGCAGTCGTAGACGATTAATTATGTACTCGCTATGGGTCTCTATCAGACATTGAAGGTGGCTATGCACCATGCTGACGAAGAAGTCGGCCAACCTAGTTTGCACCCTAGGATGCAGGTGCAACTCTGGCTGCTCGAAAATCGTCAGTGACCTTGCCGGCGCTACGAGCCCAGCGACAATGATTGGCAGCACTTGACTAACTCCGACACCCACCTGGGTCAGATCAAGGTAGGACTTCGACGTTGTTCGGACCCGCAACTCGTGACCGCGACTTCCCATCTCTTCGGTACTGACGCCATCTGAAACTCCTAGATAGCGCAGCCATTCTTCAACGGCTGCGAGTAGCGGCTTGTGTTCCATAGGTGCGTTATAGTTTCCTGCCGCAACATTGGCAGGGCTCAAATAGTCTACGGTCTCGTCGCGATTCAAATTCAATACAGAAGCCGTGAACTCCCCTTTGGTCCCGACATCTAAAATATCTCCTGACGAACTCAGGGGATAAACGGGTCGCGGCTCATCGCGTAGTGGGCCCAGGTAGCGGACCTTTTTCGAGAGAAATCTATCAATGAGTTCCGCCCCTTCACGGAGTCCGGAGGGCAGGCTTTCAGTGCGGATGTCGTATTCATGAGGTCGGAGATGCGTAGCCTCAACGATGGTGTAAGCAGACTCGATTAGCGGCTTCGCATGATTCCTGAGTTGGGCCAATGTCTCACTGCGATCCTTCGCTGGCAACCGGAGAAACCTTTCCGACCACAAAGCGATAGTAATTTCTTGGTCGTCGACATCTAGCAGCCTAGAAGCCACGGTTTCAGGCAGGCTGCTTCGAATCGTTTGCACCATCGGCTGAGGAAGCGTCACACGTCCCTCAGAACCGCGGCCTCCCTTGGAAGTCAACTGCAATACGGCGTCAATGGATTTGCCAATGCCTTCCAATGTCAGGTTTTCCTGAACAGCCAGACTCCGAGGAAGGAAATGGTCCAAATTGACTCCCACTGGTTCTGCCGTGGGGGAATCGACTTTGATGGCCTTGCGACTGGTCGCGTCCAAATAGGGTCGAAATGATAACGCTTCCCGTAGAT
The DNA here is from genome assembly GCF_042666355.1 of Knoellia altitudinis. Taxonomy (NCBI): domain Bacteria; kingdom Bacillati; phylum Actinomycetota; class Actinomycetes; order Micrococcales; family Intrasporangiaceae; genus Knoellia; species Knoellia altitudinis. Next base: position 881,519 of record NZ_JBHTDK010000001.1, read on the forward strand.
GCTTCACCACATCTGCACCGACAAATCGGCTCACCGAATCCAACTGCTTCGAGTTGGAGGGCTTTACCCGGATACGAGCTCTACCCAGATCCTTTTCGGCATTCAGAAAGTCGCTGGCCATTTCCACCGATGAAACCCTGATGGTTTGATCTGCCGCCCCCGAGGCTGAACTCCGCTTTCGGCGACTTCCGCGGAATGACACGTCCAGCGACACTTCCTGAAGGCTTATTTGGGCCGCTCGTCGCGCTGAGTTTGCACCTCCGGCTCGACTTCCGCCTCCACTTGGCAGAGTCGGTTCATCTGGAACGACATCGATTCCGATGCCGAACTGGAGCCTTCTTGAGCCGTGAGCCAGCACGTCGTCGAACGCTCCAAGACGGACTGTCGGGCCGTTCAACACCAGGGCACGTCCGGTCACTTTGCTGCTCAGCGTTTGGTGCATGAGCAAGATCCCTTGGAGCAGAGTGCTCTTACCACTACTGTTCGCGCCAGCTACCAGCGTGAGGTCGCCAAGTTCTACCTCTACAGCACCGCCCACCGATTTGAACGACGACAGACGAACGCGCTTCAGCATGGGCCCCCTCCTAGGTCGATTCACTACAACACTACGGCCCAGTGGCCCCATACGGTCGACGGAACGCGCAATGTCAGGTTTGGACCGATCTAGCTGCTGCTCGACCTTCGCCTCTACGGCACACCCAAGATACGTAAGGTCAGCGTCCGCGTGTCCCATGGCAGTGCCAGTTGCGTGTGGCTAGCGCTTCATCCAACGTCTGCATCCGGAGGCGACGACACCAGTAACGGCGCCGGACTCCCAGCGCTTTGCCGTCTACGACGTCCCATCAGAGATTTGTCGGCCCTAGTCACAACACTGGCGGGCTCCTCCCTGAGGCAACGGCCAGAGACCCCTGGTTTGTCAGACGTTGCGGCGGTACTGGCCCCCGACTTCGAAGAAGGCGTCCGTCACCTGCTGGAGAGTGCATACCCGCGCCGCGTCCATGAGCACGGCGAACACGTTGTCACCCGACATCGCCGCCCGACGCAACCGGCCCAGCGCCTCCTCGGCCTCCTCGCGGTGTGCTTCGCGGTAGGCGTTGACCCGCTCGAGCTGCGACTCCTTCTCGGACTCGGACGCCCTCGCGAGCTCGACGTGCTGCGGCGTGCCGCCCTCGGCGTCGGGCTTGCGGAACGTGTTGACGCCGATGATCGGCAGCGACCCGTCGTGCTTGCGGTGCTCGTAGACCATCGACTCGTCCTGGATCTTGCCGCGCTGGTAGCCGGTCTCCATCGCCCCGAGCACTCCCCCGCGCTCCGAGATGCGGTCGAACTCCTCCAGCACGGCTGCCTCGACGAGGTCGGTCAGCTCGTCGATGATGAACGACCCCTGCAGCGGGTTCTCGTTCATCGCGAGCCCCCACTCACGGTTGATGATCATCTGGATCGCCAGCGCCCGACGCACCGAGTCCGGCCCCGGGGTCGTCACCGCCTCGTCGAAAGCGTTGGTGTGCAACGAGTTCGCGTTGTCATAGATCGCGATGAGCGCCTGAAGCGTCGTGCGGATGTCGTTGAAGTCCATCTCCTGCGCGTGCAGCGACCGGCCCGACGTCTGCACGTGGTACTTCAGCTTCTGCGACCGCTCGTTGGCGCCGTACTTCTCGCGCATCGCCACCGCCCAGATCCGACGTGCCACGCGCCCGATCACGGAGTACTCCGGGTCCATCCCGTTGGAGAAGAAGAACGACAGGTTGGGCGCGAAGTCGTTGATGTCCATGCCGCGCGCGAGATAGGCCTCGACATAGGTGAACCCGTTCGACAGCGTGAACGCGAGCTGGCTGATGGGGTTCGCCCCGGCCTCGGCGATGTGATAGCCCGAGATCGACACCGAGTAGAAGTTGCGCACCTGCTGCTCGATGAACCACTCCTGGATGTCGGCCATCATCCGCAGCGAGAACTCGGTCGAGAACAGGCACGTGTTTTGCCCTTGGTCCTCCTTGAGGATGTCGGCCTGGACAGTGCCCCGCACCGACGCGAGGGCAAGCGCCCGTATGCCGCTCGCCTCCTCCTCGTCCGGCTGCCGGTCGTGCTCGGCGACGAACTTCGCCACCTCGCCGTCGATGACGGTGTTGAGAAAGAACGCGAGGATCGTCGGGGCCGGTCCGTTGATCGTCATCGACACGCTCGTCGTGGGCGACGTGAGGTCGAACCCGTCGTAGAGCGCCTTCATGTCGTCGAGCGTGGCGATCGAGACACCGGAGGTGCCGACCTTGCCGTAGATGTCGGGACGCGGGTCGGGGTCGCGCCCATAGAGCGTCACCGAGTCGAACGCCGTCGACAGACGGGTCGCCGGCTGCCCCTCGGACAACAGCTTGAAGCGGCGGTTGGTGCGGAACGGGTCACCCTCACCGGCGAACATCCGCGCCGGGTCCTCGTTGTCCCGCTTGAACGGGAAGACCCCAGCGGTGAACGGGAAGAAGCCGGGCAGGTTCTCGCGCCGCAGGAAGGACACGAGGTCACCGTGGTCGGCGAACGACGGCACGGCGACACGCCGGATCTTGCTGCCGGACAACGACTCCTTGACCAGCGAGGTGTGCAGCTCGCGCTCACGGATCCGCACCACCTGCTCGTCACCGGCATACGACTCGACGACGGCGGGCCACCTCTCGATGGCCTCCTCGACGGCAGCGGGCAGCTCCTTGCGCGCAGCGGCCAGCAGCGCATCCACCGCGTGGTCCTCGTGCCCCGCAGCAGCCAGCTCGTCGTCCACGAACTCGAACCGCTGCACGCGACGGGCCTGCTCGGCAAACACTGAAGTCTGCTGGTGGTAGCCGCGCACCGTGTCGGTGATCTCGGAGAGGTAGCGGACGCGCGAGGCGGGGACGATCTGGCGCAGCACCGACGAGTGCCGCACGTCGACGTGCGGCAGGACGCCCTCGCCGAGCTCGAGCCCCTTGGCGACGAGCAACCCGCGCAGCTCCTGGTAGAGCGCGGTGACGCCGTCGTCGTTGAAGGTCGCGGCCGAGGTGCCGAAGACCGGCATGTCCTCGGGCTTCTTGCCGAAGGCGCTGCGGTTGCGGACGAGCTGGCGACCGACGTCGCGCAGCGCGTCCAGGGCGCCGCGCCGCTCGAACTTGTTGATCGCGACGAGGTCGGCGAAGTCGAGCATGTCGATCTTCTCGAGCTGGCTCTGCGCGCCGAACTCGGGCGTCATGACATACATCGAGACGTCGGCGAACGGCACGATCGCCGCGTCGCCCTGGCCGATGCCGGGCGTCTCGATGACGATGAGGTCGTATGCCGCGGCCTTGAGGATCGTGATGACGTCCTCGAGCGCTTCGGGGACCTCACGTCCACCGCGGGTCGCGATGGAGCGGAAGAAGATGCGGTCGCCGTCGAGCGAGTTCATCCGGATGCGGTCACCCAGGAGCGCACCGCCACCGCGGCGGCGGGTCGGGTCCACAGCGACGACGGCGACACGGAGCTTGTCCTGCTGGTCGACGCGCAACCGGCGGACGAGCTCGTCGGTCAGGCTCGACTTGCCGGAGCCACCGGTGCCGGTGATGCCGACCACCGGGACCTGCCGTCCTGCCGCAGCCCTCTCCAGCTCGGCCCGGTCGGCGTCCGACAGCGCCGACACCTCGGCGCCAGTGATGGCCCGGGCGACCGCTGCCCGCTCCCCGGACAGGACGGCCGCAAGATCAGCCGGCCCAGCGGCATACAGGTCGGTGTCGCAGGCTTCGACGACCGTGTTGATCATCCCGACGAGACCCAGCCGCTGGCCGTCCTCGGGGCTGAAGATCGTCACCCCCGCCTCGCGCAGCCGGGCGATCTCGTCCGCGACGATCACGCCACCGCCACCCCCGACGACCTTGACGTGCCCGGCGCCGGCCTCACGGAGCAGCTCGACGAGGTACTCGAAGTACTCGACATGCCCGCCCTGGTAGGACGACACGGCGACGCCCTGCACGTCCTCCTCGACCGCCGCGTCGACGACCTCCTGCACGGAGCGGTTGTGCCCGAGGTGGATGACCTCGGCGCCCTGGCTCTGCATGATCCGCCGCATGATGTTGATCGACGCGTCATGACCGTCGAACAGGCTGGACGCCGTGACGATGCGGACCGGGTTCGAGGGGACGTGCAGGTCGGGCGACGTCTGTGTCATACCCGAGATAGTAGGACGTCCAACTATCTACGCGGAAGTCACGAAAGTGGGGGGAGGGTCACAGCCCCTGGTAGGTGCTCACATGGGCAGGCTCGACGAGCCTCACATGCTGCTCCCGCCCCCACCCGGCCCGCCACGGTGGGACTGGCCGAGGGCCTTGGGGACGGACTTCTCGTCACCGCTCACCCCGGAGGAGCCGCGGTGCCGAAGGTAGAGCGCGACCAGCGCGATGATGACGATCAGTGCGATGAAGAACTTCATGGCGGTGCCCCCTGCTCCCCCGAGCCACGGGCGGGCTCAGGTCAGCAGGCTAACCCTCGCGTTGGGCGGCCACCCAGAGGATCGCCTCGACATACCCGGCCGTGCCGCGACCGATGACCTGGTGGTCGGTGACGTCGGTGAGATAGCTGTGGTGCCGGAACTCCTCGCGGGCGTGGATGTCGCTGATGTGCACCTCGACGCGTGGGACCGTCACCGCCGAGAGGGCATCGTGCAGCGCGACCGAGGTGTGCGTGTAGCCCGCAGCGTTGATGACCAGCCCGGCGATGCCGCGGCGTCCCTCCTGCACCCAGTCGATGAGGACGCCCTCGTGGTTGGACTGGCGGAACTCGAGGGTGAGCCCGGCCGCCTCGCCCGCCGCCCGGCACCGTGCCTCCACGTCGGCCAGCGTCTCGGAGCCGTAGATCTCGGGCTCCCGCTCGCCGAGCAGGTTGAGGTTGGGGCCGTTGAGGACGAGCACCGTGGTCGAGTCCATGACGCGAGTATGCCGCTCGCTCACCTTCCGCACCGGTCGCGTCTGCGGGGGTGGTCACCAGAACCGCCACCTGCGCAGACGCCAGGCGTCAGCGGGGCACGAAGCCGTCGCCGAAGCTCGAGCAGAACGCCGGGTCGACGGTGAGGTCCTTGCTCTTGACCGCGGCGAAGGCGCGCGACCGGCCGAGGTTCCACTCGAGCAGGTCGTCGTCGCGGTCCTGACCACGCTCCAGCTGCCAGGTCACCACGCAGGCCGCCTGCTTCGCGTCGAGGCCGGCCACCATGGCTGGGATCGCGTCCGGCCCGAGGCCCGCGAGGTAGTAGGTGTCGAGCTTGCCCGTCTCCTCGAAACGCTCGATGTTGCGCTGGGCGACCCAGCCGTCGGGGTTCATCAGCCCGAAGCCGAGGAAGAACAGTGCACCCGTGAGCAGCGCTGCCCGCGGCACCCACCTGCCGGAGCCCCGGACGATCGCCGCGATCATCAGCACGATGAGCAGGCCGAGCCACAGCTCGAACCCGTCGACGAAGACGCGCGTCACGGTGTATCCGTAGGCCTCCTGGTAGAGGCTCATCCGGTAGAGCGCCGACCCGACGACGGCCAGCGTGAGCAGGCAGAGCGAGACGAGGGCGACCTTGAGGACCAAGCGGTCCGAGGCCGTCTCCCGGGGGGCCTTGCGGGTGGCGATGCCCACGACGACGAGGGTGAGGAAGGTCGCTGTCGTGAGCTGGCCGAAGCCCTGGTGGACGTACTCGGCATACGTGAGTCCGGTTGTCTCGCGCAGATATTCGTGACCGCCCCACATGGCCGTCGCCTGGGCGGCGAGGAACAGGACGAAGAGGGCGATGACCACACCGAGCGGGACGAGCCACTCCCAACGGTGAGTGACGGGCCGACCGCGCGGCACGTCGAGGTCGGCGATTCGCGGAGGGTTGAGCGCGAGGTAGGCCCCGGCGAGGGCGACGCCGGCGACGAAGACGAAGATGAAGATCCGCCCGATGATCGTGTCCCACCGCAGGTCGGGCACGAGCGACTGCGCCCAGGACCCGAAGAGCGCATCACCGGAGGCGAAGAGGCCACCGAAGAGCACGAGTCCCACCGCCGCGAACGCGATGGTGCGCAGCACCGGCCAGAGCAGGGGCATACGGCTCGTCGCGGTGAGCGTGCGCCCCAGCAGTGGCAGACCACGCAGCCCGGCGAGCACCCACGCGGCCGCTGACAACGGGATGCTCACGAACGACCGTGCGCGGGTCACGGTGGCGGCCAGCAGCAGCGCCGCGATCATCGCCGAGAGGACCATGATCCACTCCGCCGCCCGGATGACCGTCATCGCCGTGAGGCCCACCCCGACCGCGACGCAGACGAGGGACCAGACGTTCCGCTTCTCGCGAGACGCCGACAGGATGAGCGCCGCGGCCAGCAGGGCGACGAGGCCCGCTCCTGCACCGAGCCGCCTCTCGGGAAGAGCGACCGCCGCGACGATGCCCAGCGCCAACGCGCCGATGAGCAGCCGGGGCTGTGGGCCCAGGCCGGCCTCCGGCCAGAACCTCCCGAAGACGGTGTCGGTGAGGAGCGGGGGGCCGGACCTGGCCGCGACCGTCGGCGCGGAGGGGCGTGGCGCCACGCGCGGCGGGGTCGGCGTGGGCGGGGGCGTTGCCGTCATGGCGACCTCCGGGGTCAGTGGGGCACGGGTGCGGGTGTGCCGTGGCAGCACGGCGCGCAGTCGCGCGCCTCGTGCGCCGGGCGGGGTGGGCAGGACGTGGATCGAGCCTCCGTGGAGCTCGCAGACCCACGAGGCGATGGCGAGGCCGAGGCCCGTGCCACCACCGGAGTCGTCGCCCGTCCCGAAGCGGCTGAAGACGCTGGCCGCCTGCTCGACGGAGATGCCCGGCCCGTCGTCGACGACCTCGAGGGACCAGCGCTCATCGTCGAGCGCCTCTGCAACGAGCTGGATCTCGCCTTCGGGAGGACTGTGGCGAGCGGCGTTGTCGAGGAGGTTCGCGACGAGCTGGGCCAGGCGAGCCGGGTCGGCGGTGACGGTGAGATCGTCCGGGACCACCCGGCATACGTGATGGACGGTCCGGGAGCCGAGCTCGGCCTCGGACACGGCCCCGCGGAGCAGGTCGCCCACCGGCACCTCCTCGAGGCGCAGCGGCAGCACGCCGGCATCGATGCGGGACAGGTCGAGGAGGTCGCCGACGAGGTCGCTCAGCCGCTCGGACTGGGTGAGTGCTCCGCGCAGGGCCGCGTCGTCGGGTTGCACGACACCGTCGACGAGGTTCTCGAGCAGCGCGCGCTGCGCCGTGAGCGGGGTGCGCAGCTCGTGCGAGACGGTGGCGACGAGCTGGCGCCGCTGGTGGTCGGCATCGGCGAGGTCAGAGGACATGGCGTTGAAGGCACGGGCGAGCTCACCCACCTCGTCCGTCGAGCGCGTGGAGACGCGCTGGCCGTAGTCCCCCGCCGCCATCCGGCTCGCCGCGTGGGTCATCTCCCGCAACGGTGCCGTCATGCCACGGGCCAGCCACTGGGTGACGAGCAGGGCCAGCGCGACGGTGACCGGCAGGGTGAGCCAGAGCGGCATACCGGCTCGGTCACCGATCGTCGCGAAGAGCGCGGCGACGACGCAGCTGACACCGACGAGGAGCCCGAGCTTGACCTTGATCGAGTCGATGCTCTCGAGGGGCTGCTCGGTGTTCACTCACCCTCCAGCGCGTAGCCGACACCGTGGACCGTGCGCACACGACCTGCACCGATCTTGGCGCGCAGCGACTTCACGTGGCTGTCGAGGGTGCGGGTGCCGGACGCGTCGGACCATCCCCACACCTCGCCCATGAGCTGCTCACGGGAGCGGACGGCACCCGGGGTCGACGCTAGCGCGGCGAGGAGGTCGAACTCGAGCGGGGTGAGGTGCACGTCGACGCCGCCCACCGTCACGCGACGGGCCGGACCGTCGATCTGGACGTCGCCGACCCGGGTCGTGGGCGCGGGCCGGGCTGCGAGCTCGGCGGCGCGCTCGACCCGACGCAGCAGGGCGTGGGTGCGGGCGACCACCTCACGCATCCGGAACGGCTTGGTGACGTAGTCGTCCGCACCGACCCCCAGCCCCACGAGGATGTCGGTCTCGTCGTCGCGGGCCGTGAGCATCAGCACCGGGACCGGACGGACCGCCTGGATGCGGCGGCACACCTCGAGCCCGTCGAAGCCGGGGAGCATGACGTCGAGGACGACGAGGTCGGGCGAGTGCTCCGAGAAGGCCGCGACGGCAGCGGGGCCGTCGTGCGCCTGGTGGACCGTGTAGCCCTCCGCGCGCAGCCGATCGGTGACGGCCTGGTTGATCGTCGGCTCGTCCTCGACGACCAGCACGGTCGTGCTCGTCACCGACGAAGGCCTCGCCGTGGTGTCGGCTCCCGGTCCACTCATGCCACTGACAGTAGGAGCCAACCCGGGACGCGGGTGGGCGCGACCTCTGGAGATCTCGTGAAGATCGCCTCGTCGGCCCCGAGGCCGTCATGTATCTGCGCCGCCACTGGCCCCTCCTCCCCCACAGCGAGCGCGGTGCCGTCCGGTCGGCGGGCGACCTCACATGGGCGATCGCACCAACCAGGAGGGACACATCATGAACACAGGACCACGGGCGCGGCGACGCGCCTGTCTCACCAGCGGCGCCGCCCTCGCGGTCGCCGCCCTCGTCGTGCCCGCAGCGGTGGCCGGCTCGACCTCGGGGAGCCTTCCCAACGGAGCAGCCCTCACCGTCAGCATCACGTCACCCGTCGACGGCGACTCGTTCATCGTGCCCGCGGGCGACACCACCGTCGACGTGCCCCTGTCTGGCACGGCGAGCATCGCCACCGGGGCACCGAGCACCAGCTGGATCTATGTCGTCGACGTGTCCGGCAGCACGGAGCTCGGCTGCGACGCCACCCGCACGATCCTCACCTGCGAGAAGGCCGCGGTGAAGGGGCTCAACGACCTCGTCGTCACCGACGGCTCCGCCCTCGAGAGCGCGGTCGCGGCCTTCGGATCGGGTGCAGCCACGGCGGACATGCAGGCGGCCGCGGGTGACCAGCGCTTCACCTCACCCTCGGGCAGCGACGTCGACACCGTCGTGGACTCTCTCAGCGCAGGGTTCATCGGCCAGTTCACCAACAGGAGCATCGGCAGCAGCTCGACGAACTACGCAGCCGGGTTGCAGGCGGCGAGCACCCTCGTCGCGGCGGCTTCGGGCAGCCAGGTCAACGTCGTCTTCCTCTCCGACGGCGAGTCCAACGCCGGCACCCTCGCCGCGTTCAACACCGCCCTCACCTCGGTGGCGACCGGTGCGACGATCTATCCGTTCGCCGTGGGCAGCGGCAGCTCGTGCGGGGGCGGTTCGGCGGGCACCCTCAGCGCCATGGCCTCGGCCAGCGGGACGACCTGCTTCGCCGTGCCGGACCCGGCCGACCTGCCCGACGTCATCACCAACGTCACGGCGACGACCCTGACCGGGCTGAGCGTGACGCTCGACGGTGCCCCGGTCACCGCGACGCCGAGCACCGCTCTGCCGACCGCAGGGCCCGCCTCGATCACCTGGACCGCACCCGGCAACGACCTCGCCCCTGGCCTGCACGAGGTCTGCGCGACGGCGACGGGCGTCGGCCCGGCCAGCGATCCCACCGCCACCGGCTCGGTGACGCGGTGCGAGAGCTTCTCGGTCTTCGCGTTCACCCTCACTCCCCTCACGGCGACGAACGAGCTCGGGAGCGACAACGCCCACACGGTCACCGCAACGGTGGCGGGCCCGGCGTCCGACCTCGGTGGCCACACGGTGGACTTCTCCGTCTCGTCCGGACCGAACACGGGTGAGTCCGGCGTCTGCGCACCGGCGTCGTGCGCGACCGACGCAGCGGGGCAGGTGACGTTCACCTACGACGTCCCGATCGAGCCCGCCTCGCTCGGCACCGACACGATCTCGGCGACCGCCACCATCCACGGTGACGAGGCGACCCGGAGGGTGTCGAAGCTGTGGCGGGACACCACCCCGCCGGTCACGACGTGCGTCGAGTCGACGAACCCGGACGGTCACGTCCCCGGCGCCCCCGGCAACGGTGGCCAGGGCCAGAACCAGGACGGCTTCTACCGCCTCGTCGCCCACGACGACGTGTGGCCGGACGGCGGCCTCGACGTCTTCGTCAAGGACGACGGCAGCTCCACCGTCTGGGGCCCGTTCGCGGTCGACACGGACATCAAGTACGTCGAGGCCAACGGTGCCAGGCCCAGCCAGAAGCCGGGGGATGGTGTCGTCGAGTGGAACCTCAAGGGCAGGGGTGACGCCGAGGTCTACGCGATCGATGGTTCGGGCAACCGCTCGGCCTCGGTGATGTGCCTCGTGCCGAACGCACCCAAGTGACAGCGGCGCGCTGAATCAGCAACGCACACACCACTCCTCGGCTCAGGCCGGGGAGCGGTGTCGCGTCCGGAAGACCGTCGGGGTCAGGCCCGTGCACTGGGCGAAGTGGTGGCGCAGCAGGGCCGCGCTGCCGAAGCCGACGTCGCCGGCGATCTGCTCGATCGACAGGTCGGTCTCCTCGAGCAGCTCGCGCGCCCGCAGGACCCGCTGGTCGGTGATCCACTGGTGCGGCGTCGTCCCCGTCTCTGCGACGAACCGCCGGGCGAAGGTGCGCGACGACATGGCCGCGCGCCTGGCCAGCTCAGAGACGGTGTGCGGCTGCGCCAGGTGCTCGAGCATCCACTCGAGGACCGGACCGAGGCTCTCGGACTCGGTGACCGGCACGGGCTGGTCGATGAACTGGCGCTGGCCGCCGTCACGGTGCGGCGAGACGACCATGCGACGGGCGATGCGGTTGGCGACGGCGCCACCGTGCTCGGACCGGACGAGGTGCAGGCACGCGTCGATGCCCGCGGCCGTCCCCGCGCTCGTGATGACCTGGCCGTCGTGGGCATAGAGGACGTCAGGGTTCACCCTGGCGAGCGGGTAGGTGGCCGCCAACCGGTCGCTGTGCATCCAGTGCGTCGTGCACTCGCGTCCGTCGAGGACGCCCGCGGCGCCGAGCGTGAAGGCGCCCGTGCACACCGACAGCACGTACGCCCCACGATCCACGGCGTCCCTCACCACCTGCTTCACCGCCTCTGACGGTGTGTATGCCGTGGGGCTGGCCGGGATGGCCACGAGGTCGACGTCCGTGGTCGCAGCCAACCCCAGCGGCGCGGTCAGGACGACGCCGGAGTCGGTGCGCAACGGCATACTCGGGTCTTCCGCGCAGACGCGGAAGTCGAAGGGCGGCACCCCGTCGGCGGTGCGGTCCATGCCGAACACCTCGGACAGCACCCCGAACTCGAAAAGCGCGACGGGGTCCTGCAGGACGACGGCGACGGAGCGAAGGGCCATGCCGCACAGTATGGCAGCATCTTGTGCTACAGCGACAGCCCTGCCACTCGTGGCAGGATGTGTTGGGCCATCAAACTTGAGCCATGAGCACCTTCATCGCCACCATCGCCCCCTTCATCCCCGCGCTCATCCTCACCGCCCTCTTCGTGTGGGCCCTCGAGGCCAGCAACCGTCGCCATGGGTCAGCGCCCTGGGCCGACGACTACCGCCACCCCGCCGCGCACGACGCGGACCACCGCCGCAGCGCCCACGACATGGACTCCTACGGGCGCGCTGCCTGAGCGCAGCCGGTCAGCCGCGGTCACGGCCGATCGCGTAGCCGATCAGGGCACCGACGAGCCCGGCCACGGCATACGGGCCCCACTGCCTGACCGCCGAGGGCAGGGCCACGGCGCCAAGATCGATCGCATCATCCACCGGTGGGGTCGGTCTCGGCGCAGGCCGCGGAGCCGGGCTCGGTTGCGCCACAACGGCTGCAGGCACGTCCTCGACGGGTTCAGCCGGTTCGTCGGGCTTCGCGGGCTCGTCGAACTGGCTCTCGACACAGGCCACGAACTGGCCCAGCAGCTTGTCGGACACGTCCTGCATCACCCCGCGCCCGAACTGGGCCGGCTTGCCGGTGATGGCCAGGTCGGTGCCGACCTCGACCCTCGTCGAGTCACCGTCGGGGAAGAGCTGAAGCGTGACCGTGGCGCCGGCCGTGCCGTTGCCCCGCTTGTCCTTGCCCTTGGCCTCGATGACGGCCCGGTGGGTCGCGGCGTCGCGTTCGAGGAAGGTGCCGGACCCGGCATAGACCAGGGCGATGGGACCGAGCTTGACCTTGACGGTCCCGGCGAAGCCGTCCGCGCTGGCCTCGGTCACGGTCGCTCCGGGGAAGCAGCCACCGACGCGTTCGAGGTCGAGGAGCGTGTCCCAGACCCGTTCGATGTCGCCCGGGACGGTGAACTCGTGATGGAGCTCCACGCTCAGCCCCCGGCCGCTGCGAGGACGGCGCGACGGGCGAGGACGGGCGCCAGCGCGCGGCGGTAGTCGGCGCTGCCGTTGAGGTCGCTCGGCGGGTTGGTGCCCTCGGCCGCTGCGGCGCAGGCCTCACGCACCGCCTCGTCCGTCGCGGCTGCTCCGACGAGCGCCGCCTCCACCGCCGACGCGCGCAGCGGCGTCGAGCCCATGTTGGTCAGGCCGACGCGTGCCTCCGCGATCGACCCACCCTCGACGCGGACGGTGGCCGCGACCGCCACGATCGACCACTGGTGCGAGACCCGGACGAACTTCTCGTAGTGAGCGCCCCACCCGGTGTGCTTGGGGATGCGGATGGCGGTGAGGAGCTCGCCCTCACCGACAGCGGTCTCGAAGAGGTCCTGGAAGAAGTCGCCGGCCGCGACCGTCCGCTCTCCCCCGCTGCCCGTGATGACGAACTCGCTGTCGAGGGCGAGTGCCGGTGCCCCGACGTCACCGGCCGGGTCGGCGTGGACGAGGGCGCCACCCACGGTGCCACGGTGCCGGATCTGGGGGTCGGCGACCTCCTTGATCGCGGCGTGGAGGACTGTGGCGTGCTCGCGCACGAGGTCGGAGGCGAGGGCGTCGAAGTAGGTCGTCATGGCGCCGATGACGATGTGGTCGCCGTCCTCCCTGATGCCCCGCAGCTCCTCGATGCGCCCGAGGTCGATGACCAGCTCGGGGGCGTTGAGGCGCATCCGCAGGACGGGCAGGAGGCTCTGGCCACCGGCGAGGACCTTGGCGTCGTCACCGGCCTCGGCGAGGGCGGCAAGGGCGTCGGCCACCGACGTGGGAGCCACGTACTCGAACTCTGCGGGGATCACTGGCCTGCTCCTTCGCTCGACGAGCCGGGATCGTCCTGGTTGGCCGAGTCCGCCTCGAAGTGCGGCTGCGCCTCGGCCGGGACCGGCTCGGACTGGTTGGACCCGGCCGTCTGGATCGCAGTCCACACCCGCTCGGGCGTGCACGGCATGGTGATGTCGTTGATGCCCCTCGGCCGCAGCGCGTCGACGATGGCGTTGACGACAGCCGGTGTCGAGGCGATCGTGCCGGCCTCACCGACGCCCTTGGTGCCGAGCGAGTTCGAGGTCGCCGGGGACGTCGTGTGGTCGGTGATGAAGCTGATCGTGTCGGCCGACGTGGGGAGCGTGTAGTCGACGAAGGAGCCCGAGACGAGAGTGCCCTGCTCGTCGTACTCGGCGCCCTCCCACAGCGCCTGCGCGATGCCCTGGACCAGTCCACCGTGGACCTGGCCCTCGACGATGAGCGGGTTGATGATGACGCCGATGTCGTCCACGCAGACGTACTTGCGCATCTTGCTCGCCCCCGTCTCGGTGTCGACCTCCATCGCGCACAGGTGGGTGCCGTGCGGGAAGGAGAAGTTCACCGGGTCGAAGGTCGCGTCGGCGTCGATGCTCGGCTCGGCGCCGTCGGGCAGGTTGTGGCCGGCGAACGTCGCGAGCGCGATGTCGGTGATGCCGATGCCCTTGTCCGTGCCCTTGACCGTGAACGTCCCCTCGGCGAACTCGAGGTCGTCGGCGTTGGCCTCGAGCAGGTGCGCGGCAAAGACCTTCGCCTTCTCGATGACCTTGTCGGCGGCGAGCACGAGTGCCTCACCACCGACGACGAGCGACCGGGACCCATAGCTGTCCATGCCCTTGGAGGCGATCTGGGTGTCGCCGTGGAGCACCTCGACGTTCTCGAACGGGACACCGAGCCGGTCGGCGACGATCTGGCTCCACGCCGTCTCGTGCCCCTGGCCGTGGGGCGAGGTGCCGGTGATGACCTCGACGGTGCCGGTCGCGAGCATCCGGATGCTCGCCGACTCCCAGCCGCCCGCACCGTAGTTGAGCGAGCCGAGGACGCGTGAGGGTGCGAGGCCGCACATCTCGGTGAAGGTGGACACACCGATGCCGAGCTGGACGGGGTCGCCCGAGTCACGCCGCTGCTGCTGCTCGGCGCGGAGCTCGTCGTAGCCGAAGAGCTCCTTGGCCTTGGCCGTCGCAGCCTCGTAGTTGCCGGAGTCGTAGGTCATGCCCGCGACCGTCGTGAACGGGAACTCGTCGTGCCTGATCCAGTTCTTCTCACGGATCTCGAGGGGGTCGACGCCGACCTCGGCCGCGAGCTCGTCCATGAGCCGCTCGATGGCGTAGGTCGCCTCGGGTCGTCCGGCGCCGCGGTAGGCGTCCACCCAGGTCTTGTTGGTGTAGTAGTTCGTCGTGTTGAACCGGTATGCCGGGAACTTGTAGATCGAGTTGAACATCCAGGCGCCCAGCACCGGCACACCACCGCCGACGATCGCGGCATAGGCGCCGAGGTCGGCCATGAGCTCGACCTTGAGCCCGGTGACCGTCCCGTCCTTCTGCGCGCAGAGGGTGAGCTTCTGCCACTGGTCACGACCGTGGTGCGCGGAGACCATCGACTCCGAACGGGTCTCCGTGTACTTGCAGGGACGGCCGAGCTTGCGCGCCACGGCAAGGGTGACGAACTCCTCCGGGGTCGACTGCAGCTTGCCGCCGAAGCCACCTCCGACGTCCGGGGCGATGACCCGGATCTTGGACTCGGGCAGGCCCGTCGTGGCGGCGATGCAGAACCTCAGGATGTGCGGGATCTGCGTGGCCGACCACATGGTCACCTGCTCGCCGGTCGGGTCCACGACCGTGGACCGCGGCTCCATGAACGCCGGGATGAGGCGCTGCTGGCGGTACTCGCGCTCGATGAGGATCCCGTCGATGCCGGCCTGCCGGATCGCCTCGTCGACGTCCTCGCCGGTGCCGCCCTCCTTGGAGTCGAGCTGCCAGAACGCGGACTTGTTGGTGCCGAGCGACGGGTGCGCCAGGACGGCGTCCGTCGCTGCCTCCTTGAGGTCGAGGACCGCCGGAAGCGCGTCGTAGTCGACGTCGACCAGCTCGGCGGCATCACGCGCTGCGGCAGCGGTGCGGGCAGCCACCACGGCGACGATCTCGCCGGCGTGGGCGACGCGCTCGAGCGGCATCGGCAGGTGGTCCGGTGACTTCTGGTCGGCCGAGATGGGCCACGCGGTGATGTTGACACCCTGGATGTCGGCGATGTCCGTGCCGGTGAAGACCGCGATGACGCCGGGCGCGGACCGGGCCGCCTCGGTGTCGATGTTGGTGATCGTCGCGTGCGCCAGCGGACTGCGGACCATCGCGAGGTGGAGCATCCCGGTCAGCTGGATGTTGTCGGTCCACTTCGTGCGGCCTGTGATGAGTCGCTGGTCCTCCTTGCGACGCCGGGCGCGCCCGATCTCGGCGGTCCTGGCCTCGGGGCGGTCGTCGACGGCGGTCATGCCTGCACTCCTGCGGTGATGCTCTCGGTCAAGCTCTGGGGGGCGCCCTGGCCCGCAACCTGCTGCACGGCCTTGACGATGTTGTGGTAGCCGGTGCAGCGACAGAGGTTGCCCTCGAGACCCACCCTGATCTCCTCCTCGGAGGGGTTCGGGTTCTCGTTCAGCACGTCGATGGCCTGCATGATCATCCCCGGCGTGCAGTAGCCGCACTGAAGGGCGTGGCACTCGTGGAACGCCTGCTGCATGGGGTGGAGCTCACCGTCCGTGGCGAGCCCCTCGATGGTCGTGACCTCGTGACCGTCGGCCTGGACGGCGAGGACGCTGCACGACTTCACGCTCCTGCCGTCGAGGTGGACGGTGCACGCGCCGCAGTTGCTCGTGTCGCAGCCGATCACCGTCCCGGTCTTTCCCACCCCCTCGCGCAGGTAGTGGACGAGGAGCATCCGTGGCTCCACCTCGTCGCTGTAGGACGTGCCGTCGACCGTGACCGTGATGCGAGTCATCCTTGACCCTTCGCCGTGGGCGGGTGTGCAGTACTCGCGATCCTGCACTGCTCCGTCACACTCCACAAGGTTTCAACGAAACCCACAGAATGGCCGCCGGCTCAGGAGTGGATGGGGCCCTCGCGCACGGCCAGCCGTTCGCCGCGTCCGCCCCAACGGCGGGCAATGATCTCGGCGGCGATCGACACCGCGGTCTCCTGCGGAGTGCGCCCGCCCAGGTCGAGGCCGATGGGCGACGACAGGCGGGCGAGCTCCTCGTCGATGAGACCCGCCTCGCGCAACCGTTCCATCCGCTCGTCATGCGTGCGCCGCGAACCCATCGCGCCGACGTAGGCGACGTCGGGCAGCCGCAGCGCGACCTCGAGCAGCGGCACGTCGAACTTGGGGTCGTGGGTGAGGACGCAGAGCACCGTGCGCCCGTCGACGCGTCCGGCCTCGACCTCCTCCCGGAGGTAGGTGTGCGGCCAGGCGACGACGACCTCGTCCGCTGCGGGCAGCCGGGCTGGCGTGGCGAAGACCGGGCGCGCGTCGCACACGGTCACGGCATACCCGAGGAAGTGGCCCACGTCCGCGACCGCCGCCGCGAAGTCGATGGCACCGAAGACGATCATCCGCGGCTTGGGCGCGTAGGACGCGACGAAGACGCGCATCCCCTCGCCGCGCCGCTCGCCGTCGGGTCCGTAGGTCAGCGTCTCGGTCGAGCCGGATGCCAGCGCACCACGGGTGTCATCCGTGACGGCTTCGTTCGCCCGAGCGCTGCCGAGGTCCCCGTGGACCGTGTCGGGTCGCACGACCAGGCGGCGCCCCACCCAGGCCGGGTCGGGGTGCGCCACCACGGTCGCCACGGCCACGGGTCGGTCCGCGGCGATGTCGTCCGCGACCGACCCGAGCTCGGGGAAGCTCTCGCGGTCGACGCGCTCGACGAAGACGTCGAGCTGTCCGCCGCAGGTCAGGCCGACGGAGAATGCCGTGTCGTCCGAGATGCCGTAGTGGCTCAGCTGCGGTGTCGCAGAGGCGATCACGTCCTGGCCCACCTCATAGACGGCCCCCTCGACGCAGCCACCCGAGACCGACCCGACCGCGGTCCCGTCGGCGCCCACGAGCATCGACGCACCGGGAGGTCGCGGCGAGGAGTTGAACGTCTCGACGACCGTCGCGAGGGCGGTGCCCTCGCCTGCCTCCCACCACTCGCGCAGCTCCGCCAGGACCTCACGCATCGGCAACGACCTCCAGCAGCTCGGCAAAGGCGGCCATCGAGTGTCCGGCCACGAAGGTGTCAACGTACGGCAGGGCCGCGACGATGCCCTGCTGGACCGGCGCGTATGCCGGGTGCCCACGGTGTGGGTTGGCCCAGACGACGTGGTGGGCCAGGGCGTGCAGCCGTCGCATCTGCTCGGCCAGAGGCGCGGGGTCGCCCCGCTCCCACCCGTCGCTCACGATGACGACGACCGCCCCCCGAGCCATGCCCCGCCGGCCCCAGTGCTCGAGGAAGGCCCTCACCCCGTCGGCGAGGCGGGTCCCGCCCGACCAGTCCGGGATCACCTGACCCGCCGCGACGAGGGCCCGGTCCGGATCCGGCTGGTGCAGGGCCCTGGTCACGTGGGTGAGCCGCGTGCCCAGGGTGAAGACCTCGACCGACGTGGCGCTGCGGCACCACACGTGGCCCAGTCGGAGCAGCGCGTCCGTGTAGGCGTTCATCGACCCCGAGACGTCGAGGAGCACGACCACCCTGCGGGCCTTCTCGGTCCGCCGCCGGTGCCGGATCGGACCGGGCTCACCGTGACGCCGCACCATCTCGCGCAGCGTGCGCCGGGCGTCGACGCGCCCCCGCGGGGAGGCGGCCAGGCGGTGGGTCCGACGACGTGGGGACCGGGGTCGAAGGGCCGCGAACATCGCCGCCAGGGCGGCCTGCTCACGGGCGGACATCGCGGCGATGTCCCTGTGCCGCAGCACTTCTGTTGCGCTGGCCATGGCGCGGACCTCGTCCTGATCGCCTTCCCCCGACTCTTGCTGGTCCGCACCATCGAGCAGGTCGGCCATCGAGACGGGTGGACGCTGCCGTGGCCGACGCGCCGCTCCGGCGCGCTCGGCGCCGAACCACGCGGCATACACGAGGTCGTGCCTCTCGAGGTCGGACGGTGAGCCGCAGAGAGTGGCCCGCCCCACGGCATACACGGCTGCCTGGTCCTCGAGACCCACGGTGGCGACCGCACGCAGGTAGGTGCGTTCGCGGTCGGCGGTGACCGCCACCCCGGCCGCGCGAAGTGCGCGCGCGAAACCGAGGAGGATCTCCTCGGCCGACCGCGCGAGCACGGTCACCGCGCCAGGATCCGATCGAGGGCGGCGCGGACCCTCGCTGCGTCCTCGCGGTACTTCACGGCCACCCCGAGGGAGGCCGCGGCCGATGCGGTGTCGAGCTCGCGGACACCGAGCTCGTGGAGGGCTCGTGCCCAGTCGAGGGTCTCGGCCACACCTGGGGGCTTGAGCAGCTCGCCGTCGGTGCGCACCCCGTGGATGGCGCGCACGACCTGCTCGGCCAAGGCCTCCGGGACCTCGGGCGCTCGGGACCTCACGATCGCGAGCTCCCGCTCGAGAGAGGGGTGTTCGAGCCACTGGTAGACGCAGCGGCGCTTGAGCGCGTCGTGGACCTCGCGGGTCCGGTTGGAGGTGAGGATGACGAGCGGTGGCGTCGCCGCCCGGACCGTGCCGAGCTCAGGGATGCTCACCTGCCACGTCGACAGGACCTCGAGCAGGAACGCCTCGAACTCGTCGTCCGCGCGGTCGATCTCGTCGATGAGGAGCACTGCCGGAGCCTCGCGCAGGGCTCGCAGGATGGGGCGCGCCACGAGGAACCGCTCGGTGAACAACCCGGACTCGACGTCCTCGAGCGACGCGGCGCCATCCACGGCCTCGACCGCACGCAGGTGGAGGATCTGGCGCGGGAAGTCCCAGTCATAGAGCGCCTGGCTCGCGTCGATGCCCTCGTGGCACTGGAGCCGGATGAGGGGAACACCACCGGCTTCAGCCAGCGCCTCGGCCAGTGCGGTCTTGCCCGTGCCCGGCTCGCCCTCGACGAGCAGCGGCCGGTGCAGCCGCGTCGCGAGCCAGGCGATCGTGGCGAGCTCGTCGTCGGCGAGGTAGCCGGTGCCCTCGAGGGCCAGCCGCAGATCGGCGGCAGTGGGGAACTCCATACCGTGCATCGTCACACGTCCGCGCCCGGGCGGGGTCCCTCAGAACGGAATGGGCTCCGGCGGACGGGGTGGCCGTGGTGGGAAGTCGACCTCGTAGCCGCTCCAGCCCGGGCTGTGGTCGAGGTCGAGGCGTGGTGGTGCTCCGCCGTAGATGTTGCCGTCGATGTCGAACGAGACCGGGTAGGCGCGGGGTGCAGCGTTGTCGGGTCCGCCGAGGAGCTCGATGAGCTCTTCTTCGAAGGTGGTGGAAATGTCGGCCGGGTCGGTTGCGGCGCGCCCGAGCGTTTTGGGGTCGCGGGGGGTGTGGCCGGCGGTGACCAGGTGCAGGTGGTCGACCGGCCAGGTGGTGGTGGACAGTCCGGTGGGGTCGGTCCAGGTGACCGTGGCGTCGGGGTGGAGCTGGACGGTCCAGCCGTCGCGTTGCTTGATCCGGTGGTGGCGTCGGCACAGGCACATGAGGTTGGTCGGGGTCGTGGGGCCTGCCGGCCAGGGGCGGACGTGGTCGAGGTCGCACTGGCGTGCGGGGGTCGCGCAGCCGGGGAAGCGACACGACCCGTCGCGCAGCCGGATCAGCCGGGCCATCGGGTCAGGCACCCGGTAGGACTCGCTGAAGTCGACGACGTTCGTGCCCGAGCGTTCAGCGGCGCGATGAGCACGTCTGGCGCTGTCTTGGCCGCGGGCGAACGCGGCGGGCACGTCACCGTGCACCAGCGCGCCGGTGCCGGGGTCACAGGTGAGGTCACGGTCCGGGTCAGAGGTGCGCGCGGCCTGGAGCCAGTCACGGTTCACGAACGTCGTGCCCGGTGCACCGAGCCCACCGACCTCGACGAGATCCTCGGCGGCGGCGTTGCCTGAATCACTCGCCGACGCCTCGTCATCGGCGGCGCGGGTGATGTGGACGACGACCTTGACGTCGGAATGTTCGAGGATCAGCTCCATCACCGCATCGGCCCGAGCGAGCTCAAGGGAGTCGGCCTGCTTGTCCCGCACGAGCTGGCGGGCACGCTCGGTCACCGCAGCCCACGCGGTCCGGGCCTGCTCCACCTTGAAGTCCCCCCGCCAGTGGTCCGTGCCATGCACCCCGGTGCGCCGGGTGAGCCCGCGCCGGGCCCGTTCGTCCTGCGCGTGCGCGGTCACCGCGTCCGGGTCGACCTGCGCCGCCGTGCGCGCCAGCAGCCGCCGCAAAGGGCCGGTCGTCAGCTGCCCCCACACGTCCTTGACCCGGTCCACGACCTCAGCCGCGGACTGCGGGCACAGGAACTCGGTCTCCTCCGTCACGACCCGCGCCCGCTGCTCATCCAGCTCACCCGCGGCCATCGCGTCGACCACGGCCGGGGTGCGGGTCAGCTGACGGATCGCGTCCAGGACCCGGTTCGTCGCGACATGCACAGAACACCCCAACCGGGGCGCCGCGAGCTCCGGGGCATCCAACCGTTGGTACCCCAACCCGTGGTGCACCTCGACCGACGTGCCGTCCTCCTGCACGTGCGAGTCAAGCGCCGACAGGTGCGCCAACGCCACCGCCTGACGCGCCGACGCCGCATCCTTCTCCCGCTGCGCCGACTCGATGACATCGAGCAGCTCCTCGGAACTCAACGTGGAAGCGGAAGCAGACAACGCGGCATACCGACCCTCCAGAGCGGCGGTCGCAGCGGTGCTTTCCATGACCCCATATTACTCGAACATGAGTTCTATGATCAAGTCCTGCGGGAGCGAATTCCGTTCTGCTGCAAGCGAACACGCAGATCCGAGGAGCGCGTCAGATGTCTCCGGGGCGGTCGATGTCCCGGCCCGTGGCGAGGTCCCCGCACTCGACGAGCTCGGGAGCGTTGGCGTCGAAGTACCCCCGTGCCCCTTGGTCGCCGACGGCGTGGCTCCGCACCAGCCGCCAGTGGTCGCGTCCCACGAGCACAGGATGCCCGGCCCGCCCGTCATAGGCCGCCCGCGCCAGGACGACACGCAACTCCTCGTCCTCGACAGCGCCCAGGAGGCGGGCATGGACGTCGGACCCGACGTCGGGGAGGTCGACAAGCATGAGGAGGGCTGCTGCCGCATCGGTGGGCTCGAGCGCGTCGAGCCCGCAGCGCAGCGAGGCGCCCATGCCCTCGTCCCAGTCCTCGGCCTCCACGACGACGGCGCCGACGCGTTCGGCGCGCTGCCGGACGCTCGCGGCCGAGTGGCCGACGACGACGTGGATTTGGGTCACGCCAGCCTCACGCAGGCGGGTGACCGCCGTCTCGACGAGGGACGGCCCGGTCGGCGAGAGACGGAGCAGGGCCTTGGGACCACCCATGCGCCGTCCGGCACCCGCCGCGAGAACGAGTCCGGCGACCTCCCCTTCAACCATCGCCCCACTGTGCCACTGGGCGGAGCCCCGCGTGTGCCAACCGCACACTGCGCCAGCGGGAGGAGTCGGGGAGAGTGGGCGCATGAGCATCACGACGAGAGCGGCGGTCCTGCGCCACTCGACCACCGACCAGCCGTTCGCCAGCTCGGCACCGCTCTCGATCGAGGTGGTCACCCTCGAGGGACCGGGGCCCGGCGAGGTCCTCGTGCGGATCGTCGCCGCCGGCTTGTGCCACTCGGACCTCTCGGTCGTCAACGGTGACCGCCCGCGGCCGCTGCCGATGGTGCTCGGGCACGAGGCCGCAGGGGTGGTCGAGGAGCTCGGCCCGGGCGTCAGTGACGTCGGGGTCGGCGACCGCGTCGTCTGCTCCTACGTGCCCTCGTGCGGACACTGCGCGGACTGCGCAGGGGGCCAGCCGGTGCGCTGCGCCCAGGCCCAGGCAGCCAACCGCGAGGCACGGCTCGTGACCGGCCGCCGACCCTTCAGCGACGCTTCCGGCACCGAGCTCCACCACCACCTCGGGGTCTCGGCGTTCTCCGAGCTCACCGTCGTGTCACCGCTCTCCCTCGTGCGCGTCCCGGACGAGGTGCCCCTCGAGACCGCTGCCGTCTTCGGGTGCGCCGTCCTCACCGGGGCCGGCGCCGTCCTCAACACCGCCGTCGTGCGCCCGGGCGAGGCCGTCGCCGTCGTCGGGCTCGGCGGCGTCGGCATCTCCGCGGTGATGGCGGCGGCCCTCGCGGGCGCCCATCCCGTCATCGCCGTCGACACGGTCGAGTCGAAGCTGGCCTCGGCCAAGGACGTGGGCGCGACCCACGGCGTCCTGGCCGGTGACGACGCCGTCGAGCAGATCCGCGACCTCACCCACGGCGGTGTGACGGTGGGGATCGAGGCTGCGGGGCACCCAGCGGCCCTGTCCACGGCATACGCCGCAACGCGGGTCGGCGGTCGCGTCGTCGTTGCCGGCCTCCCCCACCCACGCCACCAGGTCGGCGTGTCCATTGCCTCGCTCGTGGCGGAGGAGAAGTCGATCCTCGGGTGCTACATGGGCTCCTCGGTCCCGCGCCGCGACCTGCCGCGACTCTTCGACCTGTATGCCGCCGGGTTGCTTCGCGCTGACGCGCTCGTCACCTCCCGCTCGGTGCCGCTCGACGACCTCAACCTCGCGCTGGACCGGCTCCAGTCGGGTGACGAGGTCCGCCAGATCCTGGACCCGCAGGCACACTGACGCATGGGGCCATCGCAGACTGGTGCCATGGATCCCACGGTCGACGACGTTCGCCCGACCACCGACGCCGCTTCCGACCGGGGGACGACCGCGTCCCAGCGCCCCGGCTGGGCGCAGCTGCTCATCGCCCTCTCCCCGCTGTCCCCCATCCTCGTGGCCTACGCCTTCGCCCAGTGGGCCAGTGCGCCACTCTCCCGGGGAACCCTCGACGAGGGCCAGGTCAACCGTCTCGGCGCCGGCCTCCAGATCATCTGGCCGGCCGCCGCGGACCGCAGGGTGTTCGGCGAGGTGCCCTCGGTCTGGTTGCAGGACCTGCTCCTGCGGCCAGAGCCGCAGTGGTACGACGTGCTGGCCTCGCTCGTCTACGTGACGCACTACGTGGCGTTGCCGGTGCTGACCGCCGGCGTCTGGTTCATGGCCCGCAGTCGGTTCGCCGCGTGGATCACCGCCGTGCTGGTCATGACGCTCGCGTCGATCGCCGTCTACGTGATCTTCCCGGCGAGCCCACCCTGGCTGGCGGCGGAGCTGCAGGTCATCGAGTCGGTCCAGCGCGCCTCCGCGGACGGATGGGCGGGCCTCGACCTCGAGCAGGTCGGCACGGCACTGGAGAGTCTCCAGGGCGACAGCAACCCCGTGGCCGCGATGCCCTCGCTGCACGCGGCCGTGCCGGCTCTCATGGCCCTCTTCCTCTGGCCGCGCGGGCAGTGGTGGGTGCGAGCCCTCTCAGGCGCGTATGCCGCCGTGATGGCGTGGACCCTCGTCTACACCGGGGAGCACTACGTCGTCGATGTCGTGGCCGGATGGTCCGGGGCTGCCGTCGCCGTCGTCGTCGCGAGAGGGCTGAGCCGCCGCCGCGAGGCACGTGACCGGGCGCCCACGCGAGCGGCGCCCACCAGCCCGTCGAGCCACCCGGTCTGACCCCAAGGTCCGCAAGGTACTTTCTGGTATGGCCCGCCGTCAGACCCCCGCGCTCGACGAAGCGCTCGACCGATGGGTCGATGCCGGTGGGCGCCGTGCGTGGCCCCTCGGCGTCGACTTCCACGAGATGTGGTCGGCCCTTGGTCGGTGCTCCTCCGGAGGCAAGCGCGTGCGTCCCGAGCTGCTTCTGACGGCCCACCGCTGCTACGGCGGCGGCGACCATGACGTCGTCGTCCGGGTGGCCGCGGCCCTCGAGCTGCTGCACACGGCGTTCGTCATCCACGACGACGTCATCGACCGCGACCTCGTCCGCCGGGGCAGCCACAACGTCTCGGGGACGTTCGTCGAGCGTGCCGCCGAGCGAGGGGCCTCCGCCGACGGCTGCCTCACCGCGGGGGTCGCCGCGGGCGTCCTCGCCGGTGACCTCGCGCTCGCCGGGGCCGTCCGCGGCATCGCCCTCTGCGGCGCGAACAGGCCGATGACGGAGCGGCTGCTCGACCTCCTCGACCACTCCATCGCCGTCACCGCGGCCGGCGAGCTCGACGACGTCCTCCTCAGCGTGTGCGAGTCGCACGACGTGGCGGTGGAGGACATCGTGACGATGCAGCAGCACAAGACCGCCGTCTACTCGTTCCAGCTGCCCCTGCAGGCGGGCGCCCTGCTGGCCGGAGCGCCGGAGGACGCCCAAGAGCCGCTGGGCGCCGTGGGCCGGCTGATGGGCATCGGCTTCCAGCTCGTCGACGACCTGCGCGGGGTCTTCGGTGAGGAGTCGACCACCGGCAAGAGCGCCCTCGGCGACCTGCGCGAGGGCAAGCTCACCACCCTCATCGTCCACGCCCGCAGCACGGTGGCCTGGCCGCACATCGCACCCCACGTCGGCGACCAGGAGCTCACCGAGAACACGGCTCGCGTCGTCCGGGACCTGCTCGAGGAGTCCGGGTCGAGGGAGTTCGTCGCCCGGCTGGCGCAGGACCACCTCGACCAGGGGCTGCGCACCGCCCGCGAGTCGGGGCTGCCCGCCGAGCTCGTGACCGAGCTGACCCTCCTCAGTGCCGAGATCCTGGAGAGCGTCGCGTGAGGCCCGGACGTCGCAAGAGGGACGACACGGCTCAGTGGGCGTCGGCAGAGCAGCAGCAGTACGACGCGGTCGCCCGAGAGGCCTCCGCCATGGTCATCCGGACCTACTCGTCCTCCTTCGGCCTGGCGTCGCGCCTGCTCAAGGAGCCTGTCCGGAGCCGGATCCGTGACGTCTACGCCTTCGTGCGACTCGCCGACGAGATCGTCGACGGCCCCATCGGTGTGTCCCAGCCCCATCGGGCTGCGGCAGCGCTGGACCGGCTCGAGGCCGAGACCGCGGAGGGGTTGGTCGACGGCTACAGCCCCAACCTCGTGGTGCACGCCTTCGTCGGCACCGCGCGCCGATGCCAGATCGGCGACGACCTCATCGCTCCCTTCCTTCGCTCGATGCGGGCCGACCTCACGGTCATGGAGCACGACGACGCGAGCTTCGTCGACTACGTCTACGGATCGGCCGAGGTGGTCGGACTCATGTGCCTGCGCGTCTTCATGCTCGACGACAGCGCCGGCACGAGCGCAACCGCGAGCCGCCCGACGCCGCAGGACCTGGCCGGACTCGAGACCGGTGCTCGCCGTCTGGGTGCGGCCTTCCAGAAGGTCAACTTCCTCAGGGACCTCGGCGAGGACTTCAACGAGCGCGGCCGGCGCTACTTCCCGGGAGTCGACCCGACTGCGCTGACCGAGGCCGACAAGCACCGCATCCTCGACGACATCGACGCCGACCTCGACGCCTCCAGGGAGTCGATGGCCGCCCTGCCGCGCAGCAGCCGCGTGGCGGTCACGGCCGCGCACTCCCTCTTCGACGAGCTGTCCCGCCGCCTGCGCGCAACCCCTGCGTCCGCGATCGTGCAGCAACGGGTGCGCGTCCCGACATCCGTGAAGAACCGGGTCGCCATGGTGTCCGTCGTCCGCGGTCTCGCGCCGTGAGCGCGCGTCGCACGGCTGTCGTCATCGGCGGAGGCGTGAGCGGCCTGGCGTGCGCCGCGCTGCTGGCGCGCGACGGCTTCGACGTCGAGCTGCACGACCAGGGCGAGGTCGTCGGTGGCCGGGCCGGCCGGTGGGCGCATGACGGCTTCACGTTCGACACGGGTCCCTCGTGGTGGCTCATGAACGAGGTCTTCGACCACTACTTCCGCCTCCTCGGGACCACCGTGGAGGCCGAGCTCGACCTCGTCCGGCTGGACCCGGCATACCGGGTCTTCTTCGAGGGCGACCCGACTCCCCTGGAGGTGCGCTCGGGACGGGAGGCCGTCGCGGCGACCTTCGAGGGCGTCCAGCCAGGGGCGGGCAAGGCCATCGCGCGCTACCTCGACTCGGCGCACTCGACCTACGAGCTCGCCGTCCAGCGCTTCCTCTACACGACCTTCGAGTCCTTCAGCCCGCTCGTCCGGCTCGACGTCATGGCCCGGCTGGGGCGGCTGGGTCGGCTGCTCACCCAGCCGCTGGAGTCCTTCGTCTCCGGGCACGTGCAGGACCAGCGGCTCCGCCAGGTGCTCGGCTACCCAGCCGTCTTCCTCGGCTCCTCGCCGCGACGGGCGCCCGCGCTCTACCACCTCATGAGCCACCTCGACCTCGTCGAGGGCGTGTTCTACCCGCAGGGCGGCTTCGCCCGCCTCGTCGACCGGCTCGCCGAGCTGGCCGAGCGCGAGGGAGTCCGCATCGTCACCGGGTCCACCGCCGTCTCGATCGACACCGAGGCCGGCCGGGGCCGGGGACGCACGCGCGCCACGGTCACCGGCGTCACCGTGCGGGGCGACGAGGGCGAGTCGTTCCGCCCGGCGGATCTCGTCGTGGCCGCCGCCGACCTCCACCACGTCGAGACCGAGCTCCTCCCGCCGGAGCTGCGCGAGCACTCGGACGGCTGGTGGGAGCGTCGCGACCCGGGGCCCGGCGCCGTGCTCGTCCTGCTCGGTGTCCGTGGCCTGCTGCCCGAGCTCGCCCACCACTCGCTCTTCTTCACCGCGGACTGGCAGGAGCACTTCGACGTCCTCCACGGCTCGGGTGACCCGATGCCCGACCCCGCATCGATCTATGTATGCCGTCCGTCCGCCACCGATCCCTCGGTCGCCCCCGAAGGGTGCGAGAACCTCTTCGTCCTCGTCCCGACACCGGCCGACCCAGGCATCGGTCGCGGCGGCGAGAGCGGTGGGGGCGATGCGTCCGTCGAGAGGATCGCCGACGCTGCCATCGCGCAGATCGCAGCCTGGGCCGGCGTGCCCGACCTCGCCGAGCGGGTCGTCGTCCGCCGCACCATCGGGCCGCAGGACTTCGCCGAGGACCTCAACGCCTGGTCCGGTGGCGCCCTCGGCCCGGCGCACACGCTGCAGCAGAGCGCCTTCCTGCGCGGGCGGGTGTCGTCCGGTCGCGTCGACGGCCTGCACTTCGCCGGGTCGAGCACCATCCCCGGCATCGGGCTGCCCATGTGCCTCATCAGCGCCGAGGTCATGCTCAAGTCCGTGCGGGGGGACAGCTCGACGACACCGCTTCCGGAGCCGTTGACCCACCGGGCGCCGGAGGCGTCGTCGGCATGACCCTCACCAGCTGGTCCTACGTCGCCATGCTCGGCTTCTGCCTCATCGGAACGATCCCGCTCGAGCTGGTCTTCGGCCTCGGCGTCCTTCGGCAGGTCCGCCGTCTCGCCCTCACCATCGGGCTCGCCGCCGGCCCGTTCCTCCTCTGGGACCTCTGGGCCACCCGGGCGGGGCACTGGAACTTCGATCCCGACCAGACGCTGCAGTGGCGGGTGGCCGGGATCCCGCTCGAGGAGGTCGGCTTCTTCGTGGTCATCCCGCTGGCGGCGATCCTCACCTACGAGGCGGTGCGGACGTTGAGGGGTCGGCTCACTCCTGCCTCTGAGGACTCCTCGCCCCAGGGCCGTCGGTCCGAGGCTCCCCAGCGGGAGTCCTCATGACCTACACCGCCCTGACGCTGGTCGCTCTCGTCGTCGTCGTCGTCCTCGACCGGTGGGTCCTGCGCACGCGGCTGACGTCGTCGAGCACCTGGTGGCTCTCCTACGCCATCGTCGTGGGCTTCCAGCTCCTCACCAACGGCTGGCTCACCGGCCGCGGCATCGTCCGCTACGACGGTGACGTCATCGTGGGCAGCGAGCGGATCACCGCCTTCGGGGAGGGGCGCCTCGTCTTCGCACCCGTCGAGGACCTGGGTTTCGGGTTCGCCCTCCTGCTGGCGACCTGCGCGGTGTGGGTCCGGCTCGGCCCGCGCGCCAGGGACGCGAAGGAGTCATGACCACCGCGACACCGAGCTCGCTCTCGGCGGGTCCCTTCCCCGGGCCCACCGCCCTCGACATGGCCAAGGCGTTCACCAAGGTGCGCGCGGACCCGCTGACCTTCCTCGGCGAGGTGCGCGACGAGTTCGGGGACGTCGCCGCCTTCCCCGTCCCGGGGGTGCCGGCCCTGCTGCTCTCCGACCCGGTCGACGTCCGGCACGTCCTGCAGACGTCCGCTCGGCAGTGGACCAAGGACACGGTCCAGTACGCCGCCCTGGGGCGCATCACCGGCAACGGCTTGCTGGCGAGCGCCGAGCCCTCGTGGATGCCGCACCGACGCGCGGCCGCACCTGCCTTCCACCGCCAGCGACTCGCCGTCGTGAGCGAGCAGGTGGTCGGCGCGACGGACGACGCGCTGCGTGCGTGGGACACCGGACCCCTCGGCGGCGCCCGGGAGGTCGAGGTCTCCCACCTCCTCGCCGGGCTCGCCCTCGACGTCGTGGGACGCACCCTCTTCGGGTCCGACCTCTCCCCCCATGCCGGCCGGTTGCTCGACGCCACGAGCGAGGCGGCCGTCCTCGTCGTCCGGGCGGGCCGGTCCATCGTGCCGATCCCGGCGCGGACCCCCACCCCGCTCAACCGTCGGATCCGGGCGGCACGCCGAGAGTTCGACGCCCTGTCCCACCTGCTCATCGCCGAACGGCGCCGGTCGACGGCGGGGCAGGCCACCTCGGGAGACGACCTGCTCGGCCTGCTCCTGGACGGCGGCCTGACCGACGACGAGATCCGCGACGAGCTGGTGACGATGGTCATCGCCGGGCACGAGACCGTCGCCGCGGGCCTCACGTGGACGCTCATGCTGCTCGCTGAGCACCCCGCGATCCAGGAGGAGGTCCACGAGGAGGCGGCCGGCCTCACCGGCCCGCCGCCCCTCATGGGCGCGGACGCGGCCGCCCCAGTGACGCGCGCGGTGGTCGACGAGGCCCTGCGGCTCTTCCCGCCCGCCTGGGCCATCTCACGACGCTCCTCCTTGCCCGACCTCATCGGTGGCCGCGAGGTGCCTGCCGGCACGCTCGCGATCATCAGCCCCTATGTGCTGCACCGGCACCCTCGCCTCTGGGACGACCCGCTCGCCTTCCGCCCGAGCCGGTTCCACGACGGCATCGAGCAACGCGGGGCCTATCTCCCGTTCGGGGCGGGACCGCGCCTGTGCATCGGCCGCGAGTTCGCCCTCGCCGAGATGGTCGTCGTCCTGACCCGACTGCTTGCGGGCCACCAATTCACGACGCCGCCCGGCTGGACCCGCCCCTTCGCCGAGGCGAGGGTGGCGCTGCACCCTCGAGGCGGCATGACCCTGCTCGTCGGTGGGCGTGGCCGGACCGCATCGTGAACGACACCTCCTCGTGGTCCGGAACCGTGTCGATCTGGGCCGTCCTGACGGCCCTGGTCCTCGTCGCGGCCATGGTGGCGCTCGCCCGTCACCAGCTGGCTCGGCTCCGGATCCTCGGAGGCGACCCGATCGTCGGCGAGCCGGGCCTTCCCGACACCAGCGCCGCACCGGAGCACGACCTCTCGGAGCTGTCCATCGTGGTGCCCGCCCGCAACGAGGCGGCGTCGATTCCCGCGCTGCTCGCGTCGCTGGCGCCCTCGAGCTCCTCGTTGGCAGACCTCCTCGTCGTCGACGACGGCTCCTCCGACGGCACGGCAGAGCTGGCCCGGGCCGGCGGGGCGAGGGTGCTCACCGCCCCTGTGCCTCCTGACGGCTGGACCGGGAAGTCGTGGGCCTGCCATCTCGGCGCCGGGGCAACGGCCGGGCGGCTGCTGCTCTTCCTCGACGCGGACACCGTGCTGGCCGAGGGGGCGCTGCCCGCCCTGCTCGAGCTGCACAGGCAGGACCGGGGTCTGCTGTCCGTCCAGCCCCACCACCGGCCCGTCCACGCCTACGAGCACCTGTCGAGCTACTTCAACCTCGTCTCCCTCATGGGCAGCGGGCTGTTCGCCCGGCGCCCCCCGACCACTCCCATGGCGTTCGGGCCGTGCCTGCTCACCACCCGGGACGACTACGCGGCCGCCGGTGGTCACGAAGGCATCCGCGCCGAGATCCTCGACGACGCGCAGCTCGCCGCCGCCTACGGCAGGACCGGCCTGCCCGTGTCGTGCGTCGTCGGGGGCGCAGCCGTGGCGATGCGGATGTATCCCGGTGGTCTGCGGCAGCTGCTCGAGGGCTGGACCAAGAACTTCGCCTCCGGCGCGACCCAGGCCGACCGCCGCTCGTCCGTGGCCGCCGCGCTCTGGGTCGCGTGCCACGCCGCGGTCGCCGGTGCCAGCGCCTCGGCCCTCGTCGATGCGCTGTCCGCCGCCACCGCTGCGTCATGGTGGCTCGTCGCCGTCTGGCTGGGCGCCTGGGCAGCCACCGCCGCGCACCTCAGGCACGAGCTGCGTCGCATCGGCTCCTTCCGCTGGTGGACGTGGGTGCTCTTCCCCCTGCCCCTGGCCGTCTTCGGTCTCGTCTTCGTCCGGTCCCTCGTCCTCACCCATGTGCTGGGCACGGTGCGCTGGCGCGGTCGCGACGTGACCCTGGGCCGACGCCTCCGGAGCCCGTGATGCTCGCGCAGCAGGTGCCGCTCCCGGTCATCGTCGTCATCGACGTCGTGGCGTGGGGTGCCTTCCACGCCACCACCGGATATCTCGCGCACCGGCTCGGGCCCCAGCGGCTCGCCCGCGACGGCTGGGTGCTGCGGGCGCGCGACTTCGAGGACGCGGGCTGGTATCGCCGCCGGCTGCGGATCCATCTCTGGAAGGACCGGCTCCCCGAGGCCGGCGACCTCTTCGCCGGCGGGGTGAGCAAGCGCGAGCTCGGCACTCTCGACGACGCCGGCCTCGAGGCGTTCGTCCGGGAGACCCGCCGCGCCGAGCTCGGTCACTGGTGGGCGATGGCGTGCAGTCCCTTCTTCATCCTCTGGAACCCACCGCTGGCCTCGGTGCTGCTCGTCGCCTACGGCGTCCTCGTCAACCTGCCCTTCATCCTCATCCAGCGCTACAACCGGCTGCGGATCGACGCGCTTCTCATCCGCCGTCGGCGGCGCCCGGCGGGCGGCCCGGACCCCACCACCTCCTGACGGGAAGGACATGACGAAGGCCCCTGACCGGCATACGCCGGGTTCAGGGGCCTTCGTGCACGTGGTGGCAGGTGAAGGATTCGAACCTTCGAAGCTTTCGCGATGGATTTACAGTCCACTCCCATTGGCCGCTCGGGCAACCTGCCGTGCGCGTGGAAGGATAGCAAGCCAACGACCCAACAACGAAACCGTGTCTGCGGACCGCGATGGACCACCCACGCGCGAGGCACCCGATCGAGGAGGAACCGTGGCCGACAGCTCCATGGACATCGTCAGCAACTTCGACAAGCAGGAGGTCGCCAACGCGGTCACCGCCGCGGCCAAGGAGGTGGCGAACCGCTACGACTTCAAGAACGTCGGCGCCTCGATCGAGCTCTCAGGTGAGTCCATCGCCATCCAGGCCAACTCGGAGGAGCGCGCGCTCGCCGTCCTCGACGTCCTGCAGACCTGGCTGGTCAAGCGCAAGGTGTCGCTCAAGCACCTCGACGTGCCCGAGGCCGGGCCGCGCCTGTCCGGCAAGGAGTACAAGCTCGACGTGGCGCTCAAGCAGGGCATCTCGCAGGAGAACGCCAAGAAGGTCAACAAGCTCATCCGCGACGAGGGGCCCAAGGGCGTGAAGTCCCAGATCCAGGGCGACGAGCTGCGCGTGTCGAGCAAGTCCCGCGACGACCTGCAGGCGGTGCAGCGGATGCTCACCGCTGCCGACCTCGACGTCGCGCTGCAGTTCACGAACTACCGCTGACGCAGACCGCAGGAACGGCGTATGCCGCCGTGCCCCCGGACGTGGGGCACGGCGGCATACGCCGTTCTCGGCCTTTCGATCAGGGCATCCCGTGGTCCACCGGCAGGTTCCCCGCCCCAGTGCCCCAGGAGCGGTTCGGCTGGTCTGCCAGGGCGAACCGGATCTCGCCCCCCTCGTTCAGCAAGGACGCGGGCACCCACGACCTGCTCCACGGTGAACCGTCCACGGTGGCCGACCGGACGTAGACGTTGGACGGCGAGGCATCCGGAGCAGTCACAGTGATGGTCGGGCCGCCCTCCCGTCGAATCGTCGCCTTGGTGAACATCGGGCTCGACAGCAGCATGTCGCCCCGGCTCGGTGTCTGTGGATACATCCCCAGCGCGCCCCAGATGTACCAGGCCGACATGGTGCCGAGGTCGTCGTTGCCGGGCAGCCCTCGTGGACCGGTGCCGTAGACGAGGTCCATGTAGGCCCGCACGGTCTGCTGGGTCTTCCACGGCTGCCCGAGCGCGTTGTAGAGCCACGGGGTGTGGATGCCGGGCTCGTTGGTGGGGTCGTAGTCCTCCGGACCGCCCGTCGTCCAGGAGCCGTCGGCTCGACGGAAGAACTCGTCGAGCCGCGCCACGGCCGTCGCAGGACCGCCCATCAGCTGGGCGAGTCGAGCCACGTCGTGCTGGACCATCCACGTGTAGGTCGCCGACGAGCCCTGTGCGAAGCCCACCTGCGTGCCGGGGGTGAACGGCTCCACCCAGGACCCGTCGGCCCGGCGGGCCTGCTGGTAGCCCGCGGTGGGGGTGGCGGCCGGGTTGAAGGTGTTCTCCCACCACCGGGCCCGCGCGGTGAAGGTCGCTGCCGTCTCGTCGCGGCCGAGGCGTCGCGCCCAGTCGGCCAGGCCGTAGTCGGCGGCGGCGTCCTCGAGCGTCTCGGCTGCCCCACCCCAGCAGTGGCAGGTGTCCTGGGGTGCGTAGTGCAGCCGGAGGTACTCCGCCAGGTTGGGCCGCATCCCATGGCACTGGCCGGGGCAGCCGTAGTCGGAGAGCCCGTTGGGGTGCGGCACGGTGGCCTGACGGACCAACGAGTCCAAGGCCGCCTCGACCTCGAACTTGTCCACACCCAGGGCGTGCATGCCTGCCAGGGTCGGGGCACTCGGGTCGCCGGTCATGACCCGCGTCGACCCGTTGACGTGGACCCACCGGTCCCAGACGCCTCCGTTGTGGCGCGACAGGTTGAGCAGCGACTGGGCGAAGTCGCCGGCCACGTCCGGCTCGAGCAGGGCGAGCAGCTGGGTCTGGGCGCGGTACTGGTCCCAGCCGGAGAAGTTCCCGTACTGCTCGTCCTGGCCCGGCGCCAGACGATGGGTCTTCTGGTCTCCGCCCGGGTAGGTGCCGGCCACGTCGCTGGTGATGTTGGGCTGGAGGTACGTGTGGTACATCGCGGTGTAGAAGGCGGTGCGCTTCTCGGGGGCCCCGCCGGTCACGTCGATGCTGCGCAGCTGCTTGTTCCAGGCACGGCGACCGTCGGCGGCCACCTTCTCGACGGTCGCCCGCTTGCCCAGCTCCTCTGCCAGGTTCTCCTCGGCGGCCTGGGCACTGGTGTAGGACAGGCCGATCCGCATGGTCACCGGGTCGCTGGTCGAGGTGTCGAAGCCGACGTACCCGCCCGACCCACGCCCCGCGCGCAGGACGCCGGTCTCGTAGCCCTCGCCGCCGCTGGCGCTCGTCGTGCCCGGACGGAGCTGGTCGTTCACCCAGGTCCCCGTGCGGACGAAGTCGCGATCGAACTGGGCGGTGAAGTGCAGCCGGTAGTACGAGAACTTGTTGCTGCCACCGCCGTTGCCCCGACGCCCGCAGAAGCCACCGGTCAGCACCGATCCCGACACGGTCCTGGCCGCCCGGTCGATGGAGATGTCCGCGTCCTCGCTGCCGTTGAGGGAGTTGGAGGTCCGGAAGAGCAGGTTTGCGGGGGCGCCCTTCGGGAACCCGATCGTCCCGATGCCCGCGCGCGTGGTGGCCGCGAAGTCGGTGGCCGCACCGTTGGCGAGTCGCAGCCGGTAGCGTCCCGGCTCGGCGACCTCGTCGGCATGGCTGAAGTCACTGGCGTAGACGGCGTCCTTGGTGTCAGCGGACGGAGAGGTGGTCATCGCGCCGACGTGCGGGAAGATCGGCACGTCCCCTGCTGCTCCGGGGTGGCACCCCGCCCCGTTGACGTGCGTCAGGGCGAAGCCGCGCAGTCGCGTGGTGTCGTACTGGTAGCCGTTGGCTGCGCCGGTGTCGGTCTGGTCGCCACGCGTGCTCGTCGGTGACCAAGAGAGCATCCCGAACGGCCGCACGGCGCCCGGATAGGTGTTGCCACCGTTCGCGGTCCCGATCAGCGGGTCGACGGAGGAGACCAGGTCACTCTGGTGCGGCTTCTGAGCGGCGCGCGCCTGGTCGTACCCA
Organism: Knoellia altitudinis; assembly: GCF_042666355.1. NCBI lineage: Bacteria > Bacillati > Actinomycetota > Actinomycetes > Micrococcales > Intrasporangiaceae > Knoellia > Knoellia altitudinis. The sequence continues at coordinate 915,906 of NZ_JBHTDK010000001.1, forward strand.
GCCTCCGGAGGTGCCGCCGCGGCCACCGGAAGCAGGCCGACGGCTGCGAGGAGCGCGGTGGCCAACAAGGCCTGGCGGGTGGAGCGTCGACCGGACATGGGTGTCCCTTCCCGAGAGAGATGTGCCGCCCCCCGCGACGGGCCGGAGCGGATCCTGCTGCCGAATCACACAACCCCTCGAGTCAAGACAGCCGCCGTGTCTGCCGAGTGAATGGGAGGCTACCTCCCGACCAACGGGCACTCAAGAAGCCGGCGCCCGGCACCACGCCTGCGGAAGGGGGTGTGGCCGCGACATGCAGTGGCATCTCTGGTGAACCGACGCGATGTTTGGCTACGCTCGAGTAACCCACGCTGCCGTGGGCACGCCGGATCGAACAACGGAGTTCAGATGCGCCGCCCAGCTCTGCGAGTCGCCGCCCTCACCAGCGCCGTCGCCGCCACCTTCGCCCTCGGACTCGCCGCGGTCACAACACCGGCCCAGGCCGCCCAGGCGGCCAAGGCGGCTGAGCCCACGCCCCGCGTGGCTGCCGGTCCCTACGTCGCCCTCGGTGACAGCTTCTCGGCCGGCTCCGGCGTCCTCCCCCTTAGCCCCACCGCCAACCCGTTGTGCGCGCAGTCTGCGGTGAACTACCCCCACCTCATCGCGCAGCGCACTGGGCGAGCGCTCAAGGACGTCACGTGCGGAGGCGCCGACACCAGCGACTTCTCCACGGCGCAGTACCCCGGCACGCCCCCACAGCTCGACGCCCTCACCTCGCAGGCGCGGCTGGTCACCATCGGCATCGGGGGCAACGACTCGAGCCTCTTCTCGAGCCTGATCCAGAACTGCACCACCGCCGGCCTCACGACGCTCGGCCAGGGCAGCCCGTGCAAGGACAAGTACGGCTCCACCTATGCGACGACGATCCAGACCAGGACCTACCCCGCAGTGAAGAAGGCCATCGCCGACGCGAGGGCCAGGGCGCCGCGGGCCACCATCGTCGTGCCGGGCTACCCGCAGGTGCTCCCACCGACCACGGGCTGCTACCTGACGATGCCGATCGCCACGGGCGACGTGCCCTATGTCAACGGTATCGAGCAGACCCTCAACGCAGCAGTCAAGCGGGCTGCCCTCGAGAACGGGGCGACCTTCGTCGACATGTGGGCTCCGTCGGCCGGACGCGACGCCTGCCAGCTCCCGTGGGTGCGCTGGGTCGAGCCGGCCGTCGGCTCCCTCAACTTCGTCCCGATCCACCCGAACGCCGCCGGCGAGCGGGCCTACGCCGACCAGATCATGGCTCGCGTCAGCCTTTGACCCGCCGAGACCTCACCTTGTGTGCCTGAGAGCAGGCCATAGCCTGCTCTCAGGCACACAAGGCCATGGGTTCAGGCCCAGCGGGCGCGGGAGCGCAGTGCTTCCTCGAGCTTGGACAGCTCGTCGCCCATTGCGCGCCGGACCCCGGCAGTGAGGTCGGGGCGGGCGATCGCCTCACGCACCAGCTCGACGGTCTCCGGCTCGACCACGCGGGCCGGGAAGGCGAGGGTCGCGACGTGGTCCAGCGCGTCAGCGCCCACCCACTGCGCAAGGTGGGGGATGTCGGAGACGTAGCGGGCGGCATACGGGCGCAGGTTGTCGACGTCCCCACCCGACCAGAAGCCGGTCGCGAGGGCGTTGAGCTCGTAGTTGGAGCGCTCGCGGTTCTGCGTCAGCTCCGACCACGCCCACTGCTTGTCCGGTATGCCGGGTCGCGCGGCTCGCGCGGCCAGCGCGGCGAGGTGCCCGGACAGTGTCGTGTCGTCGGCCTCGACGCGCGAGATGAGCGCATCGTCGGCGAGGCCGAGCCGGGCCAGGGTCCGCACGACGATCCAGCGGAAGTCGGCGTCACCCTGGAGCCCGTCAGGAAGGTTGTGTCCATCGACCCACGCGCGCAGCCGGTCCTCATCGGTGGTGGTCGACGCCAGCACCCGAGCAGCCACGATCGCGCGGTCCGAACCGGGCTCAGCGCCCTGGAAGGCCATGAGCGCCGCGCCGGCGATGCGCCCGTCGACGGACTCGACGAGCGCGGTGGGCACGAACTGAGGGACGACGCGGTCGGTGAAGGCCAGAGCCACGCGGGACATCAGGGCGTCATGGCCCTCGTGCGGCCAGTCTGCGGTGAAGACGTCCACCGCCACCCGCGGACCGACGCTCGACCGGAAGACGCCGGTGAGCACCGCCCCCCAGAGGACGCCACGGGCGATCGGGTCGGTGACGCGAGAGAGACCAGCCGGCAGCGCAGCCAGCGTGGCGTCGTCGAGGTCGACCTGGGCCCAGGTGAGGTCACCTGCGTTGGGCACGAGCAGGGTGACGTCCCGTGCGACACCGGCGACCTCGACCCGTGGCCGGTCGAGGGTCACCGTCGTGCGGAACGCCTCGGCCCCGTCGGTGAACCCGGCGACGTCGAGCGAGTGGGGGCGGTCGGCTGGATAAGCCTCCGGCGTCGTTCGCGTCATCATCCCGTCGCGGTCGAGCGCGATGACGTCGACGCCGGCCGTCTCCAGCCACGCGCGGCTCCACTCACCGAGAGGGGACCCGTGCGCGTCCTCCATCGCTGCGAGGAACTCCGCGAGCTCACCGTTGCCGTGCTCGTGCGAGCGCAGGTATGCCGTGACGCCGGACGTGAACGCCGCCTCGCCCATGTGCGTGACGAGCTGGCGGAGGACGGAGGCGCCCTTGGCATAGGAGATGCCGTCGAAGTTCTCGAGGGCGCTCTGCGCGTCGGGAGCAGGAGACCCGGCAACGGGGTGGGTCGACGGCGCGCGCTCCGCGGCATATCCCCACTGCTTGCGGGCGATCCCGAACTCGACCCAGCTGTCGGTGAACTCGGTCGCGGCACTCGTCGCGGTGTAGGCCATGAACTCGGCGAAGGACTCGTTGAGCCAGAGGTCGTCCCACCAGCGCATCGTCACGAGGTCGCCGAACCACATGTGTGCCATCTCGTGCGCGATGGTGTTGCTGCGCTGGAGGATCTGCTCGCGGGTCGCAGCTCCGCGATAGAGCATGGGGTCGCGGAAGGTCACGCAGCCCGGGTTCTCCATCGCACCGGCGTTGAACTCGGGGACGAAGACCTGGTCGTAGTCGCCGAACGGGTAGCGGATGCCGAAGGTGCGGTGGTAGTGGTCGAAGGACTGCTTCGTCACCTCGAACATCTGCGGCGCATGGTGCTCGAGCTCGCGCTGCAGGCTGCGGCGCGCGTGGATCCCGAGGGGAATGCCGTCATGCTCGTCATGCACCGAGACGTAGGGCCCGACGCAGACAGTGACGAAGTACGTTGCCAGAGGCAGGGTTTCGCTGAGCTCCCAGTGACCGGGCGACGTCTGGGTGGCCCGGCCGTTGCCGAGAACGACGGATCCCTGCGGCGCGCGCACGGTCACGGCATACGGAGCCTTGAGGTCGGGCTGGTCGAAGCAGGCGAACACGGTCGGCGCCGCGTCGAGGAAGAGGTGTCCGTAGACGTAGTCCTCGCCGTCGGCCGGGTCGGTGCTCCGGTGCAGCCCCTGGCCGTCGCGGGAGTAGGCCATCGTCGCGACGACCTCGACGAGGTTGTCCTCCGCCAGGCCGGTCAGCGGGAGTCGTCCGTCGACGACGGCATCGGGCGAGATGGAGCCGCCGTTGAGGGTCACAGAGCCGGTTGACACCGACCGCAGGTCCAGGAAGGTCGACTCGCCGGGGACGTTGCAGGAGAACCGGATTCGAGTCGTGGACCCGAAGTGCTCACTGCCCCTGTCGAGGTCGAGATCGACCTCCATCCGGTTCACCGTGATGAGCTGCGCCCGCTGCCGGGCTTCTTCGCGAGTCAGTGATGCCACTGAGCGATGGTGTCACAGCCGCCGCCACCGCCTTTCAGCCAGTTGACGGCGCCCGGCCCCAGGGTCTACGTTGCCGGTGTACGAAACAGTTTCGTTCCGTACAGTCTCGTTTCGTACCCGACGTACCCATCTCCGAGGAGTGCAGTGCACATCACGCCGACAGCCGCTGGGGTTCGCCCACGAGTCGCCGGCGACCGCGAGGGCGAGATCCTCGAGGGTGTGCTGGACGTCCTGGAGGACGTGGGCTACGACAAGCTGACGTTCGACCTGGTCGCCGCCCAGGTGAAGGCGAGCAAGGCCACCCTCTACCGGCGTTGGCCGACCAAGGCCGACCTGGTCCTGGGCGCCATCGCCCTCGTGAAGCTGTGTCCCGGCGACGACGACGTCCCTCCCGACACAGGCACGCTCCGCGGAGACATGCACGCCCTGGCCTGCACGGACGGTGAGCTCACCAGCCGCCTGCCGGACCTGATGACCGCGGTCATCCCGGCCCTGCATCGCGACACGGAGCTGACCGAGAGGTTCAAGGAGTCGTTCGTGGCTCCGCGTCAGAAGATGATCGGCGACATCCTGCACCGCGCCCAGCAGCGTGGCGAGGTCGCCGCCCGCGCCGACCTGGAGCTTCTCGCTGCCATCGTTCCCGCGTTGGCCATGCACCACACGTTCGTCCGTGGGCAAGGTCCCACGGAGGCCTACATGCGAGGGGTCATCGACGACGTCCTCCTACCGGCCTGCCAGGCAGCGCTCAACACCTGAGCACCACTCCCCCCTCGCTGAGAAGGAACACCCATGTCCACGACACCGCTCGACGCTGCCCAGGAGCAGAAGAGCAAGGCTCCCCCACCCCGCAACCTGGCGCTCGCCCTGGTGGTCATCGCGACCGCACAGCTCATGATCGTCCTCGACGCCAGCATCGTCACCATCGCCCTTCCCGAGATCCAGACCGACCTCGGGTTCAGCGATGCCAACCGCCAGTGGGTCGTCACCGCCTATGCGCTGGCCTTCGGCAGCCTGCTGCTGCTCGGCGGTCGCCTGGGTGATCTCTTCGGGCGTCGACGCATGTTCGTCGCGGGCGTCGTCCTGTTCACGCTCGCCTCACTGCTCGGCGGGTTCGCGCCGAACGAGCCTCTCCTGCTTGCCTCTCGGGCCCTCCAAGGTGCTGGAGCGGCGTTGGCCTCCCCCGCGGCGCTCGCGCTGATCAACACCACGTTCCCCGCGGGCAAGGAGCGCAACCGCGCGATGGCCGTGTATGCCGCGATGTCCGGTGCCGGTGCCGCGGTCGGGCTCATCCTCGGTGGCGTCCTCACCGAGGTCGACTGGCGGTGGACCTTCTTCGTCAACATCCCGATCGGCCTGTTCATCGCGTTCATCGCCCCGCGGGTTCTCGTCGAGTCCGACGGTCACGACGCGACGCTCGACCTGCCCGGCGCCGTCCTGGGGACGGGCGGGCTGTTCGGGATCGTCTATGGCCTCTCGCACGCTGCCGAGCCGGATGCGTCGTGGGGCGACCTCATGACCCTGCTTCCCCTCATCGGTGGACTCGCCCTGCTCGTGGCCTTCGTCTTCGCCGAGGCTCGGGCAAAGCATCCTCTGCTGCCGTTGCGCATCCTCGCTGACCGCAACCGCGCCACCAGCCTGTTCACCATGCTGCTCGTGGGTGCAGGCATGTTCGCGATGTTCTTCTTCATCGGCCTGTTCCTGCAGCAGGTGCTCGGATACTCACCGGTCAGGGCCGGGCTCTCGCTGCTGCCCTTCAGCATCGGCATCGGTGTGGGTGCCGCCATCGCGTCGAACCTGCTGAGCCGGGTGGACCCCCGGTGGATCGCGGGAGCGGGCGGCCTCCTCGTCACCGCCGGCATGCTGCTGTTCACCAGGTTGGACGCCGACAGCACCTATGCGAGCGGTCTGCTGCCCGGCATCCTCGTGATGTCGTTCGGGATGGCGTTCCTGTTCATCCCGCTGACGCTCACCGCGACGGCACGCATCAGCCCGAACGACGCGGGTGCGGCCGCGTCCGCACTCAACACCGCCCAACAGATCGGTGGGGCGATCGGGATCGCCGCCCTCTCCACGGTGTTCACCGGTGCCGCCGCCGACAAGGGCAAGGAGCTGCTGGCCCGGGTGATGGAGCAGGCGCAGTCACAGGGTCTGCCCATCCCGAGCAACCCGACCGAGCAGGCTGCGGCCGCCCAGGCGTTCCAGCAGCAGTACGGCGCCGAGATCCAGGCCTTCGCGACGACCCAGGGGTTCTGGGTCGCGGCGGGGATGATCTTCATCGGTGCCTTGGCTGCGGTCATCCTGCTGAACGTCAAGCACGAGGAGCTCGCCACCGACGGTCACGCCGCCGCGCACGTGGGCTGACCCGAGACAGAGCAGGAAGAGGCCGTCACCCTCACGGGTGACGGCCTCTTCGCTTGCTGCTCGTCCTGCCGGTCGACTCAGCTGGGCCGGTAGCCGGTCGCCATGGCCTGGAGGCGGGCGATGCGGTCGGCCATCGGTGGGTGCGTGGCCATGAGCTTCGAGATGTCCTGGGCCCGGAACGGGTTGGCGATCATCATGTGGCTCGAGTTGACGAGGTCCTTGCTCGGGGCCAGCGGAGCGCGGGACACCCCGGACTCGAGCTTGGCCAGGGCGGAGGCCAGCGCCAACGGGTCGCCGGTGAGCGTGGCGCCGTCCTCGTCGGCGTCGTACTCACGCGTCCGGGTGATCGCGAGCTGGATGAACATCGCCGCGATGGGGGCGATGAACGCCATGGCGAGTCCGGCCATCGCCCCGCCGGGGTTGTCGTCGTCGCGGTTCCCGCCACCGAACATCGAGGTGAAGGCCAGCATCTGTCCGACGCTGCTGATGACACCGGCGATCGCGGCGGCCACCGAGCCGGTGAGGATGTCGCGGTTGTAGACGTGCATGAGCTCGTGACCCAGGACACCGCGCAGCTCGCGCTCGTCGAGGAGCTGCAGGATCCCCTGCGTGCAGCAGACGGCCGAGTTCTGGGGGTTGCGACCGGTCGCGAACGCGTTGGGCGCCTCGGTCGGCGAGATGTAGAGCCTGGGCATCGGCTGCCCGGCCTTGGTGGACAGCTCACGAACGATCCGGTACATGGCCGGGGCCTCGGTCTCGCTCACCGGGAACGCGTGCATCGCCTTGATCGCGAGCTTGTCGCTGTTCCAGTACGAGTAGAAGGTCATCGCCACCCCGAAGAGGGCGAAGATGAGGATGAAGCTCGGGTTGCCGAAGTAGCTCGCTGCGACCCAGCCGAGACCGAGGAACAGGGCCATGATGAGCCCGAACAGGCCGGCCGTCTTGAGGCCGTTGAAGTGGTTGTGCATGTCAGTCCCAACGTCCGAATGAGCACGAATCGTTCCGATGACGGCCTCGCCAGGCCCGGCCGAACTTCACGAGACCAGCCCGACGAGCAGCTGCGGCAGGGCGCTCGCAACAACGAGGATGGCGGCGCCGAGGACGGCCACGCCGACGCTCGCCCGGCGCTTCCGGGGCCGTGCCGGTGCGTCGCTCTCGGGCTCGCCGAAGAGCACCGCGAACCAGCGCACATAGACCGCGATGCCGAGGACCGCCGCGACGACGGCCACGACCCCAAGCGGCCACAGCCCCGCCGAGACGACCGGCCGGATGGCGACGATCTTGGCCACGAGCCCGATGACCCCGGGCGGGAGTCCGGCGAGGACGAGCAGCGCGAGTGCCAGCGTCCCTCCGGCGACGGGGTCCCGTCGCAACAGACCCCGGTATGCCGTGAGCTCCCGTCCGTCCTCGACGTGCGGTCCGTGGATGGCCCGGACCGCCGCGAAGGCGACCAGGCTGGCCACGGCATACACGAGGGCATAGACCGCGGCAGCCCGGCGGCCGGGGAGCGTGAGGGCAGTGAGGGGCAGGAGGATCCAGCCGGCCTGGGCGACGGTCGACCAGGCGAGCAGGCGCACGACCTCGGTCTGGCGCAGGGCCATGACCGTGCCGGTGAGCAGCGAGGCGACGGTGAGGGTGACGAGGGCGGCGACGACGACGTGGGGGCCTTCTGCGAGCCCGACGACGGCGTCGTAGGGCGCCAGCACGACGATGAGCGCGCCGACCGCGGCGAGCTTCGACGCCGAAGCGAGCAGCGCGGCGACGGGCAGTGGACCCGACGTGAGCGTCGTCGGGGTCCACGCGTGGAACGGCACGGCCGAGAGCTTGAAGGCGAGCCCGGCGACGAGGACGACGGTGCCCGTACCGGCGAGGACGCGCTGCTCCGGGACGGCCCACGCCGCCGCGAGGGACTCGCCGGTGAGGGTCGGGTCGCCGGTGGCGGTGACCCACAGCGCCGTGCCGAGGACAAGCAGCCCGAACGACACCAGTGACGTGTTGAGCAGGGTGAGGGCGCCGTGGGCCGCGGCCCGACGCTCGCGCCAGGCCACGAGGGCGACGACGGGGAGGGTGGCCAGCTCGAGGGTGATGAGCCACGTCCCGAGGTCGCGCGAGGCCACGACGGCGGCGGCTCCGCTCGCGGACGCGAGCAGCATGACGACCTCGATGACGCCGACGCGTCGCACCGACATCAGGGCAAGCACGGCGAGCGTCGCCAGGAGGGCGGCGACCTGCAGTGTGCTCGGCAGGGCGCTGCCGTCCCACATGCAGCGTCCGTCGGGCGCGGGTGTGCACAGGGTGAGCCGGTCGTCGGTCGTGAGGAACCCGGGAACGGCGGCGGCCGCACCTCCGGCGAGCCCGAGGGCGCCGATGACGGGCGCCGCGAGGCGCACCCGCGGGACGAGGGCGTCCACGACGAGGACGAGGACCATGGCGGCGGCGGGGACGAGGGCTGGGAGCAGCAGCACCCACGAGAGCTCGAGGGTCATCGGCCACCTCCGATGACCGCGGTCACGGCCTCGGACGTCACTCCGAGGACGAGGTGCGGAGCGATGCCTATCGTGACGACGGCGACGACGAGGACGGCGATGACGGCGAGCTCGACGCCGCGCGCGTCCGGGGCTCGGCCCGGAGCCTCTGCAGCGACCGCGTCACCGACCCACACGACGCGGGCCACCCGCAACGAGTAGGCCGCCGCCAGCGCCGCGCCGACCGCCGCCACGACCGCACAGGCGCGCACGATGCCGGTGTGCTGGGCAGGGTTCCACGCGGCCACGAGCGACAGGAACTCACCCCAGAAGCCGGCGAGACCCGGGAGCCCGAGCCCCGCCGCGAGCCCGAGGATGAGGCCGAAGCCGAGGCGGGGCGAGACCTCGCGCAGGGCCGGCCGTACGACGGCGAGGTCGACCGAACCCCAACGGTGCTTGAGCCCACCGACGATGACGAAGAGCAGCGCCGAGATGACGCCGTGGGCGATGTTGCCGATGAGCGCCGCCTGCAGGCCGGTCTCGGTGCCGGAGGCGAGGCCGAGGACGACGAAGCCCATGTGCGCCACGGACGAGAAGGCGATGAGGCGCTTGAGGTCCCGCTCGACGAGGCAGATGAGACCGCCCCAGAGGATGCCGACCACTCCGGCGATGGCGAGGATCGGTGCGACCCGGGCGAACCCCTCGGGGACGCTCGCCATCGGCAGCCGCACGAGGCCGTAGGTGCCGAGCTTGAGCAGCACCGCCGCAAGGAGGACCGACCCTGCCGTGGGCGCTGTGGTGTGGGCCGCCGGAAGCCACGTGTGCAGAGGGAAGACCGGCACCTTGACGGCCAGTCCGAGCGTGAGCAGCACGGCGATGAGGGTCTGCTGACCCAGGCCGAGCCCGGCCGCCGCGGCCGGCAGCGCCGCGAAGTCGGCGGTGCCCGCCTGCGTCACGAGCACGAGGATGCCGACGAGCATGAGCGTGGAGCCGACCGCGGTGTAGAGGATGAAGCGGGCAGAGGCGTCGGCGCGGGCCGACCCGCTGTGCCTGTCGCCGAAGCGGTTGATGAGCAGCCACATCGGCACGAGGACGACCTCGAAGGCGATGAAGAAGAGGACGGCGTCACGGGCGGCGAACGCCGCGAGAGCGCCGCCCTCGACGAGCAACAGCGCGCCCAGATAGGTTGCGGCACTTCCACTCTGGACCGAGTCGGCCCAGGGCTGCTCGGCCCACGCGTGGGCGACGACGAGGACGCCGATGACGGCCGTGAGGACGATGAGGGGCGCACTGATGCCGTCGACCTCGAAGTGCCACCGCACGCCGAGGTCCGGGATCCAGGCCCGGTCGACGACGGGTCGGGTGAGCGTCGCGGCGACGGCCGCCAGTCCCCCGACGACTGCGGCGGCAAGGGCGACGACGCGCGCGGTGGCCGCCGACAGGGCTCGTCCACCCGTGACGAGCCACAGCCCGACCGCCGTCGGCACGAGCAGCATGACGATCAGCGCCACGTCAGCACCGCCGTCCCTGCGGCCACGAGCAGGCCGAGCGCGACGAGGCCGATGCCGGCAGAGGGTGCCTCACGCCGGTGCCCTCGCTCGGTGAGCCAGCCGGCGATGCCCGCCGACGCCGCCGCCCCGCGCACGTAGCCGTCCACGACCTCGCGGTCGAGGAAGGCGACGACCCGTGCCAGCCCCAGGACCGGTCGGGCGACGAGCGTCCGGTATGCCGTGTCGAACCCGAGGCCGCCATCGGCCAGCGCTCGTTGGCGCGGCGACCGGACGAAGGCGTCCCGTGGGTCGCCCGAACCTCGGGCGAGGTAGGACACTGCGGCACCGATGCCGATGAGGAGCAGGGTGAGGAGGATCCACCACCCCGAGGCGCCGTGGACGTCGAAGAGCCCGGTGAGGAGCACCAGCCCACCGACGACGGTGACCACCGTGAGGACGGCGAGCGCTCCGAGGACGGGAGCGGGCGGCATACCGGCGTCGTCGGCGTTCGGGTCGGCGAACTCGAGGGGCGAGGTCACAACGAGGTGCGCGCGGGTGGCGTAGGCCGCGGTGAGGACGACGGTGACCAGCAGCGCGGCGAGGACGAGGACACCCGGTCCGCCGGAGCCGATCGCACCCTCGTAGGCCGTGACGATGACGTGCTCCTTGGAGAGGCCGCCGACGACGAAGGGCGCACCGGCGAGCGCGAGGAGCCCGAAGAGCCACGACACCCGGGCGAGCGGGTGGATGTTGCCGGCACCGTGCAGCCTCACCGCGAGCGTGGACCCGGCGACGACCGACATCCAGCCGATCGTGAGGAACAGCAGGGACTTGAAGAGCGCATGCGCCCAGAGGTGGAAGAGCGCCGGGTCGGGGCCGATCTCGTCGGTCGCGGTCGCGAGCGCGGACAGCATGATCGCGACCTGGCTGACCGTGGACCACGCGAGGAGGCGCTTGAGGTCCGACTGGCCGAGGGCGAGGACGGCGGCGCCGACCATCGTCACCGCTGTCGCGCCGCCGAGCAGCCACCGGGCTCCGTCGGCGAGGACGAGCACGGGGAAGAGCTGGGCGAGGACTACCGTGCCGGCGGCGACCATCGTCGCGGCGTGGATGAGGGCCGAGGCAGGGGTCGGGCCCTCCATCGCGTCGGGCAGCCAGTCCTGGAACGGGAACTGCGCCGACTTGCCGAGCACCCCGATGATGACGAGCGCGAGGAGGAGCGAGCGCAGTGCCGAGGAGCCCGGCACGTCGGGACCAGACCAGGTCGCGACGACCTGGCTGAGCCCGGTCGAGCCGGCACCGGCGACCAGGCCCACGATGCCGAGGACGAAGCCGATGTCGGCGACCCGCGTGACGATGAACGCCTTGTATGCCGCCCGCCGCGCCGTCTCCTTGCGCGACCAGTGGCCGATGAGCAGGTAGGAGCACCAGCCCATGACCTCCCACCCGACGAGGGTGAGGACGAGGTCGCGGGAGTGGACGACGAGCATCATCGCGGCGGTGAAGAGGCTGACCGTCGCGGCGAACTGGGCAAGGCGGTCGTCGTCGGCGAGGTACCACCGGGTGAAGACGAGGACGGCGACGACGACGAGCGCGACGACGGCGGCAACCGCCGCCGTGGCCGGTCCGGCGCCGAGATCGAGTGGCATCTCGATCTCGCCCACGCGCGGCGGCGCACGCAGCCCGAAGGTGAGCGTGCCGCGGGTGGGGGCGACGACGAGACCGACGACGGCGAGAGCGAAGGAACCGAGAGCTGCCAGGACCGAGACACCGGCTGCGAGGTGGGGGGTCCGGCGCAGGGCCAGCGTGACGACGGCCGCGAGCACGGGGACGAGGACGAGCAGGTGGGAGACCTGGAGCGCCGTCACGTCCTCTCCCCCGAGTCGGGTGCGCCCAGGGGGGCGTCGAGGTCGATCGAGCCACGATGACGGAACGCCGTGAGGATCACCGCGAGGGCCACGACGACCTCGGCCGCGGCGATGGTGATGACGAAGAGCGGCAGGACGCTGGACGACTCCCACCGCGAGGGCGACGTCGCCCCGGCGCTCACGAGCAGCACCAGCGAGCCGGACAGGATGAGCTCGACCCCGATGAGCAGGAGGACGGCGTTGCGGCGGACGAGCACGCCCATCACCCCGAGACCGACGAGCAGCGCGGCCACGACGTAGGGCCCGGCGAGGTGGATCACGAGGCACCGACCCCGGGCGAGCCCGTGCCGCTGGAGGACCCGCGTGAGACCGCGAGCGCGGCGATGAGAGCAGCGAGCAGCAGCACCGACAGCGCCTCGAAGGGCCACACCCACGTGCCGAAGAGCTCGGTCGCGACGGCCTGGTTCGAGATCTCCCGTCGCTCGACGGCGCCACCGGCCAGCGGCAGCAGCGCGGCCAGGAGCAGCCCGGTCGTCGCGGCCCCGGCAAGTGCCGCGGCGAGTCGGCGCCACACCGGCACGTCGTGCGCGAGGTCGGGCCCGATCGGCGCCCGCGTCAGCATGAGGGCAAAGAGGACGAGCACGACGACGGCCCCGACATAGACGAGGACGAGGACCAGCGCGACGAGCTCGTGCCCGAGCACCAGGAGGCACCCGGCGACACCCAGCAGCGCGACGACGAGCCACAGGGCCGCGTGCACCACCTGGCGGGTCGTCACGGCGAGCAGGCCGGCGACGACCGCCAGCAACCCGCACGCCGCGAACGCGAGGTCCAGTGAGGTCATGCGTCCGGTTCCTTGGCTGCTGGCCGCGGGGTCCGGGCAGGCTTGTTGATGGCGGCGATCTCGGCCGGCTGGGCCGCGCGCTCGTCGAGAGCGGGCGGCGGCGGCACGCTCTCCATCCAGCCGCCGAGCCGGTCCTTGTCGTGGAGCAGGTCGCGGATGTCGGTCTCGGCGTACTCGAACTGCGGACTCCAGAACAGCGCGTCGAACGGGCAGACCTCGATGCAGATCCCGCAGTACATGCAGAGCGAGAAGTCGATGGAGAAGTCGTCGAGGACGTTGCGCTGCCGGTCGCGCCCACCCTCGGTCGTCGCCGGGATCGTCTCCTTGTGCGACTCGATGTAGATGCACCAGTCCGGGCACTCGCGCGCGCAGAGCATGCAGCTCGTGCAGTTCTCCTCGAGGAGCGCAATGACGCCGCGGCTGCGGGGAGGGAGGTCGGGTGCGACGTCGGGGTACTCGTGGGTGTGCACCGGCTTCATGGCGGTCTTGGCGGTCGTCGCCAGACCCTTGAGTATGCCGGGCAGGATGCCCTTGTCGCTGCGCTTCGCCTTGTCGTCGTTGTTCACTGCGTCACCACCACGCCAATTCCGGTGAGGGCCAACTGGATCAGGGCCATGGGTAGGAGGACGAGCCAGGCCAGCCGTTGCAGCTGGTCCTCGCGCATGCGCGGCCACGCGACGCGGAACCAGATGACGAGGACCGCGATGACCAGACCCTTGAGCAGGGTCCACAGCCAGCCGAGCTGCTCGTCGAGCGGGCCACGCCACCCGCCGAGGTAGAGGACGGCGAAGAGCAACGAGAAGACGACGATGCCGGCATACTCCGCAAGCAGGAAGAACGCGAAGCGCAGCCCGGTGTACTCGGTCCACGGGCCCATGACGAGCTCGGCGTCGGCGATGGGCATGTCGAACGGTGGGCGCTGGAGCTCGGCGAGGGCGGCGACGAGGAAGACGACGGCCCCGGGCAGCTGCCAGACGAGCCACCACGGAGACCACGCCTCGACCACACCGGAGAGGCTCAGCGTCCCGGCGGCGAGGCAGGCGGAGGCGACGGCGAGGACCAGCGGCAGCTCGTAGGACACCAGCTGCGCGGCGGAGCGCAGGGCGCCGAGCAACGCGTACTTGTTGGCGCTCGCCCAGCCGGCCATGAGGGTGCCGAGCGCGCCGACGCTCGTGGCCGCGAGGATGAGGACGGCGCTGGCCGGCACGTCGACGGCGACGACGTCGCGCTGGAGCGGAAGCGCGGCCATCGCCAGGAGGTAGGGGATGAGGGCGACGAACGGTGCGATCCGGAAGATCGTCCGGTCGGCCGCCCGCGGGGTGATGTCCTCCTTCTGGACGAACTTCACCCCGTCGGCGACGAGCTGGGCCCACCCGTGGAAGCCACCGGCATACATCGGTCCGAGTCGTCCCTGCATGTGCGCCATGAGCTTGTGCTCGGTCTGCCCGACGAGAAGGGGGAACACGAGGAAGGCGGCCAGCACGGCCACCGACCTCACGACCACCTCAAGCACGCTCATCGCCTCGCAGCCTAGTAGTTGGGCACGCCCAGAGGCTGGATCGTCAGCGCGGGCCCCAGTCGGGGCCGGGGACCCCCGGTGCCTGGACGCGACGGCGCGACGGCGACTTCGCGGAGTCGTGGCCCTCGCCGGGCTCCTTGCCACCGGGCCACTGCTTCGACGCCCGGGCGGCGAGGACGAAGGACTTGCGCAACGGCGTCCCCTCGAACCCGTCCGGGAGGAGCAGCGGCCGCATGCCCGCGCCGGAGCCGTCGTCGAAGCCGGTGAACTCGACCCCGAACATCTCGTGCGTCTCGCGCTCGTGCCAGGCGGCACCGGCATACACGTCGGTCACCGAGGGCGCGGCCTCGCCCTCGGCGACCCGCGTCGTCAGTCTCATCGCCCGGATGCCTCGCCCCGCTCGCCCATCGGCCTCGCGGGAGATGTCGAGCGCACGCAGGACCAGGTCGTAGCCGGGAGCTGCCTCGTCATAGGTCCGGTCGACGGCGCTGAGCCAGTCGAAGAAGGTGAAGCCGGTGGCCTGCGCGGCGGCGACGGCCTCGTGCCACTCGGCCAGTGCCACGTCGTGCAGCGCGTCGGTGCTCACGAACGAACCCTATCCCCGGCCTCGTGTGCCTGAGCCCACGCGTGGGCGTGGGCTCAGGCACACAAGGCGAGGTTTCAGCGGGTGGCGGCGTGCTGTGCGGCCTGGCGCTTCGACCACGCGCGGTCAGCCGAGTCGATGCTGGCCCGCGAGGAGAGGTCGACGCCGGCCCGAGCCGCAGCCGCCTTGACGCGCTCGGAGCCCAGGTCGGGCGCGACGAACTCCTGGGGAGTGATCGAGGCGTCCTGCGCGGCATAGGTCCGCTGCTGCGCGGCGAGGCGCTCGGACGACGCGGCGGCGCGCTGCATGGTCCTGGCAGAGACCGCGAGCGCGGAGCCGGTGAGCGGGGTGCTCACGGTGGGCGTGTAGCCGTCACGGTGTCCGGCGACGTTGGGGTGATAGCTCTCCTCGATCGGGCTGGAGAGTCCGTTGAGCCACTCGACGTCGTCGCAGACCGCGTGCCCGATGAAGCGCGACGTCGGGTTGGCGAAGCCGAATCCCTTGGAACCGGCGGCTGCTGACGTCTTGCTGTTGATGAGGTCGGCCATCTGGTTGAGGCGGGCCTCCTCGGCCGGGGAGAACCAGGTGAAGGCGTTGCAGTCCTCGCCCTGGAAGATGCGCGGGTAGCCGACGACGACGACCCTGGCGTTGGGCGCCTTGCTCCGGATCGAGGTGTAGAGCGTGGACAGCTGCCCCGGCAGGACGTTGTTGATGTAGTTCTGCGCCCCGTCGATCTTGCCGTTGCAGTTGCTCGCCCACCCGGGCATGGCGCACTCGGTGAGGACATCGCTGAAGCCGGCGTCGTTGCCGCCGACGGAGATGCTCACGTGCGTCGTGGAGGCGGTGAGGGCACTCAGCTGGGTGTTGGTCACGTCGGGGATGCGGGCACCGGAGCAGGCCCGGAAGTTGAGCGCGTAGCCCTTGGCCGCCGCGATGAGCGAGGGGTAGGCCTTGGCGGACCGCAGGCACGAGGTCCCGTCGTTGATGTAACTGCGCGTCCCCGTGCCCGAGGAGTAGGAGTCGCCCAGGGCGACATAGGAGGAGGCCGCCTGGGCGGGGGCGGCGGCGAGCAGGAGGCTGGATGCCGCTGCGGTTGCGGCGGCGACCAGGCTGAGCTTTCGGACTGTCGTCATTGACATCTCCCACTGGAAATGAGGCCGTGGACCTCGAGGTCTGGTGCTCGCAACCTAGGGGCTCCGACGCCCCCACGGGGGTCCGCCGACAACCCTTTGCCAAGCCCATACCTGGCACTGACCCTTGCCAGACCGAGCCATCTGGTGCACGATGAGTGGTGCGGTTGTAAGCGCTTACAAGATTCCACAACCGCACAGCACCGATTCCGACTCAACGACGAGGCGAAGGAGGACCTGCCGATGACTGCTTCTGCAAACCCCGGCCAGCGCGCGACGATCTACTCCGTCGCCGACGCCGCCGGCGTCTCCATCGCCACCGTCTCGCGGGTCTTCCAGGGCACGAGCACGGTCGCCGAGACCACCCGCGAGCGCGTCCTCTCCGCCGCCGACGAGCTCAACTACATGCCGCTGGGCGCCGCCCGCAGCCTGGCCGTCTCGCGCCACGAGCTGCTCGGACTCGTCCTGCCCGAGCTGGGCGGTCCCTACTACTCCGAGCTGCTCATGGGCTTCGAGTCGCGCGCCTCCGAGCTCGGGCTCGGCGTCATCGTCGTGGTCACCGAGGGCAAGCCCGATCCCACGCGGGCGATCCGCCAGCTCATGTCGCGCGTCGACGCCGTCGCCGTCCTCGGATCCGATCTCGACGACGCCGGCCTGGCCCAGCTGGCGACGGCCAAGCCGCTGCTCTCGCTCGCCGGAGCCCCCGGCGGAGCCGTCCCCAGCATGACCGCCGAGAACGTCGCGAGCGCCGAGGAGCTCACCCGCCACCTCCTCGACCACGGACGCCGGTCCCTGCTCTTCCTCGGCGACCCCGACGCCGGTGCCGACATCGCCGGCCGGTATGCCGGGTTCTCGGCTGCGCATGAGGCCCACGGTCTCGTCGTGCCCGAGCCGGTCCGGATCGGGCTGCAGGAGAGCGACGGCGCAGCCTTCGCGGCCGCCTACCTCACGGGACAGCATTCGGCCGACGCCCTCGTCTGCGCCAACGACGAGCTCGCTCTCGCCGTCCTCGCCCACCTCCAGGACCACGGCATCACGGTCCCGGACGAGGTCGCCGTCGTCGGTTGGGACGACGTCATGGCCGCCCGCTACGTCCGTCCCGCACTCACCACGGTGCGGCAGCCGGTCCACGACCTCGGCGCCCTCGCGAGCGAGCGCCTCCACGAGCACCTCGGCGCCACCACCCGCTCCTCCGCCAGCCACGACATCCTCCCCACGCAGGTGGTCATCCGCTCCTCCTGTGGTTGCACCACATCCCCTCCCGAAAGGCACCTCCCATGAGTTCCCAACCCACGTATCGACGACGCACGGTCTTCGCCGTCGCAGGTCTGACGGCCACCCTCGCCCTGTCCGCCTGTGGTCGCGAGGCCGCCACCGACACTCCCGGTGCCGGGCCCGAGGCCAAGCCCATCGCGAGCGGCAAGGCCACCGGCGAGCTCACCGTGTGGGCCATGGGCGCCGAGGGCGAGAAGCTCCCGGCCCTCGTCAAGGAGTTCGAGGCCGCCAACCCCGGCTTCAAGGTGAAGGTCACGGCCATCCCCTGGGACGCGGCGCACGACAAGTTCGCCTCGGCGATCACCGCGGGCGAGACCCCGGACGCCGCCATGGTCGGCAGCACCTGGATGGGTGAGTTCGCGGGCATGGACGCCCTCGACCCCACGCCCGAAAGCATCGACAAGTCCTCGTTCTTCGAGGGCGCGCAGAAGACCACGGAGGTCGCCGGCACGGCATACGGGATCCCCTGGTACGTCGAGACGCGTCTGGTCTACTACCGCAAGGACCTCGCGGCCAAGGCCGGCTTCAGCGAGCCCCCCAAGGACTGGGAGGGCCTCAAGGCCATGGCCAAGGCCATGCAGGAGAAGGCCGGCGCCAAGTTCGGCATCGGTCTGCAGGCCGGCGGCCAGGGTTCGTGGCAGTCGATCATGCCGTTCGCGTGGTCCAACGGCGCGAACCTCACCAAGGACGACGGCAAGGCCTACAACTTCGACTCCCCCGAGATCGCCGAGGCCGCGAAGTACTACCAGTCGTACTTCACCGAGGGCATCGCCGACAAGGCCGCACCGGCGCAGCCGACGACCGAGCCCGACTTCGCCAGTGGTCGCGTCCCGATGTTCATCAGCGGCCCGTGGATGATGTCGGCCGTCGAGAAGGTCGGTGGCGCCGGCTTCAAGGACAAGTACTCCGTCATGCCGATGCCGACCAAGAAGTCGAGCTCGTCGTTCGTCGGTGGCTCGAACTTCGTCGTCTTCAAGAAGACGAAGAACCGCGACAGCGCCTGGAAGCTCGTCGAGTGGCTCGCAGACCCGAAGACCCAGGTCAAGTGGTACCAGCAGTCCACCGACCTGCCGTCCGTGAAGTCGGCCTGGGAGGACCCGGCAATCAGCAGCGATGAGAAGCTCGCGACCTTCGGCAAGCAGCTCGAGACCGCGCAGGCGCCCCCGACCTTCCCGTCGTGGGAGCAGGTCATCACGAGCTTCGACACCGAGATGGAGAAGGTCACCAAGCAGAACGCCGACCCGGCCGCCGCCCTCAAGACGGTCCAGCAGCAGGCCGAGTCCATCGGCACAGGTGAGTGACCCGGTGTCTCCCACTTCGATGAACAGGTCCTCGTCATGACGACGACGGCACCTGCCCCCGTCGACAGCCGGGCCGGGCGCACCTCGCGCCCGTCCCGGCGCGGCCGCCAGGAGGGGATCGCAGCCTGGGTGCTGGCACTGCCGTTCTGCGCACTCTTCCTGATCTTCACGCTGTGGCCGGTGCTGCAGTCCCTCTTCATGAGTGTCACCGACACGAGGTCGAAGGACCTGCGGACACCGTTCGCGGTGGACATCATCGGGTTCGACAACTTCACCCGGGCCTTCTCGGACCCGATCTTCCGCAAGGCCATGGCCAACACGGCGTACTTCGTCGTCGTGGGTATGCCGCTCACCCTCGGTATCGCGCTGGCTGCGGCTCTCGCTCTGGACAAGGGGATTCGCAGGTTCCGCGCGATCTTCCGGCTCGGCTTCTATCTCCCGGTCATCACCTCGATCGTCGCGGTGGCCGTCGTCTGGCGCTTCCTGCTCCAGCACGAGGCCGGCCTCATCAACACCGTGCTCGGCTGGGTCGGCATCGACGGGCCCAACTGGCTCGGTGACCCGAACTGGTCCATGCCCGGACTCATCCTGATGGCGTCGTGGCGCAACTTCGGCACCCCGATGATCATCTTCCTCGCCGGCCTCCAGAGCGTTCCGATGATGCTCCACGAGGCCGCCAAGATCGACGGCGCCAGCTCGTGGCAGCGGTTCCGCCACGTCACCATCCCGATGCTGCGTCCGACGATCCTCTTCGTCTCCGTGACGACCTCGATCGGCTACCTGCAGTTCTTCGAGGAGCCGTTCGTCATGACCAACGGTGGTCCGCTCAACAGCACGATCTCGATGTCGATGTACACCTACAAGCAGTTCGGCTTCGGCAACTACGGCTTCGCCGCGTCGATGAGCTACATCATCTTCGTCGTCATCGCCGTGATCACCGCCATCCAGTTCCGACTCCTGCGGGAGAACACATGAGCACCCTCAACGTCCTCCCGAACGCCACCGACGCCGGCCCGGGACCCGGGTCGGACTCGGAGGCACCAGCGTCCACCCCGGGCAGCGGGCAGCCCAGCCGCTGGTGGCTCTACCTCGTGCTCAGCCTCGTCCTGCTCGTCGTCGTCGCACCGTTCGTCTGGATGGTGCTCGGCAGCTTCAAGACCCAGGGCGAGCTGCTGCAGCGCCCGCCCACGTGGTTGCCCGAGGCGGCCACGTTCGACAACTACACACAGCTGTTCTCGCGGCTGAACTTCTCCCAGTACTTCCTCAACTCCACGGTCGTGGCGGTCGCCGTCACGGCGGGCAACCTGCTCTTCTGCTCGATGCTCGGCTATGCCCTGGCGATGCTGGACTTCCGTGGCAAGCGCGCGCTCTTCCTCGTGGTCATGGCCACGCTGATGATCCCGGGCGTCGTCACCTTCGTGCCGCTCTTCGTGCTCGTCGCGAACATCGGCCTCATCAACAGCCTTCCCGGCCTCATCCTGCCGTTCCTCGTTGCACCCTTCGGGGTGTTTCTCATGCGCCAGTTCTTCCTCGGGCTGCCGCGTGACCTGCTCGACGCGGGGCGGGTCGACGGTGCCAGCGAGCTGCGCATCTTCTCCCGGATCTTCCTCCCGCTGTCCGGTCCAGCCCTCGCGACGCTGGGGATCCTCACGTTCCTCGGGAGCTGGAACAACTTCCTGTGGCCGCTCGTCGTGGCCCAGCAGGAGGACAAGTACACCCTTCCCGTCGCCCTCGCCCTCTACTCGACCGGCCAGAACTCCACCCAGTACGGACTGCTCCTCGCGGGCGCCACGATCGTGGTCATCCCCGTGCTCCTGGTCTTCCTCGTCTTCCAGCGCCGCTTCATCGAGGGCATCGCCACCACCGGCATCAAGTAGCCCCACCCGCTCAAAGGAGAGCACCATGACCGACCACCAGATCACCCCTGCCACCACCGCCCCCGTCACCCCCGTGACCCGCCGCGGCCTCGTCACCGGCGCGGTTGCCATGACCGCGCTGGGCCTCGCCCCGAGCGCCCAGGCCGCGGCGGCCCGACGCCGCCCCACCCTCCTGCCGAACGCAGCCGGCGCAGCCTGGGACGAGGCGACCGTCCGTCGCTGGGCCCGCGACACCTGGCACAGCCTGGACGCCATGACCGACCCCCGCACCGGCCTGCCCGCGGACAACATCCCCGAGTCGCTCGCCGCACAGGACCGTTCGGGCTACACCTCGCCCACCAACATCGGTGGCTACATGTGGAGCGCGATCGTCGCCCGTGAGCTCGGCGTCATCTCACGGGGCGAGTGCACCAAGCGGATCCTCCGCACGCTGCACACGCTCGCACGCATGGAGCACCACGAGCCGAGCGGGATGTACTACAACTGGTACGACGAGGCGAGCGGGGCAGCGCTGCGCAGCTGGCCCGGCAGCGGCGACACCGTCCACCCCTTCTGCTCGAGCATCGACAACGCCTGGCTCGGCGCCGCCCTACTCGTCGTGGCGAGCGCGGACAAGGGTGCCGCCTCGCAGGCGCGCCGCCTCTTCAGCCGCATGCGCTGGGACGCCTACTACAACCCCGGCACCGACCCGGCGCACCCCACCGTGCGACCCGGTGGGCTCATGCACGGCGGGTTCTTCGTCTTCACCCACGACCGTCCGGGCGGGGTCTACCAGGGAACCCACATCGGCGGCGACCCGGTCTGGCTCACGAACCACCACTACGACACGGCCGTGTCCGAGACCCGGATCACGAGCTACCTCGGCATCCTCACCGGCCAGGTCCCGGCGAAGCACTACTTCGCGGCCTGGCGCACCTTCCCCGCCTCGTGCGACTGGTCCTGGCAGGAGATGCAGCCCGTGGGCGAGACCCGCACCTATCTCGGCATCGAGGTCTACGAGGGCGCCTACACCTACCGCGGCATGCGGATCGTGCCCGGCTGGGGCGGCTCGATGTTCGAGGAGCTCATGCCCGACGTCTTCGTCCCCGAGGCGACGTGGGCGCCGAAGAGCTGGGGCCGCAACCACCCCCTGCACGTCCGCGCCCAGCGCGAGCACGGTCTCGACGAGGCGGGCTACGGCTACTGGGGCTTCTCACCGTCGAGCAACCCGGCCGGCGGCTACCGCGAGTACGGCGTGGACCCTCTGGGCCTGGGCCCGGGCAACGAGCCCGGCAACGGCGCCAACGGCTACTTCTCGGACCAGGAGATGACGAACTACGACGTGGGCTTCGGCGACTGCCGTCCGGCCACCAACCCGAACCCGACCTACGGGGACGGTGTGGTCACGCCCCACGCGTCCTTCCTCGCGATGATGCACGAGCCGGACGAGGCCTTCGCCAACCTCGCTGGCATCGAGCGGAACCTCAAGGCCTATGGTCGGGGCGGGTTCTTCGACGCCGTGGCCGTGCGTTCCGGTCAGGTGGCCCGGCGCTACCTCTCCCTCGACCAGGCCATGGTCATGGGTGCCGTCGGCAACGTCCTGTGCCAGGACGTCATCCGGCGCGCCTTCTCCACCCCGGCGGTGGAGCGCGCCCTGCGACCCGTCATCGGTGCCGAGGAGTTCGGCGCCGGCACCTCCAGCAACTAGGAGCACCACACCCCATGAAGCCCGTCACCCGCATTGCCAGCGACGGCACGGCATACCGCGACCTCAACGGCAACGGAGTGATGGACCCCTTCGAGAACCCCCACCTCGACGTGGCTTCTCGTGTCGAGGACCTTCTCGGCCGGCTCAGTCCGGCCGAGAAGGTCGGGCTGATGTTCCACACCGTCATCGAGGCCGGTGAGGACGGCCACGTCCTCGAGCACCCCGGCAGGATCAGCAAGTCGGCCACGACCGACGTCGTCCTGGGCAAGCACCTCACGCACTTCAACGTGCATGCCCTGGGCGACGCCCGTCTGGCGGCACGATGGCACAACGAGCTGCAGACGATCGCCGAGAGGTCTCCACACGGCATACCCGTCACGGTCTCCACCGACCCACGGCACGCCTTCCTCGAGAACGTCGGCACCTCGTTCGCCGCCAACGGGTTCTCGCAGTGGCCGGAGTCCCTCGGGCTCGCGGCCCTGCGGGACCCGGCCCTGGTCGAGCAGTTCGCCGACATCGCGCGTCAGGAATACATCGCGGTCGGCATCAGGGCCGCCCTCCACCCGACGGTCGACCTCGCGACCGAGCCCCGGTGGGCACGCCAGCCCCAGACGTTCGGGCAGGACCCGACGCTGGTGACCGAGCTGGGCCTGGCCTACCTGCGCGGGTTCCAGGGCCGCGAGCTCGACGCGGAGAGCGTGGCCTGCACGGCCAAGCACTTCCCCGGCGGCGGCCCGCAGAAGGACGGTGAGGACGCGCACTTCCCCTACGGTCGCGAGCAGTCCTACGAGGGCGGTCGCTTCGCCGAGCACATGGAGCCCTTCCCACCGCTCATCGACGCCGGGGTCGCGGGGGTCATGCCCTACTACGGCATGCCGATCGGGCTCACGGTCGGCGGCGAGCCCATCGAGGAGGTCGGCTTCGGCTACAACGAGCAGATCGTCACCGGCCTGCTGCGCGAGAAGCTCGGCTACGAGGGTGTCGTCCTCACCGACTGGGAGCTCGTCAACGACAACCACGTCGGCGACCAGGTCCTGCCGGCCCGCGCCTGGGGGGTCGAGCACCTCACCCCCATCGAGCGGATGGAGCGGATCCTGCGCGCCGGCGCGGACCAGTTCGGTGGCGAGGAGTGCGTCGAGCTGCTCCTCGAGCTCGTGGACGCCGGTCGCGTCACGCAGGACCGCATCGACGCCTCGGCACGACGCCTCCTCGCAGTGAAGTTCCGCCTCGGGCTCTTCGACAACCCCTTCGTCGACGAGGACGCCGCGAGCGTCACCGTCGGACGTGAGGACTTCCGGACCGCGGGGTATGCCGCCCAGGCCCGTTCCGTGACCGTCCTCCAGAACGGTGTGGCCGGCTCGGCCGCCACGCTCCCCCTCACCGGAACGCCCAGGATCTATGCCGAGAACCTCTCCGACGAGGCGGTCGCGACGTTGGGGGACCGGGTCGCGCGCCCCGCCGACGCCGACGTCGCGATCGTGCGGCTGACCGCGCCCTTCGAGGCCCGCGACGACCTCTTCCTCGAAGCGTGGTTCCACCAGGGGTCGTTGGACTTCCCGCCCGGTCTGATCTCGCGGCTGCAGGCCATGGCCGCGGTGTGCCCACTCGTCGTCGACGTCGTCCTCGACCGCCCCGCCGTGCTCACCCCGCTGCTGCCCTTCGTCTCCGCCCTCGTCGGCAGCTTCGGCACGAGTGACGACGCGCTCGCGGACGTCCTCGGCGGACGGATCGCCCCTGAGGGTCGGCTGCCGTTCGACCTGCCACGCTCGATGGAGCAGGTGCGCCGCCACCATGCCGACGTCCCGGGCCTCGGCGACCCGCTGTTCCCATTCGGTTTCGGCCTCACGCTCTGAGGGTCAGCGGCGGCGCTTGCGGGACCGGCGCCCGTCCTCGAGCGGTGCCCGTGGCGGATTCGGAGGTGGGACGTTCCCGTCGAGCGCGAGCTGCGCCAGGACGAGGACCAGCCCGGCGCCGATGAGCACGACTCCGAACCGGGAGTGGTCCAGCCCCAGGAGTCCGGCACCGACGGCGGCCACCGCACCCCCTGCAGCGAGGGCGCGCGGCACCTTGGCGATGCGTCGTCGGGCTCGCGGCGCGATGAACAGCCCCCAGAGGGCGGCGACGAGCACGACCGCGAGGACGCCGACGACCGTGCCGGCGATCCCGCCATCCACGAGGGCGGAGGCGAGCAGGAAGACGCCCACCATGAAGCCGAACTCGATGACGAACGCCAGCAGCCCGAGCACGATGGGCATCAGCGCGGCCTCTCGACCCGCCCTCGGGTCACCTCACCGGCCGACGCCGTCCGGTGGGCGGTGTAGCGGGGAGCGGCGGCCGAGCCGTCACCCGGGCCGACTCCCCCGGCGCCGCCGAGCCGCTCGGAGATCGCCCGGCCCGAGAGCCTCTCGCCGGCGATCTGCTCCTGCAGCTTGATGATGCCGTGGAGCAGGGCCTCGGGCCGCGGCGGGCAGCCGGGGACATAGACGTCGACGGGGATGAGCTGGTCGACGCCCTTGGTCACGGAGTACGAGTCCCAGTACGGCCCACCGGAGTTGGAGCAGGCACCGAAGGAGATGACGTACTTCGGCTCGGGCATCTGGTCGTAGAGGCGGCGGATCGCCGGAGCCATCTTGTCGGTGACGGTGCCGGAGACGATCATGAGGTCGGCCTGTCGCGGACCGGGAGCGAACGGGATGACTCCGAGGCGGATGAAGTCGTGCCGGCCCATCGACGCGGCGATGAACTCGATGGCGCAGCAGGCGAGACCGAAGTTGAAGACCCAGAGCGAGTAGCGGCGGCCCCAGTTGAGGACCACTCTGATGGGCTTGGGAGCGTGCTCGGCGAGCGGCCCGACGCGTGGCATCGGCAGCATCACGGGCTGGTCGGCGCTCACGAGCCCCACCCTAGGTCAGCAGTCGAGCGGCCGGGAGCGGTGGCAGAGGCTTGGCGCGCAGCCAGGCATCGAAGAGGCCCGTCAGCTGCCGACCGGCTGCTCGGTCGCACAGTGCCTCGAACTGCGTCGTGGTGACGACACCACCTCGGTGCCCGGCCACCCAGTCGCGCAGGATCCCGAAGAAGACCTCGTCCCCGACCTCGGCCCGCAGCGCATGCAGGGTGAGGGCACCGCGTTTGTAGACGCGGTCGTCGAACATGTCGACAGCACCCGGTGCGCCGACGACGATGTCCTGGGGTGAGGTCGCGAGCAGGGCGTGGTGGCGAGCCGCCTGCTCCTGCGTCGTGGCGATGCCTGCGGCCTCGGACCACAACCACTCCGCGTAGCAGGCGAAGCCTTCGTGCAGCCAGATGTCGCTCCACTGCGCGGCGGTGACGGCGTTGCCGAACCACTGGTGCGACAGCTCGTGCGCGATGAGGCGCTGGGCATACCAGGAGCCAGCGCAGTGGTTGGAGCCGAACGTCGACACGGCCTGCGACTCGAGCGGGATCTCGAGCACGTCGTCGGTGACGACGACGGCATACTCGGCGAACGGGTAGGGACCGAAGAGCTCGGCGAAGGTGGACACCATCCGCGTCTGGTCGGCGAACGCCTGCGCGACCGCGGCCCGCAGCCGCGGTGGATGGTGGAGTCGAACCGGCACAGGGGCGCCCGGCAGGTCGGTGCTCTCGTAGCGCCCGATCTGGACCGTCGCGAGGTAGGGCGCCATCGGCTCGTCCATCACGTAGGTCCAGCGGGTGGCCCGCCCCTCCTTGCGTTGCTCCGCAAGGTGACCGTTGGCGACGACGGTGTATGCCGTGTCGGTCGTGACGCTGATCCGGTAGGTCGCCTTGTCTGCGGCTCGGTCGTTGCACGGGAACCAGGACGGAGCACCGTGCGGCTGCGCCGCGACGATGACGCCGTCGGCGAGCTCCTCCCAGCCGGCACGCCCGTCGGGACCGGGCATCGTCCGGGGGGTCCCGGCATACGTCACCGTCAGGGACAGCACGGTGCCGGCGGGCACGGCCTGCTCGAACCGGAGTGCGAGGCGCGATGAGCGGTGCGACCAGCGGCGCAGGGCCGCGCCCTCGACGTCGACGCGCGTCACCTTGAGGGCGTGGAGGTCGAGCCCGATGCTCGGGGTGGCGACGGCGAGGGTGACGGTGAGCCGGGCCCGAGCCGTGAGGTGGTTGCCCGCAACCTTGTAGGCCAGGTCGAGCTCGTAGTGGTCGACCCCGTAGGCCGGGTCGCCGTGGCCGGGCACGTAGGGGTCGACGACATCGCTCGTCGTGTCCGTGCTCACTCGTCCACCCATGGTCCGACAGGGTTGCCGATCCACCGCGTCCGATCGGGGACCGACTCGCCCCGCATGACGAGAGAGACCGGTCCGACGGTGGCGTGGCGGCCGATCCGGGCCGCGGGCAGGATGACCGAGTTGGGGCCGAGGGTGCCGCCGCGCTTCACCGTGACGGTGTCCATCGAGAGCACCCGGTCGTGGAAGAGGTGGGTCTGGACGACGGTGCCGCCATTGATCGAGGCGCCGTCGTCGAGCCGGACGAGGTCAGCCTCGGGCAACCAGTAGGTCTCGCACCAGACGCCGTCGCCGATCCGGGCACCCATGGACCGCAGCCACAGGTTGAGCGCGAGGGTCCCCGTGGCGGCACGGGCGAACCATGGTGCGGCGAGGACCTCGACGAAGGTGTCGGCGAGCTCGTTGCGCCAGACGAAGGAGGACCAGAGCGGGTGGTCGCCCGGGCGCAGACGACCCACGAGCAGCCACTTGGCAGCGGTGGCACTTCCGGCTGCGAGCACGCCAGCGGCCAGCAGCACGAGACCGCTGAGGAGCACGGCCCAGATGATGCCGTGTGCGAGCAGGACCTCGATCGCGGCGACGACGAGGATGACGAGCGCGACGTGGATCCAGACCGGCACGGCACGGAGGGCCTCGACGACAGCGCGCCCCACGCGCAGCCCGGGCGGTGGCGTGTGGGTGCGACTAGGCTCGGCGTCGGACCCTTCGCGACGCAGGGGTCGAGGTGGGGAGCCCAGCCACGAGGTGCCTGCCTTGGCCTTCTTGCGACGCGGTGCCGCGGACAGGACTGCCACGAGTCCCTGCTTGGGGACCTTGCGACCGGGGGCGGCCATGCCGGAGTTCCCGACGAAGGCGTGCTTGCCGATGCGGACGTGCTCGACGCGCAGCCACCCTGCGCCGAGCTCATAGCCGGCAACCATCGTGTCGTCGGCGAGGAAGGCCCCGGCACCGACCCGGGTGAACTTCGGGATGAGGAGGACGGTGGATGCCTCGACATCGGGTCCGATGTCGGCACCGAGGCCGCGCAGCCAGGTCGGCGTGAGGCTGCTCGAGTAGAGCGGGAAGAGCCAGGTGCGTGCGTCGTCGAGGATGCGCAGCGTCGACCACGCCTGCCAGGCCTGGCGCCCGTGGACCGGATGCGCTCCGGCGCGGAGGCCGATCGACAGCAGGCGGACGAGAGCCAGGACCATCACGGCGAGCGCGACGAACCCGATCGTGGCAGCGAGCGGGCTCCAGAGGAGCGCGGTGGCGACGGCCTCGGACACGGACCGCGTGTCACGGAGCGCGGGAACGGCCACCAACGCGCCGGTGGCGACGGCCACGATCGGGAGGAGCGAGATGAGGACGGCCGACGCGGCATAGGCGACCAGCCAGATCGGGCGGTTGGTCGCGGGATGGTCGTGCCATGGTCCGCGCGCCGTGCCGGAGGGCTCCGCCGGCGCGCCCGACCAGGACTCGTTGGCGGGGACCGTGCCGAAGACCGCTGAGCCAGGGGCGATCTCGGCGCGCTCCCCGACGTCAGCCCCGGGCAGGAGCGAGCTGCGGGCACCGACCCGGGCCCCGGCACGGACCCGGATGGGCCCGACGATGAACTTCGCTCCGTCGATCCAGTGGCCACGCAGGTCGACCTCGGGTTCGATCGAGGCGCCCTCACCCAGCTCGAGCATCCCGGTGACGGGCGGCACAGAGTGCAGGTCGACGTCGTCGGCAACCTTGGCACCGAGCGCCCGCGCAAGGATCTTGACCAACGGGGCGCCCGAGAGGTTGGTCGCGCCGAGCTCGTCGACGAGGCGCTCGGCAAGCCAGACGCGCAGGTGCACCTCCCCGCCTCGGGGGTACTCCCCCGGCTCGAGGCGGCGCAGCAGGAGTCGAGCGCCCGTTGCCGCCAACACCATTCGCCCGACCGGCGAGATGAGCAGGAGCCAGCCGAGGACCAGCCACCACCAGTGAACGCTCGGCAGCCAGGTGAGGTCGAGGACCGATCGGGCGACGGCGTTGCCCAGACCGATCCAGATGAGCCAGCGCAGACCCGCGATGCTGCGCAGGCCGATGGACGCGAGGATCTGCGCCAGCTGCGTCTTGCCGGGGACCGGCGGGACGTCGCGGTTGAGCCGCCCGGTCGGTGTCTCCATCTCGTCCAGGGCGAGGGCGAGGGAGGCAAGGCTCGAGTGCTCGTAGATGTCGGCGACGGTCACCTCGGGGAAGCGCGCACGCAGTCGGCTCACGAGCTGCGCGGCGCTGAGCGAGCCACCACCGACATCGAAGAAGTCCTCGTCGGGAGTCGTCGGGGGGCCGCCCAGGATGCTGGCCCACAGTCCCGCGACCCAGCCCGCGGTGTCGCCCACACCACCGGGAACGTCACCGATGGACAGAGGCGTCTGCGCCAGCGGCCAGGGAAGCGCGTCCCGGTCGATCTTGCCCGAGGTGCGCGTCGGCAGGGTGTCGACGACAGCGAGGCGGGGCACGAGCGCGGCTGGCATCGACTGACGCAGCGACTCGGTCGTCGCCTTCTGGTCGAAGTCGCCGTCGACGGTGACGTAGCCGATGAGCAGCGTGTTGCCGGCCTCGCTCCTGCGGACGACGGCTGCCGCGCCACTCACACCCGGCAGCCTGAGCAGGGCACTGTCGATCTCGCCGAGCTCGATGCGGCGTCCACCGACCTTGACCTGGTCGTCGGCACGACCGAGGAACACCAGACCCTCGGGGTCGTGGCGCACGAGGTCACCCGAGCGGTAGGCGCGGTCCCAGCCCAGGGCGGGCATCGCGGCATACGCCGCCTTGTCCTTGTCCTCGTCGAGGTAGCGGGCCAGGCCGACGCCGCCGATGATGAGCTCGCCGGTCTCGCCCTCGGCCACGGGCTGGCCGTTCTCATCGACGACAGCCAGGTCCCACCCGGCCAGGGGGAGGCCGATGCGCACCGGCGGTTCGCCGGTCAGCTGGGCTCCGCAGGCGACGACCGTGGCCTCGGTGGGCCCGTACGTGTTCCACACCTCGCGGCTCCCGTTGGCCAGGCGGGCACCGATCTCGGGCGGGCAGGCCTCGCCACCGAGGATGAGGAGGCGCACGTCCGCGAGGGTCTCGGTCGGCCAGAGGGCGACGAGCGTCGGCACGGTCGACACGACGGTGATCCGGTTGGCCGTGAGCCACGGGCCGAGCTCGACGCCGGAGCGGACGAGCGACCGCGGCGCCGGGACGAGGCACGCGCCGTAGCGCCAGGCGAGCCACATCTCCTCACAGCTCGCGTCGAACGCGACCGAGAGCCCGGCCATGACGCGGTCTCCGGGGCCGATTGGCTTGTCCTGCAAGAACATTCGCGACTCGGCATCGACGAAGGCCGCTGCGTTGCGGTGCGTGACAGCAACACCCTTGGGTTTGCCGGTCGACCCGGAGGTGAAGATGACCCAGGCGTCGTCGTCGGTCGTCGGGTCCTCCCGAGGCGACGTCTCATCCGCGGCGTATGCCGGGTCGTCCCCTGCTGTCGTCGAGTCACCGTCCGTCGACCCGCCGACGGCGCGCACGACGAGGTCCGTGGTGATGATCGCTGCGACATCGGCCTCACCGAAGACGACACGCGCCCGCTCGTCCGGGTCGTCGTGGTCGACGGGCACGTAGGCCGCACCCCCGACGAGGATGCCGGCGATGGCGACGTAGAGGTCGAGGGTGCCCGACGGGATGCGGATGCCGACCCGGTCACCGCGCTCGACACCAGCCGCACGCAGGGCCTCGGCGACGTCCTCGGCAGCCTCGGCGAGCTCGCCGTAGGTCAGCACACTCGTGCCGTTGTCGACGGCGGGCGCGTCCGGGTCGGCCTCGATGGTGGCGCGCAGGATGTCGACGAGGGTGCGCGGGCTGGGGGCCTCGCTCCCTCGCAGCAACGGGGAGCTCACGTCCAGCGCAACAGTCCGCGACGGGCGGCATGGAGCAGCCCGATGACGATGATGCCGATGAAGATCGCGATCTCGACGAGCGACGCGGCTCCGAGCTCGGTGTCACGCAGGACGTAGGCCCACGGGAAGAGGTAGACCGCGTCGACGGCGAAGACGACGTAGAGGAAGGCGTAGGAGAGGTAGCGCACCTGGCTCTGGGCCCACCCGGCGCCGACGGGGTCGACACCGGACTCGTAGGTCGACAGCTTGGTCGTCGAGGGCGCGCGTGGCGCGAGGAGGGTTCGAGCGCCCATCGCGGCGATCACGAGCAGCAGACCGGTCGCCAAGACGGCGGCTGCGGCCACGTATCCGGTCATGCGTCCCAGCGTAGCGAGGCGCGTGCGTGGTCCTCGCCGGACTGCTGCCCGGCGAGATGAACATTGCTGGTGGGCGCCGCGAGATGGGCGGCGGTCGAACGGTCTCGGACCGGAAGCGCGGGGAGAGCAGCACCTACGACGGCATCCGGTCGATGTTGTTGGACACCTCCATAGCCTTGCCTTACCCCGGTCGTACGATGGAGGTACACGTCGGGTCACGACGAAACGTCCCGACTGACGTCTCTCGAGTCAGGTGTTCATGTCCAGCAAGACCGTCCAGAAGCTCGATCGCGTCGTCATCCGCTTCGCTGGGGACTCCGGCGACGGGATGCAGCTCACCGGGGACCGGTTCACCTCCGAGACGGCCTCGATGGGCAACGACCTCTCGACCCTGCCCAACTTCCCCGCCGAGATCCGCGCGCCCCAGGGGACCCTGCCCGGTGTGTCGAGCTTCCAGCTCCACTTCGCCGACCACGAGGTCCTCACGCCCGGTGACGCCCCGGACGTCCTGGTGGCCATGAACCCGGCCGCCCTCATGGCCAACCTCGGTGACGTGCCCCGTGGGGCGACGATCATCATCAACACCGACGAGTTCTCCAAGCGCGCCCTCGCCAAGGTGGGCTACGCCGAGAACCCCCTCGAAGACGGATCGCTCGAGTCCTTCCACGTCCACGCCGTGCCGCTCACCTCGATCACGGTCGATGCGCTGGCGAGGTTCGAGGGCCTGACCCGCAAGGAGAAGGAGCGCGCCAAGAACATGTTCGCGCTCGGCCTCCTCTCGTGGATGTACACCCGGCCCACGACCGGCACCGAGGCGTTCCTGACGAAGAAGTTCGGCGCCCACCCGGAGATCCTCGAGGCCAACCTCACGGCGCTGAAGGCCGGCTGGAACTACGGGGAGACGACCGAGGACTTCGCGTCGAGCTACGAGATCGCTCCGGCCGTGATGCCCCCGGGGACCTATCGCAACATCACGGGCAACACGGCGCTGGCCCACGGCCTCGTGGCGGCCGCCCACCAGGCGAAGCTGCCGCTCGTGCTCGGGTCCTACCCGATCACCCCGGCCTCCGACATCCTGCACGCGCTGTCGTCACTCAAGCGCCACGACATCACGACGATGCAGGCCGAGGACGAGATCGCCGGCATCGGCATCGCGCTCGGCGCGAGCTTCGGTGGCGCGATCGGCGTGACGACGACCTCCGGTCCGGGCGTCGCGCTGAAGTCCGAGATGATCGGCCTCGCCGTCTCGCTCGAGCTGCCGCTGATCATCGTCGACGTCCAGCGCGGCGGGCCCTCGACCGGCCTGCCGACCAAGACCGAGCAGTCCGACCTGCTCCAGGCGATGTTCGGCCGCAACGGTGAGTCGCCCGTGCCGATCATCGCGCCGTCGACCCCGGCCGACTGCTTCGACGCAGCCTTCGAAGCGGTCCGGATCGCCACGGCATACCGCACTCCCGTCTTCCTCCTCAGTGACGGCTACCTCGCCAACGGGTCCGAGCCGTGGTCGGTCCCCGAGGTCGCGGACCTGCCCGACCTGTCGGTCGAGTTCGCCAGCGCGCCCAACGGTGTCGACGTCAAGGGCGAGCCGGTCTTCCACCCGTTCCTGCGCGACCCCGAGACGCTCGCGCGTCCGTGGGCGGTCCCCGGCACGCCGGGTCTCGAGCACCGCATCGGCGGCATCGAGAAGGCCGACATCACCGGCAACATCTCCTACGACCCCGACAACCACGACAAGATGACGCGCCTGCGCGCCGCGAAGGTGGCGGGCATCGCCGGCATCCCCGACGTGGTCGTCGAGGACCCGGCGGGTGACGCAAAGCTGCTCATCCTCGGGTGGGGCTCGACGCAGGGCCCGATCGCGGCCGCTGTCAGGGCTGTCCGCAACGCCGGTCACTCCGTCGCCTCCGCGCACCTGCGCAACCTCAACCCGTTCCCCGCCAACCTCGGCGAGGTCCTGCGGTCCTACGACCGCGTCGTCGTCCCCGAGATGAACCTCGGCCAGCTGTCGATGCTGCTGCGGGCCGAGTTCCTCGTCGACGTCCGCCCCCACACGTCGGTGCGCGGCCTGCCGTTCTCCACGGTCGACCTCGCCGACGTCATCCTCACCCACCTGGAGGAGGTCACGTGACCACCACCGAGCACATCCACAGCGACGCAGCCGCACGCCCCAGCGGGCTGGCCGGCATACCCCTGCTCGCTCCTGACGCTGCGAAGCAGACCAAGCGCGAGTTCACGTCCGACCAGGAGGTGCGCTGGTGCCCGGGTTGCGGTGACTACGCGATCCTCGCGGCGGTGCAGTCGTTCCTGCCCGAGCTGGGACTCAAGCGCGAGAACATCACGTTCGTCTCCGGCATCGGGTGCTCCAGCCGCTTCCCGTACTACCTCGACACCTACGGCATGCACTCGATCCACGGTCGTGCGCCAGCGATCGCGACCGGTCTCGCGACGTCGCGTCCGGACCAGAACGTGTGGGTGGTGACCGGTGACGGTGACGCGCTGTCGATCGGTGGCAACCACCTCATCCACGCGCTGCGCCGCAACGTCAACCTGACCATCCTGCTGTTCAACAACGAGATCTACGGGCTGACCAAGGGCCAGTACTCCCCCACCTCGCGGGTCGGCCAGGTCACGAAGTCCACGCCCATGGGGTCGGTCGACCAGCCGTTCAACCCCGTGTCGTTGGCCCTCGGGGCGGAGGCGACGTTCGTCGCGCGCACGACCGACACCGACCGCAAGCACCTCACGGGGATCCTGCGCGCCGCCGCCGAGCACCGCGGCACCTCGCTCGTCGAGATCTACCAGAACTGCCCGATCTTCAACGACGGCGCCTTCGACCTCATCAAGGACCGCACCCAGCAGGAGGCACGCCTCGTGCACCTGCTCGACGGCGAGCCGGTGCAGGTCGGGCCGCAGGACGACCGCAAGACCTTGGTGCGTATGCCGGGTGGTCGCCTGGAGTTCGTCGACGCGGCGTCCGCGGTGGGCGCGGACGTGGTCGTGCACGACGCCGGGGCCGAGGACCCGAGCCAGGCGTTCGCCCTCTCGCGGCTCGACTCCCCCGAGATGACGCACGTGCCGATGGGCATCTTCCGCTCGGTCTCACGTCCGACCTATGACGACGGTGTGCGGGCGCAGGTGCGGGCCGCCATCGACACCGCGGGTGGTCCTGCGACCGATGACGACCTGGGCGCACTGCTGAGGGGTCGCGACACCTGGACCGTGGCGTGACTGCATGAGCCCACCCCTCGCGGGTGATGCTGGTGAGCTGAGGCGAGGCACCGCGTATGCCTTTGCTGCCTACGGCATCTGGGGACTCTTCCCGCTCTACTTCCACGCGCTGGAGCCGTCCGGCGCGTTCGAGATCCTCGCGCATCGCATCCTGTGGACCTTGCTGTTCTGCGTGGTCGTGCTCGTCGTGCGCCGCGACTTCGGGTGGGTGGCCTCGGTCGTGCACCGCCCCAGGCTGCTGGGTGGGCTGACACTCGCCGCACTGCTCATCGCGGTGAACTGGGTCGTCTATGTCCTCGCCGTCATCACCGGCCGCACGTATGCCGCTGCCCTCGGCTACTTCCTCAACCCGATCGTCACGGTGGGCCTGGGTGTCTTCGTGCTCAAGGAGCGGCTGCGCCCGTTGCAGTGGGCGGCCGTGTCCGTCGGCGCGGTGGCGGCGGTCTACCTCACCGTGGCCGGGGGCGAGTTCCCCTGGATCGCGGTGAC
Source organism: Knoellia altitudinis (assembly GCF_042666355.1). Lineage (NCBI taxonomy): Bacteria > Bacillati > Actinomycetota > Actinomycetes > Micrococcales > Intrasporangiaceae > Knoellia > Knoellia altitudinis. Next base: position 950,337 of record NZ_JBHTDK010000001.1, read on the forward strand.
GCTGGCGTTCTCGTTCGCCTTCTACGGGCTGGTCAAGAAGAAGGTCGGGGCGACGCTCGACGCGATGCACTCCCTGACGGTCGAGACGCTGGTGCTGGCACCGGTCGCCGTCGGGGTCCTGGTCTGGCTGGCCGCTCAGGGGTCGACGACCTTCGGCTCCGAGGGGCCGTGGCACACCGGGTTGCTCGTCGCAGCCGGCGTCGTCACCGCGATCCCGCTCCTGCTCTTCGCTGCTGCCGCCCGTCGGATCCCGCTGGTGACGATCGGGCTCATCCAGTTCCTCACGCCGATGTTGCAGCTGATCTGCAGCGTGCTCCTGCTGGGCGAGCACGTGACCGGCGCCCTCTGGGTCGGCTTCGCGATCGTATGGCTCGCCCTGCTGCTCCTCACGGTCGACTCCCTGCGTCAGGGCCGCACCAACCGCCGCGCCCGTCGCGACGCGGCCGGGCCCGACCCCGAACCCTGCCCCTGACCCCAACTTGCCCACGCAGACCGTGGGACCCGCCGCCTGAAGTGGGTTTCTCTCACTTCGCCTGATCGCCGCCCCCGAGCGAGGTGAGAGCTTGGTGTCAGGACGAGCGATCCGGCGTGTTCAGGCAGCCGCGCGGATGGCGCTGCGGACCTTGGCCGCCACCACCCCGGGCCTCTCGAGGTCTGCCCAGATGATGCGAACGACCGTGTATCCCAGTCGGCGGAGACGATCCTCGCGCTTCTTCTCCGCCCACAGGACCTCCGGGTCGCCATCCTCGAACTTCACCCTGCCGTCGAACTCGACGACGACGTTCGCTCCGTCCACGAGGAAGTCGACCCTCCCCACCAAGTTGCCGAAGGCGTCGCGGATCTCCACCTGCGGTGTGACTCGTATGCCGGCCAGCTCCAGGGCGATGCCGCACCGGGACTCCCCCACGGACTCGCGCAGACCACACATGAGCGCTGCCATCGAGCGTGCCTTGTGGGCGTCCGGCCAGTTCTCGACGCCGGCAACGGCCACCGCGAGGGCCTCAGTGGTGACCACCCCATGGTGCAGCGCATGGTCCGCGCTCACGACGCCTTGCTCCGTGCCGTAGTCCATGGCCAGCTGCACCAGGGCGTCGGCCGGCGATGCCGCAGGGCCCCAAGGCGTGTCCACCGCCTTCCCCCGCGTTGGACGCACCCGCAGTCCGCGGACTCCGGTGGAACGACTGATGGGCCTCAGCACCTGGGGCCTGCTCAGGTCACAGCCCCAGACCGCGACATCATGGGCCAGCACCGCGGTCACGCTGGCAAACATCAGATCGGGATAGATGAGCCGCGACCCCACGGCGAGATGCCGGTGCCACCTCATCGGTGACGTGGCGTCGACGACCTGCGCCACGGCATACAGGGACCGCATGGGATGCAGCGCGACGCCATCGGCGACGGCGCGCGCCAAGGAGGACTTGTCCATGCCCGTGCGGTGCGCCTGGGCTGTCGTGAACATGCCGTCCTGCCCGGCGGCAAGGGTGACGAGAAGCGGCTCGAGGGATTGTCATGCTCCCGACTGTGGCCGAGGCCGAGTGCCGCCGCTGGGCGCTCCACGCCGTCTGTGGACAGACGCGCGCCGAGCCTCTCCCTGTGGACAACGTGGGCCGGGCATCACGTTCTCACTTCGCTTGATCGCGGCGACCAGGCGAAGTGAGAGAAACCCACCTCAGGCGGGAAGGTTGGGGCTCAGGGGCCGAGGAGGTGGGTGAGGTGGTCGTTGGTGAAGCGACGGTCGGGGTCGACGCGGTCGCGGACCCGGAGCGCATCACCGAACCTCGGGTAGAGCCGGGCGAGCTCCTCGGCACCGAGGGTGTGCAGCTTGCCCCAGTGCGGTCGCCCGTCGTGCTCCCGCACGATGGCCTCGAACGCCACGAACACTCCCCCGTCGTCCATCCGGTGGTACTGGTGCACCGCGACATAGGCGTTCTCCCGCTCGTATGCCGTCGACAGCCAGACGTCGTCGGCTCCCGTCGAGCGGACCTCCACCGGGAACGGCAGGGACACGTCGTGGCTGTCGATCCACGCCCGGAGTGCCCCCACGACGACGGGCAGGGCAGCCCGCGGAACGGCATACTCGCTCTCGCGGAACCGCACGTCGCGCGAGGTGCAGAAGACCTTCCACGACGTGTCCGTGTACTCCTTGGCGCCGAGCACCCGGGCACTCACCTGGTTGAGCCGCGGGACGATGCCCGGTCGTGCGGCCGCAAGACGGTTGAGCGCGCCGAACGCCCTGTTGCTGAGGAGGTCCTCGTCCAGCCGCTCACGCCACGCCGGCTGGGGGCGGCCGGGGTCTGCGTCGTCGACTCGTGAGTTGCGCTTCAGGAGAACCCGGTCCGTGTGCGGGAACCAGTGGAAGTCCACATGGTCGAACTCGTGCACGAGCTGCTCGTAGCCGTCGATGACCTCGTCGAGCCGGCCCGGTGTCTCGAGGGCTCGCAGCCGGAAGGCGGGCACGCACTGGAGCTCAACCTCGGTGACGACCCCGAAGGCCCCGAGACCGACCCTCGCCGCCTGGAAGAGCTCGGAGTCGTGTGCGCCGTCAACCGAGACGACGGACCCGTCGGCCAGCACGAGCGTCAGTCCCGTGACCGCCGCAGCGATGCCCTGGTGGCGGATCCCGGTGCCGTGGGTGCCCGTGGCGATGGCTCCGGCGATGCTCTGCCGGTCGATGTCACCGAGGTTGGGCAGGGCCAGGCCGAGCGCCTCGAGCACCGGGTTGAGGGCGTGGAGCGGAGTCCCGCCAGCGACCCTGACCCGCGAGAGGCCGCGGTCGACCTCGAGGATGCCGGACAGGTGGGTGAGCCGAAGCAGCGTGCCCTCGGTCGCGCAGAGCGGGGTGAACGAGTGACCCGCGCCGACGACCCGGACCCGCTCTCCCCGGTCGGCAGCCTGCTTGACGACGTCGGGGACCTCGTCGACCGAGCGCGGTTCGAGGACGCGAGCCGGTGCCGCGGTGACGTTGCCGGCCCAGTTGCTCCAGGTCATCCGAAGTTCTGCCCCTCACCCCGATAGCTCGGGACCGTCTCGACGAGCCGTCCCTGCCGGACGAGGTGCACGTGGTCGAAGCGCTCGAGCAGCTCGCCGGCCTTTGCTCCACGCATCCACACGCGGTCGCCGATCGCGAGCCGGTCGGCGGCCCGTCCTCGCAACGGAGTCTGCACCTCGCCGGCCGCCTCCGAGCGGATGAGCGAGAGGGCTCGCCCCACCGGTGTCGGGACCCGCGTCCAGCCCGGCTCCCCGCTGGCGACATAACCGCCTCCGTATGCCGTGACGATCCCCTTCGCGGGGCGGCGCACGACGGGGAGGGCGTAGGTCATCGCCGGCCGGGGCGTGAAGTCGTCGTAGGCGTCGAAGAGGGTGGGGGCGTAGAGGCCGGAGCCGGCGGCGAGCTCGGTGAGGCTGTCGGCGGCTGCCAGTCGGTCGAGGCTGCCCGTGCCGCCCCCGTTGACGAAGTCGAGCTCGGTGAGCGCGCGCACGGCGTCGACGACTGGACCACGTCGCTGCGCCAGGTCCGCCAGCGAGCGCTTCTTGAGGGCCCTGAGGTGCGGCCCGCGGTCGGGAAGTCCGGCCACCTGGGCGTCGTAGAACATGACACCAGCCACTCGCAGCCCGGCCTCGAGGGCGGCCCGGGTCACGGCCAGCGCTTCGGCGGGTGTGCGCAACGGCGAGCGACGCACGCCGAGGTGGAGCCGGCCGATGCGCAGGGAGCAGTCGACGTCGAGGGCGACGCGGACGCCACTGTCCGGCCCGAGCACCTCGGTGAGGAAGCGCACCTGCTCGACGCTGTCGACCGCGAGGCAGATCTCGTCGCGCAGGTGCTCGTCCGCGGCCACGGTCTCGAGCCACTCCCGGTCGACGCTGGGGTAGGCGACGAAGACGTCGGTGAACCCGTGGCGCACGAGCCACACGGCCTCGGGCACGGCATACGCCATCACCCCGGCGAAGCCGGGACGGTCCAGGACCCGACGGAGCAACGACCGGCACCGCACCGACTTGCTCGCGACCCGGATGGGACGCCCGGCCGCGCGACGCACGAGGTCGTCGGCGTTGGCATCGAAGGCGCCGAGGTCCACGGTCACGAGCGGCGCGGGGAGCCCTGCCGTCGCCGCCTCGAGCGCCTCGACGTCGACCTGCGGTCGGCCCCTGCTCATGGTGTTGTCCTCCCTCTGTGCGCCCGACGCGGGTTGCGTGCAAGACGACTGCAACCGCGGTGCAGTGCCGGCGCCGGACAGTGGGACCACCCACTCAACGAGAGGACGTCCCGATGACCACCACCGACCAGCCACGGCTCACCGACACGAGCGTCATGGTCCTGCTGCACACCCTCCCACGGCGCGAGTTCCGCCTCGCCCCCGGCGTCGTCCGCCGGGTCGCCGACGGGGAGCGCCACCGCGTGGCGGAGGTGGACCAGCACCTCACCCTCCTCACGACCTTCCTGCACCACCACCACGGCGTCGAGGACGACGTGCTGTGGCCGCTCCTCCTCGACCGGGTCAGCGACGAGCTTGCCCCCGTCATCACCCTCATGGAGAGCCAGCACGAACGCCTCGACGCGCTTCTGGGCGAGCTCGGCCCCGCGCAGGCGTCGTGGCGCGAGTCGGCGTCCGCCAAGGACCGTGAGCGGCTCGCGACGATCCTCGACGAGCTCTACGTGCACCTCATCGAGCACCTCGACGCCGAGGAGCAGCGTCTGCTGCCGATCGCGGCCCGCACCGTGAGCCAGGCCGAGTGGGACGACATGGGACACGAGGCGCAGCGCCGAGCGCCGCGGCGTGGCCGCACCCTCGTGCTCGGGATGTTCGCCCACGACGGCGACCCGGCCGTGCTGCGCACCATGCTGCGCGACGCGCCCCCGCCGGTGCGCGCCGTGCTGCTGAGGTCGGCGCGCCGTGCCTTCCGCCGGCACTCGCGACGCATCCACGGCACGGAGACGCCCTGACGCTCCGGTCACGGCACGACCAGGCCCGGGGACTCCGCGGCGAGCGCCTCCTCGACCCGTCGCGCCCACACCCCGAAGCCGAACCGCTCGTATGCCGCGTGCGCCGCTTCCAGGTACGCGCGCCCTGCGAGGGGGTCACCGTCGAGGTGGACGAGCCTGCCGAGGACGTCGTCGACCACGCCCTCGAAGACTCCGGTGACGCCGAACGACGCCAGCCGACCGGCATACGGTTCGAGGTCGGTGCGGAGCTCGTGCACCGCCGCGGCATCTCCCAGTGCGAGCCAGAGCCAGGCCCTGGTCGTCGCCGCGCTGATCCACATGTAGTCCCGCGACAGCGCCGGCTGCTCCCCCCAGCGGCCGGCGCGCTCGCGGGCCTCGTCGACCCTGCCCGCCCGGACGAGGGCGAGCAGGTGGACGTCCCGGAAGAGGGTGGGAACGGCCTGGGCGAGTGGGCGGATGGCCTCCTCGACCAGGTCCGGGTGTCCGCGCTGCCGGGCGAGCCAGGCGCGGTGCGCCAGCCCGACTCCCACGCCGGGTGCGGGGAGCGACTCTTCCATCTCCTCGTTGACCATCATCACCGGCTCCGCCGAGGCAAGGTCGCCGGCGGCGAGGAGGAACCAGGCCGCAGCCCACCGACAGATGAACAGCTCCTGGACGGCGTGCCGCCGGGTCGCGAGCTCCGTGGCCCGGGCCAGGTCCGAACGCGCCTCGTCGACGAGGCCGAGGTCCACGCGCAGTCCCAGGCGTGAGGTCAGCAGGCGTGTCAGTGCCGTCTCGTCGCCGGCGGCCGCTGCGAGCTGCACGGCCTCGTCGAGGACGGCCGCCCGGCGAGCTGCCTGGTCCGGGGCGACGAGAGCGAGGGCGGCGAGCGACAGTGTCTCTAGCCTGTCCTCACGTGACGTCGAGAGCACTCGCGCCTGCGCGAGCACGGTCTCGACCAGGTCGGGCGCGGCGGGGTCGACCGTCGGGCGGCTGGGCAGGTGCATCTGCTCGACCTCGAGCGCGAGGACGGTCCGGGACCGCAGCACGGAGGGCGAGGTGCCGAGGGCGCCCAGCACCTCGCGCCAGAGGCGGATGCCGTCCTCGTCGACCTCCCCGAGCTGACGCCACCCCCACGGCGCGTTCTCGTTGGCGCGCAGGAGGATCTCTGCCGCCCCCTCGGGGTCGCCTCGCTGGAGCCGGACGCGAGCCGCCGAGGCCAGCGGCGGCCAGACCTCACGCGCGCGTCCCAGCCAGGCCAGCGCACGGGCGGTCGCGAGCCGCACGGGCTCACGCTCCTCGTCGGTCACCAGGGCGTCGAGGTCCTGGAGCGACGCGGCGACCTCGAGCCAGCGCAGTGCCTCGGCGTGTGCGGAGTCCTTGGTCGCCCGCTTCGCGCTGCGCCAGGCAAAGCCCCACCCCGCCCGTGCCCGACCGAGGCCGGCCAACCGGTAGTGCTCGGCCAGCTCGGCGCCGCGCTCGTCCCAGTGACCGGCATACCGGCGCTCCAGCACCCCTGCGACGGAGGCATGGAGCCGCGCCCTCGCGGGCGCCGGGACGGTCTCGTAGACCGCGTCCCGCACGACGGCGTGGACGAACCGGAAGAGTCCGGGACCCTCGTCCTCGATGAGCCCCAGGACCAACGCCGCCTCGAGTGCCTCGTCGACGACGGCGTCGTCGCCGACGAGGTCGGGGTCCGCGAGGACCGAGCTCTCGAACGTGCGGCCCAGGACCGATGCCGTCGCCAGCGTCCGGGAGACGACGTCGTCGACCACCTTGAGTCGTTGCCGGACGACCTCGGCCACGCCACGGGGAACGCGTCGCCACGCCTCGTCGGTCGGGTCGCCGAGCGCGCCGACAGAGGCGAGGAGGCGCACGACCTCACGCACGAAGAACGGGTTGCCCTCGGTCCTGGCCGCGAGTGCCCGCGCCACGTCGTCGTCCACCTCGATGCCGACGGCCTCGCGGACGTAGGCACCGATCGACGGGGCGGAGAGACCGGTGAGGTCGACCCGTGCGCCACCGGTGCGCACGATCCGCTCGACCAGGTCGGCGACCCACGTGGGCGAGTGCCCGTCCAGCGGTCGGCTGGCGAGGACCAGCACGAGGGGCAGCCGGTCGAGGGTCGCGACCACGCGCCGTGCCAGCCGGCAGCTGTCCGGGTCGGCCCAGTGGACGTCATCGAGGACGAGGAGCACCGGCGGTCCGTCCGCAACTGCTTCCGCCAGCGCGTCGGCGGCCTGCAGACTCGCCGACGCCGCGTCACGCACCTCGTCGTCCGTCCCCGACACGAGGTCGAGCCCGAGGGCCTCCTCGACCGCGCGCGCCCACGGCGCCAGCGCCCCGACCGGGTCGGGGTCCCAGCCCGCGGCACCCACCCTGAAGCCTCGGCCCCGGGCGCGCTCGGCGACCTCACGCGCGAACCTGCTCTTGCCGATGCCGGCGTCGCCGACGACCTGGAGGACGACGCCACGCCCGGACTCGGCGCAGGACAGGGCCGCATCCGCCGTCACGAGGTCGGACTCGCGACCTACGAAGCCACGGGCGGTGCCGGGTGGCGGCTCCGGCGGCCCGGGCACCGGGGTCGAGCGCCGGTCCTGCGTCGGCAGGATGAGCAGCCCGGGATCCTGCCTGAGGACAGAGCCTTCGAGAAGCTGCAGCTCCGGGCCCGGATCGATGCCGAGCTCCTCGTCGAGATGGGCTCGTGCCCGGCGCAACGTGCTGAGCGCGTCACCCTGGCGCGCGCAGCGATACTGCGCCAGTGCGAGCAGCGCCCAGAACCGCTCACGCAACGGGTGGATGCGCACGAGCTGCTCGAGCTCACCGACGGCCAGGGCCGGGTCACCCGTCCTCAGCCGCATGTCCCACAGGCTCTCGAGGGCCGTGAGGCGCAGTTCCTCGAGCCTGGTGGCCTCGGCAAGGAGCGAGGGTGCAGTCAGTCCGGCGTACGCCTCACCGGACCACTGCTCGAGCGCCGTCTCGAGCAGCCTCGTCGCCGCTTCGGCGTCGGAGTCGGACAGCTCGCGCGCGGAACGGATCTGCTGGGCCACCCGTCGGGCATCCACCTCGTCGTCCGTCAGGGCGAGCGAGTAGCCACCGGGATGCGTCCGGAGGCGGTCGGCGCCGCCCGGTGAGCCGCCCAGCGCCTTGCGCAGGCGTGCGACGTAGCTCTGCAGGGAGGCCTCGACCCGGTCAGGTGGCTCCTCTCCCCAGACCTCGTCGACGAGCTGCGCCACCTGGACGGGGCGTCCCCCCGCCGCGACGAGCACACCGACGAGAGTGCGCGGCTTCGCCCCTCCCAGGGCCGCGGGCGACCCGTCGTCGAGCATGACCTCGAGGTGGCCGAGGACGGTGACGCGCATGTAGCCACACTAGGGAGCAGCAAGGGCCCGGGTCGGTGAATCCACCGACTCCGGACCCTCGCTGACACGGCTCCCCTCAGACGTGCACCGGCACCTTGGCCACACCGTCCTCAACGACCCGCGCCCGACCGGCGCCGAGCAGGCCGCTGCCGATCGCCCACAGGGCCATGCCCATCCCGCCGATGGCGAACATCGGGCTGAGTTCGGCGTCGGGGAGCAGGAGGGTCGCAGGGACGGAGAGGCCGTGCATGACCCCGGCCACCACGGCCAGCAGCGGTGGGATGCGACGCACCCCGCTCAGGGTACGGACGAGCCGTACGCCCAGCGCCGCCAGCGCGCCACCCGCGAGGGGGTACAGGACGACGGAGAGTCCCACGTGGGTGAAGGCGACCGGCGCCGCGTCACCATGGGCGAGGGCGTGGGCGTCGACGGACGCCGCGAGGTGGAACACCGTCTCGACGGCATACAGGCTCATCGCGACGGCCGCGACGGTCAGGGCCCGACGGGCCTCGGCCCACACACCTGTCGCCCGGGCCAGCCACAGGCCGGCGACGAGGGCGAAGGTGCCGAACATGATGAGGGCGTGGCCGGGAACCCAGTTCTCATGGGCGGTCATCGTGGCCAGCTCCTGTCGGAGCGGGTCGGTGGATTCGGCGTCGGGGTGCAGCCGCCCGCCGAGGGCGATGAGAACCCCCGCCAGGACGAGGGCGAGTCGCCAACCGTGGGTGCGCAGCGTGGTCATGGTTCGTTCCTTCCGGTGTCGGTCCGAAGGCCCCATGGCTTCCGGTCCCTCACACGGTGCCGACACCCCCTTGCAGCCTCCTTGACGCACACTGGCATCGAGCTCATGACGCCGGGGAGGGGCCTCAGGCGGTTCTGGGCTCGGTGGCGCCGCGGAAGGTGCGGCGGTAGGCCTGCGGTGAGACCCCCAGCGTGGCGGCACAGTGCTTGCGCAGCGAGGCACCCGTGCCCAGCCCGGCGCGCGTCGCGATGACGTCGACGGCGAGATCGGTGGTCTCGAGGAGATGCTGTGCCTGGCGCACCCGTTGCTGGGTGACCCAGGCCGCCGGAGTCAGCCCGGTCTCCTCACGGAACCGTCGGGCAAACGTGCGCTCGCTCATCCGGGCGCGCCGGGCCAGGGTGGGTACGGACAGGTCCGCGGCGAGGTGGGCCATCGCCCAGGCCCGGGTCGTCGAGGTCGACGCGTCATCCATGACCGGCACCGGCCGCTCGATGAACTGGGCCTGACCACCGTCGCGCCAGGGCGGGACGACGCAGTAGCGCGCAACGTCGTTGGCGACGGTGGCACCGTGGTCGCGCCGCAGGAGGTGCAGGCAGAGGTCGACCCCCGCGGAGAGGCCTGCGGCGGTGAGGACGTCGCCGTCGTCGACGAACAGCACGTCCTCGTTGAGGTCGACCTGCGGGTAGAGCGTGCGGAACCTCTCGGTGTGCTGCCAGTGGGTGGTGGCCGGTCGCCCGTCGAGCAGTCCGGCTGCCGCGAGGACATAGGCGCCGGTGCAGATCGAGACGATGCGCGCGCCCTTGCGGATGCGGCCCAGCGCGGCCCCCAGCTCGTCGGGCACGGTGCCGTCGAAGCGTGGCCCGGGGATCTGGGTGCCGGGGATGATGACGGTGTCTGCCTGCTCCAGGAGAGAGGAGTCACCCTGCGGCACAACGGCATACCCGTTGTGTGTCATGACGGCTCCACCGTCGAGGGATGCCATCTGGACGTCATAGAGCGGCTGGCCCTCGACGTCCTGTGCGGAGCCGAGCACGGCCCCCGGGATGGTCGCGTCGTAGCCGATGAGCGGCTCGAGCAGCAGGACGACGACCCGGTGCGGCAGGCGTGGAGTGGGCATGGCTGGATCTTTGCACATTGTGGCGTTTCTGCCACTAGGCGGAAGTCGAACCGGCTGAAAGGCTCTCTCCCATGACCGACGACCTCGCGGTGAGCGCCGCAGATGCCGAGCCCTTCGCCGACGACGGGGGTCGGCGACGCCGTCCGCCCCTGCACCGCGCGTGGATCGTGGCCATCGTCGGGTTCGTCACGCTCATCGGTGCCGCTGGCTTCCGCTCGGTCCCGAGTGTGCTCATCGACCCACTGCACCAGGAGTTCGGGTGGAGCCGGGCCACGATCGGGTTCGCGGTGTCGGTGAACCTCGTGCTCTTCGGGCTGTTCTCACCGTTCGCGGCAGCCCTGATGGACCGTTTCGGGATCCGCCGCGTCGTCGTGGTCGCACTCACCCTCGTCGCCCTCGGCAGCGGGCTCACCGTCTTCATGACCCAGGCGTGGCAGCTCGTCCTGCTGTGGGGCGTCGTCGTCGGCGTCGGCACCGGTTCGATGTCGATGGCGCTCGTGGCGACGCTCGTCAACCGGTGGTTCGTGGCTCGTCGAGGACTCGTGAGTGGCGTGCTCACCGCGGCCGGGGCGACCGGGCAGCTCGTCTTCCTTCCGCTCATCGCGATCCTGGCCGATCGATACGGTTGGCGTACACCTGCGCTCGTCGTGGCCGCCGTGGCGCTCGCGGTGGTCCCGCTCGTGATCCTGTTCGTCCGCGACCACCCGCATGACGTCGGCCTGCAGGCCTACGGCGCAACCGCCGAGGATCCCGGCCTCCCCCTCCCCCATCCCGTGGGCAGCGCCGCGGCCCAGGCTCTGTCGTCGCTGCGCAAGGCGGCCAGGACCCGAGCCTTCTGGCTGCTTGCCGGCGGGTTCGCGATCTGCGGCATGTCCACCAACGGACTCGTCGGCACCCACTTCGTCCCGGCGGCGCACGACCACGGCATGCCCACGACGATGGCGGCCTCACTGCTGGCGCTCATCGGGATCTTCGACATCGCCGGCACGATCTTCTCGGGTTGGATGACCGACCGGGTCGACCCCCGCTTCCTGCTCGTGGGCTACTACGCCCTCCGCGGACTCTCTCTCATGCTGTTGCCCTCGTTGCTCGGGCCATCGGTGCAACCGACCATGTGGTTCTTCATCATCTTCTACGGGCTCGACTGGATCGCCACGGTGCCGCCGACCGTGGCCCTGTGCCGTGAGTGGTTCGACGTCTCGGCGCCCGTCGTCTTCGGATGGGTCTTCGCGTCCCACCAGATCGGCGCTGCGATTGCGGCGACCGGCGCAGGAGCGGTGCGCGATGTCACGGGCACCTACTCACTCGCCTGGTTCACCGCCGGCGGCCTGTGCCTCCTCGCCGCAGGCCTCTCCTGGGCCATTCCTCGCCGGGTCGCCGCGAAGCGTCAGGCTGTCCCTGTCTGAGCATCTCGTCTCGACTGGTGGCGGCCACGCTGGCCGCAGCGATCTCACGGTTTGCTTGACCCATGTCCACCGAAGAGCTTGCCGACCGGGCCAACGGGTCGGAGCTGCTGCGAGCCGTCCTGCGGGCGCCGGTCTATGAGGCCGCAGTCGTCACCCCGCTGGAGGTCATGGACGCGCTGTCCGAGCGCGTGGGCAACACCGTCCAGGTCAAGCGCGAGGACCGCCAGCCGATCCACTCGTTCAAGGTCCGCGGCGCCTACACGCGGATGGACGGCCTCAGCCGTGAGGAGCGTGCCCGGGGAGTCGTCACCGCCTCGGCCGGCAACCACGCCCAGGGCGTGGCGCTGTCCGCGTCCCTGCTCGGTGTGACCGCCGTGGTCGTCATGCCTGCGACGACGGCGCCGATCAAGGTGGATGCCGTCCGCGGACATGGCGCAGAGGTCGTGCTCGTGGGTGACAGGTTCGACGTCGCGCAGGCCGAGGCCCTGCGACTCGCGGACTCGCGCGGACTCACCTACATCCCACCGTTCGACGACCCGCTCGTCATCGCCGGACAGGGCACGATCGGTCTCGAGCTCATCCAGCAGGACGCCCACCTCGACCGGGTGTTCGTGCCGGTCGGCGGCGGTGGGTTGGCGGCCGGCGTCGCCGGCCTCATCAAGAACCTCATGCCCGGCATCAAGGTCATCGGGGTCGAGCCCGAGGACGCCGCGTGCCTGCGTGCCGCCCTCGAGGCCGGGCGCCCGGTGGACCTGCCCGAGGTGAGCCGCTTCGCCGAGGGCGTCGCGGTGAAGCGGATCGGCGACCAGACCTTCGACCTCTGTCGCCGCCACCTCGACGACGTCGTCACAGTCGGGTCGGACGAGATCTGCGCGGCGGTCAAGGACATCTTCGAGGACGTGCGTGCCGTCGCGGAGCCGGCTGGCGCCGTGGCACTCGCGGGACTCAAGAAGTATGTCGCCGCCCACGGCATACAGGGAGAGAGGTTGGCGCACATCCTCTCCGGTGCCAACGTCCCGTTCGACACGCTGCGCTACATCTCCGAGCGGGCCGAGATCGGCGAGCATCGCGAGGCGCTCTTCGGTGTGACCATCCCCGACCGCGCCGGCGCGTTCCTGGCGTTCGTCGGCGTGCTCGCCGGCCGCTCGGTCACGGAGTTCAACTACCGGGCGGACGGGACCGACCGGGCACGCATCTTCGTCGGCGTCCAGCTCTCCGGCGGCGCCGCCGAGGGCCGCCAGATCCACGACAACCTCACCGCCGCCGGCTACGAGTCGGTCGACCTCTCCGACGACGACACGGCCAAGACGCACGTGCGCTACATGATCGGCGGACGTTCACCCGGCGTCGAGGAGGAGGTCTACAGCTTCGAGTTCCCGGAGCACCCGGGCGCCCTGAGCCGCTTCCTCACCGAGCTCGGCACCCGCTGGAACATCACGATGTTCCACTACCGCAGCCACGGCACCGACTACGGCCGGGTGCTCTGCGCCTTCGAGGGCGTGCGCGACGACGTCGACTTCGCAGCCCACGTGGCGAACCTGGGCTACCCGTGCCGCGACGTGTCCACCTCTCCCGCTCTGTCCTACTTCCTCCTGCGCTGACCAGTCATGTCGCGGAGTTCTCACTTCGCTTGACGGCGGCCGTCAGGTGAGGTGAGAGAAACCCACTTCAGGCGACGGGTCCTACGCTCTGCGTGGGCACGTCCGGGGGCGGCGGGTCAGGAGACGCGGTGGGTGACCGACGTGGCCAGCGCCAGCAGGGCGGTCTTCGCCTCACTGTCGGGCAGCTCGGTGAGCGCCTCCTGCGCCTGCTCGCCGACCGCGCGGGTCTCGGCGCGAGCCCGTTCGAGTGCCGGATGAGCCCTCAGCAGCTCGAGCGCCTCGCGCAGCTCGGCGTCACCCGACAGCTCGGACTGCAGCAGCTCCCGGAGCCGGGCGTCGTCGGGCGCCGTCGACGCCAGGGCATGCAGCACGGCGAGGGTCCGCTTGCCCTCGCGCAGGTCCGTGCCCGGCGTCTTGCCGAGCTCCTCCGTGGAGGACTCGATGTCGATGAGGTCGTCGGCGAGCTGGAAGGCCATGCCCAGGCGCTCGCCATAGACCCGCATCGTCTCGACGACGTCGTCACCACAACCCGCGAACATCGCGCCATAACGGGCAGCGGTCGCGATGAGCACTCCGGTCTTGTCCTCGAGGACGCGCAGGTAGTAGGCGCCCGCATCCTCACCCTCGGGCGCCTGCCGCTCGTCGCGGATCTGGCCGGTGCACAGTCGGATGAAGGTCTCGGCCTGGATCCGCACCGCATCGTTCCCCAGCTCGGCGACCAGGGCAGATGCGTGACCGAAGAGGAGGTCACCGATGAGGATGGCGGTGGAGTTCCCGTATGCCGTGTTGGCCGTGGGTGTGCCCCGGCGCAGCTCCGCCTCGTCCATGACGTCGTCGTGGTAGAGCGAGGCCAGGTGGGTCAGCTCCACCGCGGCGGCCGCCGTGACGACGGCGTCGTTGACCCCGTCGCCCAGCTCTGCGGCGAGGATCGTGAGCATCGGCCGGAACCGCTTGCCGCCGGCTCGGAGCAGGTGCACGTTGGCCTCGGCGATGAAGGCGTCGTCGTGGTCGATGCGCTCCTCGATGAGCGCCTCGACCCGGGCGAGACCATCCGTGAGCCGCTCCTGCAACCCGGCCGAGACCTCGGGCAGGGCGAGGGTCACTGGATGAACTGCGACACCCGACCGGCGAGGTCGAGGATCGGGCCCGGGACGACACCCAGCACGACGGTGCCGAGGGCGCCGACGGTGATGGCGATCGTCGAGGCGATCGACGGGGTCAGCGCGACGACGTCGTCGTCACCGGTCGGCTCGGTGAAGTACATGAGCACGATGAGCCGGAAGTAGACGAACGCGGTGACGGCCGAGGCCAGCACGCCGACGACCACCATGATGATGCCGGCCAGCCCACCGTGCGCGATGGCCGGGGCGAACGCCGCGAACTTCGCCGTGAAGCCGGACGTCAGCGGGATGCCCGCGAACGCGAGGAGCAGCAGAGCGAAGATGCCGGCGACGACCGGGTGCTTCCTGCCCAGGCCCGCCCACTGCGAGAGGTGCGTCGCCTCGGACCCACCGGAGCGGACCAGGGAGACGATGGCGAACGCGGCGATGGTCGCCAGGCCGTAGGCCGCGAGGTAGAACATCGTGCCCGAGACGCCGGTGACGTCGAAGGCCAGGACCCCGACGAGGATGAAGCCGGCGTGCGCGATGGACGAGTAGGCCAGCAGCCGCTTGATGTCGGTCTGGGTCACCGACAGCACCGAGCCGACGACCATGGTCAGGACGGCGATCGCGGCCACCCCGAGGCGCCACTCGAGACGGGAGGACTCCACGCCGACGTAGACGAGCCGCAGGATCGCACCGAAGGCGGCGAGCTTGGTCGCGGCGGCCATGAACCCGGTGACCGGCGTCGGAGCCCCCTGGTAGGCGTCGGGCGTCCACGAGTGGAACGGCACCGCGCCGATCTTGAAGAGCAGCCCGATGAGGGTGAGGACCACACCCGGCAGCAGCAGGCCCTCGTAGGCGCCGTTGGCCGTCGTGATCGCCTCGGCGATCTTCGCGAGGTCGGTCGACCCGGCATACCCGTAGAGCAGTGCTGCACCGAAGAGGAAGAAGGCCGACGAGAAGGCGCCCAGCAGGAAGTACTTGAGCGAGGCCTCCTGCGAGAGCAGCCGGCGACGCCGGGCCAGGCCGGTCAGCACGTAGAGCGGCAGGGACAGGACCTCGAGCGCCACGAACATCGTGATGAGGTCGTTCGACGACACGAACATGAGCATGCCGAACACGGCGAAGAGCGTCAGCGGGAAGGCCTCCGACGTCGCGAACCCGGCGCGATCGGCCGCGGACTCGGCCGGGGAGCCCGGGGTGGCCGCACCCATCGGGGTGAAGGCATCGGCGGAGCGCCCGCCGAAGCGCTCGGACATGGTGAGCACGCCGAGAACCGAGAAGATCAGCAGCGTCCCCTGCATGAACAGGGCTGGGCCGTCGACGACGATCGAGCCACCGGCGGTGACCGTCTGGTTGTCGACGGACACGAGGGCGAGCACGGCGAAGGATGCCACGAGCGCAGCCAGGGCGAGCGAGACCTGGATGACGTGACGTGAGGTCCGCGGCGCGAACGCCTCGACGAGGACACCGATGAGCGCGGCGCCGACGACGATCAGCATGGGCGCGACGGCGCCGTAGTTGACCTGGACGGCCTCGAAGGCGGTCGGCATCGCGGTGGACAGGGCGGTCACTGGGCACTCCCGGTGGCGTTGGTCGGCGTCGGATCAGTGACACCGACGAGTTCGAGCGTCTGCTTCACGGCCGGGTTGACGAGGTCGAGCACCGGCTTCGGGTAGACGCCGAGGAGCAGGAACGAGGCGATGATCGGCGCCACGACGAGCTTCTCGCGCAGCCCCAGGTCGCGGGGCTCGGAGCCCTCCGCGAAGCTCGGACGCGGACCGGTGAAGACCCGCTGGTAGGTCAGCAGGATGTAGAGCGCGGCGAGGACGATGCCGAGGGTGGCGATCGCCGCGGCCACCTGGTAGCGCTGGAAGGTCCCCGTGAGCACGAGGAACTCCGACACGTAGGACGACAGGCCGGGCAGCGCCAACGACGAGAGTCCAGCCACGAGGAAGGTCCCGGCGAGCACCGGGGTGACCCGCTGCCAGCCTCCGTAGTCGGCGATGCGCTGGGAGCCGTGCCGCGAGATGAGGAACCCGGCGAGCAGGAAGAGCCCGGCGGTGGAGAACCCGTGGTTGATCATGTAGAGCGCCGAGCCGCCACCGGCCGTCGTGGTCATCGCGAAGATGCCGAGGACGATGAAGCCGAAGTGGCTGATCGAGGTGAACGCGATGAGCCGCATGATGTCGCGCGACCCGATGGCGAGCAGCGCGCCGTAGATCACCGAGATGACCGCCAGGGTGATGACCACGGGCGTGGCCCACTGTGACGCCTCCGGGAAGAACCCGAGGCAGAAGCGCAGCATCCCGAAGGTGCCGACCTTGTCGAGGACACCGACGAGCAGCACGGCAGTGGCGGGACGCGCCTCGGACGCCGCGTCGGGCAGCCACGTGTGGACCGGCCACATCGGCGCCTTGATCGCGAACGCGATGAAGAAGCCGATGAACAGCCAGCGCTGGGTCGCGGTCGACCCGCCGACGGCACCCTCGAGCGACTCGTAGAGGAAGCCCTGCTCGCCACCCGGTCCCTGGAAGTAGAGGCCGATGACGGCGACGAGCATGATGAGCCCGCCGACGAGCGAGAAGAGGATGAACTTCACCGCGGCGTACTGGCGCCGTGCCCCACCGAACAGCCCGATGAGGAAGTAGACCGGGATGAGCATGGCCTCGAAGAAGACGTAGAACAGGAAGACGTCGCGGGCCGCGAAGACACCCACCATGAAGGTGAGCAGCACGAGCATGAGCGCGAAGTAGGTCTTCTCGCGCTTGCCGTGGGACACAGTGTCGGCGTCCTCAGCGCCTTCGAGGTCGTTCCACGCAGCCAGCAGGCAGATCGGCGTGAGGATCGCGGCCATGACGATGAGCGAGAGCGCGATGCCGTCGACGCCGAGGGCGTAGGAGACGCCGAACTGCGGGATCCAGGAGTGCGTCTCGGTCAGCTGGTAGCGATCACCCGAACCGGACTCGAACCGGCTCCACGCCAGAAGCGCCAGCGCGAGCGTCAGCAAGGAGGCGCCGAGCGCGATCGGCTTGGCCAACCGCGACGAGGCGGACGGCAGCAGCCAGATGACCGCCGCGCCGACGAGCGGCACGACCATCATGAGCGTGAGCAGGGGCAGGCCGGACATCAGTTCATCACCCACAGTGCTCCGAGAATGGCGACGACACCGGTGAGCATCGTCAAGGCATAGGACCGGGCGTAGCCGGTCTGGAGGCGGCGCAGTCGCGAGGACAGCCCGCCGATGGACGCGGCCATCGAGCCGGTGAGCCCGTCGACCCCCTTGCCGTCGGTGAAGACGAGCGCGCGGGTGAGGTGGGTCCCGGGCCGCATGAAGAGGCCCTCGTTGATGGCGTCCTGGTAGAGGTCGACGCGGGCCGCCTGCGTGAGGAGGGAACCTCGCGGCGCCGTCTGCGGGACCGCGTCGCGCCAGTACAACATCCAGGCGTATGCCGCCCCTCCGGCCACGAGCAGAAGCGTCAGTCCCATGATCACCGGGACCGCGAGGACCGGGTGCTCCTCACCGTGCTCGCCGACGACCGGCTCGAGCCAGTGGCTGAACATGCCGCCCCACGACAGGACGAGGCCGAGCAGGCCCGATCCGACGGCGAGCACGATCATCGGGACGGTCATCGTCAACGGCGACTCGTGGGGGTGCACCGCGCGCGAGCCGAGCTCGCGCGCCTCCGCCTCGTCCACCCAGCGCTTCTTGCCGTGGAAGGTCATGAAGAACAGGCGGGACATGTAGAAGGCGGTGATGCCAGCACCGATGAGCGCGACGAACCCGAAGACCCACGGGCGCCAGCCCTCACCGATGAACGCCGACTCGATGATCTTGTCCTTGGACCAGAAGCCGGAGAACGGCGGGACACCGAGGATGGCGAGCCAGCCCAGGCCGAACGTGACCCAGGTGATCTTCATGGCGCTCGAGAGGCCACCGAAGCGACGCATGTTCACCTGGTCGTTCATGCCGTGCATGACCGAGCCGGCACCGAGGAACATGCCGGCCTTGAAGAAGCCGTGGGTGACGAGGTGGAAGATCGCGAAGGCGTAGCCCACCGGCCCGAGCCCGGCCGCGAGCATCATGTAGCCGATCTGCGACATGGTCGAGGCCGCCAGCGCCTTCTTGATGTCGTCCTTGGCGCACCCGACGATGGCTCCGTAGAGCAGCGTGATGGCACCGACGACGGCGACCGCGAGCTGCGCGTTGGGGGCGGCGTTGAAGATGTCGTGCGAGCGGACGACGAGGTAGACCCCGGCGGTGACCATCGTCGCGGCGTGGATGAGCGCCGAGACGGGGGTCGGGCCGGCCATGGCGTCACCGAGCCAGGACTGCAGCGGGAACTGCGCCGACTTCGCGCACGCACCCACGAGCAGCAGCAGCCCCAGCGTGGTCATGGCGGTCGAACCCGCCTCCGCAGCGCCGGCGTGCACGGTCGCGAAGTCCACCGCGCCGAATGTGTAGAACATGTACATCAGCGCGATCGACATGCCGACGTCACCGACGCGGTTCACGAAGAAGGCCTTGTTGGCCGCCGTCGCGTAGGCCGGGTTGTGGTTCCAGAACCCGATGAGCAGGTAGGACGCGAGACCGACACCCTCCCAGCCGACGAAGAGCAGCAGGTAGGAGTCCGCGAGGACCACGAGCAGCATGGCCGCGACGAAGAGGTTGAGGTAGGCGAAGAACTTGCGCCGGTTGACGTCGTGCTCCATGTAGCCGATGGAGTAGACGTGGATGAGGGACCCGACGAAGGTGATGAGCAGGACGAACGCGATCGACAGCTGGTCGACCAACAGGCCTGTCTCGAGCTGGAACTGCCCCGCCGGGATGAAGTTCCACCCGCTGAGGTGCGCACCGCGCTCCTCGCCGCCGCGCCCGATCATGGCGAACAGCAGGACGAAGCCCAGGACGAAGCTGGCCCACGACAGCGCGGTGGCGAGCAGATGCCCCCAGGCGTTGGTGGCCCTGCCGCCGAGCAGGAGGATCGCCGCACCGAGCAGGGGGAACGCCACGAGAAGCCAGGCGTATGCCGTGATGCCGGTGGCCGCGGCCACCTCACCTTCCGCGGCGAGCAGGAGAGAAACGTTCACGAGTGCCCCTTAGAGCTTCAGCAGGTTGGCATCGTCGACAGAAGCCGACCGGCGGGCACGGAAGATCGCCATGATGATGGCGAGGCCGACGACGACTTCTGCGGCGGCGACCACCATGACGAACAGGGCGATGGCCTGCCCGTGGAGGTTGCCGTGCATGCGGGCGAAGGTGACGAAGGCGAGGTTTGCCGCGTTGAGCATCAGCTCGACACCCATGAAGACGACGATCGCGTTGCGGCGGGTGAGCACGGTCGCCCCGCCGATGACGAACAGCAGCGTCGCCAGGTAGATGTAGTTGATCAGGCTCATCGCTGGCCCTCCGTCGTCGCGTCCGGGTCGACGCTGTCGTTGTCGTCGTCGCCCGTGTTGACGCTGTCGATGCCGTTGTCGTCCGGGCGACGGTCCTGGCCGAGGTCACGTTCGATCTCGCGCTCGGCGTCGAGCCACGGCGCGGCCGATCCGACCTGGTCGCGGGCGGTGAGGACGCGCGAGATGGACAGCTCGCTCGGGGTGCCGTCCGGCAGCAGGGCAGGGGTGTCGATCGCGTTGTGACGGGCGTAGACACCGGGCACGGGCAGGCCGGCGAGGTTCTCGCCGGCGCGGATCCGGCGTTCGCTCCACGCACGCTGGTCGGGGCGGGCGCCCAGGCGCTCGCGGTGGGCGAGGACCATGGCTGCCAGCGCAGCCGTGATGAGCAGCGCCGACGTGGCCTCGAAGACCCAGACGTAGCGGCCGAAGATAAGCTCTGCCATCCCGGAGACGTTGCCGGTCTCGTTGTTGATCGCGTTGAGCTTGTCGGCGGGGGCGTCACCGATGGTGATGCGGCCGACCGCGCCCATGAGGAGGGCTGCCAGCCCGAGTGTCAGGACGACGGTGGCCGCGCGCTGGCCCTTGAGGGTCTCGACGATGCTGTCGGAGGAGTCGACGCCGACGAGCATGACGACGAAGAGGAAGAGCATCATCACGGCGCCGGTGTAGACGAAGATCTGGATGACGCCGAGGAAGTCGGCGCCCTGGGCGAGGTAGAAGATGCCGAGGATGATCATCGTCAGCGCCATGCCGAGCGCGGCGTGGACGGCCTTGCGCGCAAAGATCAGGCCCATCGCGCCGACGACGGCGAGGGGGCCGAGGATCCAGAAGAGGATGGCTTCTCCGGTGCTGGTCATTGCGCAGGCTCCTTCACGGCACCCGTGGACCCGGAGGCGCCCGTCGCGTCGATCGCAGGGCTGGCCTGGGCGTGGTTGGTCTGCGCCCAGTCCTTCTGGGTGGGCGTGGCCTCCGAGACCTTGCCGAGGTAGTAGTCGCGCTCCTCCATGCCCTCCACCATCGGGTGCGGTGCAGCGAGCATGCCGCCCTGGAGCGGGGCGAGCAGCTGCTCCTTGGTGAAGATGAGGTCCGCGCGGTTGTTGTCGGCCAGCTCGTACTTGTTGGTCATCGTCAGGGCGCGCGTCGGGCAGGCCTCGATGCACAGCCCGCAGAAGATGCAGCGCAGGTAGTTGATCTGGTAGACGCGGCCATAGCGCTCACCGGGTGAGAAGCGCTGACCGGAGAGGTCGTCGTTGTTGGCGCCCTCGACGAGGATCGCGTCGGCCGGGCAGGCCCACGCGCACAGCTCGCAGCCGACACACTTCTCCAGCCCGTCCGGGTGACGGTTGAGCTGGTGGCGTCCGTGGAAGCGCTGCGCCGTCGGCCGCTTCACCTCGGGGTACTCGGTCGTGGCGACCTTGCGGAACATCGTCGCGAAGGTCACCCCGAAGCCACCCACGGGCGCGAAGAGGTCGGACAGGAACCCCGCCTTCTTCTTGTCGTCAGCCACGAGGGGCCTCCTTGTCGGTGAAGTCGAACTCGGCGGGCCCGCTCGGACGCTCCGGCGTCACGGGGTCGGCCCCGCGAAGGGCAGGTGCCCCGACGCGTGCGGTCTCGCGCAGACGCTGACCGGGCAACGGCGGCACGGGGTAGCCACCGGCATACGGGTCGATCTCCTCCGGCGGAGCGACCGACGACGCCGCCTCCTTGGCCAGGGCACGTGAGTCCCACCACCAGCCGAACGCCAGGGCGCCGACGGCGACGAGCGCCACGATGGCCAGCGAGGACACCGGGAAGCGACGGCCGGCGAACTCCAGGGCGGCGTCACCGAACCATCCGTTCTGCGCGCCACGGAAGAACGCGACGAGCACGACCCAACCGAGCGTGGCGGGGATGAGGAACTTCCAGCCGAAGCGCATGAACTGGTCGTAGCGGGTGCGCGGCAGGGAGCCACGCAGCCAGACGAAGAGGAACATGAACATCCAGAGCTTGATGGTGAACCAGAGCAGGCCCCACCACCCCTCGTTGAACATGCCGTCGTTGATCGCGGCGATGCCGGGAGGCGCCATCCACCCACCGAGGAACATCGTCGTGGCCAGCGCCGAGACGGTGAACATGTTGATGTACTCGCCGAGGAAGAACATGGCGAAGCGCATCGAGCCGTACTCGGTGTGGAAGCCACCGGTGAGCTCGCCCTCACCCTCGGCGAGGTCGAACGGCAGGCGGTTGGTCTCGCCGACCATGGTGATGATGTAGACGAAGAAGCTGAAGAACGCCGGGATGATGTACCAGACGTTGTTCTGCGCGCCGACGATCTGCGAGGTCGACATCGAGCCGCTGTAGAGGAAGACGGCGACGAGCGAGAGGCCCATCGCGATCTCGTAGGAGATCATCTGGGCCGAGGAGCGCAGGCCACCCATGAGCGGGTAGGGCGAGCCCGACGACCAGCCGGCGAGCACGACGCCGTAGATGCCGATGCCGGCGATGGCGAGCACGAAGAGCACCGAGATCGAGGAGTCGGCGAGCTGCAGCGGCGTGGTGTGACCGAACACCGTGACCTCGCCGCCGAGCGGGATGATCGCGAAGCCGATGAAGCACATGGTCGCCGTGATGAGCGGCGCGAGGGTGAAGACGATCCGGTCCGCCTTGGCGGGCGTGACGTCCTCCTTGAGCATGGCCTTCATGCCGTCCGCGAGAGTCTGGAGCAGACCGAAGGGACCGTTGCGGTTGGGGCCGGGGCGCTGCTGCATGCGACCGATGACGCGCCGCTCGAACCAGATGACCATGAGCGTCGACACGAGGAGGTAGACGAAGATGACCACTGCCTTGAGGAGCGAGAGCCACCACGGCGTGTCCGAGAAGTCGGCGATGGGGTTGTCCGTGCCTTCGGCGACAAGCGTGGGTATGCCGGTCAGCCCGGTGCCGCTCAGCGCTTCCGTTGCATTCGAGAGGGCGAGAAGGGCGCTCATGCTGCACTTCCTTTGTCGACCTTGGTGACGGAGACGCGGATGGCCGGTGCGTCCGCGAGCGTGGCGCGGAGGTCGCACCCCGCGGAGTGGGTCGGGAGCCAGACGACGTGGTCGGCCATCTGTGTGATGGTGACGGGGACCGTGATGGGGTCGACGGACGAGTCGCCGATGACGACGGTGACGGTGTCGCCGTCGGTGACACCGAGCGAGTCGGCGGTCGTCCGGGAGACCTTGGCCGTCGGCCTCGGTGCGGTGCCGGCGAGGAACGGCTCGCCGTCCTGGAGCCGACCGCGGTCGAGCAGGTGGCGCCAGGTGGCGAGGACGAGGTGACCGTCCTCGGCGCTGGGCACCTCACCGGCCTCGACCGTTGGAGCCGCGGGCCGGCCCTTCTGGGATGACGGGCCGATCCGCTCCATCTCGGAGCGGACCTCGGCGACGGTGCGGCAGCCGAGGAACTCGCCCAGCTCGTCGGCGATCATGTCGAGTGCACGGTGGTCGCTGACGTAGCCGGTCTCGAGGGCTCGCTGGAAGGTGCGCGCACGCCCCTCCCAGTCGACGAAGGTCCCGGCCTTCTCGGCGTGGGCCGCGACGGGCAGGACCACGTCGGCGACAGCGGTGACGGCGGACTCACGGACCTCGAGGGACACGACGAAGGTCGACTCGAAGGCCTGGACGGCGTCGGCGCGACCGAAGTCGAGCGGGTCGACGCCACCGACGACGAGGGCACCGATCTTGCCGGTGCGCGCGCCCTCGAGGATGGCCGCGGAGTCGCGACCGGGAGCATCCGGGAGGCCGACGACACCCCAGGCCGAGGCCACCTCGGCGCGGGCTGCGGCATCGCTCACGGCGCGACCGCCGGGGAGCAGCGTCGGGAGGGCGCCGGCCTCGAGGGCACCGCGCTCCCCCGCGCGACGCGGGATCCAGGCGAGCCGGGCACCGGTCGTCTCGGCGAGACGGGCAGCGGCACTCAGGGCGCCGGGGACGGTGGCCAGACGCTCGCCGACGAGGATGACCGCGCCCTCGCCGCGCAGCGCCTCGGCGGCGGCCCGCACGGTGTCGGGACCCTCACCAGCGGCGCCGCTCGCGGCACCCTTGCCGAGGGCGTCGAGGACCTCCGGCTCGGTGCCGGGGGCGGTCGGGATGAGGTGACCGGAGACCT
This sequence comes from Knoellia altitudinis, assembly GCF_042666355.1. Lineage (NCBI taxonomy): Bacteria > Bacillati > Actinomycetota > Actinomycetes > Micrococcales > Intrasporangiaceae > Knoellia > Knoellia altitudinis. Next base: position 974,114 of record NZ_JBHTDK010000001.1, read on the forward strand.
TGGTGAGCCCGCGCGTCGCGACGGGCGACACGGCATACACGGCCGTCTTGTTCTTGCGCGCCGCCTTGCGCAGGCGCAGGAAGACGATGGGGCTCTCGTCCTCGGGCTCGAAGCCCGCGAGGACGACGGTCTTCGCGTTCTCGAGGTCCGCATAGGTCACGGCCCCGGACGCGGGAGAGGTCCGCACGACGTGGGACGCGAGGAAGTCGGCCTCCTCTGCCGAGTGCGGCCGGGCGCGGAAGTCGACGTCGTTGGTGCCGAGCACCGTGCGCGCGAACTTGCCGTAGGCGTAGGCATCCTCGGCGCTGACGCGCCCGCCGACGAGCACACCCGCGCTGGGCGCTGCCTTGAGACCGGCGGCGGCGACCTCGAGGGCCTCACGCCAGGAGGCGACCCGGAGCTCGCCGTCCTCACGGACCATCGGGAGGGCGAGACGGTCCGTGAGCGTGGCGTACTGGAAGGCCCATCGGCCCTTGTCGCAGTTCCACTCCTCGTTGACCGCCGGCTCGTTGGCAGCCATGCGGCGCAGGACCGAGCCACGACGGTGGTCCGTGCGGGTGGAGCAACCACTGGCGCAGTGCTCGCAGATGCTCGGCGTGGAGACGAGGTCGAACGGGCGTGCGCGGAACCGGTAGGCCGCACCGGTCAGGGCGCCGACCGGGCAGATCTGGACCGTGTTGCCGGAGAAGTAGGACTCGAACGGCTTCTCCTCGTAGATGCCGACCTGCTGCAGGGCGCCACGCTCGACGAGGGCGATGAAGGGGTCACCGGCGACCTGCTCGGAGAAGCGGGTGCAGCGGGCACACAGGACACAGCGCTCGCGGTCGAGGAGGACCTGGCTCGAGATGTTGATGGGCTTGGGGTAGGTCCGCTTGACGTCCTCGAAGCGGCTCACCGGTCGTCCGCTGCTCATCGCCTGGTTCTGCAGGGGGCACTCGCCACCCTTGTCGCAGACCGGGCAGTCGAGCGGGTGGTTGATGAGGAGCAGCTCCATGACACCGTGCTGCGCCTTGTCGGCGACCTCGGAGGTGTGCTGCGTCTTGACCTGCATGCCGGGCGAGACCGTCATGGTGCACGACGCCTGCGGCTTCGGCATGGGGCGCAGGGTCCCGTCCGGGCCCGGGGTCGCCACGTCGACGAGGCACTGGCGGCAGGCACCGACCGGCTCGAGCAGCGGGTGGTCGCAGAAGCGCGGGATCTCGATCCCGACCTCCTCCGCCGCGCGGATGACGAGGGTGTTCTTGGGGACGGAGACGTCGATGCCGTCGATGGTCAGCTCGACCATCTCGACGGCGGGCTTGTCACCGGCTTCGCTGCCGGACGTGTCCGCGGCGTTCTTGGAGATCACAGTCATGCCGTCACGCGGTCCTTGTGGAAGAGCGTCGACTCACGCGAGTCGAACGGGCAGTGGCCCTCAGTCAGGTGGGCGATGTACTCCTCGCGGAAGTACTGGATCGAGCTCGTGATCGGGCTCGTCGCGCCGTCGCCGAGGGCGCAGAAGCTGCGGCCGAGGATGTTGTCACAGATGTCGAGGAGCTTGTCGAGGTCCTCTTCGCTGCCCTGACCGTGCTCGAGGCGACCGAGGATCTGCTTGAGCCACCACGTGCCCTCACGGCAGGGGGTGCACTTGCCGCAGGACTCGTGCTTGTAGAAGTCGGTCCAGCGGTCGACGGCGCGCACGACACAGGTCGTCTCGTCGAAGATCTGGAGGGCGCGGGTGCCGAGCATCGATCCGGCGGCGGCGACCGACTCGAAGTCGAGCGGGGTGTCGAGGTGCTCGGCCGTGAAGAGTGGGGTCGAGGAGCCTCCCGGCGTCCAGAACTTCAGCTGCTTCTCGGGGTCACGCATGCCACCGGCCATCTCGAGCAGCTCACGCAGGGTGATGCCGAGGGGGGCTTCGTACTGGCCCGGGTTCTTGACGTGGCCCGACAGGCTGAAGATGCCGAAGCCCTGGGACTTCTCCGTGCCCATGTCGCCGAACCAATCGGAGCCGTGGAGCAGGATCGGTGGCACCGAGGCGATGCTCTCGACGTTGTTGACGACGGTGGGGCGGGCATAGAGGCCGGCGACGGCCGGGAACGGCGGCTTGAGGCGCGGTTGGCCGCGGCGGCCCTCGAGGCTGTCGAGGAGCGCGGTCTCCTCGCCGCAGATGTAAGCGCCGGCGCCCGCGTGGACGGTGATGTCGAGGTCGAACCCAGAGCCGTGGATGTTCTTGCCGAGGTGGCCCGCGGCATACGCCTCCTCGACCGCGCGCATCAGGCGACGGTAGACGTGGACGACCTCGCCACGGAGGTAGATGAAGGCGTGGTTGCAGCCGATCGCGTAGGACGTGATGACGCAGCCCTCGATGAGGAACTGCGGTGCCGCCATCATGAGCGGGATGTCCTTGCACGTGCCCGGCTCGGACTCGTCGGCGTTGACGACGAGGTAGCGGGGGCCACCGTCCGGCGGGGGGAGGAAGCCCCACTTCATCCCCGTGGGGAAGCCGGCGCCACCGCGGCCGCGCAGGCCGGAGTCCTTGGTCATCTGCACGAGGTCGGCGGGGTCGGTCGCGAGCGCCTTGGTGAGCGCCTTGTAGCCGTCGTTCTTCTCGTAGGTCTCGAGAGTCCAGCTCTGGGGGTCGTCCCAGAACTTCGTGAGGATCGGCGTCAGCGTCGTGCTCATGCTTCTTCGCCCTTCTTCTTGCGATCGAGCGCGTTGGTGAACCCGGCGGCGGTCGCTGCGGCCTCGTCACGGAACCACACCTCGGCCCGGGTGCGCGAGTACGAGGGGGACTTCGGGGTGTGGAACAGCATCGAGCGCGGGTTCCCCTTGATGACCCACCCCTCCGGGCCGGTGCCGTCCGCACCAGGGACGACGGCGCCGTCACCGAACGAGGAGGTCGCGAAGCCTGCGGGGAAGTCGCCACCGGTCTGGACGGTCGGGCCCTGCGAGCTGGCCGCGGCGGGCGTTCCGGTCAGCGGCGCATCGCCACGGGGCTCCGCCTCGGCGATGGAGGAGCCGTCGTCGAAGAGCGTGGCGTCCTCGTCCGTCTGCGCGGGTGTCTCCTTGGCGTCCTTGGCGGACTTGTCCGCCGTGGCGTCCTTGCCACCCGGCTTCTCGTCGGGCTCGTTGGTCGGGGCGTTGACCGAGGTATGCCGTCCGGCCGCCTTGCCCTCGACGCTCTCACCGGCAGCGCTGGCCTGGGTGCTGGAGTCGTCGCCTCCGCCGTCCACGGCCTCGTCGCGCTCGGCGTGGGGCGCCTCCCAGCCGTTCTCGTGGGCGACCTCGAGGCCGCGCAGCGAGGCCGGTCCGGCGCCGACACCCTCGTCGGCGAGACCGTCGGGGAAGCCGGCGAGCACGCGAGACATCTGCTTGAAGGAGCACACCGAGTTGGGGCCCCGGGTCGGCTTCACCGGCGTGCCCGCGCGCAGGTCGTCGACGAGCTGGTTGGTCGACTCGGGCGTCTGGTTGTCGAAGAACTCCCAGTTGGCCATCACGACGGGCGCGTAGTCGCAGGCCGCGTTGCACTCGATGCGCTCGAGGGTCACCTTGCCGTCGTCGGTCGTCTCGTCGTGGCCGATGCCCAGGTGCTCGGAGACGGACTCCCAGATCTCGTCGCCGCCCATGATCGCGCAGAGGGTGTTGGTGCACACGCCGACGGTGTACTCGCCGTTGGGGTGGCGCTTGTACTGGGTGTAGAACGTCGCGACACCCGACACCTCGGCGCGGCTCAGCTCGAGGACCTCGGCACAGAAGTCGATCCCACGACCGGTGACGTAGCCGTCGACCGACTGCACGAGGTGCAGCAGCGGGAGCAGCGCAGACCGTTTCTGGGGGTAGCGCGCAGTGACCAGCGCGGCGTCAGCGAACAGGCCCTCCAGGACGTCCGCGGCATACGCCTCCTTGGACTCGGGCGACACCGTGAGGTGGCCCGACGCCGTCTGCAGTCCGTAGTGCTCCATCAGCGGTCCACGCCTCCCATGACGGGGTCGATGCTGGCCACGGCGACGATGACGTCGGCGACCTGGCCGCCTTCGGACAGCGCGGCCACGGCCTGCAGGTTGTTGAAGCTCGGGTCCCGGAAGTGCGCCCGGTAGGGACGCGTGCCGCCGTCGGACACGATGTGGCAGCCGAGCTCGCCCTTGGGCGACTCGATCGGCACGTAGGCCTGGCCGGCGGGGACGCGGAAGCCCTCGGTGACGAGCTTGAAGTGGTGGATCAGCGACTCCATCGAGGTGCCCATGATCTCGCGGATGTGGTCGAGGCTGTTGCCCTGGCCGTCGCTGCCGACGGACAGCTGAGCCGGCCACGCGATCTTCTTGTCCGCGACCATGACCGGGCCGGTGACCTTCTTGAGGCGTTCGACGCACTGCTCGACGATCTTGAGCGACTCGTACATCTCGTCGAGGCGGATGCGGATCCGGTCGTAGGCGTCGGCGCCGGTGCGGGTGATGACCTCGAAGTCGTAGGTCTCGTAGCCGCAGTAGGGCTGGCTCTTGCGCAGGTCGTGCGGGAGCCCGGTCGAGCGCAGGATGGGTCCGGTGATCCCGAGGGCCATGCAGCCGGCGAGGTCGAGGTAGCCGACGTTCTTGGTGCGGCCCTTGAGGATCGGGTTCTCGTTGAGCAGGAGCTCGAGCTCGCGCAGGCCCCGGCGCAGCTCGCCGACGGTGCCGTTGATCTGGTCGAGGCAGCCGTGCGGCAGGTCCTGCGCGACGCCACCGGGGCGGATGTAGGCGTTGTTCATGCGCAGACCGGTGACGGTCTCGAAGATCCGCAGGATGCGCTCGCGCTCGCGGAAGCCGACGGTCATGACGGTCGTCGCGCCGAGCTCCATGCCGCCGGTGCCGAGGCAGACGAGGTGGGAGTTGATGCGGGTGAGCTCCATCATGAGGACGCGGATGATGCTCGCGCGCTCGGGGATCTGGTCCTCGATGCCGAGCAGCCGCTCGATGCCGAGACAGTAGGTCGTCTCCTGGAACATCGGCGTGAGGTAGTCCATGCGCGTGCAGAAGGTCACGCCCTGCACCCAGTTGCGGTACTCCATGTTCTTCTCGATGCCGGTGTGGAGGTAGCCGATGCCCGCGCGGGCCTCGGTGACCATCTCACCGTCGAGCTCGAGGATGAGCCGGAGCACGCCGTGGGTCGACGGGTGCTGCGGGCCCATGTTGACGACGATGCGCTCCTCGTGGAGGGCGGTGGCCTCGTCGGCCAGGTCGCCCCAGTCGCCGCCGGTCGCGTTGAAGACGCGAGCGCCGTCCTCGCGGTCGGCGTCGGTCGTGGCATAGGGGTCGCGCGCACCCTCGTCGGTGCCGTCGCCCAGCTCGGAGTCCAGCCCCGGGCTCTGCTCGTGCGCCGGGATGTCTTCGTAGACAGTGTCCTTGTCAGTGGCCATCAGCTGTACGACCTCCGCTCGTCGGGCGGCGGTACGGTGCCGCCCTTGTACTCCACCGGGATGCCACCCAGCGGATAGTCCTTGCGCTGGGGGTGCCCCGGCCAGTCGTCCGGCATGAGGATCCGGGTGAGAGCGGGGTGGCCCTCGAAGACGATGCCGAACATGTCCCAGGTCTCGCGCTCGTGCCAGTCCGCCGCAGGATAGGTCTCGACGATCGAGGGGATGCGGGCATCGGCCTCGGGCGCGGTCACCTCGAGACGCACGCGACGGTTGTGGGTGATCGAGAGCAGGTGGTAGACGGCGTGCAGCTCGCGACCGACCTCGTCCGGGAAGTGCACACCCGAGACCCCGGTGCAGATCTCGAAACGCAGGGCCGGGTCGTCGCGCAGCGCGCGGACGACCGTCGGCAGGGCTTCGCGCGCCACGTGCAGGGTGAGCTCGCCACGGTCCACGACGATCCGCTGGACTGCCGTGTCGTATGCCGTCTCGCCCGTCCCGCCGAGCGCTCGCCCGAGCGTGTCGGTCAGCTCGTCGAAGTAGGAGCCGTAGGGCTTCTGGGACTCGCCCGGGAAGAGGATCGGGGTGCGCAGACCGCCGTAGCCGGTGGTGTCGCTACCCCTCGTCGCGCCGAACATGCCGCGACGCTCGCCGATCCGGATCGGGTCGGTGTCGCCGGTGGCGCGGGCTCGTGTCAGGTCGAGGTCGTCGGCGTGGACGTCGCCGGAGTCGACGTGCTCGGTGACCCTGCTGCGAGGTGTGGTCGCCTCGTCAGCCGCCGTGTCGTCAGCGGCCGTCTCCCCGGGGGGCTTTGCGGTGTCTTCGGAGCTCATGCGAGGAGGTTCCTCCCGGGCGTCGCCGTGAGGGCGGCGTGGTCGTGGGTCGGCTGCATGAGGCGCGTCGGGGTGGCTCGCAGGGCTGCCTCCTCGGCAGCGCGAGCGGCGGCGACCCGGTTGACGCCGAGCTTCGAGTTCTGGATCTGGTCGTGCAGCTCGATGATCGCGTTGAGGAGCATCTCGGGACGCGGCGGGCAGCCGGGGAGATAGATGTCGACCGGGATGATGTGGTCGACGCCCTGGACGATCGCGTAGTTGTTGAACATGCCACCCGAGCTGGCGCACACACCCATCGAGATGACCCACTTGGGGTTGGGCATCTGGTCGTAGACCTGGCGCACGACCGGCGCCATCTTGTTGGACACCCGACCGGCGACGATCATCAGGTCGGCCTGGCGGGGCGTCGCCGAGAAGCGCTCCATGCCGAAGCGGGCGATGTCGTAGTCCGGGGTGCCGACGGCCATCATCTCGATCGCGCAGCACGCGAGGCCGAACGTGGCGGGCCAGATGGAGGCCTTGCGCATGTATCCGGCGACGCTCTCGAGCGTCGTCAGGACGAAGCCTGCCGGCAGCTTCTCCTCGAGTCCCATCAGAGACCCCTTCCGATCGAAACGTTGGCGCGCATCCGCGCTTGGTCAGCACACGGCATACCGGTCAGGCAAGCCATCAGTCCCACTCCAGCCCGCCGCGCTTCCACACGTACGCGTAGGCGACGAACACGGTGAGGATGAACAGGACCATCTCGACGAGCGCGAACAGGCCGAGCGAGTCGAAGGCCACGGCGAACGGGTAGAGGAAGACCGACTCGATGTCGAAGATGATGAAGAGCATTGCCGTGAGGAAGTACTTGATCGGCACGCGACCACCGCCGGTGGCACGCGGTGACGGCTGGATCCCGCACTCGTACGGCTCGGACTTGGCGCGGTTGTAGCGCTTGGGTCCGACGACGAGGCTCGTACCCACCGACAGCACGGCGAAACCGAAGCCGAGGGCCAGCAGGAACAGGATCGGGACGTAGGGGTTGCTCATCGCTGGTCAACTCCCCTTTCGGTGCCAGGGTGTGCGGCGGCTCGGGTCACGCGCCCCATCGTAGAGGGCGTGACGCAGGTCTCAACTGCAGCATTCGCGAGCCCTCCGAGGCGGCCCGCTCCTGCCACGGCGCGCGCACGACCGAGGTCGCCGACCCCACTGGCGGAGCCAGCAGCATCGAGGGCATGAGTGGCGAGGATCAACGGCGCACCTTGCTTGTGAAAGTCTTCACGAACACCGACCCACTCTATGCAGCCGATTTCTCGCTGATCACTCAGGCCACCCTAAGTGCGCACGTGGACGGGTCAGGCCGGCTTCGCCGCTCGGTGCCTACGCTCGCGCTCAGCCCGCCTTCCGGGCCTCAGTCGCAGAGCTCCCTCGTGTCCTCAGGCGGGCTTCGCCGCTCGGTGAAGCGCGACGATCCCGCCGCTGAGGTTGCGCCACGCGACCTCGCCCCACCCGGCCTCGGCCACCCGCGACGCGAGCGCCCTCTGGTCGGGCCAGGCCTGGATCGACTCGGCGAGGTAGACGTAGGACTCGGGGTTCGAGCTGACCCTGCGGGCCACGCGCGGGAGTGCCTCCATGAGGTACTCGACGTAGACCTTGCGGAACGGCCGGTTGACCGGCTGGCTGAACTCGCACACGACCAGGCGCCCACCTGGCCTGGTCACGCGGGCGAACTCCCGCAGGGCCGCGTCCATGTCGGCGACGTTGCGCAGGCCGAACGACATCGTCACCACGTCGAACGACTCGTCGGCGAACGGGAGTTTCATGGCATCTGCCGCGGTGAAGCCGAGGTCGTCGCGACGCTTCTTGCCGACCCGCAGCATGCCGAGCGAGAAGTCGGCAGGGACGACGTGGACACCCCGGTCTGCGAACGGCTCGCTCGACGTCCCCGTGCCGGCCGCGATGTCGAGGACCCGCTCCCCCGGCTGCGCGTCGACGGCCTGGCGGACGGCGCGTCGCCACAGCCGGTCCTGGCCGAGGGAGAGCACGTCGTTGGTCACGTCGTACCTCTCGGCGACGTCGTCGAACATCGCCGCGACGTCGCGGGGGTCCTTGTCGAGGGAGGCGCGGGTCATGTCGCCATCATCTCACCGCGTCCATGTGTGGACTGCCGCCCCTCGGGGTTACGCTCGCCCGTGATGACGTCCCTGCCCACGTCCGAGTCGGACCTCGCGCCCCACGCGCCCCTCGTCGCCCGCACCGTCGCGCTGTCCCCCGCGGACGGCACGTCCCTGCTGGCACTCCTGCCTGCGACGAGCCCGCGCGACACCACCTCCTGGGTGCGTCGTGGCGACGGCCTCGTCGGCTGGGGTCGCACCCTGTCGGTGACGGCCCACGGCGCCGGCCGGTTCGCCGCTCTCGAGTCCTGGTGGAGTGAGGTGTCGGGCTCCGCAGTCGTGCGCGACGAGGTCGACCTGCCCGGCACCGGACCCGTCGCCTTCGGCGCGATCTCGTATGCCGCGGACTCACCTTCCGGTGCCACTCTCGTCGTGCCGTCGGTCGTCGTCGGGCGGCGCGGTGACCGGTGGTGGGTGACGACGACGTCGACCGATGCCCTTCCTCCGAACGTCGATCCGTCGGTCTCGACCGATGCTGTGGCGCCGGGTGACGTGACCTTCGCCGATGGTTCGCTGTCGCCGGCCGAGTGGGCCGGGGCCGTGGCCGAGGCGGTGACCCGCATCCAGGCGGGCGCTCTGGACAAGGTGGTCCTGGCCCGAGATCTCGACGTGCGCACGGCCGCTCCGATCGACGTGCGCTGGCTGCTCGGGCGCCTGGCCGAGAGCTATGGGTCGACGTGGGTCTTCGCCGTCGACGGGTTGGTGGGTGCGACGCCGGAGATGCTGGTGCGCCGCGAGAAGGGGCTCGTGACGTCTCGCGTGCTGGCGGGCACGATCCGCCGCACCGGGGACGACGAGCACGACCTGGCGCTGGCCGCCTCGCTCGCCCGGTCCTCGAAGGACCTCGAGGAGCACGAGTACGCCGTGCGCTCTGTTGCCGAAGCCCTTGCGCCGCACTGCTCCTCGATGAACGTGCCCGAGGCACCCTTCGTCCTGCACCTGTCCAACGTCATGCACCTGGCGACCGACGTCGCGGGCGTGCTCACCGACCGGACGACCTCGCTGGCCCTGGCCGCGTCGCTCCATCCGAGTGCGGCGGTGTGCGGGACACCCACGTCCGTGGCGGACGGGCTCATCAGCGAGCTCGAGCACATGGACCGCGGCCGCTATGCCGGGCCGGTCGGCTGGATCGACGCGAGCGGGGACGGCGAGTGGGGGATCGCGTTGCGCTCAGGGGCGATCCACCACGAGGACGACCACCGCATGTCGCTCTATGCCGGCTGCGGCATCGTCGCCGGGTCGGTGCCGGAGGCCGAGGTGGCCGAGTCCGACGCCAAGCTCATCCCCATGCGTGACGCCCTCACCGCCACGACCCCGCGTCCCGAGCGCACCCCATAGGACGGTTCGGGACGCGACACGCCGCTCCCGGTTCGCCTCACCCGTCCCTCAGCGACGGGTCGGCCCGCCAGACTGGGCGCGTGAAGAGACTCTGGGGGCGGTCCTGGGTTCGGTGGCTCTCCGTGCCGATCGCGCTGGCGCTTCTCGGGGTGCTGGCGCCGTGGGCCTGGATCATCATCGCGTCGGTCGGACGGGTGGACGACGCGACGGACGTCGCCGACGCACCTTCGGCGCCCGTCGCCCTCGTTCTTGGCGCCGGTCTGCAGGGCGGTCGACCCAGCCCCTATCTCGCCGCTCGCCTCGACGCGGCCAAGGAGCTGTACGACAGCGGCACGGTGCGTGTCATCCTCGTGTCCGGTGACAACCGGACCCACGCCTATGACGAGCCGACGGCGATGCGTGACTACCTCGTCGCTGCGGGCGTGCCGACGGAGCACGTCGTCCTCGACTTCGCCGGGCGGGACACCTATGACTCCTGTCAGCGCGCCCACCGGGTCTTCGGCGTCGACGAGGTCACGGTGATCTCGCAGCGCTACCACGTGGGTCGCGCGGTCGCCCTGTGCCGAGCGGCCGGCATGACCACGAATGGCGTGGGCGACACCTCGATGCGCGACCGCTACCCACGTCAGTGGTGGATCGGCTGGACGCGAGAGAAGCTCGCCAACATCAAGGCCGTCGGTGACGTCGTCACCGGGCGAGACCCAGTCCTGGGCCAGCCCGAGACCAGCGTCCAGGACGCCCTCGCTCGCTGACTGCGGCGGTCGCTGGTGCAGAACGGACGTTGCCTCGACTCGCCGAAGTCCGCTGGATTCGCCGAAGTTTCAGCGAGTCGAGCGACAGACGGCGAACCGAGAGCCGGTCCCGGTGGGATCAGGTGAAGGGCGGTCGGTGCTCGAGACGCACGGACTGGCGACCGGCCCAGCGCCACACCCGAGCAGCCGAGTCGCGGTCCTCGTCGGTCACGAGGTTTCCCATCCATCGCAGCGCGAGCGTCATGAGCCAGTCCGAGCGCATGCCGGCCGGGCCCAACGCCGGCAGCACACGCGGCACCGTCACCACTCCCGCGAGACGCCGAGCGATCGAGAACGCCTCGCCGTAGTGCTCCTTGAGCAACGCCGGCCAGGTCACCGACAGGTCGGTGTCGAGCAGGTCCACGACGAACCGCCCCGACTCGAGCCCGTAGTCGATGCCCTCGCCGTTCAGGGGGTTGACGCACGCGGCGGCGTCACCGATGAGCGCCCAGTTCGGTCCTGCCACACCGCTGACCGCGCCACCCATCGGCAGCAGCGCACTCGTGGCCAGCCGCGCCTCCCCCTGCAGGCCGAACCCGTCACGGCACTCCTCGACGTAGCGCGCCATGAGCGGCTTGATCGCGACCTCGGCCGGGCGCTTCGTCGTGGCCAGCGTCCCGGCACCGACGTTCACCTGCCCGCCGCCGAGCGGGAAGATCCAGCCGTAGCCCGACAGGATCTCGCCCTCCTCGCCCCGCAGCTCGAGGTGGCTGCTGATCCACGGGTCGTCGGACTGGGTCGAGTCGACATAGCAACGACCGGCCACGGCATACACGGTGTCCTTGTGCCACACCCGGCCGAGCACCTTGCCCAGTCCGGATCGCACCCCGTCGGCCACGATGAGCCGCTCGCACGCGATCTCGAAGCTCTCGCCGTCGCGCTGGAACGTCACGCCTCGCACGCGGCCGCCCTCAACGCGGGCGTCGACGGCCTTGGCTCCCTCGACCCCGACGGCGCCGGACTTCAGCGCGGTCGTGCGGAGGTGGTCGTCGAGCTCGGTGCGCGCGACTGCCGAACCCCAGTCCGGCAGCGACCCTCCCGGCCAGGGCAGCTCGAGCACCTGGCCGAAGCCGTGCGCGCGCAGCCCGCGGTTCACCGTGTGCGCACGCAGCCAGTCGTCGAGGCCGAGCCGGATGAGCTCCGCGATCGCTCGCGGGGTCAGTCCGTCGCCACAGGTCTTGTCACGGGGGAAGACGGCGGCGTCGGCGAGCACCACGTCGCGTCCGGAGCGAGCCGCCCAGGCCGCCGCGGCGGAACCGGCCGGTCCGGCCCCGACGACGAGGACCTCGGTGCGAGTGGGGGTGGTGGTCACAGCCTCATTCTCGCAAGTCGCACGCTCACCCCGAAATCGCCAGCGCCTCGCGCGCGATCCGGCGCAGGCGCTCGTGCGCCCCGCGGTGCGAGTCCGGGTCGACGGGCACCTCGACCACCGTGATGCCGTCAGGAGTCACGGACAGCGCTTCGAATGCCGCTTCGCGTGTCTGCGCAAGAACATGGCGTATGCCGTGTGCTCGGCACAGTGCCTCGAAGTCGGTCCCCGTCGGTGTGCCGAAGATGCGACCGAAGTCCTCCGCCCTCTCGGGGGCGCCGTGCTCGAGGGTGCGGAAGATGCCTCCCCCGCCGTCGTTGGTGACCAGGACCGTGAGGTTCGGACGTGGCTCGTCAGGCCCCATGGCCAGCGCGTTGGAGTCGTGGAGGAAGGTCAGGTCACCCACCCAGGCGTAGCTCGGCGCAGCAGTCGTCAGGGCGAGCCCCACAGCGGTCGAGAGGCAGCCGTCGATGCCAGCCACGCCGCGGTTGGCCACGACCGTGAGAGGTGAGTCCCGACGCATGCCGAGGTCGAGGTCGCGCACCGGGTTGGACGACCCGACGAAGAGCTGCGCACCGTCCGGGAGCGCCTCTCCGACGACGGAGGCGACGGCCAAGCCTGTCCCCCAAGGGGAGCGCTGCGCCTGAACCGCCTGTGCCACAACGGATCCACCGGCGTGCCACCCCTCGAGCCACTCAATGTCCGGCTCGTCCTCGTTCGTGTCGGTGAACACCGTGATCGGGTGCACGACGTGCGCCACATGCCCGGGGTCGGACCAGTCGGGGGCGGCCGTGCACACCTCCACTCGAATGCCGTCGGTCCGCAGCAGCGTCGCGACTGCTCGGGACAACGTCACGCGACCGACGACGAGTACGCGTTCCGGGAGCTTCTGGGCGAGCCAGTCGGGTTCCGTCAGCAGCAGCGGGCCGTGCGGCATGAGCGTGGACCGGTCATGGTCACCGAAAGGCTCGGCGATGACGGGATACCCGTGCCGGTCAGCCCACTCGACCACGGAGCGAGACGTGAGCGATGACGTCGCGAGTTCACCCAGGACCACCAGGGTGCGCGGCACGTGCTCCACACCACCCCACGACATGGGGAAGGAGGGTGCCGGTGGCAGGACCCATGGCACTCCGTCGTCACGACCTCGATGAGTCAACGGTGAGTCGTCGCCGACGGAAGGAGTCAGGGGGTCGCGGAACGCCACGTTGACATGCACCGGACCACCAGCCCCACCGAATCCACCACTGAGGTGATCGCCGCGCGAGGCTGAGAGGGCGCGGCAGACCGTCGTGCGGTGGAAGGCACCCGCGGAGTCGACCTGCTCCGGCGCGGGAAGGTCCACCGACCAGCGCACCGCCGAGCCGAATATTCCCGGCTGCACCGTCGTCTGGTTGGCCCCGGTTCCGCGCAGCTCGGCCGGGCGATCGGCTGACAGCACCACGAGCGGGACTCCGGTGTGGTGGGCCTCGAGGACCGCCGGGTGCAGGTTCGCGACCGCCGTCCCGGACGTCGTGATGACCGGAACCGGTGTGCGAGAACCCTTGGCGAGGCCGAGGGCCAGGAACCCGGCAGTCCGCTCGTCCACCCGCACGTGCAGACGAAGGAGACCGTCACGCTCGGCCCGCTGCACGGCATACGCCAGAGGCGCGGAGCGCGAACCGGGAGCAAGGACGACCTCGCGAACCCCACCACGGATCAGCTCGTCGACGAGGACGCGAGCGAGCGCGGTGGACGGGTTCATCAGCTGCCCGACGCCGGCGGGCCGACGACGAGGGCCACGCCCGTGAGCCCGGCAACAGCCACGACACCGACCACGGCGGCCAGCGCCGGGTTGCGGGTGAGCCAGGCCAGAACCTTCTCGGGCACTGATGCCGGCGACTGGCCGCCGGCACCGAAGCGCCACGGCCCCTCGAGCTGGCCGGCCGACTCTGCGCTCCGGTCGAACAGGATGGTCGCGAACGGCGGCACGGCACTCACGAGCGCCAGGAGACCGGTCCGCACCGACCACTTCTGGTTGACCCAGGTCGCGAGGGCGATCAACCCGTAGGCGATGAAGACGACGCCGTGCACCATCCCGAAGATGCGCACTCCGAGCTCGGTCGTCTCCGTCACGTACTTGAGGAACATGCCGACGAGGAGGAGTGCCCAGGTGATCGCCTCGGCGACGGCCACCCGACGGAACAGCAGTTTGGGGGTCACGAGTCGCGATTCTGCCACCGCCTCTCCGACCGGAACTCATGCACCACGGCCCGTGACCCCGCTGCAGGCGTCAGCGCAGGTGCCGCACCGCGCTTCCACGCGGTCAGGGACACGTCGCCCGACCGGTCTGCCCTGGCGGCCACCCGTCGGTAGAGGGGCAGGTCGTGGAACCGGAAGGGGCCGGTCGCGGTGGTCGCGGCCCCGGAGGTCACCGTCGTCCAGTGACGGCGCCCCGGAGGGGGTGAGACGTCGAGGGCATGCACGGGATCCGCTCGGTGCTGAAGTGAGAGCACCGTGGTCGAAACCGGGATGGGGAACTGGTCGATCGGCGATCCTGCCGTGACCACGTGGCTCACGCGATGCCGTCGGCCGAAGTCCGGATCGGACGCCAACGCGGCGGCGACGATCCCACCCTGGCTGAATCCTGCGAGGACGACCCGGTCCCCCGGCCTCGACCGGCCACGCTGAGCCTGTTCGAGCGCCTTCGTGGCAGCGATCTTGGAAGCACCGGTGTTGCGCAGCATGAGTGACACGTTCGCGGGCCAGTCCATGGGAACCTCATCGCCGCGCCACAGTCCACCGTGCGTGCCGGGGACCTGGACGACCCAGGTCGTGGTCCCGTCGGCCACCGGCACCTCGACCACCCGAACGCTCCCGTCGTGACTGAGTCCCTCGAGCCCGGACAGCAGCCAGTCGGCGGACGCGATGACGGGGCTCGACCGGGTCTGCGAGACGGGAACGACTCCGACGTCCCAGCCGGAGCCTTCGTCGAGCAGGCCGAAGGCCTGACCGGTGAGCTCGGTGACCAACCAGGCGGTGGCCATGGCCTGGACGTGGACCCCGTCGATGAGGCCACGCACGGCTGCCTCTGCCCACTCGTAGGTGGCAGCGGCGCTGGCGACCTCACGCGAGAGCCGACGCAACCGTTCCACCGCACTGGCCACGTCGGCAACGAGGTCGTCGAGGTCATGTCGGCACCGGGCCACCAGCGGGACGAGGTCGGTCGGGGCGCCGAGAACTCTCGTCCCCAGCCCCCAGTCGGGCCCGACGACAGGGACGCCCGGGGTCGGCAGCTCGACGCCCGTCTCGCGCGGTGTGGCCTTCACCACGGCATCGGAAGCGCGCTGGAGCGAGGCCGAGGCCCGGCGCAGGTCCTCGATGCCGACCTCGATGCCCTCCGCGCCACCGGTGACACCGAGGTCGTCGCTCATGCGGCGAGCTCCGCCGACTCCGCCACCCTGACGAGGAGGTCGGCGACCGCGTCCTCTCGCTCGGCCAGCGCCTGCAGCTCGGTGATCCGTCGCGAGATGACCTGCCGGAACTCCTGCGCCGAGGGCGAACGCCAGCTCAGCCCGGACACGTGGCGGAGCACCTCACACTCGGCGCGAGTGTCCTGTGCAGCGACCCGCCACCGCTGTGCGCGCTCTCTCAGCTCCCCGGTGGTGACCATGCGAACAGCCCACCTCCAGAGCGGCGGTCGCGTCCACACGCCGGCGACCATCTGTGGACAGCCGGCTCAGCGGGGATCGCCTGTGGACAGGTCGGTGGCCCCCGGACGGATCGGCCAGCCAGAGACGGGAGCGGGCGGCATACGCTGAAGGCATGGCGACCCACCACGACCTGATCATCATCGGAACCGGGTCGGGCAACTCACTCGTCACTCCCGAGCTCGAAGGCCTCGACATCGCGATCGTCGAGGAGGGCACGTTCGGCGGCACCTGTCTGAATGTCGGCTGCATCCCGACCAAGATGCTCGTCCTGCCCGCCGACCGGGTCATCGAGTCGCGTGAGGCCCAGCGCCTCGGCGTGACGATCAGCCGCGACGTCGAGGTGGACTGGCCCGCGATCCGCGACCGCATCTTCACCGACCGGATCGACCAGATCTCCTCCGGTGGTGAGCGCTACCGCCGCAGCCAGGACTTCGTGACCCTGTATGCCGCGACCGCCCGCTTCGTCGGCGACCGTCGCCTGGCGCTGTCGACGGGTGAGGAGATCACCGCCGACCGGGTCGTCGTCGCCGCCGGGTCGCGGGCCGACCTGCTCGACATCGACGGCCTCGACCGGGTGGACCCGACCCGTGGCGTCCACACGAGCGACACGGTCATGCGGATGGACGAGCTGCCGCGGCGGATGGCGATCGTCGGCGGCGGGTTCGTGGCGTGCGAGTTCGCGCACGTGTTCGACGCGCTCGGCGTCGAGGTCACCATGATCCAGCGGTCGGCGGCGTTGCTGCGGGTCGAGGACGCGCAGATCTCGCGTCGCTACACCGAGCTCGCACGGGGACGGCACGACGTCCGTCTCGAGACCGTGGTCTCGTCGGCGACGCGGTCCGAGGGCGGGACATGGACGCTGGGCCTCAAGGGTCTCGACGGCGACACCGACGTCGAGGTCGACGCCGTGCTCGTCGCTGTCGGGCGCACCCCCAACGGCGCGCGGCTGGAGGTGCAGGCCGGCGGCATCGAGCTCGACGACCGCGGTGTGGTCGTCGTCGACGCCCAGCAGCGGACGACCGCCGACGGCGTCTGGGCCCTGGGCGACGTCGCGAACTCGTGGCAGCTCAAGCACGTCGCCAACCACGAGGCACGCATCGTCGCCCACAACATCGCCGTCGACGCCGGCCGGGTCGAGGGTGGGATACCACTCGACGCGGACCACAGGTTCGTTCCGCATGCCGTCTTCGGACATCCACAGGTCGCGGCGTTCGGACCGACGGGCGCCGAGCTCGACGAGTCAGGGACGCCCTACGTGGCCAAGACCCAGGCCTTCGGTGACACGGCATACGGATGGGCGCTCGAGGACACCACCGGCATCCTCACCGTCTACGCCGACCCGACGACGGGCCACATCATCAGCGCCCACTGCCTCGGCCCGAATGCCTCGACCCTGATCCAGCCGCTCATCCAGGCGGCGTCCTTCGGACAGAGCGCTCTCGACGTCGCACGAGGTCAGTACTGGATCCACCCAGCTCTCGCCGAGGTCGTGGAAAACGCCCTCCTCGGCCTCGAACTCGACTAGGGTGTGGGGTTGCGAGCGTCGTAGCGCAGGAAACCCGACTGCCACCTGGCCAGCACGACAATGGCTGCGACACAGGCGAACCCGCCGATCACCGCCGTCGTGCCCTCGCCGACGTTCTCCGCGACGAAGCCGCCGAGCAGCTCACCGAGTCGCGGCCCGCCCGCGACCACGACGATGAAGACCCCCTGGAGCCGGCCGCGCAGGTGGTCGGGGGTGGCGGACTGGAGGATCGTCGTCCTGAAGACGGCGCTGACCGAGTCCGACGCCCCGGCCACGGCCATGGCGACCAGGCCGACCCACAGCGCCTGGCCACGGGTGAGGACGTCCCCGGCCGCGAGCATCGCTGCCCCGAGCCCGGCGATGGCGGCGCCCCAACCGACGATCGAGATGAGGATCGCCCGACCCTGGTGGATCACGGAGCCGAGGCGTCCCGAGAAGAACATCGCGCCGATCCCACCCACGGCGGCTGCGGCCGACAGTGCGCCGACGGTGGTCGCCCCTCCACCGAAGATCACCGCCCCGGCCGCTGGGAAGAGCACGCGTGGCTGCGCCAGCACCATGGCGCAGATGTCGGCGATGAAGGTCATCCGCACGTTGGGTCGGGTCGCGAGGAAGGCGAACCCGTCCAGGACCGAGCGTATGCCGGGTCGGGACCTTGCAACGCCACCTTCGACTGGGTCTCCGGCGGCCGGTTCCGGTGGGAGAGAGGGCAGTCGGGCAAGGCCCCACAACGCCGCGGTGGTGATCAGTGCATCGACGGTGTAGGCGGTCCTGAAGCCACCCCAGTCGACGAGGACGCCCGCGAGCAGCGGTCCCACCGTCATCGACGCGTTCATCGCGAAGACCGACAGGGCGTTGGCGGCAGGCAGCTGGTCGCGCCGGAGGATCCGCGGGTAGATCGAGGTCCGCGCCGGTGAGGACACGGCGAAGGCGGCGTTCCAGGCTGCGACGAGCGCGTAGAGCACCCACACCTGGGTGTTGCCCAACCACGCCTGCAGCGCACAGAGGATGCTGACGAGGAACGCGACCGACTGGGCGACGAGGCCGACGATGCGCCGGTCGAAGTGGTCGACGAGCGTGCCGCCGTAGAGCCCCATGACGACCAGTGGGACGAGGGCGCAGAGCCCGACGATGCCGACCGAGGCGGTGGACCGGGTGAGGTCGTAGACCTGCAGACCGATGGCGACGACGGCAAGCTGCGAGCCGACGTTCGAGAGGGTGAACCCGGCATACAGGCGGCGGTAGTCCGGATTGCTCCGCAACGGTTCGAGGTCGAGGAGCAGCGCCACCCTGCGACCCTAGGGCAGTCGGTGGGTGAGGCAGTAGGTCCGTCCGACGGGATCACGCATGACGGTCCAGAAGTCGTGCTCGGACACGACGCTCGCGCCGGCAGCGAGATGCACCTCTCGACTCACGGCGCGGTCCACGCACGCGAAGTCGACGTGGCCCCGAACCCTGCCGCTCGGCTCACCGAGCCGCTGGAAGAGCAACCGCACGGGTATGCCGTCCGGTCGCGTCAGGGAGACGAACTCCCGAAGCGACCCGGGACGCTTCGGCCACCCGGTGAGGGTCTCCCAGAAGTCGACCTCGCGGGAGTAACCCTCTGAGGGGATGTCGATGCAGACCTGGTCGAGCAGGTCCGGCTCGCCCTCCCGCACCTGCGTGTCCGGCGATCCGCAGTCGCGCCAGGACAGGAGGCAGAACGGGAGGCCCCCGGGCGAGCGCAGGACGACGAGGCCGTCGGTGCGCGAGACCTCCGTCGCGCCGAGGGAGACCGCGTCTGCGGAGGCCTGCGTCAGTGGCTGGTCGACGGCGAGGTCGAGGTGGACTCCGCCGCCCTCGACCACCCTCTGCAACGCGACCCACGCGTCTCCTCGCCGGGGTCTCAGGGTCACGAACTCGTCGTCGTCGCCCTCGCGGTCGGAGAGATCGGAGCGAGTCACCCTCTGCCAGAACGCCTCGGACCGTCCGGCATCGGCCTCGACGGTGTCGAGCAACATCCACATCCAGCGCACCTCAAGCATGGCCGTCCCCTACCCCGTCGTGGGCCCAACATTCGGTGACTCGTCGGCGCCACCACTGGACCCGGTCCTCCGCGGCGGCCCACCGGTCCAGCAGCTCGGGGTCGGCGGCGACGCGGCGCGCCGGGAGTGCGCCACCCACCGGGACCAGCGACTCGGTCGCCACGTCACCGTCGAGCAGGGCGACCGTGCCGAGACCGCAGGCATGGTCGAGCTGCGGCAGGGCGACGGCCAGCGCCACGCCGGCCGCCATGCCGACGCTGGTGTCGAGGGCCGACGAGACGACTGCGGGCAGGCCGCACTCGGCGACGATCTCCAACGCCCGTTGCACCCCCCCGAGCGGTGCCGCCTTGATGACGATGAGGTCGGCCGCCTCCAGGTCACGCACGCGCATGGGGTCCTCGGCCTTGCGGATCGACTCGTCGGCGGCGACGGGGATGTCGATGCCGCTGCGCGCCAGGAGAACTCGGAGATCTCGCAGCTCCTCCACGCTCGCGCACGGCTGCTCCGCATACTCGATGTCGTATGCCGCCAGCCGACTCAGCACGTCCCTCGCCATGTCGACGTCCCATGCCCCGTTCGCGTCGATCCGGACCCGAGCGTGAGGTCCCATGGCATCGCGCACCGCAGCGACACGGCATACATCGTCGTCTGGTGTCTGTCCGCGTTCGGCGACCTTGACCTTGGCCGTCGTGGTCCCGGGGAACCGCTGCAGCACTCCGGGTACCGCGTCAGGCGAGACGGCCGGCACGGTGGCGTTGACGGACACCGAGTCACGCACGGGCGCGGGCCAGCCCTGCCAGGCGGCCTCCACGGCCGCAGCGAGCCAGCGGCTGGCCTCGGGCGGCGCGTACTCGAGGAACGGGCCGAACTCTCCCCACCCTGCCGGGCCCTCGACGAGCGCCACCTCGCGCTCGGTCACCCCCCGGAACGTCACCCGCATGGGGATCGAGACCACTCGCAGCGTGGCGAGCAGGTCGTCGAGCGAGGGCTCGGTCATCGGTCGCGTGCGGACAGCACGCAGAACTCGTTGCCCTCGGGGTCGGTGAGGACCGTCCACGTGACGTCGTCCGGCTGGCCCACCTCGGCCAGGGCGGCACCCCGGTCGAGGAGCGAGGCGATCTCGCCGTCACGGTCCTGGGTGGTGTGGGGAGCGAGGTCGAGGTGCAGGCGGTTCTTGAGGGTCTTGCCCTCCTCGACCCGGACGAAGACGAGCTCCTGGCGCTGGAGCCGCCACTCCTCCAGGGTCTCGACGGGGTCCTCGGTCGCGTCCGGCGGAGCGATGACGACCTCGTCGTCGTCCTCGTAGCCGACCTTCCAGCCGAGGGTCTGCGCCCACCAACGCGCCTGGGCGGCGTTGTCGTGGCAGTCGATGACGACGGTGTACCAGAGGAGCGACATGGAGCGAACCTATACGCGACCCGACGGCCGGCCCACCGTGTTGTTCCACGGCTTCCACCTTGCCAAGGGTGGTCCTGTGGGATGCCATGGAGCCATGCAGACCACGATCAGCATCGACTCAGCACTGCTCAAACAGGCCCGCCGCTACGCCAAGGGTGCCGGCATGACGTGGAACGACTTCGCCGAGCAGGCCCTGCGCGCGCACCTCGAGACCGTCGACCCCGACGGGCGGGTCGACCCCGAGGCGTTGGCGGACGAGCCCGAGAAGACCGTCTTCGTCGTGGTTCCCGAGGACCTCGCCAAGGCCGAGGGAGACCACAACTACGGCTGGCAGCGCTGAGCGCAGCCTCCTCCGCACCCGGTTAGGCTCCGACACGTGACTGCGATCGATGGTGTGAGTGAGACGTTCGACTCGGGGGCCTGGGACGAGGTCGCAGGACTCGACTTCACCGACATCACCTACCACCGGGCGCGCGATCTCGGCGCTGTCCGCATCGCGTTCGACCGGCCCGGGGTGCTCAACGCCTTCCGACCCCACACCGTCGACGAGCTCTATCGCGCACTCGACCACGCCCGTCGCAGCCCCGACGTCGGCGTCGTCCTGCTCACCGGCAACGGGCCCGGGCCCTCCGGCACCGGCAGCGAGGGCAAGTGGGCATTCTGCTCGGGCGGCGACCAGCGCATCCGGGGCCGCAGCGGCTACCAGTACGCCGCAGAGGGCGCTGACGACGACACGGCCGCGGGAGTCGACGAGCGCAGGGTCAAGGCCGAGGGCGGCCGGCTCCACATCCTCGAGGTCCAGCGCCTCATCCGCACGATGCCCAAGGTCGTCATCTCCCTCGTGAACGGGTGGGCTGCCGGTGGCGGCCACTCCCTCCACGTCGTCTGCGACCTCACCATGGCGAGTCGCGAGCACGCCCGCTTCAAGCAGACCGACGCCGACGTGGGCTCCTTCGACGGAGGCTACGGCTCGGCCTACCTCGCCAGGATGGTGGGGCAGAAGTTCGCCCGCGAGATCTTCTTCCTCGGCCGGACCTACACGGCCGACGACATGCACCGCATGGGTGCGGTCAACATCGTCTCGGCGCACGGCGAGCTCGAGGCCGACGCACTCCAGGTGGCGCGCGAGATCATGTCGAAGTCCCCGCAGGCCCAGCGCATGCTCAAGTTCTCCTTCAACCTCGTCGACGACGGGCTCATGGGCCAGCAGGTCTTTGCCGGGGAGGCCACTCGCCTGGCCTACATGACCGACGAGGCGGTCGAGGGGCGCGACCAGTTCCTCGAGAAGCGCGACCCCGACTGGTCCCCCTTCCCCTGGTACTTCTGACCTCTCAGCCCTGCCCTCCGATGTCGACCTCGTAGGCCTCATAGATGAGGTCGGCACCCCGTTGCCGGTGACGGACGATCCGACCGACGAGCTGAGTGGCCGCTTCGCGGTGTGCCGCAACGGCATCCGCGCTCTGCAGGCCGGCCTCTCGCTCCCCCAGCAGGCGCTGGACGACCTCGACGAAGTCGAGGTGCTCGTCCATCTGCAGCTTGGACACGGACGCGAGCCGGGGCGCCCGAGCCACGGCATCGGCATACAGCCCACCAGGCTCCTCGGTGATCGCGCGGTGGTCGCGCAGGTCGTGCTCCAGCTCGGTGAGCGCAGCACGCACCCGCCGACGCCACAGCGCCCCCAACCCCACCGGCAGGGCCAACGCGGCGTCGAGCGCCGCGAGCGACTCACCCAGCTCCGCTCGGTGCGCGCGAACCCGCTCGAGATAGGCCGCGAACTCAGGGTCCATGCGCCCATCATCCTCACGATGACCTGTGCTGCCTAGAGTGAGCCGCATGAGGATCGAGCCGCTCGCGGTGCCTTCGGGCGCGGCCGTGCTCGACGTCCTCCCGCGCCTCGAGCTCGCGCTCGGTGGTGGCCACCCCGTGGCCCCGTATGCCGCCGGCTCACCTCCCCCGGACCTCCCGCCTCACGATGGCGAGTCCCTCCCCAGCGACCTCGCGGTGGTCGTGGGGACGTCGGGCTCGACCGGCGCCCCCAAGCTGGCGATGCTCGGGACGGGTGCTCTGCGCGCCAGCGTCGATGCCACGCACGGCCGGCTCGCCGGACCCGGTCAGTGGTTGCTCACCATGCCGGGGCACCACGTCGCCGGCCTCCAGGTGCTGCTCCGCTCCCTCGTCGCCGGCACGACGCCGCACGTCATGGACCTCCGCGCGGGCTTCACGCCGGCGGCCTGGACCGAGGCCGTCGACGCCGCGCCGCGCCACGACCAGCCGACCTATGTGTCGCTCGTCCCGACCCAGCTCACCCGCCTCCTGGCCGACGAAGGGGCCAGCGAGCGCCTCGCCCGGTTCGCCGCGGTGCTCGTCGGCGGCGCGGCGACCCACCCCGACCTCCTCGCTCGAGCAGCCGATGCCGGGATCCACGCGGTCACGACCTACGGCATGAGCGAGACCGCCGGTGGGTGCGTCTACGACGGCCAGCCCCTCGACGGCACCGAGGTGCTGCTCGGCCAGGACGGTCGCATCCATCTCGCCGGCGCCACCCTGGCCCACGGCTATCTGGGTGACCCGACCCGCACCGCCGCCGCCTTCCCCCCGTTCCCGGGGTCTCGTCGGGTGTTCCTGACCGACGACGTGGGCCACCTCGACGACAGCGGACGGCTCCGCGTCGACGGTCGCATCGACGACGTCGTCAACACCGGGGGCCTCAAGGTCTCTCCCCGCCTCGTCGAGGAGGCCGTGACCCGCCTCGACGGTGTCGCCGAGGCCGTTGTCGTCGGTGTCCCCGACCGCGACTGGGGCGAGGTCGTCGCTGTCGCGGTCGTCCGCGACACTGCCGTCGCGGCCGTCCCCGGTCGCCCGCTCGCGCTAAGCGGGCTGCGGGACCGGTTGCGCGGCATACTTCCCGATCACGCCCTGCCCCGAGCGGTCCTGGAGGTCGACGCACTCCCCACTCGAGGACCGGGCAAGCCCGACCGGGCGGCCATCCGAACCCTGTTCGAGACCGTGGGAGAATGAGGCCGTGCTCCGCTTCCTGCCCCTGCTCGTCGCTCTCGCGTTGTCGATCTACTGCGTCGTCGACTGCGTCCAGAGCGACGACAGCCAGGTGCGCGGCCTCCCCAAGCTCATCTGGGTGTTCGTCATCCTGCTCTTCCCGTTCGCGGGGTCGATCGCGTGGCTCGTCGCCGGTCGCCCCAGGACGACCCGCCCGCCGCGTCGACAGATGCCGCGCGGGCCCGACGACGACCCCGACTTCCTCAAAGGACTGTAGGCACCAACCCCCATGGCCACGTTGCAACAGTGGGTCGCCGGCGCGCGCCCTCGCACCCTCTTCGCTGCCCTCGCACCCGTCGTCATCGGCACCGCAGCAGCTGCCGAGCACTCCGAGCCCAGCTATGCGATCGCGATCCTTGCGGCCGTCGTCGCCCTCGCCCTGCAGATCGGCGTGAACTACGCCAACGACTACTCCGACGGCATCCGCGGCACCGACGACGCGCGAGTCGGACCGGTGCGGCTCGTCGGGCAGAGGCTCGCACGGCCCGAGAGCGTCAAGGCGGCGGCGTTCCTGACGTTCGGGTTCGCAGCCATCGCCGGGCTGGCCCTCGTGGCGATCGCCGAGGCCTGGTTGCTGCTGCCGCTCGGCGTCGCGTCGATCGTCGCGGCCTGGAAGTACACCGGCGGCGACCGGCCCTACGGCTACCGCGGCCTCGGCGAGATCTTCGTCTTCGTCTTCTTCGGGCTCGTGGCGACCCTGGGCACGATGTATGCCGAGACCGGCGCCCTCTCGTGGTTCGGGCTGGCGGCGGCCGTGGGTGTCGGCGCCATCGCGTCGGCCATCCTCGTCGTCAACAACCTGCGTGACATCCCCAGCGACACCGAGTCGGGCAAGCACACGCTCGCGGTGCGCCTCGGCGATGCCGGCACCCGGCGGCTGTGGCTCGGCCTCCTCGGGGTGAGCGTCCTCGCCGTCGGTGTCATGGCGGTCTCAGAGCCCTGGGCGCTGCTCGGCCTGGTCTCGGTCGCAGTCATCGTCGGCGCCGTGCGCGTCGTCATGGGCGGCGCCGAGGGGCGGCGGCTCGTGCCGGTGCTCGGCTCGACCGGCAAGTACGAGCTCGCGTATGCCGTGGCGGTCTCGGTCGGCGTCCTCATCTCCCACACCCTCACCTGACCGAGTGCGCCGGCCGGCCTACTGCACCGTGAGTGGGGTGATCACACCACTTACGGTGCAGTAGCACGTGTGGTGGGGCTGGCCGTCAGCGGAAGTCGGAGGTGCCGTCGCGCTTGGTGGCGGCTTCCGGGCGGTCCAGCTCGGCGTCCTCGGCGAGCTCGTCGCCACTGGCCGCCCGCTTGCGCTCCACGCGCTGGTCGACGCGCTCCGCGATGGCGGCCGAGGCCTGCTGACGGAACGGCTTGAGGACGACGGCAGAGATCGCCAGCGAGGCCACGGCGGCGATGATGACGGCGAGGAACTGGTCCTCGCGGTCACGCAGGCCCAGGAGCCAGGTCGCCGCGAGGCACCCGACGAAGATGAGCGTCCGCAGGATCAGGTAGCGCACCATCGCCATGTCAGAGACCCGAGTAGGAGTGCTGGCCGACGAAGTAGACGTTGACGACGGCGTAGTTGACGATGATGCAGACGAAGCCGGCCACAGCGATCCACGTCGCCGAGCTCCGACCCCATCCGCGCGTCACCCGAGCATGCAGGTATGCCGCGTAGACGACCCAGATGATGAACGTCCAGACCTCCTTGGGGTCCCAGTTCCAGTAGGAACCCCAGGCCTGGCGAGCCCAGATGGCGCCGGCGATGAGGGTGAAGGTCCATAGCGGGAACGCGATGATGTGCAACCCGTAGGCCAAGCGCTCCAGGGTGCGGGTGTCCGGAAGCGCGCGCAGCACACGGAGCCCGCCTGAGCCCGAGCCGAACCGGTCCTTGGCGAGGTAGAGCAGGGCCACGACGAAGCCGACGGCGAACAGCCCCACCGAGATCGTCGCGACGGTGACGTGGATGACGAGCCAGATGCTCTTGAGCGACGGCATGAGCTCGGCCGCCTCGGTGTACCAGATGGTGTTGGCGAGGCCGAGCAGGATGAGCACGGGAGCGACGACGAAGACCCCGAGCCAGCGCAGGTCGCGACGCAGCCCCCCGAGGACGAAGACGACCATGGTGAACAACGCTGCGGCGACACCGAACTCGAACATGTTGCCCAATGGCCAGCGCTCCACCGACCACCCGCGCAGCGCGGCAGACGCGAACAGGAGCATCGTGCCGAGGAGGGCGAGGGTCTGGGCGACGCCACCGGCCTTGCGCGCCCGCAGGGGCACCTCGGCCCCGGCATCGACGTCGGTCGAGGCCGACGTCGACGCGTCGCTGGACCTCGAGTCGGCGGTGCCCGAGCCTGCGCCCGCAGCGACGAGCTCGCGATCCTCGACGTCCGCGGGCTCGGCCACGGCGTCACGGGCGGGCAGCCAGCCAGCGAGGTACGCGGCATACCCGAGCATGGAGAGGGTGAGGACCGCCATCGCGGAGTACAGGCTGAGGTTGGCGTAGGTCGCCAGGTTCTCGTGGGTCACGTGCGTCGTTCCTTCAGTCGCGTGAGGACATCTTCGAGCTGTTCGCCCATGCCCTCGTCGTCGTCCTTGGCCAGGCCGCCGATGCTCACTACGGTACGGCCCTCGTCGTCGGCGGACGCAACCCGCACGAAGACCCGACGCCGACGGATCGTCAGCGACAGGATGAGCCCCAGCAGCGCCACGAGCGAGGAGAGGAGCGTGACCTCCTTGCCGGGGTCGTTGCGGATCGAGATGCCGGCGAAGCGCTCGACCCCGTCGAAGGTGATCGAGCCCTGACCGCCGGGAAGCGTGAAGGTCTGCCCGGGTGTGAGCCAGATTCGCAGGAGGTCGGTGCCTGCCTCGTTCTCGAGCTGGGTCATCTCGGCGGTGTCGAGCGAGTAGACCGACTGCGGCCGCCCGCCCGGGAAGAGCGTCCCCTCGAAGGCAGAGAGCGCCAGGGCGGGCTCGAGCGCGTCGGGGAAGACCGAGCGCGGTCCCTGCTCGTCGAGGACGGCCGTCGGCAGGAACAGCCCGGCGAAACCGAGCTGCTTGCCCGCCGGCCCCGCCCCGGCGACCTTGACCGCACCGACCGAGTTGTAGTTGTTGTCCTGCGCGAGGAAGGGGGTGAGCTCGGAGTAGGTCACCTTGCCCTGTGCGTTCTTGACGGTGATGCGGGGGGCGTAGCCGTTGCCGAGGAGGAAGGCCGTGCCGCCGCCCGTCTCGAGGGGTCCGTTGACCCGGATGACCTTCTTCTCCGGCTTCGCGCCGGGTTCCTTCGTGAAGTCGACGTATGCCGTGAAGTCCCGTGGGGAGCCGAACTGGCCTCTGCCCTTGACGTCGGTCTCGAACTCGGCGTCGAAGCGGGTGAGCTTCATCGTGAACGGCTGGAAGTCGGCGGTGTCGACGAGCGGCCCCGGGCTGATGGTGTCGTAGCGGCCGGCGGTGTTGGCGAAGGTCTCTCCCACCGGGAGGATGACATCGCCCTTCCACCCCAGGAGGTGGCCCGCCGCCATGCCGAGGATGACCCCGATGAGCGCGAGGTGGAAGAAGAGGTTGCCGGTCTCCTTAAGGTAGCCCTTCTCGGCGGAGACCGTGGAGTCGTCGTGCGAGTGCGTGCGGAAGCGCGCGGACCTCAGGGCTGCTCGCACGTCCTCCAGCACCTCCCCGGGGGCGCCCTCGACGGTCACGCTCTCGTGAGCAGCCAAGCGCTCCAGCCGCCTTGGTGCGCGCGGTGGCTGGGAACGCATGGCCTTCCAGTGGACCCTGGAGCGCGGCAGGACGCAGCCGACGAGCGAGACCAGGAGCAACAGGTAGATCGCGGCGAACCACGGCGAGGCATAGACCTCGAAGAGACCGAGTGTGTCGAGGATCGGACCGGCCGTCTCGTGGCGGGCGATCCAGTCGGCCGTCCGGACAGCGTCGATGGAGCGCTGCGGGAAGATCGAGCCCGGCAGCGCGGCGACGGCGAGCAGCAGCAGCAGGAACAGCGCGGTGCGCATCGACGTCAGCTGACGCCAGGCGAACCGGAGGAGGCCGAGGGCGCCGAGCCTGGGCTGCGTGATGTCGTCACGGCGCGGGTCACGAGGCTGGGTCGACAGGCTCATCAGATCACCACCTCGAAGCCGGACACGAGCTCGGCGCGCAGCCACACGGTGAGGTCCTCCCAGACCCCGGTCACCAAGAGCACTCCGACGACGATGAGCAGCCCACCACCGACGTACTGGATCACTCGGTGGTGCCGCCGCACCCAGCCGGAGACCGCCCCGAACCTCTCGATGCCGGCCGCCGCGAGGATGAAGGGCAGTCCCAGACCCAGCGCGTATGCCGTGGCGAGGGTGACCGCCCGCCCCGTGCTCGGGTTCGTGGTCGAGGCCGACAGGGTGAGGACGGCGGCGAGGGTCGGGCCGGTGCACGGCGCCCACCCGAGGCCGAAGACGGCGCCGAGCACCGGAGCCCCGAGGAGCCCGGCGCGGGGCCGCCAGGTCGGACCGAACCGGCGCTGCGAGCTCGCACCGCCGACGCCGAGGAAGACGAGCCCCATGAGGATGACGACGACTCCCCCGATGCGCATCAGGAGCTCCCGGTGCAGCGTGAGCGAGGCGCCGAGCGTGGCGATGAAGATCGAGCCGAGGACGAAGACGAGCGCGAAGCCGAGGACGAACAGGGACGCCCCGAGCACCATGCGACCGCGTGACCGCTGCTCCAGCGCGGTGTCGCTCAGCCCCGTGACGTAGCCGAGGAACCCCGGCACGAGTGGCAGGACGCACGGCGACGCGAATGACACGAGCCCCGCGAGCGCCGCCACGAGGACGGCGAGGGGCAGGGCACCAGAGGCGATCGTGTCGGTCACGAGGTCAGGAATCGGACTTCAGCGCGTCGTCGATGAGGCCCTGCAGCGTCGTGGCGGTGACAGGACCGTTGGCCCGGGCCGCGACCCGGCCCTCGAGGTCGAGGATGAGCGTGGACGGCGTGTTGGTCGGGGCCTGACGGCCGAAGGCGAGCAGGAGGAGACCGGGCTTGTCACTGAGGCTCGGGTAGGTCATCTTCTGGCTCTCGGCGAGGGCGGCACCGCGCTCGGGCCCCTCGCGGAAGTTGATGCCCATGAACTGCACCGGCTTCCTGGCGGCCTGGACGTCGGTCCAGACCTTCTGGAGGTCGGGGATCTCCTTGATGCACGGTCCGCACCACGACGCCCACATGTTGACGACGACGATCTCCTTGTCGCGCACCGACGTGCTCGACCAGTCCTCGCCGTCGAGGGTCTTGCCCTCGAGGGTGATCGGGTCGAGACGTTGGTCGGCGGGGATCTGCTCGATCGCACCGTTGCCGGCGATGTAGCCCTTCTGGTCGCCCTGCTTGGCCTGCTCCGCGATCGAGTTCGGGTCCGACGAGCACCCTCCCAGCGCGACGAGCGCACCGACGGCGGCGACGGAGAAGGCAGCGCGACTCACGGCATACCGGGTGGTTCGACGACTCATGCACCGGCTCCCGAGTGCGCGAGCGGCAGGAGCGCGGCGGCCGGCTCGCTGTAGGCGAGCGACTCGAGCTCGTCACCGCGATAGGTCAGGGAGGTGAGGGACGCGAGGGTGCACTCCCGCCTGCGCGGGTCGTGGACGAAGCGGCGGCCCTCGATGGCGAGCCGCAGCATCCAGATCGGTGCCTGGTGCGACACGATGACGGCCTCGTGACCCCGGGCGAGGTCGCGCGCCGCGTCGACGGAGGCCTGCATCCGGGCCGCGAGGTCGGCATAGGGCTCGCCCCACGACGGACGCATCGGGTTGACCATGAGCGCCCACAGCCTCGGGTCGCGGAAGATGCCCTTGCCCCCGGCGACGGCGCGGCCCTCGAAGGCGTTCACGGCCTCGAGCGCCTGATCGTCGAGCTCGACCTCGAGGTCGTGGGCCGCCGCGATCGGTGCCGCCGTCTCGCGGGCGCGCTCGAGCGGGCTCGAGATGACGTGGGTGATGTCGTGGTCCGCGAGCGCGCTGGCGACGAGCTCGGCCATCTCGTGACCGAGGTCGGAGAGGTGGAACTCGGGCAGCCGGCCATAGAGGATGCGATCGGGGTTGTGGACCTCGCCGTGCCGCACGAGGTGCACCACCGTGCGGACCTCAGCAGCGGACGCGTGGGCTGGCTTGGTCATGACCCGATTGTCGCAAACGAACCTGAGGGTCCGGTCAGCCGGCGTGGGCGGCAGCGCGCGCGGCGGCCGGCAGCGCCTCGACGACCTGCCCGACGGCCTCCTCGTCGTGCGAACCGCTCACGAACCAGGCCTCGAACGCGCTCGGCGGCAAATGCACCCCGGACTCGAGCATGGAGTGGAAGAAGCGCCCGTATGCCGCCGTGTCCTGGTCGCGCGCCTCGTCATAGTTCGTGACCTTGGCCTCCCGGAAGAAGACCGAGAACATCGAGCCCGCCCACTGCACGGTGTGGGCGACGCCCTCGGCCGCCAGGGCTGCGCTCGCCGCGTCGGCGATGGTGCGCGCCGTGACCTCGAGGCGGGGGTAGAGGTCGTCGGTGCAGCCCCTGAGGGTGGCGAGCCCGGCCGCCGTGGCGACAGGGTTCCCGCTGAGCGTGCCGGCCTGGTAGACCGGACCGAGGGGCGCCAGGTGGGCCATGATCTCGGCGCTGGCACCGAAGGCGGCCGCCGGGAAGCCGCCGCCCATGACCTTGCCGAAGGTGAAGATGTCGGGGGCGCCCGCGGCATAAGGGCCCTCGAGCCCGAACCACCCGGCCTTGCTGCAGCGGAAGCCGGTCATGACCTCGTCGGACACGAGCAGGGCACCGTGCTCGCGCGTGACGCGTCGCACGGCCTCGGTGAAGCCGGGCGCGGGCGGGACGACGCCCATGTTGCCGGCGGCTGCCTCGGTGATGACGGCGGCGATCTCACTTCCGCGGGCGGCGAAGACCTCTTCGAGCGCGGGGACGTCGTTGTAGGGCACGACGATCGTGTCGGCGGTCATCTCGACGGGGACGCCGGCCGAGTCGGGCAGCGCGAGGGTCGCGAGACCGGACCCCGCGGCAGCGAGGAGCGCGTCGACGTGCCCGTGGTAGCAGCCGGCGAACTTCACGATGACCGAGCGGCCGGTGACGCCGCGGGCGAGGCGGATGGCACTCATCGTCGCCTCGGTCCCGGACGAGACGAGACGCACCTGCTCGACCGGCTCGATGCGCGCGACGATCTCCTCGGCGAGGAGCACCTCGTTCTCGCTGGGCGTTCCGAACGAGAAGCCGCGAGCCGAGGCGGTGCGCACGGCCTCGAGCACGTCGGGGTGGGCGTGGCCGAGGATCATCGGACCCCACGAGCAGAGCAGGTCGACATAGCGACGTCCGTCGACGTCGGTGAGCCAGGGCCCCGTGGCAGAGGCGATGAAGCGAGGGGTGCCACCGACGGCGCGGAAGGCTCGCACGGGCGAGTTCACCCCGCCGGGGATGACCCGGGTGGCGCGCTCGAGCAGGGCCGCAGAGGCAGGGGCGTCCGAACGCGGGTCGGTGGGGGTGGCAGGCGTGGTGGGGCTGGACGTCATGCGTCCATTGTCCGCCTCAGTGGATCTCGTCGTCCGCCCGGGCACCCGGCACGAGGTGCGCGCGCACCTTGGCGAAGGAGTCGTGCAGCGAGACCAGCTGTGCTTCGGACAGCAGGTCGATGAAGTTCGCTCGCACGGAGTGGACGTGGACGGGGGCCACGCTCTCGATCATGCGCCGACCGTCGGGCGTGAGGGCGAGCGCGACTCCGCGGCCGTCCTCGGGGGTGGGCTCACGGCGCACCCAGCCGCGCTGCTCGAGGCGCTTGGCGGTGTGCGTGACCCGGCTGCGGCTCTGGACGACGAGGTCGGCGAGGACCGACATCCGGGCCCGGTCGCCCTCCTGCTCGGAGAGCATCGAGAGCAGCTCGTACTCAGGGAGGCTGAGGCCGAAGTCGGTGAGGTCCCGGTCGAGGGCCACCTGGAGCTCACGATGGGCGCGCAGATAGGCCCGCCAGGCCTGCTGCTCCTCCTGCGTCAGCCAACGGGTCGCAGGGTTCTCCGAGGCGGCCACGGGGACAGGTTAGCGGCCCCTTGACGAGCTCCCGACCCATTGTTCACCTACAATCTTCCAAGTTGTTGAAATATTGATGACCTGTCGGCCGTTGAAACCCGCGACAGGCACCCACCACCCTTGAAGGAGTCCCCACATGAGCACCACCACCACCGACATCGCACTGGCCCCCGGCACCTGGGCCATCGACCCGACCCACACCGAGGTCGGCTTCGTCACCCGCCACCTCATGGTGAGCAAGGTCCGCGGCTCCTTCCGCGAGGTCTCCGGCACCGTCGAGGTCGCTGAGGACATCACGAAGTCGGTCGTCGACGTCACCGCGCAGATCGCCTCCGTCGACACGGGCAACGCGGACCGCGACACCCACCTCAAGAGCGGCGACTTCTTCGACGCCGAGCAGTTCCCGACCATGACCTTCCGCTCGACCGCCTTCGACGGTGAGACCCTCACCGGCGACCTGACCATCAAGGACGTCACGAAGTCCGTCACCTTCGACGTCGACTTCGGTGGCGTGGGACAGGACCCGTGGGGCAACACCAAGGCCGGCTTCGAGGCCACCGCAACCGTCAACCGCAAGGACTGGGGCCTCACCTGGAACGCGGCTGTCGAGGGTGGCGGCGTGCTCGTCTCCGACAAGATCTCGCTCACGATCGACGTGCAGCTCGCCAAGCAGGCCTGAGCCAGCAGCACCCCGACCGGCGCCCGCGCCGCTGACCACCCCTTCGG
This sequence comes from Knoellia altitudinis, assembly GCF_042666355.1. Lineage (NCBI taxonomy): Bacteria > Bacillati > Actinomycetota > Actinomycetes > Micrococcales > Intrasporangiaceae > Knoellia > Knoellia altitudinis. The sequence continues at coordinate 1,006,365 of NZ_JBHTDK010000001.1, forward strand.
TCAGCGCGCGGGCGCTGTCATGTGTGCGTCAGAGAAGGCGGGGTGCGTCAGAGAAGGCGGGCCGCGACGTCGAGGGCGCTGTAGGTCAGGATGATCTGCGCGCCCGCGCGCCGGATGTGCAGCAGCGACTCGAGGACGGCGCGGTCACCGTCGATCCAGCCGCGCTCGGCAGCCGCCTTGATCTGGGAGTACTCCCCCGAGATCTGGTATGCCGCGACCGGCACCGATGACCTCTCGGCTGCCAGGGCGATGATGTCGAGGTGGGTCTGGGCGGGCTTGACCATGACGATGTCGGCGCCCTCGGCGAGGTCGAGCTCCAGCTCGCGCAGCGCCTCGATGGCGTTGGCCGGGTCCTGCTGGTAGGTCGCACGGTCCCCGACCAGCGACGACTGGACCGCCTCACGGAACGGGCCGTACAGCGCGGAGGTGTACTTCGCGGCATACGCCAGGATGATCGTGTCGGTGAAGCCGGCCTCGTCGAGAGCCGTGCGCACGTGGGCCACCTGGCCGTCCATCATCCCGCTCAGTCCGAGGACGTGCGCCCCCGCACGAGCCTGGGCGAGCGCCATCGAGGCGTAGCGGTCGAGGGTGGCGTCGTTGTCGACGCGGCCCTCCGGGTCCAGGACGCCGCAGTGACCGTGGTCGGTGAACTCGTCGAGGCACAGGTCGGCCATGACGACGAGGTCGTCAAAGACCGCCTCACGCACCGCGCGCAGGCCGACGTTGAGGATGCCGTCGTCGGCGTCGGCACCGGAGCCGACAGCATCCTTGGACTCGGGGACCCCGAAGAGCATGATGCCGCCGAGCCCGGCCTCGACGCAGCGGTGCGCCTCGGCGACGAGCGAGTCCATCGTGTGCTGGACGACGCCCGGCATCGCCTCGATCGGCTGCGGGTCGTCGATGCCCTCACGGACGAAGACGGGCAGGACGAGCTCGGCCGGGTGGAGCCGGGTCTGCGCGACGAGTCGGCGGACCGCCGGGAACTGGCGGAGGCGCCGGGGACGCTGGGGCCGCAGCGGGTTGCTCACTTGGCGCGACGACGGGCCGTGGGCCGCTTCTGGCTCGGGCGGACCGCCTGCTCACCGGACTCCGACGCCGTGAGGGCGAGGGAGCGACCGTGGTCGGCGAGGGCGTCGACGAGCTCGTCGGCGGAGGGCTCCGGCGCGAGGACATCGACGCGCAGACCGCACTCCTCGGCCGTCTTGGCGGTCGCCGGACCGATGCACGCGATGACCGTCGAGGGGTGCGGCTTGCCCGCGATGCCGACGAGGTTGCGCACGGTCGAGCTGGACGTGAAGACGACGGCGTCGAAGCTGCCGCTCTTGATGGCGTCACGGATCGGCGCTGCCGGCGGGGCCGCCCGGACGGTGCGGTAGGCCGTGACGTCGTCGACCTCCCAGCCCATGCCCTGGAGCCCGGCGACGAGCGTCTCGGTCGCGATGTCGGCGCGCGGCAGGAAGACCCGGTTGATCGGGTCGAGCAGCTCGTCGAAGGGAGGCCACTCGTCGAGCAGCCCCTTGGCGGACTGCTCGCCCTCCGGCACGAGGTCGGGGTTGATGCCCCAGTCGCGGAGGGCGTCGGCCGTGACCCCGCCGACGGCGGCGACCTTGAGACCGGCGAAGGAGCGGGCGTCGAGCCCGAATTCCTCGAACTTCTCGCGGATGGCGCGCACGGCGTTGACCGACGTGAAGCCGACCCACTCGTAGCGGCCGGTGACCAGGCCCTTGACCGCCCGCTCGATCTGCTGCGGGGTGCGCGGCGGCTCGACGGAGATCGTGGGGACCGTCGTCGCCTGGGCACCGTAGCGCTCGAGGCGACGCACCATCGGCCCGGACTGGTCCTTGGTGCGCGGCACGAGGACGTTCCAGCCGAAGAGCGGCTTGGTCTCGAACCACGAGAGGTTCTCGCGCAGCGACACGTTGTCGCCGACGACGGCCAGCGCGGGGAACTGCATCGACCTGGCCGCCGTGGCGACGTCGGCGAGCGTCGTCGTGACCGTGACCTGCTGCACGGTGGTGCCGCGCTCGGTGATGGCGACAGGAGTCTCGTCGGCGCGACCGGCGGCACGCAGCGCCTCGAGCGTGCCGACGAGCGTGTCCGGCTGGCCGAGGACGACGACCGTGACCGTCGGGTCGATGGCTGCCGCGATGTCCTTGAGCTTCTCGCCCGCCGTGATGATGTGGATGCCGCGTGAGCCGCTCGTTGTGAGCGGGACACCGGCGTAGGTCGGAACGGCGCTGACCGAGCTGACGCCCGGCACGACCTCGAAGGGCACGCCGGCCTTGACGCACGCGGCGGCCTCCTCGGCGAGGCCGTTGAACGTCGCCGGGTCACCGTCCATGAGCCGGACGACCAGGCCACGCGGGTGAGCCTTGGCGGCCCTGACGACGAGCTTGGCCCGGGAGGCGTGGGTCAGCGGCTGACCGTGCTCTCCGTGGCCCGCATCGACGATCTCGACCTCGGGCCGTGCGTGACGTGCGACGACGTCCTCACGGGCGATCTGGTCGATGACGACGGCGTCGGCCTCAGCGAGGTACTCGAGCGCGCGCACCGTCATCAGTCCGGCGTCCCCGGGGCCAGCGCCGACGAAGGCAACCCTCGCGGGGGTGCGGGTGGTCGTGGTGGGTCGGATCGAGCGGGTGGTGCTCACTGGTCACGCTCCGGGGCGTTCGGTATTGGACGGTGCTGGCGGTGTTGTCGGTGTTGACACTGCTGAGGCGCTGAGGCTGTCGACGGGCACGAGATCGGCGGCGCCGTCCTCGAGGAGGAGACGGGCGAGACCACGGCCGACGGCGTCCGCGTGGGCGGGGCTGCCCGTGGCGGAGCGGCGCAGGTCGCCCGAGCCGTCAGGACTGGCGACCACGGCGCGCAACGAGAGCTCGTCACCCTCGTCGCCGAGGACGATCTCGGCGAGCGCACCGACCGGTGCGGAGCAGCCGGCCTCGAGCTCGGCGAGCACGGCGCGCTCGGCGTCGACGCACGCACGGGTGTCGGCGTCGTCGAGGGCGGCCAAGGCGTCACGGGTGGCTGTGTCGTCGGCGCGGACCTCGACGGCGAGCGCACCCTGGCCCGGAGCCGGAAGCATCTGGATGGGGTCGATGACCTCGGTGACGGCGGCCTCGCGGCCGAGGCGACGCAGACCCGCGTGCGCGAGGACGACGGCGTCGAGGTCACCGCTGGTGACCCGTGCCAGTCGCGTGTCGACGTTGCCGCGCAGCTCGCGGATCTCGAGTCCGAGCCCCAGGGCCTCGAGCTGGGCGCGGCGGCGCGGTGACCCCGTGCCGACCGTGGACCCTGTCGGGAGCTCACCCAGGGTGAGGCCGTCGCGGGCCACGAGGGCATCGCGGGGATCCTCCCGGGGCGGGATCGCGGCTACGACGAGGTCGATCTCAGGAGTCGTGGGGAGGTCCTTGAGGGAGTGCACCGCGAGGTCGACGCGACCATCGCGGAGCGCGTCGCGCAGCGCCGACACGAAGACACCCGTGCCACCCATCGTGGCGAGCGGGGTGGTGCGGTCAAGGTCGCCCTCGGTGGTGATCTCGACGAGCTCGACGTCGTGGCCGAGCACGCGCAGCCGGTCGGCGACCCAGGTGGACTGGGTGGTGGCGAGCGCGGAGCGGCGGGTTCCGAGGCGGAGCGTCATCGTCCGACCTCCTCGTCGTCGGTCACCGGCAGGATCGGCGGGGTCGACACCACCGACACCTCGCGGGGGTCGAGGTCGAACAGCTCGCTCAGGGCCTTGGCGTAGCTGCCACCCTGACCGGCCTGGGCCATCTCCTTGACGCGGACCGTCGGGGCGTGGAGCAGCTTCTCGACGATGCGGTGGACGGTGCGCTGCACCTCGGCGCGGTCGCCGTCCGCGAGCTCCGGCGTGCGCCGGGACAGCCGGTTCATCTCGTCGTCGACGACCTGCTGGGCACGCGAGCGGAGCGCCGCGACCGTGGGCGCCACGGCTTCGGCGGAGCGTTCGGTGAGGTATGCCGCGACCTCGCCCGTGACGATGTCGCGCGCCTCCTGCACCTGCGGGACGTCGCCCGTGTGCCTGAGCATCTCGCCGAGCTCGGCGAGGCCGATGCGCGTGATCCCGTCGAGGTCGGTGACCGCGAGGTCGACGTCGTGGGGCAGGCCGAGGTCGACGAAGACCTGGGGCCGACCCGCCCGAACCACGGCGGCCGCCTCCACGTCGCGGGCGGTGACGACGACGCCGGTGGCGCCGGTGCTGGAGATGACGATGTCGGCGTCGGCGAGCCCCTCGAGGCGCGACTCCCAGGCCAGCGCGCGGCCACCCACCCGACTGGCCAGGCGCTCGGCCCGCACCAGTCCACGGTTGGCGATGGTCACCGAGGGGACGCCGGCCTGGCTCACCGTGGTCGCGGCGAGTGCGCCCATGCCGCCGGCGCCGATGACGAGCACCCGGGCTGCGGCGATCGGACCCACGACCTCGGCGGCGGCGGCAAGACCGGCCCCTACGAGGGATCGGCTCACGTCGTCGATGGCCGTCTCGGTGTGGACGCGCTTGCCGACGCGAAGCGCCTGCTGGAGCAAGGTGTTGAGCGCCGGACCCACGTGACCCCGACGCTGGGCCCGGGTGAGCGAGTCACGCAGCTGACCGAGGATCTGCGCCTCGCCGACCGCCATGGAGTCGAGGCCGGCCGCGACGGAGAACGCGTGCGCGATGCCACGGTCCTCGTAGTGCACGTAGAGGTGCGGCTGTAGATCCGTGAGGGGCACACCCGTGGCGGCGGCGAGCGCCTCGGACACGTCGGCGAGCGCACCATGGAAGGTCAGCCCCTCGGCATACACCTCGGTGCGGTTGCACGTCGAGACGACGACGGCCTCGACGACGTGCTCGGACGAGATGATCGCTGCCTCGAGGCGCCCGCGAGCGCCCTGGTCGAGGACAGCGGCCTCCAGCAGCTCGATCGGGGCACCGTGGTGCGAGAGACCGAGAACGATCAGGCTCACAGGGCCACCTCCCCGACGACGGACTGCTCGGCGAGGTCGAGCTCGCCGGTGCGGCGCTGCTCGTGGAAGGCGAGGATCTGCAGCTCGGTCGACATGTCGACCTTGCGCACCATGACGTCGACCGGCACATCGAGCACGCACGGGGCGAAGTTGAGGATGGAGCGCACACCCGCGGCGACGAGGCGATCGGCCACGTCCTGCGCCGAGTCGGCCGGGGTCGCGATGACCCCGATCGCGAGCCGGTCCTCCCGCACAAGCGCATCGAGGTCGGCCATCGGCCGGACCCGGCGCTTCCCGACCGAGGTGCCCACCAGGCTGTCGTCGTGGTCGAGCAGCGCGACGACGTTGAACCCGCGCGTGGCGAAGCCGCTGTAGGCCGCGAGCGCCCGGCCGAGGTTGCCCATCCCGACGATGGCCACCGGCCAGTCCTGGGTCAGCCCGAGAGCAGTCGAGATCTCGTAGGCGAGCCGGTCGACCTCGTACCCGACGCCCCGCACCCCGTAGGAGCCGAGGTGGGAGAGGTCCTTGCGCAGCTTCGCCGAGCTCACTCCCGCGGCCGCCGCGAGCTCCTCGGAGCTGACCGAGCTGATGCCGCGCTCCGCGAGGTTGGTGAGGGCCTGCAGGTATCCCGGAAGTCGAGCCACGGACGCGTCGGGGATACCCCGGCGGGCTGCGACGTCAGCGGACACGTGGCCTTCGACTCCTGTCTGGAAGGTGTGGTGGTGCCTTGTCAGCGTACGCACTTGTGAAGCGATGCACAAAGTCGCAAGGTGACCCCGAGACAAGTCACCCACCCCGTTCTGGTACAAGCCGCCGGCGTAACCGCTTGCACCCAGCCCTACCCCGTTTCTCAGTGGGGTATGCCGTCCGGTCCCGTTGCGCTGGGCGCGGATATGCCGTTCCGCTGTGCTTGGGCTCCACGCACGTATGCCGTTCGACGCGGTCCCATCCGCACTCGCGCGCTGAGCGCGCTTCGCGCTCCCGCCAGACCCAGCCAGCAGCGAACGGCATACGTGCGTTCCGCCCCGGGTCGCCCAGCGCTCCCGCCAGGCCCAGCCGGCGGCGAACGGCATACGTGCGTTTCGCTCGGCGCCTCGGCTCGCCTACCGCGTGGGTTGGGTCAGGGCTGCTCTCAGGCGGGCTTCGTCGACTCGCCAGAAGTCGTGCTGACGGCCGTCGACCAGGGTGACTGGGATCTCCTCGGCGTACTTCTCCATCAAGTCCGGGCGCTCGAGGACGTTGAGCTCCTCGAAGGTCTCCCCCAGCTCTTCGGTGACGCTCGCGATGGTGGCTCGGGCGCTCTCGCAGAGGTGGCAGCCGGGTTTGGCGATGAGGGTGACGCGGGGGGCACTTCCCTGAGGGGGCTGTGGGTTGGGGGCGGACGGCATACTCGGCGCTTCTCTAGAAGAAGACGGATCGTCGCTGCATGAGCAGCGAGTAGAGCGTCTGCTGGATGGTCTCGCGCACCTGGTCGGTGAGGTCGAAGACGAGCATCGGGTCATCGGCTGCGGCCGAGCCGTGGCTGGCGGTCTCGATGGGGGCACCGAACTCGATGATCCACTTGCTCGGCAGGGGGATGAGGCCGAGGGGGCCGAGCAGGGGGAAGGTCGGCGTGATCGGCGCGTAGGGGAGTCCGAGCAGGCGCGCGACGGTCTTCATGTTGCCGATCATGGGCGCGATCTCCTCGGCGCCGACGACGGAGGTCGGGATGATCGGCACGCCGGCCTCGAGCGCGGCCGAGACGAACCCGCCTCGACCGAAGCGCTGCAGCTTGTAGCGCTCCTTGAACGGCTTGCCGACACCCTTGAACCCCTCGGGAAAGACACCGACGAGCTCACCCTTGGCGAAGAGCCGTTCGACGTCCTCCTTGGCGGCGAGGGTGGACCCACCTCGACGCGCGAACGCACCGAGGAACGGGGTCTGGAACACGAGGTCGGCACCGAGGCCGCGCATGACTCGGTGCTCCGGGTGCTCGTCGTGGATGGCCTGCGCCACCATGAGCGAGTCGATGGCGATGGTCCCGGAGTGGTTGCTCACGATGAGCGCCCCGCCCTCGGACGGGATGTTCTCGAGGCCGCGCACCTCGACCCGGAACCAGCTGCGATAGATCGGGCGCAACATCGGGAAGATGACGTTCTGCGCGAAATGCTCGTCGTAGCCGAACTCGTCGACCGTGTAGTCACCCTCGATCCGGCGCCGCACGAAGGCCAGGGTCGCAGCGATCCGGCGCTCGATCTCGTCGGGCGAGAGACCCGCGCCCTGGGCGGCGATGCGCATGGCGGCGATCGACGCGCTGAGCAGCTCCTCGACGCCAGGGACCGGAAGGGCCATGTCGGTCTGCGTGGCCGTCGGATCGGGTGCCCACGTCACCGGCTCCGCGGGCACCGCCACCCGCAGGTGCCGGCGCGCGGCGTCGTCTGCCGCTCGCTTCGCACGCGGACTCTGGCCACGTGTGCCGGCCTGCTTCGACGCCTTGGGGCTGGGCTTGGCACTCACGGTCGGGCGCGGGCGGTGGGCGGCGCGCTGCTCGGTGGCATCGGACGCCTGGGATGCCTGGGTCTTGGTCGGAGAAGCCTGGGTGGGAGAGGCCGGGGTGGGGGCGGTCTCGGTGGCAGTGGCCTTGCTGTTGGAAGCCTTGGTGCGTGAGGTCCTCGTGGGTGAAGCCGTGGTGGCAGAGGTCTTGCGCGTCGCGGTCCTGGGAGCACGGGCCTCCGTGGCGGCGGTGACCGGCTCGACCTGCGCCGACAGCAACGGTGTCGCGCGTCGGCGGGCGCGCTCACCGGAGGCCCGGGCCGCCCCCGCGGCCAGCGACGACGTCTTCTTCTTCGGGGTGCTGACCGCGGGTGCTGGTGCCTTGGCCCCGGTCGTCTTCGAGGCAGCCTTCGTGGTCTTCTTCGTCGCCATCAGTGACTCCCCCGCGCGGGTCGACCCAAGACCTGTTGGGCCGCACCGACGAGCCCGCCAACTGCACCCGAGACGGCGTCGACGGAGGGATAGATCGGCGTGACGGTCCGCGCGAAGTCCTCGAAGGCAGCTCGCGTCGAGAACGACGGCTGGAAGCCGAAGGACTTCCGCATGGCTGTGGTGTCCATCCCCCGACCGAAGGCGAGGTAGGTCATCTGGTCCGCATTGAAGTCCACGAGCCCGAAGCGCTTGCCCAGCCCCCCGATGGTGCCGGCGGCGGCCATGGGAACGAGGACGACCGGGCGTCGCACGAGCGACGCGGCCTGGAGCACGGTGAGCACCCCGTCACCGGCGAGGTTCACGACCCCGGTCGCCGAACCGGTGACACCACGGGCCAGAGCGGCGATGGCGTCGTCCTCGTGGAAGAACTGGAGCCGGGCGTCGTAGCCGAAGGGGACGGGGATCACCGGCAGGTTGAAGTAGTCGGTGATCGAGGTCCGGATGCGCGGCCCGATGATGTTGGCGAAGCGCAACGTGAGGATCTCGGCGTCGGGTCGGCGGCGCGCGAAGCCGCGCACATAGCCCTCGACCTCGATGGAGTCCTTGCCGAAGCCGGAGGACGGCAGCCGCTTGGCGCTCATCTCCTCGGTGAACATGGCCGGGTCGCGTGGCGTCGAGCCGTAGACCGCTGCGGTCGACTTCACGACGAGGCGCTTGACCGACGACGCCTTCTGGCAGGCCGCGAGCAGCTGCATCGTGCCGATGACGTTGATCTCCTTCTGCGGAGTGCGTCCTCCGGCGAAGGTCGGCGTGGCGATGACGTTGGCGTGGACGACGGTGTCGACGTCACCCTGGGCGATGACCTTGCCGATCATCGGGTTGCGGATGTCGGCGCGGATGAACTCCGCACCGCCGATGTCCCGTGGTGGCGGGATGACATCGACACCGATGACCTTGTCGACCGACGGGTCCGCCGCGAGTCGCCGTGCGAGGACGCCGCCGAGGTGGCGGGACACCCCCGTCACGAGTACCACTTTGCCCACGGGCACAGCCCCCTCTTCGGCTCGGTCAACGGATCGTGGTCTTGAAGGCTCGACCCTACTTCCCGCCGAGGCGTGACGGGAGGGCCGGAGAGGCCGGTCACCCCAGCGGGCCACCTGCTGGCCGGGCGCTCGGGAGGCGGGCGGACGGCATACCCCGGCGGACGCAGAACGGCCCCCGCCGGAGCGAGGGCCGATTCCACACGTCAGGGACGCGTCACTTCTTGTTGCGGCGCTGGTGGCGCGTCTTGCGAAGCAACTTGCGGTGCTTCTTCTTCGCCATGCGCTTGCGGCGCTTCTTGATCACTGAACCCATGAGCAGTCCTTGCTGATTGGAGAGAATCGAACGACGGTGGACCAGCAGCTGCTGATCGGCCTGCGCGGCCGACCGGCGCGCGTGTGTCGAGGAGCAACCCTACCGGCGCGTGACCCGAGCGCCCAAACGGGGCCCGCCCTGAGCACGAGACGCCGAAGGCCGGACCTCGACGGTCCGGCCTTCGGCGTTGTCGTTCGACTCGTTCACGCGGTGCCCATGTAGGACTCCCGGAGGTACTTCTGCACCTCGTCCTCGGGGACCCGGAAGGACCGCCCCACGCGCACGGCCGGGAGCTCGCCTCCATGCACCATGCGATAGACGGTCATCTTGGACACACGCATGATCGAGGCCACCTCGGCAACGGTGAGAAACCGCACCTCGGCAAAGCGTTCCTGAGACATCGCAACCTCGATCTTCTGCAGGCTCGCATCGCCGACTTCCCCGTCGGCGGTCATCTACGTGCTGCAAGAAGCAACCATAGGGGCTGGTGTGACCCTTGGGGAAGTCGTTGGAGCGGAATGTTTGCCACGTCCAGTCGACACGCTGCGAGGTGGGGAGAAATCTCGGTCAGTCGAACCATGGGTCGAGGCCATGGAGCGGGAAGACCGCTTGACGCGTCGCCAGGATGGCGGCGTCTCCAGGGCGGTCCGGGTTGTGCCCCATCCCCCACGGACGCACCCAGATCGGGAGGTCCTGCTCCGCGAGGTCGCCCATGGTCCTGGGGCCCTCTCGACCGAACGTCTCACGCACGTGGTCCAGCCACTCCGTGGGGACCGGATCCGCGGACGGGACGGGGACGTGGGCGGCGATGGCGGTGAGGTGGGCCCAGGACCTGGGCACGACGTCGACGAGCTCGTAACCTCCACCGCCGAGCGCGACCCACTTGCCGTCGGCGTGGTCGTGGGCGAGCCGGTGGAGGCATTCGTGGGCCCGACGCTGTGCATCGAGGGAGATGCTGAAGTGGGCGAGCGGGTCCTGGCGGTGGCTGTCGCAGCCGTGCTGGGTCACGAGGATCTGGGGATCGAACGCCTCCACGACGTGCGGCACGACCGACTCGATCGCCCGCAGCCAGTCGGCGTCGCCCGTGCCCGGTGGCAGCGCCACGTTGACCGCCGTCCCCCGGGCGTCCGGGCCGCCGATGTCACCCGGCCACCCCGTGCCGGGGAAGAGGGCGCGCCCGGACTCGTGCACCGACACCGTGAGGACGCGCGGGTCGTTCCAGAAGATCCGCTCCACACCGTCGCCGTGGTGGACGTCGATGTCGATGTAGGCCACACGCTCGGCCCCATTGTCGAGGAGGTGCTGGATCCCCACGGCGATGTCGTTGTAGATGCAGAAGCCGGCAGCATGGGTGGCCATGGCGTGGTGCAGGCCCCCGCAGTAGTTGACACCGTGGTCGACCTCGCCGCTCCACACGGCGGCGCAGACGTCGACCGTGCCCTGGACGATGCGGGCACTCGCCTCGTGCATCCCTGCAAAGGCCGGGTCGTCCTCGGTGCCGAGGCCATGACGCAGGTCGGCGCGGTCGGGATCGACCGACGCCTCGCGCACGGCCGCGATGTAGTCGCGGTCGTGCACCGTGGCGAGCAGGTCGTCACTCGCGATGCCGGGACTGATGACCTCGGTCTGCGCGAGGACCCCGAGGGAGTCGAGCAGCCGGGTCGTGAGGGCGAGCCGCGAGGGCCCCATCGGATGGGAGGGCCCGAAGTTGTATGCCGTGAACCCGTCGTCCCAGACGAGGCGCGTGCGATGAGCCATGTCGGGCACGCTACCCGGCAGAGCACGGATGAGGGTTAGCCTCGACCCGAACGTCCACCTGACGACGCGACCTCGCCGTCACCGGCGTCAGTCGCCAGGTCAGTCGTCAGGTCAGTCACCAGCAGGAGGAAGCCTTGGGCGCCAAGAACAGCGATCTCGACGTCCTGGTCGTCGGCCTGGGCCGATTCGGTGGTGCCGCCGCCCTCGAGCTGCGCCGCCTCGGACACCGGGTCGTCGCCATCGAGAAGGACGGGTTCCTCGCCGAGAGGTTCCTCGGTCGGATCAGCTCGATCATCCACGGGGACGCCAGCGACGTCGAGGTGATCCGCGAAGCCAAGGCCTCCCGCTACAAGATCGCCATCGTCGGGGTGGGCTCCTCGATCGAGGCCTCCGTCCTTGCCTCGGCCAACCTCGTCGACGCCGGCATCCCCGACATCTGGGCCAAGGCCATGTCCCCCGAGCACGCCCGCATCCTCGACCGCATCGGCGTCCAGCACATCGTCCGCCCCGAGGCCGACACCGGCCGACGCGTCGCCCACCTCGTGGGCGGGAAGCTCCAGGACTACATCGAGTTCGACGACGGGTTCGCGATCGTCAAGATGCGGCCGCCGGCCGAGGCCGTCGGCTTCACCCTCGAGCAGAGCAAGCTGCGCAGCAAGTACGGCGTCACGATCGTGGGCGTCAAGGCCCCCGGACAGGACTTCACGTATGCCGTGCCGACGACGAAGGTCTCGGCTCACGACACGCTCATCGTCAGCGGCCCGACCGAGCTGCTGGAACGCCTGGCCGCCCGCCCCTGACCGCGTTTCCCGAGTACTTCTGCGCGGCCCGCGCCTCCCGCGCACATCCTGGCCAGAGGCGCACCCCTAGCTGCGCCCCCGCCCAGCCTCTGCGCGGGTCGCGCCACCCGCGCAGAAATGAGCCAGCGAGCGCGTGAGCGGAGACTGCTCGGGAGGGTGAGTACCACTCATGTCTGCGGGGGATCGTCAACTCGAGCGCCCGGAAACCTGAGAAGCGAACGGGGTATGCCGTTCGCCGCTGGCTGGACCTGGCGGGAGCCGGGAGCGCGCTCAGCGCGCGGACGGCGGATGAAACTGCGGCGAACGGCATACCCCGTTCGCGACGACCGCAGCGAGCAGCATTCGGGACGACTCAGCGCTCAGAAGTCGTGGGGCACGGCCCCGCGGTCGCCGCCGAGCGCGAGAACCATGGCCACCTCGTCCTCGTCGTCCTCGCTCTTGACCCGCATGGGCCGCCGCTCGGCGGTGGGGCGGAACCCGAAGCCGCTGGCGAAGGCCACGGCGCGACCGTTGTCGCTGCCGACCCAGTAGGCGAGCTGGGTCTGGCCCTGGTCGCGGGCCAGCCGGGCGCCGGCGCGCACGAGAGCAGAGGCCACGCCACTCCCCCGGGCCTCGGGCCGCACCCACAGGCCGAACAGCTCGGAGGTCTTGGGGTTCTCGTCGCTCGAGCGCCCGACGCTGACGATGCCGAGGGTGCCGTTCTCGCGCTCGGCGAGGAGGCGGGCAGAGCGCTTCATGCGCAGGCGCCAGAAGTCCTCGTCGAAGGCCTCCTCCTCCTCGACGGTGGCCGCGAAGGCCTCGGGGGACTCCCGCAGAGCGGTCAGCCGGGCGTCGCGGTACTGCTGCCAGTCCTCTTCGCCCAGGGGGCGCACGCTGATCTCGCTCATGCGTCAACTGTCGCTGACGGCACCGGCGGGCGGCAAACCGGGTCCACCCTCACGGCATACCCGATCTCCCGGATCCCGCCGTAGAGCGGGTTGTCCCACGTGGTCCCCGTCTCGGCGAAGCCGTGCCGCTCGTAGAGGCGACGGGCTGGGCGGTTCTCCTCGGCGACCTCGAGGAAGACGCGGGCGTACCCGTCCTGACCTGCGGCGTCGAGCGCGGTGGTGACGAGGAGGTCGCCGACGCCACGGCCCCGGACGGACGCGGACACCCACATGCCGATGAGATAGATCTCGTCGTCGGGTTGCTCGCTGCTGTGCCAGATCGCGATCGTGCCGACCGGACGGTCATCGACCATCGCGAGCCAGACCCGCATCGAGCTGAGCCGAGCGATCCAGGAATCGTCCGGGTAGGCCGCGCTCACGGCGTACGTGTTGGCGAAGGCTCGGGGGGTGTCGAGGAGCGAGGCGAGGCGCACGTCGCGGTAGGTGCGCCAGTTGTCCTCGGTCACGGGGACGACCGTCGGGGCGCCGGGACCCTCAGCCACCGGACAGCTCCTTGGAACGGACCGCGGCAGCCTCGATGGCGCTGACGAAGGCGGCGCGGACCTTGTGGTCGTCGAGGACGCGCAGCGCGGCCGCGGTCGTGCCGCCGGGCGAGGTGACCTGCTCACGCAGGACGGTGGGATGCTGTCCGGTCTCGCGCAGCATCGTCGCCGCGCCGTAGAGGGTCTGGGTGACGAGCTCGGTGGCGGTGGCTCGGGGCATGCCCAGGACGACTCCGGCCTCGATCATGGCTTCGACGACATAGAAGATGTATGCCGGTCCGCTCCCGGACATCGCGGTGACCGCGTCCTGCAGCTTCTCGGGCACCTCGGTGACCTTGCCGGTCGCGGCGAGCAGGCTTCGGGCGTGCTCGAGCTGGTCGGGCTGGCAGTGTCGGCCTGCGCTCACCGCGGCCATGCCCTCGTCGACGAGAGCCGGGGTGTTGGGCATGACGCGCACGACGGAGCGGCCCTCGGGCAGGTGGCTCTCGATGAAGTCGGTGGTGATGCCGGCCGCGAGGCTGACGACGAGGTTGGCCTGGGCGACGTGCGGGCCGATCTCCTCGAGGAGCGCGGCCATGTCCTGCGGCTTGACGACGAGGACGAGGGTCTCGGCCTCGGCCGCGGCCTCGACGTTGCTCAGCGCGCGGACGCCGTACTTGTCGGTCAGCTCGACAGCACGCTCGGGCCGGCGCTCGGTGATGACGAGCTCCTCCGCTGGGCGCCCGGCGCGAAGCAGTCCCGAGAGGAGGGTCTCGCCCATGACACCAGCACCGAAGATCGCAACCGTTCCCATGGCGCGAGACTATGCCCGACCTCAGCCATCCACGCCGCCGCATTCTCGCGTGACCCGATGAAGGGGCGCTCCACCCGAGTTGGCAGCTCGGGTGGAGCGGGACGAAGTCGGGTCGAGCCGGGGTCTCAGCCCTTGGTGACGAGACTGCGCAGGAAGAACTGCAGGTTGGCGGGACGCTCGGCCATCCGGCGCATGAGGTAGCCGTACCACTCCTCGCCGAAGGGCACGTAGACCCGCATCTGGTGACCGCGGTCGGCGATGCGGGTCTGCTCGTCGGGGCGGATGCCGTAGAGCATCTGGAACTCGTAGGAGTCGGGTTCGCGGCCGTGCCGGCTGGCGAGCGCCCGGGCGATGTCGATGAGCCGCGGGTCGTGGCTCGCGATCATCGGGTAGCCGTCCCCGGCCATGAGCACCTTGAGGCAGCGCACATACGACAGGTCGACGTCCTCGGCATCCTGGTAGGCGACCGAGGCCGGCTCCTTGTAGGCGCCCTTGCAGAGGCGGACCCGGCTGCCCGCAGTGGCGAGGTCGCGGCAGTCGGACTCCGTGCGGTGGAGGTAGGACTGGACCACGGCGCCGGTGTCGGGGAAGTCCTGGCGCAGCTCGGCGAGGATCGACAGCGTCGAGTCGGTCGTCGTGTGGTCCTCCATGTCGAGCGTGACCGTCGTGCCGGCGTCCTTGGCGATCTCGCAGATGCGGCGCGCGTTGTCGAGGGCGATCTGCTCGCCGTCCTGCGGGAGTGCCTGACCGACGGCGCTGAGCTTGACGCTGACCTCGGCGGCGCCGAACTGCGACAGGTCGCGCGCCCTGAGCGCACGGAGCAGCCCGACGTAGGTGTCGACGGTGTGCGCGGCCTGCCCGGCGTCGAGGGTGTCCTCGCCGAGGTAGTCGATCGTCACCATCCGGTTCGTCGCGCGTAGCTCGGCGGCGGCATCCACGGCATCGGCGACGTCGGTGCCGGGCACGTAGCGCTGCACGACGGAGCGGCTCACCGGCGCCTTCTCGATCGTGGTGCGCACGAGCGAGGAGTCGGACAGGTGCAGGAGGCTGGATCGGAGCAGGTCAGAGGCATCCACGAGCGTCAGGTTAACCGCTTCGCGGGACTACCCGAGACGGGTATGCCGTCCGGTCACCTTCGCGCTTTCCCGTCACGGGGTGCGGCGGCGCAGGGTGAGGCTGCCGAGGGCAAGGGCCAGGGCGATGGCACCGACGATGACCGCGAGGTCGCTCGAGACGTCAGCCAGCGGATCGCGAACCGCAGCGATCGTGCGCATCGCGTCCACGGCATACGAGAGGGGGAGGTAGTCGGAGAGGGTCGACAGGACCGGCGGCAGCGAGTCACGCGGGACAAGGAGCCCGCAGAGCAGGAACTGCGGGAGGACGAACGCCGGCATGAACTGCACGGCCTGGAACTCCGTGGACGCGAAGCCACTCACGAGCAGGCCGAGGGCCGTGCCGAGGAGCGCATCGCAGACGGCGACGACGACGAGCAGCCACGTGGGGCCGGCGACGTCGAGGCCACAGACCCAGACCGCGAATGCCGTTGCCACGAGGGCCTGGACGACTGCCATGGTGCCGAAGGCCAAGGCGTAGCCGAGCATGAAGTCGCCCTTGCCGAGCGGGGTGGTGAGGAGCCGCTCCAGGGTGCCCGACGTGCGCTCGCGCAGGGTCGCGACGCTCGTGACGATGAACATCACGACGAAGGGAAAGACGCCCAGGAGCGCGGCGCCCGTCCGGTCGAAGACCGGCGTGCCGTCGAAGATCCACGCGAGCAGCCCGACGAGGACGCACGGCACGACGAGCATCATCGCGATGGTCCGGTGGTCGGCCCGCAGCTGGCGCAGGATGCGTGCGGCGGTGGCGAGGGTGATGCGCGGGTTCATGAGCGGTCTCCGCTCTCGTGCTGACTCGGTCGCGCCGGGTGGCCGGGTGGCCCCTCGGGTGCGCGTCCGCTCGCCCGGTCGACGAGCGCCAGGAAGGCCTGCTCGGCGTCAGGAGCTCCCGTGTGGTCGAGCAGCTCGGGCAGCGTGGAGTCGCTGAGGATCTCGCCCTCGCGCAGGAGCAGCAGCCGGTCGCAGCGTGTGGCCTCGTCCATGACGTGGCTCGAGACGAGCAGGGTGCGTCCCTCCTCGTGGGCGAGTCGGCGGAAGAGGTCCCAGAGGTCACGCCGGAGCACGGGGTCGAGGCCGACGGTCGGCTCGTCGAGGACGAGGAGCTCGGGGTCGCCGACGAGGGCGGCGGCGAGGGAGACCCGCGAGCGCTGACCTCCGGAGAGGTTGCCGACGGAGGCGTCTGCGTGGCTGGCGAGGTCGACGGACTCGATGGCTCGGTCGACGGCGTCCGTGGGCGCGCCGAGGACCTTGGCGAAGTAGGCGAGGTTGTGGCGCACCGACAGGTCGGCGTAGACGCTCGGCGACTGGGTGACGTAGCCGACGCGACGGCGCAGCCCGGGACTGCCTGCCGACTCGCCGAGCACGGTGACGGTGCCGGAGGCGACCCGCTGCACGCCGACGATGGCCCGCATGAGGGTCGACTTGCCTCCCCCGCTGGGGCCGAGGAGGCCGACGACCTGCCCGACGGGCACGACGAGGCTGAGGCCGGGCAGGACGTCACGGCCACCGCGGACGACGCGCAGCTGCTCCACGACGACCGCGTCGGTGCGCTGTCTTTTCATCATGTGATGAATTTAGACCTGAGAAGGCGTCGAGCACAACCCCGAGGGCCTGGCGGGGTGGAGGGCCGAAGGGTGGGTCGGAGCCTGCGCTCAGCCGCTCGGGGGGACCAGGTGGTGCTGAAGGGTCGGGCCGAGGATGGCGACGACCTCCTCGACCGTCGCGTCGGCAACCGCGGGCACCTTGACGACGTAGCGAAGCATCCCCATGCCGACGAGCTGGGCGGCGCCGAGCGCCACCCTCAGCTCGAGCGACTCCCCCGACTGAGGTGCCGTGCCATCTCGTGGCTGCATCGTCTCCACGACCCGGTGCAGGACCTCCCGCCCGACGAACTCCCGCACCATCCGGGCGTGCTCCTCATGGGCGGCAGCGGCGGCGAACATCGCCGCGAACCGCTCCCGGCCCTCAGGCGAGTCCCACGCCGTGAGGAAGGCCCTGGCGAGCGTCTCACCGAGCTGTGCCCGGGGGGCCGCAGCGATCTGCTCGACGAGGACGGCCGGGTTGGCGGGGAAGGCCATGACCTCGGCGAAGAGCTCGGTCTTGCCGTCGAAGTAGTGGTGCACGAGCTTGGGGTCGACCCCGGCCTCGCGCGCGACACCCCGCAGTGACGTGCCGTCGTAGCCGCGCTGCGCGAACTCCGACCGCGCGGCGCCGATGATCGCGGCGCGAGTGTCCTCGCCTCCGGGCCGACGACCGCGCGGACTCACGACGGGCCCTCGCCGTCGGCGCCCTCGGCCTCGGCCTCGAAAGCCAGAGCGGAGGCGAGGTGGAGCCGGCAGAACGCCAGGGACTCGGCCAGGGCCATCTCGCGCTGCGTGACCGACAGCCGCCGGGTCGACACCTCGACGACGACGGCCCCTCCAAAACCGTTGTGCACCAGCACGTCCAGCACCTCTGCACAGGGCTGCGACCCTCGTCCCGGCACGAGGTGCTCGTCCCTCATCGACCCGAGCCCGTCGGCGAGGTGCAGATGGGCGAGGCGTGGACCCAGCGCCTCCACCATCGCCAGGGCGTCCGAACCCGCGGTCGCGGTGTGCGACAGGTCGAGCGTCACGTGGTCGTAGGGCTGAGGCACCGGGTCCCAGTGCGGGAGGTAGGCCTCGATCTCTCGACCACCCACCCGCCACGGGAACATGTTCTCGACGGCCAGCGTGATGCCCGAGTCGTGCTCGCGCGTCGCGATGCCGTCGGTGAAGTCGCGGGCGTAGTCCTTCTGCCAGCGGAACGGCGGATGCAGCACCACCGTCTCGGCTCCGACCTCGTGCGCCAGCTCCAGCGACCGGTCGACCTTGCCCCAGGCGTCGACCCCGAAGATCCGCTGGCTGATGAGCAGGGTGGGCGCGTGGATCGAGACGATGGGTATGCCGTGGAGCTCGGACAGTGCGCGGAGGGCGCCTGCCTCCTGGGTCACCGGATCGGTCCAGACCATCACCTCGACGGCGTCATAGCCCAGACGGGCGGCGTGCTGGAAGGCGGCAGCGCAGTTCTCGGGATAGACCGACGCCGTGGAGAGGGCGACCGGGATGTCCGGGATGTCCACCGCGTCAGGGGCGTCCATCAGTGCATGCCGTCGAGCCTGCGCAGGATGATGCCCTCGCGCAGGGCCCACGGGCAGATCTCGAGGCGGTCGACACCCAGGAGGTCCATGGTGGCGGACGCCACGATTCCGCCGGCGAGGAGCTGGTGGGCCCGCGATGTCGAGACTCCGGGGAGCGAGCTGCGTTGCGCCGCAGTCATGTTCGCGAGCTTGGGCAGGATCGCATCGAGAGCGGCACGCTCGAGGGAGCGCGCGGCATACATGCCCTCGGAGCTCGGGGCGGCTCCCGTGATCCGGGCGAGCGAACGCATCGTCTTGGAGGTCCCGACGACGCGGTCCGGCGCGGTGGCCTTGGTCAGGGGGCGCAGCTCGCGCGCGATGGTGGCCCGCACGTGCTTGCGTGCGGCGCGGACGGCCTCGACCCCGGGAGGGTCGCCGGGCAGGTGGTCGCGGGTGACGCGCCCGGCCCCGAGGGGCAGTGAGATGGCGACGTCGGGATCCTCGTCCATGCCCTGGGCGATCTCGAGGGAGCCTCCACCGATGTCGGCGACGAGCAGGGTCCCGGCCGACCAGCCGAACCATCGTCGCGCCGCCAGGAAGGTCAGTCGCGCCTCGTCCTCACCGGTGAGCACGTCGAGGACGATGCCGGTGCGTTCCTTGACGGCGGTGAGCACGTCGTCCCCGTTGGGTGCCTCGCGGATCGCGCTCGTGACGAAGCCCATGAGATCCTCGGCGCCCTGGTCCTCGGCGACAGTGAGGCACTCCGCGACGAAGTCGGCGAGCTGCTCCCGACCCGCGTCGTCGATCTCGCCCGTGTCCGTGACGTGCTCGGAGAGGCGGAGCTCTCGCTTGTGGGAGCTCGTGGGGAGGGGCTGGGCCCCCGTGTGGGCGTCGACGACCAGGAGGTGCACGGTGTTGGAACCCACATCGATGACCCCGAGCCGCATGGTGCAACGGTAGTCGGCGTCACCGGCATAGGGTGACCCGGTGGCTGAGACTCCGCTCGACATCCCCCGGACCTGGGTGGAGTTCCCCGATCCCTCCGACTCCGGGCAGCGCTTCCGCTGTGACCTCACCTGGCTCACGTCGCGGTGGACCTGCATCTTCGGGTCGGGCTGTGAGGGCATCTATGCCGACCGCCCGGACGACGGGTGCTGCACCCTCGGTGCGCACTTCTCCGACGACGACGACCTGGCGCGGGTCGCCGCCGTCGTCGCCGAGCTGGGCGAGGACGAGTGGCAGCTGCGCCCCGACCGCAAGAACCCCACCAAGGTTTCGGCGTGGACCGAGCGCGAGGACGACGCCCGCAAGACCAAGGTCGTCGACGGCGCCTGCATCTTCCTCAACCGCCCCGGCTTCCCGGCCGGCGCCGGGTGCGCCCTCCACCAGCACGCCGTCCTCACCGGCAAGCCGCCGCACACCACGAAGCCCGACGTCTGCTGGCAGCTGCCGATCCGTCGGACCTTCCGCACGGTCGAGCACCCCGACGACACGAGCTACCTGGAGGTGTCGATCGGCGAGTACGACCGGCGCGGCTGGGGCCCGGGCGGGCACGACCTCGACTGGTACTGCTCGGGCAACCCAGAGGCCCACGTCGGGGCGGAGCCGGTCTATCGGAGCAACCGGGCCGAGCTCGTCGAGCTGATGGGCCAAGGCGCCTACGACGAGCTGGTCGTGCGCTGCGAGGCGCACCTGGCCGCGGTCAAGGCGCTGCGCACACCGGCGTCCCGGCGCCTGCTGCCGCTCTTCGTCCACCCGGCAACGGTCGCCGCCGGCACACCACCCCTGCGCAAGGGCCACTGACCCGTCCCGGACCCACCCGACTGGACGGTCGGGCATGTTGGTCTTCCCCTGTCCCCAACCGTCCAGCTGGGCGGTTCAGGGACGGAGGTCGAGGGCCAGGTCGAGGATCGGGCTGGAGTGGGTCAGTGCACCGACGCTGAGGAAGTCGACGCCCGTGGCGGCATAGTCCGCCGCCACCTCGAGGGTCAGCCCACCGGTCGCCTCGAGCTCGACGGTCTTGCCGGTCGCGCGCACCGCCTCAACCGTTGCGCGCAGCAGGTCGGTGGACATGTTGTCGCACAACAGGAACCGCGCCCCTGCCTCGACCGACTCCAGGGCCTCCTCTGTCGTGGTCACCTCGACCTGCACCGGCACCTCCGGGAACTGCTGACGCACAGCGGCGTATGCCGCTGCGAGACTTCCGGCAGCCAGCTTGTGATTGTCCTTGATCATGGCGACGTCGTGCAGCCCCATGCGCTTGTTGGTGCCGCCGCCGGCGCGGACGGCGAACTTCTCGAGGGCACGCAGACCGGGCGTCGTCTTGCGGGTGTCGAGCACCATGGCGCCCGAGCCCTCGAGGACGTCGGCCCAGCGCCGGGTGTGGGTGGCGGTCCCGGACAGGCGGCAGAGGAGGTTGAGCAGGGTCCGCTCCCCCGTCAGGGTCACCCGGGTCGACCCGGAGAGCTCGGCGACGGCGTCACCGCGCCCGACCCGGTCACCGTCGGCGACCTTGACGTCGACGACCAGCGGCTCGGCGCCGAGACGGTCCGCCACCTCACCCAACGTCAGCGCAATGACGTCGACCCCGGCGATGACACCGTCCTCGCGAGCCACGACCGCGGCCCGCGTCGTCTGCGTCGCCGGGATCGTCGCGGTCGTCGTCACGTCGACGCCGTCCGGCCCGCCGAGGTCCTCGTCGAGGGCGCCTGTCACGACACGGCGGGCGTCCTGCAGCGGGAAGGCGAGGTCTGCTGAGGGGGACGAGCTCACGGCATGCTCCGTTCGGTCACGGTGAGAGAGCGGTCGGGTGCGACGACCACGCTCTGGCGGACGAGCCAGCGGGCGTCGTCGCGCTCGGGGAAGTCACTACGCACGTGGCCGCCGCGCGTCTCGGCGCGGCGGTGGGCCAGCTCGGTGAGGACCTGGCCGAGATGCAGCAGGTTGGTCGTCTCCCACGTCTTGGGACCCGGCTCGGCCGTCGAGGGCGGCAGCGCGGCGAGGTCCGCGAGAGCCTGGGCGGTCGCGGCCGTCGACTCCGCCGAACGGACCGGTCCCGACCCGGCAGTCATCGCCCGCTGCACCGTGAGCCGCTGCGAGTTGTCGAGGAGCGCCCCCGGGCCGGCGCCGTCGCCGCCCGCGCGCATGGGGGTGACCGGTCGGGGCTCGGGCAGCTCACCGTCGGCGATCCGCGCAGGGATGTCGGAGGCGATGCGGCTCGCGAAGACCAGCCCCTCGAGGAGGCTGTTGGAGGCGAGCCGGTTGGCGCCATGGACACCGGTGCAGGAGCACTCGCCGCAGGCATAGAGCCCGGGCAGCGACGAGCGGCCCCGCAGGTCGGTCGCGATGCCACCGGACGCGTAGTGCTGGGCCGGGGCCACCGGCAGGAGGTCGGTCGACGGGTCGAACCCCAGGGATCGGCACGACGCCACGATCGACGGGAACCGCTCCTCGAGGAACGCGGCTCCCAGGTGGCGGGCGTCGAGGAAGACGTGGTCGGTGCCCTGGTCGCGCATCGTCTCGAGGATGGCGCGGGCCACGACGTCGCGCGGCGCGAGGTCGGCGAGCTCGTGCCGGCCCTCCATGATCCGGTGCCCGCTGCCATCGACGAGGAAGGCCCCCTCACCGCGCACGGCCTCGGAGATGAGCGGCTGCTGCCCGGTCGAGCCCTCGCCGAGGAAGAGCACGGTCGGGTGGAACTGGATGAACTCGAGGTCGGTCATCCGCGCGCCCGCGCGCAGCGCCGCCGCCATGCCGTCACCGGTCGCGACCGGTGGGTTGGTCGTGGAGGTGTAGATCTGGCCGAGCCCACCGGTGGCCAGGACCACGGCGCGCGCGTATGCCGCACCGACGCCGTCGAGCTGTCCCTCACCGATGACGTGGAGCGTGACTCCGTCGACCCGGCCGGCGCCGTCGTCGAGCAGGTCGACGACGAGGGCGTGCTCGACGACCTCGATGCCCGGGTCGTCGCGCACCCGGTCGAGGGCGGCGATGAGGGCGCGCGAGATCTCACGGCCCGTGGCGTCCCCGCCGGCGTGGGCGATGCGGTCCCGGTGGTGCCCACCCTCACGCGTCAGCTTGATCTCGCCCTCGGCGTCCCGGTCGAACTCGGCGCCGAGCGCGACGAGCTGGCGCACCCGCCGCGGGCCTTCGGTGACGAGGGCCTCGACGGCCTCTCGTTCACACAAGCCCACACCGGCCACGAGCGTGTCCTCGAGGTGCTCCTCGGGCGAGTCCTCCGGGTGGAGGGCAGCAGCGATCCCACCCTGCGCCCACGCCGTCGAGCCCTCGTCCAGCACCGTCTTGGTGACGAGCAGGACGCGGTCGACGCGTTCCCGCAGGCGCAGTGCACAGGTGAGACCGGCGATGCCCGAGCCGACGACGATGACATCGGCCGAGGTCGTCCAGCCCGGCGCCGGCGCGGCGAGCGCACGCGGCAGCCGGACGCTCACGGGAGCACCCGGCATACCGGGCTCTTCTCGATCGTCTGGACCCGCGGGGCGCGAGGTCACCCGTGCGAGCGCTTCGTCACGGCCGACGTCCTCAGCCCGAAGCCCTCGGGGACGTCACCGCCGTCGTCGCCGACCTCGACGATCCTGTTGCTCTTGTCGACGAAGACCACGTGCGGGTCATGGGCACGCGCGTCCTCGTCGGACATCGACGCGTAGGCGATGATGATGACGGTGTCGCCGGGGCTGATGAGCCGGGCCGCCGCACCGTTGATGCAGAGGATGCCCGAGCCACGTTCGCCCTCGATCGCATAGGTCGTCAGGCGGTTGCCGTTGTCGACGTCGACGACATCGACCTGCTGTCCCGGGAGGAGGTCGGCGGCCTCCATGAGGTCCATGTCGATCGTCAGCGAGCCGACGTAGTGCAGGTCGGCCTGGGTCACCGTCGCGCGGTGGATCTTGCTGTGCAGCATGTAGCGGTACATCACGAAAGCTCCTGGTTCGTGCCTGTGCCGATGCCGGTGGTGTCGGCCGGGCGGGCGGGGATGCCCGGCGTGACGGGCTGCGAGAAGACATCGAGTCTCCCACCACCGGGGCCGACGAGGATCGGGGTGTTGTCGATGAGCCGGGTCGTGCCGACCCGGGCGGCGATGGCGAGCAGGGCCTCGCCGCGGTACCACTCCGGGACGTCCTGCAGCGTGGTCGGGTGGACGAGGACGAGGTAGTCGACGAGGGCGAGTGGCTCCTCGACGAGGACCTCACGGGCGGCGCGGCGGATGGCGGAGGGACCGTATGCCGCTGCGTCGGCTCCTGCGGTGAGCGCGCGGCTCAGGCAGAGGGCGACCTCGCGGTCGGAGTCGGTGAGGTACATGTTGCGGCTGCTCAGCGCCAGGCCGTCGTCCTCCCGGACGGTCGGCACGGAGACGACCTCGACCGGGAAGTCGAGGTCGCGGGTCATGCGACGGATGAGCAGGAGCTGCTGGGCGTCCTTCTGCCCGAAGAACGCCCGGGTGGCCCCGGTGAGGTGGAGCAGCTTGCCGACGACGGTGAGGACCCCGTCGAAGTGGCCCGGGCGGGACTTGCCCTCGAGCACATCGCCGAGCGGGCCGGCCGAGACCCGCACACCGGGGTCGCCGTCCGGGTAGACGACGTCCGGCGTGGGCGCGAAGACGATGTCGACGCCCTCGGCGACCGCGATCCGGAGGTCGTCGTCGAAGGTGCGCGGATAGCGCGACAGGTCCTCCTTGGGGCCGAACTGCAGTGGGTTGAGGAAGACCGTGAGGATGAGGTGGTCGGCCGAGCGTCGGGCTTCACGCAACAGCTGGGCGTGACCCTCGTGGAGCGCGCCCATCGTCATGACGACGGCGACGTCCGTGCCGGAGAGTGCGGCCCGGGCATCCCGGAGCTCGTCACGGGTGCTCGCGACAACCGTTGCGGCAGTACGAGTTTCGGTCACTTCGGCCTGGGTCACGAGGTCGGCTCCTGGTCGGCGAGGGTGTCGAGGAGTGGCTCGGCGGCCGACGGCCGCAGCCGCCCGCTCTCGAGCGCACGCACCGCGGTGGCTCGAGCCAGGGCGACGTAGGTCGTCCGGATCTCGGGTGAGATCCGCTCCAGCTCGCGAAGGTGCGTGTCCACGGTACTCACATCGCCACGGGCCACGGGGCCGGTGAGGGCTGCGTCACCGAGCCGCAGCGCGTTGTCGAGGGCGGCCCGCACGAGCGGTCCGAGGACGGCGCGGGGCTGCTCGACACCCGCGGCGCCGAGGACCTCCATCGCCTCAGCGATGAGGGTGACAAGGTGGTTCGAGCCGTGGGCCAGGCCGGCGTGGTAGGCCGCTCTCTGGTCCTCTGCGACCCACACCGGCTCACCGCCCATCTCGACGACGAGCGCCTCGGCCATGGGCCGCAACGCGTCGGGGCCGGTGACGCCGAAGGCACACTCGTCGAGCCGCCCGAGGTCGAGGGCAGTGCCGGTGAAGGTCATGGCGGGGTGGATCGCGACGGGCAGGATGTGCGAGGCGAGCGCCGGCCGGAGGATGTCCGTGCCGTAGCGCCCGCTCGTGTGGACGATGATCTGCCCGGCCTGCCACGTGTCGGTCGCCGCCAGCCCGGCGACGAGCTCGGCGAGAGCGTCGTCCGGGACGGCCAGAAGCACGAGGTCGGCGCCGTCGATGACCCCGTGGATGTCCTTGACCGGGACTCCCGGAAGGAGCGCGGCCGCACGTTCACGGCTGTCCTCGCTCACGGCATACACGGCATGGACGCGGTGGCCGGCTCGGGCGAGGGCGGCCCCCAGCACGGCGCCGACGCGACCGGCGCCGATGACACCGATGGAGAGGCGGGCGGGGTGCGTCACGCCCCAAACCTAAACCCCTCTCCTCGTGTGCCTGAGAACGAGGCATACCCCGCTCTCAGGCACACAAGACCGCCAATCCGAGACTCCGGAGGTCGGCCGCCAGCTCGAAAGGCTCGTCCCGGACCTCTCGGGCGGTGCATCGCACGA
The DNA here is from genome assembly GCF_042666355.1 of Knoellia altitudinis. Taxonomy (NCBI): domain Bacteria; kingdom Bacillati; phylum Actinomycetota; class Actinomycetes; order Micrococcales; family Intrasporangiaceae; genus Knoellia; species Knoellia altitudinis. Next base: position 1,031,529 of record NZ_JBHTDK010000001.1, read on the forward strand.
CAACCCGGCCCCGCCTCGTGATGCGCCGCTCCCTCTTGATGTCGCTCTCCCAGTGCTCCACCTCCATGTGGAATGCACCGTCGACCTCCAGGACGATCACGGTGCCATCAGGCAGATCCCACTCGCAGTCGGTGTAGCGCCACCTGCCGACTGAGTCCTTCCGCTTCTTCTGCCGGTCCGGCCTGGGCAGGCCGTAGTCGCGGCACATGCGAGTCACATCGATCTCGGCGAGGGAACCTGCGCCGCCCTCGATCTCGGCGAGCACGACCCGGAACCGCGGAGCCCGCTTCAACGGCTTCATCCGCTCCATCTGGTCGCGAAGCTTCGGCACAGTCGTCAGCCTCTGCTGGACCACCGCGGCGAGCAACCCCTGGGCCATACGCGGGTGCGGTGAGTATGCCGCACACAACAGGGCCGCTGGCTCCACCCTCGCCATCGGCAGTTCGTGACCCTTGGAATGCCACAGATCGAGCGGGCGCCGCGTCCTGACCCAGTCAATGCCTTCGAGCCGATCGAGATGCTCCTCGTCGTCAACCAAGACCGTGATGGCGTCTCGATGCCAGTTCTTGAGTCCGTGCAGCTCAAGTGCGGTGTACCCACCGACGATGGCTGGCGGACCGGCGTGCAGCACTCCCAGCCACGCGCGTTGCTCTCGGGTGAGCTCACCGGTGAACGTGCTGACGACGACCGGGCTGCGCTCCGCCCACCGCTCTGCAAGTAGATGCGTGAGCACGTGGCCCCACGTGAGTCCGAGGGCCCTCAGCTGACGGCGCGCCAGCAAGCCGTTCTGAGCCTTTGCGAGCCGGGTCACGTCGTCGGGAATCCGCGCCATCGGTTGAGCCTGCCGGAAAGTGACGAACCGGCCGGGGAGACTTCCACAGGCCCCCGAAACTGCCGCCTTGTGTGCCTGAGAACGAGGAATACGCCGTTCTCAGGCACACAAGGCACGGTTTCAGGCGGTGGCGAGGACCTCGGCGATGAACCGTGCCGCGCGGTGCCGGAGCCCTTCGATGCGGCGCTCGATGAACAGCTCACGGTCAGGGGGGTCGTCGGAGCCCAGCTCGGTGAAGGTCGGCTTGCGTCGCACGTTGCTCGAGCAGACGAACTCGGTGCAGACCAGTGTGCCGATCGTGTCGCCCTTGCGACCCGCGGCACCACCGCGCTTGGCGACGTAGAGGCTGACGTCCTGGGTCTGGAGCGGGTCCTCGCACCAGGCGCAGATCGCGCTCCGCCGGCGACCTCCCAGCGCGGTCGCCGGTGGGGCGGCGCGCAGGATGATGCCCCTCGGGACGTCGTCGAGGACGGCCACCGCGTAGCCGAGCGGTCGTCTGCTGTCGCGCCAGCCGAGGTACTCGAGGCGTTCCCAGTCGAGGTTGCCGACCTCGGGCAGGCTCGCCTGTGCCACCTCGCGCTTCGAGGCGTTGACGAAGCTGCTGCGGATCTCGTGCTCGGTCAGGGGTTTCACGTGCACCGAGTCTGCCTTCCTGCCACGTCGGATGCGAACGGATTACCTGTCATAGGTTGCGGGGGTGAGCCCTCGACCCTGGCGTGATGCGTGGTGGGACGCGCTCTATGCGCCGGGCGGCTTCTATCGCCGCGCCGAAGGTCCCGCGGGGCACTTCACGACGTCGACCCACGGAGCGCTGGGTGCCGTCCTCGCCGAGGTCGTCGCGAACCTTGCCGACCAAGCCGGTGTATGCCGCGTGGTCGACCTTGCGTGCGGGCGCGGCGAGCTGCTGACCCACCTCCACGACCACCGGCCGGACCTCGAGCTCCTGGGCGTCGACATCGTCGAGCGTCCCCACGACCTCCCGACAGCCGTCGACTGGCTCTGCTCCCCCGGCGGCGCAGAGCTGCCCGGTGAGCTGCGCGGCCTGGACGCGCTCGTCCTCGCCCACGAGTGGCTCGACGTCGTGCCGTGCACCATCGCCGAGGTCGACGACGACGGAGTCCTGCGTGAGGTCCTCGTCGACGAGGCGGGGACGGAGTCGCTCGGCGGCGAGCCGAGTGAGGCAGACCGCGCCTGGGCCGATGCCTGGTGGCCGACGACCCAGACCGGCGAGCGCGTCGAGATCGGCCTGAGTCGGGACCTGGCGTGGCGAGATCTGGTGTCCCGCAGCCGAACTGGCCTCACCATCGCCGTGGACTACGGTCACGTGAAGGGGACCCGACCCCTGGAAGGCACGCTCACGGCATACCGGGAAGGAACCCTGACCGACGCGGTCCCCGACGGGCAGCGGGACCTCACCGCCCACGTCGCCATGGACTCCCTCGGCGCCGACGAGGTCGTCACCCAACGCGACGTCTTGCACCGGCTCGGGCTCACCGCCGCGACGCCCGACCACGCGCGCGCCAGCACCGACCCGCTCGGCTACGTCCAAGCACTCGGCCGGGCCTCGACCATCGCGGCGCTCGCCGACCCGCACGGGCTCGGCGGGTTCCACTGGGCGATGACGCGGCATACTCGAAGCCATGCCTGACACGCCGACCGGGACCATGGAGACGCAGACGGTCGCTGTCGGCGCAGGCGGGCTGGCGACGGCCGACATGGTCCTGAACATCGGGCCGCAGCACCCGGCGACCCACGGGGTCCTGCGGCTGCGCCTCACCCTCGACGGCGAGCGCATCGTCCACGCCGAGCCCATCATCGGCTACATGCACCGCGGCGCCGAGAAGCTCTTCGAGGTCCGCGACTACCGGCAGATCATCGTCCTGGCCAACCGGCACGACTGGCTCAGCGCCTTCAGCAACGAGCTGGGAGTGGTCCTCGCAGTCGAGGAGATGCTCGGCATGGAGGTGCCCGAGCGCGCCGTGTGGCTGCGGACGATGCTCGCAGAGCTCAACCGGGTCCTGTCGCACCTGATGTTCCTCGGCTCCTACCCGCTCGAGCTCGGCGCGATCACTCCTGTCTTCTATGCGTTCCGCGAGCGCGAGGAGCTGCAGGCGGTCATGGAGGAGGCGTCCGGCGGACGGATGCACTACATGTTCAACCGCGTCGGCGGCCTCAAGGAGGACGTGCCTGCCGGCTGGCTCGGCCGCGTCGACTCCGCCGTCCAGGCTGTGCGCGGACGGCTGCCCGACCTCGAGTCGATGCTCGTCGGCAACGAGATCCTCAACGCCCGCACGCGCGGAGTCGGTGTCCTCGACGCCGCGACCGTGGCGGCCTACGGCGTCTCTGGTCCGATCGCCCGCGCCTCGGGCGTCGACATCGACCTGCGGCGCGACCAGCCCTATCTCGCCTATGGCGAGCTGTTCACCAAGGGCGGTCCCGGGCACGTCGTGACCCGCACCGCCGGCGACTGCCTCTCCCGTCTCGAGGTGCTGCTCGAGCAGGTGCAGGTCAGCCTCGACCTCGTCGAGCACTGCCTCTCGGTGCTCAGTTCGCTCGCACCCGGCCCGGTGAACCAACGCCTACCCAAGGTGCTCAAGGTGCCCGAGGGTGAGACCTATGTCGCGACCGAGAACCCGTTGGGGTTCAACGGCTACTTCCTCGTCTCCCGCGGCGAGAAGACCCCGTGGCGGCTCAAGCTGCGCTCGGCCTCCTTCAACAACGTGCAGGTGCTCACCGAGCTGTTGCCAGGGGCTCTCGTGTCCGACATGGTCGCGATCCTGGGGTCGACGTTCTTCGTCGTCGGCGACGTGGACAAGTAGGTCGCCCAAGACTGGCGTCGTGCCGAAGCAACCTCTCCCGGCAGTGACCCGTGGTGATGGGTGAGCGCATGCGCAGCTGAGTCGGGTCCGACCTCGGTGGTCCGGGTCGAGGTCTCGAGGCGCATTCCGGACACAAAGGCCCGACGTCCGGTATGTTTCGCGGACCTCCCTGTCTCGCGGGATCTCGTGTCGCCTCTCGTCTGGAAGACCTCACATGACCTCTGCCGCCCTGCGTCGCGTCTGCTTCGGTGCGCTCGCCGCCACCGCCGCTCTCTCACTGACCCCGTCGGCCCAGGCCGCCAGCGGCGAGCTCACCTACACCTGCTTCGTCGAGGCATACGACCTCAGCGAGGTCGAAGAGCCCCCGTTCGACGACCTCGATGAGGACGTCGCCGAGGGTCTTGCGCAGGGCAAGTCGCTGTCCGAGGCCGCCGAGGGCGCACTTGAGGACCCCGAATCCAGCGAGTCTGAGACATCTGACGAACCCGTTGACGAGCCAGAGCCCATCTTCTCGGCCGAGGGTCTGGAGCTCACCGCGACCTTCGACACCGCCATCAAGGACGGTGCCACGACGACCCGGACCCGTGACATCGCCCTCGACCCGGCCACCGCCAGGCTCGAGCTCGCGCCTGAGTTCCGTCAGGCCCTGGTCAAGCTCGGCCTCGACCGCGCCGCAGCCAGCGCCTCCCTCCTGGGTTATGTACCTGAGACCGAGGAGGACCTCGGCCTCGACTTCCTTTTCGAGGAGCTGGACCTCTCTGGCGCGGCCCTGACCTCCGACGACAGCTTTGCTGAGGACGAGCTCGACATCGATGGCCCCGGCACCTACACCTACGAGGCCGGCGACCTGTTCTTCTTCGCTGGCGATGACTTCGTCGTCGGCGAGGGAGATGACGCCGTCGTTCTCTTCGCCAACTGCATCCTCGACGCGGACCAGGACGCCCAGATCGACCAGCTCGTCGTGACCGATGACAGTGCCCCCGCCCCCTCCCCGTCGCCGTCTCCGGTGCGTCCGGACGTCGTCCAGACCGACGCCGCCCAGCCGACGTCCCCGTCGTGGATCCCGTTCGCCGCCGCTGGCACGGGCTCGATCCTCGTGCTGGGGTCTGCCTCCGTGCTCGCTCGTCGCAGTGCCGCAGCTCGCCGCTGACCGACGCCGGCTGCTCGCTGCGACCGCGGCCGTCGTCGCCGCCGTCGCACTGCTCGTCTGGGGCCTGACCCCGCGTGGCTCCACGGAGTCACGCGGGGGTCCGGCCCCGGTCGCAGGCGCCCCGACGACGTCCACCCCGACCTACCCGCCTTCGGCCAGTCCGTCAGCCACTCCCACCCTGACGCCGACGCCGACGCGCAGCCCTTCCGCAACACCGAAACGCCCACCCGCGACCTCGACCCCCCGCCGGAGCGCCGGGCCCACCTTCGGCCCGTCGACGGTCAAGCCCAGGGGTGAGCCGAAGCGGGTCGTCGTCGTCAGCACGAGTGGCGAGACCCTCGTCGACGCCGACCTCGTGCCCAGCCGGCTTGATGACGAGGGCGTGCTCGCACCACCGTTCGGGGTCGCCGGCTGGTACGCCGAGCAGGGCTGGGCCAAACCCGGCTGGCCCGGAGCCTCGATCCTCGCGGGACACATCAACCGTCGCTCCCCCAAGCTCGAGCTCGACACCTTCGGCCACCTCACCAGGGTGCGCAGCGGCGACCGGATCACCGTCGTCTACACCTCGGGACAGTCGGTGACCTTCAAGGCCACCCGGTCCAAGGCCCTGTCCAAGAAGGCCGTACCCCAGGACGACTCGATCTGGGACGCCGGCAACCCCGAGCCCCTGCTGCGGCTCATCACGTGCGATCCCACGACTCCCGTCCAGGGCGGCCACTACAAGGGCAACTGGGTCGTCTGGGCCTCCCTCGCCTGACGGTCCGGCCGCGAGAACGCGACCGCCGAGTCCTCAGTCCTCGGGAGGCGGGTCCACGCGGCACCAGTGCTGCCCCACCAGGCCGGCGATGCTCAGCACGACACCAGCGCCGACGAGGATCGCCAGGCGCCACACGCGGGACTGGTTGGCCACGAGCTCGAGTCCACTCGCGACGACAGCCAGCTGTCCGGCATACCAGCCGGCAGCAGCCGCACCGGTGAGGGTGGCCGCCTGGGCGAGCACGACGACGCGGGCCGCGCGCAGCGGGTCCAGGCGCTTGGTCGAGCGAGCGCCGAGGTAGGCACGCACCGGCCAGGCGAAGCCCACGACGAACGCCGCCATGGCCACGAGCAGGCCAGCGGCGAGCCAGGACGGACGAGGAACGAGTGAGCCCCCTGCCGTGACGAGGTGCCACAGGAGCCACGAGACGAGCCCGACACCGAGGCTGACAGCGAGCGCCACCCGCGCCCGCACGCCGTGGCCCGTCACCATCCGTCCTCCAACAGGTCGACGTCGGGTCCGAGGGTGACTCCGGCCGTTCCCACCTCGGCGACGAGCTCGGCCACGCGCCGGACCTCGCCGTCCACCCGCAGGGTCGCCTCCGAGTCGGCGTCGGCCCACGGCACCAGCACGAACGCGCGCTCTCGGGCCCGCGGGTGCGGCAGGGTCAGCGCCTCGGTCGAGAGGCGCACGTCGGTGTCGAAGACGGGATCGCCGTACTGGATGAGGTCCAGGTCGAGTGTGCGCGGCCCCCACCGCTCCTTACGGACCCGGCCGTTGTCGAGCTCGATGTCCTGCATCGTGCGCAGGAGGCGTTGCGGAGACATCGACGTCGTGCCGACGACGACAGCGTTGAGGTATGCCGCCTGTGCCGGTCCGCCCACCGGTGCCGTCTCGTAGACGCGGGACGCGGCCTTGAGCTCGAGCGCGAGCCAGAGCGACCCGACGGCAGTCTGGATCGTCTCCACCGACTCGCCCATGTTGGACCCGATGGCGATGACGACCGGTGTCTCGCGCAGGCGCTCGACCGTGACGGCGACGTCGGTGAAGGGGTGACCGACCGGCGCCTGCGGCTTGTGCACCGTGACGATGACCGCCTCGACGAGAGGACGGGTCAGCACCTTGGCGGCGATCTGGTCGGCGAGAGCCTCGATGAGGTCGAGCGACTCACCAGCGATGAGGTCGACGATGTCGCTGGCGACCTCGGCGTAGTTCACGGTGTCGACGAGGTCGTCGCTGGCACCGGCCGGCGCGAGGTCGACCTCCATCTCGACGTCGACGACGAACGTCTGGCCGTCCTGCTTCTCGAAGTCGAGGACGCCGTGAAAACCTTTGGCTGAGATGCCCTTGAGGGCGATGCGGTCGCTCATGTGCTCACCTCGTCCGGTTGGCTCAGGGCCTCGGCCACGTCGAGCGCCTGCACGGTCGCGGCGACGTCGTGCACCCGCACCGCCCAGGCCCCGTGTCGCGCCGCGTGGAACGAGGTCACTGCCGTGGTGAGGTCACGCTCGGTCGCCGGACGCGGCTCGGCGCCGTCCGGTCGACCGAGCCGACCGAGGAAGGCCTTGCGCGAGGTCCCGACGAGGAGCGGGTGGCCCAGAGCGACGAGCTCGTCGAGCCGGCGCAGCAGGGCCCAGTTGTGCTCGGCGGTCTTGGCGAACCCGAAGCCGGGGTCGAGAATGATGTTGTCAGCGCGAATTCCGCGGTCCTGCAGCACCTTCACCTGATCACGCAGCTCAGCACAGACGTCGGCGACGACGTCGCCGTAGGTCGCCCGCTCCTGCATGTCTGCGCTGTGCCCCCGCCAGTGCATGGCGACGAAGGGTATGCCGGCCTGCGCGACGAGCGGGACCATGTCACCATCCGCGCGACCTCCGCTCACGTCGTTGACCAGGGCCGCTCCAGCATCAAGCGCGGCGGAGGCGACGGCGGCCCGCATCGTGTCGATGGAGACGAGCGCACCCTCTGCCGCGAGGGCGCGGACGACGGGAAGGACCCGCCGCAGCTCCTCCTCGACCGGGGGCCGCTCCGCCCCGGGTCGTGTCGACTCACCACCGACGTCGATGACGTCGGCACCTGCGGCGACGAGCTCACGGCCGTGTGCGATCGCGGCCTCGGGCTCGAACCACTCGCCACCGTCGCTGAACGAGTCGGGAGTGACGTTGACGACCCCCATGACCCGGGGCCGAGGTCCGGCGACGAGCGAGATCACCGCTTGCCGCCGAGCAGGAGCGACATCGCCTCTGCCCGGGTGGCGGGGTCGCGCAGCTGGCCGCGCACGGCCGAGGTGATGGTGCGGGAGCCGGGCTTGTGCACTCCCCGCATGGACATGCACAGGTGCTCGGCCTCGATGACGACGATGACGCCCTGCACCCCGAGGTGCTCGACGAGGGCATCTGCCACCTGGGTGGTGATGCGCTCCTGGACCTGGGGCCGGCGGGCGAAGACGTCGACGAGCCGGGCGAGCTTGGAGAGCCCGGTGACGGTGCCGTCAGGTGACGGGATGTAGCCGACGTGTGCGACCCCGTGGAAGGGCAGCAGGTGGTGCTCACAGGTCGAGAACATCTCGATGTCGCGCACGATGATGAGCTCTTCGTGGTCGATCGAGAACCGCGCGGAGAGGACCTCTGCCGGGTCCTGGGAGAGGCCGGCATACAGCTGCGTCGCGGCACGCGCGACCCGGTCCGGAGTGTCGATCAGACCCTCGCGGTCTGGGTCCTCCCCGATCGCGAGGAGCAGCTCGCGCACGGCGGCTCGGGCGCGCTCGTGGTCGACCTGGCGCGGCGGGACGCTGTCGGCCTCGGCGGGCAGGACAGCGTCGGCCTCAGTGGGCGTCGGGGTCGACACGCTGGCCCTCGGGAACCTCGATCACCTGGGTCGTCGGGTGCTCCTCGGCCGCAGCCGCCGCCGGGTGCGCGCCCTCGGTCGCGGCCTTGTCGATCGCCGCCACCGTGGCCGGGTCACCCTCGTTGGCGTGGGCACCGGCAGGGGCGCCGGACGCGTCGTGTCCGTTGAGGGCTGCCCGCTCGGCCGGCGTCATGACCGGCGGCTGGTCGGAGATGCCGCGGTGCTCGCTCGAGAGCCACGTCGGGCGCAACGGGCGCTTGACGATGTCCTCGAAGATGACCGCGAGGTCCTTCTGGTTGAGGGTCTCGCGCTCGAGGAGCTCGAGGACGAGGCGGTCGAGGACGTCGCGGTTGGCGTTGATGACGTGCCACGCCTCGTCGTGCGCCGCCTCGATGAGCCCACGCACCTCCTCGTCGACGATCCCGGCGATCTTCTCGGAGTAGTCGCGCTGGTGCCCGAGGTCGCGGCCCAGGAAGACCTCACCCTGGCTCTGGCCGAGCTTGATCGCGCCGACGCGCTCGCTCATGCCGTACTCGGTGACCATCTTGCGGGCCATGGCGGTGGCCTTCTCGATGTCGTTGGCGGCACCGGTCGTCGGGTCGTGGAAGATGATCTCCTCCGCGACGCGACCACCCAGGGCGTAGGCGAGCTGGTCGAGGATCTCGTTGCGCGTCGTGGAGTACTTGTCGTCCAGGGGCATGACCATCGTGTAGCCGAGCGCTCGGCCTCGGGGCAGGATCGTCACCTTGGTCACCGGGTCGGTGTGGTTCATCGCCGACGCGACCAGGGCGTGGCCACCCTCGTGGTAGGCCGTGATCTTGCGTTCCTTGGCGGACATGATCCGCGTCTTCTTCTGCGGTCCGGCGATGACGCGGTCGATGGCCTCGTCGAGCGTGAAGTCGTCGATGAGCTTCTTGTCGGTGCGGGCCGTGAGCAGCGCGGCCTCGTTGAGGACGTTGGCGAGGTCGGCGCCGGTGAAGCCGGGCGTGCGTCGTGCGACGGCGAGCAGGTCGACGCCCGCAGCCATCGGCTTGCCCTGCGAGTGAACCTCGAGGATCCGGTGGCGACCGAGCATGTCGGGCGCCTCGACGGCGATCTGGCGGTCGAAGCGGCCCGGGCGCAGCAGCGCGGGGTCGAGGATGTCGGGGCGGTTGGTGGCCGCGATGAGGATGACGTTGGTCTTGACGTCGAACCCGTCCATCTCGACGAGCAGCTGGTTGAGCGTCTGCTCGCGCTCGTCGTGTCCACCGCCCATGCCGGCGCCGCGGTGGCGTCCGACGGCGTCGATCTCGTCGACGAAGACGATGGCGGGCGCGTTGGCCTTGGCCTGCTCGAAGAGGTCACGGACACGCGAGGCACCGACACCGACGAACATCTCGACGAAGTCCGAGCCGGAGATCGAGTAGAACGGCACCCCGGCCTCACCGGCGACGGCGCGGGCGAGGAGGGTCTTGCCGGTTCCGGGAGGGCCGTAGAGGAGGACCCCCTTGGGGATCTTGGCCCCGACGGCGAGGAACTTGGCCGGGTCGGAGAGGAACTCCTTGATCTCGTAGAGCTCCTGCACGGCCTCGTCGGCGCCGGCGACGTCGTCGAAGGTGACCTTGGGGGTGTCCTTGGTGGCCAGCTTGGCCTTGGACTTGCCGAACTGCATGACCCGCGAGCCACCGCCCTGGGACTGGCTCATGATGAACCAGAAGAGGCCGACGAGCAGCAGGATCGGGAAGATGCTGATGAGGAGCGTGAAGAACGGGTTCTGCGTCTCCCGCTTGTCGTTGTAGCCGTTGGTGGGCTCGTTGGCATCGATCAGGGCGACCAGGGACTCGGCGCGGGCGTCGACGAACTCGGCCTGGACCTTGTCGGCATCCTGGATGTTGGCGCCCTCGTCGGAGTAGGCCGCGTCCTGCTTGAGGTCGAGCTTGAGGACGTTGTCGCTCGTCAGCTCGGCCTTGTCGACCTTCTTGTCGCTGATGAGCTTCTCGGCCTTCGCGGTGTCGATCGTGGCGTAGCCGTCGTCACCCCCGAGCGAGAACATCACCACGGTGATGGCGATGACGGCAAGGACCCAGAACAACGGGGTCTTGAACACGCGCTTGGCATCCATGAATGTGAATGGGGCCGGTGGCCCCACGTCCTCCTGATCAGCGAAATCTCCGTGCGCGCTCAGGCGGCACAGGTCTGGGTGCACACGCTACCCGTCTGGAGCCTGGCTCCACGGGGCGCGTCCGACCGGGACAACGACCGGCGTATGCCGCGTGTTCCGCGAGGTCTGCGACCTCAGGTCCGGTTGCGGGCGAGGAAGTCACCGATCGCGGCCCGGGGGTTGTCGCGCAGCTCCGCGCCGTGGGTGAACGCGGCGGTCGTGTAGTCGAGCGTCGTGAGGCGCTCCGCCGTCTGCATGGTCATGACGAAGTTCGTGCAGAACGCCTTGATCGGCCACCGCAGTCCCCGCACGTTGAAGATCGAGTCGCCCGTGATGAGGACCCCGCTGTCGCGGTGGAGGTATGCCGCGTGACCGGGTGAGTGCCCGGGCGTGTGGACCACCTCGAGACCTCCGGCCACGGGGACGACCTGCCCGTCGACGAAGGTCTCGCCGACCTCGACCGGCTCGAAGGCCTGTCGTCCGCCCATGACCCGGTTGGCGAGGGCACCGATCCGTAGCGAGCCGTCGCGCGGCGGCGAGTGGCCACTGCGGGCGAAGGCGGCGTCGTCCTCATGGATTCCGAAGGCCTTGCCCGTCTCACGCGCAACATGGGCAGCACCGCCGGCGTGGTCGGGGTGCGCGTGCGTGAGCAGGAGGCGGGTGACGTCGCTGGCGCCGGAGCCGATGGCGTCGAGGGCGGCGATGACCTTGGGTCCGTGGGACGCAAGTCCCATGTCGACGAGGGTCACCTGCCCGTCGTCGTCACGGAAGATGAAGCCGTTGATGTAGTCGCGCAGCAGCCGGATGCGCCACACACCATCAGCGAGCGGGACGACGAGGTCGGTGGCCATGGCGAGCCCCTTGTGGGTCAGCTGTAGACGTGCGGGGCGAGCGTGCCGACCTGCCGGAGGCCGCGGTACTGCTCGTCGTAGTCGAGGCCGTAGCCGACGACGAACTCGTTGGGGATGTCGAACCCGACCCACTTGACGTCGACCTCGACCTTGGCCGCCTCGGGCTTGCGCAGCAGGGTGACGATCTCGACGGAGGCCGGTCGGCGGGACTCGAGGTTGGCCCTGATCCACGAGAGCGTCAGTCCCGAGTCGACGATGTCCTCGACGATGAGGACGTGCTTGCCGGAGATGTCGGCGTCCAGGTCCTTGAGGATCCGGACGACGCCGCTGCTCTTGGTGCCCGAGCCGTAGGAGGAGACCGCCATCCAGTCGACCGGAGCCGTCATCGGCAGGGCTCGCAGGAGGTCGGCCATCACCATCACCGCCCCCTTGAGGACTCCGACAAGGAGCAGATCCTTGCCGGCGTACTCCTGCGCGATCTCCTCGGCCAGCTCGGCGAGCTTGGCCTGGATCTCGTCCTCGGTGACGAGGACCCGCTCGAGGTCGGCCCCCATGTGGGCAGCGTCCACGATGCTCTCCCTGGTTGTGTCGTCGGTCCTGGGTCAATCCCGGTCGGTCGCGTCCTAGTCAACCGGACAGGCGGGCATCATGGACAGGCGGGGACCCCCTCCGTGCATCGACCCCTCTATCGTCGGGTCATGGCAGCACGAGATCTCTCCGGGGCCCGAGTGGCCGTTCTCGGTGGCAGTGGCGCCCTCGGATCGCTCATCGCCCGTGAGCTCTCCGTGCGCGGGTCCAAGGTTCTGCTCGTCGGTCGCGACGCGGACCGTCTCCGGGCGGCCGCGGACGGGGGCATGCCCACCGTGGTCATCACCGATGTCGGTGACGCGGCGGCCGGTGACAAGGTCCTGGAGGCGGCTCGCGAGCACCTCGGCGGCCTCGACGGCTTCGTCAACGCCGCAGGTGTCGTCGCCTTCGGGCCGCTCGTCGAGACCCCCGACGCGGTGCTCGAGGAGCTGTTCCTCACCAACGTCGTCGGTCCCCTCGTCCTGCTGCGGCGGCTCCTGCCCACGCTCATCGAGTCACAGGGCTTCGTGGCACAGGTCAGTGCGGTCGTGGCCGAGCGCCCGCTCCCCGGCATGGTCGCCTACTCGGCGAGCAAGGCCGCGACGAGCGCCGTCGCCACGGCGCTGCGCACCGAGCTGAGGCGGGCGAAGGTCGACGTCCACGACATCCGCCCACCGCACACGGAGACCGGCCTGGCGAGTCGTCCGCTGAGCGGGTCGGCGCCGGCGCTTCCGCCGGGACACCGGCCCGATGACGTGGCCCGCAGGATCGTCGATGCGCTGGCCGACCGCGAGCACGACCTCCCTGCAGCCGCTTTCGGCGAACCGCCTCGATGAGCGGAGGGTCCGCACCCTGGCTCGTCCTGGCCGCGGGCGCGCACCTGGGCTTCCAGCTGACGGTGACCCTCGTCGTCTACCCGGCCCTTGCCGACGTCTCGCCCGACCAGTGGTCGCGGGCTCATGACGCGCACTCCCGGCGGATCACACCCGCTGTCGTGCTGGTGTACGCCGGACTACTCGTCGCCGTGCTCGCGTCGCTGTGGTCCGAGCCCGCCGTCCCCGCAAACCTCGCTGCCGCCGCGGGAGCGGGAGTGTGCATGGCGCTCACGGCGGCGGCCGCGGCGCCATTGCACAGTCGGCTCGGCCACGGTCACGACGCCCTGCTGGTACGCCGGCTCCTGCTCGTCGACAGGCTCAGGCTGCTCGGTGCCCTGGGCTGCGTCGTCGCCGCTGTCCTCGCCGCCTGACAGCGTCAGGAGGACGAGTGGGCCGTCCGGACACCCGGCCACCCGTACTGTGCAAACACACCCGGACTCGGGACCCATCCACGAGAGGCGATCCCATGAGCGAGCTGAACGTCGTCGCCACCATCCCCGTCAAGGCCGAGCACGTCGAGGCCCTGCGCGGCGCGCTCACCCAGCTCGCCGAGGCCACCCGTGAGGAGTCCGGGTGCCCTGCCTACGACCTCTTCGAGTCGGCCGCGTCGCCCGGGGTGTTCGTCACCGTCGAGCGCTGGACCGACCAGGCAGCCCTCGACGCGCACATGCAGGCCCCTCACGTCGCTGCGGCGTTTGCCGCCGCCGAAGGCGCCCTGTCCGGCGACGTGGCGATCCACCCCCTGGTCCCGGGCTGAGGCCCCCGTCGCGAACGGGAGCCCCTCGACCCGCACGAACGGCAACCCTGCTGCACCCTGACGCAAACGGTGAAGTCAGAGGCTTCATCGTTTGGCCATCCCGCATCGGCCGTCGATGCTGTTCACGCCATGGCGCCCGTGCGCCGTGGCGCCCGACGTCGACCTGAGGGCAGGGGGGGCTCAGGTCGACGTCCTGGGGGCCGGATGCGTCGCCGTTGGGGCCAGGTCCCCGAGGACGGCCTCCGCCGCCGAGGTCCGCAGGTACAGCACCGACCGGCCGTCGCGGATCGTGGTCACGAGCCCCACGTCCCGCAGCCACCGCAGCTGCTGGTTGGCCGCAGACACGCTGATCCGTCTCCGGGCGGCGACCGTGGTGCTCGACATCGGTTCACGCAGGTTCATCAGCAGCGTCGCCCGGGTGGTGCCGAGCAGCTGCACCGCTCGCTGTGGCGCCGGCGCCGGAAGGTCGAGACGACCTCGGCCCAGCGCGGGATACAGGATGTAGGGCGGCGCATCGGCGTTGAACGGGTAGGACGCATGCGGCGTGAAGTGCGTCGGCACGAAGACGAGCCCCCGACCGCGGGCATCCGCGTCGAAGTGCGGACCGCTGGGGTTCCAGGCGTGGATCTCCCCGTCTCCGAACCGCAGTGCCGGGCTCAGGTCGTCGAGCATCGGTCGCAGACCGACCCGGGCGCTGGTCACGGCCCGCATCGTGATGTCGCCCGAGAGGTTGGCGTGCATCGGCGACCACCACGGCCTGACGCAGCTCTGCCAGTACTCCTCGAGCGCACGCACGATCCGCTCGAGCACGCGCGCGGCCGGACCGACGAGAGCTGAGGGCCGTCCCGACGGATAGAGGTCGTCGAGGTCCCGGTCGACGACTCTCGCGGGCAACCGTGACACCGTCGACAGCTCGTCGTCGAAGTTCGTCGACGGCGTCACGGGCCGCGGGTTGAGGAACTCCGGGGTCGAGTAGTCCGGTGCGACGAGCGCGAGCAGCACCTCGAGGTCGAGGCCCGCGAGTCGGGGCTCGATGGGCCGACGCCATGGGGCCATGTGCGGGTAGACGTCGGGGCGCCACACCGCCCGCAGCGACAGTGTCGTCTCGCTGAGGACCGAGATCCCGAACGTGGCCGTGGTCAGGTCGGCCTCGGTGATGCGATAGCTAACCATGAGCGTCACCCCGAGCCGGCGAGTCCGCCTGTGCCACGACGTATCCGTCACGCCGGAGAACGCGGACCGACCCAGGGGCATGGACCGGCCCCTGTCCGCGCCAGTGGGTGATCAACGCATCACACGACTCGGTATGCCGGGTGCTCACCTGCCCGGCCGGCGCACCGGCCGCGACGAGAAGCCTTCGCCACACGCGGGTCCGCACGCCCCGGGCCAGCGCCTCGAGATCGACGACGTCCCACGGACCGGTCCCCAGCGCCGACACCGCGTCGTCGGCCAGGGCGTCGAGGACGTCGGCGTCGTCTCGCAGCTGATCGGCCGAACGCCCCAGTGCCGCAACGATTCCCGGCCCCAGGTCAACCTCGAGGTCGGCGACGGCCCGGCGCGCTCGCACCCGCGTGAAGGACGGGTCCTCGTTCATCGGGTCGTCCCACCACTGAACCCCCTCGGCGAAGCAGGACTCGCGACACTCGGCCCGGGTCACACCCAGCAGCGGCCGCCGATAGCGACCTCGAGTGGCCGCCATCCCAGCCAGAGAACGCGCGCCTGACCCACGGACGAGGCCGAGGAGAACCTGCTCGGCCTGGTCGTCGAGGGTGTGACCGAGCAGGACCACAGCGGCACCGAGGTGGTCCGCCGATCTGGACAAGGCGGCATACCTGGCCTCTCTGGCAGCGGCCTCGAGCCCGGAACCGCTGTCGGACGTCACAGCTCGCTCCACGACGACGGGGTCGAGTCCGAGGTCTCGGCAACGCTGTGCCGCCTGCTGCGCAACGTGAGCCGAGTCGGGCTGCAGCCCGTGGTCGACGACGACAGCACCCGCGCTCCACGACCCGTGCCGGGCCTCGTGTGTCACGGCCTCCGCGAGCGCCATCGAGTCCCCTCCCCCGCTGCACGCCACCAGTACCAGCGACTCGGGTGAGAGGTCTGCGAGAGCCGCCCGGACGGCATACCGGATCTTCGCCGTCGACGGGTGCGGACCGGACACGCGCTCAGCCGTGGACGCGCGTGACCCAGGCGGCCGGATCGGTGATCTCGAGCGGCTTGGGCAGGGTCTCGGGAGAGGTCCAGACGGCGTTGAAGCCGTCGACACCGACGCGCTCGTGGACGCCGCGCACGAACGCCGCGCCGTCTTTGTACTGCCGCATCTTGGCCTCGAGCCCCAACAGCCGTCGGAGCATCTTGTCGACGGCGCCGGCCCCCTTGCGACGCTCGGTGAACTTGGCCCGGATCTGCGCGACCGTGGGGATGTGGGCAGGCCCCACGTCGTCCATGACGACGTCCGCGTGGCCCTCGAGGAGCGACATGACGGCGGTGAGCTCGGCGAGCTTGGCGCGCTGCTCGGGGGTCGTCACGAGGTCGGTGATGCCACCGGATCCGTTGCTGAAGAGTTCGGGGAGCTTCTCGGTGATGCGCCTCGTCAGCTCCTGGATGCGCTCCTGGTCGGGCGCCATGTCGGTGGCGAGCTTCCGCGCCTGCTCGATCATGTGCTCGCGCAGCCACGGCACGGCCGTGAACTGCACGCGGTGCGTCTCCTCGTGCATGCACACCCAGGCGCGGAAGTCCTCGGCGTCGACGTCGAGCTCTCGCTGGACCTGGACGAGGTTCGGGGCGACGAGCAGCAGCGCCGGGGTGCCGCCAGGTGCCAGGTCGTACTGACCCAGGACCTTGCTCGACATGAACGCGAGCAGCGCCCCCGCCTCGGCGCCGGTGACCTTGCCGCCGATGGCGGCGCCGACTCCGGAGGGAGCGTTGCGCTGCTTGACGATCTGCTCGAACGCCGGGTTGAGCATCGCGCCCATCGAGTCGGCGTTCATCGCGATCCACGTCGGCCGGTCGATCACCAGGGCCTCGGGGGCACCGTCGGGCGTCGAGAGTCGGGAGGTCTCGGCCACGGGTCCGTGGGCCCGTCGGGCGGCAGCCCTGATGGCCTCCACCTCGGCGGCGGCCTCGTCCGACGACACGCTCGGTCCCGCTGCGACGAGGGTCCGCCCGGTGGTCTTGGCGAACTCCCAGTCGACATAGCTGTTGCTCACGTGCTCTCCTCAGTGACGACCCGACCTCAGCGACAGCCGCAGAGGGTCAGTGCGGTGACGAACCGATCCAACGCCGCGCGTGCTCCGAGCGTTCCCGATGAGGGTGGCACACGGTCGGCGAGGATCGTGAACGTGAGCAGGCGTCCGTCGGCGGTCACGGTCGTCCCGGCCAGGCTCGAGATGCCGGTCAGGGTGCCGGTCTTGGCTCTCGGTATGCCGGCCACGGACTTCGTCGTCGAGCTCTGGTAGCGCTTGGAGAGGGTTCCGGTCAGCCCGGCCACCGGCAGCTTGGCGACGGCGGCCTGCAGGTCCGGCTCGCGCCCCGACGTCGCGAGGGCGAGCACCTCGCTGATCGTCGAGGCGCTCACGAACTGCCCGTAGGCGAGACCGCTGGTGTCGAGGGTGGCCATGCCCGCCGTGGTCACACCCGCGGCCGCGAGGGTCGAACGCACGAAGTTCGGCGGGGCCAGGAGCGCGGCCGGCGACTGACCGACACTGACCATCGCCTGGCGCACGAGGTTCTCGGTGAGGGCGTCGTCACTGACGGTCAGGGCCAGGTCGAGGACCTCGCGGTAGGTCGCGGACTCGACCGACCCCAGCTCCTGAGCCGCGGCCGGAGCCGGTGTGCCGTGGCCGCGGATCGGTGTCACCGTCGTGCTCACGCCACGCTTGTTCAGGAGGGCGCCCAGCGACGCCGCGACCGAGTCCTCGGCGACCGCGACCGACGGGGTGCCGATGCGTGGCCGTTGCGAGGCGCGGCCCAGCATCGCGACCCCCTGGGTGAAGCCGTCGCGGACATCGATGGCCTTCCACTTCGCAGGGAGGCGGGGTCCGGCGGCATACGTCGCATCGACGCGCAGCGTCACGGGCCCGGCCCCACGGCTCCTCAAGGAGGCCGCCACCTCGTCGGCGAGAGTCGCCAGGCCCGCATGTCCGGGGACCACGTCAGGGTTCGACGGCCCGTCGCCGATCATCGTGTCGCCGCCGGCCACGAGCACGATCTCGCCCGGCGTGCCGCCGGTGACCACCCGGGTGGACATGCGGGCGTCGAGGTCGAGGGACCTCACGGCAGCGAAGGCGCTCAGGATCTTCGTCGTCGAGGCCGGCGCTCGCGGGGTCGCGGGATCCACGGCATACAGCTCGGTGCCCGTGAGACCGTCACGGACACTGATCCCCACGCTGGGACCCAGCCACGGGTCCTTCGCGAGCGCCCCGAGGGCCTTGGTGAGTCCCGCCGTCGTCGGGGGTGTGCCGGCGGCCGAGGGAGTGGGGGTAGAGGTGCCGTCAGGGCTTGGACCGGAGCCTGCTGCGGCCGGCAGTGGGACCCAGCTCGGCGACGCTGACGCCGAGCCCGTGGGGGTCGGCGGGTCGATCGAAGCGCCGTCGTGGGTCAGGACGCCGGGCGCCAGGTCGACGACGTCTGCCGCGGCGTATCCGACCCCGCCGACGAGGAGACAGGTGACCCCCGCCACAACCGCCCGTCGCATCCGACCCCTTCTCCTGCAGTGCCCGAATCATGCGGGACAATGATCTCCGAGCGTAGGTCATCCGTACCCATCCGAAAGAAGGCCACCACCGTGGAGTTCGACGTCACCATCGAGATCCCCAAGGGACACCGCAACAAGTACGAGGTGGATCACGAGACCGGGCGCATCCGTCTCGACCGGATGCTCTTCACGTCGATGGCCTACCCGTCGGACTACGGCTACATCGAGGACACCCTCGGCGAGGACAGCGACCCGCTGGACGCGTTGGTCCTCCTCGACGAGCCCACGTTCCCCGGTTGTCTCGTCAGCGTCCGTCCGATCGGCATGTTCCACATGCGCGACGAGGCCGGTGGTGACGACAAGATCCTGTGCATCCCGGCGGGCGATCCGCGCAAGGCGCACATCAAGGAGCTGGAGGACATCAGCGAGTTCGACCGCCTCGAGATCCAGCACTTCTTCGAGACCTACAAGGACCTCGAGCCGGGCAAGTCGGTCGAGGGCGCGCACTGGGCCGGCCGCGAGGACGCCGAGCGCACCATCTCCGAGGCGATCGATCGCGCCAGGGACGCTGGCATGTCCACGGCGCGGTGGCGGATGCCGGAGGGTCACGACGATGAGGCCCACGCAGCGTCCGCTGCGCGCACCGAGGAGGAGCACGCTGCGGCGAGAGCCAAGGCCAAGGATGAGCTCGCCACCAAGGAGAGGCCCCTCAGCGACTCCCCCGACCACTGAGGCCCGGCCACACCTTTCCCGCCTGAAGTGGGTTTCTCTCACCTCGCTTGATCGCCTCGGTCAGGCGAGGTGAGACGTTTCCGACCTACCTCGTGGACGACAGCGACGTGCGCTGCCGGCCCTCGTCGTCGAAGTTGTCCGGGTCGAGCCATGCCTCGTGGGCGGCCCGGACCTGCGGCCACTCGCCGTCGGTGACCGAGAACCAGTCGGTGTCGCGGTTGCGGCCCTGCGTGACCATGTGGTTGCGGAACCGCCCCTCATAGGTGAAGCCCAGGCGCGCCGCGGCACGTCGTGACGGCTCGTTGAGGCTGTCGCACTTCCACTCGAAGCGGCGATAGCCGAGGTCGTCGAAGGCATGGCGCATGAGCAGGTGGACCGCCTCGGTCGCCGCCCGCGTCCGCTGCAGGGTCCGGCCATAGAGCACCCCGGCCACCTCCACCTGTCCGGTCTGCGGGTCGATCCGGTAGAACGACGCGATCCCGCTGGGTCGGCCGGCGCGCTCTCCCTCGAGCGGAACGAGCGTGTAGGTGAGGTTCGGCGAGTCCAGGATTCCGGCCAGGTGCATCCACAGGCCCGCGAGGGACGTCGGCTTCGCGATCGGACGGTAGGTCCACAGCGCGTCGTCCTCCGGACCGCACACCGCCTCGAACAGGTCCGCATAGTGCACCGAGTCCAGCGGCACGATCCGCACGTGGCGACCCTCGAGGGTGACCGGTGCGGGCGCGGGCCGAGCCTCCCAGCCGGGCACGACATCCCCCACGGACTGACCGAACGCGTTGAGCTCTGGCACGGAGCGAGCCTAGATCAGCTGCTGTGCACGCCTCCTTTCCGGCACCCCACACGTCTGCGGTCCAAGGGTTCATCCGCACGGCCCGGTGCGTTCACCGGACTTCGCTTGAGTGGGGTACCTGACCTCCATCTCTGAGGAGAACCACCGTGAAGCCCTTTGCGTATGCCGTCCTGCCCGCCACCGTTGTCGCGCTCGCTGCCGGCGTCGTCGCCCCGACGGGCATGGCCTCTGCCGACCCGGCACCGGCGAAGAAGAACCATTTCGCCGTCATCGGCGACGTGCCCTACGGCCCGGAGCAGATCGGGCGCTTCCCGGGTTGGATCCAGGAGATCAACGCCGCCGACCCCGAGTTCACCGTCCACGTCGGTGACATCAAGAACGGCTCGACCGCCTGCAGCGACGCCTACATCACCGGCATCCGCACCGTCTTCGACACCGTCGAGAGCCCGTTGATCTTCACGCCGGGCGACAACGAGTGGACCGACTGCCACCGCGCCAACAACGGCGGCTACAACCCGCTGGAGCGGCTCGAGTTCGTGCGCGACACGTTCTATCCCACCCCGGGACGGACTCTCGGCGAGACGACCCGCAAGGTCTCTGCCGACACCGCGGCTGGCTATCCGGAGAACGTCCAGTGGCGCGAGGACCGGGTGTCCATGGCGGCAGTGCACGTCGTCGGGAGCAACGACGGAACGGCCCCGTGGACGGGTGCGACGGCGCCGAACGCCGCGCAGCTCGCCGAGCAGGCGGCTCGGATGGAGAGTGCGCTGTCGACGGTGCGCGAGGCCTTCGCGGATGCGCGACGCCGTCAGGACCGTGCGGTCGCGATCTTCCTCCAGGCAGACATGTTCGACCCGACCTGGTCACCGACCTACGCCGACGTCTCGGCCTTCAAGCCCCTCGTGCAGCTGCTCATCGACGAGTCGAACGCCTACGCCGGCGAGACCTACCTCTTCAACGGCGACAGCCACGTCTACAACGAGGACCAGCCACTGGCGGCCGGCTCGAAGTGGCTGTCGCTCTATGGCGTCCGTGGCACGAGCTCGCTCGACCGGGTGACCGTGGACGGCTCAGGCAACAACACGAACTGGCTCGACGTCACCGTCGGCCGTGACGAGGACGAGCCCGTCCTGACGTGGCGCAAGGTGGCCTACGTCAGCTGAGGCTCACGACTGGCTGGGGAGCCGACCGAGGTCGTCGCGCAGGGCGGCCAGCGTCCTGGCGATGTTGCGCTCCTGGAAGCTCGCGAACGTCCGGCCGCCGGTGAGCCTGCTGTCGACCGCGTTGGCGAGCCCGTCGGGCCACCGGCGCCGGGCGTCACGCCACGTCTCGGTGACCTTGGTGCCGTCGCCCACCGCCTCGAAGGTGTACTCCCAGCGAGCGATGGCGACCCTGAGCAGTGGTGACCTCGGACCCCAGCCGACGACGTCGAACGCGAACCTCTCGCCCGGGTCGGCAGCCACCACCCTGCAGCGCGTCTGCCACCGGGTGCCACCGCGCTTGTTGGCGCCGACGAAGACGTCTCCCACCGTGAGGCTGCCGGCGGTCCCGCGCTCGACCCTGGCTCCCGTGTTCTCCGGGCTCCAGCGAGCCATCTGCGTCGGGTCACTCACCTGTGCGTACGCCTCGGCCGGCGTGACCCCGGGGATGACCACCGCGTCGCTGACCTGCATCTCACGTCCCATCACCCGAGCGTAGGTGAGCAGTCTGCGCACCGGACGGGGCGGCATACCCGAGCGTTGTCGGTATGCCGCCCCGCTGCGTTCGCGAGACATCCTGTTGCGTTCGGCGTAGGTTCACCGCAGCCGAGGAGGTGGATCGATGCGGGGTGGCCTGCGCTGCGCGGTGCTGGCGCTGTGTTGTGCCCTCGTGACCTCGTGCGGGACCCGGGCGAGCAGTGAGCAGAGCGGGGCTGAACCACAGCTCGCGACCGGTCCGGCGTTCCGGACCGCTGATCGCGACCCCGATGGCGCCGCGGCCGCGACGGCATCCCACGAGTGGTTCGAGCAGGGCGAGGTGCCTGGTGCGGGAACCCGGTGGGAGTCGATGGCCCAGTGGGCCCTCATCGACATCCGGCAGATGATGGCGAGTGGCCAGCGTGCGGGCGGAGCGCCGGCTGCGGGCGCCGCCGGCTACTGGGGATACTTCTGGCCACGCGACGGAGCCTTCCTTGCCGTCGCACTGGACCGCACGGGCCATCACGTGGAGGCGCGTCACCTCGTGGACGTGATGGCCGGGCTGCCGTTCGACGCCGATGCGGGCTTTGACGCGCGCTACCTGCTCAACGGAGAGCGGGTGACCACCGACCCTCGCGGCCCGCAGTCGGACGGGTGCGGTTGGGTGCTGTGGGCGCTGGGCTCGGTGTCAGCCTCCTCGCTGCCGACGTCGACGGCCGGGCTCCGGTCCAAGTGCCTGTCCAACATCATGCGACTCACGTGGAGCGGATGGCAGCTGCCGCCCCCGTCACCTGACTACTGGGAGCTGCCCGTGACGGAGACGTCCCTCGGCACGGTCGCGCCCATGCTCGCGGGCCTGCACGGCGTTGCCCGGTCCGGGACCACACCTGAGCGGGCCCTTGCTGGGGACATGGCCAAACGCCTTGCGGCACAGGTGCATTCGGAGATGGGACCCGAGCTGGAGAGGTTCGGGGACCATGGCGGGCTCGATGCTGCGGTGGCGATGCTCATGCCTCCGTTCGGCCCGTCCGACCCACGGGTGACGCAGCGGTGGCTGGGCTACCAGAAGGCCGCCCTGCGCTCCTCCGGCGGACTCGCACCAGGTGCGGGATGGCGCAACGACGGGACGTCGTGGACGCCGGAGACGGCGCTCGTCGCCTACACCGCCGCCGCAGCTGGACATGAGGAGGCCGCAGAGCACTGGTTGGACTGGCTCGACGACCACCGGACTGCTTGGGGGTCGCTGCCCGAGAAGGTGAACAGGTCCGGCAACCCGGCCGGGCCGGCGCCGCTCCTCTGGACGGCCGCACTCGTGCTGCTGACCCTGGACGAGCTCGAGGACGAGATGCGAGGCCCTGCGAGACTGGGGCGATGACCGCACCTGCCCCAGCCACCCCGGTGGAGCTGACCTTCACCGTGACCGAGGCCGACACCGCTGTCGCGCTCGGGTCCGGCAGCCTGCTCGTCCTCGGGACCCCGCGACTGCTCGCGTGGTGCGAGGCCGCGACCTGTGCGTCCCTGGAGCCGCTGACCCGAGAGCGGCAGACCAGCGTCGGCACCCGGGTCGATCTGCAGCACAGCGCCGCCTCCGCGGTCGGTGCGACGGTCATCGTCACTGCCGACCCGGCATACGCCGATGGTCGACTGCACCGGTTCAGGGTGAGCGCCCGGCACTCCGATGGGAAGGTCGTCGCCACCGGCGAGATCACCCGGGTCATCGTGGACACCGACCGCTTCCTCGCCCGCCTGTCATGACCACGCCCCGAGAGCACGTGAGGAACGCCGCTGGCTTCGCGCTCGTGTGGGTCGCGGCCAAGGCGGCGCACCGCGTGCGGTTCCGGACGATGGGCTCGGTCCCCCGCACCGGACCGGTCATCCTCGTCGCCAACCACCTCACGATGACCGACCCGCTCGCCGTCGCGCGCGTGGCGATCGGACACCGGCGCTTCCCCCACTTCCTCGCGATGCAGGAGGTCTTCGGGTGGCCGGGAGTCGGTGCGCTGGCGCGGGCGACCGGCCAGATCCCGGTGGCGCGGGGTTCGGCTTCGGCGGCCGACGCGCTGGAGAGCGCTTCCGAACGGCTCGACCAGGGGCAGCTCGTCGCGCTCTATCCCGAGGGCCGCCTCACGACCGAGCCCGACCAGATGCCCGGTCCGGCGCGCACCGGTGCCGCCCGGCTGGCTCTGCGGCATCCCGAGGCACCGGTCATCCCCGTCGGGACGTGGGGTCCCAAGCAGGGCAACGGACACATCTGGCACCGGCACACCGCGTGCCTCTCGGTCGGCGCTCCAGTCGACCTGTCGCCGTGGGCCGGGCGAAGCGATGAAGCCGCCGCTCGCGAGGTCACCGACGCGATCATGGCGGCCATCCGAGCCGAGATCGCCCAGGCCAAGCAGATGTGGCACGCCCGTTGACCCCTGGTGGGTTTGGCCGGGCCTCGGTGAGAGCGACCCGTCCAGCTCTTGACGAGACGACCAGAAGCAGGTGGTCGCACCGCCACGAGGTGCTCGTCTCGAGCGCCCGACCAGCTGCCGGAAACAGCAACGCCCCCCGTTTCACCGGAGGGCGTTGACTGTGTTCCTGGAGCCGCTTATCGGAATCGAACCGATGACCTATTCATTACGAGTGAATCGCTCTGGCCGACTGAGCTAAAGCGGCGTGGTGCCCGAACCGAAGCTCCAGCACGCCGGACCACTATACGAACAACCCCGCCCCATCGCGAAACCGGCCTGAGACCTGAGCCGTACCGGCCGCCGACATGCAGTACGCCTGACGGGACCGGGCCGGGACCGGGCGTTCAGCACGGTGGGGCGCGGGCGGCATACCCACTGCCTGTCCGTGGGAACCCCGGCGCTCAGCGCGTCAGCACTTCAGGCCGTCCTGCGGCACCGTCCCCTTGAGGTAGAACTCGTCGATCGGCTCGTCGACGCAGTCGTTGGACCGCATGTATGCCGTGTGCCCGTCACCGTCGTACGTGATGAGTGAGCTCTTGGCCAGCTGGTCGTGGAGCCGCTCCGACCACTCGTAGGGCGTCGCCGGGTCACGCGTCGTGCCCACGACGACGATCGGGTCGGCCCCCTCGGCAGTGACCTTCTTGGGCGGCTCGGACGAGCGCTCCGTCGTGACCGGCCACGAGCCGCAGGTCAGCGAGGACCAGGCGAGGAACGGCCCCCAGGTCGGCGCCTCGACCGCCGCAGCCCGGGCCGACGCCGCGTGCTCGGCGATGTCGTCCGACTCCGGCTTGTCGAGGCAGTTCACCGCGTAGATGACCTCCATGATGTTGCCGGCGTAGCCGCCTCCGGGCTGGCGGTCGGCGTAGGAGTTGGCGAGCCCCATGAGATCGGCCCCGTCACCCTCGGTCGCCGCGCGCATCGCCTCGACGAGCGTGTCCCACATGCCCTCGTCATACATGGCGGCGGCGATGCCGGTGGAGGCCCAGCCCTCGGTAAGCTGCGTGACGGCGGGGTCGCCCGTCTTCGTCAGCGGCTCGTCGTCGACCTGTGCGAGGAAGTCCCGGATCCCCTGCATCACCGCGTCCACCGACTCCCCCATCGGGCACTCACCCTTGTCGATGCAGAACCGGGCCCAGGCCCGGGTGGCGGTCTCGAAGCCCTTGGCCTGACCGAGGTTGACCTCGGCCGACGTCAGGTCCGGCGCGACGACCCCGTCGAGGACGAAGCGACCCACGAGCTGGGGGAACAGGTCGGCGTACGTCGCTCCGAGGTAGGTCCCGTAGGACTTGCCCAGATAGTGCAGCTTGGCCTCGCCGAGGTTCGCCCGCAGGACGTCCATGTCCTTGGCGGCGTCGACGGTGGACACGTGGCCGAGCAGCGGGCCAGCGTTGGCTCCGCACTTCTCCGCGAAGCTCTTGGCGTTGGCCGCGAACTTCTCGTCCTCACCGGCGTCGTCCGGCGTGGGGTCGAATCCGAGGAACGCATCGAGCTCGCTGTCGCTCACACAGTCGATCGGCGCCGAGCGCCCCACTCCACGGGGGTCGAAGCCCACCACGTCGAAGCGTTGGCGCACGCCGGCACCGACGATGAAGTCCGCCGCCCTGGCGTAGTCGACGCCGGACCCTCCCGGCCCCCCCGGGTTGACGACGAGCGCGCCGATCCGCTGCGACTGCCTGCGCGCGGGCACCCGCAGCACGGACACCTCGATCGTGGCGCCCTCCGGCTCGGCGTAGTCCCGCGGCACCGTGAGCTTGGCGCACTGCCCGCCCGAGCAGTCCGACCACTGCAGGTCCTGCGCATAGAGCGCGTCGAGGCCCTCCATGCCGGCGGGCGGCTTCTGCGGCTCGACCGGCGACGGCCTTGCCGACTCCCGGTCCATCAGGTCCCCCACGGTGGAGCACCCGGACAGCACGAGGGCGAGGCAGGTCAGGGCAGCGATGGGGGCGACACGACGCAGCATGAGCTGACCCTACGGGCCGATCCTGAGGTATGCCGTCCGCCCCCGAGCGTGCGCGGCGAGCCCTCGTCGGACGCACCAGGTGTCAGCGGGGCAGGCGGAGCTCGAGCGCCATGGCCTCGAGCGCGAGGAGGGGTTGGACGTTGGCGGCGATGCGCTCACGCGCCGTGCCGATCGCGTCCATGGCGACGAGCACCCGAACCGGAGGAAGCACCTGGGCGACCTGCTGCACGGTCTGGCGGGCGTCCTCGTTGACGAGTGCCGTCTGCGCGCCGGTGTGCAGGACCAGCGCGTCGCGATAGACCGACAGCAGGTCGACGAGGGCGCGGTCGACCATGTCGCGCGAGAACCGGGTGGCCCGGGCCTTCTGGTCCTTCTCGAGCGACGAGAGCTGCGACCGGATGTGGGGAGGCTGGGTCCGGGCCGAGGGGTCACCGCCGAGGACCTCCAGGAGCTTGGCCCGCTCAGCCGCGTCCCGCTCGGCCGACGACGCCTGGGACTCCTCGGTGGCGATGGTCGAGAGGTCGGACGCGGCGTCGATGGCGTCACCCACCGTGCGGATCTTGGACGCGAGGGTGATGACGTCGTGCCGGCGGATGCGGGCGTTCTCGTCGCGGGCCAACCGACGCGCCAGGCCGACGTGGCACTGGGCTGCTCGGGCGGCATACATGGCCATCGGCGGGTCGACCCCGTCACGGCGCACCAACAGGTCGGCGACGGCCTCGACCGACGGGGTGCGCAGCCGCACGTGCCGCGAGCGCGAGCGGATGGTGATGATGACGTCCTCGACGGACGGGGCGCAGAGCATCCACACGGTCCGGGGCGTCGGCTCCTCGAGAGCCTTGAGGAGCGCGTCGGCAGCGCGCTCGGTGAGCCGGTCGGCGTCCTCGACGATGACCACGCGGAAGCGGCCGACCGAGGGGCGATGGGCCGCGAGCGCCACGAGGTCGCGGGCCTGCTCGACCTTGATCGAGAGGCCCTCGGTGGCGATGAGGTCGACGTCGGCGTGCGTGCCGTCGGCGGCGGTGCGGCACTCCCGGCACTCGCCGCATCCCCCCGTGGGGCACTGCAGCGCGGCCGCGAAGGCCCGGGCTGCGACCGAGCGACCCGACCCCGGCGGCCCGGTGAACAGCCAGGCGTGGGTCATGGCGGCCGGGTCGGCCACCGCCCGCGACAGGGTGGCGATGGCCGGGTCCTGGCCGATGACGTCCCGCCAGACGGTCACACCGTCCCACTCCCCAGCAGACCGGACGACGCGAGGCGACCCACCACGGCGGCATGGATCGACTCCGGCGACGACGTGCCGTCGACGACGAGGTAGCGCTCCGGGGACCCCTGGGCCATGGCCAGGTAGTGGTGCCGGATCGCGTCGTGGAAGGCGTCGGCCTCGGCCTCGAGCCGGTCGTGGACCTCACCTCGCCGGCGGCGCCCCTCCTGGGCGGTGACGTCGACGATGACGGTGAGGTCGGGCACGAGCGAGCCGACGGCCCACATCTGCAGGTCGTGGACCTCGACGGCGCCGAGGTCGCGCCCGGCGCCCTGGTAGGCCACGGCCGAATCGGTGTAACGGTCGGTGATGACGACTGCGCCCCGGTCCATGGAGGGGCGGATGAGCTGGTCGACGTGGTGCGCCTTGTCGGCGGCGAAGAGCAGGGCCTCGGCCCGCGGGGACACGTGGTCACCGTGGAGGACGAGGTCGCGGATCTGGGCACCGAGCGGGGTGCCTCCGGGCTGACGGGTCACGACGACCTCGCGGCCTGCGGACTCCAGGGCATCCGCGAGCAGGCGCACCTGGGTCGACTTGCCCGCGCCGTCGCCGCCCTCGAAGGCGATGAAGAGTCCGTCCGTCACGCGCCCGAGCCTAGGCGAGGCGCCGGACAACCCGTCTCGTGTGCCTCAGCGCGCGCTCCAGCGTGGCCTCATACACACGAGGCGAGGCGTCACGGGGCGTGGCGGTCGGCGTTCGCGTGGATCGCGTCCCGCACATAGACCGCGAGGCCCGGTGCGATGTCCTCGTACGTCTTCGTGAACCGCGGGTCGGCCACGTACATGTCGGCGAGGTTGCGGTGGAAGTCGTGGTCGAGGTCGTAGAACCAGGTGTGGATCTGCAGGCGGGCGGCCTCCGCGGCATCCATCGCCTCGGGCGAGTCCGCCGGCAGCCCGGCTTCCATGGCGGCGACGTACGCGTCGTTGACGGCGCCCATCTCGGTCTTGATCCGCTCCCAGTCGGCCACGGTGTAGCCCTTGGTGCGTCGGTTCGACTGCTTCCATGCGTCGGTCTCGCCCCAGCGTTCCTGCGCCTCGGCCTGGTACTCGTCCTTGAACCCGTCCCCGAAGATCTCCTTGAGGTCCTCGTGGGTCGCCGGCGTCTCGTTCATCTCTCTCTCCAGTGCTCGATCGATCGCGTCGACGAGCCCGTGCAGCTCCTCGACCTTGCTCATGACCGCATTGCGCTGACGCCGCAGGTGCTCCAGGCTCGAGCCCTCACCACGCAGCAGCGAGGCCACCTCGTGCAGCGGCAGGTCCAGCCGTCGGTAGGTGACGATCGTCGCCAGCCGCTCGAGGTCGGCGGCGGTGTAGAGGCGGTAGCCGGCGAGCGAACGCTCCGACGGGCACAGCAGCCCGACCTCGTCGTAGTGGTGCAGCGTTCGCACCGTCACGCCGAAGGTCTGCGCCACCTGGCCCACCGTGAGCAGCTCGTCCACGGCCACAGTCTCTCGAACATCGGTCATGGGGACACCGTCCCGCCTCACGTCGCGTCAGGGTCAAGCCACTTCTCGAGACGACCGGCAGGTATGCCGCCCGCTCGCCCTGTGCGTCCGTCAGCCCTTGCGGGGACGGCGCTTCTCGAGCCCGTCAAGGACGACGTCGAGCCCGAACTCGAACTCGGTCTGGTCGTCGCAGAACCCGAGGGTCTGCTCTGGGCCGTCGGTGTGCGGGGCGTTCGCCATCATCGCCACGAGGTTGGGCACGACCTCGGCCATCTGGGCCAGGACCTCTTGGGAGGTGTCCTCGCCACCGTCGCCGGGGTCGAAGAGCTCCTGGCTGAAGCCGATGACGCGACTGCCGAGGGCGTGCAGCGAGTGGTGGGTGAGGTCGTGGCCGAAGCCCCCAGCCATGAGGATCGCGACGACGCCGTCGTAGTAGCGGACGACTTCGAGGCTCATCGTCGTCCGGCTCTGCAGGACGGTCGGCATCCAGGGGTGTCTGAGCATCACCTCGCGGGCGGCAAGGGACCGGGCACGGAGGGCGGCGGCCCAGTCCTTCGCGGGGTCGGGCAGGTCGAGCGCCGCGATCACGGCGTTGAGCTCGGCGCCGACGTGCTCGACCATCGCGTCGAGCAGGGCCTCCTTGCCCGCCACGTGGTTGTAGAGGGACATCGCCTCGACGCCGAGGTCGGCGCCGAGTCGACGCATCGAGACGGCGTCGAGCCCGGAGATGTCGGCAAGCTTCACGGCGCGGCGAAGGACCCGGTCGCGGCTCAGAGGCCGGCGAGCGGGTCGCCGCGCGGTGTTGGTCACGAAGGTCCTCCTCGTCGGTCCGCATCGTATCCATCCGGGCCATTGACGAACTTACTCCGTAAGCCATACCTTACGGCGTAAGTAGCCAGCGGGCCCCGCCGGCTCCCACCAGGAGGCACCTCATGTCCGAGTCCACCCAGTCCCCCACCACCGAACGGTCGCCGCTCGTCCCCTCGACCATGCGCAGCGCGTTCCACGAGCGCTACGGGCCTCCCGAAAAGGTCGTGTCGGTGCGCACCGTCCCGACTCCCACCCCCGGCGTCGGCGAGGTCCTCGTCCGGGTCCGGGCCGCCTCGGTCAACGCGCTCGACTGGCACTACGTCACTGGCCTGCCGATGTTCGCCCGCCCCTCCCTCGGCCTGCGCCGACCCAAGCGGCAGGTCCCGGGCGCCGACGCCTCCGGTGAGGTCGTCGCCATCGGCGAAAGAGTCACCCGGCACCGCATCGGCGACCAGGTCTTCGGTGAGCTCGACGGAGGTGGGTTCGCCGAGTACGCCATGGCCCCCGAGGACTGGTGGCAGCCGCTGCCCGAAGGCGTCTCCCACGAGCAGGCCACCACGTTGGGGGTCGCCGCTGAGACCGCCCTTCAAGGTCTTCGGGACTGGGGCAACCTGCGCGAGGGACAACGGGTCCTCATTGCCGGCGCCTCCGGCGGAGTGGGCAGCTTCGCCGTCCGCCTGGCCAAGCTTCTCGGCGCCACCCACGTCACCGCGGTGTGCAGCACCCGAAACGTCGAGCACGCCCAGGCAGGTGGCGCCGACCGCGTCGTCGACTACACCCGACAGGACGTCCGCGATCTCGGCGACCGCTTCGACGTCTTCTTCGACAACGCCGGGACGATGCCCCTGCGCGACTGCCGCACGCTCCTCGTCAAGGGCGGCACCTACGTCTCCATCACGGCCCCGAAGTCCACGTGGGTCAAGCCGATGCCCCGCATGCTGGCTGTCCCGGTCTTCTTCGCCCTCACCGGCGAGAAGGCACCCGCGTTCAAGGTCGCGTCACGCAGCGTGACCGACCAGGGCTGGCTCGTCGAGCAGGTCGCCACCGGCCGGCTCGAGCCCCTCATCGAGCAGCGCTGGTCGCTCGAGGACGCACCGGAGGTCCTGCGCCGGCAGGGCGAGTTCCACGCCCGGGGCAAGTCGCTGGTCATCCCCTGACGCCCGCTCACCCTGCGGGGAGCCTGCCCGCCGGGAGGACGCGAACCTGTACCGTCACTGTCGTTCCCTCGTCGGAGCAGCGACGAATCCGCTGCACGAGGTGATCAGAACAGGATCGATGCGCCATGAGTCCGACCGCCAAGCCAGGGACGGGCCGCAAGCTCGTCATCGTCGAGTCGCCCGCCAAGGCCAAGACCATCGCCGGCTATCTCGGCCCCGACTGGGACGTCGAGGCGTCCGTCGGCCACATCCGCGACATCCCGACGCCCTCGGAGATGCCCACCGACATCAAGAAGGGCCCCTTCGGCCGCTTCGGTGTCGACGTCGACAACGACTTCGAGCCCTACTACATCGTCGACGCCGACAAGAAGAAGAAGGTGGGCGAGCTCAAGCGGCTGCTCAAGGGCGCCGACGAGCTCTACCTCGCCACGGATGAGGACCGCGAGGGCGAGGCCATCGCGTGGCACCTCCTCGAGACCCTGCAGCCCAAGGTCCCGGTCAAGCGCATGGTCTTCCACGAGATCACCAAGGAGGCCATCCAGCGCGCCGCGGCCAACACCCGCGACCTCGACACGGCGCTGGTCGACGCGCAGGAGACCCGCCGCATCCTCGACCGTCTCTACGGCTACGAGATCTCGCCGGTCCTGTGGCGCAAGGTCAAGGCGGGCCTGTCCGCCGGCCGCGTGCAGTCCGTCGCGACCCGCATGGTCGTCGAGCGCGAGCGCGAGCGCATGGCCTTCCGCTCCGCCAACTACTGGGACGTCGAGGGCGAGTTCACCCCCGACGCCACCTCCTCCGCCTTCACGGCCCGCCTGTCCTCCGTCGACGGCAAGCGCGTCGCCACGGGCCGTGACTTCGGTGACGACGGCCGGCTCAAGGGCGAGGTCGCCCACCTCGACGAGACCGCCGCGACCGGCATCGCCCATGCCGTCATGGCTGCCGACGTCAGCGTCGTGAGCGTCAGCGAGAAGCCCTACACCCGCCGTCCCAGCGCACCGTTCACCACGAGCACCCTGCAGCAGGAGGCCTCCCGCAAGCTGCGCCTCAGCAGCAAGAACGCGATGCGGGTCGCGCAGCGGCTCTACGAGAACGGCTACATCACCTACATGCGCACCGACAGCACCGCGCTGTCGCAGTCGGCCCTCACCGCCGCCCGCCAGCAGGCGCGCGACCTCTACGGCGGCGACTACGTCCCCGACTCCCCGCGCAACTACGCCAAGAAGGTCAAGAACGCGCAGGAGGCCCACGAGGCCATCCGCCCCGCCGGTGACCGCTTCCGCACTCCGGCCCAGGTCGCCGGCGAGCTCCGCGGCGACGAGTTCGCGCTCTACGAGCTCATCTGGAAGCGCACCATCGCCTCGCAGATGGCCGATGCCAAGGGTTCGACGGCAACCGTGAAGCTCGGCGCCACCCTCGACCGCGAGGCACCCGCAGAGCGGGTCGAGTTCACCGCGAGCGGGACGGTCATCACGTTCCGGGGCTTCATGGCGGCATACGAGGAAGGTCGGGACGAGCAGCGCAACGCCAACGCCGACGAGGAGCGTCGCCTCCCCCGCCTCGGCGAGGGCACCGCGCTCAAGGTCATCCGCGCCGAGGCCGACGGTCACGACACGTCGCCGCCGGCCCGCTACACCGAGGCCACGCTCGTCAAGGCCATGGAGGAGAAGGGCATCGGCCGCCCGTCGACCTACGCCTCCACCATCGGCACCATCCAGGACCGCGGCTACGTCTCGAACCGTGGCAACGCGCTCGTGCCGTCGTGGCTCGCCTTCGCGGTGACGCGCCTCATGGAGGAGCACTTCACCCGGCTCGTCGACTACGACTTCACCGCGTCGATGGAGGAGGACCTCGACCAGATCGCGAACGGCGACGCCCAGCGGGTGACGTGGCTCAAGCGCTTCTACTTCGGGGACGAGGCGGGCTCCAGCGAGGGCCTGCGGGACCTCGTCGCCGACCTCGGCGACATCGACGCCCGCGCCATCTCGACCATTGACATCGGTGACGGCATCGTCGTGCGCGTCGGTCGCTACGGCCCCTACGTCGAGGAGGTCGCACCCGCCGGTGTCGACCCCGTCACCGGCGAGGTCACTGAGGCGTATGCCGGCGACGCACCTTCCGCTGACGGCGGCGGCGAGAGTGGCGAGGGTTCCGACAAGCCCGCGACCCCGCGTCGCGCGACGATCAACGACGACATCGCCCCCGACGAGATGACGCCGCAGAAGGCGCGCGAGCTGCTCGACACGGCCGCCGACGATGGCCGCGTCCTGGGCCAGGATCCCGAGAACGGTCGCGACATCGTGGCCAAGGCAGGGAGATACGGGCCGTATGTCACGGAGGTGCTGGACGAGGAGACCGCCGCCCTCAAGGGCAAGGCCAAGGTCAAGCCCCGCACTGCCTCGCTCTTCGCCGACATGGACCTGGCCACGCTCGACCTCGCCACGGCGCTCAAGCTGCTCTCGCTCCCGCGCGTCGTCGGCGTCACCACCGACAAGGTCACCGGCGAGGACGGCAAGGAGGTCGAGAAGCAGGTCGAGATCACGGCTCAGAACGGTCGCTACGGCCCCTACCTCAAGAAGGGCACCGACTCGCGCTCCCTCGAGACCGAGCAGCAGCTCTTCGACATCACGCTCGAGCAGGCCGAGGCGATCTACGCCCAGCCCAAGCAGCGTGGCCGGGCCGCCGCGAAGCCGCCGCTCAAGGAGTTCGGCCCGGACCCCGTGTCGGGCAAGCCGGTCGTCGTCAAGGACGGTCGCTTCGGCGAGTACGTCACCGACGGCGAGACCAACACGACGCTCCGCCGCGACGACGACCTCGAGACGATGACTGCCCAGCGCGCCTTCGAGATGCTCGCCGAGAAGCGCGCCAAGGGTCCGACGACCCGCAAGCGCGCCGCCAAGAAGACGACGAAGAAGGCCACCACCAAGAAGGCCGCAGCCAAGAAGACCACGGCGAAGAAGGCCACCAAGAAGGCTTGACCCCCGGGCGCCACCGTGTCCTGTCACACACCTGCCAGGTGCCCCGGTCGGCAGGACACGGCCTCGCCCTCCCGCCTGCCCGTGGTGTGACCGGCGGCACGGATGACCGCGCCCTGTCGCCCTTGTCGCCCTGGCTACCCGCAAGTAGGGTCGAGCCTGATCACCTGCCCTCAACGAGGAGGAACCTCGCGATGACCCACTTCGACCCCACGACCTTCGCCACGATGGACCCGGCGGAGTTCGCAGCGACCGTGAGGACGCTCTCCGACAAGGAGATCAACGAGGTCATGGGTGGCGAGCACCGTCAGAGGATCCTCGACGCGATCTTCGACCGGTTCCCCACGCTCTTCAACCCCGAGAAGGCCAAGGGCGCCGACGCCCGCGTCAACTGGCGCATCACGGGTGGGCCGGGTGGGAGCGACGACACCTACGCAGTCGTCATCAAGGACGGCACCTGTGCCGTCGAGAAGTCGCCGACGCAGGAGCCCACGACCTCGATCATGCTCGGCCCGGCCGAGTTCGCGAAGCTCATCACCGGCTCGGGCAACCCGACCATGATGGTGATGACGGGCAAGATCAAGGCCCGAGGAGACCTCAGCGCCGCCATGGCCTTCCAGAACTGGTTCGACACCCCCAAGGGCTGATCGCATGTCGATCAGCCTGCTCACGGTCGGTGCCGTCATGGCCAGGCGCGGCCTGCTCGCGCTCGGCCCACCCCACCGGCAGGTCAGCCAGCTCCGCTCACTGCACAAGTGGGGCTTCGGCCTCGCCGGCGAGCTGCGCCAGGCCGCCCGTCGCAGCCCCGAGCGCGTGG
Source organism: Knoellia altitudinis (assembly GCF_042666355.1). Taxonomy (NCBI): domain Bacteria; kingdom Bacillati; phylum Actinomycetota; class Actinomycetes; order Micrococcales; family Intrasporangiaceae; genus Knoellia; species Knoellia altitudinis. The sequence continues at coordinate 1,065,895 of NZ_JBHTDK010000001.1, forward strand.
CCGTCATCGACGAGCTGCGCGGGCCGGTCACCTGGGCCGAGCTGCTCACCCGCTCCGAGCAGGTCTCAGACCTGCTGCTGGACAGGGGATTTCGCCCCGGGCAGCGCTTGGGCCTGCTCGCTCGCAACCACGTCGGCGCCATCGAGGTCATGACCGGAGCAGCGGCCGTGGGCATCGACCTCGTGCTCATGAACACGGGCCTGTCCACCGGCCAGCTCGCCCTCGTCGCGGACCAGCAAGAGCTCACCGCGCTCATCCACGACGACGAGTTCGACGGGGTGGTGGACGACCTTCCCGACACCATCACCGTCATCCGCGAGAGCGACTGGGTCGCCGAGCTCGAGGCGGCGCCGGCACCGAGCAACCTCACCCCACCCGCCAGGGGTGGGCGCACGATCATCCTCACCTCGGGGACGACCGGCACTCCCAAGGGCGCTGCCCGCAAGACCCCCGGTGGCTTCGGCCCCCTGGTCTCGATCATCGAACGGATCCCCCTGCGGGCGCAGGACCGCATCCTGATCAGCGCGCCGATCTTCCACACCTGGGGGTATGCCGCGATGCAGCTGAGCTTTGCCCTCCGGGCCACGATCGTGCTCCAGCGACGCTTCGACCCCCAGGCGGCCAAGGACACTCTGGAGGCGGAGCAGTGCCACGCGATGTTCGCCATCCCCGTGATGCTCCAGCGGCTGATGGAGCTGCCTCCCGACCCCGGCGGCAAGGACCGCCGCACGAACCTGCGCGTCGTGGCGACGTCGGGTTCGGCCTACCCCCACGGGTTCACACGCACGTTCATGGACGAGTACGGCGACGTCCTCCACAACCTCTACGGCTCGACCGAGGCGTCGTGGATCTGCATCGCGACGCCCGAGGACCTGCGCCGCGACCCCGACACCGCGGGCACACCCCCGCTCGGCACGGTCGTCAGGATCCTCGACGCCGAGAACCGTGAGGTGGCGCCGGGTGAGACCGGCCGCATCTTCTGTGGCAACGACCTCGTCTTCGACGGCTACACCTCGGGGTCGACCAAGGACTTCGTCGACGGGCTCGTCTCCACGGGCGACATGGGCCACGTGAAGGACGGCCTGTTCTACGTCGACGGTCGCGACGACGACATGATCGTCAGCGGCGGCGAGAACGTCTATCCGATCGAGGTCGAGTCGCTCCTCGTCGAGCATCCCGCGGTGCGTGAGGTGTCGGTCGTCGGAGTGCCCGACCCGGAGTTCGGCCAGCGACTCGCGGCCTTCGTCGTGCTCCACGACGGCGCGACCCTCAGCGAGGACGACGTGAAGGCCCAGGTCAAGGCCCACCGAGCCCGGCACTGCGTGCCCCGCGAGGTGCACTTCCTCGACGAGCTCCCCCGCAACGCCACCGGCAAGGTCCTCGCCCGGGAGCTCCGCGCCAGCATCACCTGACGCCCAGGCTCGACCAGTCGGGGGTTCTGTGACGAGTCGCGGCACACAGGACACCCGACTCGTCACAGAGGCCCCGACGGACGCCCCCGGTGGGGAGTGCTCAGTGGGCCCCTGACCTCCCACCGAGCACCCTCCGCCGAGGGCGTCCGTCGTCCGCGCTGCCTCACCCTGCTCGGCAGCGCTCGGCTCTGGCTACTTCACCTCGCGGTGAATGACCCTGTAGGACCCGATCGCGAGCGGCAGCAGCACCCAGACGCCCACCGATGTGGCGAGCTGTCCCCAGTTCTCACCGGTCATCGTGCCCTCGAAGAGCGGTCCGGTGACCTGGTTGAGGTCGAGCCACTTGCTCGGCTCCTGGAGCGCCTGGACCAGGCTCGTCGCCACGGTCCACAGGGTCGGCAGGAGCAGGGAGGCCACGATCGCGAAGGGCGTGTTGAGGAAGACGAACCCGAACGCCAGCCCCTGCAGCACATAGATCGCGAAGGCGACGATGACTCCGACAGCGACGGTCCAGGTGACGTCCCACGTGCCGTCACCGCCTGCCACGCCGCCACCGATGACGTTGGCCAACGCCGAGGCAGCGAATGCCGTCGCGGTGACGATGAGTCCGAGAATGACAGCTGCGACGATCTTGGCGACGATGACTCGACCGCGTCGCGGCTCGAGGGTGAACGTCACGAGGCCGGTGCGCTGGCTCCACTCGGCAGTGGCGGCCATGATGCCGACGATCGGCAGGAGCATGACCAGCGGGAGCGAGGTGAACCCGAGGAAGCTGCCATAGGTCATCTCGTCCGCCTCTCCCCAGATGAGGAGCACGGTCACGACGATGAGCGAGATCGCCGACATGACGATGAGCATCCAGCGGCCGGCCCGGGTGTCGACCATCTTGCGCAGCTCGACGTTGATGAGCCGCTGCATCGGGACGCCGGGGCGTCCGTCCGGGTCCGAGGTGGCGACCGGTCGAGCGAGGTTCGGGTCGATGTCGGGGTTGCGCGTGTCGGTGGTGGTCATGCTGCGGTCCCTTCGCGTGACGTGGAGGCGGTGAGGCTGAGGAACATCTCCTCGAGACCCTCCGAGCCACCGGAGCGGAGCTCGAGGAGGACGATGCGCTCGTCGAGGGCGATCTGGCCGACGACCCCGGGCTCGGCGTCGACGACGAGCCCGGACGAGATGTCGTTGGCGACGACCCCGGCGCGCCGCAGCGCAGCGAGGAGGGCACGGTTGTCGCTCGAGCGCACGGTCGTGCCTCCACGGCTGAGCAGCTCGTCCTTGGTGCCCATGGCGACGATCTCCCCACGGCCGATCATGACGAGGTCGTCGGCGATGACCTGCACCTCATGGAGCAGGTGGCTCGACAGGAGCACGGTGCCGCCGCCGTCGGCGAAGCCGCGCAGCAGTCCACGCATCCAGTGGATGCCCTGTGGGTCGAGGCCGTTGGCCGGCTCGTCAAGGATGAGGACCTCGGGCTGGCCGAGCAGCGCCGACGCGAGTCCGAGCCGCTGACGCATGCCGAGCGAGTAGTTGCGCACGCGCCGGCCGGCCTCCTCGTCGGTGAGACCGACGATGGCGAGGGCTTCGTCGACGCGTGACTTCGGCACGCCGATCTGGATCCCCGCGAGACGCAGGACCTCGCGGCCGGTGCGGCCCGGGTGCTGGGCGGAGGCGTCGAGCATGACGCCCACCTGGCGCCCGGGGTTGTGGAGGTCGCGGTAGGCCTTGCCCAGGATGGTCGACCGACCGCTCGTCACCGGCGTGAGGCCGGTCATCATCCGCATCGCGGTGGACTTGCCCGCGCCGTTGGGTCCGAGGAACCCGACGACGCTCCCCGGGCGGACCTCGAAGGAGATGTCGTTCACGGCGGTGAACCCGCCATAGCGCTTCGTGAGGTTCTCGACTGTGATCATGACGACCACTCTGGTCCGTGCGCCCGGGTGCGCACATCGGTCCCCGGTCCCGAGCGGCATACAACTTTGGTATGCCGTCCGCTCGCCGTCGGTAGTCCGTGGACTGACGCGGACGTCGCCTTCACCTGCCTAGGCTCACTGCATGCCCGACTCCCAATCGACTGCCACGAGCCGCCTCAGCTCGGCCTGGCGCTACGGCTTGGCGCTGCTCATCAGCGCCGTGGCCTGGGGAGCGGTCGCCGTCGCGATGGATGACGCGAACGTCGGCGACGAGCCCATCATGACGTGGCTCCTCATCGGCGACACGCTGCTCGGACTCGGCTCCTTCGCCCTCATGCGCTGGCGACACCGCTGGCCCGGGCCCGTCGCCGTCCTCACCGGACTCGCCTCCTTCGTCTCGGCGACCAGCGCCGGACCCGCGACCTGGGCGGTGGGCTCGGTGGCGTCGCGGCATCGCTGGCGACTGCTCCCGGTGGTCCTCCCCCTCAACGTGGTGGCCGGCATCGTCCAGGAGCGCTTCTATCCGGGTGAGGACGACCTGCCGCTGTGGGCCTCGCTCCTCTTCGGTGTGCTCATCGTCGGGATCGTCGTCGCCGTGGGCTACGCGATGGGCTCCCAGCGCAACCTCATGGACTCGCTGCGCGACCGGGCGTTCACCGCCGAGCGGGAGCAGCAGGCACGGGTGGCCCAGGCCCAGGCCGCAGAACGCACTCGCATCGCCCGCGAGATGCATGACGTTCTCGCACACCGGATCTCGCTCGTCGCGATGCACGCCGGAGCCCTGAGCTATCGCACCGACCTCACTCCGGAGGAGCAGGCGACGGCGGCGAGGACCATCGAGGAGAACGCCCACCAGGCCTTGCGGGACCTGCGAGAGGTGCTCGGAGTGCTGCGCGACCCCACCGTCCCGACCGAGGCCGGGCCGGAGCGACCACAGCCGCTCATCGGCGACATCGCCGGACTCGTCGAGGCCGAGCGCCTTGCCGGTCTGCGGGTCAGCCTCGACGACACGCTGGATGGTGAGGTGCCCGAGGGACAGGGGCGGACGGCATACCGAGTCGTCCAGGAAGCCCTCACCAACGCACGCAAGCACGCCCCCGGAACGTCGGTGACCGTCACCCTGGGCGGCAGCGCCGACGACGGGCTGACCGTCGTCGTTCGCAATGCCGCACCGGTCGGCAGCCACCCGTCGTCGCTCCCCGACTCCGGACTCGGGCTCATCGGACTCGACGAGCGGGTGGGACTCGCGGGTGGACGACTCGGGCACGGGCCCGATGCCACTGGTGGCTACGTCGTCCGCGCGTGGATACCGTGGCAGGTGTGAGCACACCTCCATCCGAGTCCATCCGGCTCGCCATCGTCGACGACGACCCGATGGTGCGCGCCGCCCTCGGGATGATGCTGGGCGGCAACTCCGGCATCTCCGTCGTGGGTGAGGCGACCAACGGCGAGGACGCCCTCACCGTCGTGCCCGCGTCCGGCGCGGACCTGGTGCTCATGGACATCCGCATGCCGGTGCGGGACGGACTGAGCGCGACCGAGGCTCTCCTCAGCCGCGATCCGTCACTCAAGATCATCGTGCTCACGACGTTCGACGCCGATGACATGGTCCTGCGCGCCCTGCGACTGGGGGCCGCCGGGTTCATGCTCAAGGACACTCCCCCGGCGCGTCTCGTCGAGGCGGTCAGGACGGTTGCCGCGGGGCAGCCGATGCTCTCTCCCAGTGTCACCGCCCAGCTCATCGCCGCTGTCGCAGGCCCAGACCCGGGTGCTGGTGAGCGCACCGCCGCCCGGGCCCGGCTCGCCATGCTCACCGAACGCGAGCGAGAGGTTGCCGATGCCGTCGGCCGCGGTCTGAGCAACGCCGAGATCTCGGCCGAGCTCTACATGGGCGTGCCGACCGTCAAGACCCACGTCGGACGCCTCTTCACCAAGCTCGGGGTGGACAACCGGGTGCAGGTGGCCATCCTCGTCCACGACGCCCGTGACTGAGCACCTGTGCGGCGTGGTCGTGCATCCGGGCAAGCCCCGGAGCGCGGCGGCGGTCGCCGCTCTGCGCAGGGCCACGAGGCAACGTGGCTGGCCGGAGCCGATCGTGCTCGAGACCTCGGCAGGCTCACCCGGGGCCGAGCAGGTCGCCGACCTCCTCGGCCGGGGCGTGGACCGCCTCGTCGCCATCGGCGGGGACGGCACGGTCCGCGACGTCGCTGCCGCCCTCTCCCTCGCCGGTCACACCGCAGACCGGGTCGCCCTCGGCGTCATCCCCACCGGCACGGCCAACCTCTGGGCCCGCACCATCGGCGTGCACGGCTCGCTCGACCTTGCCGCTGACGTGGCCGTCGACGGGTCCGCGCGCGACTGCGACCTCGCGTGGGTGACGCTCACCCGGGCCGACGGGTCGACACAGACCCTCGACGTCGCCGTCGTCGCCGGGGTCGGGATGGACGCGGAGGCCTTCGCAGCCACGAGGGAGCGCAGCAAGGAGCAGCTGGGCTGGGCGGCCTACTTCGCCGCACTGCTGAGGCGGGCGGCCGGCGCGCCCATCGCCTTCGCGGCCCGGCTCGACAGCCGCCCGACGACACGGGTCTCGGCCCGCACCGTGCTCATCGGCAACTGTCGGGTGCTCCCGCTCGGCCTGCCGCTCATGCCGTCCGCCTCGATGACCGACGGGCGACTCGACGTGCTCGTGGTCTCACCTCGCAGCGTCCTCGGCTGGGTCGGTGTCGGGGTGGGCGTGCTGTCCGGTCGGCGCGGTGGCTGGACCGGCATGCGCACCCACCGAGCGCGTCACGTCGTCCTGGAGCTCGACGAGCCCACCGCGGTCCACGTCGACGGCGACCCCGTCGGTGAAGCCGTCCGGCTCGAGCTCGGGGTGTCGCCGGCCGCTGTCCTCGTGCGCGGCCCCGCGGGAGCAGCCCCGCTCGACGAGCACCTCCACCGGCTCCTCGCCGACCCGGCGCGCGACCTCGGCGAGCTCGCCGACGCCCTGCACCGGGGCCGTCGCTGGTCCTCCGACCACGCCCGCGAGCACCTCGTCCGCGACGCCTTCCTCTCGCTCCGGGGGGCTGACCTCACCCGCTTCAAGAGCCTGCTCAGCTCGGGCTCGGACCATCGCGACCTCGAGCACCTCGTCTTCGACGTCGTCGACGACGAGGGCGCGCGGCAGGACATCCTCGACCACATCGCCGCCGAGGCCGCCGGCATCGACGTGCCCGACCTGCACGTGCTCAGCGACATCGACGACACCCTGCGGTGCGCCCTCCATGACGACCGCTACCCCCGCGGCACGGTCTATCCCGGCGTCATCGCCCTCTATCGCGCCCTGGACGCGGGGCACTCCGGCGACCCGGAGCGGCCGGGTGACCTCACCTTCGTCACCGCTCGTCCGATGGACCCGGCCGGCCTCATCGAGCAGCACACGCGCCGCGGGCTGCGCGAGCTGGGCCTGCCCCCGCATGCCGTGCTGTCGGGCACGTTCGACGGGTTGCGCAACCACGACTCGATGGCCGGCGCCAAGATCGAGAACTTCGAGCGCTTCCGCCGGCTCATGCCCGAGACGCACGTCGTCTTCATCGGCGACAGCGGCCAGGGCGACGTCGAGGTGGGCCGTCGGATGATCGCCTCGGACCCGGACGCCGTCCGTCTCGTCCTCATCCACGACGTGGTCTCCCTGCCTGACGAGAAGCGGGCAGCGTTGCGGTCAGAGGGGATCGTCATCGTCGACACCCCCGTCGGCGGCGCCATCGAGGCGTATGCCGCAGGGCTCGTCTCCGCGGCCGGCCTTGCCTCCGTGGTCGATGCCGCCCAGCGGGACGTCACCCGGATCGCGTGGGAGTCGCCCGAGCAGGAGAAGGCGACGACGGCGCTCCTGGAGCGCGACCTGGACAGTGCGCGGGCGGCATACCCACGGCAGTCTTGACATGGGATAGCCAAACTATCCATTATTGGAGAGAGCCGCTATCCAAGGAGTCCTCCATGTCTCTGCTGACCGACCCCCAGGCCCTCGTCACGGCCACAGCCACGCTGTCCGACGCCTCGCGCACGACTGCGGGGATCCTGCTCCTCGGGCTAGTCACGGTGGAGAGCGGAGGCCTGTACCTGCTCAAGGTCGTCCGCGGCAGGGAGGAGGTGACGCCGTTCCAGGAGAAGTTCGCCCGCGCCGGGCACGCCCACGCCGGGGTGCTGCTGCTTCTCGCCCTCACCTGCCAGGTCCTCGTCGACTCCACCGACCAGACCGGGGCGCTCAGCTGGCTCTCGCGCTCCGGGGTCGCCGTCTCGGCGCTGCTCATGCCCGCCGGCTTCTTCTTCTCGTCGATGGGAGCGGGCCGGACCGAGCCCAACCGGCTCATCGTGCTCGTCTTCGCCGGCGCCGCCCTGCTCGCCATCAGCCTCACGACGCTGGGAATCGGGCTCCTCAGCGCTGGCTGACGGACGCCAACCCTCGACAAACATTCAACAACGTGCGCAGAATGGATGATGGACACTCCCTCCGCACCCACCCGTCGCCTCCTCCTCACCGGCGCCGCCGCGTCGATCGTCGCGTCCTCGCTCTCGGTCACCAACCCGGCGACCGCCCAGGGCCGCCGAGCGACGCCCGCTCCGGAGACCGTCTCGCTCCCTGACGGCATCCGGCCCGAGGGCATCACCTCAGGGCCCGGAACCCGTTTCTATGTCGGGTCCCTCGCCGACGGACGGATCGTCGCCGGTGACCTGCTCACCGGGACCTGGAGCACCCTGCTCGCCGGGAGTGCGGGCCGGCAGATCCGCGGCCTCTTCTGGGACAGCCGGACCAACCTCGTCTGGGCCGCGGGCAACGTCGGCTCCGTGGGTCACGTGTGGGCCGTCAACGGCACCACCGGCGCCGTCGTTCAGGACACGATCGTGCCCGGCGCCGTCTTCCTCAACGACCTCGTGGTCACAACCGACACCGTCTGGGTGACCGACTCCCGCATCGTGCCGGACCGGTTGACCGCCATCGCCCTCACGCCGGGTGGCGCCCCCACCGGCGCAGCGCCGACGTTCGTCCCGCTCGGCGGGGACTGGCCCGCCGGCGACGGCACCGCCGTCAACGCCAACGGCATCCGTGCCCTTGCCGACGGCAGCCTCATCCTCAACAACTCTCGTGTCGGCGGCCTCTGGCAGGTCGACCCCGCGACGGGTGACGCCTCCGAGATCCCGGTCAGTGGCGGGCCCGGCATCACCGCCGGTGACGGCCTCGAGCTCGACGGCTCAACGCTCTACAACGTGCGCGGCTCGGGACAGAACGAGGTCTCCGTGCTCGAGCTCGTCCCCGTCGGCTCCACGTGGGTCGCGCGTTGGCGGGGCGCCCGCTCCGACGAGACGCTCGACGTGCCCTCGACGGCGACCCTCGCCGGCGGCTGGCTCTGGGCCGTCAACGCCCGCTTCGGCGTCGCCTCCCCGGGCACCGCCTCCTACTGGATCACCCGGCTGCCGGCCCGCTGACCCTGCCCGGGGTCGGGACCTTCAGCGGGGGCCTAGAGTCGGGTCGTGGACACGCGCAGCCCGGTCATCTACCTCAGCCACGGAGCCCCGCCGCTCGCCGACGACGAACGCTGGACCGACGAGCTGTCGGCGTGGTCGAAGGACCTGCCACGGCCAACGTCGATCCTCGTCGTGTCCGCGCACTGGGAGCAGGCGCCGATCTCGGTGAGCTCGACGACCGCGGGCACGCCTCTGCTGTACGACTTCTGGGGCTTCCCGCAGAAGTACTACGACGTCACCTACGCCGCGCCACCCGCGCCCGAGCTGGCCCGTTCGGTCGCCGGCCTGCTCGGCGACACGGGCGGTGGCCTGCACCAGGACCCCTCGCGCGGCCTCGACCACGGTGCGTACGTGCCGCTCGTCGAGATGTTCCCCGAGGCCGACGTCCCCGTGCTCCAGCTGTCGATGCCGACGCTGGACCCGCAAGCACTCTTCGACATCGGCACCCGGCTGGCGCCCCTGCGTGACGAGGGCACGCTGATCATCGGGTCCGGCTTCACGACCCACAACCTCGGCTGGTTCGACCCGCACGCCCCGGCCGACGCTGCGCCTCCTGCCCCCTCCTCGGAGTTCGACCATTGGGCGGCCGAGGCCGTGGACGCCGGCGACGTGGACGCGATCCTCGACTTCATGGACAAGGCTCCGGCGGCCCACGAGGCGCACCCGCGCACGGAGCACTGGGCGCCCCTCTTCGTCAGTCTCGGCGCAGCCCACGCCAGCGGTGGCATCGACGGGCAGAGCGTCATCGACGGGTTCTGGTTTGGCCTCTCGAAGCGGTCCTGGCAGTTCGCCTGAACCACGTCGGCAACGCGAGAACGCCCGGTATGCCGGGTGGCCGGCATACCGGGCGTTCTGCGTCTGCTGCTGGGCCGGGACTCAGCGCCTCTTCTTCTTCTTGGACCTGTTGGCGTTGGGCTTGTTCTTGCGCGGCGCCGGGCGGGTCGCATCGTCGCCGACGGGTTCGACGTGGTCGGGCACGACCGTCGGTCGGACCTTCGCCCACACGAGGAAGCCGGCCGAGACGGCGAGCAGGGCCAGCCCGGTCCAGAGGTTGGCGTTGACTCCGCCGGTCTTCTCGAGCTCCTTGTCACCGAAGAGGCCCATGAGCACGAGGATGAGGCCGTAGAGCCCGAGCAGCATCCCGATGAAGTTGCGGATGTCGAATGCTCCGGCGGTCTTCTTGGTCGTGGTGTCAGACATGTCGGGCACCTCCTAGAAGGCGAAGTTGAGGACGAGGACGAGGGCCAGGGCCAGACCGGCGAGCGGCATCGTGCGCTGGTACCAGGGCAACGAGGCCTCCTCCGGGTCGTGGAGGTCCTCCTTGGGAGTCTCGCTGTAGACCAGACCCCTGAGCTCCGACGCGGGCTTGGGCTTGGTCACCATCGTGACGGCCACACTGACGAGGATGTCGACGACGAAGGCCGCCGACGCCGCGACGAAGCTGGCTCCCTGACCGGACAGCGGGATGACCCCGAGGCTCGCCGACCCGAAGGAGTCCTCGGACAGGAACGCGACGGTGACCGCCGCCAGAGTGCCGCTGACCAGACCCGTCCACCCGGCGGTCGCGGTCATCCTCTTCCAGAACATGCCGAGGATGAACGTCGCGAACAGCGGAGCGTTGAAGAAGCCGAACAGGGTCTGGAGGTAGTCCATGATGTTGGAGAAGCTCCCCGCGATCGACGCCGTGAAGATGGCGATCACGGTGGCCGCGACGGTGGCCAGGCGGCCGATGCGCAGGTAGTAGTCGTCGCTGCGGTCCTTGCGGATGTAGCGCTCCCAGAGGTCATAGCTGAAGACCGTGTTGAACGCCGAGATGTTGGCCGCCATGCCTGCCATGAAGGCGGCGAGCAGACCCGCGATGGCCAGCCCCAGCAGGCCGTTGGGCAGCACGTCCCGCATCAGCAGCAGCAGCGAGTCGTTGTACTTGACCGTGCCGCTGGCTCCTCCTGCAGGGGTGCCACCGTTCTTGAGCTCGGCGATCTCCGCGACGAGGACGGCGGCGACCATGCCCGGGAGGATGACGATGAACGGCACGAACATCTTGGGGAAGGCGCCGATGATGGGCGTCTTGCGGGCGGCCGAGATGGACTTGGAGGCCATGGCGCGCTGCACCTCGACGAAGTTCGTCGTCCAGTAGCCGAAGGACAGCACGAAGCCGAGCCCGAAGACGATCCCGATGACCGAGAGGAACCCCGAGTCGAACCCGGACAGGGCCTGGCCCGGCCACGAGTTCAGCTGCTGCTCGGCGGGGGCGACCTCGGCCGCGGCCGGCGCGTTGTTGGCTGCCTCGGTCAGCCTGTCCTTGAGCCCGCCGTAGCCGCCGACCCGGTTCAGCCCGATGAGGGTCAGGGGCAGCAGGGACGCCACGATGACGAAGAACTGGAGCACCTCGTTGTAGATCGCGGCCGAGAGACCGCCGAGGGTGATGTAGGACAGCACGATCACGGCGGCGACGATGAGGGCCAGCCACAGCGGCCAGCCGAGGAGCGCCTGGACGATCGAGCCGAGGAGATAGAGGTTGACGCCGGCGATGAGGAGCTGGGCGACGGCGAAGCTGATCGCGTTGACGAGGTGGGCCCCGGTGCCGAAGCGCCGGAACATGAACTCGGGGACCGACCGGACCTTGGACCCGTAGTAGAACGGCATCATCACGACGCCGAGGAAGAGCATGGCCGGGATGGCGCCGACCCAGAAGTAGTGCACCGTCGGCAGGCCGTACTCGGCGCCGTTGGCCGACATGCCCATGATCTCCACGGCGCCGAGGTTGGCCGAGATGAAGGCCAGACCGGTCACCCACGCCGGGAGGGAGCGCCCGGAGAGGAAGAAGTCGATCGAGTCCGACACGGCTCGTCGGGCAGCGAGCCCGATCCCCATGACGAAGACGAAGTACAACCCCACGATGAGGTAGTCGACGGCGTTCGCGTCGATGAGGGGCTCGGCGGCGATCAGTGCTGGTGCGAGGGCCGATGACATCGACGACCTCCTCGTCATCGAGGGCGGCTCCTGGAGCCCGAACGGCACAAACCTACTCCCGCATCAGTGCTCCGTCTCGGCGAGCGCACCGACCATTCTGGTCGCCTTCTCGACCGAGGAGGCGGACGCTGGGGTGGAGGTGAGTCAGTCCACGGGTTCGGCGACAGCGGCCCGGAACTGTGCGGCATACAGGGCTGCGAAGGCACCACCGCTGGCGAGCAGGTCTGCATGCGAACCCTGCTCGACGATCCGGCCGTCCTCCATGACGAGGATGAGGTCGGCGTCGCGGATCGTCGAGAGCCGGTGCGCGATGACGAAGCTCGTCCGGTCCCGGCGCAACGCCGCCATGGCCTGCTGCACGAGGAGCTCGGTGCGCGTGTCCACGGACGAGGTCGCCTCGTCGAGGATGAGGAGCGCCGGGTCGGACAGGAAGGCGCGGGCGATGGTGATGAGCTGCTTCTCGCCCGCGCTGATGTTGCCGGCCTCGGCGTCGAGCACCGTGTCGTAGCCGTCGGGCAGCGAGTGCACGAAACGGTCGACGTAGGTCGCCTGGGCGGCCGCGACGACCTCCTCCTCGGACGCCGTCGGGCGGCCGTAGGCGATGTTGTCGCGGATCGTCCCACCGAAGAGCCACGTGTCCTGGAGGACCATCCCGATCTCGCCGCGCAGGTTGTGGCGGCTCAGGTCGGTGATGTCGACGCCGTCGAGGGTGATGCGCCCGGAGTCGAGCTCGTAGAACCGCATGATGAGGTTGACGAGGGTCGTCTTGCCCGCGCCGGTGGGACCGACGATGGCGACCATCTGGCCCGGCTCGACGGTGAGGTCGAGGTGCTCGATGAGCGGGGTCTCGCGCGAGTAGGAGAAGGACACGTCCTCGAAGGCCACGCGACCGTGCGGGTCGTCGAGGACGGTCGGGGCCGCGCTCTCGGCCTGCTGCTCCGGAGCGTCCAGGACGTCGAACACCCGCTCGGCAGAGGCGACTCCGGACTGCATGAGGTTGGCCATGGACGCCACCTGGGTGAGCGGCTGGGTGAACTGCCGGGAGTACTGGATGAAGGCTTGGACGTCACCGAGCGACATCGACCCGCTCGCCACCCGCAACCCACCGACCACGGCGATGACGACGTAGTTGAGGTTCCCGATGAACATCATCGTCGGCATGATGATGCCGCTGACGAACTGGGCACCGAAGCCGGCGTCGAACAGGTCGTCGTTCTTCTCGCGGAACGCGGCGCGCACCTCGTCCTGGCGACCGAAGACCTTGACGAGCTGGTGCCCCGTGAAGGTCTCCTCGACGATGCCGTTGAGCTCGCCCGTCGACTTCCACTGCTGCACGAAGTGCTTCTGCGAGCGCTTGCCGATGGCCGCCGTGACGAGCATCGTGATCGGGATCGTCACCAGCGCGATGATGGCGAGCAGGGGTGAGATGTAGAGCATCATCACCACCATCGCCACCACCGTGAGCAGCGAGGTGAGGAGCTGGCTCAGGGTCTGCTGGAGGCTCTGCGCGACGTTGTCGATGTCGTTGGTGACGCGACTGAGCAGCTCACCCCGAGGCTGGTTGTCGAAGTAGGGCAGCGGAAGCCGGTTGAGCTTGTCCTCGACGTCACGCCGCAGGTTGAAGATCGTGCGGTTGACGGCTCCGGTGAGGATGTAGCTGCTGGCCCACTGCAGCAGGCTCGCCACGACATAGATCGCGAGGACGAGGAGCAGGACCTCCCCCACAGCGCCGAAGTCGATGCCGGCACCCGGGACGAGGTGCGGCATGCCCTCGATGAGGTCGGCTCTGGCGCCCTCACCCCTTGCTCGGAGAGCGGCGGCGATCTGGTCGACCGAGCCCTCGCTCGGCAGGTCCTTGCCGATGACCCCGGCGAAGATGAGGTCGGTCGCCTTGCCGAGGATCTTGGGGCCGACGGCGTTGAGGATGACGCTGGCGAGGGCGAAGGCGAGCACGCCGTAGAGCGCCAGCCGCTCCGGCCGGAGCAGCCCGAGCAGCCGCTTGGCCGACGGCTTGAAGTTCGAGGACTTCTCGGTCGGGACACCGATGGACATCGGGCCGTGCCGGTTGGTCGCGGTCCCCGCAGGGCCACGGCGCGCTTCAGCGGCCTTCTCCTCAGCCGTCTTCACACCTTCGGCGCTCATGCTGCCGCCTCCTCTGCGCTGCGCTGGCTCTCGACGATCTCGACAAAGGTCGGGCACGTCTCCAGCAGCTCGTCATGGGTTCCCGCGCCCACGACGGCGCCGTCATCGAGGACGACGATGTGGTCGGCGTCGATGATCGTCGAGACCCGCTGGGCGACGACGATGACCGTCGTATGCCGGGTGACCGGCTTGAGTGCCGCCCGGAGCCGTGCGTCCGTGGACAGGTCGAGGGCGGAGAAGCTGTCGTCGAAGAGGTAGACATCAGGCTTGGCGACGAGTGCCCGGGCGATGGCCAGGCGCTGCCGCTGACCACCGGAGACGTTGGTGCCACCCTGGGCGATGGCCGACTCGAGCCCGTCCGGCATGGCGCGGACGAAGTCGTCGGCCTGGGCGATCCGCAGTGCCTCCCAGAGCTCCTCGTCGGTGGCGTCGGCGTCGCCGTAGCGCAGGTTGGATGCGACGGTGCCGGTGAAGAGGTAGGGCTTCTGCGGCACGAGCCCGATGCGTGACCACACGTCCTCGAGCGTCGCCTCACGGACGTCGACGCCGCCGAGGAGGACGGCACCGCCGGTGACGTCGTAGAGGCGCGGTATGACGGAGAGCAGGGTCGACTTGCCGGAGCCCGTGCTGCCGATGATCGCGGTCGTGCGCCCCGGCTCGGCGGTGAGCGAAACGCCCTGCAGGACAGGCACATCCGCGCCCGGATAGGCGAAGACGACGTCTCGCAGCTCGACCGAGGTTCCGCCCGGGGGCAGCGCCACGGGGGCGGCCGGCTGGACGACGGTCGAGTCCGTGTCGAGGACCTCGGTGATGCGTCCGGCCGAGACGGTGGCGCGAGCGATCATCATCGACATGAAGGTCGCCATCATGACGGACATGAGGATCTGCATGAGATAGCTCATGAAGGCCGTCAGCTCACCGATCTGCATCTGGCCGTTGTCGACCCGCTGGGCACCGAACCACAGCACCGCGACCGTCGACGCGTTGAAGATGACCATGACGATCGGGAAGACCAGGGCCATCAACCGTCCGACGGCCAACGCCGTCCCGGTGTACTGGGTGTTGGCCTCGGCGAAGCGGGCCCGCTCGTGGTCCTCGCGCACGAACGCCCGCACGACGCGGATGCCGGTGATCTGCTCGCGCAGCACCCGGTTGACCCAGTCGACCGACTCCTGCATGAGCCGGAAGTTGGGGATCATCCGGCGGATGACGAGGGCGACGCTGAGGGCGAGGAGCGGCACGGCGACGGCCACGAGCCACGACAGGCCCACGTCCTCGCGCAGCGCCATGACGATCCCGCCGACCATCATGATCGGCGCCGACACCATCATCGCCGCGCCCATGAAGACGACCGTCTGCACCTGGGTGACGTCGTTGGTGTTACGCGAGATCAGCGTCGGGGCGCCGAAGCGTGAGACCTCCTGGGCCGAGAAGTCACCGACCCTGGCAAAGATGCCGGCGCGCAGGTCGCGGCCCACACCCGCGGCGACGCGGGCACCGAGGTAGGTGGCGGCGATCGTCACAGCGATCTGGATGAGCGAGACGGCGAGCATCCAGCCGCCGGCCGACATGATGTAGCCCGTGTCGCCCTTGGCGACGCCCTCGTCGATGATGCGGCCGTTGAGGCTGGGCAGGTAGAGCGAGGCGATGGTGCCGACCAGCTGGAGCAGGACGAGCACGACGAGTGGTCCGCGATAGGGGCCCAGGTAGTCACGCATGACTCGGAGCAGCACTACTTCTTCCTCCGGTTCTTCGTGGTGGGAGCGGTTCGGGCGGTGGGGGCAGCGGGCTCGACGGCTGCGGCCCGGGCGGGGGCACGGTCGAGGGCGCCCTCGAGGAGGACGTCGACGAGCTGCTCCGGCGTGGAGGAGTCGCCGTCGAGCATGGGGTGCACGCTCGAGAGGGTGAGCATCCTCAGGTAGCCGATGAACGTGGGCGCGGGGACCCGGAGCAGGGCCGCGTCCTCGCCCATGAGCTCGACGAACGCCGCGTCGAGCTCGGCGGTGGCCTCGTGGCGGCGCCGGTGGGCGTCACCACCTGCGGGCGGGCGGAGCGGCTGGCCCGAGGAGGCAAGGACCGTCATGAGCTGGAAGATCCCCTGCAGGTGCTCCTGCATGATCGCGACCGCGGCGGCGAGGCGCTCGCGCATGGCGAGTGAGGTGTCGACCTGGGCTAGCTCGCCGATGAGGGCCGAGTTGTCGAAGGCATCATGGACGACCGCCTCGATGAGCGCGTCCTTGGTCTCGAACACGCGGAAGATCGTGCCCTCGGCGATGCCCGCCGCCTGGGCGATCTCCTTGGTGCTCACGCTGCTGCCCTTGGAGCGCAGCAGCGGGAGGGTGGCGGCGATGATCGACGCCCGACGGTCGTCGGGGCTGAGGGCGGGAGCACGGGGTGTCACGTCATCCAGTATGAGTGAGTGAGGACTCACTCACAACTGGCTTTGCGACCTGCACGAATGCCCGCGTCCGAGGCACAGATCGGCCCGGCCACTCACTCGTGGCCGGACCGATCGTCGTCACTGGTGGTGCTGGGAGTGGCTGACCTCAGCCGTCGGTGTGGAGCTGTCCGCGGACGGCGCCGCCCGGGAACTCGGTGTTGTGCACGTTGACGTAGTACGCCGACGGGTTGGCGAGGATCTGCTGGACCTCGCCCGGGTCGAGACCCTTGCCGGCCTCACCCTCGGTGAGGCAGTCGGCGGCCTGGCCACCCTGCGGGAACGCGAGGTTGACCTCCACCGGACCGTTGGTGCCCTTGGCGCCCTTGTGGATGTGGGCCATGCGAGCGCCACCCGGCGCCTGGTCGAGCTCGGCGATCTTGCTCACCTCGAGGATGTAGCAGAGCGTCGTGGGGTCGCCGTCGATGCCGAAGACATAGGCCTCGCCGCGCCCGTTGGGGTCACCGACGACACCCTTCTCGGTGGTGGAGACCTCGGCGCGACCGTTGAGGTGGGCGGAGACGAGGGCGTTGCTGTGGCCGGCCTGAGCCGGGAGGGGGGCCAGCATGAGGCCGACTCCGAGTCCGACGGCGCCGGTGGCGGCGCCGATGAGAATGCGCTTCATTGCGGATCAACTCACTTTCGCAGGGAGGGCCAGGGGCGACCCTGCGGGGGATTCGTCGCCGATCCGCTTCCGGATTGCCCGACGGGTCAGGTGGTGCCGTCCTGCTCGTCGGCGACGCTGACGTCCTGCGCGCCGTCCACACCCGAGTCGTTGACGTCAGGCGTGTCGGGCACGCTGTCGGCTCCGCCCTGTGCGGTCTCGGAGTTGAGGGCGCCGGAGCCGCCCTCCGAGACCGTACCGCCCTCGTCGTCGTGGTCGCTGTCCGGGCTGGTGATGCTGTTGTCGTTGCTCATGCCTACCAACCTAGGGGGGCAAGAGCCTCGCCACGCCGCTGCGCTCACTCGGATACGGCGACGAGGAGCCCGTCCTTGGCGGCATCACGCACGAAGGCGACGACCTCGCGCTCGGTCTCGACCGGGTCGAGCTCGAGGATGCCGGCGATCGCGCCCACCGCCTGCCGGGGAGTGAGCTCACCGTCGGCGACCGACAGGTATGCCGCGGTGACCGTCGTGAGCGTGATGACCCGTCCCAGCCCCCCACCCTGACGAGCCACGATGACCGACGGGTCGGCCGCGCCCGGCCTGGTGTGCCGCTCCTCGGTGACGTCCGCAGGAGCCTTCCACGCCCGGTCGAGGAGCTCGTCGTCCGTGTGCTCTGCCAACCACGTGCGCGCCTCCAGCCCGACTCGGACCGGCTCACCCATGGCCGCGGGCACCGGGCCCCGGGCGTCCATGAGGTCGAGAAACGGCTCCCGCGCGACCGCCGGTCGGTGGAGGGTGATGACCCCGAAGCCGATCGACTCGACGTCGCGAGACGCGAAGTCGTCGAGCCACGCGGCATACATCGCATCGAAGTCCGCCGTCCCCGGGTGGTGACCACCGTCGCGAGACCAGGTCTCTGCGTACTCCGCCGGGTCCTGGACCTCGCGCTGGACGACCCAGGCGTCGACGCCGGCGCCCTCGAGCCAGGACCCGACGCGCTCGGTCCACGTCGATCCGCGTGGGACCTCCCAGTTGCCGAGGAACTGGGCGACTCCCCCGGGCTCGAGGTGCTCACCCACCGAGCGCACGAGGTCGGCGACGATCGCGTCACCGGACGCCCCGCCGTCGCGGTACTCGAAGAGCGGCACCTCACCGGAGCGCGGCGTGATGACGAAGGGCGGGTTGCTGACGATGAGGTCGAAGCGCTCTCCGGCCACGGGTTCGAGCATCGACCCGGACCGCAGGTCCCACGTGCACTCGTTGAGGGCGGCGTTGAACCGGGCGAAGGCCAGGGCGCGCTCGGAGAGGTCGCTGGCGACGATCGACTCCGCGTGGGCACCCAGATGGAGGGCCTGGACACCGCTCCCGGTGCCGAGGTCGAGGGCGCGACCCACCGGTCGACGGATCGTCCAGGCCGCCAGCGTCGTCGATGCGCCACCGATGCCGAGGACGTGGTCGCCGCGGACCGGTGAGCCGGTGGCGAGCTCGGCGAGGTCGGAGGCGATCCACCAGTGACGCTCGTCCGCGGCATACGGGCGCACGTCGATCCGGGCCACGACGCCGTCACCCTCCTCGTCGACGAGACCGAGTGCCACGGCACCGCTCGCGCGCAGGGTCGGCAGGGCCCGGTCGACCTCGGCCACGTCGACGGGGTCGCCGAGGGTGAAGAGACGGATCAGGGTGGCGACAGGTGCCGTCGAGGCACCGGCCACGCGGCGTGCGGGCAGCGGCTGCTCGCGGGCCAGGGCGCCACTTGCCAGGGGGCCGAGCGCGTCCGTGACGCCGGTGACGGTGAAGTCGGCGGTCGCCAGGTCGGCGCGAAGCCGCGCGATGAGGGCCTCGTCGAGGCGAGGGGTGCGAAGGGTCACGGCCGGTCAGCCGTCGAGGAGGCCACCGAGCATGCCGCCGCCTCCACCGCCACCGGTCGATGCCGGCGGGACCCATTCGCTCGGCTGCACGATGACGAACCCGGCTCCATGGAAGGCGTACTGGAACGCCTCGCCGCTCCCGCCGCGCAGCATGGAGCGCACGTTCATGCTCGAGACGACCTGCGGGGTGAGGCCGAGCGACCAGCCGACGCACGCCTGCACGTCGACATAGGTGGGCTGCTGCGAGCAGTCGAGGATGACCGGCTGACCCATGGAGTGGATGGCGACCGTGCCCGTCCCCTCGAGGGTGGTGTTGAAGAGGCCGCCGCTCATCATCCCGGCGCCCTGGACGCGCTTGATGTCCCACGCGATCTGCGAGTCGAACGCCAGGAGGTTGCGGGCGTTGATGCTCAGCCCGTCGCCGGTGAGCTCGATGAGGTGGACGAATCCCGCCTCGCTGGCGAAGAACACCTCACCGTCGCCGGACACGCGCATGAGGCTGATGTCCTCGCCGGTGACGACCTTCTTGAAGAGCTTGCCGACGCTGCCGGCCTTCTCGTGGTCGAAGCGCATGTTGCCCTGGTAGGCGACCATCGCACCCTTGACGGCGAGGACGTCACCGCCGAGGTGGACGCGCAGGAGCTGCGGGTTCTGCAGGGCGAAGGTCTGCTCGGACTGGAGCTCGAGGTTGGACTGGTCGAAGAGCGAGGAGCGCATGGCGCCAGCCTAGAGCCGCCCGAGTCACCCGAGAGCGACCCGACCACTTTTGCGCGGCCCGTGCCAGCCGCGCAGAAAGTGACCAGCCGCGCTCCGATCGCTGCGCGGATCGCCAGCCAGTACGCGGATGGCGCCAGCCGCGCAGAAAGTCACGCCACGTTCGGGCGCCTGGGCTGCTCGGGGTGCCGGGGGTGCCGGGGGTGCCTGGCAGCCATCTCACCGACGAACCAGGTGTTCACGGCCGACGGACGGATCCCCTGCGCCGCGAGGATCCGAGCCATCTGGCTCGGCCGGAGGGCATCGACCCACACCCACCGCGCCATCTTCCGGTTGGTGGCACGGATCCTGTCCTCGCGCTTCTTCTCGTTCCACAGGGTCCGCTCGGCCTTCTGCGGATCCATGCCGTCACGCAGGCCATACTTCTTGCGCCCGTCGAACTCCCCCATGACGTCCTCCCAGCCAAAGTCACAGAACCCCACGAGACCGTCGCCATCGTGCACCTCCACCTGGAGCTCCGGACGCGGCAGGTTGAGGCGGAACATCTGCACCCGCGACAACGACTCACCGACAGACATCGAGCGGCCATCAGCGAGATCGAGAGCCAGCCTCGCCCTGGCGCGCCCGGGGACACCGGCGTCCAGTCGATCGAACTCCTCCTCGAGCGCGATCGCCGTGCAGAGCTCGTGATGCAGTGCGTGATCGGCTGCGGCGACGGCATCGTGCAGCTTCTCGGTGCGCCCGAGGTCGACCAGCGTCCGCGTCAGCGAGGTCACGCTGAGCCCTGCGACGTGCACGGTCTCTCCTCGCGGCAGGTCGTGCCTGACGATTAGTCCCGAGGAGCGGGCCGAGCTGATGACCTCAAGTCGCGTCGGCCAGGCAGAGACACGCGGCAACCCCCAGAGCGCCGCTGCGGAAGTGTGCGAGAGCGCCGCGGGCGGTGCCTTCATCCGAAGGGCGGTGGCGTGCACGAAGGCGGCGTGGCGCTGCTCGACGGTGAGCTGTCGCCACGTGGCTGCCCTGACGACCACCCCGTGACGCACCCTCACCCAGACGGGTCGGCCTTGGTCGTCCTTCTCATTCGTGTCGCGGCCCAGGCGGCGGACGTCGCCTGCCAGTCGAAGTGTGGTGGGGTCGAAGGGCGGGGACAGGTCTGAGCGCATGCCCGATCGTGGCAGTGTCAGTCACGTGCTCCGCGGAGTCATCCACAGGCACGCCTGACCGGCACCCAGCCGCGCACAACCTGACCAGCCACGCTCAGATCGCTGCACGGCTCACCAGCATCTGCGCGGCTCGCGCCGGCCGCGCACACAAGGCGGCGGCCGGCCCACCCTCTCGGGTGGGCCGGCCGCCGTTCACTGCCGTTGGCGTATGCCGTGTGCTCGCCCTCAGCGCTGGGCGGGGATCTCGACGTGGCCGGGGTTGTCGCGCGAGTCGAGCGACTCCTCGACGGCCTCACCGGGAGCGGTCACGGCACCGGAGTCCGGCGCCGAGTCGTCGAGCTCCGAGTAGGGCTCACCGTCCTCGTCGCCTCCGATGGCCAGGTCGCGACGCTTGGAGATCGCGACGGCCGTGACGACGACGACGAGCCCGAGGGCAGCGATGCCGTAGCGGAGCGGCTTGCTGGCGTCCTCGCCCACCGAGAGCATGACGATGGCCGGGGCGATGAGCACCGCGACGAGGTTCATGACCTTGAGGAGCGGGTTGATGGCCGGGCCGGCGGTGTCCTTGAACGGGTCACCGACGGTGTCACCGATGACCGTGGCCTCGTGCGCCGGGCTGCCCTTGCCGCCGTGGACGCCGTCCTCGACGATCTTCTTCGCGTTGTCCCAGGAGCCGCCCGAGTTCGCGAGGAAGACGGCCATGAGGCAACCGGTGCCGATGGCGCCGGCGAGGAAGCCGGCGAGGGCTCCGATGCCCAGACCGAACCCGACGATGACGGGCGTGAGAGCGGCGAGCAGTCCCGGCGTCGCGAGCTCGCGCAGCGAGTCCTTGGTGCAGATGTCGACGACCTTGCCGTACTCGGGCTTGGTCGTGCCCTCCATGATCCCG
This sequence comes from Knoellia altitudinis, assembly GCF_042666355.1. Classification (NCBI taxonomy): domain Bacteria; kingdom Bacillati; phylum Actinomycetota; class Actinomycetes; order Micrococcales; family Intrasporangiaceae; genus Knoellia; species Knoellia altitudinis. The sequence goes on from NZ_JBHTDK010000001.1 coordinate 1,087,505, forward strand.
GGGATCTCGCGGAACTGGCGACGCACCTCGAAGACGATGGCGCCGGCTGCGCGGGTCACGGCGTTGATCGCCAGGCCCGAGAAGAGGAACACCACGGCCGCACCCAGGAGCAGGCCGACGAGTGTCGACGGGTTGGTGATGACGCCCTGGGCGTTCTGGATGAACTCGTTGCCGTCGGTGATCTGGACCTGGGACAGCGCCGACGTGTCGAGCTCGCTGATCGCCGTCTGCCAGGCATCGGTGTAGGAGCCGAACAGCGCCGTCGCGGCCAGCACGGCCGTCGCGATGGCGATGCCCTTGGTGATGGCCTTGGTCGTGTTGCCGACCGCGTCGAGCTCGGTGAGGATCTGCGCCGCCTCAGCGTCGACGTCGCCCGACATCTCGGCGATGCCCTGCGCGTTGTCGGAGACGGGTCCGAAGGTGTCCATGGCGACGATGACGCCGACCGTGGTGAGCAGACCACAGCCCGCGAGCGCGATGAGGAAGAGCGAGAGGGCCACCGAGCCGCCACCGAGGAGGAACGCGCCGTAGACGGCGGCACCGATGATCACGGCGGTGTAGACGGCGGACTCGAGCCCGACGCCGATGCCCGAGAGGACGACCGTGGCCGCACCCGTGAGCGACGTGCGCGCGACGTCCTTGGTCGGGCGCTTGTCGGTGCCGGTGAAGTAGCCGGTGAGCCACAGGATGACCGCGGCGAGGACGATGCCGATGATCACGGCGTAGATCGCGACGAGTGCCGGGTTGCTGTCGAGTGCTGCGATGCCCTGCTGCGTCTCGGTCAGGGTCTGCGGGTCGCGGCCCTCGAAGAGCTCGGCGAACGTGTGCGGCAGGTAGAACCACGCGACGATCGAGGAGAGCACCGCGGCGATGAAGGCCGAGACGTAGAAGCCCTGGTTGATGGCGTCGAGCGCGCTCTGGGTGCCACGTGCCTTGGTGATGAAGACGCCGATGAGCGCGGTGATCGCGCCGATCGCCGGGACGAGCAGCGGGAAGACCAGGCCGTAGTCGCCGAAGGCCACGGAACCGAGGATGAGAGCGGCAACGAGCATCACGGCATACGACTCGAAGAGGTCTGCCGCCATGCCGGCGCAGTCACCGACGTTGTCGCCCACGTTGTCGGCGATGGTCGCCGCGTTGCGGGGGTCGTCCTCGGGGATGCCGGCCTCGACCTTGCCGACGAGGTCGGCGCCGACGTCGGCGGCCTTGGTGAAGATGCCGCCGCCGACACGCATGAACATGGCGAGGAGAGCGGCGCCGAAGCCGAAGCCCTCGAGCACCTTGGGCGCCTCGGCCTTGTAGAGGAGGACGACGACGGAGGCGCCGAGCAGGCCGAGGCCCACGGTCGCCATGCCGACGGTGCCGCCGGTGCGGAAGGCGATGCGCATGCCCTCGTCGCGACCGTTCTCACCGCGCGAGGCGGCGGCGACGCGGACGTTGGCCTTGGTCGCGAGCTTCATGCCGAAGTAGCCGATGGCGGCGGAGAAGACCGCACCCACGATGAAGAAGCCGGAGCGGCCCAGCTTGACGTTCCAGTCGGGAGCGGGGAGGAGGAGGAGCAGACCGAACACGAGCACGACGAAGATGCTCAGCGTCTTGAACTGACGGGCGAGGAAGGCCTGGGCCCCCTCCTCGACAGCGGCGCCGATCTCGCGCATCTTCTCGGTTCCTGTGTCCGCACGCAGGACCTGCTGCCGGAAGACGAAGCCCATGACGAGGGCGATCACGGCGATGACCGCGACCCCGACGACGAGTGTGACGTTCGATCCAGTGAGCTCCAGCGTGGACGTCGCCTCGGCCGGTGCGAGCGCGAGTGCAGCCATTCCATCCTCCTTGACGGGTGTGCGTCATCAGCCTTTTGACGTGTCGCGGGATCGTTGGACCACGGGCAGACGCGGGGTGGACCTTACCCGGTGACTCAGGTCACAGGAACTCTCGGTCGTCCGGTGTGACTGCTCTCACGCCTGTGGGGCGGGGTGAGCGACCTTGCTCGTGCCGAAGCTCGGCCTGGCTCAGGCCGAGACCTCGGGCTCCGCGAAGTCGTGTGGGTCGGCCCCCAGCGCCGCGTCGACCGTGTCGTGGATGGGGATGACCTTGTCGAGGCCGGTGATGCCAAAGATGCGGATGATGCGCTCGTTGGTGCAGACGACCCGGAGCCAGCCGTTGAGCTTCCTGACCGCCTTGAGCCTGCCGACGAGGACGCCGAGGCCGGTCGAGTCGAGGAATCCGACGTCCTGGAGGTCGACGATGAGGGCGATCTGCCCCGCAGCGATGCGCTCCTCGAGCGCGGATCGCAGCTGGGGCGCGGTGTAGACGTCCACCTCACCGGAGACGGTCACGATGGTGACGCCTTCCCGTTCCGTGCTCGCCACGGTCAACTTCACTGCAGCCGACTCCTTCTTCGCTTCACGTCCGCGTCGCGGACCCTTCTGTGCGACGACGCCCCCGGCTTGCGGGCCGAGGGTCTGTCAGTGCACCGCATTACGGTAGCCGTTGTGTCGCCATCTGCCGAGCCGACCGCGATTCTTGCTGCTCTGGCAGCCGGGGATCGCGGCGCTCGCCTGCGCCACGTCGAGCGGTTGCCGGCCCGGCCCGCCCGGCTGGCGCAGTGGCCGGACTGGGTCGCCCCACCACTGCTCGCCAGCCTCACCGGTAGCGGCATCGCAGCCCCGTGGTCCCACCAGCGTGAGGCCATGGACCTCGCCCACGACGGTTCGCACGTCGTCCTCTCGACGGGCACCGCCTCCGGCAAGAGCCTGGGCTACCTCGTCCCGGCCCTCACCGCCGTCCTCGACGGGCTCGCCGCGCCGACCGGTCGGGGCGCGACCGTGCTCTACGTCGCGCCGACCAAGGCCCTGGCCGCGGACCAGCTCGCCCGCATCGAGGCCCTCGCGATCCCCGGCATCCGGGCGGCCACTTATGACGGCGACACCCCGGCCGACGAGCGCCGCTGGATCCGCGAGCACGCCAACGTCGTCCTTACCAACCCGGACCTCCTGCACCACTCGATGCTCCCCGGGCACAGGAACTGGTCACCCTTCCTCCGGTCGTTGAGGTACGTCGTCATCGACGAGTGCCACATCTATCGCGGGGTCTTCGGGTCGCACGTGTCGTCGGTCCTGCGCCGGCTGCGACGGGTGTGCACTCGCTACCGCTCGACGCCGACGTTCGTGCTCGCCTCCGCGACCGTCAGCCACCCGGCGTCCCATGCCAGCTCCCTGGTGGGTATGCCGGTCAGTCCCGTCGAGGTCGACGGCTCACCTCGCGAGGCGCTCACCTTCGCCCTGTGGGAGCCACCGACGGTCGACGAGGCTCGGCGGTCGGCGACGAGCGAGGCGGCCGAGCTGCTCGCCGACCTCGTCGCGGCGGACGTCCAGACCCTGGCGTTCGCCCGCAGCCGGGCCGGGGTCGAGGCGCTGGCCGCATCGGCGAGGCGCCGCCTCGGGCAGGTGAGCGGGACCGCGGAGGCGAGCATCGCGGCATACCGAGGGGGTTATCTTCCGCAGGAGCGGCGCGAGCTCGAACGCGCCCTGCGCGACGGCGAGCTGCGCGGTCTCGCGGCGACCAACGCGCTGGAGCTGGGGATCGACATCAGCGGGCTCGACGCTGTGCTCATGGCCGGGTGGCCGGGGCGCCGCGCCAACCTGTGGCAGCAGGCAGGACGCGCCGGGCGGTCGGGGCGCGAGTCGCTCGCCGTGCTCATCGCCGCCGACGACCCGCTGGACACCTATCTGCTCGACCATCCCGAGGCGATCTTCGGTGCGCCGATCGAGTCCACCGTCATGGACCCCGCGAACCCGCACGTGCTGGCACCGCACCTGGCTGCGGCGGCGCACGAGCTGCCGTTGACCGAGGCCGACCTGCCGATGTTCGGGACCGGGGCACGGGGTGTGGTCGACCTGCTCGTCGAGCGCGGGATCCTGCGGCGACGGCCGACGGGATGGTTCTGGGCGCGCGCCGACCGGCCGGGTGACCACGTCAACCTGCGCGGCACCACCGAGGTCGTCTCGATCGTCGAGCGGCGCAGCGGGCGGGTCCTTGGCACCATCGACGAGGCGTCGGCCCACTCGCAGGTCCACACCGGGGCGGTGCACGTGCACCAGGGCGACACGTTCGTCGTGACCGATCTCGACCTGCCCGCGGCCACCGCGACGATCGTGCGCGGCGACCCGGGGTGGAGCACCCACTCGCAGTCGCAGAGCTCGTTCTCGATCATCGGGGCGCAGCGCACGAACAGGTGGGGCGAGATCGACGTCTGCTTCGGCTCGGTGCGGGTGACGACGCAGGTGACGTCGTTCCTGCGCCGGTTGCCTTCGGGTGAGGTGCTGGGCACCCATCCGCTCGACCTGCCGGAGCGCTCACTCGTCACGCGGGGTGTCTGGTGGACGATGCCGCTCGACCTGCTCGAGGAGGCCGGGATCGAGGAGGCGCAGGTGCCTGGTGCCGCGCACGCCGCCGAGCACGCGGCGATCGGCATGCTGCCACTCGTGGCGACCTCGGACCGGTGGGATGTCGGTGGCGTCTCGACGGACATGCACCCGGACACCGGGCTGCCGACGATCCTCATCTATGACGGCTACCCGGGCGGGGCGGGCTTCGCCGAGCGCGCACACACGGCGTTCGGCGAGTGGGTCGAGGCGACCCGCGATGCGGTCGCTCGGTGCCGGTGCGAGCGCGGGTGTCCTGCCTGCGTGCAGTCGCCGAAGTGCGGCAACGGCAACGAGCCGCTCGACAAGGCCAGGGCGATCCGGCTGCTCGACCTCGTGCTGATGTCCCGCCCGGCGTGACGCGCCACCCCGACCCCCTTGCCCCGTCATCTCCCACTTCATGACTCGAGGTCCTGAACAGGCACAACGTCTCCAAAGGGCGCTAGCCTCGCAGACGTGATCATCCTTGGACTCATCCTCGTTCTCATCGCCGTCGCCGCAGGGATCCTGCTGTTCGAAGGCACCTCGCAGCTCACCGACGGCGTCGACATCGACGTGCTCAACGGAACCATCAGCCTGCCGCCCCTGGCGCTCCTCCTCACCGGTGCCGCGGTCATCAGCGTGTTCTGGCTCGGCTGGGTGCTGATGCGCCACGGCTTCAAGCGCGGGTCCCGCCGACGTCGTGCCGCCAAGGAAGAGGCGGCGCGCGCCGAGCAGAACCGCGTCGAGAACGAGCGCAGGATGCAGGAGGAGTTCGCCCAGCGTGAGCGTCACCTCGCCGACGAGCGTCGACGCCACGAGGAAGAGACCGCTGCCCTGCGCCGCGACGGCGACCAGCGCGTCGAGGAGCAGCACCTCTCCACCGAGGAGGCCCGTCGTCGCGCAGAGGTCGCCGAGGCGCAGGCCCAGGACCGTGGCAATGACTCCCGGTATGCCGGCACCGTGGACCCGCGCGATGCACGGACGGCCGACGACGTGCGTGACCGCGGCACCGTGGACCCCCGCAACAACCCTCGTGACGGCGGCACCGTGGACCCGCGCAACAACCCGCGCACCTGACCCACCCTCGCTTCGGGGCGTTCGCCCGGCTCGGCATCGGTTGATGCCGGACCGGGCGTTCGTCGTCGTGCGCCCGGGGTCCTACCAGTCCCGCGCAGAGTGTCAGCCGTCAGGTGGCCCCGGCTCACGGGAGGGGGGTCGGAGCCGGACCGGCACGGGCCGAGGCGAGCGCTTCGTCAGGGACGCCTGGCCAGCGGGCGGGCACGGCCGTCGCGACGCGGACGGACACCGACTCCCCGACCAGTGCGCACGCGACCAGCCGGGCCCTGTTGCGCCCGGCGACCTGCGCCGCTCGGGCACACGGCGAGGCATCGCCATCCTGCAGCGTGGCGGCCCCGGCGAGGGCCGCGAGGTCGGCGGCCGTCCTCGCGCGGTGAGCCGCCGTGGCAGCCGCACCGAGGTGCAGCGCGGCGATGACCAGGACGAGCAGGACCCCCATGGCAGCGACCACGAGGACCGTCCCGGAACCGCTCTCGTCCCGGTGCTTTGGGGGCCCATGACCGCGACGGCGCCTGTGACTCATGGTGCTGCCTCAGGGACCGCATGGGCCACTCCCCGGGGGCGTGCACTGACACCGACGGCCCGGAGCAATGGTGGAGGCTGGGCGCTCACGTCGACCCGGACCGAGTCGGGGCCGACCTCGAACCCGATCTCCGCCCCGTCCGGCGCCTGACGAGCCACCTCGTTGCGCACCTGCTCGACGGGCTCCCCTCGGGCCAGGAGCCGGGCCCCGACGCGAGCGGCGTCGACACACCTGAGCTGGTCGGTCACCACAGCGACGGCACCCAACCCCAGCGTGAGCACCAGGACGAGGGCCGGCAGGGCCACGGCGATCTCCGCCGTGACCATGCCGGTCTCTCCGCGTCGGCCTCGGGTCACGTCCCCGTGCCGAGGGCCGCGGTGATCACGCCCGCCAGGGCCGACTTCACCGGTCCGGACTTGACGACGAGCATGAGCACCGCGGCGAAGGCGCACGCCGCGAGCGTGCCCACGGCATACTCGGCCGTTGTCATGCCAGTCTCGGCCGACTCCTTGATGCGCGCCCAACGGCGCGAAAGAGCTTGTGTCACAGCGGATCTCCTCGATCAGTGCGGGGCCTGTCCCCGCCTCGGGTCGAGTCCAGCGCACTACACGAGCGAGTGCGAGAGCGGCACCGACATCTGTGGACGACCGCGGTGCCCCCAGCTGCCTGTGGACGAGCGAGCCGGGTCAGCGAGCCTCGGCGATGGCGACGAAGTTCGCGACGCGATGACCGTCGGCGCGGAATCCGTCGTCGTCGTCACAGGTGATGAGCGCGATCCGGCGAATCGACCCGTTCGCTCCCCAGACCGCCTTGTCCCGGCTCACTTCCTCCTTGGTCGCCACCCGCGTGGACGTGACCGTGTAGACCACCGGCTTGCCCCGGGCATCGACCACCGTGACCTCGGCACCGCGCTTGATGTCCTTGAGGTTCGCGAAGACGTCGTCCTGCGTGCCGTCGACGACGTGGCCGGCGATGACCGCCGTCCCGACCTCGCCGGGTTGGACCCGGTCGTAGCCCGTGACCCACGCCAGCACTCCCGCCGGCGGGTTGACGACTCCGTTGACGGCCGAGGTGCGGGTGAGAGATCCGCTGACGTCGATCGTCGGTGCCGAGAAGGACATCGGGGTCAGGGTCTTGGGCGATGTGGTCTGCCTGGCAACCGAAGCGCTCGCCGCGGCAGAGGGCGGCTCGGTGTCGCGGGAGCAACCCGGGATCAGGGCCGTCACGGCGAGCAGGATCAGGCCGACACCACCGCGCGAAGCCATCGCGCGGGCAGAAGACGAGAAGCGGGTGGGGCCGTGGCGCCCCACCCGCGTCCGGGGGCGCTCAGCCATCCGGCTCGACGGCACCCCGCCGTCTGTCTCGGGAGATCAGTGCTGGCCCTTGCGGCGCAGCACGAGGACGGAGGCACCGACACCGGCCAGCAACGCGGCGCCTCCCAAGGCGATCGGCGTGGTGCTGACGCCGGACTCGACGATGTCGGTCTCGACGATCGGGCCGGTCGGCTCGCCGGGCGTGGAGGGGGTCGGGTCGGGCGTCTCGGTCTCCTGGTCAGCGTCGCAGGTGATGATGTGCGAGATCCCCTTGCCGGAGCTCGTCTCGAGCTCCTCACCCTCCTCGACCCCGACGAAGTTGTCGTCCTCGTCGATGCCGAAGACGGTGTTCTCCTCGTCGCCGGAACCTGCCTTGAGGACGACGATGAGGTAGTCGCCGTCCGACACCCAGGTGCTGGTGTCGAGACCGGTGTCGTCCTTCTCGCAGACGGGGTTGACGAAGCCCTCGTCCTCGAGGAAGGCCTCCCAGTACTCGACCGAGTTGGTGTTGTCGATGGGCTCAGCGGTGGCCGTGGTGGCGAGGCCGAGGCTCAGCATCCCGGCGGCGCAGAGAGCGGCGGCGCTTCGCGCGACGGTGGTCTTGGTGCTCATGTTGGGGCTCCTCGTCATCCCGGTCCTCAGGACCGGAGGTGCTGTGTGGCGTTCGCCACGACCACGTCGGCCGGGCAGGGCTCATGCAGGCATGACCCCACGTCCTCTGCTCGCGAACGTAGGTTGCCGGGCGCGCGAACCACAGAGCGTCTGGGGAAAACTGGGCAGAAGATGGCTCGTGCCGGTCAGGCCCTCTGCGCACGATGGATGCCTCAGTAGGCCTTATGCGCAGAACGCGACCGGGCCAGGATGACTACACCGACCCTCACGATGCGCCCAGACTCGATCTGGCGAGATGGAGCACGACGGGCACCACGGTGGTCCCGACGAACCCTGGCAGGAAGCACGCCCCGAGAGGCAGCACGAGGAGCACTCCGGCCCTTTGCACTCCTGCCTCGACCCGTGACACCTCCTCGCGCCGCATCCGCTCGGCCGCGGCCAGGACGACCCCGGCCGGTGCAGCGCCGGAGCGTTCGGCCGCCTGCCAGGCGAGGGCTGCGGGACGCCACGCCTCTCCCACGTGACGCCAGGCGGTCGCGGCGTCCTGGCCCCACCGATGAGCACTCGCGACGACGCGCAGGTGGTGCGCCACCGCACCATGGACCTGGCCGGCCACCGCCTCGAGGGCCTCGACCGGGCCGAGCCCTGCACGCATCGCGAGCGCACAGAGCACCAGGGCGTCCGCCGCCTCGTCGACCGTCACGGTCGTGCCCTCGGCCAGAGCGCTCGCGCCCTCCGCCCGGGCGTCCTCCGCCCGGGCGCCGTCCGCCGGGGCGCTCCCGCCCTCCGCAGGGAGGGTCCGGCCGCCCGCCGACCCGTCCGCAGGGCCAGCCGATGAGCCGGGGAGGTCCCCGGTGGAGTCGGGGAGCTCTGGAGGGGCGGCCGACGACTTCCGTCCCGGCGGCCACAGCAGACACGCCAGCATGAGGCACGTCAGGGCGACCACCAGCGGGGTCATGAGATCTCCGCCGGTCGCAGGGCCCGTCGCAGGACCGTCCGGGACCAGAACCACCCGAGGCCGGTGAGCCCCAGGCCGACCGTCGCCGCCGCGAGGGCGGGCGTGGACCCATAGACCTCCAGCACCGGGAACCCGAGCACCACGGCGACAAGGGGCCCACTCAGCGGCAGCAGGGTGAGGAGCCACATCGAGGCCCGTGGACCGGCTGCGAGGACCGTGCGCCTGTCGTCGCTGGCCGTGCGTTCACGCAGCACTGCCGCAGACACGCGGGCGGCTGGTGCCGCAGCGACACCGAACTCGTCGGTCAGCTGCCAAGCAGCGCCGAGGAAGGCGAGGTCGCGGTCCCCCTCGGCAGCGTCACGCAGGCAGCCGCCCACCCCGTGCCCGTGCGCCTGAGCGTCGGCGATGCGAGCAGCGAGATCGGCGAACTCTGCGCTCCTGGCGGCAGAACCACCCACCTCGCAGGCGAGCCGGGCGGCCTCTGCGGCGGGCAGACCCGCATCGAGACCCACCGCCGACAGCTCGGCGAAGTCAGCGACCCAACCCCGGCGCTCCCGGCGGAACTGCACCTCCCGTGACAGCAGGGCACGCACCCTGACGGACAGGGCGCCGGCATCCGGGGCAGGTCCAGCGCCCCCGGGCCAGCCGGTCCGCGGCACCGGTCGACCCCGTGGCCAGAGGAAGATCGCCATGACCAGCAGGAGGACCAGCAGCGCCATCATGCGACGTCCCGATGACCCGGAGCCGGCGCTGCGGCGTCGGGCAAGGCACCCACCGCGCTGAGGAGAGCGTCGAGCTGGGCGGCTCCGGGCCCGCGACGCACGACGAAACCACCATCCACCGGGGCCCCGGCCACGACATGAGCCTCGTCGACCACGACCTCCGACCCGGTCCAGCGGGTCACGCCGACTCCCTGCACGAAGCGCACCGAACCCACACGCGTGACGTCGATGACGACCTGGATCGCCCCTCGCAGCTGCGCATGGACCGCCTCCCGGCCGAGCCCGGCCAGCGCTCCGAGAGCCTCCAGCCTCGCGGGCAGCTCCTCGAGGCCGTTGGCGTGCACCGTGCCGGCACCGCCGTCGTGTCCTGTGTTGAGAGCCGCCAACATCTCGCGCACCTCGGCACCCCGGACCTCGCCGACGACGAGTCGATCGGGGCGCATGCGGAGGGCCTGCCGCACCAGGTCGACCATCGTCACTGCGCCGACGCCCTCGACGTTGGGCATGCGGCCCTGGAGACGGACGACGTGGGGATGTGCCGGAGCGAGCTCCCTGACGTCCTCGACCACGACGATGCGCTCGTCCGGCGCACACTCGGACAGGAGCGCCCCGAGCACGGTCGTCTTGCCTGCCCCCGTGCCACCGACCACGACGAACGACGCCCGGGCTGCGACGACCCGGCGCAGCACGTCCGCGAGCTCGCCACCCACGGCTCCCAGACGGACGAGCCCGTCGACGCCCACCGGCTGGTGTCGTGGCACCCGCAGGCTGAGGTGCGTGCCTGACTCGGCGAGCGGCGGCAGGATGGCGTGCAGCCGTACCCCGCCGGGCAGGACGCCGTCGACCCACGGCTGGGACTCGTCAAGGCGTCGCCGGGCCAGTCCCGCGAGCCGCGTGGCCAGGGCCCGGGCGGCTGCGGCGTCCAGCCTCACCCCCGTCTCCTCGACTCCCCCACCCCGGTCGACCCAGACCGCGCCGTCCCCGTTGACGAGCACGTCCGTCACCGAGGCCTGGGTGATCCACGGCTCCAGCGGCCCGAAGCCCAGGACCTGCTCACGCAGCAACGCGCTTTCGATGGCGGCACCCTCGACGCCGAGCTCGACGACCGCTCCGGTGACACCGGCAATGGCCGACGCATCGGGTCCCCGACCCTCACGGATCGCCTCCTCGATGCCCGGCCACCGCGACGCACCTGCACCCGCCCCGACACCCGCACCCGCACTCACGCCGCGCCCACAGAAAGATGATCGACGAGGTCGAGAACCACCCGGTCTGCGCTGTCCCGCAGTGCTCCTCGCAGGCCTGGCCACTCACCCCGCTCGCCGTCACGGAGCACTCTGGCGTCGGTGCGCAGGTGAGCGAGATGCGCGGCGCCCAGGTGCTCGAGGACCTCATCGAGCTCGGGTGCGATGCCACCTGACGAGCGGGTCACCAACCCGAGGCGCGCACCGGCCAGTTCGCCGACATCGCGGATCAAGGCCTCCGTGTCGGCCAGCCGACGGGCCTGCAACCCGGACACCACGTGGACGGCCTCGGCCCCCTCGATCAGCGACTCCGCCACGGAGGTGAGCCCGGGCAGGTCCACGACGACGGGCACCACACCGCGCATGGACGCGACGACGTCGAGCACCACTGAGTCAGGGACCGCGCCACCGCGCCCGCCGGCCGACAGCACCGGCACCTCACCACACGGCAGGGCAGCGATGAGTCGCGCGCACGACGTCGTCCCCCGCAGCCGCGCGAGGTCGGGCCAGCGCAGGCCGGGCACGTGCTCCGTGCCGCACGTCATGTCGAGGCCACCACCCCGGACGTCACCGTCGACGAGGACGCATTCGCCCAGGTGCAGGGACAGGCGGCGAGCCAGGGCCGCCGCCCAGGTCGACGCACCCAGGCCGCCACTGGCACCGAGCACCACGACGAGCGGAGTCGCCAGAGGAGAGGACGAAGAAGTCATGCCCCCGACCGTCGCCGGAGGACCCGGCCGCGCACCACCCGGTCGAGCCGATCTGTGGACAGAACGACCCGGCATACCTGCCCTGTGGACAGTCGCGCAGCCGAACTGCCCGGGGACAGGCGACGGCCCCGGTCGGGGGGATGACCGGGGCCGTCGGGCGGGCCAAGCCCCGGGGGGGAGAGGCTGGACCACCCGTCGCTACGACCCCGAAGGGGAGCGATGCCACCATCGTTGCTGATCGATCGTTCGCACGCAAGGTGAACATTGAAACTCGCACCAAATGACCATTCAACTACCACCCGGACACGAGCCGATGACCACACCCGACGACGATGACGCCCCCGAGGGAGGGGGCGTCATCCGCCGCGAGCGTGTCCGGCGACCAAGCGTGCGTTCCTGTGCCGTCGTATCGGGTCAAGCCCGAACAGACCGGTCCATCAGTGGACTGCCCTCGCGTGGGTACCTGTTGCGTCTCGCGGTTGATCTGGGTCTCGGGTGGTTCCGCAAGGCCTGCCCGACAGGTCCTGTCTACTCCCCCACGGAGTGCGCCACAAGACTTGACATTTCGTCAGGTGCGCCGTCCGGCGAGCACGGCGTCGGCGATCACCTCGCCTTCGGCCGCACCGGCGACGATCGCGTCGCAGCAGTGCGTGAGCCACAGACCGACGCCTGCGGCGTCACCCCGGGTGTATGCCGTGAGCCCACCGAGGTAGGCCGGCCCACCTCCCGTGCCGTGCCCGGCTTCGGGGACGGCGACCCCGGTCGGGTCGAGGCCGCCGGCCTGGATGACGGCGCGCTCGACGGCCCGTGCGACGACGCCGTTTCCGCGGGTGAAGGGTCGGGCGGTGACGATCTCGGCGTGGGCAAGGGCGGCGACGACGGGCACGGGCAGGGTCGAGGCGCTGGCCAGGAGCTCGACGACGCGCAGGAGCCGCTCGCGTGCCTCCGTGGCCGGCGGCGCTGGGCCGATCTCGACGAACTCACGGCAGTCCTCGCCGTCACGTCGTGGCCGACCCAGCTCGTCGTCGGGGACGAGCCCGGCCGCGGCCGCGGTGTGCAGCCGGGCGAGCGCCTGCATCGGTGCGGTGAGGACGACCGGGCGCAGGCGTTCGGTCTCCGCGGTGGCCGCGACGACGCCACGCATGACCTGCTCGACCGGGTCGGGGTCGTCGTGCCACGTGACCGCTCCGCGCATGAGGTCGCGGACGATGTCGACGGACAGGCGGGCACCGTCGAGCTCACCGCTTGCCCAAGCGCCGCGAACCCGCGACTCCGCAGCGGCTTCAGGGATGCGTCGGCGCAGCGCGTTGTGCCAGCGCAGCTGGGTGCAGGCCTGCCGGGCCGCGTCGATCTTCTCGGGCATGCCAGGCAGGGAGGCGAGGGCGTTGACGGCCGAGGTGAGCTGGGCAGGACTGTCGGACAACGTCATTCGCCCTTCACGCTGTCTCGTGCAGACGGCATACGCACGCCTGCGAGCTGACGCGACTGCGCGACGACACGGTCGCGCGAGTCCCACACGACGGCGTCCTCCTCGAAGAGGCCACCGATGACGTTGCGGGTCGTGATCCGCATCCGCAGCCACCCCGGCGCGGGGCGTGAGCGGATGTGCCCGGAGAAGGCGATCGTCGGTGCCCACCCGAGCGCGCCGAAGGTGAACGTCACCGGCGGCATCGCGTCGAGGAAGAACGGGAGCGACGCCACATCGGGTTCCCGGCCGTCGGCGAACCGGATCCAGGCCCGCATCTCGCCATCCCGCGCCGGCTGGCCCATGGCCCACCCGACGGTGGCGGGGTCGATGCGCAGGTCGATGCGGTCGAGCAGCGCGATCTTCTCGGCGAAACCACCGCGGGCGGCCGGGACGCACTGCCCCGGGTCGGGCAGCTCGGGAGGCGCTTCCTGGAGGTGCACGGGGTCGCTGTGGGCGTCGAGGTCGGCGAACGTCGCCGTATGCCGCAGGCGCACCGCGTCGTCCTGGCTCACCGTGACCTCGGCGGTCGAGAACGAACGGCCCACGCGCAGGATCTCGGTCTCGACGGTCGCTGGTCCCGGCTGGGCGGCGGCGAGGAAGGTCGCGCTGAAGGCGACGACGTCGGGGTGGCTGCCCTCCGCCCGCATCGCCTCGGAGGCGGCCCGGGTGGCGAGAGCCATGAGGACTCCCCCGTTGACTGCCTCGCCGATGACCCACCCGTCGGGAAGCTCGGCGACGCCGTCGGAGAGGTGCAGGACATCGTCGAACTCAGTCATGCGCCGAGCGTATGTCGTGGGCTCGGCGTGTTCGGGGGTGGTGTGGCGCGGGCCGCAGCGGCCCTAGGCTCGCGGCATGTCGCCCTCGTTCCACGTCCCCACCGCCGTGGTCGTGGCAGGCGCGATGCTGCTGCTCGGCCTGGGCGTGTGGCTCGCGGGGCGTGGCCGGCGTCGCGGCTTCCTGTCGACGGTCGACCGGGTGACCTACGCGACGTTGCACACCGCCTCGCTCGCCTCGCGCCACCTCGCCGACGGGCTCACTCCCGAGGGTGCCGACCGCGCCGGCAAGCACCTGCTCGCCATCCTCGGCGCCAGGTCCGTGGCGATCTGCGACGCCTCGGGGCTCCTGGCCTGGACCGGACCCGGCGACCACCACTCCGACGACGCGCACGGGCACGCCGCGGCCACCCGCACCTCGGGGGCGTCCACGGTCCTCGGCGGTGGCGAGATCACCTGCAGCGACCCCGACTGCCCGATCCGGTCCGCCGTCACGGCCCCGCTCATCGCCGACGAACGCGTCGTCGGGACGCTCACGGCATACGCCCCGACGGCGTCGGCCGGCCTGGCCCAGGCCACCGGCGAGCTCGCCCGCTGGGTGTCGGCGGAGCTCGACGTCGCCGAGCTCGGTCGCGCGCGCACCCGCGCCATGGAGGCCGAGCTGCGTGCCCTGCGCGCCCAGATCAGCCCGCACTTCATCTACAACTCGCTCGGCGCCATTGCGTCGTTCGTGCGCACCGACCCCGAGCGGGCCCGTGAGCTGCTGCTCGAGTTCGCCGACTTCACCCGCTACGCGCTGCGCCAGGGCGGGCCGTTCACGACGCTCGCCGAGGAGCTGCGCAACGTCGAGCGCTACCTCGTGCTCGAGCAGGCCCGGTTCGGTGACCGTCTCCAGGTCTCACTCCTCATCGCCCCCGAGGTGCTGCCGGTGCACGTGCCCTATCTCGCGGTGCAACCGTTGGTGGAGAACGCCGTTCGTCACGGTCTCGCCACCAAGGAGGGCGTCGGCCACGTGACGATCACGGCGTCCGACCAGGGGTCCGAGGCCGAGATCTCCATCGAGGACGACGGCGTCGGGACCTCGCCGGACCTCGTCCAGCGCATCCTCGACGGCCAGTCGCGCGCCGACTCCGTGGGCCTGGGCAACGTCGACGCCCGGCTGCGTCAGGTCTACGGCGACGAGTTCGGACTCGTCGTCGAGACCGCGGTCGGGGCCGGGACGCGCGTCAGCTTCCGGATCCCGAAGTACGCACCGGGGGTCCACGCGGACTAGGACGGCGGATGCCGCGCGCGACAGCTTGCGCTGCCGGCGCGGCCTCCGCCTCCTCCTGTGCTCGCGCTGCCCGTCAGTACCCCGCGCAGGCGTTCGCGTTGTCGAAGTGGCCGGGTGTCGTCGGGTAGGCGCTGCCGGTCCCGTGGGCCTTGCCGTCGGCGTTGTAGACGAGCGCCAGCTCGTCGTAGGCCGACGTGCCGGGCGTCACGACATCCGCCGTCGCACCCGCTCCACCCGGTCGACCAGCTCCGTTGCCGGTCGCCCAGGTCCGCAGGAAGTCCTCCACCGCCGGGGCCGGGACCCTGACGTCGGTGAACCCGCCGTAAGCGGCGTTGCAGTGGCTCCACAGGTTGTAGACGCCGGACCAGTCGATGAGCCGGTCACCGTTGTGCGGACCGTTGTTGGACAGGTCACCCTGCATCACGTCGCGGTCCCAGCCGCCGTAGACCCAGTCGACACCCTGGTGGTGCTGGTTGTTGCCCAGGGTCTCGCTGCTCGCCTCGACGTCGTCAGCGCGGTCGGTCATCTCGAACCAGGAGCAGGGGTCGGTCGTCCCGTCCTTCTGGGTCGTGACGGGCGCCGTGCTCGTGCTGCACGTCCGGCCGGTGAAGGTCGCACCCGTGCCATAGGCGCCACGCGGCCGCCAGTCGAGGACGTCCTGGTCCTTGCCGCCGGCGAGGTGGTCGATGAACTCACCGTTCACGCCGGAGTCGGCCAGGCACGCCGCGTCCGTGTAGGTGCAGACCTTGCCGGCCCCACCCCACATCACGTCGTTGCCGCGACCACCGAACATCGAGTCACCGCCGGAGTCACCGTTGGCGAGGTCGTCGCCGGCGCCCGCGTGGATCGAGTCGTGCCCAGCGCCACCGCGGATCCGGTCGACGCCACCGAAGGCGATCCCGTTCAGGGGCATCGAGGTGCTGAGCGCACCCCCGACGAAGTCGGTGCCGTTGACGTCGTGGAGCAGGTCGGCCTCGCGGCTCACCGAGCCGCTGAGACGCGTCACCATGGTGACGGCCGGAGGCATGGTGAGGGTGGTGGTGGTCGAGCGTGACCCGCTCTCATACCTGTTCTGTATGCCGCCTCGGTCACCGAGGATCGCGTCCTCGCCGTCCTCGCCGAAGAGGGAGTCCGCGCCGAGCTCGCCATAGAGGTCGTCGTCGTCCGCGCCACCTCGGATGGTGTCGCCACCGTCCTGTCCGTAGAGCACGTCCTGGCCGGCGTCACCGAAGACGGCGTCCGCGCCGAAGGCTCCGGTCACCTCACAGGTGGACGTCGCCGCGGTCCCGGTGGTCGGGCAGAAGCGCGTCGAGGTTGCGCTGCCGCCGGCGACCCGGACCTTGGCCTGACCGAGGCGCGAGGCACCGTAGCGCGGCGTGTAGACGCGGTCCGTCGTGCCGCCGTCGACCACGCGCTGGATGGCGCCGTTGTCGCCGACCACGAAGTCGTCGTTGCCGTCACCGCGGATCGTGTCGTTGCCGTCGCGGTAGCCCTGGCGACCCCAGCCACCGGTCAGGTCGTCCTGACCTGCGGTGACGGGCTCCCCATCGACCACAGGCGTGGACCAGGCCGCGCCGGCCGGAGCGGGCACGATCTCGGAGGCGTCCAGTGCCACGTCGCCGTGGATGCTGTCCGCGCCGCCGTCGCCCTCGACGTAGTCGTCGTCGCCGCCGCCGCTGATCCGGTCGTTGCCGTCCTGACCGAAGATCACGTCGACGCCGTCCTGACCAGACAGTGCGTCACCCGCGGAGTGCGTGGCGTTCGCAGCTGCAGGAGCCGGACCGACGAGGTCGTGGAACGTCACTCCTCGAGACGGGACGAGAGCGGTCTGCGTCGCGTTGGCCCGGATGGTGCGCCAGTCGCGCTCCGCCGTGGGCCGGTTGAGCAGGCTGTTGTCGCCCATGATCAGGTCGGAGCCAGCGCCGCCGTAGACGTCGTCGGCGCCGTCCGGCTGACCGACCTGGCCCGTGCTGGTCGTGGAGCTGCCTGCCGAGGAGCCACCGACGACGTCGTCGTCCTCGGTGCCACCGATGACGAGGTCGGAGCTCTGCCCGCCCTCGGCGTAGTCGGCTCCGGCACCGGCGTCGGCGCGGTCGGCGCCGCCCTGGCCCAGGAGCACGTCGTTGTCGGCGGCGCCGGTGATCGTGTCCGGACCGGAGGTGCCGGCAACGGGGGTGTCGCCGAGGTCGTAGGGCAGGACCGTGCGCTGCGTGGCGACCCGGTTGAAGGTCAGCAGCGTGGCGGGCGAGACTGGCGGTGTCGTGACGGGTCGGGTGAGCGAACCGTTGTCACCCAGCACGACGTCCTCACCGGCGTCGCCGGCAAGAGTGTCGCCGCCGTCCGGCTGGCCGATCGTCGCTGGCGCGGCACCGGACACGGGGGTGTAGGAGCCACCGACGACGTCGTCGTCACCTGCGTCTCCGTGCACGAGGTCGACACCGGGGCCGCCCTCGCCGTAGTCCGCCGCGTCGCCGAGGGAGACGTCGTCGTTCCCGCGCTGGGCGAAGACGACGTCGGCGTCCTTGCCGGCCACGATGAGGTCGTCGCCGGCCACGCCGGTCGGGGAGCCGGAGCCCTCGTCCGCGAGGTCGACCGAGCGCGTCGTGGTGATCCCGCGGCCCGCCATGACGGCGTGCGCAGTCCCACCACGCGTCACCGCGGCGTTGTCGCCGGTGATGACGTCCTGGCCGTCGTCACCGTTGAGGGTGTCGCCGGCGTCCGGCTGGCCGGCCTCGCCGGAGGCCGTGGTGAAGGAGCCACCGACGACGTCGTCGTCCTGGGCACCTCCGGTGACGGAGTCAGTGTCAGGGCCGCCCTCGCCGTAGTCGGCTCCGTCACCGAGCGTGACGGTGTCGTTCCCGCGCTGGGCGAAGACGACGTCGACCTCGTTGCCGGCGTCGATGACGTCGTTGCCGGACACGTCGGTCGGGGACCCGGCGGACTCGTCCGCGAGGTTGACCCCGCGGGTCGTGGTGAGGCCGCGGCCCGCCATCACAGCGTGTGCAGTCCCGCCACGGGTCACCGCGGCGTTGTCGCCGGTGATGACGTCCTGGCCCTCGCCACCGTTGAGGCGGTCACCTGTGTCGGGACGACCCTGCTCGGTGCCGGAGGCCAGCTGCGAGGAGCCACCGATGACGTCGTCGTCGCCGGCCTCGCCGGAGATGCCGTCGGAGCCGGGGTTGCCCTCGGCGAGGTCGTTGCCGAGGCCGCCGTAGACCGTGTCGCCGGCGAGACCGCCGTAGGCGCGGTCGTCGTCGTCGCCGGCGACGAGGTAGTCGCCGCCACCGAGGGTGGCGTCGGTCGAACCGAGGTCGGCCGGGTAGGGCTGGTCGGCAAGGACGTCGCTCGTCGCGTTGTCGCCGACGAGCACGTCGGCGCCACCGGCGCCCAGGAGGACGTCGCCGGTGTCGGCGGACCCGGCGGCGGAGGTGCCGCCGAGCAGCACGTCGGCCCCGGTGCCGCCGTCGACCCAGTCGGAGCCGGCGTTGCCCTGGAGGCGGTCGGTGCCATCGCTGCCGTAGAGGGAGTCGGCGCCGGTGTTGCCATAGACCTGGTCGGAGCCGGCCTCACCGTAGGCCTGGTCGTCACCGCTGCCACCGAACACGAGGTCGGCGTCGTCGCCGGCGTAGAGGTGGTCGGAGCCGCTGTTGCCGCAGACGCGGTCGGCGGCACCGGAGGTGTAGGCCCAGTCGGCCCCGCCTCCGGCGTTGACGACGTCGACACCGGTGCCACCGAGGATGAGGTCGGCCGCATCCGCAGAGACGGTCGTCTCGCCCGGCTGGGCGCTCACCGGGCTGGACTGCACGTCGCAGGCGTCGACGGAGGTGTCACCGAAGATCGTCGACGGGCCGTCGGAACCATAGATGCGGTCGCTGCCGGTGCCGCCGACGAGCAGCTTGGTGCTCGGTCCCGCATCGGGCAGGACGGCCACGTCGCGGGCTGCGCCGAGGACGTCGGTGATGGCGCCGGGGCCACTGACCGTGGCCGGAGCGGCCACGACGTAGTCGTCCCCCGGGCCACCGTAGATCTTGTCCGAGCCCTTGCCGCCGGTGAGGACGTCGGCCGCGCCGCCACCGAAGACCGTCGCCGTCTGCGTCGTGGTCGACGCCGTGGTGACGAAGTCGAGGCCGTTGGAGCCGTAGACGGTGTCGGACCCGGTGCCGGTGCTGACCGTGTTGGAGTCCGTGTCAGCGTCACCGGAACCCGCGTCGGTCTCGGTGATGGCGGCATACGTTCCGGTGTAGACGGTGTCGGTGGCCGAGCCGCTCTTGAGCACGTCACTGCCGGCGCCGCCGACGATGACCGAGCCCTTGGCGCGGTAGAGCGCCTCCTTCTCGGCGGACCCGCCGGTCGTCCCGGCCTTGATCCCCGCAGAGTCGGCGAGCGGGCTGTCGTTCGCGGTGCCGATGGTGTCGGCGCCGCCGTTGCCGGAGAGTCGGACCTGGCCGAGTCCGGCCGCGATCTGGTCGGCGCCCGAGCCCGTCGGGTTCGCCTTGTAGAAGTCGGCGTCAGCGGCGTCGGTGAGGGTGGAGTCGACCCGCACGGCGTCCTTCAGCGTGACCGAACCGGCCTTGTCGGGCGACAGGGCAACGCTGGGCGAGGAGACCTCGTAGTCCAGCGACGCGTCACCCGTCACGACGTTGTTGCCGTTGCCGACGGTGATCGCGTCCGCGCCCTCGCCGCCGGCGACGTGCGCCACGCCCGAGTCCGCGGCGGACGCGAGATCGGTGCGGTCGAGGGTGGTGATCGTGTCGACGCCCTTGCCGCCGTCGACCCACGAGGTGCCGACACCGGTGCGGATGACGTCGTCCGCGTCGCTGCCGAAGACGACGGCAGCCTTGGTGAACGGTTTGGTCTCCGCGCCCTCGACCGGCGGCTGACCACCCGTGAAGCTCACGGTGAGGGGCGCGGAGGTCCCGCGTCCGTCGACGACGACGGTCGAGATCGCGGTGTCACCAGAGTCCGGGAAGGTCTCGGTGAGCCCGAGTCCGCGGACCTCGATGACGGCCGGCTGCTGCACCTTGTCCTCGTCCAGGTAGGTCGGCACCTGACGGATGACCCACGTCTCGGGCTTGTCGGTCGCACCCCACGGAGCGCCACGCTCGGCGTTGGTGCCGAACTTGCCGGCGAAGACGTAGAGCGTCGTCCCGGTCTGGCCGGCGAGCCTCGGCGGTGCCGGCTCGCAGTCCGGCTTGAGACTGAAGTCGAGGAGCTTGATGTTGATGAGCGTGAAGTCGAAGCTCACCGAGAACGGGCTGAACCCGAGGGTGACGAAGACCTTGATGTAGAGAGAGAGCTCTCCTGAGACGTTGAACAGACAGATCGGGTTGATCGCCACAGCGCGCCCGAACTCGAAGAGCCGGAACTTGCCGTCGTTGTTCGGGTCGTTCCAGTAGAAGCCGACGGTGAGCCGGACGCCGCCGACCACCCCGACCTCGATGATCGCGAGGGACACCGAGGCGCCTGCCTCGAGGTAGCCCGTGAACTGGACGACCGGGATCGGCTTGCCGGTCTGGTCGACCGTCTTGAAGTAGAGGCTGTCGAGGATCTCGGCGGCGCCCTTGCCCTCGATCGCGCGGCGGATGCCGTAGGTGTCGAACCCGGCGGCGATCCGCATCGAGACCGAGGCTCCACCACCGATGACCATCATGACCGGCGGCGGTGCATAGATCGGGCCGAAGGACTTCTGGAACTGGAAGCCGAGGGTGAGCGGGCCGCTGTCGAACTCGACGAGCGGGATGTCGCCACCGGAGATGAGGTCGAAGACCTTGGTCGGGTCGTCGAGGACCGGGAAGGACAGGCCGGCGAGGGCCCGCTTCGCCGTGTTCGACATCCGGCCCGACGCGTCCTTGGCCGCGACCTGCTGGGCGGGCGTCTTGCCTGCGACGTCAGGAGCCACCTCCTTCGCGGCGATCATCGACGTGGCGTTGCCGGCCGACACACGGGTCGTCGTCACTGCCGCGCCCGACAGGGTGAAGCTGCCGAGGTTGACGCCGCAGGCGCCCTTGGGCGAGTCCGGGCAGTTGACGTTCTTGAGGAAGTCCTTCGTCGTCTTGATGGCGTCGAGGAAGGGCTTGATCTTCGGGCCCCCGGCAACGGTGCTGAACGTCTCGGCGAGGGTCGCGATCGTGATCGGCTGACCACCGGCCGCCGTCGAGAGGTCGGAGATGACCGGCATGGGCGTGAAGATCGTGTCCAGCACGGGTTGCAGGGGCTTTGTCGCGTCGACGACCTGCTGGAGGTAGGGCTTGAGCGCCTTGCCGAAGAACGCTCCGGCATCCAGGGTGACTCTGTCGAACCTGACGAGAAGGGCGGCCGCGTTCTTCTTCGGGTCCTTGCTCGTCGTCGCGCCGAAGGCCCACTGGAGGACGAAGTCGGTCGAGATACCGGGCAGGGCTGCCCCGGCCGTGCCCTCGAGGTGCCAGCCGATGTCGACCTTGGCCTCGAGGTTGACGGTGATCGCGTCGGCGACGCGGGTGCGGGCGATGTCGGCGAGCTTGAGCTTGCCGTCCTTGCCCTTGATGTCGATGCCGAAGGAGCCGACGAACTCGGGCCGGGTGTGCTTCTTCGAGACGTTGACCTCGATGATCGACAGCTGCGCCGTGAGCGCGGTCGTGTCGATGGGGGCGTCGAGCTTGAGGGCGGCACCGACGGCGAGCTCGTTCTGCGTCGAGGTGTCGACATAGAAGCCCTCGGTGCGGCTCATGACCACCGTGAGCGACAGGCGCCAGCCGACGTCGCCGGTGATCTTCCCGGAGTCACCGGTCTGCAGCGACAGCCCGGGGATGCCGAGGTCGACGGGCAGCTCGGCGCCGAAGCAGTCGTTCTTGCCGTCGGCGGCGTCGACACAACCCTTGTCGCCGGACACGACGCCCTGGCCCATGGTGAGGCCGAGGCTCACACCGTCGACCTTCTGGACGGGGGTGTCGTCAGGGCACGCGGTGGGGGGCAGGAGCGGGTTCGTCAGCGCGGGCGAGTAGGCCGTCGCCGGAGGCGTCGCCGTGTGGTCGTCGTACGTGGCGACGGCACCGACGGAGGCGATGAGGCGATAGGCCGAGGCCAGGGGTGTGGTCGCGCCGGTCTGGGGCGCCCGGATGACCTCGTAGCCGGTCGCGCCGACCGCCTTGGTCCACGTGACGGTGTTGAACTTGCCGCTCGGGCCGGCGGTGAGGGTGGCGGCGTTCTTCACGACGGCGGTGGCCGCCGACGGGACGGAACGCTTGAGCGGGTCCGTGCCCTGGGCGAAGGTCGAGACGACCTTGTAGACGTACTGCGTCGTGTCGGCCTCGACGGCGTTCTTGGGCGTGGCCGCCGGTGCCGTCGGGGGCAGGAGAGTGAGCTTGCAGGTGAAGTCGACCTTGATCCCCGACGAGCCGCCGACGACGACCCCGAGCTTCTCGGAGAGCGTCTCGGTGAGCAGCTTCTTGGCCGGACCGACCTGGCTGATGTCCCCGTTGGCCTCGACGAAGAGTGCGAGGTCCTCGCGGACCTTCCCCATGAAGTCGGCACCGGCCTGGAGGTCCTTGCCCACGATGGGCATCTCGCCTCCGTTGGACGCGGTCCGCAGCGCGGTCTCGGAGTAGAACATGTACTGCTGGACACCTTCGAGGAGCGAGCCGAACTTGAAGGCGCCGTTCTCGAGGATGTTCTTGATCTCCTGCGGGTAGGTGACCTCCGTCGAAGCACCGGTGAAGAGGTCCGCGAGGCTGTCCTCCTGCGCGCCGAGCGTCGTCGTCACCTCGAGGGGACCGGTGACCTTCGCGCCGTTGGCCCACAGCGGGAACTCGGCGCAGACGACCTGGTCGTCCTTGTCGCAGGCGTCGCCGCCGCTGACTGCGAGGTCGAAGCCGTCGGTGAAGAAGTCCGCGATCGACGGGTCGTCCTCGGTCGTCGCACCGGTCGCCTTGACGGCGAAGCCGGCGTGCACCGAGCCTCGGTTGCCGTCGCTGTCACGGCCGAGCTCGAGGCTGATCGGACCGAGGTTGGCGCCGAAGAACGCGTTGTCCGCGCCGACCTTGGCCGTGAAGTCCACCTCGGACCAGTCCTTGTCGACCTTCGTGTTGTCGATCGGGCTCAACATCGCGGCCGCGGTGAGCGGCAGGTAGAGGCGCAGCTTGACGGTGCCGCTCGCCTGCACGCTCAGCTCGCCGCCACTGGACAGACCGATGACGTCGAGGTCCTCACCGAGGGAGAGGCTGACCGGCTGGGTCACCTCGTAGTCGCGCGCCCACGAGAGGTCGAGCCTCAGCTGCTCGTCGCCGCCGTCGTTCTTCGCGAGACCGAAGTCGATCGTCGAGCCGTTGCCGAGAGAGGCCTCGGCCATCGCCAGGGTGTCCTGGAGGGTGTCCGGCGTCATGGCGCTCAGGACGTGCACGGCTCCGAGGAGCTCGTTCTCGACGAGGTATGGGGTGTTGTCCACCGGCGTGCTGGGGAGCTGGGGCGCGAGGTCGAGGGTCGTGCCGTCCGCGTCGACGATCGTCGCGAGGGTCGAGCCGACGACGATCTGGCGGCCGATGAACTCCGGTGTGAAGGCGGCCTTCGGGTCGGTGAGGACAGTGACGGCAGGGCCGCCGTCGACGCCGGCACGGTCGGCATACTTGGCGGATCCGCTGGCGCCGGCTCCGATGAGCTGGCTCACCGAGGACCCCACGAAGGGGATCGGGGTGTCGAGCCCGCCGCCGGTCATCGTCGTGAGGTCGGCGCCCGCGCCCTCAAGGGCTCCGCGCACCGCACCGAAGAGCGACGTCGGCTCGAGCTCCTTGTCGAGGGCGTCCTTGATGTTGAGGGCCTTGAGGAGGTCCGCGCGGTCCTCGTCGTCGGCCGCGACGGTGACCTCGCCCGCGTCGATGCCGTCGGCGAGGGCGTCGACCGTGGCAGTCAGGGTGATGCTCGTCGAGTCGGGGTTCTCCTCGTCCTCCGCGTCGCTGAAGGCGGTCGGGGCGTCGGGCACGGTGATGTCGAGGTTCGCCTCGACGGTGCCACCGAGGGTCCGCTTGAAGACGTCTGCGGTGGAGGCCGAGGTGCGCACCGTCTGCTGGCGCACCTGCTCGACGAACTCGGGGACGGGGACGTCACCGGTCTTCGTCAGGGCGAGGGTCTGGAGGTGGCCGGAGGGGACCGTCAGCGCGACGTCGCCGGTGATGTCGAGGGCCAGGAAGCCGCTCGTGGTGCTGATCTGCACCGGTGAGGTGATGGCCGCGTCGGCGACGAGGAGGTCGCGGGTGGTCTGGCGGAGCATGACGCGGTCGGCCGGGAGCGGCAGGGAGGTGATGATGCGCGCGAGCCCGGAGTCGTCGATCTGCTTGAAGGGGCACGGGGCGGTGCCGGTGCCGGGGTCGCAGTCGAGGACGAGCTCGTTGGCCGCGTTCGTGTACTTCTCGGGGGCCCTGAGGTCGAGGACCATCGGCAGGGTGACGATGACGTCGGGAGTGATCTTCGCGGTCGAGACCTCGGCGTTGGCGCCGGCGACTCCGATCCTCGTCTTGAGCACGTCGGCGAACTGCGGGGCGCCGGTCTTGGGGTCGGCCGCCTCGATCGCGAAGAGCGTGCCGTCCACGGGGAGGCCGCCGGTCCAGCCGTCGTCGGTGAGGGTGAGGGTGGTCCCGCTGTCGATCGTGGCGACCGTCGCGGTCGACGTGCCGGCGGTGACCTTGCGGCCCGCGAGAAGCGCGGCGCCGTCGTTCTTCGGACCGTTGAGGTCGACACCCGAGGCGGTGAGACCCGTGGCGGTGTATGCCGTGCCCGTGCCGGAGGTCGCCGCGCCGAGCGGGTTGAGCTCGAGGTCGGTCTTCCCACCGCGGGTCGTGACGATGGTGAAGTTGACCTTGCTCGTCCCCGGGTCGAAGGTCGCGGCCTCCTTGCCGTCGCCGTCATCCTTGTCCAGGACCTCGATGGACCAACCGGAGTCGGCGTACTCCGCCGCGTCGAGGGCGGCGAGCATGTCCTGGAGGGAGGCGAACTTCGGCTGACCGGGGGTCTGGTCGTCGGGGTCGGCGTCCGGCACCTGGTCGGCGAGGAAGGTCTTGATGCCGCCGACGGCGTCAATGGCGTTCGACAGCGATCCGCGCATGAGCGGCAGGTCTCCGTCGCCGGCGTTCTGCATGCCGAGGACGGCTGAGGCCGCCTGCGAGAGCGAGGCCGCGAGGTCGCGCGGGGTCATGTTGAGGAACGGCTTCGCGGCATCCGGCACGACGGCCGTCACCAGCGGCGCCTCGAAGGTGGCCGGCGAGGCCGAGGTCAGGGTCACGGTCGTGCCGACGCTCGGGAGCCCGGCGACCCGGTCGTTGGCCCGGGGCTTGGCCTCGAGGCTGCCGGCCAGGGTGCCCACCTGCGTGGCGGTGACGATGCCGGTGCCCGCACCGTCGGCGGCGAGCTCCCCGTCGTCGGTCGCGGCGGTGGTGGGGTTGTCGAAGGCGAGCGACCCGGCGGCGTCGTTGTCGGGGTTGGCCCAGCTCGTCGTGACGGTGCTCTCGAGGTGGTAGTCCGCCGTGTTGTCACCGGCGGCGCCGGAGACGGAGACCCCGAGGATGCCCAGGCCGGCGTTCATCGTCGTGTCCGAGGGCAGGTCGCCGATGGTCGCGATGGTCAGCGACGGCTTGGTGAGGACGGCCTGGCCGCCGGTAACGACGAAGGTGAACGAGCCGGTGAGGGTGCCGACGACGGAGATGCCGTCACCGCTCGACAGGCTGATGGTGCCGTCGGCGTCCCGGATGTCGAGACCGGCAGTGCGCTTGACCTCGCGGGTGAAGCCGACGGTCAGGGAGCCGTCGGTCGGCATGCTGGAGGTGAAGTTCCACTCGCCGCCGTCCGCGTCCTCGACGTAGTCCTCGACGTCCCCGAGCGTCTCCTGGGTGCCGAAGTCCTCGAGCACTCCGCCGGCCCCCAGCGCCGAGGAGAAGGCGTCCTTGAGCCCGACCGACTCGGCCGGGGTGACCGCCAGGGTCGGCAGCTGCCGGGACAGGGCGGTGCTCGAGGCCACCTGCGGCAGGAAGTCCGAGGCGAGCCGGTCGAACAGGGCGCTCACCGCCGTGGTCGCGGCGTCGGGCCCGGCGGCTTGCGCGGATGGTGCCACCGCGATCCCCAGGGTCCCGAACATGGCGACGGTGACGGTGGACGCGAGAGCAGATCTGCGCAGAGCAAGCACGTGAATTCCCCGACGTGAGGGCTCGGGGTCGTGACTGACCCTGAGTGGCGGCGCCTACCGGAATCGGTAGCCGATATGGTGCCGGTCCTTCACCTCAAGGATCGTCATCATCGGGTGATCCCAACAGCACTCGCTAGCCACCCAGGGAGCACATTCCCACTCGGCAACGGGCGCCCGAAATGACCCATCGTGACTATGTTTACTAGTCACTAACCTGTGAACGGCGTCCTGGTGACCGGGAGGGCGCATCCCTGCAGGTCCAGGACATGTTCCCAGCTGCGCTTCACGACCAGAGGCGTGCCCGCGTCGTCCTCCCGACCCGGCATCTGGTCAGGAATGGCCAGTCCGCTCAACACCACGGTGGGGGCATGAAAGGCGTGGCCCGACTGCTCGACCGGCAGGGACCACGGCCTGGGTCTCCCGCAGCCGAGACCAGCCGGGAGGGGACGGTGAGAGGTCCTTCCGCGGGGGGCGGTCCAGGGGACTGCCATGGCTATCCTCGGTCCATGGCCAATGACGGCTCCCTGCGCGCCCTCGTGGTGGACGACGAGCTCCCCGCCCTCTCCGAGGTGCGCTTCCTGCTCGACGCCGACACCCGCATCGGTTCGGTCCTCACCGCGACGAGCGGCACCGAGGCGCTCCAGATGCTCGAGTCACACGACATCGACGTGATCTTCAGCGACATCTCTATGCCGGGCCTGGACGGCATGGCGCTCGGTCGGGTCCTCGCTCGTTTTGCCTCTCCCCCGCAGCTCGTCTTCGTCACGGCCCACGAGCAGCACGCGGTCGACGCCTTCGCCCTCGCTGCAACGGATTACGTCATGAAGCCGGTGCGTGGCGAGCGTCTCGCCGAAGCCGTCCGTCGCGTCGTGGCGAAGCAGGACGAAGCAGGTATGCCGCCCGCTCCGGGAGGCGAGACCGGCGCACCTTCCGCTTCGGCTGGGTCTGCCGGCGGCGCGGCGGCAGTCCCCGAGGACGAGACGATCCCCGTGGAGCTCGGGGGCGTCACCCGCTTCATCACGCGCTCGCAGATCCGCTACGCCCAGGCGTCCGGCGACTACGCCCGGCTCCACACCCCAGAGGGCAGCCACCTTGTGCGCATCCCCCTCGCCGTCCTCGAGGAGAAGTGGGCCGAGCACGGCTTCATCCGCATCCACCGGTCCACCCTCGTGGCACTCCCGCACGTCACCGAGGTCCGGATGGACCACGGACGGTGCTCGGTCGTCATCGGTGACGTCGAATTGCAGGTGAGCAGACGGCATACGCGACAGCTCCGGGACGTCCTGCTGAGGCGACCCGGCACGGGAGCCTGATGACGCCCGAGCGGTCCGGTGTGCCGCAACGGGTGCGGGTCACGAGCTCGCGACGGTCGGCGGTGTCTGCGGTGACCGCGCACGCCCGGGTGCTGGCGAGCGACCTCGACGAGCAGACCGAGCTGGGCGACGTCTACATCGACGGGCTGCGACGGGCGCAGCTGCGGTTGGCGCTCACGGTGCTGGCGCTCATGTCGGCGGCGATCGGCGGGTTCCCGCTGCTGCTGACGCTCGTGCCGTCGACGCGGACGATGACGCTGGCCGGGATCCCGTTCCCGTGGCTCGTGCTCGGCGTGCTCGTCTATCCGGAGACGTGGTTGCTGGCGCGGGGCTATGTGCGCCAGGCGGAGCGGATCGAGTCGGAGTTCGCCGACATCGTCGGGCCTGGGGGCGAAGGTCGGGAGGGGCGCCATGGCTGACGCGTTCTCGATCATCGCGGTCGGCCTCGTGTGCTTCACGACGATCGCCGTCGGGGCGTTGGGGCTGCGGCTGTCGCGGCGGACCTCGGACTTCTATGTCGCCGGGCGGACGGTGTCGCCGAGGCTCAACGCGAGTGCGATCTCGGGTGAATACCTCTCTGCCGCTTCGTTCCTGGGCGTTGCCGGGCTGATCTATGACCAGGGCGTCGACCTCCTGTGGCTGCCGGTGGGCTACACGCTGGGCTACCTGGTGTTGCTCGTCATGGTGGCGGCGCCGATGCGTCGGTCCGGGGCCTACACGTTGCCCGACTTCGCCGAGGCGCGGCTGGGGTCTGTTTTGGTGAGGCGGTTGGCTGCTGTGCTGGTCGTGGCGATCGGCTGGATGTACCTCGTGCCGCAGTTCCAGGGCGCGTCGCTCGCGCTGCAGCTCGTGACGGGGGCGCCGCAGTGGGTCGGGTCTCTGGTGGTGGCGGTGGTCGTGGCGATCGCCGTCGGGGCCGGTGGGATGCGGTCGATCACGTTCGTCCAGGCGATGCAGTACTGGATCAAGCTCACCTGTCTGGCGGTGCCGGCGTTCGTGCTCATCGCGCTGTGGATGCGTTCTGGCGGTGGGGCGCCCGCCGTGTCGCAGGCGTGGTCGCAGCCGTTCGTGGCGGACTCGCCGGACGACCACCCGTTCTATCGGACGGCGTCGATGATGCTGGCGCTGTGTCTCGGGACGATGGGGCTGCCGCACGTGCTGGTGCGCTACTACACGAACCCCGACGGGGTGGCGGCGCGGCGCACGACGGTCTCGGTCGTGGCCCTGTTGGGCGTCTTCTATCTCCTGCCACCCGTGTATGCCGTGCTCGGCCGTCTGCACCTGCCGTCACTGCCGCCGGGCGTGCGGTCCGACACGATCGTCATCCAGCTGCCGGCCCGGGTGGTCGATGGGCTGGGCGCGGACCTGCTGACGGCGATGCTGGCCGGTGGGGCGTTCGCTGCGCTGCTGTCGACGGCGTCGGGGTTGGCGATGTCGGTGACGGGCGTGCTGCACCAGGAGTTCCTGCGGCCTCGCCTGTCGCGGCTCACCGGTGGGGACGCGTTCGGGTTCGGAGGCTTCCGGGTGGCGGCCGTGGCCGCTGTGGCTGTGCCGTTCATCGTGGCGCGGTTCGTCGAGCAGATCGGTATTGCGACAACGGTGGGCTTCGCGTTCTCGTTGGCGGCGGCGACGTTCGCACCGCTGTTGATCCTTGGCGTGTGGTGGCGGCGGTTGAGTCGGGCCGGGGCAGTGGCAGGGCTGGTCGTTGGGGCACTGGCGGCGACATCGGCTGCGGTGACGACCTACGCCGCTGGGCCGTTGGACGGCTGGGCCGGGGCGTTGCTCGCGAACCCCGCGGCCTGGTGCACGCCCTTGGCCTTCGCGACGGCGATCATCGTCTCCCTCGCGACCCCAGCCACCATCCCCCGCGACACCGCGCGGCTCATGGTCAGGCTCCACACCCCCGAAAAGGTCCACCTGGCCCGAAGCCGCCTCACCGACTGAGTTCCTGCTCGGGCGAGCGGGCGGTCAGCGGACGTTGGCCGATCGAGGGAAGGCGAAGTTGGTCCGCACCCCGGGACTGAACGCCACATGGTCGGGCGGTCGGGTGCTGAGGCCGGGCAGGCCCACCGACGCCACCAGCTCGTCATCGAGAGCAAGCACCTCGGCGTCATGCATCGGCCAGACCTCGTGGTGGTTGGGCACGTACAACGTCCGGCCCCATTGGCGCACGTGCAGTCCCCAGCGTGCGCTGAGGAATTCGTCGAGCTCGGTGCTCTGGCGCCGTGCTCCGGCACGGACGACCACGTGGCTCTTTGGTCGCGTCCCTGGCCGGCGCAGGCGGGCGTCATACGAGTGCACGTCGCCGCTCACACCGTAGCGCATCCGGGCCCAGCGGTAGGGCAGCCCGAATGCCCCGCGGGCGCCGACCACGACCGCCGCCCGGTCTGTGTCGAGGCTGAGGAAGACAATGCCGCGCCGCCCCGTTTCGTCGACCGAGTAGAGCCGCACGTTGGTCTCCAGGAACGACCCCAGCCAAGGCACACCCGGACCGCTCGCGATTCCAGCACCGACCATCCGGAACGGGATCAGGCCGACGTAGGTGACGCCGTCGAGGGTGTCGGGTCGGACGCCGGGCGGCATCCGGTGCGCGACCATGGCCGGGTCAATGGCCCAGTGCAGGAACGTCAGGTCCCGCCAGCTCTGGTTCATCATCACGCGCCCGGTCAGGGCGGACGCCTCCGGGGAGACGGGGTCGACACGTGGGTCGTTCACACCTCCACCCTAGGCAGCCGGGCTATACCCGCCCGCGGCACAGGTGCGTGGTCGCCAAGGAGGCCGCACGTTGGGCACGGCGTAGCCTTCATCAAGGCGCTCACGAACGCGCGGCGCAGCCCATCGGGAAGAACGGAAAGCGATGCCAGCACAGGACTCCTGGCCCACAGTGGACGACCTGCTTCGGGAGGAGTCCGAGCTAATGCTTCCGGCCCTGACGGAGAAGGTGGCGTACGACCTGGGTCGGCGCGCGACGGACGCCGCTTGGGACGAGGGTCTCACTGTCGTGGTCGGCATCTGGCGAGGTGAACACCAGCTGTTCCACGCGGCCCTCCCGGGCTCAACCCAGGACAACGACGAGTGGTTGCAGCGCAAGGGTCGAACAGTCAGGCGCTTCGAGCATTCATCTCTCTACATGGGGCAGCTCTGCCGGGACGCCAACACCACGCTGTCCGAGAAGTTCCTGCTCCCCACCTCGGAGTACGCCGCGCACGGCGGCGCAGTCCCGCTCCGCGTTGACGGCGCTGGCTTCGTCGGCTGGATGGGCGTCTCAGGTTTGCCACAGCTGGACGACCACAAGTTCGTGGCCCGAATCCTCCGAAAGCACCTGGGCGCCACGATCCAGTAGTCGCGACGTCACATGAGTTGCCTCGGGCCCACGTGGCCACGGCGTGCGCCTGTGCTGTTCGGCTCTGGGCTGCGGTCGGTCAGTGCGCCGGAACTGCAACCGCGTCCTACCGCCCAGAGTGTGCCTCAGCCCCTCGCCTCCACTGCGATCGGCCATGGCTAGCACTTTCCGCTGTTGGCGGCTAGGTAGCTACGGGTGCAAAGCCAGCGAGGAGCGCGCCAGAGTGAAGCAGCGGCAGCAGCCTCCGCCATACTTGGTTCGGCAAGAGCAAGTTTGAATGCACACCCGCCTCCCCGACCGCGACAGGAAGCCGAGTTCTCTAGTGGAGATCATCATTGAAGAGCCCCTGAAGAACTGGCTGCGAAAGAAGGCCAAGGAGATGTGGTCTGGTTGGTCTCACCCGGACTATGTGGCAATTCGCGTGAACGAGGATGCGCCAGGTTATGACTACGACATCCTCTTCGACAACGGTGACTACTCGACACAGGCGTGGGGCAAGCCAGGAATTGTCCCGGAGGGCGATCGGATGTACGTGACCGAAGACAACTACGTGGTCATCCCTTCAAAGCACCTAAGGGAGATTGACCCACGTTGGCTAAAGAAGGTTCGGCGCTGCCCGGCACCTTCGGATTTGCTGTGATTGGCCGCGATGCCGGGCGGCGTCCTTCTGCCCGCTACTCCGGCGCACCCACACCCTGTAGGCGTTCCAACTGCCGGAGTGGCTTGCCTGGTGTGAGGCGAACACTTTAGACCCATGGGGAAGGGTCCAGTGCGCCCCATGTCGAACTGTATATCCGCTCTCGCGGAGCGGGGTCTGATGGACTCCCCTGTTGTGACGATGATGCACGGTGTTCGAGGCTTCTTCCGGTTCGCGCACCTCGACGGTTTCATCTCAGCAGACCCGCACGTCCAAGCGGGGCTGTCTTGGAGGCATGCGGGGCTAGCGCATGTCTGTGGACCACCGGTGGACGTCCGCAGCAAGAGACCGTCCGTATCCCCCTCACGTCACTCGGGCCACCTGCGTGAACCGCGCTGCAACCAATTGCAGGCCTCCTGCACCGTCTGACTGTCTTTATGGATACCGTGCCTCTTGCAACAGTCAAAATTGGGGGTGGAACATGACGGGCGGCGGTTCCGCGGATGCGGGGGGACAGGAAGCCTTGTTCGACGCTGCCCCCGTCGATGACAGTGGCGCTGAGACGCAGGAC
Organism: Knoellia altitudinis; assembly: GCF_042666355.1. NCBI lineage: Bacteria > Bacillati > Actinomycetota > Actinomycetes > Micrococcales > Intrasporangiaceae > Knoellia > Knoellia altitudinis. Next base: position 1,119,594 of record NZ_JBHTDK010000001.1, read on the forward strand.
CGCTTTAGTTGGCAGCACCACTGCATCGCCGCAGACGCCATCCGCATGCTGGTCGGCGGCGGCGTTGTGCGGATCGTCTGTGAAGTACATCAGGACTACGTGATCGAAGACGGCGCTGGATTCGTCCTAGTGAGCTGCAAGCACCGGGAGGCAAGTCGGGGTCCGTTCACTCTCTCTGAACTGTGCCTGGAGGGCGGCGTCGCACAGCTTTTCGCTCGTTGGCAGGAGCTTGGCGATGTACGCCTGAAGCTCGTTACCAACGCAGGTCTGGTTGCGGGCAAGGGGGAATCAGCCGAATTGGTTGCCGCGTGCGCAGCGATCGCCGGGGGCGCGTCGATCGACGAAGACGAAACACGCAGGCGGGCGCGTGAGGCCTTCGCCTGCGCTCTGCTGGCAGCGGGTCGCCGGAAGCAGTTCACGGGTATCCCCGTGACACCGAAGCCGAAGAAGCGGTCAGACCCCGTCGAGATCCCCGAGGGTTTCATCGCGAAGGTCGAAGCCTTCATGCGGGTGTTCACCCTCAAGCCGGAAATGCCCCCCCGGCAGATGATCCATACGATCCACGTTCACACCGTCATGCAGCCAGCACTTATAGAAGTCGGACTCGCGCACCTCGATGCGACGGAGGCCTACGATTCTCTTCTGGCGACGATTGCTGATCGAAACAGGATGGACGGGCTGAGCGGCAGGTATCAGTATTGGTTCTGGGGAGACCAACTCGAGGGCCAGCGTGGGACACAAGCAGCTCTAGTCCTCGCCCGAACCATCAGCGCGGACGACGTGCAACGAGCATGTAGCGCCACGCGCACCAAGCACAGTGGAGTTTTGCTGCGTGCTCTCGAGAGCGACCACACGAAGTTGGAAGCCAAACTGCTGGCCGGAAGGGTTGGTCCCGTGAGGCGCAGAGAGGCGGAGCGGCTGCGAGAGGCGTGGCTGGCGTTCCGCCTCGAACGTCGCTCCGGCTTACCTGGCGATTCGGACGAGCAGTACGACCTTGAGACGCGCATATTGGGAATCGCAGGCGACGCCGAGTCAGCCGCAATCACTGCTGCAGGAGATGTCTGGGGTGACTTGCTCTTTTCGGAGTTGAAGGAACGCTTGCGGGCAGCTTCTGAAGGGCTCGCCGTCGGCGTGTCGGCTGAGTTGCTACTTGGTGCCGCGTTCGAACTCACTTCTCGATGCCACATCTGGTTCAGTGAGGAGTTCGACGTGAACGCAGCCTTGGCCGACGTCCAGCAGGTGGGGGCACAGTGACTGAAGAACCTGGCATTCAGCGTCTTGCGGAGGCGATCGAACGTCACCGTTTTGGCACAACGGCCACTCCATCGAACACACGAAGGGCCGAGCTTCGCCGTCGCGAGACCGTGCTAGCTGGTTACCACCAAGCTCGGCTGTTGGTCCTGTTCGATGCTATTGCAGGTCGAAATGGCAGCGTCCGTGGGCTCACGAAGATCGCAAAACTTGATTTCCTCCTTCGCTACCCAAGTTTTCTGGAGCAACTTCTTCTTGCTATTCATAAAGACGATCTGGCCGAAAGAGTGAAGCCAACGGATGACGAGCGCAAAGCCGTAGAATCTCGCATGGTGAGGTATAAGTATGGCCCTTGGGATGACCGCTACTACTCCATCATCGGCGGCCTAGTAGGCAGGGGGCTTGCCGAATACGTCGACTCGACGGAAGTGCTTACGATTCGACTGACCGCGGGAGGTCGCGCAGTCGCGTCATCACTAATCACGGATCCCGCATGGGTTCCGGTCGCTGAGCGCGCTGCCATAATCAAGGAAGCTTTCGGACGGATGACCGGAAACGGCATCAAGGAACTCATTTACGCGCATCTCCCGGGCGTCGTTGACCGCCCACATCGAATGGAAATCTGATGGCACTCCCTTTCCGGATTGATAAGTGTGTACTGTTCACGGATCCGAAGCGCTACGAGTTCAGCTTTGAGCGTGCCTGCACCGTCTTGGACGGGCCCGTGGGCACGGGCAAGAGCAGTCTGCTTGAACTAATAAAGCACGGATTAGGTGGGACAGGAGTCCTGACCCCGGTTGTTAAGAATGAGGTCCGCCGAGTCGAACTCGACCTACGAGTAGCCGGTAACCGCATCCGACTGAGCCGAGGTGTGGGAATCGGGGCGGATGAGGTTTCGGTCCTTGATGTCGTGAGTCAGGAACCGATAGGCGTGTTTCCTGTGCGGCCCCGTGTCAACCGACAGCCAATCGGCGAGGAGCTGTTAGAACTACTTGGTTTCCCAACGGTACGGATCCCACGTTCGAGAACACGCGCGACAGCGGCGAGCGTTCCCTTGACCTTCAATGACCTGTACTCCTACCTCTATGTCGAGCAAAAGGAAATCGATAGAAGCGTCGTCTTTCATCGAGAGCAATTTCGTGAGCCGAAGAGACGTGCACTGTTCGAGCTCATGTTCAAGCTGAGCTCGCAGCGGCAACTGGAGTATGAGACGCAATTGGGCGTATTGAACGACTCAATCAGGGCGGGTATTGGCGAGGCCAAGTCGATTGCTGAGTTCCTTCAAACGGCCCAGGTCCCTCCTCGGGTGGAACTGGAGAGGCGCAAGGTCGACGCGGAAGGCGCCCGGGACCGAGCAGTGCAGCAACTCTCCGGAATCAGAAGCAACGTAAGGGCGGAAACGTCCGTTCACGGTGACCTGCGGGAGTCATTGCGAGTGCTCGAAACCCAGCTCCTCTCGGCGCAAAGGTCTGTGGCTAGCGCCGAAGTTGAGTGTGACCGAAGGGAGGAACTGCTTGCTCAACTCCAGGTAGACCTTCAGCGGGAGGACAAGGCGGCGGTGGCCTCACTCAGGCTCTCCCCATTGGAGTTTGTTGTCTGCCCGCGCTGCCTCCAGGATATTGACAGTGATCGAGCGGACCACGGGCACTGCACCCTTTGCCTTCAGTCGGTCGATTCCGTGGCTCTGTACGACCAAGAGCGAGACCTTGCCTTAGAGCAGATATCCGAACAGATCGACGAGCAAACGCAGATGTTGAAGTTGTCCCGCTCCAACCTTACAGACAGCATGCGGGACTTGAGGGACCTAGAATCTCAGGTGGAGTTGCTCCGTAACGAACTCGGTCGCCTCACTAGCGATGCGGTGTCACCGCGTTTCGACGAAATCGAGCTCCTGAGCGCAGCCCGCGCACATGCACAGGCACACGTTGCTGACGCCTCAAGGATGTTGCAGTTCTGGAGCAATCTCGATGCTGTTCAAACGCGGACTGGCGCTCTCGAGCGAGAAAGGCAAGACATCGAAGCGCTCCTTGACGGTGAACGGTCGTCATTGCGAGCCCAAACGGATGTTATTCAGGACCTGAGCGACCAGTTCCGCACTTTGGTGGAAGAGATCGGTATTCCATGGGCGTCGGACGCTTGGATCGACGAACGAACGTTTCTTCCAATCGTTAACGGCAACAAGTTCGAAGATCTTGCGGTGGCGGGTGGAACACTAACGGCCGTTACCGTCGCGTACCACCTAACTCTTCTAGGTTACTCAGTTGCCCAATCTGACTGCCTTCTTCCCGGCCTGCTGGTCCTTGACACGCCGAAGAAGAATCTCGGTGTGAACCCCGATGACCGTGCCATGGCAGACAAGATCTACCGGCACATCCGATCCCTCTGTGACTTCCATGGTGATCGGATCCAATTCATCATCGCCGACAACGATGTTCCAAGTGCTCCCGATTGGTACGGCAAGATTCACTTTGACTACGACACGCCTCTGCTAAACCACGTGGCGCACCCTGGCGAGGAAGCAGTGGCTTCGGGTGAAGTACCTCTAATCGGCGCCCGATCGGATGGCTAGCAACGCGAGTCAGCCGCGTCCGCCTATACCTGAAACGAGGGGCGTCGGCGCCCTTAGGAGGTCGGCAACGCCTGTGCGAGAGTTCGGTGGGTCTCGGCGATAGTGTCGGGGCGAGATGCGTCTCTTCGCCGCAAGCCGACTCGCCCACTGCGACTGCAGACGGACGATGCCCAAGGCTTCCAAAAACGCGGCGCCACTCGCCCCTGGCGACACCGATCGACCGCTCTCCTGTATCCCAGCCCAGCGTTTCGAGACGTACGAGTGGTCTCTGCAGGAGGCACACTGGGCGCTATGGCGGAATAGGGAGTTAGGAGGAAGCGATCGGCGGGGACTGCCCGCGCCGGGTCCAGACGCGGTCGTTCATCTCGAAACTCATGATCGTTGCCTCAAGGATTTGGTCCAGCCAAGCTTGGCGGTCATCCTCGGGAACTGAGGGCGACTCGCGACCGGAGTTGAACCCAAATTTGACCTGATAGGTATTGCCGTGACCTGCGTCTAGGCGATGGCACACCTGCGCGTCGATACCCCATTCCTTATTCTGCAGGCGCACTTTGAAGACCGGATTTTCAGTGGAGTCGTTGTGTACAGCAAATCGCAACTCGGTGATATGCGATCTGGTGTAGCTTCCGACACTAGTTCCGACACGGATCAATGCGGCGTTCTTTTGATCCTCATTCTGACGCTCGGCAGCGGTAAGAGCCGCCCGTCGAGCTGCTCGCCGACGGGCCTTCTCTTCACCTTGAAAGGTTCGAGCGGCCACCAGAACGGCTGCAATTGTCCCCAGACCACCTACCCATGTACCCACGGCGCTGACGGCATCCCAACGGACGGTGCAGGACGAATCGTCGTAGCAAGCCCCGGCGTAGCTTCCCCACCAAAAACCGCCTGCCACGCCGACAGCCAGCCCGAGCAACACCAGTACGGCCGCACCTAGCCTGTCTAGACCTTGACCGCGGGAGCCCGTTGTTTCGTGATCAGTCACGACTGCTCACGACGTATTCGAATGACGGCATGTGCAGAACCTAACCCGAGGCATTGACATGGGCTAAACCTAGGTACCAGCGTCACGGGCTGATACGAACACGTCGACGCAGCGCTTCACGTCCTCCTCGGAGTGAGCAGCACTCAACTGCACCCGAATTCGCGCTTTCCCCCGCGGCACCACCGGGAACGAGAACGGGATGACGTAGACCCCGTCAGCCAGCATTCGATCAGCCACCTCAGCCGCCAGCCGCGCGCCGTCATCACCGGGGAACATCACCGGCGTGATCGGGTGCGACCCCGGCAGCAGCTCAAAACCAGCCTCGGTCATCAGTTCACGGAACAGCGTCGTGTTCGCCACCAGCTGCTCCCGAGCCTCCAGCGACGAGTCCACCAGCTCCAGCGCCTTCAAAGACCCCGCCACTACACCCGGCGCCACCGAGTTCGAGAACAGGTACGGCCGCGAGCGCTGACGCAGCAGATCCACGATCTCCTGGTGCGCCGCGACATAGCCACCGGACGCCCCACCCAGGGCCTTGCCCAACGTTCCCGTCACGATGTCTACGCGGTCCTGCACCCCGAACAGCTCCGGCGTCCCCCGCCCGTTCGGCCCGACGAACCCCACAGCGTGCGAGTCGTCGACCAGCACCATCGCCTCGAACTCATCCGCCAGGTCGCAGATCTCGTCCAGCGGCGCATAGAACCCGTCCATCGAGAACACGCCATCGGTCACGATCACCTTGCGACGAGCCCCAGCCGCGGCAGCCGCCTCGAGCTGGATCCGCAGGTCGATCATGTTCGCGTTCTTGTAGCGATACCGCTGGGCCTTGCTCAGCCGCACCCCGTCGATGATCGACGCGTGGTTGAGCTCGTCGCTGATGATCGCGTCCTCCGCACCGAACAGCACCTCGAACACTCCCCCGTTGGCGTCGAAGCACGACGAGTACAGGATCGTCGCCTCCGTCCCGAGGAACGTGCTCAGCGCCTTCTCCAGCACCGAGTGCTGCGTCTGCGTGCCACAGATGAACCGCACCGACGCCATCCCGAAGCCCCACTCGTCGAGCGCCTTCTTCGACGCCTCGACGACCTCCGGGTGGTCCGCGAACCCGAGGTAGTTGTTGGCGCAGAAGTTCAGCGCCTCACCACCACTCGTCCCCACGTGCGAGCTCTGCGGCGTGGTCAGCTCGCGCTCGCGCTTGTAGAGGCCTGCCGCCTCGATCTCAGCTAACGTCTCAGCGAGCTGGGCCTTCACGGATCCGTACACGGCATACCTCTCGGTTGTTCGTCAAAGACGAAAGCCAGCGTATGCCGTCCGCTCACCTCCTCCCGTCGCGCGGGCCTCAGCTCTCCAGGGCGGCCAGCATCTCGCCGATGCCGACGAGGAACTGGCGCCCGGCCAGGGTCAGCAGTTCGCGGTGCGGCTGAGCGGCCTCGAACAGCCATGCCCCCCTCGTCCGGCACTGAGCCGCGCGGGCATGCGCGTAGTCCACGGTGTAGGCGTCCTCATGGACGTGGAGCCTGGCGTTGCCGAAGAACACGGCAAGGGTTAGGTAGACGTGCATCGACGTGAGCACCCTGTCGTATGGCCATCCTCCGCTCACCGAGTCGCTCTCGTGCCATGCCGGCGTCACCAGTGGCGAGGTCTCCGGCCGGAAGCCAGGGGCGAACAGCGGCTGGATGTAGTCGATGTCGAGGAACTTCAGGTGGGTCGACTCGTGAACCAACGTCTCGGCCATGTCGATGCCGTCCTTGAAGGCGTCGGGCGACAGGACGATGACGCCAGCCAGCCCGGGCAGGGTCAACGCGTTGAAGAGGTGCTCCGCCCCTTGGAACTCCCCCACGATCACCACGCACGCATGCGAGATCGCGCTGTGCGCAACCTCTGGAGCGATCAGCGAGGCCAGACGGTTGGCCTCGACGAGGGTCCGGACCTGGTCCTCCGTCGGGGTGTGGAAGCGGAACTGAGGGAGCCGCTTGAGGACCTGGCCCTCGAAGCGCTCGGCAGCGCTGTTCTCCGGAGGGCCGCTGAGCCACACCGACCCCTGAGCCGACGGACGGCGGGCGAACGGCACCGTGGCCGCGAGCTCCCCCAGCAGAGTCCCCTGATCAGTCAGGGTGGCCTTTGCAGCGGAGTCCAGTAGCCCGTCGAGCTCGGCCCGGCCGATGCTGTCGACGCCGTGAACGACGGTGCCGATGCCATCCTCGATCGTCCGACGCAAGAGCGAGTCGCGCAGGACCAGCTGTTGCTGAACGCTGCTGGAACCGCCCAGGGCGTCCAACAGCCGCCCTGCTCCGCGGCACTCGCCGGCGAGGACCGTGAGCAGCTGCATGTAGACCCCGGCCACGCTCACCGAGATGTACTCGTGGCTCCCGAAGGGTGTGTCGCCGGAGAGCCTCCTGGCAACCAACGAAAGGGTCGTGGGTTCAGCAGGAGAGAGGGACATGCCGACGTCTCCTGCTACTCCGATGGCATGGCCTCTTCCACGATGGCGTCCGAGTGCCAGTACGCGAGGGGGCAGAACGTGCCAGGTGACCCATAGGCGAACCCGCAGAAGATGCCGGCCTCTTCTCCTCCTTCCCCTTCGTTGGTCAGGTCCTGTCTGGCGGTCTGAAGACCCCTCATGATGACTTCCATGACGTCAACCCCGACGTTGGCCCCGCCTGCCGACGGTGCCGCATTGGACTCGTAGCCGGCCATGCGCTCCTCCGATCATCCGTACCTTCGTGTGGGCAAGCGTCCTCGCTTCGCTCGGCCAGCTCCACAGCCCATTGGTACTAGTCCCGAAGACGCGTCCGCTCACGAATCGGCGGGCCGGAACATCGCCCACGCGGTCAACAGTCGAGGCCCTGCTCCCGGTCGCGAGCCGCGCGCCCACTGGTTACGTTCGACGCATGCTGACTCTGCGAAAGCCCGTGACCCTTCTCTGTGGTGCAGCCCTGGCGCTCACCCTGAGCGCGTGTGGCTCTGAGTCTCCCGACACTTCCGGATCGACGCCCACGCCTTCGACGACCAGCGCCCCGACGCCGAGCTCGTCGCCGACGCCGACGCCGAGCAACAGCGGGATCGTCCCGGCGAACACGTGGGCCTCGGTCTTCAAGAAGGCGGTGCCGCCGCTCGCCAGCAAGAGCGATGAGGCGGTCGCCACCGCCGGCCAGAAGGTCTGCACCGACTTCGAGGCCGCCCCGACCGACGCGACGGCGGACACGATCCTCAAGGGCCTGGAGTCGAGCCTGGGCCTCGATCGGACTCAGGCCCAGATCTTCGCCTCCGGGGCGATCACCCACTTCTGCACGCCGCAGGCCGACGCCTGGACCAAGGCCTCCCTCGGCTGAAACGGTCGTGCGCCTCAGCAGCTGTCCCTCACATCCGCTGAGGCGCACGACGAGCCCTCGGGCCATCAAACAACGATGGTCTGGGTGAGGGTTTGTCATGTCTTCGGAGCCAGGACGCTGTCGGATGGGTGCCCGACCCAAAAATCTTTCGTCGGCGACTCAGACGTACTGCGTCAGGCAGAACTCGTGGCCCTCCGGGTCGGCCATGACGACCACGACGCCCGCACCGGGGTAGTCGTGCCGCTCCCCCGTCGTGCTGCCGCCAAGTCGCGCGACCTCAGTCATGGCCTCGTCGATGTCGTCGACCTCCACGTCGAGGTGCAGCCGCACCTTGCCCCGCTTGGGCTCGTCGACCGGCTGGAACACCAACCGCGGCCCTGCATCGTCGCGGCGACCGAGATAGACCCAGCCGTCCTGCGAAGGTCCGCGCTCGAGACACAGGAGCGCGCTCCAGAACGTCGCCACCAGCTCCACGTCCACACAGTCGACGGTCACACCGCTCCACCGGTTGCCCACGTTGCCACCCTAGGACGTTGAGGACGGTGCAATGCTCGCTGGGGCGCAGCAGTGCACAGCGCGGACCGGGCACCTGCACCTCGCTGGGACTCACGCGTCAGGCGACGTCGCGGCGGCTGGTCACGAACGCCGCGGCCACCACGGCCACAGCCAGGTAGGCCAGCACCGTCACCAGCCCACGGCTCCCGTCGACGAGCGTGTTGACGCCCGGCGCACCCTCACCACCCGAGCTCGGCAGGATCGACCCGAGCAGCGAGCCCGAGTTGACCCCGGGCAGCACGTCACGCAGACCGGACAGCGACGTCAGGGTCGAGCGCGACACCGCGGTGACGAGGTTCTCGATGGCGAGGATCCACACGACCCCCAGCCCGATCGGCATCGCCACGGCCCGCAGCAGCGAACCCAGGGCAGCACCGACAGCTCCCCACATCGCGAGGATCGCCCAGCCCGACCCCAGCCCGGACGCGAGGTCGGCCAGAGCCGGCCACCCCAGCGACTGTCCCTCGACCAGGGCCACGACCACAGCCGACAGAGCCCCCGTCAGCGCCAGCACGACCACGCCGATCCCGACCGACACGACTACGGCCAGCGCCTGACCCACCGCCACGGCGACGCGCCCCGGCCGCTGGGTCAGCAGCGTCTTGAGGGTCCCACCCGTGTGCTCCGTACCCGTCACGAGAGCGCCCAGCACCAGAGCCAGCGCCCCGACGAAGACCGCAAAGGCGCCCACCGTGTTGGCGACGAGCTGGCCGGGCATCATCCCCGCGAGCAGCTGCTCCTTGGTCGAGCCCTCGTTGGCGAAGTCACTCGACGCGTCACCGCGATAGGCGAAGTAGGGGATGACGTAGGCGAAGACCTGGTTGAGCGCCACCGCCGTCCCCAGCAGCACCCACGCGGCGGGCCGGCGCGCGAGCTTGGCCAGCTCTGCGCGCACGACCGGACCCAACCCCGTCAGTGCAGTGTTCATGATGCCCTCCCGGTGGTGACCGGCTCATGACCGGTCAAGTCGAGGAAGATGTCCTCGAGCTCACGCTCCTTGCGCCGCAACCCGGTGAGCGAGACGCCCGCGCTTACCAGCGCAGAGGCAACTGCGGCCGTATGCCGTGTGGGCACGTCCACGAGCAGCCCACCTCCCGCGTCGCGCACCGACGCCACCTCGGGCAGCGCCTCCAGCACACGTCGAGCGACGTCGCGAGGGTGCGCCACGACCTCGAGGTCGGCCTGGCCCCGGAGCTCCTCGACCGAGGCGTCCGCGACCACCCGCCCCCGGTCGATGACGGCCACCCGTGAGCAGATCTGCTGCACCTCGCCCATGAGGTGGCTCGACAGGATGACCGTCCTCCCCTCACGCCCAAGCGACTGCACCAGGGCCCGCATGTCGCGCATGCCCTGCGGGTCGAGGCCGTTCGTCGGCTCGTCGAGGATGACGAGCTCCGGGTCCTTGAGCAGCGCCGCGGCCACACCGAGGCGCTGCTTCATGCCGAGCGAGTACTGCGAGAACTTGTCCCCGGCCCGGTCGGCCAACCCGACCGTCTCGAGAGCCGGGGCGACCGCGGATCGGGACACGCCGGCATACCGCGCGATGACGTCGAGATTGGCGCGGCCGGAGAGATAGGGATAGAGCCCCGGCCCCTCGACGAGTGCGCCGATGCGCGCCAGCGAGTCCGGGTGGCCGGGCGCCCGTCCGAGGACGAGCGCCCGACCCGACGTCGGCGAGACCAGACCGAGCAGCATGCGCAGGGTCGTCGTCTTGCCGGCACCGTTGGGGCCGAGAAAGCCGAAGACCTCGCCGGCCCCGACCTCGAGCGTGACGCCCTCGACGGCCGCGGTGTCGCCGTAGCGCTTCGTGAGTCCGCTGATCTGGACGACGGGCGACGCGGTGCTCATGTCTGCGAACCGCGACGGAGGACGGCGCGACGGGCTTCGTACTCCTGCTCGTCGATCTCGCCGGCGGCGAAGCGCTCGGCCAGCCTGGCCTCTCCGGCGCGCGAGCCTTCGGCGGCCTGGAAGCGGCGCCAGCGACGCCCACCTCCGAAGCGGACCGCCGTGATGAGCCCGGCGATGACGAGGAACCAGAAGATCGGGAAGAGGATGAACCACGGCCCGGGTCCGCCCCCACTCCAGCGGTCGTCATGGAGGGGAAGGGCTGCTGCGGTGGTGAGAAGGGTGCTCATGATGGCTCCTGGAATGGATGGGTTGAGCTGACACCACCGATCCTTCGCGGCGGACGCCACCACCGAATCCCCCAGCGGGCGGCACCTGTCGGCCTCCCCCGGGCGTACGGGTCAACCCTGACCCGACCCCTGGCTCCAGCCGGGCCGGACCAGCCCGGACTCGTAGGCGAGGACGACGAGCTGCGCCCGGTCACGGGCATGCAGCTTGACCATTGCCCGGCTCACGTGGGTCTTGGCAGTTGCCGGTGACACGACGAGCCGGGCCGCGATCTCGTCGTTGTTGAGCCCTTCACCGACGAGGCCGACGATCTCGCGCTCGCGGTCGGTGAGCAGTGCGAGCTCTCGGGCAGCGGGGATCGACGTGTCCCGGCTGCGCGACGCGAACTCGCCGATCAGCCGGCGCGTCACCCGTGGGCTCAGCAGCGCGTCGCCACTGGCGACCGCCCTCACACCCCGCAGCAGCTCGGTCGGCTCGGTGTCCTTGACGAGGAACCCGCTGGCGCCGATGCGCACGGCCTCGAAGACGTACTCATCGAGGTCGAAGGTCGTGAGGATGACGACCTTGGTCTCGGCGAGCCGCTCGTCGGCGGCGATGACGCGCGTGGCCTCGAGCCCGTCAGTGCCGGGCATGCGGATGTCCATGAGCACGACGTCGGGCGTCAGCGCCCGCACGAGGTCGACGGCCTCGGCGCCGGCGCTCGCCTCACCCACGACCTCGATGTCGTCCTCGGCGTCGAGCAGCGCCCGCAACCCGGCACGCAGCAGCAGCTGGTCATCGGCCAAGACCACCCGGATCATGTCGAGCTCCCCTCTCGCGCAGGGATGCTCGCGCGCACCCGAAGGCCACCGAGCGGCGACCGGTCGATGGCGACCGAGCCTCCCAGGGCCCGGGCCCGCTCCGTCATCCCCGAGATCCCGTTGCCGTGGACAAGCGCGTCCGGGTCCGCCCCACGGCCGTCGTCCTCGACCGTCACGGTGAGGTCGGTGTCGTGGTCGAGGGTGACCGTGGCGTGCTGCGCGTGGGCATGGCGGACAACGTTGGTGATCGCCTCCTGGACGATCCGGTATGCCGCGAGGTCCACTGCCGCGGGCAGCTCACGCTGGGTGCCCGACCGGACCACCCGGACCTCGAGCCCGGCAGCGCGACTGCGGTCGACGAGGTCGCCGAGGGCAGCCAGTCGCACTGTCGGAGCCCGTGGCGCCGGCGCGTGGTCGGAGCGCAGCACGTCGACGAGAGAACGCAACTCGGCCAGCGCCTCGCTGCTCGCATCGCGGATGGCGCGCAGCGCCGGCTCGACGTGCTCTGGCCTCTCACGCTGCGCGAGGTGCAGCGCCACCCCGGCCTGGACGTTGATGAGCGACATGTGGTGGGCGACGACGTCATGCAGCTCCTGCGCGATGAGCAGCCGCTCCTCCCCCTCGCGGCGACGCACCGACTCGCGGTGGGCGGTCCGAGCCGCGGCGAACCGGTCGCGCCGGGCCCGCACCAGCTCAGCCACCGCGAGCGCCACGAGCAGCCACGCGACCAGCCCGCCCGTGCCGGCCCACGACCACTTCGCCTCCGGCGCAACCCATCCCCGCGCGACCTGGCCCACCACGGGAAGCGCGGCCGCACCCCAGGCGACCCACCGCCGACCGCGAGCGATGTTGAGGACGGTGAGGACGGCATACGCGACGAAGACAGGACCGTAGGGGTAGCCGAGCGCGAGCCAGACGCCCACTGCGGCGCCCGCGGCGATGACGGCGGGCACCGGCCACCAGCGGGCGAGCGCCAGCGAGACGGGACCGGCGAGCAGCAGCACGATGCCGAGCGCGTCGATGGCCCGGGTCCCCGCCTGGCCGCGGGAGGCCCCGAAGCTGCCGACGACCTGGAAGGACGCGATGAAGAGCGGCCCGATGACCCACGCGGCCCCCGGGACCCGACGCGGCGGACCCCAGGTCTGCGCGTCGCGGTCCCAGGGCATGCCGCCAGCGTGGCACGTCGAGCCCCGCGGTGCGGCCTGCGCCGGGAGTCGTTGCGACTACTCCCCCGGGGGTAGGTCAGGCCTCGCGGGACAGCCTGGCCGCGAACCCCACGAGGAACGCCCCGCTCACGGCATCGATGACCCGGCGGGTGCGGCGGCGGAGCAACGTCTGACGCACCCTCGTGGCGCCGAGCACGATGAGGGCCAGCCAGGCGCAGCCGACCACGGGGAGCACCAGCGCGTGCCCGAGCCACACCAGCACCGGCGCGGTCGGCGCGACGAACTGCGGCAGCAGCGCGAGATAGAAGACGAGCATCTTGGGGTTCGTGAGGTTGGTCAGCGCGCCGGTGCGGAAGCCGCGCGCCATGCCGGAGTCGGTGACGGCGTCGCCCTCGGCGTAGCTGCCCGCGAGCGCCGAGCGCCACGCGCTGATGCCCAGCCAGACGAGGTAGGCGACGCCGGCCCACTTGATCACCTGGAAGAGCGGCTGCACCCGCACGATCACCGCGCCCACGCCGACGGAGGCGAGCACGCCCTGCATCGCGGACCCGGCTCCGATGCCGAGGACGGTGCCGAAGCCGGCCCGTCGTCCGGCCGCCACCGTGTTGCGCAGCGTGACGAGCACGTCGACGCCGGGTGTCACGATGACAGCAAGGACGACAACCAGGTATGCCGCAGTCATGCGTCCCAGCCTCACACACCGCTCCACCTACCGCCTTGTGTGCCGGCTCAGCTCCAGTCGAGGACGACCTTGCCGCACTGACCCGACCGCGCGACCTCGAAGCCCTTGGCCCACTCCTCCGCGGGGAAGCGGTGGGTGATGACGGACTGGACTGCCTCGCGCAGCTTCGCGCTCGTGGCGAGCATCGACCCCATGAGGTACCAGGTCTCGAACATCTCGCGCCCATAGATGCCGCGGATCGTGATCATGTGGGTGATGACCCGGCCCCAGTCGATCGGGTAGGGGTCCTTGGGCAGGCCGAGCATCGCCACGCGGGCACCGTGGTTGAGGTTGGCGAGCATGTCCTCGACCGCCAGCGGGGCGCCACTCATCTCGAGGCCGATGTCGAAGCCCTCGAGCATGCCGAGCTGTTCCTGCGCCCACGCGAGGTTCTCTCCTCGCGCGACGTTGACGCAGAGGTCGGCTCCGGCTCCCTTGGCCAGAGACAGCCGCTCGTCGCTCATGTCGGTCACGGCGATGCGCCGCGCGCCGGCGTGACGAGCGATCGCGACGGCCATGACCCCGATCGGTCCGGCGCCGGTGACGACGACGTCCTCCCCGACGACCGGCCACTGCAGGGTCGTGTGGATGGCGTTGCCGAGGGGGTCGAAGATCGCGCCGAGGTCGGGGTCGAGGTCTGCGGGCTGGAGCCAGGCGTTGGTCGCCGGGATGACGACGAAGTCGGCGAACGCCCCGTCGCGGTTGACGCCCACCCCCACGGTGTTGATGCAGAGGTGGCGGCGGCCGGCCCGGCAGTTGCGACAGTTCCCGCAGACGAGGTGTCCCTCGCCGGACACCCGGTCACCGACCTTGAGGTGCCCGACGAGCGCCCCCACCTCGACGACCTCGCCATAGAACTCGTGCCCGATCGTCATCGGTGCCTCGACGACCGAGGCCGCCCACTCGTCCCACTGCTCGAGGTGGAGGTCGGTGCCGCAGAGCCCTGCTCGCAGCACGCGGATCTTGACGTCGGCGTCACCGCACACGGGTTCGGGGACGTCGACGAGCTGGAGGCCGGGCCCGGCTTCGGTCTTCACGAGTGCGCGCACGGCGCCCATCATGCCCTCCTCCGTCAGGACGTTCGGAAATATTGACGGGCTAACGTTGTTAGCCTAGTTTGGGCTAACAACGTTAGCCCAGACCACCAGACCCAGGAGTTCGACCATGACCATCTTGCGCATCGCCCTCATCGCCACGGCAGCCGTCGCGGCCCTCGCCCTGACCGCCGTCCTCCTCCACCGCGAGCAGCGGGTCGAGCGGTCCGTCGACATCGCCGCTCCGCCCGCGAAGGTGTGGGCCGCACTGACGGACTTCGCGGCATACCCGGAATGGAACCCGTTCATCCGCCAGCTCAGCGGGACGGCGCGCACCGGCGCCACCCTCACCGTCGAGATCCACCCGGCGGGGGGCAAGGCCATGACGTTCTCACCGACCCTCCTCGCCGCCGATCCCGGACGTGAGCTGCGCTGGCTCGGCCGCGTCGTCGCGCCCGGCCTCCTCGACGGTGAGCACGCGTTCACTCTCGAGGCGATCCCGGGAGGCACCCGACTCACCCAGAGCGAGGACTTCTCCGGGGTGCTCGTCCCCTTCGTCGGGTCGGCGCTCGACGTCGGTGACGACTTCGCGGCCATGAACGCCGCGATCCGGGACCGCGTGGAGGCCGGCGCTAGCATCACCCGATGACCTGCCCCGAGGAGCTCGACCCGACCCTGCTCCTCACCCCCCGCGCCTGTCAGGTCGTCGACGCCGCCCGCACCGTGCTGGAGCGCCAGGGCTGGGAGACGCTCACCATGCGCACCCTCGCCGACGAGCTCGGGATCGCGGCGCCCTCGCTCTACAAGCACTTCAGCAGCAAGGACGCCCTCAAGACCCAGCTCGTGGCGCTCGCGCTCAAGGAGAACGGCGAGGCGCTCAGGCCGGTGACGACGGTGTCCCGGCTGGTGCGGCGCTATCGCGAGACCGCGACCGCCAACCCACAGCTCTATCGCCTCTCGACCTCCGGCCCCATCGATCGCGCCGCCCTGCCACCCGGCCTCGAGGAGTGGTCGGGGTCACCGTTCTTCGAGGCGACGGGCGACCCCCACCGGGGCCAGGCGCTGTGGGCCTCCGCGCACGGCATGGTGATCCTCGAGCTCGATGGCCGCTTCCCCACGGGCAGCGCGCCGGAGAGCACGTGGCGCGAGCTCGTCCGTCACTTCAGCTGACGGCGGCCCGAGGGTCGCGTCAGCGCAGGTGCTTGCCGTAGCAGCGGACGAAGGGCGAGCGCGCGTAGTGGCCGAACGGCACGACCGGCCCGTAGCCCGTCGCCTCGTAGAGCCCCATCGCGTCCGGCTGCATCGTCCCCGTCTCGAGGACGAAGCGCTCCACGCCCTCGGCCCGCGCCGACTCCTCCAGGCGCGCGAGCACGCGCCGGGCCACCCCTCGCCCACGGGCCACCGGTGAGACAAACATCCGCTTGACCTCGGCGACCGCGTCACCGTCGAAGCGTTCGGCGAGGTCGCGACGCCACCGCCACCCGCCCATGCCGACCGGCTCGTCGTCGAGCAGGGCCAGCACGAAGCGGCCCTGCGGCGGCATGAACTCCGTCGGGTCCACGGGCGACTCGTCCGGAGTCCCGTAGATGACGACATAGTGCGACTGCACCTCGTCGACCAGGCGCTGCACCCGCTCGTCGACGAAGAGCGCATCCGTGATGAACAGGGCGGGCCGGTCGATCTCCACCCCGCTATCCAACAACACGACCCCGACAACCCGTGGCCGGCACCGACACAGGCCTTTCTCGTATCCCGCCCCCGACCGCTCGTCGCTTCCCACCGGCCGCTCGGCGCACCTGCCCGCGCCACCCGACGAAGGCCCGCATCCGCCCGGCGCGAGCCGGCGCGGCAGGGGGGCGGACGGCATACCGGAGCATCGACAGTGTGGGGTGACCCGGACACTTCCGGGACCGACCACTGGAGGTGCCCCGTGAGCAACGAAGCTCGCACCCGCGGCGACGAGGATCCCTACGTCGCCATGCAGACCACCGACGAGTTCCAGGCGCTGCGCAAGAAGTTCCGCGGCTTCGTCTTCCCGATGACGGCGTTCTTCCTCGTCTGGTACTTCGTCTACGTCCTGCTGTCGACCTTCGCGCCCGGCTTCATGGGCACCAAGGTCATCGGCAACATCAACATCGGCCTGCTCTTCGGCCTCGGACAGTTCGTCACGACGTTCGCGATCACGATCACCTATGCCCGCTGGGCCAACCGCGAGCTCGACCCGTTGGCCGACGCCATCGGTGCGCGTCTCGACGGCGTGAAGGAGCACTGAGATGACCTCACTGTCGGGCCTGGTCCCCACCGAGACCACCCAGGTCGGCTCGCCCGCCCTCAACATCGCGATCTTCGTCGGCTTCGTCCTCGTCACCCTCGTCGTCATCGTCAAAGTGGCCAGCGGCAAGAAGACCGCCGGCGAGTTCTACACCGCGAGCGGCGGCTTCTCCGGCCGCCAGAACGGCGTCGCCATCGCCGGTGACTACCTCTCCGCCGCAAGCTTCCTCGGCATCGCCGGTGCCATCGCCCTCCAGGGCTATGACGGCTTCCTCTACTCGATCGGCTTCCTCGTCGCGTGGCTCGTCGCGCTCCTGCTCGTCGCCGAGCTGATGCGCAACACCGGCCGGCTGACGATGGCCGACGTGCTGTCCTACCGCCTCAAGCAGCGCCCGGTGCGCATCGCGACCGCCATCTCGGTGCTCGCGGTGTCGTTCTTCTACCTGCTCGCGCAGATGGCCGGCGCCGGTGGCCTCGTGTCGCTGCTCCTGGGCATCGAGGGTGAGGGCGCGCAGAACCTCGTCATCGCCGTCGTCGGCATCGTGATGATCGCCTACGTCCTCATCGGCGGCATGCGAGGCACCACGTGGGTCCAGATCATCAAGGCGGTCCTGCTCATCGCGGCCACCGCGATCATGACCGTGTGGGTGCTCGGCAAGTACGGCTTCAACCTCTCGGGTCTGCTCGATGCCGCGGTGCAGAAGAACCCCGGAGTCGGCGAGAAGCTGCTCGAGCCCGGCGTGAAGTACGGCGTCAGCACGACGACCAAGATCGACTTCATCTCGTTGTCGCTCGCACTGGTCCTCGGCACCGCCGGCCTCCCCCACGTGCTGCAGCGCTTCTACACCGTCCCGACGAGCAAGCAGGCGCGCAAGTCGGTCGAGTGGGCGATCTGGCTCATCGGTGGCTTCTACCTGCTCACGCTCGTCGTCGGCTACGGCGCCGGTGCGCTCGTCGGCGCGGAGACGATCAACGCGGCTCCGGGCAAGGCGAACTCGGCTGCTCCGCTGCTCGCGTTCGAGCTCGGTGGGTCGCCGTTCCTGGGGATCGTGTCGGGCATCGCGTTCGCGACGATCCTCGCGGTGGTCGCCGGGCTGACGATCACGGCGAGTGCGACCTTCGCGCACGACATCTACAAGGAGGTCATCACGCGGGGCAAGTCGACGTCCGACCAGGAGGTCCGGGTCGCCCGCATCTCCGCCGTCGCGATCGGTGTCATCGCCATCCTCGGTGGCATGTTCGCCAAGAGCCAGAACATCGCCTTCCTCGTGGCGCTGGCCTTCGCGGTCGCGGCCTCGGCGAACCTGCCGACGATCCTCTACTCGCTGTTCTGGAAGCGGTTCAACACCCAGGGCGCGCTGTGGTCGATCTATGGCGGACTCATCTCGACGATCGGCCTGATCATCTTCAGCCCGGTCGTGTCAGGCAAGGCGCCTCTGGTCGAGGGCGGGCCGTCCCCGTCGATGATCACCAACCCGGACATCGACTTCTCGTGGTTCCCGCTCGACAACCCGGGCCTCGTGACGATCCCGCTGGCGTTCTTCCTCGGCTGGCTCGGCACGGTCCTGAGCAAGGAGCACAACGCGCAGAAGTACGCCGAGATGGAGGTGCGCAGCCTCACCGGTCACGGCGTGGGCAAGGCCCTCGACCACTGACCCACGCGGTCGCCAAACCTCGTGTGCCCCAGCGTTCCCTTCCCGGGACCGCTGGGGCACACGACGTTGTGGGGTATGCCGCCCGATCCCCTGTGCTTGTCCGGCCCGTCCGGCTACAGGCGGTCCAGGGCGCGCAGGTAGCGCTGGGTCATGAAGCTCTGGGCGACGCGGCTGACCGGGCCGCCGAGCCTGGCCAGCCCCGACGCCAGCTTCGAGTCCGCGGTGATGGTGAGCGTGATGCGACCGTCGTCGAGGTGCTCGAGGACGAAGCTCTCCTCACCGGCCTCCGGGTGCCCGGGGAGGGTGCCGTAGGTGAAACCTCGCCGGCGTGGCTCCTCCAGCACGTCGAGGACGCGGCAGGGGATCCGCAACGACAGCGGACCAAGACCCCACCTCATCAGCACGACGGTCTCCTGCTGCAACGGGATCTCTGACGCGTGGACCTTGAGCCCTGCCCTGGAGTGCATCCGCCAGGCGAGGAGGTCCTCGGCGGCGGCGTCGAAGTCCCGACGCGCCAGCGTGGTCGACCGCTGGAGGCGGTGGTAGCCGGGTGGTGCCTCGCCGTCCCACCCGCCAGTGGCCGAGTAGGACAGGGGCGCTGCGCGCAGGTCGGAGGCCGACTGCTCGTCGAGGAGGTGGACCGTCATGGCCTCATCATCACCGACCTCCCACCGCGGGCGGCTCGCCGGGCCTGGCATGTATCTGGCGGGGCACTCCGGTCTCCTACGTGTCAACCGACGAGACGGCATACGCGTCTTCTCGGTGTAGTCACACCCACCAGGAGGACACCATGAACAGCAAGACCCTTCGCCGCAGCGCAGCCGCCCTGGCTCTCGGCCTCGCCGCCGCCACCGCACCCGCTGCTGTCGGCGCGACCACCGCTTCCGCCGCGCCCTACTGCGGCATCACCTGGGGATCCCTCGCCAAGACGAACCAGACCATGAACGCCACGACCCTCACCGGCCTTCGCGCCGGCCGCCACGCCTGCTTCGACCGGCTCGTCATCGACCACAAGGGCAAGGCCACCGGCTACGACGTGCGCTACGTCTCGGTGGTCACCCAGGACGGGTCCGGCTTCCCGGTCCCGGTCGCCGGCGGGGCCGCGCTCCAGGTCGTCGACCGCGCGGCGCGCTACACGACGGCGCCGGCCATGCCGAACGTCACCGGCTTCACGACGTTCCGCCAGGTCAAGTGGGCGGGCTCGTTCGAGGGACAGTCCACCGTCGCCCTCGGCGTCCGCGCCCGGCTGCCCTTCCGTGCCTTCACGATCAACGACACCGCGACCGGCACGAGTCGGCTCGTCATCGACGTCGCCCACCAGTGGTGAGCTGACCCGCGCGCACCCACTCGACCCGACATAAGACCGCTCCACCCAGGTTGGCAACTCGGGTGGAGCGGTCCTTTATCGGGTCACCCGATAATGCGGCAGTCGGGGAGGGCGGGTCAGCGGGTGGCGGCCTCGGCGCGCAGCCTGGCCGCGAGGTCGTCGTCGACCGACTCGAAGAACGAGCCCACGACGTCCTCGAGCTGGTCCATCCCTTCGGCGCAGAACAGCACCGGCTGGTAGGCCGTGATGTCGTAGTTGAGCGTCCCCATGTCGACGAGGTCGAGCGCCCGGTGCTCCATGTGTCCGAACTCGTCCATCTCGCCATAGCTGGACAGGATCCCGGCGCCGTAGGCCTTGACCTCGCCGTGCTCACGCATGATCCCGAACTCCATCGAGAACCAGAAGACGTCGGCGACGAACTTCATCGCGTCGTCCGTCTCGAGTCGCAGCGACGCCTGGCCCGCGGCCTCGGTGATGCGCGCGAATCGCGGTGAAGCGAGCTGGTTCCCGTGCCCGATGACCTCGTGGATGATGTCCGGCTCGGGGGTGTAGAGGGGCTGGCTGCCGTAGCGGAGGTACTGCGTCGAGTTGAACGTCTTCGCCCCGAGGTCGCCATAGAAGTCGCGCAGCGGCACGAGCCCCGGCGCGGCGATGTAGGTCCATCCGGTGATCGGTTCGAGCCGCTCGCTCACCTCGTGCAGCTGCGGCACGTGCTCGGTCGGCAGGTTGAGCGCGTGCTTGGCCGCGAGGTACTCGCTATGGGCGTACTTCTCGTGCTTCGGCGCCAGCTCGTGGCTCACCGTGCGCCAGACGTCGTGCTCGGCCTCGGTGTAGTCGATCTGCGGGATCGGCTCGCCGCGCGTCCAGGACAGGGCGGCGCCGGCGATCTCACCGCGACGTTTCAGGTAGGCGGGGTCGTTGCGCCCCGGGTGGTTGTCGCTCAGGTGGACCTCGACGGTTCCGTCGTCATGCTGGGTCACGGGCGAGTACAGCTGGCCTTCTTCGAACATGGGCCACCTCCTTGTGGTCGTCTTGCCCTCAGGGAACCATTCCACCGTGCAAAGCGACACCGTTGCCGAACACACTGGGCACAGAGTGCACGTTCCGACCAGCCCGAGGGACGGCATACCCAGCACTTTGTCCAAAGACGCAGGCGATGGGTATGCCGCCCGCTCGCGCCTGTGGACAAGTCAAGTCGCGAGTTGCGCCCGTTTCCCTAAACTGACCTGAGTCCTTGACACACGACTGGGGTGGGAATCAACCGTGAACAAGACCTGGGGCCGCCATGCGGCCGTCCTCTGCATCGCCGCGTTCGGCCTGACCGGATGTGGTGGCGACGACAAGCCGACAAGCAGCTCGACCCCGACGCCGACGACGAGCGGTTCGGCTGCGTCGCCGTCCAGCTCGGGCTCGGCTTCCGGCTCGGGTTCTGCGAGTCCGTCGCCGAGCGTGAGCGCATCGCCGTCGGCGACGGCGAGTGTTCCTGCCGCTGCGAAGGCTCGCACCGAAGCCGGCGCAATCGCCTTCCTGAACTTCTACTTCGATCAAGCAGGCAAGGGGCTCCTTGAACCCCGCAAGGCGCCGGATCTGTTTGCCATCGCTGATAAGGACTGCATTGCGTGCAAGAAGACCCAAGATCTCTTTGCTGAGTACGCCAAGGGTGGCTGGTCCATGAGGCAGTCAGGGATTCGAATCGAGAACGCCGCGCTGGCGACGGAGATCACCGCGCCAAGCGTGCTCTTGAATTTCACCTTCGTTCAGACCGAACAGCCGCTCTACCAATATGGCCAGAAGACGAGTCACAAAATATCGGCATCCAACACGAAGAAGGGTGCCGCGTTGAAGTGGGTGAACGGAGCATGGCAAATGTACGACATCGAGAATCTCTGACTGTCAGCCTCCTGCTTGCCTTCAGCCTGCTCTGGATCGCTCCTGCGTCGGCGGAGACGACAACGCCACCGGGCGACCTCGACTCGTCAGCGACAGGTGGTGGTGCGAAAGTCGTACTGACGCGGGCGCAGATCGAGAAGGCGAGGGACGATGCCGCTGCGGCTGTGGGCAAGCCCGGTCCTCGTTGGCAGTACCGAACGCGGATCAACTGCAACATGGGTGAGGCCGACGCCGGATGCGCCACTGCGGCTGCAGCATGCGCCAACGGGCAGTTCCAGGCCGTCGTCCTCCGCCGACTCGTCAATCCCGACGGCACAGCGGTGGCTGGTCCGACCGGGCAATGGACGGGGTGGGGCGTGACCTGCTTCCCGGACCAGCTCCCGGGCAACACCCTCCCGTCACTGGTGCAGATCCGCCAAGCGTTCCGCGAGATCACGTTCACCAAGGGCGATCTCAAGATCCAGCCGGTCGGAAACGTCACCCTCGTCAACCTCCCGACCTACTTCGAGACGACCTGGCCCGAGGCCGGCGTCGGGCCCGACGAGATCGACTCGCGAGTCCTGTTGGGTTACCGCCTCGAGATCCAGCCGGTCCTGCGATCGCTGACCTACGTCTACGGGGACGGGAACTCGAGCGAGCCGACCGCCTCTCTCGGTGGTCCCCACCCCGAAGGCGACATCCGCTGGACCTACGAGCGGCCGGGCGTCATGGCAACCCGGGTCGACGCAACGTATGGCGGCCGCTTCCGTCTCGAGGGCGGTGCCTGGATCGCCATCCCTGACACGGTTGACGTCCAGGGCACGCCCGTCACCCTCACCGTTCGCGAGGCAAAGGCCCGCCTCTACCGCTGACGCGCCCCACCGACGGAGGGTCGGCTCGCCTTGGTGCGCCTGCGGCTGAGGGCAGCTGCGGTCACGACGAACACGACAGCGAGGACGACGGCGACCCAGAACCACGAGGTATAGGTCTGCGGTGCCGCCTTGACGACGTCGAGGCCACGGTCGCGCACGAAGTCGACGAACCCGCGTCCCACGACGGGTGCCGCCGTGGCCGGGTCCGCGATGGCGCCCACCTCGAGCTTCCCGAACCCGGCCCACAGGCCCATCGACAGGACGACGGCCACCAGCCAGGTGACGACGACCCGGACGAGGGCGAAGATCGTCGGAGCCACCCGGTCGGCGGTCGCGGCCCAGAACGGCAGCGCCACGGCGACGGCGAGGATGAGACCGCGCGAGTAGGTGGCTGGTGACAGACCTGCGATGAGGGCGAGGAAGGTCGCGACGGCCACCGGCCCGCGCGGCGCGCGCGCTCCGACACCCAGCCCAAGCAGCATGCCGAGCGCCAACAAGGCGGCCAGGACGGGCCGCTCACCCGCTGCGAACGTCACGTCACCGTCGGAGAGCGCCCACGCGATCGCCGTGAGACCAGCAGCGATCCCGAACTTCGGCCAGGCCGACGAGACGAGAGCGGACACGACGGCTGCGGCGACGAGACCGCCGAGGAAGAGCTCTCCACCGGTCACCGGCGCCGCCCCACCGACGCTCTGCATGAGCGGGAGGTGCATCCAGTCCGCACGCCCGGAGAAGCCCGCGGGCCACCAGAGCAGTGCTGCCAAGGCCATGGCGACGAAGGGCCAGACGCGACCGACCAGCGCCTTCCAGTCACGCGAGCCCGCGCGTTGCGCCGCAGCGTCCGCTCGAGTCGCGGTGTCCGTTCGAGTCGAAGCGTCGGCACCAGTGTCGGAGTGCGCCGGAGCCGGCGTCGTCGTCTTGGTCGCAGTGGCGTCGTCGTCAGCAGTGACGTCGGCGCGTGTCGGTGCATCGCCCATGGACACTGAGGTTACTGCGGGTCAGCGCCCGCGTGCGCGAGCGTGTGCCGCTTGTCGCACCGTCCGCCGCAGGTCACCCGCCTCCCGGCGATGAGGAGCGGACCGGTGTTGATGCGGGCGGTCGGACACGGTTGGCTGGGGCCTGAGCGTGTTGTGCACGACGCAGTCCCCAACGACGAGGAGCCCGAAGTGACCGACGAGAACCTCTCCAGCCATCTGGCCGAGCTCGACCTCTCCCCGAGCGACGAGCTCAAGGCTCAGGCCGTCGGCACGGAGGACCTCTACGCCGAGGCCGACGCCGACTACGAGGCCTTCTGGGCCCGTCAGGCCCGCGAGCGCCTCACGTGGAGCAAGGACTTCGACACCACGCTCGACTGGAGCGAGGCACCCTTCGCGAAGTGGTTCGTCGGCGGCGAGCTCAACGTCTCCTACAACTGCGTCGACCGCCACGTCGAGGCCGGCAACGGCGCCCGCGTCGCGCTCCACTTCGAGGGCGAGGCCGGCGACACCAGGACCATCACGTATGCCGACCTGCTGGCTGATGTGTCCCGCGCGGCGAACGCTCTCCTCGAGCTGGGAGTGCAGAAGGGCGACCGGGTCGCCATCTATCTGCCGATGATCCCCGAGGCGATCGCGACGATGCTCGCGTGTGCCCGCCTCGGCGCTCCGCACTCCGTCATCTTCGGCGGCTTCTCGGCCGAGGCCCTGCGCACCCGGATCAACGACGCCGAGGCCAAGATCGTCGTCACCGCCGACGGGCAGTGGCGTCGTGGCAAGGCGGCCCCGCTCAAGCCCGCCGTCGACGAGGCGCTCGCCGGTGGCGACACCCCCGTCACCTCCGTCCTCGTCGTCAGGCGCACCGAGTCCGAGGTCGAGTGGACCGAGGGCCGCGACGTCTGGTGGCACGACGTCGTCGACAGGCAGAGCCCCGAGCACACGGCCGAGCCGATGGACTCCGAGCACCCGCTCTTCATCCTCTACACCTCCGGAACCACGGGGAAGCCCAAGGGCATCTTCCACACGACGGCCGGCTACCTGGCGCAGACGGCATACACCAATGCCGTGGTGCACGACCTGCACCCGGAGTCCGACGTCTACTGGTGCACCGCCGACATCGGCTGGGTGACCGGTCACTCCTACATCGTCTACGGGCCGCTCGCCAACGGTGCTACGCAGGTGCTCTACGAAGGCACGCCCGACACACCGCACCAGGGTCGGTGGTGGGAGATCATCGAGAAGTACAAGGTGTCGATCCTCTACACCGCGCCGACCGCGATCCGCACGTTCATGAAGTGGGGCGCCGAGATCCCCGCGAAGTTCGACCTCTCGTCGGTGCGCGTGCTCGGCTCGGTGGGCGAGCCGATCAACCCCGAGGCGTGGCTCTGGTACCGCAAGACCATCGGCGGCGAGAAGGCCCCGATCGTCGACACGTGGTGGCAGACCGAGACCGGCGCGATCATGATCAGCCCGCTCCCGGGTGTGACGACGCTCGAGCCCGGCTCGGCACAGCGCCCGATCCCCGGCATCAGCGCCGAGATCCTCGACGACGAGGGCCAGCCGTTCACCGAGGCCGACAAGGTGGGCTACCTCGTGCTGACCAAGCCGTGGCCGTCGATGCTGCGTGGCATCTGGGGCGACCCGGAGCGCTACAAGGAGACCTACTGGAGCCGCTTCGGCCCGAAGTACTACTTCGCCGGTGACGGCGCGAAGTACGACGCCAAGGGCAACATCTGGCTGCTCGGTCGCGTGGACGACGTCATGAACGTCTCGGGTCACCGGCTCTCGACCGCCGAGATCGAGTCGGCCCTCGTGTCGCACCCGTCGGTCGCCGAGGCCGCTGTCGTCGGGGCGTCGGACGAGACGACCGGTCAGGCCGTCGTCGCGTTCGTCATCCTGCGCGGTGGCTCGCAGGACCGTGGCGACGAGACGGTCCAGGAGCTGCGCAACCACGTGTCCAAGGAGATCGGGCCGATCGCCAAGCCGCGCTCGATCATGGTCGTGCCCGAGCTGCCCAAGACTCGCTCGGGCAAGATCATGCGCCGCCTGCTCAAGGACGTCGCCGAGAACCGCGAGGTCGGCGACGTTACGACGCTGGCCGACTCCTCGGTCATGAACCTCATCCAGCAGGGCCTGTCCAAGGACTCCTCCGACTGAGGGACCGCCGAGGGATGCAGTAGTTGGTGAGCCGACCACCCCTACGTGGTCGGCTCACCCATTTCTGCTCGTCTCGAGGAGGTCAGGCGAGGAGCTGGGCCTTGATCTCGGACTTGAGCACCTTGCCGACCTTCGACCGGGGGAGGTCGTCCCACACCCAGACGTCCTTGGGCGTCTTGACGCTGCCCAGGCGCTCCTTGACGAAGGCGATGACGTCGGCGGGCACGACGTCGGTGCCGGGCTGGGCCTGGACGACGGCGACTACCCTCTCGCCCCACTTCTCGTCGGCGAGACCGACGACCGCGCAGTCCCGTATGCCGGGGTGCGCCATGAGGGCCTGCTCCACCTCCGTGGAGTAGACGTTGAAACCGCCGGTGATGATCATGTCCTTGGCGCGGTCGACGATGAAGAGGTAGTTGTCCGCGTCGAGGTAGCCGATGTCGCCGGTGTGGTGCCAGCCGTGGCGTGACGCCTCGGCGGTGGCCTCCGGGTTGCGGTGGTAGCCCCGCATGACGAGGGAGCCGCGCACGACGATCTCACCGCGCTCGCCGGACGGCAGCAGCCGACCGGACTCGTCCATGATCGCGACGGTGACCAGCGGCGCCGGGCGACCGGCCGAGGCCAGCCGGCCTTCCGCGACCTGACCGTTCGGCGTGAAGTGCTCACTCGGTGGCAGCAGGGAGATCATCATCGGCGCCTCGGTCTGGCCGAAGAGCTGCGCCATGACGGGTCCGATGCGCTCCAGAGCCTCCCTCAGCCGGTCGACCGACATCGGCGCCGCGCCGTACCAGAAGCATTGCAACGAGGACAGATCCGCAGCATCCAGTGCCTCGTGGCCGAGGACCATGTAGATCAGGGTGGGCGGCAAGAAGGTGTGGGTGACGCGATGCTTCTCGATGTTGGCGATGAAGCCACCGACGTCCGGCGTCCGCATGATGACGATCGACCCACCGTGGCAGAGGATCGGGAAGCACAGCACCCCGGCCGCGTGAGTGAGCGGCGCGAGCGCGAGGTAGGTCGGCACGCCCTCGAAGGGATAGCCCATCAGGGTGATCGCCGTCATCGCCTCGAGGTTGGCCCCGGTGAGGACGACCCCCTTCGGCCGCCCGGTCGTGCCGCCGGTGCCGACGATCATCGCGACGTCGTCGACCGCGTCACGGTCGATCCGTGCGGCGCCCTCGTCATCGACGGCACCGCGAGCCAGGAACTCGTCCCACGTCGACGACCCTGGCGCCTCGCCGTCGAGACAGACCCACGTGTGCACGTCGGGCAACGAGTCCCGGATCGCCGCGACCATCGGCGAGAACGACTGCTGGTGGATGACCACGGCGCAGTCGAAGAGCCCGAGCAGCTCGGCGTTCTCGGTCGCCTCGTTGCGAGGGTTGATCGGGCACCACACGGCGCCGGACCGGCTGATCCCGAAGACGGCGGAGAAGGCGATCGGGTCGTTGGCCGAGAGGATCGCGACCGAGGTCCCCGGCTGGACCCCCGACGCACCCAGCGCGGAGGCCACGGCATACGACAGCTCCTGCACCACGGCATACGACAGGGTTGTGTCGTCCGTGACGAGGCACGGCGCCGCCGGGTCGAGGGAGGCGCCCTTGTCTAGGAAGCTGACGAGGCGCACGCGCTCAGTCCTGGACGGTGAGAACGGGTTCCGAGACGAGGCCGAACGTGCGGAGCACGCCGAGGAGCTCGCGGTGCCCGAACGCCTGGCACCCAGAGGCGAACCCGACGCGCTTCGGCGGTGCCTGCAGGAGCGAGTAGGCCGCATAGGCCTGCAGCAGACCGGTCTGCTTGTAGTTGCTGTTGCCGTGGATGACGCAGTGCGCCCGGCCCAGCGGACCGGAGGCGTGCACGGAGTCGAGCGACTTGTTGACCCGGGGGTTCTCACGCGGCGGCATCTGGTTCATGACCTGGGCCGCGGTCGCCGTCAGCGCTGCGTCCCGGTCCTCCTCGGACATGTCCTTGGTCGCCTCGAGGGCAGCGGCGACGATCTGCGGCACGCCGTGCATGAGAGCGGTGTTGAAGACGCCACCCTGGGCCTTGACGTTGGCCACGCGCGGGTCGCGCCGGAACCAGATCGGGTGCGACGTGCCACCCCACGGCAGCGACAGGGCGAGCTCGTGCTGTCCGGGGACCACGAGGGGCACGAGTCCGGCACCCGCGTCGAACTCCACGAGCTGGTTCTGCTCGAGGTAGTGCGCGGCCGAGGTGGCGGCGTTGACGAGGATCGTCTGCGTCGAGGCGATCGTGGGGCTGCCACCCCAGAAGACCGCGATGTCGAGGGTGTCCAGCCCGGGCTTCTCGAGCGCCACCTGGGCCGCGATCTCGCCGGTCGTGTACATCTGCGCGATGCCCGGCGACAGCAGCAGCCCCTTGTCGGCGAAGGCCTCGCCCCACGTCTCGTCGCACGTGATGAGCCAGTCCTGCTCCCCCGTGGTGTCGGTGTAGTGCACACCGGCCGCGAGCGCCGCCTCCACGACGGGCGGACCCCACTTGCTGAACGGCCCGACCGTGTTGAGGACGACCTTGGCACCCTGGAAGAGCTTGGTCAGCGCCTCGACGTCGTGCTCGACGACGGTGACCTCGTAGTCGGCGGTCTCGATGCCGGCGACGTGCGAGCTCATCGAGTCGTTGAGCCGGTCCTCGTCGCGGCCGGCGGCGATGAACGGCACGCCGTACTCACGGAGGTATTCACAGATGAGCCGCCCGGTGTAGCCGGAGGCTCCGTAGACGACGACGGGCTTGGCGCTCATGGTGTGCCTTTCATGCTGGGAGAGAACAGAACTCACGTATGCCGTCCGCCCACCGCGGCGTGTCGCGCACGGTGGGCGGAGGCGTCCTTCACATCCCCATGCCGCCGTCGACGGGCAGGCCGGCACCGGTGATGAACTTTGCGGCGTCAGAGGCGAGGAAGACGACGGCGTCGGCCATGTCGTCGACCTGCCCGAGGCGGCCCCCGGGGGTCTGGTCGATGACCGCAGCGACGGCGGCGTCGGGCGACTCGAAGAGCCCGATCGCCGCGACGTCGTTGGCCAGTCCGGCGCCCATGGCGGTGGGGACGAGCCCGGGGTAGACGCAGTTGACGCGAACGCCGTAGCCGAGCTTGCCGGCCTCCATGGCGGCCACGCGGGTGAGCCGGTCGACGGCCGACTTGGTGGCCGAGTAGACGCCGATGCCGGGGAAGGCGATGGTGGCGGCGACCGACGCGATGTTGATGATCGAGCCGCCCTTGCCGGCAGGCCCGTCGGGTCGCATGGCGCGCAGGCCGTGCTTGATGCCGAGGGTGGTGCCGAGGATGTTGACGTCGAGCATGGTGCGGACGTCCTCGGCCTTGATCTCGGTGAAGAGCGAGGTGATCTCGACGCCGGCGTTGTTCACGAGGATGTCGAGGCCGCCGAGCTGCGCGATCGTCGCGGCGATGGCGGCCTCCCATGCCTCGTCGTCGGTGATGTCGAGCTTGACGAAGCCATGGCCGTCGCCGAGGGCTGCGGCTGTCTCGGCGCCCGACTCCTGGAGGTCGGCGATCATCACCCTGGCGCCGGCGGCGGCGAGCGCCTGGGCCATGCCTTCGCCGAGGCCCTGGGCTCCCCCGGTGACGAGGGCGGTGCGACCGGTCAGGTCGATCGAGGTCATGGGCTTCTCGCTTCTGCTCAAGAGACGGAGACGGCCCGGGTCCATCACGACGATGGGCGGACCCCGGCCCCGAGGAGCCGTGGGAC
The DNA here is from genome assembly GCF_042666355.1 of Knoellia altitudinis. NCBI lineage: Bacteria > Bacillati > Actinomycetota > Actinomycetes > Micrococcales > Intrasporangiaceae > Knoellia > Knoellia altitudinis. Next base: position 1,148,987 of record NZ_JBHTDK010000001.1, read on the forward strand.
CACCTTTGCCCAAAGTCTTGACACTCGTCAAGACCAACTGGTCAGAAATCTTGCCGCACCGTAGAGTGGCACCCATGCCCACCGACTCCCTGGTCACGCCCGGAGCGTCCACCCGCGCCGCCGACACCGGTCGCAACCGGGCCCAGAAGTCGGCCAAGCGACGTGACGAGCTCGTCGACTCGGCCTTGGTCACTCTCGGAGAGCTGGGTGTCGCACGCACCTCCCTGCGTGAGATCGCCGCGAACTCGACCTTCAGTCACGGAGTGGTGCACTACTACTTCAGCGACAAAGCCGAGCTCATCATCGCGAGCGTGCGCCGCTACAAGGCCACGTGCGTCACCCGCTATGACGGCGTCATCAGCTCCTCCACGACCCCTGCCGAGCTCGTGGCAGGTTTCGCCGCCAAGCTCGCGGAGACCATCGTCGACGACGCTGCGATGCACCGCCTCTGGTACGACCTGCGCACCCAGAGCATGTTCGACGAGTCCCTGCGCCACGACGTCCTCGAGATCGACGCAACCCTCGAGGGCATGATCCAGCGGGTGCTGGTGCGCTACGCCGAGCTGAGCGACACGACCCTCACGGTGCCCGGACCGACGGCCTACGCCATGCTCGACGGCGTCTTCGAACGGGCCCTGCTCCGGCACATCGCCGGCGTCGACGGAGTCCTCGACGACCTGCGGGCGACGACGGTCGAGCTGCTTCCCCGCCTCTTCTCCCCCAAGTCCGGCTGACCCGAGCTGGAGGCCGCCCCCGTCGACTCAGCGGGCGCTGAGTGCCCCAGTGAGCTCGGGGAGAGCAGCGACCAGGTCGGTGAGCTCGGGCGTTGCCTCAGCCTCCTGCACCGCGGCCGCCAGCGCGCGGTCGTGCGTCGGGCGAGCCTTCCTCAGCAGCGCACGCCCCGACGTCGTCAGCTCCGTGTAGATGCCCCGCCGGTCGTCGTCGCAGAGGATGCGCGCGAGCAGCCCGCGGTCCTCGAGCCGGTTCACCAGCCGCGTCGAGGCGCTGGGAGAGAGCGCAGCGGCCCGGGACAGCTGCGACATGCGCATGTGCCATCCGTCCTGGCGCGAGAGCGAGTCGAGGACGCTGAACTCGACCACCGAGAGGCCGTGCTCGTCCTGCAGGGCGCGCTCGAGGTCGGACTCGATCATCTGGTGCAAAGCCGCGAGCCGGCGCCACCCCTGTGACCGGATCTGCACGGCGTCGTCGGAGATACCCATGGCGCAATGGTAGCGCTTGCAATATCCCGCGTGTGCAACTAACGTCGCCCCAGTAGTTGCAGACGCGCTATATCTCGCTTGGGAAGGAATCGCAGTGGCGTCCACGCTCGCACTGCCCGATGACACCACCACTCGGCGGCATATGCCGCTCGGTCTCCTCGCGCTCGCCGTGGGTGGCTTCGGCATCGGGCTCACCGAGTTCGTCATCGCCGGGCTGCTCCCCGAGGTCGCACGCGACTTCGACGTCACCGAGACGGCGGCCGGCTGGCTCATCTCCGGCTACGCCCTCAGTGTCGCCGTCGGCGGCGTCGCGCTCACCCTCGCCGCGGCCCGGCTCCCCCGCAAACAGGTCCTCCTCGGGCTCATGGTGCTGTTCATCATCGGCAACCTGCTCTCGGCCGTCGGCACGACCTACACGGTGATGATGATCGGCCGCATCGTCGCCGCGCTCTGCCACGGGGCCTTCTTCGGCATCGGCGCCGTCGTCGCCGCGAGCCTCGTCACCAAGGAGCGCGCAGCGAGCGCCATCGCCCTGATGTTCGCCGGGCTCACCACGGCCAACGTCCTCGGCGTCCCGCTCGGCACCCTCCTCGGACAGGCCTACGGCTGGCGCTCGACGTTCTGGGCGATCACCGTCATCGGTGCCTTCGCCCTCGTCGCCATCGCCACCCTCGTCCCGGCCTCGGTCAACGACCGCGCCGCCGACAACGGCGGAGTCCGCGACGCAAGCCGGCCCACCGGCATACGCCATGAGCTGTCTGCCTTTGCGAACCGGCAGGTCTGGTTCTCACTCCTCGTGACCGTCCTCGGGTTCGGCGGCATGTTCGGCGCGTTCACCTACATCGCGTTCACCCTCACCGAGGTCTCCGGGTTCTCGAGCGGTGCCGTGCCGTGGCTCCTCGTCCTGTTCGGAGTCGGCACCACCGTCGGCAACATCCTCGGCGGACGCGCTGCGAACCGGTCCGTGCCTCGCACCCTCATCAGCGTGCTCGCCATCCTCACGGTCGTCATGATCGGTTTCGCGCTCACCGCCGAGTCGCAGGTCCTCACGATGGTCTCGCTCGTCCTCATGGGCGCCTTCGGGTTCGCCACCGTGCCGGCTCTGCAGCTGCGGATTATGACGTATGCCGGGTCCGCACCGACCCTGGCCAGCGGTGCCAACATCGCGGCGTTCAACGTCGGCAACGCCCTCGGCGCATGGCTCGGCGGCGTGACGATCGCCGCTGGTCTGGGCTACGTCTCCACGATCTGGGCCGGTGCAGCCATGGCCGCCGCCGCGCTCGTCACCCTGCTCGTCGCGGAGCGGGTTCGGTCGTGACGCCCACCCGACGGCTCACCGTCAGCCGGCGCTGACGGTCAACGACACGACGGTGACGCGCTTGCCGGACTGACCCGGGGCCGCGACGTCGAGGGCGACGTAGCGAGCTGACGTGTCGAGCGCGACGGCGCCCTGCTGCACGCCCGCTCCGACCCGGCCGATGCGACGGAACTCGAGGCCGTCGTCGGAGACCTCCACCGTGGCGGTGCCCGGGGCGGTCCCCCAGTCGACCACTGCCCTGCCGAGGGCGAGCCGGGAGCCGAGGTCGACGACCATGCGCCCGGAGCCGGTGACCTCCCAGGCCGTCCCTGGGTTGCCGTCCACGGCGGCGGCGGGCGAGGTCATCGTCGATGGCAGCGGCGACGTCGGGTAGGTCTGCCGCGTCATCGCGAGGTCGTCGATGGGGTGGGCGACACCGGACACGTGGATCCTGGTGGTGCGGTCCCGCCCGACCGTGGCCCGTCGTCGCTGACCGTCGGCGAAGACCACGTCGACCTGGCCGTCGATGCCCCGCAGACGCAGGGTGACCGCGTCGTCGACGATGACGACCAACCCCGACGGGGGCTGTCCGCCGTCGACGGCGGACACCGTGGCGCGGGGCGCGAGCACGACGCCCGAGCTTGCGGCCACCGAGAGGCGCAGGACGGAGCCCGAGTCGGTGACCTCCTGCGTGCCCTCGAAGCAGGGCACCTCGCCGTCGACGGCCATGGTGATGTCGGTGTCAACGGTGTCGGCCGTGAGGTTGACGACGCTGAGCAGCCCACCCACGAGCGAGGCGGTGATGCCGGGGGCGCTCGGGCGAGGGGCCGCCGCTGCAGCCTCGTCGGCGATGCGGGCGAGGTCGGCGGAGCGCACGTCGGGCAGTCCCTCGACGACCATCCCGGCACTGCCCGCGGCCGGTCCCGCTGACAGCGTGAGGATGCTGCCGCCCACCTCGATCGGGTTCTGCGAGCCACGCACGAGGAACCCGACGCGGTCGTCGATGCCGACCCAGCCCGAGCTCTGCAGGACCTTGGGGTAGGACGCGCGTGTCGTCCACGTGCTCGCGTCATCGGACGTCTGGACGACGTAGGCGCGCCCGGCCGAGGCCTCCCAGTCGATGGTCACCCGACCGATCTCCGTGGGGGCGCCGAGGTCCACGGCGAGCCAGCTGTCGGCACGGGGGCGGTCGGCCCGGGACACGGCCCACCGCGTGCTCACCTTGGCGTCGGTCGCGAACGCTGGATCGCGACCGGTGTCGAACGACGACGCCGTCGTAAGACGTCGGGCCGCGAGATCTGCCCCGTCCGCGCCCGAGCGCACCTCGAACGACACGATCGAGTAGCCGTAGGTGGGGTCCGGGGTGACACCGAGCATGCGGACGTGGCGTGCCGTCACGCTCTCGGGCAGGTCGAGGACATCGCGGCGCGCCACGCCACCGGGAAGCGGTCCCTGCACGTCGGCTGCCTTGGCGTCGACGGTCCCGTCGGCCGTGACGAAGGTGCGCGTCCCGTCAAGCCCACGCACGCCGGGCATCCTGAGGTTGTGCAGGCCGAAGGTGCCCTCACGGTCGACGACACCCGAGCTCGTCATGGCGACCTCGCCGCCGGGGAGGGTGGCGAGGGCGACGCGGCCCGCGGCTCCCAGGGTCAGGACCGTGACGGAGGCGTCGTACCCGTCACGGGCAGCGGCATACGTCCGGACACTGCGACCGGTGACGCCGAGGTTGGTGCGCGGGAGATACATCGGCGAGGTCCCGCCGAGGTTGAAGAACCAGTCGTCATGCTCCGGCTGCCAGGCCAGCTTGACGAAGCCAGCCTTGCTCACGGCGCCGGCCCAGGCCTTCGCGCTCTGGTGCGAGACGATCCCCGGACCGGTGCCGAGGTCCACCGCCCCGGACCCTGCGGCATACAGCTCCGCGGAGGTCAGCGGGGACACGGCCTCGCCCTGCGCAGCACGCCACTCGTGCAGGAGGAGGCTGATCGCCACCTCGGCCCGTGCCTCGGGCTCGTATTTCGGCTCGCCCGAGAACTTCGTCAGGCGGTACTCCGGCGGGTAGGCGAGGTAGGGCAGCAGCCGGTCGGCGAGGTCGGCCTCCGAGCGCGCCGCCGCCCGGTCGCCGAGGACCTGCGCGAGGAACGCGAGCGGGATGACGTCGCGACCGTAGAGGTGCTCGCGGTCGTCGACGAGCGGCATGAGCGGCTCGCCGGCATCGCTCATGAAGCCCACCATCCTGTCCCACAACGGTTCGCCGTTGGGCTGCTGCAACAGCACCTCGGGCAAAGGGCGCCCGGCCACGATGAAGTGGGCGGCGTTGCGCCCGGACGTCCGCCACAGCTCCGACTGGTAGTGCGGACCGAACGAGCCGTGGTTCTCGGCGACGAACGAGTCGTAGACGTTCTGGGCCGTGTTGGTGAGGACGGGTATGCCGTCCACGAGGGCTGGGTTCGCCGCGTCCGCCTGCGGGAGGCCGCCCTCGTTCCGGCTCCACCGGCCGTAGGCCGCGAACCAGTCCTGCCAGCGCGGGTCCTCGGACCCCCAGGCCAGGCCGGGCGCGATGGCCTGGGCGTAGACGCCCATCTCCTCGAGCTTGGTGTCACCGACCCAGCCACCCTTGAGACCGTTCGTCGTCCAGCCACCCGATGCGGGGTCCTTGCCTGCCCCGAGTGCCGTCGTGAACTGGGCCTGCTCGAGAGCGATGGCCTGCATGTGGTCGCGGGTCTGCTCGTCGAGCTCGTCCCACAGGAGGCGCGCAGCGAGCTGGACGTAGAGCTGGAACGTCGTGTCGAAGAAGAGCGTGCGACCCCACTCGGTCCCACCCACGTTGCGGTTCGAGGCCGCGAAGTGCCGGAGGGTCGCCAGCGTCCGCGAGCGCAGCGTCGCCTCGTCGATTCCGGCCTCGGCGGCGTCGAAACCGCCGCGCGTGAGCAGCACCGCGTGCCCGAGGACGACCGCGAAGCCGAAGTCGGTCCTCCGGTAGTGGCCCGCCGCGGCGTCCCACTGCGTCTCCGACCACCGCGTGTGGCGCAAGAGGGCCCGGTGGTAGGTCTGCGCCACCTCGTCGCCGTCGAGCCAGCCCTCCGGTGCAGCAAGCCCCACCGGCACCCCGAGGGGGGACAACGCCGACGCGTGGGCCATGGGCAGACAGGCAGACACGCCACCCACTCCCATGAGCCCGAGGAACCAGCGGCGAGTGGTGACGGTCGTTGTCATGGCGTGACCGTAAGCAGGTCACCGGCGATGGTCAACGACTCCGGCGGGACTGTCCGATGGCACTGCCCGATCGGACAGCGGCGTCGGACGGACGCCACCGTCTCGCTGGTCAGCCGGCTGCGCGCGGGATGGGCTCGACCGTGAGGGTCGGCATCGGCTCCCAGATGCCTCGGCGAATGTAGTTCTCCCGCAACAGGTCTGGGCGATCGGTGATGATGCCGTCGACTCCGGCGTCGAGCAGCCGATCCATGAGGGTCGGATCGTCGACGGTCCAGACGATGACTCGTATGCCGTGCGCGTGCGCCTTGTCGACGAGCCGGTCGACGAACACCGGCAACCGGCCGAGCGACACGGGGACGTGCGCGAACTCGGCCGTCCGCACCCACCGCGGGGCGCTCACGCCGGCCCGGGCACAGGAGATGAGAGTCGTGAGGCTGCGCCACCCCAGCGCGGTGTGCGCGTGGGGCGCCAGCTCACGCAGGCGGCTCAGCCAGCCGTCCCATGCCCCGGCGACGCACACCCGCTCGCCGACCGAGCGCTGGGCGAGCACCCTCGCCATCGGCTCGATCGCCGCGGCCTCCTTGAGGTCCACCGTGAAGCGCGAGTGGGGGAAGGCCTCGAGCGCCTCGGTCAGCGTGACGATCGGCTCGCCACCCACACCGAGGCGGCGCAGCTGCGCCATCGTGCGGTGCCGCACCGGCCCCCGCGCCGAGGTCACCCGGTCGAGGCTCTCGTCGTGAAAGCACGCCAGCTGACCATCACTCGTGAGGCGGACATCGGTCTCGAGGTAGCGGATGCCGAGTGCCGTGGACCGCGCGAACGCCGCCAAGGTGTTCTCGGGCGCGAGTCCTGCGCCACCGCGATGGGCGATGGCGAGGGGGCCGACCTGCGAGGGGTACGCCATGACGACCATCGTCGCTCGGCGAGATGGACCACGGTGACGAGCACACGGCATACCGACGGCTGTTCACCCACAGTTCGGCGGCCCGCCGCACGCCCGGGGCGACCGGCCGGTCAGTCCTCGCTCACCACGACGCCGGCAGTTGACCCCGCAGCCCGTCGGCTGGCGTCGATCTCCTCCGTCGGGATGGCCGCTGCGGGTCTGGTCAGGATCTCGTGGATCACCTCGACGGGGAGCTTGGGTTGCCGGTCGTCGGTGAGCAGCCCGTTGCGCTCCTGCTCGGTGTCGGTCAGCTGGGTGTAGCAGAAGCCGGCCAGCTCCGGGTTGTCGAGGATCGCGCCGACGAGGCCGCGCAGCCGGTCCTCGAGCTCCTGCGACGACTCCACCGTCGAGTAGCCGAACCACTTCTCTCCGGAGCTCGGGGAGAAGCTCAGCCCTCCGAACTCGGTGAGGACGACGGGCTGACCACGGTGCACGGGGTCGCCGAGGACGACCCGCCTGGGCCCCGGACGCCGGTCGCCCAACACGCGGCCGACCGCCTCCGGCCCGTCGTAGCGGCGGGTGAGCGCCTCACCGTGTGCGGCGTAGTCGTGCACGCCCCAGATGTCGCTCTCGGTGTGCTCCCAACCGTCGTTGGAGATGACCGGTCGGGTGCCGTCCAGCGCCTTGGTCAGGTGATAGAGGCCGGTGGCGTAGTGCCGCTGCTCCGCCACCTCGGCGATGTCCCAGACACCCCAGCTCTCGTTGAGGGGGACCCAGGTCACGACGCTGGGGTGGCTCCGGTCCCGCCGGACGACCTCGAGCCACTCCCTGGTCAGGCGCTCGACCGCTCGCGGGGCGAACTCGAACACGCTGGGCATCTCGGCCCAGACGAGCAGACCGAGCCGGTCGCACCAGGCCAGGAAGCGCGGGTCCTCGACCTTCTGATGGATGCGTATGCCGTTGAAGCCGAGCTCCTTGACCAGCTCGGCCTCGCGACGCAAAGCGTCGCCGCTCGGCGCGGCGAGGTGCGACTGCGGCCAGTAGCCCTGCTCGAGTGCCAGTCGGAGGAAGCAGGGCTCGCCGTTGAGGACGAAGCGACCGTCCTCGATCCCCACGCTGCGGAAGCCGAAGTAGGAGCCGACGGTGTCGATCACGCGGTCGTCCTCGAGCAGCTCGACCACCGCGTCGATGAGGTGCGGGTTGCGCGGTGACCAGAGCAGACGGCCGAGGTACTGCGCGTGCCGCGCCGCGGGGATGGCCACGACGAACGCGAGATGCCTCCCCATGACGATCACCGTCTGCTCGGCCAGGAGCTCCTCTCCGAGAGTGAGACGGACCCGGACGCGCGCCGGTCCCACCGGGACGCGGGACAGGGTCGCCTCGACCCGCACCTGGGCGCGCGAGACGTCAGGGGTCCAGTGGAGCTCGGTCACGGCTGCCGCAGGGACCACCTCGGCCCACACGGGCTGCCAGATGCCCGACGTGCGGTGGTACCAGATCCCGTGCGGCTCCTCGAGCCAGTCCTGCTTCCCGCGGGGCTGGGTCACGTCGTCGGCGTGGTCCTCGGCCCGGACGGTGATCACCTGGTCGCCGTCGACCAGGGCATCGGTGACGTCGAAGGAGAACGGCGTGTGGCCGCCCTCGTGACCACCCAGATAAGTCCCGTTGAGCCAGACCTGCGCCGCGTAGTCCACGGCGCCGAAGTGGAGGATGAGGCGCTCACCCTCCTGCGGCCGATCCAGCTCGATTTCCCGGCGGTACCAGACCACTGAGTGAGGTGTCGTGTCCCCGATGCCGGACAGCATGGACTCCGGCGGGAACGGGACCGTGATGGTCCGGTCAAAGACACCGGCATCGGTCATCCACCGATCGGTCAAGCCGCGCTCGTCGTCGTCGTAGGCGAAACCCCAGTCGCCGCAGAAGTCCTGCCACTGGCTCCGGACCAGCTGTGGTCGCGGATAGTTCGGATCGGCCTGTGCCGGTGTCGTGCTCACGTCTGTCTCGTCCCTCACTGTGTTGGCTGTCGTGCTGCTGGGCCGGAGTCCTGCGGGCGCAGTCCGGGCGACTGGCTGGAATGGCTGGGCGGGGTGGGCCCGGAGTGGGTGGGTCCGGAGGTGGTAGGTCCGCAGTCGGTGTGTCCGCGGTGGGAACGCGGGCGGGTCACCAGTGTGACAAGCGGGGCCGGCTTCGGCCATCTCCGAACCCGGGGCGATGCCAGACCCGGGTAGGCTGACGGCAGGTGCGCCGGGAAGTCTGGTCGGCAAATGTGCTGCCGACCCCGAAAGGGAACTATGACCACCCGCAGGCAACCGGACCGCCTCTTCCGCCGGCCCACCTGGACCGAGACCCAGTTCGTCACCAAGGCCCTCCGGACCGAGACCGTCGGTGGCGCGATCCTCCTCGTCGCGGCCGTGGCCGCGCTGCTCTGGGCCAACTCCCCCTGGCGCGACGCGTATGCCGCGCTGCGAGACCTGCGGGTGGGCTACGAGCCCTGGCACCTCGACCTGACACTGGGGCAGTGGGCTGCCGACGGGCTCCTGGCGATCTTCTTCTTCGTGGCCGGGCTCGAGCTGAAGCGTGAGTTCCTCGTCGGGGACCTGCGCACTCCCGCCAAGGCAGCCGTCCCCGTCATCGCGGCCGCAGCCGGTGTGGCGGTGCCCGCGCTCTTCTTCACGCTGACCGTGCTCGCGGCGGGAGGCGGCTCGGAGGCGCTGCGTGGTTGGGCGATCCCCACCGCCACGGACATCGCCTTCGCGCTGGCCGTGCTCGCAGTCATCGGGTCACACCTGCCCTCGGGGCTGAGATCCTTCCTGCTCACGCTCGCGGTCGTCGACGACCTCATCGCCATCACGATCATCGCCATCTTCTACACCTCGGGCCTCGACGTCCCCGCGCTGCTGCTCGCGCTGGTGCCCCTCGGGCTCTTCGCGTTCCTCGTGCAGCGCCGGATCGTCATCGTCTGGGTGCTCCTGCCGCTGGCGTTCGCGACGTGGACCCTGGTGCACGCCTCGGGCATCCATGCGACCGTGGCAGGCGTCCTGCTCGGTCTCGTCGTGCCGGTCAAGGCCCGGGCGAGCGTTCCACACATGTCGACGCTCTCCGCCGAGACCGACGTCGCCGAGCGCCTCGAGCACCGACTGCGGCCGTTGTCGGCCGGCTTCGCCGTCCCGGTCTTCGCGTTCTTCGCCTCCGGTGTGACGATCATCGGCGGCGGCATCGGCGAGGCGCTGCGCGACCCCGTGGCCATTGGCATCGTCATCGCGCTCGTCCTCGGCAAGCTCGTCGGCGTCCTCGGGAGCACGTTCGTCATGGCCCGGTTCACCCGGGCCGAGCTCGACGACGACCTCTCGTGGAGCGACATCGTCGGTCTCTCGCTGCTCACCGGGATCGGTTTCACCGTGTCCCTGCTCGTCGGTGAGCTGGCGTTCGGCCCCGGGTCCGAGCGCGATGCCCACGCCAAGATCGCGGTCATCGTCGCCTCCGTGCTGGCCGCCGTGCTCGCCTCGGCCGTGCTGCGTCGCCGCAACGCCGTCCATCGCCGGATCCACCTCGCCGACCAGCTCGACGACGACGCCGACGGGGTCCCCGACGCCTTCCAGGACCGCCCCGGAGTGGACAGGTCACACGGGCCCGATACCACTGGGTAAGGTCGAGGAAGTCGCATCAGCCCTTCACGACCTGCAAAGGTGAGCAGCATGACAACCGAAACCGGACCCGAGCGGACCATCGGCCAGCTCGTCGCCGACGCCACCCACGACGTGCAGGGCATCGTCCGCAGCGAGATCGCCCTGGCCAAGGCCGAGGTGTCCTCCGGGGCCAAGGTCATGGGCAAGGGGGCCGGCCTCCTGGGCGGGGCCGCCTTCATGGGACTGCTCGGCCTGATCTTCCTGTTCCACACGCTCGCCCGCGTCATCGGTGAGTGGCTGCCCGTCTGGGCCGGCTACGGCATCGTCACGTTGGTGCTCTTCATCGTGGCCGGGGTGCTCGGCCTCCTCGGCAAGAACGCGCTGGCCAAGGCGAAGCCGGTGCCGAAGCGCGCCATCGCCGAGGCCGAGCAGACGATCGCCACCCTCAAGTCCTGACGCCGCTGCTCGACTGGTCAGCCGCGGTTGCGCCTCCAGTCGGACAGCACGTGCTCCGGGATGGGTCGCTCGACGCCCTCGTCCCACTTCCGCGTCAGCCCGGCGAGGTCGAAGACCGCCCCCAGCAACAGCGCGGTGAAGCCCCAGACGAACAGGCCACCGGCCTCGAACCCGGGCCCCCGATAGCCCGACGGGTGGGCGACCGTGAACCGTCGTGCCGGGTCGAGCAGCTCGGCGACGGGCACCCGTTCGACGCGCTCGACCTCGCCCGGGTCCACGACCCGCACCTCCCCCGGCGTCGGCCACCACGCGAGAACCGGCGTGACGGCGTTCCCGCTCGGGGTGAGGAACAGGGCGGGCATGGTGCCGACGACGTCGACACTCGCGGGGTCGACCCCGACCTCCTCCTCGGTCTCCCGCAACGCCGCCTCGACCGGCCCGGCATCCGTCGGGTCGACCCGGCCTCCGGGGAACGAGACCTGACCCGGGTGGGCGCGCAGGTCCCGCGACCGAGCCGTCAGCACGACGTCGTAGCCGCCATCGGCCGAGGGAGCGAAGAGCATGAGCACGGCGGAGCGTCGATCGGGGTCGGCCGGTGGCGCAAACGTCGAGAAAGCCGGGGGTAGCCCCTCCTCGACGGCCGCGAGGAGCTGTCCCATCCACGCGGGGCGCGGTGCACTCACGCGGTGACCACGCGCTGCTCTCCCGGCAGGGGACCGGGTGGCGGGTCGGGCAGCTCCGCCCCGGGGGCCAGCTCGTACTTGAGGAGCTTCAACGCCATCGCCGGGTCGGTCTCGCCCTCTCCGTAGGACGGGCACCACTGCGCCACGGGGCAGGCCCCACAGGCCGGTCGGCGCGCATGGCACGTCCGTCGGCCGTGGAAGATCAGGACGTGGCTGAGCATGACCCAGTCCTTGCGAGGGAAGAGCGCGCCGATCGCGTGCTCGACCTTGACCGGGTCGGTCTCCTCGGTCCAGCCGAACCGGCGCACCAGCCGCCCGAAGTGGGTGTCCACGGTGATCCCGGGCACCCCGAAGGCGTTGCCCAGCACGACGTTGGCCGTCTTGCGACCGACGCCGGGCAGTGTCACGAGATCCTTGAGCCGTGGCGGGACCTCGCCTCCGAACCGGTCGACCAGCGCCTGGCTCAGGGTGATGACCGAGTTGGTCTTGGCGCGGAAGAACCCGGTCGGCTTGAGCACCTCCTCCATCTCGGTGCGGTCGGCGGCGGCGAGCGCCTCAGCCGTGGGCCAGCGCGCGAACAACGTCGGCGTCACCTTGTTGACCGTGACGTCCGTGGTCTGGGCCGACAGCACCGTGGCGAGCAGCAGCTGGAGCGGCGTCTCGAAGTCCAGCTCGGCGTGGGCATAGGGATAGCGGTCGAAGAGCGCACGGTAGATCCTGCGGGCCCGGCGCGTCCGCGCGACCGGTGACTCAGCGGCATACGAGGCGGTGGAGGCAGGCACGAACCTCACCCTACGGCGAGGTGCTGACGGTCACATGCGGCCGTGAGGGGCGGCATGGCGGGCACCCACCGTGGCACACTGAGCCCCGTGAATCACGACGTCGTGCGCAAAGCCCCGCTCTTCGCGGCCCTCGATGACGAGGCCGCCGACAGCCTGATCGCGTCCATGACGCCGCAGCACATGGAGCGAGGTGACGTGCTGTTCCGCGAGGGCGACGCCGGCGACCGCCTCTACGTCATCGGCGAGGGCAAGATCAAGCTCGGCCGCTCCTCCCCCGACGGCCGCGAGAACCTCCTCGCCATCCTCGGCCCGGGCGAGATGTTCGGCGAGCTGAGCCTCTTCGACCCCGGTGCGCGCACGGCCACCGCGACGGCCGTGGCCGAGACCCAGATCGTCGGACTCACCCATGACCAGCTCAAGTCCTTCCTCGCGGAGCGCCCCGGCGTGGCCGCCACGCTCCTCGCTGCGCTGGCCCGTCGCCTCCGCCGCACCAACGAGTCGCTCGCGGACCTCGTCTTCACCGACGTCCCCGGTCGCGTCGCCAAGGCCCTCATCGACCTCGCCGAGCGCTTCGGTCGGCCGGTCGACGGTGGCGTCATGGTGAGCCACGACCTCACCCAGGAGGAGCTCGCCCAGCTCGTCGGCGCCTCCCGCGAGACGGTCAACAAGGCGCTCGCGGACTTCGCGACCCGGGGATGGCTCAAGCTCGAGGCTCGCGCCGTGCTCGTCCAGGACATGGAGCGGCTCCAGCGCCGCGCGCGCTGATCGTCAGCTCGCTCTGAGGTGGTCCAGCTGCGCACGGATGCTCATCCGCGCCGCCGGCCACACCTCGTGCGGGACGTCCGCATAGACCCGCGTCAGCACGCCCTCGACCGGGTCCTGCTCCTGCGCCGCCCCGTCCTTGAGGGCCTGCCGCACCTGCTCGAGCCGCTCCTGCCGGTGGGTGCGATAGAAGGCGACCATCGCCGCAGCGTCCGGCACCACGGGGCCGTGGCCGGGAAGGATGCTGGTCACCTCTCCGTTGCCGGTCAGGTCGGCGATGCGTTCCAACGACCTCAGGTATGCCGTGAGCTCACCATCGGGGTGCGCCACCACCGTGGTGCCCCGACCGAGGACGGTGTCGCCGGTGAGCAGTGCGTGGTCGGCCTCGAGGGCGAAGGACACCGAGTCGCTGGTGTGACCCGGGGTGGCGACGACGCGGATCTCGAGTGCGTCGGCAGTGATGACGTCTCCATCAGCGAGGTCGTCGTGACCGGAGCCGACCGCGCGGGTGGGCGCGCCTGTGAGCTCGGCGAAGCGGGGCGCAGCCTCGGCGTGGTCGTGATGCCCGTGGGTGAGCACCGTGAGGGTGACGCGGGCGCCGGCGTCGGCGACCACACGGCATACGCGCTGCAGGTGACCCTCGTCGAGAGGCCCTGGGTCGATGACCACGGCTTGCGTGCCCCCGGGTTCGAGGAGGACCCAGGTGTTCGTGCCGTCGAGGGTCATCGGCCCCGGGTTCGGCGCCAGCACACAGTGGGCCCGGGTCGTGATCTGCCCACCCGCCCACACGCTCTCAGCCATGGCCCCCACCCTGCCACCCACCGTCTCTCCGGACAGGTCATGGGCCGGCGGGTGACCCTTGGGCTCGTGCGCGGGGTCGGCGATCCGACGCAGTTACCTGTCCGGCGGTCAGGCTGCAGCTGCCTGAGCGAGGCGCGGCGGCGCCGTGGGGGTGCCTCCCTTGTGCGTGATGAGCCAGGACCGAAAGACCCAACGCACCCAGTCCTGTTCGTACATTGCGTCCTCGTAGGCAAACCGCAGCGAGTCCCATCCCCACACCGCGAAGAGCGAGTGGCGCCGACAGTCTCGACGGAGGCCGCCTCGGGTGCCGTGGGTCTCGTAGCCCTCAGCTTCGACGACCAGCCTCAGCTCTTCGCTCCCCAGGTCCACCACCGCGAAGATCCCTGACTCCGCGAACTGCATCTGGGGCGTGAGGTCGAAACCTTCCTCGATGGCGAGAGCTCGGATGACCGACTCCAAGGGATTGGCCGCCTTGCCATTCGCATGCTCGATCACGCGACGTGCCGTCCGCGCGCCCGGCCCACGCAGCCCCGGCCCGGCGCGCCGGAGCTCCGCCGGGTGGACCATCCTGGAGCGCAGCGCCGAGTCTGCGACCGCGAGCGCCTCGTCGAACGGGAGAGTGCGCGCACAGTCGAGCACGGTTCGCAGTGGCGAGGTGACCTCGTCATCGACTTCCTGCGGCTTCAGGTCCGCCCAGTGAGGGTCGACGTCGGATCGGTGTTCGGCCCGCAGTCTGCGTTTGTACGGAAGGGTGATCTGGGCCTTGTTCGGGACGACTTTGACCTTCCAGCCGTAGTGCAACGCAGCGCTGAGATGCGAGAGCCGGGCCTTCCGGGCATGGGCCAGTCGACGGTGCTCGTCGACTGACGGAAGCGCGTAGCGGCCCCGACTGACACGATCGAGCTCGCCTGCCGCCCGGGCGTCCGCGATCGCCCGCTTCGGGTGATGGCGACGAAGTTCGTGGGTCGTCGCCACTCCGCCAAGGGCAGCGAGAGTGCGGGCGACGGACATGGCACCAGCCTGCCCACACTCACGGTGGCGTCCTCAGAGTTGTCCACAGGGCTGTCGGACAGGGAGTCGGCGCTGATCACGCGAGGTGCGTGCGGGCACGCTGCCCCAGGGCCGGCCATTACCTGTCCGCGGGGACGTGGCCCGTCGCTGGGGGGGCTGGTCAGGGGATGTCGGAGCGCATGACGAGGCGGTCGCCGAGGTCGACGAGCTCGGGCGAGACCGCCGTGAGGACCGGGGTGTCGGAGAGGAACGCGGCAACGGAGCCGAACGTGGCCAGCTGCTCCAGCGCCACCACCGTGGGCGGCAGCATCACCGCCCTGCCTTCGGCGTATGCCGTGAGGAGCCTCCCCGGGAGCACCCACGCGTCGTGGTCGGTCTCGGTCGAGGCACCCAGGGCACTTTGCCCCTCGGGCAGGGGCGCGGCGAAGAACCACGTGTCGTAGCGCCGCTTCTCGAAGGCCGGGGTGATCCAGTGCGCCCGAGGCACGAGCTGGGCCACCGACAGGCGCAGCCCGCACTCCTCCTCGACCTCACGGATGGCGGCCGCCACCAACGGGTGCGCCTCAGCAGGGGTCAGGTCCATGCGCGCGGCCAGGGCCTCGACCTCTGCAGGGTCGAGGTCGGCCCTGGCGTCGGCGTCATCGACGCCTCCGCCGGGGAAGACGTACATCGACGGCGCGAACGCCATGGTCGGCACGCGTCGCTGGACGAAGACCATGGGCCCGTCCGGCGAGTCACGGACGACCAGGACCGTCGCGGCACCACGGGGCACCAGGGGCTCACCGGGAGACGCCAGCCAGGCCCGTGCGTTCGCGACCCACGCGTCCGAGAGCGGGGCAGCGAACTCGCGCAACGGCATACCGGCTGTCCCTAACCGTCGAGTTGGGTGAGCTCAGGACAGTCAGTCGGCGACGTGGAAGATGACCTCGACCTCGACAGGGGCGTCGAGGGGAAGGACCGTGACACCGACGGCGGAACGGGCGTGCACACCGCGGTCGCCGAAGGCCTGGCCGAGCAGCTCGCTCGCGCCGTTGATGACGCCGGGCTGGCCGGTGAAGGACGGGTCGGACGCGACGAAGCCCACGACCTTGACCACCCGCTCGACCTTGTCGAGGTCACCGACGACGGACTTCACGGCCGCGATGGCGTTGAGGGCGCAGATCTGGGCGAGCTCCTTGGCCCGCTCCGGGGAGACCAGGCCCTCCCCCGCTGTGCCTACTTTGCCCGTGTCCGCCAGCGCACCCGACACCATCGGCAGCTGCCCGGAGGTGAAGACGCGCGACCCGTCCTGGACCGCGGGGACATAGACGGCCACCGGAGCGGCCACCTCGGGCACGCTGAGACCGAGCTCGGCCAGACGATCCTCGACAGCACTCATCGTTCAGGCCCCCTTCGGCCGCTTGAAGTAGGCGACGAGACCGTTGCCGTCAGGCCCGGTCAGGACCTGCACGAGCTCCCAGCCGTCCTCGCCCCACTGGTCGAGGATCTGCTTGGTCGCGTGGATCATCAACGGCACCGTGGCGTACTCCCAAGTCTGCATGCTGCTCAGCCTAGTCGCGCTCCCACGTACGCTGGCTCCGTGCCCTCATCGACCCTCCCCGCGGACTTCGCGGGAGCCCGGCTCCACGTCGTGACCGGCAAGGGTGGGGTCGGCAAGACCACCGTGGCGGCTGCTCTCGCCCTGGCGCTCGCGAGCACCGGCAAGCGCGTGCTGCTCATCGAGGTCGAGGGCCGCCAGGGCCTGTCGCAGACGTTCGACGTCGCGCCGCTCGGGGTCGACGAGGTCAGGCTCGTCTCGCACCACAGCGGCGGCGAGCTGTGGGGGCTGTCCATCGACGCCAAGGCCGCGCTGCTCGAGTACCTCCAGCTCTTCTACAAGCTCGGTCGCGCGGGCTCGGCCCTCGAGAAGATCGGCGCCATCGACTTCGCCACGACGATCGCGCCGGGCGTGCGCGACGTCCTGCTCACCGGGAAGATCTACGAAGCCGCCGGGCGGACCAAGGGCGGACGGGGGTCGAGGCAGAAGGGCCTGCACTACGACGCCCTGGTGCTGGATGCGCCGCCGACCGGTCGGGCCGTGCGCTTCCTCAACGTCAACGCCGGACTCGCCGACGTCGCCAAGGTCGGCCCGATCCGCTCGCAGGCGGACTCCATCACCGGCATGCTGCACGACAAGCGCACCCTCGTGCACATGGTGACCCTGCTCGAGGAGATGCCGGTGCAGGAGAGCCTCGACGGGCTGCGCGACCTCGCCGACGCCGGGCTCCACCTCGGCGCGATCATCGTCAACCAGATCCGCGAGCCGCACCTCTCCCCCTCCCACATCGCCGCGCTGGGCGGCAGCGACGACGTCCTCGACGAGACGCTGCGTGCCGAGCTCGTCAGTGCCGGACTGCGCCCGACGAATCCGATGGTCCGGGGCCTTCTCAGCGAGGGGCGGGACCACGCCCAGCGGCTCGCCCTCCAGGACGACATGGCCGCGGAGATCGTGGCCGCCGGCCGACCGGTCATCGAGCTGCCGGCACTCACCGGGGGAGTCGAGGACGGCGGCATCGCCGTCCTCTCGGACGAGCTCCTCGCGCAGGGAGTGCGCTGATGGCACGACAGAAGCCCTCCGAGCACCCACGCCTCGACATCGACGCCCTGCTCGCCGACTCCGGCGTCGGCATCATCGTCTGCTGCGGCTCCGGCGGTGTCGGCAAGACGACGACCGCGGCCGCCCTGGGCATCCGCGCGGCGGAGGCAGGTCGCCACGTCGTCGTCCTGACCATCGACCCCGCTCGCCGCCTGGCCCAGGCCCTCGGCCTCACCGAGCTCGACAACACGCCCCGCCCGGTGGCCGGCGTCGACCTCTCGGCCGGCGGCTCGCTCGACGCGATGATGCTCGACATGAAGCGCACCTTCGACGAGGTCGTCGAGGCCCACTCCACCCCCGGCAAGGCCGCGCAGATCCTCGCGAACCCCTTCTACCAGGCCGTGTCGAGCTCCTTCGCGGGCACGCAGGAGTACATGGCCATGGAGAAGCTCGGCCAGCTCCGCACCCAGGCCGAGCGTGAGGGCACCTGGGACCTCATCGTCGTCGACACCCCGCCGTCGCGGTCGGCGCTGGACTTCCTCGACGCACCCAAGCGGCTCGGCTCCTTCCTGGACGGTCGGTTCGTGCGCCTCCTCATGGCGCCCGCCAAGGCCGGGGGCCGGGCCTACCTTAAGGTCTTCAGCGTCGGGGTGGACCTCGCCCAGCGCACCATCAGCCGAGTGCTCGGCGGGCAGCTGCTGGCGGACGTGCAGACCTTCGTGGCGGCGCTCGACACGATGTTCGGCGGCTTCCGCGAGCGCGCCGACGTCACCTATGCCCTGCTCAAGGAGCACACGACGGCCTTCGTCGTGGTCGCCTCCCCCGATCGCGACGCGTTGCGCGAGGCGGCCTTCTTCGTGGACCGGCTGGGCGAGGAACGTATGCCGCTCGCTGGGGTCGTCGTGAACCGTCTCCAGTCGCTCGGGGCAGCTGCGCTGTCCGCGTCACGGGCCGAGGACGGAGCCGACCAGCTCGCCGAGGACGGGCCTCCCGGCACGCTCACCGAGGGCCTGCTCCAGCTGCACTCCGACCTGGCGTCGACCTCGGCCAGGCAGCACGCCGTCGTCACCCGCTTCGCCGCGTCCCACCCCGACGTTCGGCTCGCGACCGTTGCCGCATCAGCGACGGACGTGCACGACCTCGACGGGCTGCGCGAGGTCGGCCGGTTGCTGGCCGGCTGAGTCCCGGACACACGAAAGCCGGGCCTGTGCCAGAAAGGCGCCGACCCGGCATACGAGGAAAGAGCTCAGACCGGAGGGCGGCCCATCGTCTTGCTGAGGACCTCTCGCCAGGAGCGGACCCCGGGGTGGCGACGGAGCAGGGCGCGTCGCTCGCGCTCGGTCATGCCGCCCCACACACCGAACTCGGTACGGTTGTCGAGAGCATCCGAGAGGCACTCGAGCGCCACGGGGCACTCACGGCACACGACCTTGGCCGTGCGCTGCTCCTTGCCCTGGACGAAGAGCGCGTCCGGATCGGTGCCGACGCACGTGCCGCGCGTCGACCAGTCGGACGTGCCCTGAGTGCTGTGGGCGGGTGGTGCTGTGGTGATCGTCATTGCTCTGTCCCTTTGCCTGTGGCCATTCCCTCCCGGATGGCGCTAAGGGAAAACTAGGCAGTAGGTGAAACCTGCACCATGACGAATATGGGGACTAGTTATATGGCTCGTAGTAACTAGTTAGTAGTCTAGACATTTCCTGTCAGAACGCAACAACGCGCGGCAACCATCGGTCGCGAGACCCCACAAGATCCCGAGTTACCCTGATGGTATGGATGGTCGCGCCCACAATCTCCCCCATGTCCTCCGCCTGCTCACGGGGCTCGTCGTCCTGAGCGCGCTCATGGGGCTGCTCATGGCCGGGCTCGCGATCCCTGCCATCGGGGCCGGCGGGAGCGCCACCAAGAGCGGGGTCAAGGCCTTCAACGACCTGCCCAGCGAGTTCTCCGTCTCCCCGCTGGCCCAGCAGTCGCGCATCGTCGACGCCAGCGGCAAGCTCATCGCCAACCCCTACGACGAGAACCGCATCATCGTCACGCTCAAGAACATCTCACCGTGGATGCAGAAGGCCCAGATCGCCATCGAGGACTCCCGCTTCTACGAGCACGGCGGCCTCGACGTGCGTGGCTTCACGAGGGCGATGGTCTCGAACGTCTCGAGCGGGTCCGTGCAGGGCGCGTCGACCCTCACCCAGCAGTACGTCAAGATCACCCTCCAGGAGAACGCCCTCCGCCGCGACGACAAGGAGGCGGCCGAGAGGGCCGTAGAGAAGAGCTACACCCGCAAGCTCCAGGAGCTGAAGTACGCCCTCGACGTCGAGCGCAACTTCACCAAGGAGCAGATCCTCACGGGCTACCTCAACCTCGTCTACTACGGCGACCAGGCCTACGGCGTCGAGGCCGCGGCCCAGAACTACTTCGGCATCCCGGCCAGCAAGCTCAACCTGGGTCAGTCGGCCCTGCTCGCGGGCATCGTGCAGCAGCCCACGACGTTCAACCCGGTGCTCAACCCGAAGCAGTCGCAGACCCGCCGCAACGCGGTGCTCGACCGCATGCAGTTCCTGGGCATGGCCACCGCCAAGGACGTGGCCGCGGCCAAGAAGGTCGCCGTCCCGGCCATGCTCGGCAACCGCAAGCCGCCCAAGGGTGTCTGCCAGCGGTCGAGCGAGCCGTTCTTCTGCGCCTACATGATGGAGTACCTCCAGAAGTCGCCGCAGATGGCCGTCCTCGGCAAGACACCGGCCGAGCGCCTCAAGAACATCAACCAGGGCGGGCTGACGATCAAGACCACCCTGGACCCCAAGCTGCAGAGGACCACCCTCACCGAGCTGACCAAGGCCGTGCCGATCGGCAACCGCAGCAACCTCGGCGCCGCGTCGACGGTCATCGAGCCCGGAACCGGCAAGATCCTCGCGATGGCCCAGGCCACGGACTTCACCAAGAGCCAGCTCAACCTCAACGTCGACCAGCGCTACGGCGGCAGCCAGTACGGCTACCAGTTCGGCTCTACGGCCAAGATGTACGCGCTCGTCGCGGCTCTCGAGTCGGGCATGCCGCTCGACGGGACGGTCAATGCACCCTCCGCCTCGCCGGAGGACCCGCACCTCTTCCCGGTCGAGGACATGAAGGACCGGTGCAACGCCCAGGAGGCCTGGCCGGTGGAGAACGACTACCGCAGCGGCGGGGTGATGACCCTGGCCAAGGCCACGGCCGAGTCGATCAACACCGCGTTCGGTCAGCTCGTCATCGACCTCGGCGGCTGCAAGGTCCACGAGGTCATGGGCCGGATGGGCATCCACCAAGGAGACGGCAAGCCGATCAGCACGTCGATCTCCTCGATCACCCTGGGCGCCGGCGTGGCGACCCCGATGACCATGGCAGCGTCCTACGCCACCCTCGCCGCCCGCGGCAAGTACTGCGAGCCGACCCCGATCGCGTCGATCACCACCTCGAACGGCAAGGCCATCAAGGTTCCGCCGGCGGCGTGCAAGCAGGTCATCCGCGCCGACATCGCCGACGGCGTCAACCTGCTCCTCGAGGGACCGCTCAGGGACAGCCGGGGCACGGCCGAGGGGTCGTGGAAGAGCAGCCGACCTGCTGCCGGTAAGACCGGGACGACGAACTCGCACAACCAGTCGTGGTTCGTGGGCTACACCCCGCAGCGCGCCGCATCCGTGTGGATCGGCAACATCAAGGTGGCCAAGAACAGTCGTGGTGACCTCACGACCCTCAACGGCAAGACCTTCGGGACCTACGGCTACAAGAAGAGCGTCTTCGGTGGCACGGTCGCCGGTCCGGTGTGGGGCCAGATCATGGAGGCTGCGACCGCCGGGTTGCCCGTCGTCCCGTTCACTCCGCCCTCCGAGCGCGTCAAGAACGGCAACCAGGTGCCGCTCCCCGACGTCATCGGCGACAGCGTCGGCACCGCGACCCTCAAGCTCGAAGGAGCCGGGTTCGAGGTCAAGGTCGGGACGCGGGTCGACAGCGGCATCGAGGAGGGCAACGTGGCCCGGACCAGCCCCAGCACCCGGGCGACGAAGGGCATGACCATCACCCTGTTCATCTCGCGCGGCTACCAGGAGACGTTCGCCCAGCCCAGGACCCAGACCCGGACACAGACCCAGTCCCAGCCCAGGATCCGGATCCAGGTCCGGCCGCGCACCACGAGCACGCCTG
This sequence comes from Knoellia altitudinis, assembly GCF_042666355.1. Lineage (NCBI taxonomy): Bacteria > Bacillati > Actinomycetota > Actinomycetes > Micrococcales > Intrasporangiaceae > Knoellia > Knoellia altitudinis. The sequence continues at coordinate 1,170,469 of NZ_JBHTDK010000001.1, forward strand.
AACCCACTGTCGTCGTCCCACCACCGACGGGTCCCAAGCCGAAGCCCACCAAGCCGGGCAAGCCCTGAGGCTGACGGGCTCGGTCAGCGGGCTCAACGCGATCAGCGCGTTCAGCCAGCAAGGACCTGCTTGACGATCGCGGCGACGCGCCCACCGTCCGCGCGACCGGCGATGTCGGCCTGGGCGGCCTTCATGACCTGTCCCATCTGCGCCATGCCACTGGCCCCCGTGGAGTCGACGGCGGCCCGCACGATGCGCTCCAGCTCCGCGTCGCCGAGCTGCTTGGGCAGGTAGGCCTCGAGGATGACCAGCTCGGCATCCTCGACCGCTGCCAGCTCGGGACGACCGGCGTCGACGTAGGCCGCGCTCGACTCCTTGCGCTTCTTGGCCTCCTTGGCGATGACCTTGAGGACCTCGTCGTCGGTGAGCTCCTTGGCCTCGACACCGGCCACCTCGGCGTTGGTGATAGCGGTGAGCGTCATGCGCAGCGTGCCGGCACGGACCTTGTCCTTGCTGCGCATGGCGTCGTGCAGGTCGCTCCGGAGCGTGCCCTTGAGGGTCGTGTCGGTCATGGCTCCAGTCTCGCACCAGGGTCAACCGGGATACTGGGTCGATGACGTCGACGACCCGCACAGTCCTGCAGACTCTGGCCGGGGTGGCCGCTGCGGGAGTGACCGGCATCGCCTATGCGGGGCTCGTCGAGCGCAACCTCTTCATGGTGCGCCGCTTCGAGGTGCCGGTGCTGCCCTCGGGCACCGCTCCGCTCCGTCTGTTGCAGGTGAGCGACCTCCACCTCGTGCCTCGTCAGCACCGCAAGATCGAGTGGGTGCGTGAGCTGGCCTCCCTCACACCGGACTTCGTCGTCAACTCCGGCGACAACCTGGCTGCTGTCGACGCCGTCCCGGGCCTGCTGCGCGCCATGGAGCCACTCATGGACTTCCCCGGCGCGTTCGTCCTGGGCTCCAACGACCGCTACGCCCCGGTCCCCAAGAACCCCGGCCGCTACTTCACTCGCGACCACGCCCGGCCGCCGCGTGCGACCCGCCCGGACCTCCCGGTCGAGGACCTCATCGACGGCATGCGCGCCGGCGGCTGGCTGGACCTCGACAACGCGCGGACGACGGTCGCCGTCGGCCCGCACCGGCTCGAGCTCGTCGGTGTCGACGACCCACACATCGAACGCGACCGGTATGCCGCGGTGTCGGCTCCCGCTGCCGCCGACGTTGCGCTGACGCTGGGTCTCGTGCACGCGCCGTACCAGCGGGTCCTCGACGCGATGACCGCCGACGGGGTCGGCCTCATCCTCGCCGGGCACACCCACGGTGGCCAGCTGGCCGTGCCGTTCTATGGCGCCCTCGTGACGAACTGCGACCTCGACCGTGGCCGCGCCAAGGGCCTCTCCCGGTGGTGGCCCGGCGCGGGAGGCGACGTGCCGACGCAACCGGACGACGCGGCATACCTGCACGTCTCAGCGGGCCTCGGGACCTCGCCGTATGCGCCGGTGCGGTTCGCGTGCCGACCCGAGGCGACCCTGCTCACCCTGGTGTCACGCTGACCGGGACCGCGTCGGGGAAGCGCTGGCGGTAGGCCGCCTCCCAGTCGGCAGAGCCGGTGCCGCCGTCGACGAGGTCTGCGTCGCCCGCGCCACCGTTCTGGGCGCCCCTCTCGGAGCGGCCGAGCTCGAGGTCGAGCCGGTGGCCAGCCGGCATGGAGTCGTGGGCAGCCTCGACGATGGGCCAGACCCAGGCGCCGTGGGCAGCCTCGGCCAAGGGGCCACCCATCTCGGGCAGGGAGACCACGACCCGGACCCGGCGGACACCTTCGACGTCCTCGACCACGACGACACGGGCGATGGACGCACTCCCGTCCTGCCCGGCATACGTCGCTTCGATGGCCCTCCACTCGTCCACCATGGGTGCAACGAGGGGGCGTCCGGCGCTGAAGCGGACGTAGGGAGCCTGCGGCGTCTGGTACTCGACCACGGTCCAGTCGAGCTCGGGAAGGCCGCTCCTCAAGGCCCAGCCCAGTGCGGTCGACACCGGCTCGTGGGACGACACCGACGCAGTGACGCGGCGCGGGGCCGGGCGGGACCTGACCTGCAGGCCGCCCGGCGGGGAGGTGGCCACGGCCTTTGCCCAGCGCGTCGCGAGCCCGGGCAGCGGCGGCTCAGAGCCGAACCCGAGGCTCGACGGGTCGGTGCTCACCTCGGCTCGCTCGCCGAGGTCCCGCGTCGTGAGGACGAGCTCGTCGTAGCCGTCGGCGTGCTCGATCCGTCGCAGGGTCTGGGGGAGGCTGCGCACGAGCTCCTCGACCTCTCGGGGATCCGGAGGGCTGGCCACCTGGACCGAGATCTCCTGGTCGCCGGCGCCGCCCAGGCTCGTGCCGATGAAGGACGCGTCGACCCCCTTGACCCCGGGCAGGCCACGGACCGCCTGTGCCACCTCCTGCTCGTCCGGTTCGGGCTGCGCACAGCCGGCCGCTGCCATCGTCAGGAGCGTGCATCCGACGACGCCGAGCCCCCTCCTCAGGCGCCGACCGGGCCCCGCCGTCGTTCCCATGGGCCCCACCCTGCCCTGTCTGCCGAACGGATTTCGGGAGGCGGGTCGGCGTCGGCTATCCTCTGGTGTCGCTGCCTGCAAGGGCGGCGGCAGCCACGGGGTGTGGCGCAGCTTGGTAGCGCGCTTCGTTCGGGACGAAGAGGTCGCAGGTTCAAATCCTGTCACCCCGACCACAATGCATTGGGCCTCCGACCTGCGGGAACGCGGTTGGAGGCCTTCTGCGTTCTCGGGTGCGTGCGAACCGTGTGCCATCGCACCACCCTCTGGAGACCGACAGGAGAGCGAAACTCCCAGTCACGTCGGTGCAGGTTCTGCGGGGAATGGTCCGAAGGAACACCGAAGGGGTCCGCAGGTGACTGTCCTGCAGTACGGTCAGGACGCTGCCGGGTCCGACTTGGCTGAGGCACACAAAACACAAGGAACGGGCGGATCCAGGATGACTGCTCGGCGCGATTCTGCGCTCAACCTCGATCCACAGGGCAGAGCGCGAGCTGCTCCAGGCCGATCACCTTTGGGCTGGCTGAACCACGCGAGCTCGGGGGTAGCCCTGCTGATCGTCACGGCCATCTCGATCCTGTTCGGGTGGTTCTTTGCCGTGCCAGCCTTGGTCCTCGGCCTTGTTGCCCTCCTGTTGGAGCGGCGGTCCGACCCCCGGTCGGCCGCCGTCGCCCGCTGGGGATGGATCACGTACGTCGCCGGTGCGGTGCTCCTGCTCGTGTATGGCGTTGTTCTGGTGCTGGTTGCCGGCTACGCAGCCAGCGGCAACAACTAGCCAGGTGCACCCGGTGTGCCGTCGCCCGACCTGTCCTACGCGTACCCGGAGCATCACTTTCGGGCTGACCCCAGGTGCGCACCACCTCCCGTCGTCGGGGCGGCCTCCTCGGGCAGGCCGTCGTCCCAGTAGTCCAGGGTCTGGGTCACCCAGAACACCGCGAACGACACCAGCAGCACGACCTCCACCCACAGCACCCACTCCGTCGGCGTCCCGCCGCCGCCCCACTGGTCGACGACGGCGAGCACGGCAGCCACGACGAACGTCAGGGTCATGATCCCGGCGACGACCCCATAGATCGCCGGGTAGGACTTCGCTCCCCTGCTGCCCGCGTCGTCTCGACGGGCCGACGCCTTGCGCGCGTTGACGAACGCGACGCCGGTGATGAGGCCGAACAGGGGCACGGCAGAGGCGTAGTGGGCGAGGTCGAGGAAGGGGTCCCGGCCGAGCTGGAACCACAGGACGAAGGCGAGCCACACCGCAGCCGCGAGGAAGAACCCTCTGCGGGTCGCGGGTGAGGAGCGACGCCGGACGATGACGGTCCAACCACCGAGCGCCAAGCCGAGGAACCCGAGCGTCACCAGCCCCCACACGTTGTTGACGACGGACGGCACGAACTCCGGCGGCACCGAGCACCGGCCGTCCGGGTCGCAAGGCGCTCCCCCGGCGCCCCTGGGTGTCGGCACCATGGCCACGACGGGGGCGAGCATCCCGGCGATGTTGAGAGAGGTGTCCTCGAACCCGCGCCGCCCCACGATCGCGACAAGGCTGATGCCGATGGCGACGAGCGCGCCGACGAAGACACTGCGCGCGGGTGTGTAGTAGTAGGCGCTGATCGAGCCGAGCCGTCGGTTGACCTCGGCGCCGCCCAGCCGCTCCAGCCAGACGCACACGAGCAGGAGCAGGACGAGCCCGACGAGGCTGAGTCGCAGGTAGCGGTAGGTGCGCACCGAGGCGCTGGCCCGCACCCGGGGTGGCGTGATGGCGGCAGCGGTCTGGGTCGAGTCGTGCATGGCAGGCTCCCTTGCGTGACGGTGTCACCCCAGAGGAGTCGTCACGACCCGCGCAGATACATGCGGCGTATGCCGCGCGCCCACCGCCGCCTCGAGTGGAGGTAGCACGACCTGCCGCCAGGGTCGCGTGACGACGGCGTGTCGTGCTACCTCGACTGCGACGTCAGGCGTGACCGATCGAGGACCGCAGCTCGGTGAACCACGGCACGTCGACGTCGAACTTCTTGCCACCGGCCACGCGCGGGAACTCGATGGCGCGCAGCTCGTGGCCCCGCTCCTCGTCCTCACCCACGAGACCGGACTCGCCCCGCAGAGCCGCGTCGACGGCATACTCCGTGCACTGTCGGATGAGGGCGAGATCCTCGTCGCCGGCGGCAGCGGAGCGCGAGAAGTAGCCGGACTTCTGGACCATGACCTTCTCGGCGCCCAGGAGCGCGGCGAACTGCTTGCCGAACCACGCGCCGGGGTTGACCTTGTCGAGCTGCACGTGTCCGAACGGGTCGACGGGCACCTCGAGGCCGGCAGCCTCGAGCTCGGCCACGACCTCGGCCACGCCAGCGCCCTCGGAGAGGAAGATGTTGACGCACCCGATGTCGTCCATGATCGCCCGGAGGCGAGCACTCTCGGTGGTCAGGTCGATCGACAGCTCGGGGACGAAGACCGCGTGGACGTCCCAGCGACGGGCGTCGAGGCCCACGCCCGGCAACCACTGCTGCTCGGCCACCCAGGCGTGATGACGACGGGCGGTCTCGGCCGTCAGCCAGCCGCAGTGGCGCCCCATGACCTCGTGGATGATGAGCATCCGCGGGTTGGACGAGTGCTCGGCAAGGACGTTGCGGGCGAAGATCGCGCCCTGCTCGGCGGCGGTCCAGGCCCCCAGCGACTGGCGGATGGGGATGATGTCGTTGTCGATCGTCTTGGGCAGGCCCACGACCGTGAGCGGGTAGTCGTGCTCGGCCAGGTAGGCGGCGAGGTCGGCGGCGGTCGTGTTGGTGTCGTCGCCTCCGATGGTGTGGAGGACGTCGACGCCGTCAGCGGTGAGCTGCTCTGCGGCGACGCGCAGCGGGTCCTGGCCCTCCTGGACGAGGCCGCGCTTGACGCAGTCGGCGACGTTGGTGAGCTTGACCCGGCTGTTGCCGATCGGGGAGCCGCCGAACTTGTGGAGCAGCGCCGCACCCTCGCGGACCTCGGGGGTGACCTCCACCGAGCGGCCGGTCAGCAGGCCGGCATACCCGTTCTGGTAGCTGATGATCCGCACGTCGGGTGCGACCTCGGTGTAGCGCTCGATGAGCCCGCCGACGGCGGACGAGAGGCAGGGCGCGAGCCCACCGGCGGTGAGCAGGGCAACGGTCGATACAGGCATGGGCACAGTCAACCAGCGTGACCGGCGACACATCCGCCATGGCCCGAGGAGTGGACGACCTCAGTCGCAGGGGCGGGTCACCGTGTGGGGCGGATCCTTGCGCACGGCCTGCTTCCGGGGGAGCTCGGTGCGCGGCGTGACGGACTCGAACTTGTTGCCGATGAGCACGTCGATCGTCATGTTGTCGCGCGGCACCTCGCGCAGCACGGAGCCCTTGATCTCGCGGGCCACGAGACCAGCGGCCAGGTCTGCGTCGGGTCCGTGCAGGACGACCGCGACGTCGTCGGGGAGGAACGAGCCGTCCGGGTTGTTGCCCTGCTTGCCGGTGGTGAAGCCGCGCGAGGCGAGCTCGGCCAGAGCCGTCTTGGCCAGGCCCGGGCGCCACGTCGTGTTGTAGACGTTGACCGTGAAGGACGAGAGGGCCGGCTGCTTCGGGGGCGGCGCCGGGAGCATCTTGGTGAAGTCACCACCGATGACGAAGACCACGCTGGTGCCCGCGCGGCCGTCGTTCTCGAGCTCGGCTCCGTCGACGGTCTGGGCGACGAGCAGCGCCTGGTCGAGCCCGTTCTTGCCGTGGTAGATGCGCGCGGGCGCCTTGACGTAGAGCGTGCGCGGCGCGGTCGTGACGTCCCCGACGTTGAACCCGCGCCGGGACAGGTCACGACCCACGACCTGGCCAGCGCCGTTCTGGCCGGAGGCGTTCATGACCGTGACCTTGAAGGACCCGAAGGCCGGGGCGAGAGCGACGACGGGTTGGCAGACCGGGACGGGGTCGCTGGACATGAGACCGCTTCCGTATGCCGCGGCGATGCTTGCCGTGCCGAGCAGGAGTGCCGGGATGGTGACGAAGGCGGCGAGGTGGCGGAACTGGTAGCGGCGCCAGATCTGGTCGTCGCTCAGGGCCTCCTGCGACTTGGCCCGCTCGAGGAACTCCCGGTGCACGGTGTCGCGCGTCATGCCCATGCCTCGCCGGGCGAGGTCGCGGGCGGCGCGCAAGGTGCGCGCAGGCAGCGCAGGGCGCCCGGGCTCTGGTCTCTGCCTCGCGAACATGACGCCTCCTCAGCTTCTGCCATGCGGTCCCACAACCGCTGCTCGAATTGCACCACGAGTCACACTCGTCACACCAGTAACACGCGCAGACGTCATCCGATCGAGATCCACCGTTGGCCGGGCCGTCTCCGTTCCTCCGCTGGACACACTGACAGGGGCACGTGCACGGCGTCTGTCCACGAGGTCACACCGGCGTCACGCGCTGTGGGGGGACGGATGGCCAGCCGGCCGGACAGCCGCGGACAGTCGCGTGGCCGGCCAGCCGTCAGAGGGTGGCGACGACGAGCTCGGCGGTCTGGAGCATGTTGAGCGCCGACCCCTTGCGCAGGTTGTCGCCGCAGACGAAGAGGTCCAGGGTCCGGGGGAAGTCGATCGCCTGCCGCATCCGGCCGACGAACCGAGGGTCGGCGCCGACGATGTCGGCCGGCGTGGGGAACTCGCCGTGCTCGGGGTCGTCGAGGACCACGACGGCCGGCGCCTCGACGAGGGCCTGGCGCGCCTTCCCCACGGCGATCGACTTCGCGAACGTCGCGTGCACCGACACCGAGTGCGTGGAGACGACCGGCACGCGCACACACGTCGCCGACACCCTGAGGTCGGGCAGTCCGAGGATCTTGCGGGTCTCGTGGCGGATCTTGGACTCCTCCGAGCTCCACCCGTCGCCGACGTGCGATCCGGCGAAGGGCAGGACGTTGAGGGCGAGCGGTCCGCCGAAGATGCCTGGGCCGAGCTCGTGGTCGATGGCCCGACGCACGTCGCCCGGGCGCATCCCGAGCTCGCGGTCACCGGCGACGACTGCGATCTCGTCGTGCAGCCGGCTCATGCCGGCGCGACCGAGACCGGACGCGGCCTGGAGGCTCGTGACGACGAGCTCGGTGAGCTCCCACTGGGCGTGCAGGACGGCGAGCACGTCGATCATCGTCATCACCGTGGCCCCGGGGTTGGCGATCACCCCCTTGGGCCGCTCGCTCACCGCCTCGGGGTTGATCTCGGTCACGACGAGCGGCACGTCGGGATCGCGCCGGAAGGTCGGGCTGTTGTCGATGACGACGACCCCACGCTCCACCGCGATCTCGGCCCACTCCGCGGAGATCTCCGGGGGGATGTCCACGAGCGCGACGTCGACGCCGTCGAAGAACTCCGGCGTCAGGGCCTGGACGGTGAGGTCCTCGCCGGCCACGCGGCATACCTTGCCGACGTCCTCGACCCCCGCGGCAAGGCGCACGTCACCCCAGATGTGGCGGCGCATGGGCAGCACGTCGAGCACGACCGTGCCCACGGCACCGGTGGCGCCAACGATGGCAAGGGTCGGGGAGTCGCTCAGGACCGCGGCGTTCGACGCAGCGTGGGACACGGGGGTCATCCGATCCGGGTCATCTCGGTTCAGCGGCCCGTGCCCGCGTAGACGACCGCTTCACCGTCCTGCGAGTCGAGTCCGAAGGCGGTGTGCACCGCCCTGACGGCCTCGTCGAGGAGCTCGCTGCGGGTGATGACGGAGATGCGGATCTCGGAGGTCGAGATCATCTCGATGTTGACGTCGGCGTCGGCGAGCGCCCGGAAGAAGGTCGCGGAGACACCCGGGTTGGAGCGCATGCCCGCCCCGACGAGGGACAGCTTGCCGACCTGGTCGTCGTACTGCAGGCCGGTGAAGCCCACCTGCTCCTGGATCGACTGGAGCGCCTCCATCGCGGTCTGCCCGTCGGTCTTGGGCAGGGTGAACGAGATGTCCGTGAGGCCCGTGTCGGTCGCGGAGACGTTCTGGACGATCATGTCGAGGTTGATCTCGGCGGCGGCGACGGCGTGGAAGATCTGGGCGGCCTTGCCGGTCGTGTCGGGCACACCGACCACGGTGATCTTGGCTTCGCTGAGGTCATGGGCGACGCCGGCGATGATCGGGGCTTCCACGGTTTCTCCTTCGGGGCCCTGCTGGCCCGGCTGGTCACTGACGATGGTGCCTTCCTTCGGGGTGAAGGAGGACCGGACGTGGATGGGGATGTCGTAGCGACGGGCGTACTCGACGCTGCGCAGGTGCAGGACCTTGGAGCCGCTGGCGGCGAGCTCGAGCATCTCCTCGGCCGAGATCCGGTCGAGCTTGCGCGCCCTGGGGACGATGCGCGGGTCGGCGGTGAAGACCCCGTCGACGTCGGTGTAGATCTCGCACACCTGCGCCCCGAGCGCGGCGGCGAGCGCCACGGCGGTCGTGTCGGTGCCGCCCCGGCCCAGGGTGGTGATCTCCTTGGTGCTCTGGCTCACGCCCTGGAACCCGGCGACGATGACGACGTGCCCCTTGCCGAGGGCCTCGGTGATGCGGCCCGGGGTGACGTCGATGATCTTGGCCCGGCCGTGCGCCTCGTCGGTGATGACGCCGGCCTGGCTGCCGGTGAAGGAGCGAGCGCTGATGCCGAGGTCGTGGATCGCCATCGCGACGAGCGCCATGCTGATCCGCTCGCCGGCGGTCATGAGCATGTCGAGCTCACGTGGCGGGGGGACCGGGCTGACGTCCTGGGCGAGGTCGACGAGCTCGTCGGTCGAGTCGCCCATCGCGGAGACGGCGACGACGACGTCGTTGCCGGCCTTGCGCGTCTCGGCGATGCGACGCGCGACCCGCTTGATGCTCTCGGCATCGGCGAGCGAGGAGCCGCCGTACTTCTGGACGACGATGGGCACGGGTGCACTCCCAGGCGGTGGTTCGCGGAGTCTGTGGGTGGTCGCCAGCGAGTCTAACGAGCGGCCTGAGCGTCCGAACTCACGCCCGTATGCCGGTCGCGCACCTAGGTTGTCGACATGACGTCCGATGTGGTGCCTCAGCAGGGTGGCGGCGGGATCGTGGTGGAGGGGGTGCGACGCGCTTTCGGCGCGGTCGTCGCCGTCGAGGACATCTCGCTGACGGCGCGGCCCGGTGAGGTCACGGCCCTTATCGGACCCAACGGTGCCGGCAAGACGACCCTCATGCTCATGCTCGCCACGCTGCTCGTGCCCGACCGCGGCACCATCACCATCGACGGGGTCGACCCGGCGAGCGACCCACGCGAGGTGCGGCGCCGGATCGGCTGGATGCCGGACGGGTTCGGGACCTGGGACGCCCTCACGGTGCGCGAGGTCCTGCACACGATCGGGGCGGCATACGACATGCCGTCTCACGAGGCCCGCTCGCGGACGGAGGAGGTGCTGGCGCAGGTCCACCTCGAGGACCTCGCCGACCGGCGGGCGCGGGTGCTGTCGCGCGGCCAGAAGCAGCGGCTCGGCATGGCGCGCGCGCTGCTGCACCGTCCGACGACCCTGATCCTGGACGAGCCGGCGTCGGGGCTGGATCCGCGCAGCCGGATCGAGCTGCGCGACCTGCTGCGCTCCTTGGCCGCGTCGGGGACGACGGTCCTGGTGTCGAGCCACATCCTCACCGAGCTGCAGGAGATGGCCGACCGCGCGGTCATCGTCGCGGGTGGGCGCACGATCGAGACGCAGACGGTCGAGGGTGCGGCGCCGGTCGCGCGGACCTGGCGGGTCACGGCCCTGGACCGGCAGCGCCTCGTCGCCGCGCTCTCGGAGGCCGGGGCCGCGTGGCGCGACGCCGGCATCGCCGTCGACGTCGAGCTGGCCGGGGATCCCGAGGCGGCCACGCTCCTCGAGAGGCTCGCTGCGAGCGGAGCCCGGGTCACGGCATACGCGCCGTTGCACGGAGAGATGGAAGCCGCCTACCTCGCAGCGACGGAGGAACGACGATGAGCTCCGCCCGGCTCTGGACGGTCGCCCGGCTCGAGCTCGTCCAGCGACGACGAACCTCGCGCTGGCCGATCGTGCTGGGGGCGTGGTTCCTCGTCATCGCGCTCGTCACGTTCGCGTCGTGGCGGGCGGTGCGTGAGGCGAGCTTTGCTCCCGGGCCCTCGCTCTATGACGTGACGACCTTCTTCGTGCTCATGCTCGGGATGCTCGTCGTGCCGTCGCTCACCGCCACCACCGTCAACGGGGACCGGGAGCAGGGGGTCCTGGCCACCATGCAGACGACCTTGGTGACGTCCTGGGAGCTGGTGCTCGGCAAGCTGCTCGCCTCGTGGATCGTCTCCCTGTGCTTCCTCGCGACGGCGCTGCCGTTCCTCGCCTGGGCGTGGGTCGCCGGCGGGATCGGCTTCGGGCGCATCCTGCTGTCGCTCCTCGTGCTCGTGCTCGTCATGGCCGTGGTCGCTGCGGTCGGGCTGATGTTCTCGACGCTGACGGCGCGACCGGTGGCCTCGGCCGTGCTCACCTACCTGTCGTTGGCGACGCTCGTCTTCGGGACGCTCATCACCTTTCTCCTCGGGGCGGTGCTGCTCACCGACGAGGTGACGGTCAGGGTCAACGGCATCCCCGAGAGCTTCTGGGCGGCCGAGGTCCAGCCGCCGGCCGAGCCCGGCTCCCCGGCGCCGGGTGCGACGCCCTCATCAGTTCCCGAGGGCATGTTCCGCGAGCCGACCCAGGCGGACTGTGAGGTGTTCAGCCGGACCACGGACGTCTCGCGCACCGATCGGCTGTGGCCGCTGCTGGCGGTCAACCCCTTCGTCGTCGTCGCGGACGCCGCGCCGTCACGACTGGCCGACAACGGGACCTTCAGTGGCGGGTTCACGCCGATGAGGTGGATCAGCGACGGCTCGCGGGACGCCAAGGCCGGGCCCGGCGACCCGGGCGAGGTGCAGGACGAGTGTTCCTACCTGCCGGAGACAGCAGGGAGCGGCATGCCCGAGTCGTCGCCACCCGACCCGGGCAGCGACCCGGCCAAACAGGCCGAGGACCGTGCTCGTCGCAACGACAACGCCGTGTGGCCGTGGGGGCTGGCCTTCCTCGTGGCGCTGGGGTCGCTGTCGGTGGTCGTGGCCGAGCGCCGGGTCCGGACGCCGGTGCGCAACCTCCCGAGCGGCACCCGCATCGCCTGAGAGGTCCTCGACGGGCTCGTCGTCTGAGCCCGAGAGAGCCACAAGTTGGTGAGCCGACCACCCAGGGGTGGTCGGCTCACCCATGTCTGCATCGCTCGTCGGACCTGTGCGGGCGGCATACCGGCGCGGTCCCATGGACATGCAGCGCCGCCGCGGCCGGTGGCGTTGGGCGCGCAGCATCCCAAACGGAAGACGCACTACTGCATGTCCGTCGGCGCGCCCAGCTCGGCGAGGCGCGCCATCCCCGCAGTCGTGTGGGTGGCGAGGCGCTCGCGGGCGTCGTCCAGCGCCGGAGACGCGGGATACCCGGCAGGGACGCGCGAGGGGTTGAGGGCGACGCCGTCCGCCCACGCCTTGATGTCGGGCTCGGCCGAGTACGACATCGTCGCCTGGGTCCCGCGGAAGAACATGCGCGCCCAGTCGGCCCGGGAGTTGCCGTAGTTCGACGGCGGACAGAGCCTGTTCTTCTCGTCGTCGTCGTCGGTCCGGGTCGCCTCGACGTAGCCCGTGACCGCCGCCCCGAAGGACGGGAAGCCGGCCCTGATCGGCTGCAGCGTGATGACGTCCGGACGCCACACCGGGACAAGGGGCGGCTGCTTCAGCCCGTCCGCCGCGCAGTGCACCACGAGGGCGTCGTCGGCGACCCGGACCGACCCGTCGGCGAAGCGCAGCCTGCCACGGTCGACGCGGCGGATGTGACCACGTCGCACGACGTTCTCGATCGTCCGCAGCTGCTCGAGCTCCCAGCCCGCCAGGGTCGGCGCCTTGGCCATCGTCGGCACGACGGAGGGGTCGATCCGCATCATGACGTCGGCGTCCTCCATGCGGAGGAACAGGTCCTCGACGGTGCTCGACGACGCGGCCGCCTGCATGATGTCGGCGGCGAGGCCGAGAAAGATCGCCGGGTCCGGCTGGACCCGGGCCCGGTTCAGCATCCATGGGTCGCGGGGACGCACCCAGCAGATGGAGTCCGGGTCGACGCCCCGTGCGAGCAGCCAGATGCAGGTGTCGGTCGCGGTCTTGCCCGAACCGACGACGACGTACTCGCTCGGCGCCTCGTCCAGCCGGACGACGTCGTTGACCGGCAGCACGCGAGCACCGTCGCCGACGTCGAAGGGCGGCGGCTGCTCGGCCGGGATGCCCGGCGCCAGGTAGCGGGCGTCGACGATCCGGCACGACTCGGGGACCCGGAACCGGTCCCTTGAGATGCGCGACACGATCGTGCGCTCGCCGACGTGGTCGCTGTTGGGGAAGAACTCGAGGCGCCCCGTCTGCACCATCCGGTCGAGCACTCGCGCGTAGTAGGCGGTGATCTCCGGCTGGGTCGCCCGCTCCTGGAGTCCCGCCTCGGGTCCACTCGACTGCAGCGTGCCGCCACCGAGCAGCGTCGACGCCACGCCGTAGAAGGCAGAGGACTGGTGGAGGCGGACGAAGGGGTAGGCCTCGAGCCAGTGGCCTCCCACGCCGTGGCGTCGGTCGACCATGACCACGCGCGCGTCGGAGTGGTCGATGACCGCGTCGGCGAAGGCCATCCCCATGGCGCCGGCACCCACCACGAGGTAGTCGGCTTCCACGGCCCGGGTCATGCGTCCACGGTGGCACCGAAGCGACGCAGCGTCCACATCCCTGACGGGTGGCCCCGTGACCACCTACTCGCTTCGAGCGGATTCCGACTACGGGTGGAGGGCGTCGAACTCCGCCTCGGCGACGGCGTCGGCGTCGGCGTCGAGGCGGATGTGCGCGAGCAGGGCCTGGAGGACCCGCAGTGCGCTCGCGGCCCGCTCGCCCCAGTCGGAGAGATAGCTGAACTGCCACCACCACAGGGCCTCGAGGATCCGGCCCTCCTCGTGGTGGCGCAGGCCGTGGGCCAGGGCTGAGGCGACCACGGTGAGGTCGTTGGAGATCGAGCCGGTCGTCAGCTCGGGCTCGGTCACGGGGTCGACGATGTCGGCGTAGTCGTCGAGGCCCTCGAGCAGGTTGGTGAGGTTCTCGCGCAGCGGGTCGAGCTCGACGTCCGGGCCCGGGTCGACCTCGAAGCGGTCCTCCGGGACGATGTCCTCGATCGCGCCGAGTCGGGCACCCATGACGAGCACCTGCGACAGGGCGAGCAGGCCGAGCGGGAGGGCTGCCGCCGGGTTGGCGCCGGAGGCGATGTCGGCGACGGTGGCGAGGTAGGTGCGGGCCTCAGCGGCGGAGTCGTCGGCGAGCGCGCGAAGGTCGGAGAAGAGCTCGGGGTCGGCGGCGCCGGAGGCTGCCGCTGTCCCAGGGGTGACCTGGTCAGGCATCGAGCAGCCTCCGTCCTTCGAAGGCGCGGCCGAGGGTGACCTCGTCGGCATACTCGAGGTCGCCGCCGACGGGCAGCCCGGAGGCGAGGCGGGTGACCCTGATGTCCATCCCCTTGAGGAAGCGGGCGAGATAGCTCGCCGTCGCCTCTCCCTCGAGGTTGGGGTCGGTCGCGATGATGATCTCGGTGACCTCGGAGCTGGCGAGGCGGGTCATGAGCTCGCGGAAGGTGAGGTCGTCGGGGCCGATGCCGTCGATGGGGCTGATCGCGCCGCCGAGCACGTGGTAGCGCCCGCGGAACTCACGGGTCCGCTCGATGGCGACGACGTCCTTGGGCTCCTCGACGACGCAGATGCTCGCCAGGTCGCGCCGCGGGTCGGCACAGATGCGGCACTGCTCGGCCTCGGCGATGTTGAAGCAGGTCACGCAGAAGCGGACCTTGGCCTTGACCTGCGTGAGGGAGTCGACGAGGCGCTGCACGTCGATCGCGTCCTGCTGGAGCAGGTGGAAGGCGATGCGCTGCGCGCTCTTGGGACCGACGCCCGGGAGTCGGCCGAGTTCGTCGATGAGGTCCTGCACTGCGCCTTCGTACACACCCTGAGCCTAGGCCACCCGGCCGTCACCGGCTCCCGGCGACGCTGCGCGAGTCGAACCAGCAGTCGTGTCAGTCGTCGGGGTCGCTGGTGGGGCGCTCGTTGTAGCCGTCGGCGCGCTCCTGGCCGGTGAGCGCGGCTATCGAGTCCATGACGTCGTCGGTGAGCTGACGCCGAGCGCGACCGGCGGGCATGCCGGCATACGCCGAAGGCAGGATCGGGGTGCCGAACGAGATGGTGACGTCGGCGAGCCGCAGGCCGCGCTGGTCGGCGGGCTGCACCCTGTCGGTGCCGATGAGACCGACCGGCACGACGGGGACGTCCGCCGTCAGAGCAAGGAACGCGACCCCCGTCTTGCCGCGATAGAGGCGGCCGTCCCGCGAGCGCGTGCCCTCGGGATAGATCCCGAACGCCTTGCCGGCTCGCAGCACCTCGAGGGCGAGATCGAGCGACTTCTTGGCCCCGTTGGCGTCGTCGCGGTCGACGGGGATCGCGTCTCCGGCTTCCATGAACCCGCGCACGAGGCGACCCTTGATGCCCTTGCCCGTGAAGTAGTCGTGCTTGGCGAGGAAGGAGACCTTGCGCGGCGCCGCGACGGGGATGGCGAAGCTGTCGATGAAGGACAGGTGGTTGCTCGCGAGAAGGACGCCACCCTCCTTGGGGACGTTGTCCTTGCCGTGGATCTTGGGGCGCCACACCGCGTGGGAGAGCGACATCATCGCCGTGCGGCCGACCCAGTAGTAGGTGCTCATGCGTCCTCTTCGGAGATGACCTTCCCGCCGAGGACTCGCTCGATCACGGGGACACCCACCTCGCCGAGGCCTTCGATGTCCTCGTCATCCTCGCTCATCGCGGAGTCGTCAGCGACGGGCGTCTCATCCGGGTCGGGCTCGGACGCGACCGTCTCCTTGGCCCGGGCGAAAGGGCTGGCCACGGCCTCGCCCTCACCGTCTCCGCCGGCCCACGCGGGGGCGGTCGCGCTGTCGGCGGCTCCGCTCCCCCACGCGGCTTGCGTCGTGGGCGGCTGACTCGGCACGTATGCCGCCGGCTCGCCCCCGCGGTCCGGCTTCCCCTGCGCTGCCGCGCCGTTGGCCTCAGCCCTCGCCTGGGGTGACTGCTGCGCCGCTGTGGGGCGGGGCGCGCGCACGGGGTCGGGGCGCGTGGGGTCGATGGTCGCCACCCCTGAAGCCCCACCCGAGGGGTCGGAACCGTCCACCGGCACGCCCTCGACCCGGGCGTCGATGCCGAGGACGTCGATGAGCGCCTGCTGGACGTAGGTCGCGTGCGGTCCCCTGCGGAAGGTGTTGGTCAGGCCGGTCGTCGAGATGCTGAGGAGCAGGCGCTCGCCGTCGTAGTCGACGACCTGCGCGTGCTCGGACACAAACGTCCAGGTCGTGCGACGCAGCTCGAACACCTTGGCGAGCACGTCGGGCCAGGACCGGCGGATCGCCGCGGTGTCGAGGCCGCCGGGCCGGGCGGGAGCCACCGGCTGGGCCGGGGCCTCGGCCCCGGCGGAGGACGGGGCCACGGGCTCCGGAGCCGGCGACTGGGGCTGCGGGGCTGGCTGCGACCGGCCCCGGGGCGCGTCTGCGGGAGGTGCCTGGGGCTCGAGGAACTCGGGCTCCATGAAGTCCGGCTCGTCCAGGTCCGGCGGCTCGTCGACGGGTCGCTCCGGAACGACCGACGCCGGGGCAGGGATGCTCTGGCGCGGAGGCAGGCGGTCGGGCTGGGACGATGCCTGGACCGCGGGGGCGACGGGGTCGGACTGCTCCACCGACCGGACCGGTGGGGCCGGGTGCTGCACGTGGGTGGGCTGAGCCACCTGGGCCTGCTGCTGGGCCGGCTGCGACTGCTGGACCGGCTGCGCCTGTGCCTGCGGGCGAACGGGCGCCGAAGGAGCCGAGGCAGCGGCCGCGCTCGGCACTCCGCCGACGTCGAGGCGACGTTCGAGACGGTCGAGGCGGGCGGCATACCCGGCTTCCCCGGCAGCGCCGGGCAGCAGCAGGCGCGCGGCGATGAGCTCGAGCTGGAGCCGCGGCGCGGTGGCGCCGGTCATCTCGGAGAGCCCGGCGTTGACGATGTCGGCCGCCCGGGAGAGCGCGCCGGGGCCGAACGCCGCCGCCTGCTGACGCATGCGCTCGAGCTGGTCCGGCGGCAGCGCCCGCAGGACAGCCGAGGCGCCGTCAGGCACGGCCGCGACGACGATGAGGTCGCGCAGGCGCTCCAGGAGGTCCTCGATGTAGCGGCGCGGGTCGAGCCCGCTCTCGATGACCCGCTCGATCGACGAGAACGCCCCGGCGCCGTCGGCAGCGGCGAAGGCGTCGATCGCGGCATCGAGGAGCTCGCTGTCGGTGAACCCGAGCAGCGCGGCCGCCGACTCGTAGGTGAGCCCCTCGTCGCTCGACCCGGCGATGAGCTGGTCGAGCACGGAGAGCGAGTCACGCACCGACCCGCCCCCGGCGCGCACGACGAACGACAGGACCCCGGGCGCCACCGCGACCTTCTCGGAGACGCAGAGCCGCTCCATGTACTCGGTGAGCTGGCCCGGCGGCACCAACCGGAACGGGTAGTGGTGCGTGCGGGACCGGATCGTGCCGATGACCTTCTCGGGCTCGGTCGTCGCGAAGATGAACTTCACGTGCTCCGGCGGCTCCTCGACGATCTTGAGCAGCGCGTTGAAGCCCTGCGGCGTCACCATGTGCGCCTCGTCGATGATGTAGATCTTGTAGCGGCTCTGCGCCGGGCCATAGCTGGCGCGTTCGCGCAGGTCACGCGCGTCGTCGACCCCGCCGTGGCTGGCCGCGTCGATCTCGATGACGTCGACTGTCCCGGCGCCACCACGGGCCAGGGCCACGCACGAGTCGCACTCGCCGCACGGGGTCGCGGTCGGGCCCTGCTCACAGTTGAGGCAGCGGGCGAGGATGCGGGCGCTCGTCGT
This sequence comes from Knoellia altitudinis, assembly GCF_042666355.1. Classification (NCBI taxonomy): domain Bacteria; kingdom Bacillati; phylum Actinomycetota; class Actinomycetes; order Micrococcales; family Intrasporangiaceae; genus Knoellia; species Knoellia altitudinis. The sequence continues at coordinate 1,187,943 of NZ_JBHTDK010000001.1, forward strand.
CTTGCCACACCCACGCGGGCCGCTGAAGAGGTAGGCGTGGTTGACGCGCTCGGTGCGCAGCGCCTGCATGAGCGGCTCGGTGACGTGCTCCTGCCCGATGACGTCGGCGAACGTCTCGGGGCGGTAGCGGCGGTACAGGGCGGTGCTCACGGCGTCCAACCTAGTCGCCGTGAAGGACAGCCGGTATGCCGCGTGCGCAGGCTTGTGGACAGGGTCGCTAGCGTGCCCCTCATGGATGTCCGAGCCGAAGACGTGTCGAAGGTCATCGGCCCGGCGACGCTGCTCGCGCCCGTCTCGGTCACCGCCCCGAGTGGCTCCTGCCTCGTGCTCCGCGGCCCCAACGGCTCCGGCAAGACGACCCTGCTGCGGATCCTCATCGGGATGCTTCCGGCGACGACCGGTCAGGCGTTCGTGGGGGACGCCCCCGCGGACGAGCGGGACCCTGCGGTGCGCGCCGCGGTCGCCGCTCTCGTGGGGGCACCCGCCACCTATCGCGACCTCACCCTGCGCGACCACCTCGTGCTGCTCGACGCCACGTGGGCCGGTGACGCCGACACCTCTGACGACCGGGTGGCGTCCGCGCTCAGCGACCTGGGCATCGGCGACCTGGGTGGCCGCTTCCCCCATGAGCTGTCGTCGGGTCAGACGCAGCTCTTCCGCCTGGCGCTGACGTTGTTCCGGCCGGGTTCCGTGCTGGTCCTCGACGAGCCCGAGCAGCGCCTCGACACGTCCAAGAGGACCCTCGTCGCGGACCTCATCGCCGCCCGGCGTGACGCGGGGACGACCGTGGTCCTCGCGTGCCACGACCCGATCATCACCGAGCTGGTGACCGGCGGCCCGACCGACCAGGTCGTCGACCTCGTCGCCGCCGAGGCCAGGGCTGAGGGCCAGGGTCACGATGGCTGACCTCTTCACGGAGCGGTTCGCGGCACGGCTGGGTCCATCACGGCCGGTCGCGGCGGCCACCCTGGTGACGACGACACCCAGCGGCGCGTTCGACACCACCGTCGCGCTCGTCGGTCCGAGGGCTCACGGCGACTTCGAGATCGGCTCGATCAGCAAGGGCCTCACCGGCCTGCTCTATGCCGACGCAGTCGACCGTGGAGAGGTTGCGCCCGACGCGGTCCTCTCGGACCACCTCCCCCTGGCGGGAACGGCGGCGGGCGCCGTGACGCTGGCATCGATCGCGATCCATGAGTCAGGCCTGCCGAGGCTGGCCGACACCCCTGACACCTGGCGACGTTCGTGGGAGTTCATGCGGCACGGCACCAACCCCTACCGCGAGGATCTGGACGGTCTCATCGAGCAGGCTCGCACGACGAAGGTGGGGCCGAGGAAGCACCGATATTCCAACCTTGGTTTCGAGCTGCTCGGTCACGCTGTGGCCCGGGCCGCCGACCTCCCCTATGCCGCGCTCGTCGCCTCTCGCATCGCCCACCCCCTGGGGCTCGACCCCTTCTATGTGCCCACGACGGACAAGGATCTCCGGGCGGATGCGGTCCGGGGCCGCAGCCGACGCGGACGTGAGCGGCCCCCATGGGTGAGCGAGGCGGTCGGCCCGGCGGGCGGCATACGGGCATCCATCGGAGCGATGGCAGGTCTGACGCGTGCGTTGCTCGACGGGTCGGCACCTGGCGCGCGGGCTCTGAATCCTGTTGCACGAGTGGGGCGTTCGTCCCAGATCGGCCTCGCCTGGCACACCATGCAGGTGAGGGACCGAAGCGTCACGTGGCACAACGGCGGCACGGGCGGGTTCCGCTCCTGGATGGGCCTTGACCGTGCTGCCGGTCGAGGGGTGGTCGTCCTCTGCGCGTCCAGCGCACTCGTCGACGGCATCGGCCTCGAGCTCTTGGTGCCGCGCCGGTGAGCGACCCGGGCGCCGTCGTCAGCGGGCGGGAGCGGCTCGAGGACGCGAACCACGTGCTCCACGGGCCGGGCGGCAGTCCCGCCCGCAAGGAGGTGGCGTATGCCGCATACGTCGCCGTCATCGTGGTCGGCCTCTACGGCTTCCCGCTGCTGCGGGCACTCGTCATCGCAGCCGACCGTGAGGCCATGGCGTCGGCGCTGCGCTCACCGTGGTCGGCGCTGGTCCTGGTCGCGGTGGTGGCCGCCGTTGCTGTCGCCGCGAGGGAGGCCGGGCGGGTGCGCGGGCCGATCGTCGCCCCCGTCCCCTGGATCGACCACGTCGTGGCCTCGTCGATCGACCGCTGGGCGAGTCTGCGGCCGTGGTTCGGATACTCCCTGTTCGCAGCGCTCTTCGCCGGTGGCCTGTCGGGTCTGGTGGTGGGCGCCGCGTTCGCCGGCGCCCGGGCCGCGGGGTGGTGGATCCTGCCGGCGGGGCTCGTCGTCGGTCTGCTCGTCGGGCTGCTGGCCGGGACTGCCTGGCTCGTCGGTCAGTCACAGCTCTCCCCACCACTGCCACGCGGGGACGGGCCGTGGTGGGTGCGCGAGGTGCGACGACTGGGGGTCCACGACCTGCGCACGCAGTCGTCCCGCTCCAACCGCATCGTCGGCGGGGTCCAGGCCGGCGACCTGCGAGCCGTCCGTCTCGAGGCCGCCCGACCCGTCACCCGAGGCCGCGACCTGCGACTGCGTCATCGCGGTCCGATCATGACGTTGGTCGCGAGAGACGTTCTCGGACTGCGGCGTTCACCCGCTGCCGCCGTCGTGGGCCTGCTGCTCTGTGCCTCCGCGGGTGCCGCTCTGGGGGCGACCCTGGGAAGCACCGCCGTCCCGCCGCTCGTCGGGTTCCTCGCCGGACTGGTGAGCCACCTCGGCTTCGGCGCACTGTCCGAGGGACTGCGGCTCGAGGCCGACACGGTCGGGACCCCTCCCCTGTTCGGTGCTCCACCGGTGCGTGCTGCCGCCGCCCACCTCCTCGTCCCGGGCGCTGTCCACCTCGTCACCACCGTGCTCGTCGGCTGCGTCACGGGCGTCAGCGTCGGGGCCGACCTCGGAGCGGTCCTCCCGTGGCTCGTCATGACGACCGTCTTCCTCGCGGGCGGAAGCCTCCTCGCGGCCTACCGAGGACGACCGCCCGTGAGCCAGTTCAACCCGGTGCCCAGTCCGCAGACGGTCGCCGTCTGGTATGCCTTCCCCCTCATCCTCTGCACCCTGCTCGTCGGCGGGATGGTCTGGGGCGCGACGCAGTTCCCCACCAACGGATGGTTCGTCATCGCCATCTGGGTGGCGGCGATCTGCCTGCTCTACGCCGGGCTCAACCGCGTCCAGCGGGAGAACCTCGCGCACCGCGCCGTCTGAGCCACGGCGTGGGTCAGCCTGGGTGTCGGGGAACCGGGGTCTCGCCCGCCCGGGATGGCCCGCATCCCCGACACCCGACGGGAGCAGACCAGCAGCGGCCCCTACGACTCGTCGGCCGAGCGGCGACGCTCGGGCAACCCGGCGGCATACAGGGCTGCACCGATGAGCACGGGCTGGAAGAAGAGGCGCACCAGCCGCTTCGTGTCCGTGTCGAGGCCGAAGGCACTGACGCCGTCGACGTACTGCGCGACGTTGCCCGGGAAGATCGCGACATAGAACGCTGCGAGGGCGATCCCGGTGAGCCGGCGGTGCCTCGGCAGCGCGAGCATCGCCAGGCCGAGCCCCATCTCGGCGACACCTGACCCGAGGACGACGAGGTCCTCGTCGACCGGGACCCAGCTCGGCAGCTGCGCCCGGAACTCCTCTCGCGCGACGGTGAGGTGCAGCAGTCCGGCGCCGGTCATGAACGCGCCCAGGGCGATCCGCGTGAGGTTCTGCGGGAGGGTGGCCGAGACCTTGCGCGTGAGGAGACCCATGTCGCCACCGTAGACCGCCCCGATCCGGCACCCTCGCGGCCCGACAACCAGCACCAGCACCGCGCAGTGCTCAGCCGGCGCTGACGACTCCGTGCTCGTAGGCGAAGACCACGGCCTGCGCCCGGTCCCGGAGCCCGAGCTTGGCGAGCACCCGGGACACGTGGGTCTTGACCGTCTGCTCGGCGACGAACAGCCGGGTGGCGATCTCGGTGTTGGACAGCCCTCGCGCGATGAGCTCCAGCACCTCGAGCTCACGCGGCGTCAGGTCCCGCAGCCGCGGCGAGTCCTTGGGCACACCCGAGCGCGACCTCGTCGCCTCGGCGATCAACCGCTTGGTCACCGAGGGCGCGAGGAGCGCATCTCCCGCCGCCACGACGCGAACGGCTCGCGCCAGCTCGTCGGCGGGCGCGTCCTTGAGCATGAACCCGCTCGCCCCGATGCGCAGCGCCTCATAGACGTAGTCGTCCACGTCGAACGTCGTCAGCATCAGCACGTGCGGTCGGTCGGGACTGGGTGAGGCGAGGATCGTGGCCGCTGCGTCCAGCCCGTTGACCTCCGGCATGCGCACGTCCATGAGGACGACGTCGGGGCGCAGCCGCGAGACCTCACGCACCGCCTCGGCGCCGTTGGCCGCCTCACCGACGACCGTGAGGTCGGGCTGGGCGTTGAGCAGCGCCCCGAGCCCCTGCCGCACCATCGCCTGGTCGTCGACGATGACCACCGTGATCATGGCGCTCAACCTAGCCCGGCGACCTGCGGGCGGCCGGTCAGGGGGACGGTCGCGATGACGACGAAGCCGTCCCCGACCGGCTCCGCCTCGAACGTCCCGCCCACCGCTCGCACCCTTTCGAACATGCCCGGTATGCCGTTCCCGCCACCGTCGTCGTCGCCTTCCGGCTCGCGCCCTGCGCCGGCTCCACGGCCGTCGACGCGGACGCCGGCGCCGTTCGCGAGAGCGGGCGCGGGCGGTGGCGAGTTGCGGACCATGAGCCGGGCCCAGCCGGAGTCCTCCTCGAGGGTGAGCTCGACCGCGGCCCCCGGGGCGTGCCGCGCGGCGTTGGCCAGGGACTCCTGCGCGACGCGATAGAGCACGAGGGCCGTGCCCGGCGGCACCTTGCCGGCGTCCAGACGCAGCCGGGAGGTGAGCGGCATACCCGCCGCCTTGGACGCCTTGACGAGCGACGGGAGCTGCCCGAGATCCGGCAACGGAGCCGTCTCGACCGGCCCGCGCTCGTCCCGCAGCACCCCGAGCACCGAGCGCACCTCGGTGAGCGCCTGCCGCGCCGAACCCTCGATGGCCGCGAACTCGCCGACCACCTGCGGATCCGAGAGGCTGTGCCGGAGCGGCGCGCTCTGGGCCTGCACGACGATCATCGACATGTGGTGCGCGACGACGTCGTGGAGCTCGCGCGCGATCCGGCTGCGCTCCTCGACGACGGCCCGCCGAGCGCGCTCGGTCTCGACCTCGTCCTGCTGCACCGCGATCTGACGACGCGAGATGACGAGCCAGCGGACGAGCAGCGCGACGCCCATGACGAGGGCCTGACCGAGCGCCCACGGCTTGAGGTCGTCCGGCATGGCCGCGGCGAGGAGCACACCGGTGGCGATGACGACGACGGGGATCTCACGCCACGGGCTCCACAGCCCGACGGCGACGATCGTGGCGAGGAGCACGAGGAACTGCGTGACCGGCCACGGCATGGGCGAGTCGAAGAACGCAGGGACGACCGCCCACCAGAGCAACGAGGTCCCGGCAGCGACTGCCCATGCCACGAACGGTGTTCGGCGCAGCAGCACGACGGGCAGGGCCACGCAGAGGGCGAGGACGGGCCGCAGCGACATCGGCACGTCATGGGTGATGCTCATCGTCGACCAGGTGACGATGAAGGTGAGGAGCGCCAGGAGTCCGAGCGCGACGTCGGCGTGACGGGCCAGCGTTCGCACGCCCCGCCACAGGGGTTGCGCCAGCCGGCGGACCGCCCGCCCGCTTGCTCCGACCACTCTGCTTCCGACCATGCCCTCAACAGTAGGCAGCGGGCCCCGCCGGGTCGTCATACGACGGAGTGAACCCGGCGTCACCCCGGGGTATCACCTGTCGCCCTCGATGGGTCCCCGGTCGCGCCCGTGAACCGCTCCCGAGGGCGACGACCCCACGTGCCACGGGCTCCGAGCCTTGCCGCATGTTCACGAGACACCACGCCCTTCGAGCCGTCATCGTCACCGGCCTCGCCACGGGAGCCGGGCTCCTGCTCGCTCCCACCGCCTCCTCGGTGCCCGTCCCGGACCGGTCGGCCGAGCACGCCCTCGCCGCGCTGGTCTCGGGCCCACCCGCAGCTGCCGACCTCGCGTTGCCGCGAGACTTCGGGCGGCGCTTCGGCTACCGGCCGACCCTCACGCAGGGCCTGCTCGGCGACCCCTCGGGATCGTGCTCGTCGCCGGTCCCGCTACCGGCCGAGTTCACCGCGGCGTGCCGCCAGCACGACCTGGGCTACGACCTGCTCCGGTATGCCGGCCGGTCCGGTCGCGCCCTTCCTCCCGACGCGCGACGGTCCGTCGACACCCAGCTGGGCGCTGCGTTCGAGGACGCCTGCTCGAGCCGCGAGGAGCCCCTGAGCCTGGCCAGCTGCCTGGCCTGGGCCGACATCGCCGAGGGTTTCGTGCGGGTCAACAGCGCCCGGCAGGACCACGCCGTGCCCGAGTCCGAGACGGTGCGGAGCATCGCCCCCGGCGTCGGCCTCGGGTTGGCCGCCGCCGGTGGAGTCGTGCTCGCCGTGCCGGCTCTGCGCCGTCGGGTCGGGGGTGTGCGATGACGCTCCGGCTGCCTCGCGCCTCGACCGCGCTGGCGACTCCGGTCGCGGTGGGCGTGGCCACCTTCCCGTCCTACCTGCCCCACCTGCCCGTCGCCCTCGGCGTCCTGACGGCGCTGTCGTTCCTCGTCGTCGTCGGCATCGCCCGGCGCCTCGCCGGACCACACCCTCGCGTCACCGGACCGGCCCACCCCCTGGTGGTTGCGCTGGGAGGTGCGGTCACGGCATACCTGCTGTTCATCACCTGGACCACGCAGGCCGGAATGCGCGCCCGCATCGGCATGGACCCGCTGGCGCTCCCCGACCTCGGCCTCCTCGTCGCCACTGCCGCAGCCGTCGTGGGCGGCTACCACGGTCTGCGTCAGCTGCGGCGGCGGCGGCGGGCCCGGGTGCCGCGACGCGCTGTCGCAGCGGTGGCCGGGTTGTCACTTCTGAGCTTCGCGCCGAGCGCCCAGGCGGACGCCGACGCGCCACCCTCCGACCAGGTGCTGCTCACGTCATCGCCGGTGGGGGCAGTGCGGGCGTATGCCGGTCTGTCCGAGTCGGCGGACGACGCGGCTCGCGCGCGCATCGCCGTGGACCGGCTCGTCGCGGCCGGAGGTCTGGCGCGGGAGCACCTGCTCGTCGCCATCCCGACCGGGTCGGGCTGGGTCAACCCCGAGTTCGTCGCCGGCATGGAGCGCCGGTTCGGCTCGGACGTCGCGACCGTGTCGATGCAGTACGACGACCGACCCAGCTGGGTGGCCTACCTGCTCGACCGTCAAGGTGCGGTGAGGGGTGCCCAGGCGCTGCTCGATGCTGCCGTGGCCGAGGTGTCCACGCTGCCGGTGGGTCAGCGACCGCAGGTGCACGTCGTCGGTGAGAGCCTCGGGGCGACGGCCGGCCAGGCGGCGCTGCTCGCGCCGGGTGTCGCGGGTGACGCGTTGCGCTCGACCGTGTGCTCGACGTTCTGGCTGGGCACGCCCGGCGGTGGCCGGACGGGCCTGCCCAGAGAGACCGTCGCAGCCAACGCCGACGACCCCATCGTCCACGCGCGGCCGTCGATGGCGCTCGTGCCGCCGGGTGAGGACCGGCCGTGGCTCCCGGTCGTGTCGTTCGTCCACGCGGGGGCTGATGTCGTCGGGGCGCTCGCCATGCCCTTCGGTGCCGGTCACCGCTACGGCGCGGACCAGCCCGAACGCCTGCAGACCTGCGACTGACCTGCGATGAAGGGGCACAGGCTGGGTGGACGTATCGTCGAGGGGTGCGTATCGACGTCTGGTCCGACCTGGTCTGCCCCTTCTGCCACGTGGGGCGCCGCCGCCTCGAGCTGGCCCTCGAACAGTTCGAGCACGCCGACGAGGTGGAGGTGACGTGGCACAGCTACCAGCTCGACCGGTCGGCCCCGGCCGTCGTCGAGGGCTCGAACGTCGACCGCATCGCCGAGAAGTACGGGCGGTCGCGCGAGGAGATGGTCGCCCAGCACGAGGCCATGGCCGCTGACGCCGCCGCGGTCGGGCTGGACTTCCAGTGGGACAAGGTCGTGGGCGGCAACAGCTTCGACGCCCACCGGGTCATCCACCTCGCCCGGGCCCGCGGGTCGGAGACGCCGGTGACCGAGCGGATCATGCGCGGCTGGTACTCCGAGGGTGCTGCCATCGGCGACACCGACACGTTGGTGAGGCTGGCCGCCGAGGGCGGGCTGGCCAGGGAGGACGTGCGCGCGATGCTGGCGTCCGAGGACTACGGCTACGACGTGCGTGCCGACGAGGCGACGGCCAACCAGCTCGGAATCACCGCGGTGCCGACGTTCGTCCTCGACCAGAAGTTCGCCGTGACGGGGGCCCAGCCGGTCGACGGGCTCCTGCGCGCGCTCGAGCTGACGTGGGAGGACCGGGGCAACCGCCCCGAGGCCGCTGCCGGCGGCTGCGGTGGGTGCGCGGGCGGCTGCGCCTGCGGCGCCTGACCCGAGGCCGGACGCAGAAGACACCCCGCGTACCTGGAAGAGCTCACCTGCCCTTGCTGCATTCCTGCCCTGGGGGAGTTCGGCGAGGTACCACCACGCGGGGTGCCGAACCCGAGTCTAACCCGGCCCAGGGGACCGACTCCAACTCGCCGGCCCAGGGCGTAGGGCTCCTCGATCCGCGCTGTGCGCTGCTGCGCTGAGCCGCAGCAGTGCTGGCATTGCTGCGCTGAGCCGCAGCAGTGCTGGCATTGCTGCGCTGAGCCGCAGCAGTGCACAGCGCTGACCGGGAGGTGCGGGGGTCCGAGGTCCGACTGACCGCCTCGGTCAGGACAGATGCACGTATGCCGGGTGCCTGGGGATCGTGCCCGTCTCAGCGAGCGTCGTGGCCAGGATCACGGCGCCCTCGAGCGCGCCTCCGGCGGCCGGCGTCAGCGTCGCGCCAGCATCCGCGAGCGACGACTCGAGCGCCGCTCGGACCGGCTGGGCGTCGAGCAGCCCACCGGTCGCGACGAGCGTGGGCGAGGCGATCCCCGCCGCGGCCGACAGGAGCGACTGGGCCAAGGACTCCCCTGCCTCCTGACAGATCTGTTGCGCCATCGCCTCCCCGGCCAGGGCGGCATCGACGACGTGCGGCGCGAACGAGGCCAGCAGCTCCGGGGCGTTGCTGCCCGTCATGACCCTGCGGGGCCAGCGCGGGGTCGGACCGAACACGGCCTCCCCGGCCACGAGCAACCGTTCCGACCCGTCGGGAAGGCCGTCATGGTGCCGCAGCCCTGCCTGCAGCCCGAGAAGGCCCACCCACGCAGCCGAGCCGCGGTCGCCGAGCACGTGCCCCCATCCGTCGACGAGCCTCCAGACCGAGGTGTCCCGCGCACCGAAGTCCGTGCCGAAGGCCACAGCACCCGTGCCGGCCGCGACGACCGCGCCCGGACGCACGGACCCCAGGGCACCGACGAGCGAGGCCACCGCGTCGCTGACGACGGCCGTCCGCGTGGCGCCCAGCCCGGAGGCCACCGCCGAGACGACCTCGGTCGGGTCCGACAGGAAGAGCAGCCCCCGCTGCGACCAGCACACGGCGGCGACGTCGAGGCGGGCGCCGCCATCGGCCCCGGGCCCCACCCCGCCCTCCGCGAGCAGACGGGCCGCGTCGGCGGTCAGTGCTGCCACGTCCACGCCGTGATCCACGATCCGGGCGCCGGGTGCGGTGTGCACGGGACTCCGCCGGCCGGCATACACGAACTGCAGGCGAAGTCCGGAACCACCCACGTCGACCCCGACGACGGCTCCGGACCCCGTGGCGTTCACGAGGGTCGTCGGGTGAGTGCTGTCAGGGCCACGGCGACCGAGTCGTCGTGCACGCTCAGCGCGGCGACGGCCGTGTGGACGGGGACACCCGCGAGGAGCGAGAGGAGAGCCGGCTTGAGCTGGCCCCCGGCGGCATCGAGGGCGTTCCGGGCATCGGTCTCGTCGGCGCCACTCGCCTCCTGGAGGATCCGGACGACGCGTCCGCGGAGCTTCGCGTTCGTCGCGACGACGTCGACCATGAGGTTGGACCACGTGCGACCGAGACGGATCATGACGGCGGTCGAGAAGGCGTTGAGGACGAGCTTCTGGGCGGTGCCCGCCTTGAGCCGCGTGGACCCGGTGAGCACCTCGGGTCCGGTCTCCGGGGCCAACAGATGATCGGCGTAGGCCGCGAGCTCGGCTCTGGGGTTCGCCGTCACGAGGGCGGTGCGTGCGCCGCGCTCGCGGGCGCCCATGAGAGCGCCCCGGACGAAGGGGGTGCGACCGGACGCCGTGAGCCCGATCGCGATGTCTTTGGGCGTGAGCCTGGCGGCCTCGGCGCATCCGGCGTCGACGTCGTCCTCGACGTTCTCGACGGCGTTGACCAGGGCAGCCGACCCACCTGCGTGGTGCGCCACGACGAGCCCGGGCGGGACGTTGAAGGTGGGCAGCAGCTCGGCTGCGTCGAGGACGGCCAGTCGTCCGGACGTCCCGGCACCGAAGTAGTGGACGTGGCCGCCGGCGCGGATGGCCTCCACGGCGTGGTCCACGAGTCGGGCCAGCTCGGGCAGCACCTCAGTGACGGCGTCGGCCACCGTCCGGTCGGCATCGTTCATCAAGGTGAGGACCTCGAGGGTCGACGCGGTGTCGATCCCGGTCGAGCCGGGGTGCCGCTCTTCGGTGGGTGCACTCACGCGGACGTCAATGGCCATGTCAGTAGGTTAGTTTCTTACGCCATTGCCGTCAATGATGTCAATCAGTCACGCCAAGTGGTGCCCGGAGACGGCCTTGCGACTCTCGGCCACGGCCTTGCGCGCCCGGGGCAGGTCTCGTTGGGCCACGGCGATGTAGAGGCAGTCGACGACCGTGAGGGCGGCGATGCGGCTGGCGGTGGCCCCGGAGCGCAACGACGTCTCGCGGGCAGCGGTCGTGAGCACGATGTCGGCCGACGTCGCGAGGGGCGAGAGCGGGAAGTTGGTGACGACGATCGTCGTGGCGCCGCGCTGCCGCGCGGCCGCGAGGGACTCGATCGTCTCGCTCGTCGCGCCCGAGTGCGAGATGCCGATCGCCACGTCCCGCTTGGTCAGCAGGGTCGCGCTGGTGAGCGCGATGTGCGGATCGTTCCAGGCGAAGGAGACCACACCGATGCGGTGGAGCTTCTGCTGCAGGTCGGCGCCGACGATGGCGCTCGCACCGATCCCGTAGATGTCGGCGCGCGTCGCCCCGGCCAGGGCGTCGGCCGCCTTCTTGAGCGCCACCCGGTCGAGCTGCTGGGCGGTCTCCTCGACGGCGCTGGAGTTGATGCTGGCCACCTTGGCGACGATGTCGTCGATCGTGTCCGTCGCACTGATGTCGCTACCGGCCATGCGCTGCTCCCGGGGCAGGGCGGACTCGGCCGCAAGGCCCAGCCGCAGCTGGGGGTAGCCCTTGAGGCCGAGTCGCTTGCAGAAGCGCAGCACCGTCGTCTCCGAGGTGTGCGCCACCAGGGCCAGCTCGGTGATCGTCAGGTCGGACGCGCGGCGCGCGTCGGCGAGGACCTCGGCAGCGACCCGGTCCTCCGCCGGGGTGAGGGTGGGCCGGATGCCGCGAAGACGAACGAGGAGTGGTGCATCAGCCACGTCGGACTGGGAAATCGGTGATGACATGCCCCAAAACTACGACCTCGACGTCTTCGTCCAGCCCGAAGCGGTGAATGTGGCCGAAGAGGCATCGCTGTCGACGACGACCCCGCCCTGGCCCACGACGCGGATGCGAGTCACCGACACACCACGTCCCAGGGTGTTGCCATCGGTCGAGTAGCGCCACCGGAGGGTCTGCTGCCCGCCGGCCAGGTCGGCGCGGGCCTGGACCCACCGCCGCTCCCCCGGGGTGCCGCTGACCGAGCCGTCCTCCTCGCCCGTGCGCGTGTCGCCGGGGTGCCGGATCTCGAGCGGGACGAGCGTCCAACTGGTGCCGTCCGTCGAGGACTCCAGACGGAGGACGTCGGTCTCCTCGGTCTCCGCCACCAGGTCGAAGCCGAGGCGGGCACCGGTCGCCGGGAGGGTCAGCGGCACCGACAGGACCGCGTTGGTGGCGTGGAGCGGCTCGGTCTCCCATGCGACGTGGTTACCGCGCGGGGTGATCGGGAGCGCCCGACCCAGGCCACCGGCCCACTCCTGACGCGCGACGTTGATGCTGCCCCACGCCCGCGACGGGTGCACGCGGTTGGTGAGCAGGATGGCGAACGAGCGCGAGGAGAAGTCGATGACGATCGACGTGCCTGTGTAGCCGGTGTGACCGGCAGTGCGCGGGCCGCTGAGGGCGTCCATGTACCAGACCTGGTTGAGCTCGAAGCCGAGCCCGTGGTCGTCCCCGGGGAAGGCCTCGTTGAAGTTGGTGATGAGCAGCGAGACGCTCTTGCGGTCGAGGATCCTCGCGCCGCGATAGGTGCCGCCGTTGAGGAGGGCCTGAGCGAGGATCGCCATGTCATCGGCCGTCGAGAACACGCCGGCGTGACCGGCGACCCCTTCGAGGGACCACGCGTTCTCGTCGTGCACCTCACCCCAGACCATGCCGCGAGCGGGGACGGCCTGGTACTCCGTCGCCGCCGTGCGCTCCTTGACCGCGGGGTTGTAGCCCGTGTCCGTCATACCCAGCGGCTGGGTGAGCCGCGCGGCGACGACCTCGTCGAGCGACTGGCCCCGCAGCCGCTCGACGAGCACGCCGAGCGTGATGAGGTTGAGGTCGCTGTAGAGATAGACCGTGCCCACGGGGTTGGTGAGCGGCTGGTTCATCACGGCAGCGATGCGAGCGGCCTTGGTGGCGTACCTGCTGTAGAGCGGCAGCCACGACGTGAACCCGCTCGTGTGGGTCAGCAGGTGGCGGATCGTCACCGACCCCTTGCCCGCCGCGGCGAACTCGGGCAGATAGGTCGCGACCGGCGTCTCCAGCCCGACGCGCCCCTCCTCGATGAGCTGGACGACGGCAATCGACGTGAACAGCTTCGAGACCGAGGCCATGTCGAAGATGGTGTCGCGCCGCATCGGCACCCGCTCGCTCTCCGGGAGCTCCTCGGTCGCGTTGCGGTAGCGGAGGGCGTAGCCGCCGACCTGCGTGGCGACGACCACGCCGTCGTGAGCCATGAGCCCGACGTGTCCGGGATAGAGCGGCCGGCCACCGGCCGGAGCGACCTGGTGACTGAGGACCTGCCGCTTGGCGACCTCGATGGGCGCGGGGTCGAGCCCCACCGACTGGGGCGTGCCTTCACGCAGCACGGTCGACGGCGGGGCGAAGCCGGTGAACGGGCGGGTGAAGTCGTCGGCTCGTGCCGCGACCACACCCGGAGCGAAGAGAGCCGTGCCTGCGGCCAGCCCACCACCCAGGACAACACGTCGTGACAGGTTCATCGGGTCGGACCTCCATAGATGAGGAAGGGCTGCCGGCGGGCGTCGAAGGCAGCGAGCTCGTCCTTCCAGGCGCCCATGACGGTCTCGACGTCGGCGCCTGCAGTGATCTGGTCCCGCAGTCTCGTCGAGCCGCTCAGCTTGTCGATCCAGTAGGGACGAGCCGGGTCATAGGCGTCGTAGCGCCACTGGAAGTCGGTGTAGATCGACCTGGCCGCGACGAGCATCTCGACACCCACGCGCATCGGGTCGATGGCCGAGGGTTCGACGATGTGGACCTGCACGCCACCGCACACCTTGCCGACGTGCTTGTTGAACGTCGGCGTGAAGTACGCCTCGCGGAAGGCGACACCGGCGACGTCGCGACCGGCGAGCCGCTCGGCCCACTTGTAGTCGACGTAGGGCGCTCCGATGAGCTCGAACGGGCGGGTCGTGCCACGGCCCTCCGAGAGGTTCGTGCCCTCGAACATGCCCGTTCCCGGATAGACGAGTGCGGTGTCGGGGGTCGGCATGTTGGGGCTGGGCATGACCCACGGAAGTCCGGTACCGGCATACGTGACATCGCGTCGCCAGCCCTTGCACTCGACGACCTCGAGCTTGGAGAGGCGAGCACCGTTGGTGTCGGTCGGAAGGATGATGGCGTCGAGGTAGCGGGCCATCTCGCCGACCGTCATGCCGTGGGCCTGGACGATGTTCTCGGCGCCCACGCCGGAGGTCCACGGGTCCGTCATCATCGGGCCGTAGGCCGTGCCGCCGATCGGGTTCGGGCGGTCGAGCACGGCCATCGAGGCGCCGGTCTCGACGCAGGCCTTCATCGCCGTGTACATCGTCCAGATGTAGGTGTAGAAGCGGCAGCCCACGTCCTGGATGTCGAAGACGACGGTGTCGGTGCCGGAGGCGCGGATCATCGACGCGAACTTCGCGGTGTTGGCGCCGTAGGCGTCGTAGACGGTGATGCCGGTGCGCTCGTCGACGTAGGTGTCCTCGGCCTCACCGGCCTGGGCGGTGCCGCGGAAGCCGTGCTCCGGTCCGAAGACGCCGCGGATGTCGACCGTGCCGGCGTCGTGCATCTCGTCCACGATCGTGCGCAGGTTGAGCAGGACACCGGTCGGGTTGGTGATGATGCCGACCTTGCGGCCGGCGAGCACGGACCAGTTGGCGGCTGCCGCGACGTCAGCACCCGGGGTCACCTTGCGGTTGGGGTCGTTCGCGGTCGACGTGTATGCCGTGGTGCGGCCGAGCGTGCCCGCTGAGGCCGGCGTCGCGGCGAGTCCGAAGGCGGCGGCTCCGGCGACGCCGGCTCCGCCTGTGAGGAGCTGGCGGCGGTTGGGACTGGTCATCGAAATCTCCATTTCAACTCGTCCTGTGTGCCTGAGCGCGACCTCTGGCTCGCGCTCAGACACACAGGGCGGGGGTGGTTGGTGGGTGTGGAGTTGTGTGTGGTCGCTCAGTACGAGAGGCCGTGGCCGAACGGGTACAGCACCGTCGTCGGGTCACCCTTGGCGGGGATGTCGACGGGGAGCTTGCCGGTCGGGGTGACGGCACCGGTGATGAGCCGGGCTGCGGCCTCCATCGACACGGCGTTGTAGGAGTAGGTCGCGAGGTAGGTGCGCGTGCCCGGCAGGTAGGCGATGTCGTAGGGATCGCGCGTGGCGACGACGACGACCGGGACACCGGTGTCCTGCAAGGACCTGACGAGCTTCTGCTGGCCGCCCCGCTTGTCCGTGACGGCTGTGTCCCACGCCTTCATGGTCGTCACGACCACGTAGTCCTTGCCCGCCGCAGCGGCGGTCGCCGCGGCGATCTGTGCATCCGTCGGCGAGGCGCCGGTCGTCACCCGCGCGCTCGTCGTGCCCGCCCTGGTCAGGCCTGCCGCCAAGGTCGTCGTGGCGACGTCGCCATAACCGGTGACGAGGACGTTCTTGCCGGCGGCGGCGATGGGCAGCACTGCATCATCGTTGCGCACCAGCGTTCCGGTGCGGTTCGTCACGGCGTCGGCGGCGGCGAGGTGTTCCTGGGTGCCCACGACGGAGCCGATGGCGGCCGGGTCGACCATGTGGTCCGCGACGATCCCACGACGCACCTTCTGCTCGAGGACCCGGCGCACCTTGGCGTCGAGGTCGGCCTTGCTGATGCGTCCGCTCTGCACAGCCGCGACGACCGCCGGGAAGGCCTTGACCATCGACGGGGTCATGAGCAGCTGGTCGGCGCCGGCCTCGAGCGAGCGCACGGCGACCTCGGCGTCGCTGTACAGCTCTCGCACGCCCGCCATCTCGAGGGAGTCGGTGATGATGACGCCCTTGTAGCCGAGCTCCTTGCGAAGCAGGTCGGTGAGGATCGGCTTGCTGAGAGTCGCGGGGTTGCCGGAGTCGTCGAGGGCCGGGAAGGACAGGTGGGCGGTCATGATCATGTCGATGCCCTGGGCGATGGCGGCCTTGAACGGGGGCGCGTCCATCTGGTCCCACTCCTCACGCGTGTGCGTGATGACCGGGAACGCCACGTGGCTGTCGGTGGCGGTGTCGCCGTGGCCCGGGAAGTGCTTGGCGCTGGCCGAGACCCTGCCGTCCTCCTGGTAGCCGGCCACCTGCGCTGCCACCATGTCGGCCGTGAGGGCCGGGTTGCTCGAGAACGAGCGGGTGCCGATGACGGGGTTCAGCGGGTTGACGTTGACGTCGGCGACCGGCGCGAAGTTGGTGTTGACGCCGAGGGCTCGCAGCTCCTTGCCGGTGACCGCAGCGGCGGTGCGTGCGTCGGCGGTGGAACGACCTGCCCCGAGCGCCATGCTGCCGGGGAACTGGGTCGCCGGCGGACCGACCCGCGTCACGACTCCCATCTCCTGGTCGATCGAGATGCCGAGCGGGATGTCGACCTTGGAGCTCCGCGAGAGCGAGGCCTCCTGGAGCCCGTTGGACAGGGCTGCGATCTGCTGCGGGTTCTGCACGCTGTCGGTCCAGGCGAAGTAGATGACACCGCCGAGGTGGTACTTCTTCACGGCCTCGGCGGGGGTGGCGACCCCGAAGATGGCGGTGTTGCGCGGGTCCGGGGTGTTCGCGTCCTTGCCGTAGGCATACTGGACGAAGAGCTGACCGACCTTCTCCTCCAGCGTCATGCGCCCGAGAGTGGACTGGATCCACCCGTCGGGACTTGGCGGGACGGCAGCGCCTGCGGAGGTCGCCGGGATGGCACCGGCGGCGAGCGTCGCGGCGACCGCCGAGGCGATCGCGGTGCGGCGGGTGACGGACGGACGGGACATGCGACTCTCCGGTTCATCGGCGATCACGACGGTGTGAACAATTCACGCAAGTGCTCTTGATCATGGAACTTAGCCACAGAGCGGCCGCTGCGCAACCATTACCGGCAGGTCACTTGGCGACGGAGGCACCGGTCGGACGAGCGGTCCAGCTGTGCGCGAGAGGACCACGTGGAGCTGCTCGTCTCGCGAGGACCTGGTCCTCTCGGGCATGCGAAAAGGGCCCCGACACGAGGTCGGGGCCCTTCACCGTGGCGGAGGATAGGGGATTCGAACCCCTGAGGGTTTTAACCCAACGCGCTTTCCAAGCGCGCGCACTAGGCCACTATGCGAATCCTCCAACGGAGGAGGTTACCCGAGCGCTGAGGCGCCGCGAAATCCGCTCACGTCCGGCTGCGATAGCGGCTCGGGGGCACGCCCACGAGGGCGGTGAAGTCCCGGGTGAAGTGCGCCTGGTCGTACCAGCCGTGAGCCACGGCCAACTCGGTCAGCGACCCCTCGTAGCCGCCATCGAGCGCCACGACGACGTCGTGCATCCGGTGGCGCCCGAGCACCCACTTGGGCCCCACCCCGACGTAGTGGAGGAAGTCGCGCTGCAGGGTCCGTCCGGACACCCCGTGTCGCTCCTCGAGATCGCGCACCGTGACGACGGTCCGGTCCGAGAGCAGGTCCGCGACGACCCTGAGCACCCGGTCATAGCGAGCGTCCTCACCCAGATGCTCGGGGAACGCCGCCTCGACCCCACCCATCCCGGCTTCAACGTCACCGTCGAGATCGATCGCGGCGAGGGCGCGCACCACCTCGGTCGCCACCGCCGGACTCGCGGCCACCGTGCGGTCGGTCCACGCCCGTGCCGACTGACCCGTGAGCGCCGCGAGACCGCCCGGCCGGAAGCGCAGCCCGGCCACCCGTCCGCTGCCCCGGATCTCCACGTCGAAGCGGCGGGTGACGACTCCCGTGATGACGACCTCCTCGCCCGCGAGCGCCGGCCGTGGATGGTCCCCGCGCTCGACGGTGAGCGAGCACGTGGGATGGGGAAGCACCTCGCTCGCGAAGGACGCACCCTCGGGCAGGTCCCAGCGCAGCGACCAGTGGTTCTCGACCCATCGCGAGACCCCG
This sequence comes from Knoellia altitudinis, assembly GCF_042666355.1. NCBI lineage: Bacteria > Bacillati > Actinomycetota > Actinomycetes > Micrococcales > Intrasporangiaceae > Knoellia > Knoellia altitudinis. Next base: position 1,205,747 of record NZ_JBHTDK010000001.1, read on the forward strand.
CTCGGTCGCCGGCCAGCGGCGGACCTCGACGTGCTTGGCGAGCTCGTCGGGACGCAGGATCCCGGCGAAGGTCGCGGTGGGTTCCGTCGATGGCGGATTTGTCCTAGCAGGCACGACGTCAGCCTAGGGAGACTCGGCGACAGATGACCCCACCGACGAAGGAGACCCGGCCATGCCCGTCGCCACCCTCAAGATGCTCAGCCTGGACAGCTCCGACGCGAGCCGCGACGCCGCCTTCTGGTCGGCCGTCCTCGGCTGGGACGTCGCGGCCGAGGGCGACGGCTACGCCATGCTCACCGGGCCCGGCCACGCCCTCGGCTTCGGCACCGTGCCCGACCACGAGCCCCCGGCCTGGCCCAACGAGAACGGCAGCAAGCAGTTCCACCTCGACCTTGCCGTGGACGACCTCGATGCGGCCGCCGCCGAGTGCGTCCGCCTCGGCGCGACCCTGCCCGACGAGCAGCCCGGCGAGACCTGGCGCGTCCTGCTCGACCCGAGCGGCCACCCCTTCTGTCTCACCCAGGCCGCCAACTGGGGCTGAGTGGGCTGAACCACCCGTTCCCCTAGCCGCAGGACCGCTGACCGAGCACGATGGCGAGATGACCCACGACGGCTACGCAGCGGCATACGCCGAGTCCCTGGAGCAACCGGACGAGTTCTGGAGGCGGGCGGCGGAGCGGATCGAGTGGATCACTCCCCCGACGACGGTCCTCGACGACAGCAACCCACCGCTCTACCGCTGGTTTCCCGGCGCCACCCTCAACACCTGCTTCAACGCGCTCGACCGGCACGTGCGCGACGGCCGCGGCGAGCAGCCGGCGCTCATCCACGACAGTCCCGTCACCGGGACGCAACAGACCATCACGTATGCAGGCCTGCTGGCTCGCGTGGCGACCTTCGCCGGTGCGATGGCGAGCCTGGGCGTGGAGAAGGGCGACCGCGTCGTCATCTACATGCCGATGGTCCCGGAGGCGGTCGTCGCGATGCTCGCCTGCGCCCGTCTCGGCGCCATCCACTCGGTGGTGTTCGGTGGCTTCGCGCCGGCGGAGCTGGCCGCGCGCATCGAGGACGCACAGCCCAAGGTGGTCGTCGCCGCGAGCTGTGGCATCGAGCCGAGCCGGGTCGTCGAGTACAAGCCGATGCTCGACGCCGCCCTCGACCGCAGCTCGCACAAGCCCGAGTCCGTCATCGTGCTGCAGCGCGAGCAGGCCCGGGCCGCGGTCGGCGAGCGCGACACCGACTGGGAGGAGCTGGACTGGGACGAGCTCGTCGCCGACGCCGAACCCGCCGACTGCGTCGAGGTCGCGGCGACCGACCCGCTCTACATCCTCTACACCTCCGGCACGACCGGCCGTCCCAAGGGCATCGTCCGCGACAACGGTGGTCACGCCGTCGCGCTGCGCTGGTCGATGGACAACATCTATGGCATCGACCCGGGCGACGTGTGGTTCACCGCGAGCGACGTCGGGTGGGTCGTCGGCCACTCCTACATCGTCTATGCACCACTGCTCACCGGCGCGACCACCGTTCTCTACGAGGGCAAGCCGGTCGGGACCCCTGACGCCGGCGCGTTCTGGCGGCTCATCGCGGAGCACAAGGTGCGGGCGATGTTCACCGCACCCACGGCATACCGAGCCATCAAACGTGACGACCCGCGGGGTGAGCTGATGCGCCAGCACGACCTCTCGTCGCTGAAGGCGGTCTTCCTCGCGGGTGAGCGGCTCGACCCAGACACCTACGAGTGGGCGACCTCGATGCTCGGTGTCCCCGTCGTCGACAACTGGTGGCAGACCGAGACCGGCTGGCCGATCGCGTCGAACCTGCGAGGGCTCGAACCGATGCCGCTCAAGCCGGGCTCCCCGTCGGTTCCGGTGCCGGGGTATGCCGTGGTGATCCTCGACGAGTCCGGCGCACCCCTGCCGGCCGGCCAGGAGGGCGCGATCTGCCTCAGGCTGCCGATGCCGCCGGGGACGCTGCCGACGCTGTGGGGCGACGACCAGCGCTTCGTCGACGGCTACCTGTCGACCTTCCCCGGCTACTACGTGTCGGGTGACGGTGGCCACGTCGACGAGGACGGCTACCTCTATGTCATGGGGCGGACCGACGACATCCTCAACGTCGCCGGACACCGGCTGTCGACCGGCTCGATCGAGGCGGCGCTCGCCGGCCACCCCGACGTCGCCGAGTGCGCGGTCATCGGTGTTGCCGACGAGCTCAAGGGCCAGGTGCCTCGCGGGCTCGTCGTCCTCAAGGGCGGGGTCGACGGCTCGGGCGCCGAGGGCGAGCGGATCTGCGCCGAGCTCGTGCAGCGGGTGCGTGACGAGGTCGGCCCCGTGGCCGCGCTGCGCCAGGTCGACGTCGTCGCCGCCCTGCCCAAGACCCGCTCCGGCAAGATCCTGCGCAAGACGATGCGCGAGCTCGCCGACGGCCGCACGCCGGTCGTGCCGGGCACGATCGAGGACGCGAGCGTTCTTGAGACCCTCGCGCAGGTGCTGCGACGCTCCACCTAGCCTGACCGCGTGCAGGGAGTCTTCACGGGGTTCGCGACGATCGCCGTCGTCATCGGCGTCGGCGCCCTGCTGGCACAGCTCCGCATCCTCGACCTCACCGCCCAGCGGATCCTGTCGCAGGTGTCGTTCTTCGTCGGGTCGCCGGCGCTGATGGTGATCACCCTGGGCCGGGCGGACGTCGAGGACGTGCTGTCGGCCAACCTCGTCGCCACGACCGTGGCCGTCCTCGTCCCCGTGGTCATCTATGTCGTGCTCGCTCGTTTCGTCTGGCACCGGCGCCTGGGTGACGCGACGATCGGAAGTCTCTGCGCGGCATACGTCAATGCAGGGAACCTCGGAATCCCGGTGGCGAGCTATGTCCTCGGCGACGCGTCGTATGTGGCGCCGACCCTGCTCTTCCAGATGCTCGTGCTGCAGCCCGTCGCGCTGGCGCTGCTGGATGCGGACGGTGCCACTGGCGCACCACCGTTCCTGCGGCTCATCAGTCGCCCGTTCACGAACCCGCTCACCGTCGGGTCACTCCTTGGCGTGCTGCTGTCGGTGACCGGCTGGACCCTGCCCGAGTTCGTCGGCAACCCGCTCGAGCTCCTCGGCAACCTGGCGGTCCCGGCGATGCTCATCGCCTACGGCATCGCCCTGCGGCTCGGCCCCGGGTTGGGCGCCGGTGGGTCGGTGGCCGAGCTAGCCACGACGTCCCTGCTCAAGCTCGTCGTCCAGCCGGCGGTGGCCTATGCCGTGGCGCACTTCGCGCTCGGGGTCGACGGACAGGCCCTGCTCGCCATCGTCGTTTGCTCGGCGCTGCCCACGGCGCAGAACATCTTCGTCCACGCCACGCGCTACGACCGGGCGACGGTGCTCGCGCGCGACACGATCCTCATCACGACGATGGGCTCGGTGCCGGTGATCCTCGTGGTCGCTGCTCTGCTGGGCTGACCGACCGCGCCGGTGATTCCCGTCGCAGCCCGCGAGGAGTGTGCAGGCACCTATCCTGAGCCGATGTGGGGAGCCGCGCTCATGGGGGACAAGGCGACCGACGTCGGGATCGGGCACGAGCGCCTGCGGACCGGAGCGACGGTCATCACGGCGGTGCGCACCATCGCCTCGGGTGCGGTGGCCGCGTGGGCCGTGCACGACCGCAGCCTGACCCTTCTCGTCGTCGCCCTCGGTGTCTACTGGGTCGGCGACATGCTCGACGGTGCCTGGGCCCGCGTGCGTGGGTGCGAGACCCGGATCGGCGCCGTGCTCGACATCTTCTCGGACCGCTTCAACGCCGGCGCGTTCTACCTCGGTCTCGCCTGGCTGGAGCCCGAGCTGGCACCCGCGGTGTTCGTCTATCTCGCCGAGTTCATGGTGGTCGACAGCTTCCTGTCGCTGGCCTTCCTCGCGTGGCCGATCCGCAGCCCCAACTACTTCTACGTCGTCGACCGGCAGATCTGGCTGTGGAACTGGTCCAAGCCCGCGAAGGCCGTCAACAGCGCGCTCTTCGCAGTGCTGCTGCTCGTCACGGGGTGGATGTGGCTCGGGCTGGCCATCGCCCTGGTCCTGCTCGCGATGAAGTCCTGGTCCCTGGCACGCTTGCTGCGCCTCGGCCTCCCGGTCCCCACGGCCCCCTCCGGCGCGGACCGGTCGTCGGGGTCACCGCATGTGGCTTGACTCCTTCGGGATCGCCGGGTGCGCGGTCGCGTCGGCCCTCGTGCCCATCATCAACATCGAGGCGATCATCGCGCTCGCGGCCTCGCAGGACCGGGCACCGGGGTGGCTCATCGTCGCTGCCGCCGCCATCGGGCAGATGGTGGGCAAGCTCTTCTGGTACTACGGCGGGCGAGAGCTCGACCGCTTCGCCTTCGTGTCCCGCCGCATGCAACGACCCCGGGCCCGCGCGGCCATGGTGCGCTGGCAGGCTCGCACCGAGGGTCGGCCCTGGTTCACGGCCGGCCTCCTGCTCGTCTCCGCCGTCGCCGGCATACCTCCGTATGCCGTGATGGCGGTGGTCGCGGGCGCGTTGCGGGTGCGCCTGCCGGTCTTCCTCCTCACCGGGCTCGTCGGCCGAGCCCTCCGCTTCTGGGCCGTCGTCGGGGGTATGACAACGGTCCAGTCGTGGTGGTGAGGCCGCCCCGCACCGGCTCAGAAGGTGCCGATGGCGCGCCGATGCTGCCGTGGCTGGGGTGGCGGCGCGAAGGTGTCACTGCTAGGAACGACTCATGAATCGTCGCGTGCTGCCCTCCCTCGTCGCTGGCCTCGTCCTGGCCTCCACCACCGCTGCCGTCGCTGCCGCGGGGTCCTCTGTCGCCGTGGCCCAGCCTCCGACGCGGGCGCCTCAGGAGATCGTGGCGCTGCGTGACATCGACCCGACGATCGTCCACGAGATCCGCTACACGACCAACCACAACTTCGTGGGTGAGCGCATCGACGCCTACCGCGCACCGCTCTGCCTGCTCACCCGCCCTGCTGCCGAGGCACTGGCCCGGGCGCAGGACGCGCTCCGACCCCGAGGCCTCACCCTCAAGGTCTACGACTGCTACCGCCCGCAGAGCGCGGTCGACCACTTCGTCCGCTGGGCCGAGGACCTCGACGACGAGCAGATGAAGCCGGAGTTCTATCCACGGGTGGAGAAGTCACGCCTGTTCGAGGACGGCTACATCGCCGCGAAGTCCGGCCACTCCCGGGCCAGCACCGTGGACCTCACGATCCAGCCCGTCGACGGCCCCAAGGTGCCGGCACCGCACTCGCCGAAGCCCGCCGGGTCCTGCTTCGGACCGGTCGCGGAGCGGGTGCCCGACGCCTCGCTCGACATGGGCACGGCCTACGACTGCTTCGACGTCCTCTCGCACACCGCGAACCCGGCGTTCACGGGTGAGGTGCGCGAGAACCGCGACCTGCTCGTCGACGTGCTCGCGGCCGAAGGCTTCGCCAACTACGAGAACGAGTGGTGGCACTTCACCCACCGCCCCGAGCTGTTCCCGGACACGTTCTTCGACTTCCCCGTCTCACGAGCATCGCTGACCTCACGCTGATCGCGGGAGTTCTCGGGTCATGATGGGGCGATGATCTCTCTCGACCTCGCCCGCCGACTGGTTCACGACGCGGGCGTGCTGTGGGAACCGGCGGCGGGCGACCGCTTCGTCATCGACGCCCAGCTCCTCACCGACGAGGTGTTCTGGATCAGCAACCTCACGGTCGAGCCGCAGCACTTCGCGGACCAGACCGTCCTCGGCTTCAACGGCACGACCGAGTGGGCGCTCGACTCGGTCAGCCTCGACCAGTCGCTGTGGCTGCCCCGTGAGGACCAGCTGCGCACGCTGCTCGGAGACCGGCTCGAGGCACTGCGTCGCACGCCGGAGGGCTGGGAGGTGACGTATGCCGCGAGCGATGGCTCGCGGCATACTGTCACCGACCCGGACGTCGAGTGCGCCTACGCAACGGCCCTGCTCAGCCTCTGAGCGATCAGCTGCGCCGCCTCTGGTGCCACCCGCGCACAACGTGACCAGCCGCGCACCGATGGGTGCGCGACTGGTGCGTTCGTGCGCGGCCGGTGGGGAACGTGCTGGTCAGCGGCGGCGGGTCCCGAAGAGCGAGCGGGTGATCTCGCGACCGATGACGGTTCCGGCCGACCGCAGCGCCGACTTGAAGGCGCTGGACTTGACGACCTGCTCCACCAGGCCGGGGTCCTCCTTGGGCACCGTGGTCTTCTTGGCGGCCTTCGGTGCGGGCGCCTGCTGGGGCGCGGCCTCGGCCGGGGCCGCAGCCACCCGGGCAGCGAGCAGCTCGAAAGCCGACTCGCGGTCGGCCACAGCGGCATACTTCGCGCCGATGGCCGAGGCGGCGACCGTCTGGTCGAGCACTGCCTCGGACGACGGGGCCATGAGCGACTGCGGCGCGCGCATCCGCGTCCACGCCACCGGTGTCGGGGCGCCCTTCTCGGAGAGGACGGTGACGACCGCCTCGCCGGTGCCGAGCGAGGTGAGGAGCTTCTCGAGGTCGTACTGGCTGTGCGGGTAGGTCCGCACGGCCGACTTGAGGGCCTTGGCGTCGTCCGGCGTGAAGGCGCGCAGGGCGTGCTGCACGCGGTTGCCCAGCTGCCCGAGCACTCCCGAGGGGACGTCCTTGGGTGACTGCGTCACGAAGAAGACGCCGACCCCCTTGGAGCGGATGAGGCGGACGGTCTGCTCGATCGCCTCCTGGAAGGCCTTGCTCGCGTCGGCGAAGAGCAGGTGCGCCTCGTCGAAGAAGAAGACGAGCTTGGGCTTGTCGACGTCGCCGACCTCCGGCAGGTCGTGGAACAGGTCCGCGAGCATCCACATGAGGAAGGTCGAGAAGAGCGCCGGACGGTCCTGCACGCCGGGCAGCTCGAGGCAGGTGACGAGCCCCTTGCCGTCGCTGGACAGGCGCATCAGGTCCGCGGTGTCGAAGGCCGGCTCACCGAAGAAGGCGTCGGCGCCCTGGTCCTCGAAGGCGATGAGCTCGCGCAGGATGACCCCGGCCGTCGCGGACGAGAGGCCACCGAGCGCCTTGAGCTCGGGCTTGCCCTCGTCGCTCACGAGGTGGCTGATGACGGCGCGCAGGTCCTTGAGGTCGAGGAGCGCGAGGCCGTTCTTGTCGGCGTAGTGGAAGACGAGCCCGAGGCTCGACTCCTGGGTGTCGTTGAGGCCGAGGACCTTGGAGAGCAGGGTCGGCCCGAAGTCGGTGATCGTCGCGCGGATCGGCACGCCCTTGCCGACGCCACCTAGTGAAAGGAACTCCGTCGGGTATGCCGTTGCCTGCCAGTCCTGCCCGACGTCCTGGGCCCTCGCTGTGGTCCGGTCACTGGCCTCTCCGGGGCTCGCCATGCCGGACAGGTCGCCCTTGATGTCGGCGAGGAAGACCGGGACGCCCTGCGCACTGAGCTGCTCGGCCATGAGCTGCAGGGTCTTCGTCTTGCCGGTGCCGGTGGCCCCGGCGACGAGGCCGTGGCGGTTGAGGACGGCGAGCGGGATGCGCACCGGGGTGTCCGGGTGCGCGGAGTCGTCGATGACGGCCGCACCGAACTCGAGGGCCGGGCCCTCGAACGTGTAGCCCGCACGGATCTCGTCCAGGTGCGCCGAACCCTTGTCCCCGGCGCCCCCAGCGGAGCCCCCAGACGCAGGTGCCGCGGCCTCGGGGGCCGGGGGTGTGGGAGGAGTGGCGGGCTGCTCGGGCGTCGCGTTCTCGGTCACCCTCGGCACTCTAGTGCGAGCGCTCGGCGAGCCGACGGCATACGCCGCTTGCGTGCGTCCCGAGGGCGAGCTGTTCGCTCAGGAGTCCTTCCCTGAGCTGAATGCTGCGTCAAACGCGGCCTCTGGTGGTTCGAAGGCGAGGCGCCGCACGAAGCCGACCGCCTCGGCGGCACCGACGAGCCGGTCCATGCCGGCGTCCTCCCACTCGACCGAGATGGGGCCGGAGTAGCCGATGGCGCCGAGAGTCCGGAAGCAGTCCTCCCAGGGCACGTCGCCGTGGCCGGTCGAGACGAAGTCCCAGCCGCGCCGGGGGTCGTTCCACGGCAGGTGCGACGACAGCCTTCCGTTGCGGCCGTTGCCCACCCGCATGCGCACGTCCTTGCAGTCGACGTGGTAGATCCGGTCCTGGAAGTCCCAGATGAACGCGGCCGGGTCGAGGTCCTGCCACACCATGTGCGAAGGGTCCCAGTTGAGACCGAAGGCCGGGCGGTGGCCGATCGCCTCGAGGGTGCGCACCGTCGTCCAGTGGTCATAGGCGATCTCGCTCGGGTGCACCTCGTGGGCGAAGCGCACCCCGACCTCGTCGAAGACGTCGAGGATGGGGTTCCACCGGTCCGCGAAGTCCTGGTAGCCAGCCTCGATCGTCTCCGCCGACACCGGCGGGAACATCGCGACGTACTTCCAGATGGCTGAACCGGTGAAGCCGATGACCGTGTCGACGCCGAGCTTGGCGGCGGCACGCGCGGTGTCAGCCATCCGGGCCGCTGCGCGCTGGCGCACACCCTCGGGATCGCCGTCACCCCAGATGTCCGACGGCAGGATGTCCTGGTGCCGTTGGTCGACGGGGTCGTCGCAGACAGCCTGTCCCACGAGGTGGTTCGAGATGGCCCAGACCCCGAGTCCGTGACGCTCGAGGATCTCGCGACGCCCGGCGACGTAGTCATCCTCGGCCAGGGCGCGGTCGACCTCGAAGTGGTCGCCCCAACAGGCAAGCTCCAGCCCGTCGTAGCCCCACGAGGCGGCCAGTCGGCACACCTCCTCGAACGGCAGGTCGGCCCACTGGCCCGTGAACAGGGTGATCGGTCGTGCCACGTCAGTCCTCCAATGTGTTGCGTCGGAACCGGTCCACCGTCCGTGGCAGCCGGTCACGTCCTGGTCGTCGAGTCGGGCGGTGGGTCGAGGGTGGTGCGAGGTGCGTCAGCCGATGGCGGGCGGGGTGATCGGGGTCCACGCGGCCCCGCTCGCCGCACTCGTCTCGACTGCCTCGAGGACGCGTTGGACGCCGAGACCGTCGGCGAACGACGGCGACGGGTCGGTGCCTGCCGCGATCGCGGTGAGGAAGTCGGCTGCCTGGTGCGTGAAGCCGTGCTCGTAGCCGAGACCGTGACCCGCCGGCCACCACGCGGCGACGTAGGGGTGGTGGGGTTCGGTGACCTGGATGCGGCGGAAGCCGGGCTCGTCGGCGTCGGCCTCGTAGACGTTGAGGACGTTCATGTCCTCGAAGTCGAAGGCGATGCTGCCGCGGGTGCCGTTGAGCTCCAGCCGGATCGCGTTCTTGCGGCCGGTGGCGAAGCGGGTGGCCTCGAAGGAGGCGATCGCCCCACCGGCGAAGCGGCCGATGAACACGGTCGCGTCGTCGACGGTCACCTGTCCGGTCCCGGACCCTGCCGTCGCCGACAGACCGCTGGAGGACCGGGGCAGCGGGCGCTCCTTGACGAAGGTCTCGGTGAGCCCGCTGACCCCGGCCAGCCGGTCACCGGTGATGAACTGCGTGAGGTCGATGACGTGGGCACCGATGTCGCCCAGCGCGCCGGAGCCGGCGCGTTCCTTCTGCAGCCGCCAGGTGAGCGGCGACTCCGGGTCGACGAGCCAGTCCTGGAGGTACTGCGCGCGCACGTGGCGCACCTCCCCGATCCGGCCGTCCGCGACGAGCCGCTGCGCGAGGGCGATGGCCGGCACGCGGCGGTAGGTGAAACCCACCATGCTGCGTATGCCGTCCACCCTCGCCCGCTGCGCCGCCTCCGTCATCGTCTCGGCCTCCTCCACGGAGTTGGCGAGCGGCTTCTCGCACAGGACGTGCTTGCCGGCCGCGAGGGCCGCGAGCGCGATCTCGGCGTGCGTGTCGCCCGGCGTGCAGATGTCGACGATGTCGACGTCGTCACGCGCGATGGCGGCGCGCCAGTCGGTCTCCACCGACTGCCAGCCGAAGCGTCGGGCCAGGTCGCCCGCCGCCTCGGCGTCGCGGCCGCACACGACCCTGAGCTCCGGCACGACCGCGGGGTCGAAGAAGCTCCGGGCGTTGCGCCAGCCCTGCGAGTGCGCCTGCCCCATGAAGGCGTAGCCGATCATGGCGACGCCGAGTGGCTGGGTCTCCATCAACGACTCAGGACTCGAAGCCGAGGGGCAGGTACTTGTCGACGTTCTCCTTGGTGACGACGGGTGCGTCGAGGACGATCCGGCGAGGCACCGCGACCTGGACGAGGTCGGCCATGCCCTTGTCCTGGGCGAGCAGTCGGGCCAGTCGGACACCGTCGGCAGCCTGGGTCGGCGGGTAGATGACGGTGGCGTCCATCTTGCCCTCCTTGATCCAGCGCATGGCGTTCGCGGAGCCGGCGCCGCCGATGAAGGCGAACTCCTTGCGGTTGGCGTTGTCGAAGGCGGCCATGACGCCGACACCCTGGTCGTCGTCGTGGTTCCAGATGACGTCGATCTTGGGTGCGGCCTGGAGCAGGTTCGCCGCGACGCTCTCGCCGGACGCGACCGTGAACTCGGCCGCCACCCGGTTGTCGACGGTCTGGTTGCAGGCCTTCAACGCGGCGGCGAAGCCCTTGCTGCGGTCCTGGGTCAGCGGGAGGGCGTCGATGCCGGCGATCTCGGCGATGACGGGGTTGGTGATCTTCTTGTCGGCGATGACCTTGCACGCGCGCGTTCCGGCACTGACACCCATGCCGTAGTTGTCGCCGAGCACGGTCGTGCGTGCCGCGAAGGGGCTGGAGAACTCACGGTCGACGTTGACGACGATGATGCCGGCCTGGGTGGCCTTCGTCGCGACCTCGGTGAGGGCGGCACCGTCGGTGGGGAGCAGGACGATCGCGTCGACCTTGTCGTTGATGAAGGTCTCGATCTGGGAGATCTGCAGGCTGGCGTCGTTGGTGCCCTCTGCCACGCGGAAGTCGACGTCGGTGTACTTCTTGGCCTCGGCCTGGGCGGAGTTGTTGATGGCGGCGAGCCAGCCGTGGTCGGCCGCGGGCCCGGAGAAGCCGATGGTGACCTTCTCGCCCGGCTTGGCGTTGTCGCCGACGGGGGCGGCAGTGCTGCTCGTGTCGTTGCTGGCCTCCGGGGTGTTGCTCGTGCACCCGGCGGCGACGAGTGCCACCACGCCGAGGGCTGCTGCGGTGCGGACGGACCGGGTGAGGGTGGGACGGGGAAGACTCATGTGGTGCTCTCCTGGGATGCGTTGCTCTGGATGAGTGGTGGGACGAGAGGGACGAGGGACGTGTGACGCCGTCGAGGGGCGCGGTCGAGGGCGGGTGCGATGGCTAGGGACTGGCCCGGCGAGAGGCCACTCGCTGCTGCAGCAGCACGGCGGCGACGATGATGACGCCCTTGGCCACGGCCTGCGTCGAGGTGTCGAGGTTGTTGAGCGTGAAGACGTTGGTGAGCGTCGCGAAGATGAGGACACCGAGGACCGTGCCGACGATCGTCCCGCGCCCTCCGCTGAGGAGGGTGCCGCCGATGACGACGGCGGCGATCGCGTCCAGCTCGAGCAGCTGCCCGTGCGTGGAGGTGCCCGTCGTGGTGCGAGCCATGTACATGACCGCCGCCAGTCCGCAGGCGAGACCGAGCAGCACATACAGGTATGCCGTCTGGCGCCGGACGTCGATCCCGGCCAGTCGCGCTGCCTCCGGGTTGCCTCCGATGGCCAGGGTGCGCCGCCCGAAGGTGGTGCGGTTGAGCAGGATCCAGCCGAGGACGGCGACGACCGCGAAGATGATGACGAGCACCGGGATCCCGAGGACGCTGCCGCCGAAGAAGTCGATGAAGCCCCGGTCGCGCACGATCTGGGTCCGGCGCTGGGCGATGATCTCGGCGAGTCCACGCGCAGCGGCCAGCATCGCCAGGGTCGCGATGAAGGGTGCGAGTCTGCCGTAGGCGATGAGCAGACCGTTGACGAGTCCGCACGCCGACCCCACGAGGAGAGCCGTCCCGACCATGAGGATCCAGTGGCTGTTCTCGGCCATGGTCTGGGTGGCCAGGGTCGTGGCCCAGACGGACGAGAGGGCGACGATGGCTCCGACCGACAGGTCGATCCCACCGCTTGCGATGACGAACGTCATCCCCACGCTCACGACGCCGATGATCGAGGCATATCGCAGGATGGTGAGGACGTTGTCGAAGCTGCCGAACCTCTCACCACCGGTCGCCACCCCGACGACGAAGAGCACCACGAGGGCGATGACCAGGCCGAGGCTGCGGGTGGCCGGGCTCGCGTAGAGGCGCGACAGCGCACTGGCTGACGAGCCCTGTGCCGCAGGGCTGCCCATCTCCTGGGTGCCCTCCGCCTCGGACCGATGACCTGGGGTCGTGGATGGGCTGTCGACGCTCATGCGGCGTCTCCTTTCAAGATGATGTCCAGCACGCGGTGTTCGTCGAGGTCCGCGGACGCAGCCTCGTGGAGCACCTGGCCGTCACCGATGACGAGGACCCGGTCGGCGAGACCGAGCACCTCCTCGATCTCGCTCGAGACCACGACGACGGCGACGCCGTCGTCCGCGAGTCGACGGACCAGGGCATAGATCTCGGACCGGGCGCCGATGTCGACGCCTCGGGTGGGCTCGTCGAGCAGCAGGACGCGGCACCCGCGCAGGAGCCAGCGGGCGAGCACGACCTTCTGCTGGTTGCCACCGGACAGCGTCCGCACCTCACGGGCGACGCCTGCCGGTCGCAGCTCGAGGCTGGTCGCGAGCTCCTGGGCGGCCCGGTGCTCTGCCGTGTGGTCGAGCCAGCCGGCCTTGGCGAAGCGGGCGAGCGTCGCCATGCTGATGTTGGAGGCGACGCTGTCACCGAGCACGAGCGCCTGGCTCTTGCGCTCCTCGGGGGCCAGGCCGATGCCGGCAGACACGGCCGCGCCGACCGACCCGGGACGCAACGCCCGGCCACCCACGGCGACCGTGCCCGCGTCGGCCTTGCGCGCCCCGAAGACCGTCTCGACGATCTCGGAGCGTCCGGCGCCGACCAGACCCGCGAGACCGAGGACCTCGCCCGGGCGGACGGTGAAGCTCACGTCGGCGAACTCACCGCGACGCGTCAGGCCGGTGACCTCGAGGAGGGGCTCGCCGTCCGGCACGACACCTCGGGTCGGGAAGACGTACTCGATCGAGCGACCCGTCATGAGCCGGATGACCTCCGACGTCGGGGTCTCCTTGGCCGACAGGCCCGTGGCCACGGTCCGACCGTCCTTGAGGACCGTCACGCGGTCGCCGATGACGCGGATCTCCTCGAGCCGGTGCGAGATGTAGACGACCGCCACGCCCTGGGCGGTGAGGTCACGGATGACGCCGAAGAGTCGCTCCACCTCGCCACCGTCGAGGACCGCTGAGGGTTCGTCCATGACGATGAGCCGGGCGTCGCGGGACAGCGCGCGAGCCATGCTCACGATCTGCTGACCGGCGGCGGAGAGCTGGCCCACCTCGGTGGAGGGCGAGATCTCGGGGTGGCCGAGTCGCTCGAGCAGTCCTGCCGTCTCGGCTCGCGCCGCCGACCGCTGGGAGAAGCCGAAGCGGGACCGCTCCTGGCCCAGGAAGATGTTCTCGGAGACCGTGAGGCCCTCGACGAGGTCGAGCTCCTGGTAGATGGTCGCGATGCCGCGGTCCATCGCGGCCTGCGGGTGGGCGAGCGTCACCTCCTCGCCGTTCCAGGTGATCGTGCCCTCGTCGGGCTGGTGGACGCCGGCGAGCACCTTGATGAGCGTCGACTTGCCCGCGCCGTTCTGCCCCAGGAGGCAGTGCACCTCCCCGGGGAGCACGTCGAGATCGACACCGCCGAGCGCGGTCACACCTGGGAATCGCTTGACGATTCCGGCCATCACCAGAAGAGGTGAGGCGCCATTGCCTCCGGTCATGTCGTGGACGCTATGGCTCTTTTGTCTGCGCGTCAAGCAAAAGTTGGTATGCCGTGATCTGCTTCCGTCCTCCCGTGGTCCGGAAGTGTCGGCCTGTGCTTCACTACGGAGCGTGAGTGGACCCGTCAGCCTTCCGACCCCCGGCGCCAACGGGACGTCCACGGCGCCTGCGGTCGGAGCACCCGGTGCAGGCGCCCTCCTCCAGCTCATGCGCGATGGTCAGCCGCGCACTCGCGCGGAACTCATCGAGATGACCGGACTTGCCCGCTCGACCGTGGGCGCACGAGTCGAATCCCTGCTCGCCGCAGGGCTGCTCACGTCAGCAGGCGAGTCGCGCTCGACCGGTGGACGTCCGCCGACTCGTCTGGCCTTCAACCCGGAGGCGGGCTTCGTCCTCGGCGCCGACCTGGGCGCCACCCACGTGACCGTCGCGCTCACCGATCTCGGTGGCCGGGTGGTCGCGGAGACCTCCGAAGCACTCGACATCCGTCAGGGACCCGAGGTGGTCCTCGATGCCGTCATCGAGATCGGCAAGCGGCTGCTGCGTTCCTCGGGGCACAGCAGACGCCAGCTCGTGGGCGTGGGGCTCGGCCTGCCCGGACCGGTGGAGCACTCCACCGGTCGCCCCGCATCGCCACCGATCATGCCGGGTTGGGACGGCTACGACGTGCCGGCGCACGTGTCCGCGAAGCTCGGCGGACCCGTCCTCGTCGACAACGACGTCAACATCATGGCGCTGGGCGAGCACGCGACCATCTATCCCACCGTCGAGCACCTCGTCTTCGTGAAGGTGGCGACGGGCATCGGCGCCGGCATCGTCAGCGGTGGCCTGCTCCACCGCGGAGCCCAGGGCTCGGCCGGGGACCTCGGTCACGTGGCGGCTCCCCACGGCGCGGGCATCATCTGCCGCTGCGGCAACGAGGGCTGCCTCGAGGCAGTGGCCAGCGGGCCGGCCATCGTCGCTCGCCTCGCGAAGCGCGGGGTGCAGGTCCAGGACAGTCGTGAGCTGCTCGACCTCGCGCGTTCCGGCAGCCCCGAGGCCATCGCGGAGCTGCGCCAGGCAGGCCGCGAGATCGGTGCGGTCCTGGCCTCGATCGTCAGCCTGCTCAACCCCTCGGTGATCGCCATTGGCGGCCTCCTCGCTCAGTCCAACGACGGGCTGCTCGCCGGGATCCGTGAGGTCGTCTACGGGCGCTCGCTCCCCCTCGCCACGGGCGAGCTCCAGATCGTCACGGCCCGCACCGGCGACCACGCCGGCGTCATCGGTGCAGCGACGATGGTCATCCAGCACGTGCTGTCGGCCGACGAGGTCGAGCGACACCTCGCCACCCTCGCCTCCTGACATGCGTATGCCGTCCGCTCACCTCGCGGGGTGAGCGGACGGCATACGCGTCTGGTCTCGTGCCTCAGAGGGCGACCGCAGCGGTCAGGCCGCGACCTCCTCGTCGTGCTCGTGGTGCGGGTGGATGTTGCCGGACTTGCCGGCGCTGCGCTTGCCGTTGATCGCCAAGGTGCTCTGCGCCAAGGTGATCGTGGCATGGGCGATGGCGTCACTGTTGATGTCGAGCGCCTCGGCATTGACGTTGTCGATGTCGTCGCCGACGGCGTGGTAGTTCACGTCGTAGGCAACGCCGGTCTGACCACCGAAGAGCGCCTGCTCGGCAGCGGTCTTGGGCTGCTCCGCACCGGTGAACAAGCCGGAGGACGGGACGCCGTTGAGGATGAACGCCTGGTAGTCCGAGCGTCCCGAGAACTCCGTGTCGACCCACGGCTGGCCGACCGAGTCGAAGTAGTCGGTGAGGACGTCCTCGGTCTCGATGGAGCCACCGGGGATCGGCACCCCGGCGGGTGCCGGGTAGGTCGACTGGTCGGCGTCGTAGACCCCGATCTTGTAGTTGGGCGAGCCGACCATGTCGAAGTTGAGGTAGGTCGCGATCCGGTCGAGCTCGGTCGGGTTGTTGGCCTTGAGGTCGTTGACGTAGTAGGTCGACCCGACGAGGCCGATCTCCTCGGCACCCCACCAAGCGAACCGGACCGCGTTGTTGAGCTTGTTGACGTCGGCGAGCTGGACGGCCGTCTCGAGGATGGCCGCCGAGCCACTGCCGTTGTCGTTGATGCCCGCGCCCTCCATCACGCCATCGAGGTGCGCACCGAGCATCACGACGTTGTCGGTGCGTCCGGTGTCGGTCTGGGCGATGAGGTTGAAGGTCTGGCGCTGCTCGATGTCGGAGGCGAAGACCCGGGCCACGGTGGTGCTGGGGTCGGAGAGGTCCACCCCGTCGAGGTAGCTGACTCCGGCGACCGGGATGTTGACGTCAAAGGTGCCCAGGGTGGGGTTGACCGGACCGTTGCGGTCCTCGGCGGTGGTGTTCCCCTGGTTGAAGATGATGACGGCGCTGGCGCCCGCAGCCTCGGCGTTGTCGGCCTTGAGCCCGAAGTCGCAGGCGCCGCGCTGGACCAGCGCGATGTTGCCGGCCGGGAATCCGGCGAAGTCGGTCGCCTGGCAGCCGGAGGTGCTGGCGTTGCCGAGCCCGAGCGCGATGTCGACGGCGGTCACCTGTGCGGTGACGTCGCCCTCGCCGGAGCCGGTCGCCGTGTTGGACACGTATTCGGTCGGGGTCGGCGAGATCTGCTCGACGACACCGGGCTCCTGGTAGTTGATGGTGAAGTTCTGCCGGGTGACGTCGTAGCCGGCGCCCTCGAGGACACCCTGGACGTAGGCGCCGGAGGCCTCGTAGCCGGAGGTCCCGGCGGCGCGGTTGCCGTCATTGGCGTCGGCGATGGCCTGGAACGCCTCGAGGTGGCGCATGACGCCGTCGACGGTGACGGCCTTGCGCAGCTTGGCCGAGTTGTTGGGGTTGCCCGCTTGGGCGGGGGCGACGCTGAGGGTGGTCAGCGTGAGCCCGGCCAGCGCCAGTCCGGCGATGGCAGTGCGACGGGGAGTTCGCATGGGTGGGTTCCTCCTGGTTACGACGGGTCTCGACGTTGAGGCCCGCATGGTGGATCGCACGCTAGTCCACGGCGGGCGCATCAGGCGATGGCCGTTTCGGGTGTTGACAAAAGCGCTCACCACTGAGCCGGCGACGCGACTCGTGCCGGCTCTCCCCGTACAGAGCCGTCCCACCGCGCCTCGTCCGGCTCGACGACCCTGTGACCACCAAGCGAACCCTCGACCTCGGGATGCTCCCGTCCGAGGACGCGACCTTCTGTGGAGGCCCTTCCACCCCAAGGCTTCGACTCCCGCGAACCCGATGGTCCAGGCAGGGTCACAAGCAGGGTTCAGGTCGTGCGCGTCACCTTGGACAGGCCGCGGGGGGCGTCCGGGTCCTCGTGGCGGGCGAGCGCCATGGCGTGGGCGAGTCGCTGCATGGGGATGATCTCGATGAGTGGGCTGAGCTCCTCAGCGACCCGCGGCAGGGCGATCGCCGGACGTTGACCGGCCGACTCTGCATCGCCGACCACGGTGAGGTCCGCGCCACGGTCGCGCAGCCGCTCGAGCACGGGGCCCAACGCCCGACCGGCCGTGCCGTGCGGGACCAGGGCCAGCACCGGTCGGTCGGTGTCGACCATGGCCAGTGGTCCGTGGAGGAGGTCTGCGCCGGAGAAGGCGTGCGCCGCGAGGTAGGACGTCTCCATGAGCTTGAGCGCGGCCTCCCGGGCCGTCGGGTAGGCATAGCCGCGGCCGGTGAGGACGAGCTTGTCGACGAACCGGTAGTGGCCCGCGACCTCCTCGACGCCGGACACGTGCACCGCCTCCTCGGCGGCCGCGACGAGGGCGTCGAGGTCGAGCTGGCGTCGACCACTCCACTCGTCGACGAGGAGCCACAGCGTGAGCAGCGTGGCGGTGTAGGTCTTCGTGGCCGCCACCGCGCGCTCGACCCCGGCCCGCACGTCGAGGTGGAGCTCGGCGGTAGCAGCCAGCGGGGACTCGGCGTTGTTGGTCACGGCGAGGGTGAGCGCCCCGGCACGGCCTGCCGCGCGGGTGGACTCGAGCAGGTCGGGCGAACCGCCGGACTGGCTCACCGCGACCCACAGCACGTCACGCAGGTCGGGCTCGGCGCCGTAGGCAGTGGTCGTCGAGGGCGAGGCCAGGCCGCACGGGAGGCCGAGGACGATCTCGACGAGGTACTTGAAGTAGAGCGCGGCGTGGTCGCTCGTCCCCCGTGCTGCGACCATGACGAAGCGCGGGCGGGCCTCGCGGATGCGACCGGCAACAGCCTCGACGTCACCGACGCCCTGGGTCACGACGCGGCCGAGGACCGCCGGCTGTTCGGCGATCTCCGCGGCCATGAGTGCGCCGGGGAGAGGTGCGGCGGGAGGGTGTTCGAGTGTCATGAGGTCTCCTCGTCGATGGCAGACGTGGCGGCGACCGCCGACACGGACCAACACAGCCGAACCCTGCCAGAGCCACCGACGGTGACGTCGTGCGCATCCGACGGGTGGCCCCAGAGCCACGCCACCCACGCAGGTGGGCGGACGGCATACCGGCTCGTCGTCCACAGGTCACAGTGCGCTCACGACGCGAGAGGCGACGCGCTTTGGCAGGCGCCGCCCCATACAGTGGCGGGCGTGATCTTCAAGGCCGTCGGCGACACGCGTCCGTACCCCGAGCACGGGTACAGCACGCGGCAGTGGTCCAACGTGCCCCCGCGACTCGTCCGCCTCGACGACCTCGTCACGACCAAGCGCACCCTCGACCTCGGCATGCTCCTGTCCGAGGACTCGACGTTCTATGGCGACCTCTTCGCCCACGTCGTCGAGTTCGAGGGGACGCTTTATCTCGAGGACGGGCTCCACCGGGCGCTGCGCGCCGCACTGCACCAGCGACCGACGCTGCACGCGCGCGTCCTCGTCATCGAGTAGCACCAGATGCCCGACCGCGAACTCCCCGCAGAGCTGCGCCACCGGCAGCAGCACCGCCGTGCGACGACGACCATCCTCGTCGTCATCCTCATGCTGTTCTTCGCCTTCTGGTACGCCTACTCCTACTACCGCGAGTCCACCGGCGTCGCCGCCCCGACCCAGAGCGCGCAGACGTGTCGGCCCTTCGACCCCAAGGTCGCGACACCGGCCAACACGACGGTCAACGTCTACAACGCCACGACGAGGGCCGGCCTCGCGGCCCGGACCGCCGCCGACCTCAGGCGACGTGGTTTCACCGTCGGCAAGGTGGCCAACGACCCCTTGGGACGCAAGGTCGCCGCACCGGCCGAGATCCGTTTCGGACCAGCGGGCAGGTCCCGCTCCGCCCTCGTCGTCCCGCTCGGCGGCAAGGGGACGACCCAGCTCGCCGACGCCCGCAAGGACGCCAGCGTCGACCTCGTCCTCGGCGCCAAGTTCACCGCACTCGGCGCCGCACCCAAGCCCACGGGCAAGCCGATGTGCCCCTCGCCGAGCACGTCCCCCTCGGCCACCGCATCGGCGGGTTGACCGTGCCGACCAAGCCGCTGATCGAGCTGACCCCTGACCTGTCGACGACGCAGGCACTCGACGTCATCGTGCGGGCCTGCGGGCAACAGGTCCTCGACCGGGTCGACCCCGTGCTGACCACGCGCGACGCGCGCTCCCTGCACGAGATGCGGGTCGCCCTCCGTCGGCTGCGCGCGGCGTTCTCGCTGCTGCGCCGGCCTCTCGGCGACGGCGAGAAGCTCGCCTGGGTGAGCACCGAGACCCGCGACCTCGCCGCGCCGCTCGGCCGGGCACGCGACATCGACGTGGCCGTGCGTGACCACCTCGAGCGACTCACGGGCAGCCCGCACCGCAAGCTCCTCGCGCTGCGCGAGGACGCCTATGACGAGGTCGTCGACGTCGTCGGATCGGATCGATGGCGCGACCTCAGCACCCACATGGACCGCTTCCTCAAGCGCCTCCACGACGAGGTCCCGGTCGACCCACCCGTGACCGAGGCCGCCAACGAGGCCCTCGACCGCCGCTTCCGGCGCGTCACCGAGCGCGGGGCGCGCCTCGGGCGTTCGAAACCGGCGGAGCGGCACCGCGTGCGCATCGACGCCAAGAAGCTCCGCTACGGGTCCCAGTTCTTCGCCGGCCTGTATGCCGTGCCCTCCGGTCCCGACGCCCCGTCCACCTCGGCGGTGGTGGACTTCACCCGCTCCGTCGCCACCCTGCAGGACTCGCTCGGGGAGCTGCGCGACATCCAGACGACGCGCCACCTCCTCGAGTCCGTGGGTGCGACCGTGCCGGACGTCGACACCAAACCCCTGCTCGACCGGGCCATCGCCTCGCACGCCGACATCGTGTCGCGCGGTCCGTTCTGGACCGCGCCGCCACGATGAGGTTGGTCTCCCCCACCGGGCCGGTTCGAGCTGCTGCTGCCTTCCTCGCCACCCGGGTCCTCCTGAGCCTGCTCGTGCTGCTCATCGCCGCGGTCACCGCCCAGGGTGGCGTCGACCACGAGTGGGCCACCGGCACGTGGTGGCTGGACCGCTTCTCTGCCTGGGACAGCTACCACTTCGTGCGCATCGCGACCCTGGGCTACCTGCCGCCGGGGCTCGACTGCTGCGACCAGGCCTACTTCCCCGGCTACCCCCTCCTCATGGCCGGCCTCGCCCCGCTCACCGGGGGCAGCGTCACGGGCGCCGGCCTGCTCGTCAGCCTCGTCGCGGGTGCCCTCGCAGCCGGGCTCCTCTGGCTGCTCGTGGCCGAGGACCCGCGCGGCGGCCGACTCGCGGCCCGTCGCGCCGTCACCCTGCTCGCGCTCGCGCCGACCGGCTTCTTCTTCGTCGCCGTCTACACCGAGGCCCTCTTCCTCGCGCTCGCCCTCGGCGCCTGGCTGCTCGCGACCCGGCGGCGGTGGTGGCTGGCCGGGCTGCTCGCCGCCCTCGCCTCCGGAGTCCGGGTCAACGGCCTCTTCCTCGCCGCGGCGCTCGCCGTCCTCTATGCCGTGCAGTGGCACCACGACGGCCGGCCGCGCCCTCGGTGGGACGTGCTCGCCCTGGGGCTGCCGGCTGTGAGCGTCGGGGCCTACATGGCGCATCTCCACTCGCGCACCGGCTCCTGGGACGCCTGGCGCGAGGCAGAGGAGCGCGGCTGGGACCGGGCGACCGCCTGGCCGTGGGAGGGCCTGGCGAGCGCGTGGCGGTCGCTGCTCGACAGCCCCGACGCGTGGCTCGCCGCCAGCCGGGCCGCCGACATCGGGGCGGTCCTCATCGGGGTGGCGCTGTGCGTTCTCCTTGCGAGACAGCGCCGCTGGCCCGAGCTCACCTATCTCTCCCTCACCGTCGGCGTCGTCCTCTGCTCGACCCTGTGGGTGTCCACGCCCCGCTACGCACTCACCTGGTTCCCCGCCTACCTGGCCCTCGTCACGATGCCTGACACGACGGCCTACCGGCGCACGTATGCCGTCGTGCTGGGACTGTCGGCCCTTCTCCTCGTGGGTGCCACGTGGGCCGCCGCGACCCGACACTGGGTGGCCTGAGACGGAGGCAAGGCACCGGCATACAGGTGCATGAGTCACAATCTGTCGACATCGATCGATCTTCAGGAGTGTGTCGTGGCCCCGTCCGGCAGTGGCAGCAAGAAGGCGCGCGCGAGCCAGCGCAACGCCTCCGACCGTGTTTCGCAGATGCGCAAGGAGCAGCAGAAGAAGGACCGTCGTCGGCTCCTCGCGATCTGGGGGGCTGCGGGGGTGACCGTCGCGATCATCATCGGAGCGGTGACGTTCGCGATCATCCAGGGCAACGCCAACAAGCCGGACCTGGCGGCCGTGAAGTCGTTCGAGTACGACGCGGGAGCGCACACGCAGGAGCCGGTGGCCTACAAGGAGTCCCCGCCAGTCGGCGGCGAGCACAACCCCGTGTGGCTCAACTGTGGCGTCTACGACTCGCCGGTGCCCAAGGAGAACGCGGTCCACTCGATGGAGCACGGCGCGGTGTGGATCACCTACCAACCCGGCCTGCCCGCGGCCGACATCGACAAGCTCAAGGACGTCACCCCCGACACGTATGCCGTCCTGTCGCCCTACGAGGGCCTGACCTCACCCGTCGTCATCTCGGCCTGGGGCAAGCAGCTCGCCCTCACCGGCGCCGACGACAACCGCCTCGAGGCCTTCATCAAGGAGTACCGCCAGGGTCCGCAGACGCCGGAGCCCGGCGCCCTGTGCACCGGTGGCACCGACGGGACCGACGAGAACGCCACCCCGCAGACGCCTGCTGGTGCGACGCCCACTCCGTCGACCTCGCCCTCCGCGTCCACCCCGGCCTCGCCGTCCGCGACGCCCTCGCCGTCGGCATCGTGACCGACGCCCCACACGAGGACCCGACGACCTCTCCCCGCTCACGGGGCGAGGTCGTCGGTCTCTCGGTGCTCGCCGTCGTCGGGTCACTGCTCGCCGGGCTGGTGCTCGGGTGGGCGCTGTTCGGTCGGGACGGGTTCCCGCTGGACGGCTCGGCCGAGGCCGGGTTCGCGCGCGACATGCAGACCCACCACGGGCAGGCGGTGGAGATGTCGCTGCTCGTCAACGACCGGTCCACGGATCCGACGGTTCGGATCATGGCCAAGGACATCGCCACCAGCCAGCAGAACCAGTCGGGCCAGATGTTTGCCTGGCTGCAGCTGTGGGGCCTCTCCCCCACCGGGTCCCAGCCCGCGATGGCGTGGATGGAGGGCGACCACCACGGGGCGACGTCCGCCTCGGGTGACGCCGTGGCCATGCCCGGCATGGCGACGGCGGAGGACATCGCGAACCTCACCGCCGCCCGAGGGGTCGATGCCGACCGCATCTTCCTGTCGTTGATGATCGAGCACCACCGGGGCGGGGTCGAGATGGCCGACGCCGTTCTCGCGAGGTCGGATCGGGCGGAGGTCGTGACGCTGGCGCGGTCGATGAAGCTGGCGCAGAGCTCGGAGATCACGACGATGCAGCAGATGCTCGACGCCAAGCCCTGACCCCTTTCCCGCCGGAAGTGGGTTTCTCTCACCTCGCTTGACGGCGGCGGTCAGGCGGAGTGAGAGGTGTGCGCGAACCCCTGCTGCGCGGGGCAGCCGATTTCGCTCCCACGGGCACGTTGCGTATTGTGCTCCGCGGTGGTGTGTCCGAGCGGCCTAAGGAGCACGCCTCGAAAGCGTGTGTGGGTGCAAGCCCACCGTGGGTTCAAATCCCACCGCCACCGCCAGACGAAAAGCCCCGAGCTCGCTCGGGGCTTTTCCCTTGTCCGGCGCGGGTTGACAAGCATGGTGCGCAGCACACGTTGCTCCCCATCGTTCGTCACGCTCGCTCGACAGCGCTGAGCACCCTTTGCCGCGCAGGGCCCGCGCAGCACAGGGGTCCGGGCATGGAACAGCCCGTGGGCCTGTCGTCCGACACGAGGTCGGCGCGACGCGTGCAGGGGACGACCTGCACGACCCACGGGCTGCGGTGAACTGCTGGGGATTGCGCCGGGCGGCGCTCCTCGAGCAGTCGAGGTGCGCTAGCGCGCAGTCACCTCACGCGTCCAATGAGAAATCACTTCTTGGACCACCTCCCTTCCGTGTACCTCCACGCTAAGTCTGGAGGTTCTCTCGCGCAACGTCTTTTGACCAGAGACTCAGGGCTGGGCGATCAGGGCGGGTCGGGCCCGGAGGATCTCCGGCCCGTCCCAGGGGCATCCGCAGGACCCGCGGAAGACGACGCGGGTGGGGAGGATCTGCGGCTCCACCTGGCGGGTGCGGCCCTGGATGCGCTCGTGCAGGCGGATCGCGGCCCACCGGCCGAGCTCGTGCGTCGGCTGCCTGACCGTCGTCAGGCCGGGGCTGACGTAGCGCGACGTCATGATGTCGTCGAAGCCGACGATGGCGAGGTCGTCCGGGACGGTGACCCCGCGCCTGGCCAGGAGGGTCATCGTCGCGAGCGCGAGCTCGTCGTTCGCGCACACGAGCGCGTCGACCTGGCCTGGGGCGGCCATGAGCTCGTCGACGATCTCCGGCGCCGAGGACTCCTGGAACCACACGCTCATCGGCGCCCGCGCCTCGCGCAACCCGGCCGTCTCGAGGGCACCCGCGAATCCGGCATACCGCTCCCGGATGTCGTGGGAGGTCTCCGGGTCGCCGACGAAGACGAGCCGGCGGCGACCGTGCTCGAGGAGGTGGGTCGTGAGGGTGGCCGCGCTCTCCCGGTTCTCGACGACGACGGTGTCGCAGCCCTCGATCGGTGAGTGCGCGAGGACCACGGTGGGAATGGAGCGGGCCATTGTGCGGGTCAGCCCGTCAGCGGCGGTGCCGTGGGTGAGGGCCAGCCCGTCGACCCTGGCCAGCAGCGTCCGCAGCGTGGAGTTGAGGTCGACCAGGTCCGCGGTGAGCACGACGACGACCGACTGGCCGTACTGCGACGCGGTCGACTCGTATCCCGCGAGCAGCTCGGCGAAGTACTGCCCGGTGAGCCCGGGCAGGACCAGGCCGTGGGCCTCGTGGCGGCTCACGTCGAGGGTGCGGGCGGCCCGCAGCGGCACGTAGTCGAGCTCCTCCACGGCGCGCAGGACCTTCTGCCGGGTGACGGGCGAGGACCGCGCCGACCCCTGCAGCACGCGCGAGACGGTGGCGATGCTGACACCCGCCCGGTCGGCGACGGTGTAGATCGTGACGGGGCGGTCGCCGTCGCTCGAGCTCACCGCGGCGCCTCGTCCATGACGTGCATCCTTGCCGCCGCCGTGGCGACAGACAAGCGTGGGGCCGACGACGCCGTCCGCGTCGCCTTCGTCGCGAGCCTGTCCGGTATGCCGTCCGCCCGCCTCAGGCGGGAGCCGTCTCCTTCCCGAACGGGTTGGGGATGGCGTCGAGGAGGGTGCGCGTGTAGGCGTCCGACGGGTTGCGGATGACCTCGAGCGCCCGGCCCCGCTCGACCACCCTCCCCTCGGACAGGACGAGGATCTCGTCGGCGAGCAGCCGTGCGCTGAGCAGGTCGTGGGTGATGTAGAGGACGCCGAGGTCGTGGCTGGTGACCAGCTCCTGGAGGAGCTCGAGGATCTCGGCACGGATCGACACGTCGAGGCTGGAGATCGGCTCGTCGGCCACGATGAGCTCGGGGTTGGCGGCCAGTGCCCGGGCGATCACCACGCGCTGCCGCTGGCCACCGGAGAGCTCATGGGGGTAGCGGTCGAGGAACCTGTTGCTCGGCGTGAGTGCCACCGTCTCGAGCAGCTCACCGGCGACCGTGTCGGCCTCCTTCGCGCCCAGCCCGCGGTGGTTCCGCAGCGGGCGACTGAGGGTGTAGCGGAGCGTGAGCGCCGGGTTGAGCGAGCTGTAGGGGTCCTGGAAGACCATCTGCACGTGCTTGCGGTACTGACGCAGGTCGCGGGTGCGAAGCGTCTCCACCCTGACGACGCCGTCGGAGCCGGTGAAGCGGATCTGCCCCGACGTCGGACGGTCGACCCCGGTGATCATCCGGGCCAGTGTGGTCTTGCCGCTGCCGCTCTGTCCGACGAGGGCCGTGACCTCGCCCTTGCGGAGCTGGAAGGACACGTCGTCGACCGCCTGGGTGCTCTCCTTGCGGAAACCGCGCCGGCGTTCGAAGACCTTGCTCACGCCCTCGACCTCGAGGAAGACCTCACCGCGTAGGGCACGCTCGCTGTCCTCGGCCGTCTTGACGAACGTGGGACCAGCGAAGACGCGGGTGTGCTCGGGCAGGTCGGCAGGGCGGTCCTCGGCGGCACCGAGCTGGAGGTGGGCGACGTGGCACGCCACCTCTCCGCCGGCCAGCGGCAGCAGCTTCGGGTCCTGGGTCGCGCACCGTTCGATGGCCTCCGGACAGCGGTCCGTGAAGCGGCATCCCGTGAGGGTCCGGGTGAGGTCCGGCGGGCGCCCGGGGATGTAGGTCACCCGGACGGTGTCGGCCCGCGGGTCGCTGTAGGAGCCGAGCAGCCCCTTGGAGTAGGGATGCAGCGGGTTCGCGACGAGCGCGGCCGCGGGCTGCTGCTCGACGATCTCACCGGCATACATGACGAGGATGCGGTCGGAGAGCTCCATGACGGTCCCGATGTCATGGCTGATGAAGAGCACCGCGAAGCCCTGCTCCTTCTGGAGGCGGCGGACGGCGTCGAGGATCGAGCGCTGCACGACGACGTCCAGACCCGTGGTCGGCTCGTCGAGCAGGACGAATCTGGGGCGGTTCGCCAGCGCGAGGGCGAGGTTGACCCGCTGCTTCATGCCGCCGGAGAGCTCGTGCGGGAAGGCGCTCATGAACTGCGGCTCGATCATCACCATGTCGAACAGCTCGCGCACCCGTTCGGTGACGGCGTTCCCGCGCAGATCGCTGTGCTCCTCGATGACGTCCCGGAACTGCGCCTCGACCCGCATGACCGGGTTGA
This sequence comes from Knoellia altitudinis, assembly GCF_042666355.1. Lineage (NCBI taxonomy): Bacteria > Bacillati > Actinomycetota > Actinomycetes > Micrococcales > Intrasporangiaceae > Knoellia > Knoellia altitudinis. The sequence goes on from NZ_JBHTDK010000001.1 coordinate 1,231,866, forward strand.
GCGAGTTCATGCTGCTCTGGAAGACGGTGGCGATGTCCCGCCAACGGCGGGCGCGCAGGTCCTCGTCGGACATGCTCGCGAGGTCGACCCCGTCGATCTCGATGGTGCCCCCGCTGACGCGACCGGGCTTGGCCAGCAACGCCAGCAGCGCCATTGCCAGCGTGGACTTGCCGCTGCCCGACTCACCGATGAGCCCGACGAACTCGCCCTCGTGGAGGTCGAAGCTCACGGTGTCGACGGCGGTGAGGGCCGGAGACATCTTGGGCTCGAACCGCACGCTCAGGTCGCGAACCCGGAGCAGCGGGGCGTCCGTCGTCGTCCTCAGCGAGGTGGAGGTGGTCGTCACGGTCAGTCCTCCCTGAGGTGGGGGTTCGACAGCAGGTCGACCCCGAAGTTGATGAACGTGAGGGAGGTGATGAGCAGGGCGAGGACGAGACCGGGAGCCAGCACCCAGCCCCAGAGCCCCTGTCCGACAGCGCCCTGGGCATCGGCCTGGAAGAGCATGGTGCCCCAGGAGACGGTGTTCGGGTCGCCCAGACCGAGGAAGGACAGACCCGCCTCTGCCCCGATCGCGCCGGTGGAGGCACCGACGAAGCCGGCTGCGACCAGCGACGTCATGCTCGGCATGATCTCGCGGAAGATGATCCGCCCCGAGCCCTCCCCCGCGAACTTGGCCGCCGTGACGAAGTCGCGGTTGCGCAGGGTGATGATCTGCGCTCGTTTGGCGCGGGCGTGCCCGGCCCACGAGGTGATGCCGATGACGAAGACGATGAGCGGGATGCCGCGCACCTCGCTGTAGGCGATGAGCACGATCATGAGCGGCAGCACCGGCACGACGATCGCGACGTTGGTGATGAAGGACAGGAGGTCGTCGATCACCGTCCCCTCCTTGTAGCCCGACCACATGCCGATGACGAGGGCGATGACCGTCGACACCAGGCCGCCGAAGAGCCCCACCAGCAGCGAGACCCGGGTGCCGTGGACGAGCTGCGAGAAGATGTCACCGCCCTGGCTGGTGGTTCCGAGGAGGTGGTCGCCGCTGCGGGGCAGCAGGGCCTCGAAGTCGGAGCGGGTGCCCTCATAGGGGGCGATGAGCGGGGCGAACGCTGCGACGAGGACGAAGACCAGCAGGAGGATGAGGCCGACGCGAGCCTTGTAGCTGCTCCAGATGAGCTGCCACCACCGCATCTGCGTGTAGCCGGCGTCGGTCTCGCTGCGCTCCGCGGTGCCGTCGCCCGGAAGGTCGTCGGTGCCGGTCTGGACGATTCCTGCGCTCATGACTCAGACCTCCTGGCCCGGGGGTCGAGGACGCCGTAGAGCAGGTCCGCGATGAGGTTCGCGACCAGGACGGCGACGATGATGAAGAGCAGCAGGGTCTGCAGCAGCGGGAAGTCCCGGTTGCCGATCGCCTCGTCCATGAGGCGGCCCATGCCGGGGTAGTCGAAGATCTTCTCGACGAGGATCGACCCGCCGAGGACACTGCCCAGGGCGATCGCGAAGCCGGTGACGCTCGGCAGCAACGCATTGCGGGCCGCATACCGAAGGGCGACGACGCGGTCGGGGAGTCCCTTGGCCTTGGCGAGCCGGATGTAGTCCTCGCCGAGGTTCATCACCATGGTGTTGCGCATGCCGAGGATCCACCCGACCGGCGCGGTGATGAGCAGCGAGAGCGCCGGAAGCAACGAGTGGTATGCCGCGTCGGCCAGGAACGCTCCGTTCAGGCCCGGCGTGGTCACCGAGTAGCCGCCTCCCGTCGGGAACCAGCCGACGGTGTAGCCGAAGACGAACAGCAGGAGCAGCGCGATCCAGAAGGAGGGCAGGGTGCCGAGGAAGGTCGAGCCGAGCGTGACGATGCTGTCGAAGCGGCTGTTGCGCCGCCACGCGGCATACGCGCCCAGGGTGATCCCGATGACGAACGCGAGGACCTGGGTGACGCCCACGAGGACCAGGGTCCACGGCAGGGCGTTCCCGATGACCTCGGTGACCGGATAGGGGTAGTACGTGTACGAGATGCCGAAGTCACCCTGCACGAGGGCTCGCAGGTAGGCGACGTACTGCTCGAAGAGGCTGCCGTCGGGTGTCCCGAGCATGGTGCGCATGGCCTGCACCGCAGCCGGGTTGAGCTGGGCGTCCTTGCCGGCGAGCTTCTGCACCATCACCTCGGCCGGGTCACCGGGCTGGAGGCGGGGGATGATGAAGTTCAGCGTGATCGCTGCCCAGAGGGTCGCGAGGAAGAACGCGATCTTGCGGGCGAAGTACCTCACGGCGGGCCACCGTCACCCGGCGCACCCGTGACGGTGGCCACCGTCGACATCACTTCGCCGGTCGCAGCCGGGTGAGGATGAGGAGTCGGTCGTCCTGGGGCTGGGCGTAGGGGTCCTCTTCGCTCGGCCAGCCGACAGCCTTGTCGGTGCGGTAGAGGATGCGCGCCGGGGCGTAGATGAGGGGGATCACGGGATACTCCGTCATCATCGTCTCCACCAGCGAGCCGACGAGCTCCTTCTGCTTGGCCTCGTCGACGGTGCCGCTCAGCTCCTTGACCGTCGCATCGGTCGTCGGGTCGCTCCAGCGCTCGACGTTGGGCAGGATCTCCGTCTTGGTCGGGATCTGGTCGGACGCGAGCTTGCCGCCGATGTTCTTGGCGTTCTCGCAGCCGCCGTGGAGGTACTCGAGGACGAGGCCGAAGTCACCGGACTTCTTCTGGGCGTCGACCGACTCCGGTGCCGTGGCGGTGATCTTCGTGGTCACACCGACCGAGTTGAGGTTGCGGGTGATGACCTCGGCCATCGACTGGTAGTCGATGAAGCCCGCCTGGACGCTGAAGGTCAGGTTGATCGGCTGGCCGTCGGGCGTCTGGCGCTTGCCGTCGCCTCCCTTGGTGTAGCCCGCAGCGTCGAGCAGCTGGTTGGCCTTCCCGGCGTCGAACGGGATCACGGTGTCGGCACCGCCGTTCGCGGCATACTTCTCGGGGAGCAGCTTGACCGCCGCCGGCAGCTTCAGACCGGTCTGGCTCGCGGGCTTCATGATCCCGTAGGTCGCCTTCTCGGAGATCTCCTCCCGGTTGAGCGCCGGGGCGATCGCCTCGCGGAACTTCGCGTCGTCGAACGGCGCCTTCTGCACGTTGGGCGAGAGGACGGTCATCCCGTTGGGCGGGTAGTAGAGATGGTTCTTCTTCGGGTCGGAGTCCACGAAGGCCCGTTTGGGGTTGGGGATCTCACCCCAGTAGGCGTCCAGCTGGCCGGACTGCAGCTTGAGCGCAGCCTGGGAGGCTTCGTAGTTGCCCTCCAGCACCAGCTTCTGCACTTTGATCTTGTCGGCCTGCCAGTAGTCGGCGCGCCGGACCAGCTCGAGGCGGCGGCCGTTGTACTTGTCGACCTTGAACGGCCCGGATCCGACCGGGGCCTTGTCGATGTACTTCGTGACGTCGCCGACCTTGCCGTAGACGTGCTCCGGGAGGATCTGGAGCTTGATGAGCTCGTCGAACTTGGGAGCGGCGTTGCCCTCGAAGACGATCTTGACCTTGGTGCCCTCAGCCGTGATGGTCTTGGCCGGGGCGCCGAAAACGGGCTTCCAGATGCCGGCACGGTCGATCGCGGGGTACTGCTTGGCGAGGTTGAGCGTGAAGGCGACGTCCTTGGCCGTGAGGGGCTTGCCGTCGCTCCACTTGACCCCGTCGCGGATCGTGAAGTCGAGGGTGCTGGCCTGGCCACCCCAGGTGAAGTCGGTGGCGAGCCACGGTGTGACCTCGCAGCTGATGCCGTTGCGCACCATGAGCGGCTCGTAGAGCCACGTCTTCGTCAGGGCGTTGACCGCGTACGGGTTGTAGTCCACCAGACCGCCCATGGCAGCGGGCGCGTCGGACGGGAAGGTCAGCTGCGCGATCATGCCTTCGGCAGCAGCCGCACCCCCTCCGGACTGGCCGGCTCCGGCGCATGCGGACAGACCGAGGGCTCCGCACAGTGCAAGAGCCAGAACGGATGTGGATTTCGTCGCCATTGACTGACCTCCGTGGTGAATGTCTTTTCACCCTGAGTTGGCCAGCCGTCACGTGTCAACGGTTCTCGCCATGAAAGTACTTTCATGGCGAGCCTCCGTGCTCGACGAGTGAGTTTCATTTATTTACAAGGGTTTTCGCCTTGCCTCCGACGCTCGGGACGCTGCTATACAACAGGGGTGCCTTTCAGGACGAACGCGACGACGCGCGCTCACCACGAGCTCACGAGTGATGCCGGCCTGCGGGCGGTGTTCACCGACGAGGCCTGTCTGGCCCGCCTCGACGCCGGCGAGACGTCCTTGTTGATGTACCCCGCGAGCACCCACGAGGCCGGTCCCGGCAACCTCCACCTGCGCCGGATCGTCGGCAGTCGTGCGACCTCGGTGCCCCTCCTCGGCCCGGGCAGTGCCAGTGCCGTGTCCTGGTCCGACCGGGGGCCCGTGGTGACGGGGAGGTGGGAGGACCTGCGCTACACCGTGTCCTTCTCCCTCGCCGAGGGGCTGCCGGCCTGGTTCTGGCACGTGTCGGTGGAGAACACGGGCACGAGGGATGCCGTCATCGACGTCGTGCTCACGCACGACCCAGGCCTCGCCGCGTATGCCGCGGTCCGCACCAACGAGTTCTATGTCAGCCAGTACCTCGACCTCACCCCGGTGGCGACAGCACACGGCACCGCCATCGCGGTCCGGCAGAACATGCCCGGCCCGGCGGCCCCCTGGATGCTCGTGGGGTCCCTGAGGCAGGGACGTGGCTGGGCGACCGACACCCTCCAGCTGGTCCGGGGAGCGCGGCGTCCCGGTGGGGCCGTGGCCCTGGACCTCGCCGAGCTGCCGAACGAACGGCTCCAGCACGAGCACGCCCTCGTGGTGGTGCAGGACGAGCCCGTGACCCTTCCCGCGGGCGGACGGCACCGCACCGGCTTCTACGGCGTCTTCAGCGCGGACCATCCCGACGCGACCAGCGATGCGGATGCCGCGTGGGCCACTGCCGTCCTCGCCCAGCCGGAGGCTGGGGCCGGGGCCATGGCGGGAGGTCAGGCGGGAGCTGCGGCCGGAGCCACGCTGCACGTGATCGGTGGGGCAGCCTCGGGCTCCCTCTTCGGCACCGCACCACCCTTCGTCGCCGACGACCTGGACGCCGACACGCTGGCGGAGCTCACCGGCCACTCGGAGCCGACCCATCCCGAGACCGGCCCGGACGGCGAGCTGCTGTCATGGTTCGGCAGCGACGGCTCCCACGTCGTCACCGCCGCCAAGGAGCGAGCCGTCCTCCGGCCGCACGGCCACGTGCTGCGCACGGGCGACGCCCTCGTGCCCGACACCCGGACCCTGACGTCGACCATCTGGATGACCGGCACGTTCCACTCCCAGCTGACCCGGGGGCACGTCGGCCGGGACCCGTTGCTGTCGACCCGTCGCGGCTACCTCGGGGTGCAACGCGCCCACGGGATGCGGATCTTCGTCGAGGACCCGGCCACGGCCACGGGCTGGGCACTGCTGGAGACTCCGAGCGCCTGGGCCCTGCGGACCGACGGCGCGACCTGGTGGTACGCCAACGACGCCCTGGCCCTCGAGGTCGAGTCCTCGGCCCCAGCGTCCGGGCACGCGCTCGGGCTCACCGTCCGCTGGTTGTCCGGCGGACCGCGGCGGCTGCTCATCGCCCTCAACGTCGCCCTCTCCGGTGACGACGGGCTGGGTCCCGCGGCCTACGAGGTGACCGAGCGTGACGACGGCGTCGACATCAGGACGGCGGACGCCGGCCTCCTCCTCGGCTGGCCGGCCGGCGGGGTCACCGTGTCCGCCGACGGGCCGCTCTTCGCCGACGGCGCAGACCGCGGCACCCCCTGGGTGGTGCTCGACGTCGCCCCCCGGAGCCTCTTCGCCCTCAGCCTGGGGGTGACCGACACGGCCCACGACCTCGACGTACGACCGGCTCCCGGCCGGGAGCTCGGCGAGAGCTGGTCGACCAAGGTGTCGGAGGCCCTGCACCTCGCTGCGGGACCGGCGGACCCCGCGCTGGCGGCAGAGGTTGAGCGGATCGACACGGTGCTGCCGTGGTTCACCCAGAACGCCCTCGTCCACTACCTCTCCCCCCGTGGCCTCGAGCAGTTCTCGGGGGGCGCCTGGGGCACCCGCGACGTGTGCCAGGGTCCGGTCGGGCTGCTGACTGCGCTCGGGCGTGACGAGGAGCAGCGCGAGGTGCTCCTGTCCATCCTGCGCAACCAGAACGCCCGCGGCGACTGGCCACAGGCCTTCGACTTCCTTCCCCCACTCGCGGAGAGCGGTCAGGAGGACGCCCACGGCGACGTCCTCTACTGGCCGGTCCTCGCGATCGGCGACTACCTGCGCGCCACCGGTGACGGCTCGCTCCTCCGCGAGGGCGTGCCCTTCGTCGGCGACGAGGGCCTCACGCCGACCGCGTCGGTCGAGGAGCATTTGCGTCGCGCCCTGGACCGGATCGCCGAGGTGCGGGTCCCCGGAACTGCCCTGCCGGCATACGGTCACGGAGACTGGAACGACTCGTTGCAGCCCGCGGACCCTCACCTCGCGGCCCATCTCGTCTCCACCTGGACGACGGTTCTGCTGGTCACCGCGCTGCGGTCGCTGGCGGAGGGCCTCGAGTCGTGCCAGGTCGGTGACGACCTCGTCGCCCGCGCCCGGCGGGCAGCCGACGCCGCGCACACCTCGATCCGCGACGACCTCCTCGTCGACGGGGTGCTCCCCGGCTACGTCCTGATGCACGACGACGGCACGTCCGAGCCCCTCGTGCACCCACGGGACACCCGGACCGGGCTGACCCACGGGGTGCTGCCGTGGATCCACGCGATCTCGGCCGACCTCCTGACTCCCGAGCAGGCCCGGCACCACCTCGACCTCATCGACGAGCACCTGCTCGGCCCTGACGGCGCGCGACTGTTCGACCGTCCGGTGGCCTACCGCGGTGGCCCGATGAGCGTCTTCCAGCGGGCCGAGGCGAGCACCTTCTGGGGTCGCGAGATCGGGCTGATGTACATGCATGCGCACCTGCGCTATGCCGAGGCCCTCGCCCGGTTCGGTGACGGCAGGCGCCTCTTCGCCGCGCTGTGCCAGGCCAACCCGGTCGGTGTGACCGAGCGCGTTGCACGTGCCCGGCCGCGACAGAGCACCACCTACTACTCGTCCTCGGACGGCGTCTTCGACGACCGCCTCGACGCGAGCGAGCGCTACGCCGCGCTGATGGCCGGTGACGTCGACCTCGAGGGCGGGTGGCGCGTTTACTCCTCCGGACCGGGACTGTTCCTGAGGTTGCTCACCGAGACGTTCCTCGGAGTCCGCGCACGAGCTGACCGGGTCGAGATCGACCCGGTGCTCGACCCCGGACTCGACGGCTTGGTCGTGCGCATGCCACTGGGGCCCAGGCGACTGCGTGTCACGTATCGTCTGGGAGACAACGGAGTTGGCGTATGCCGCGTGGCCGTTGCAGGTGCCGACATCACCACGTCGCCGCTCACCAACCCCTACCGCACGCCGGGCGTCAGCATCGCCCTCGCGGACCTGGTGCCGGTTGCCAGCGGCGACATCGAGCTGATCGTGGAGACCTTCTGAGATGTCTGCCGGCCACGACGACCGACCCTGGCTGGACCCGACCCTCTCCGTGCCCGAGCGGGTGGAGTCGCTGCTCGGGCGGATGACCCTGCACGACAAGGTCGGCCAGACGCACCAGGTGGCCAACATCCACCCGGACGACGACGCCGACCTGCTGCGGGACGGTCGCATCGGATCCAGCCTCTTCGCGAGCGGCGCGACAGGAGGCAACGAGCGCGACGAGGGGGTGCTCGCCGGCAACATCGACGCAGCCCAGCGCCACGCCACCGACGAGAGCCGGCTCGGCATACCCGTCCTCTTCGGTCGGGACGTCATCCACGGGCACCGCACCGTGTGCCCGATCCCCCTGGGCCTGGCTGCCTCCTTCGACGAGGCCCTCGTCGAGGAGGTCGCCGCGCTGGCCGCCGCCGAGGCGGTCGTCGACGGCGTCGCCTGGACCTTCGCCCCGATGGTCGACCTGTCCGAGGAGCCGCGCTGGGGGCGCGTCGCGGAGTCGCTCGGAGAGACGCCGGTGCTGAGCGGACGGATGGCCGCGGCGATGGTGCGGGGCTTCCAGGGCAGTGGAGCTGCCGGAGTCGCGGACGAGTCGCGGATCGCGGCCTGCGCCAAGCACTTCGCGGGCTATGGCCTTTCGGCCGGAGGCAGGGACTACGACACCGTCTCCGTGGGCGAGAACACCCTGCGCAACCTGCACCTGCGGCCCTTCCGCACCGCCGTGGACGCCGGCGTCTGCACCGTCATGGCCGCGTTCAACGACGTGGACGGCATCCCGATGCACGCCCACCGCCATCTCCTGCGCGACGTCCTCAAGGGCGAGTGGGGCTTCGAGGGCGTGGTCGTCGCCGACTGGAACGGCATCGGACAGCTCGTCTTCCAGGGCGTCGCGGGCGACCTGCGCGACGCCGCGCGACAGGCCATCGAGGCCGGGATCGACCTCGACATGTGCTCCGGCGCGTATGCCGCCCACCTCGCCGACCTCGTCGAGTCGGGTGAGGTGGACGTGGCCCTCGTCGACGACGCGGTGCGACGGCTGCTCACCCTGAAGTTCCGGCTGGGGCTGTTCGAGAAGCCCTTCGTCGGCGACCCCGGACGGAGCAACGCGCCCACCGCTCAGTCCAGGGCGGTGGCTCTGCGCGCCGCGCGCGCGGCTCACGTGCTCGTCTCCAACAACGGTGTGCTCCCGCTGTCGCCCGACGTCGGCACAGTGCACCTGACCGGCCCCTTCGCCGAGGCCGGCGAGGAGCTGCTCGGCACGTGGACGCTCGATGGGCGAGGCGAGGACGTCGTGGCACCGGCAACAGCCTTCCGTGAGCGGCTCGGTGACAAGCGGCTCCTCGTCACCGACGGCCGGTTCAGCGACCGCGCGGTCCAACAGGTCCGCAACGCCGACGTCACCGTCGCGGTGGTGGGTGAGCACCCCTGGCGATCGGGAGAGGCGAACTCGGTGACCGACATCGGGCTCCCGGCCGGTCAGCTCGACTACCTCCGGCAGCTCTCCCGGATCGGCAAGCCGTTGGTCGTGGTCGCCTACACCGGGCGCCCGCTCGAGCTCGGCGAGATCATGGACCTCTCGGACGCCGTCATCGTCGTGTGGCACCCCGGCGTCGAGGCGGGCACAGCCCTGGCCGACGTGGTGTTCGGGGACGTCAGCCCTCATGGCCGACTGCCCATGACCTTCCCGCGCACGACCGGTCACATCCCGACGAGCACGCACCAGCGGCCCACCGGACGGGTTATCGAGCTGGACGAGGACGGCCGCCTCGGCCGCTATCTCGACGACCTCGTGTTCCCACGCCTGCCCTTCGGCCACGGCCTGGGCTACACGACGTTCGAGTACGGAGACCTGCGTGCCACCGGCTCCACGGAGCTCCCGCTCGACGGCTCGGTCGAGGTCGAGATCGAGGTCGTCAACACGGGCGCGCGAAGCGGGCGTGAGGTCGTGCAGCTGTCCTTCCGTGACCCCGTCGCACAGGTGACGCGCCCGTTGACCGAGCTCCTCGACTGGTCCGTGCTCGACCTCGCGCCTGGTGAGAAGGGCACGGCCACGTTCACGGTGCGCGCCGACCAGCTCGCCTACCACGGGCGGGACAACGTCCTGCGTGTCGACCCCGGCGAGATCGTCCTGTCGGCCGGCCCGGACGCCCTGCACGGCTCCCGGCTCACCGTGTCCGTCACGCCCTGACCGACGTCGCCTCTCGGGCGCCCGCCAGCTGATCTCGGCTGCGGGCCAGCCCCGAACCCCCTGTCCCCCAACGGAAAGCATCATGATCCAGATCCAGGACAAGCAGATCCTCATCGACGGCGAGCCGCGGGTGGTGATGGCCGGCGAGCTCCACTACTTCAGGGTCGCCCGCGACGAGTGGGAGCAGCGGATCCTGCTGCTCAAGGAGGCGGGTTGCAACGCCGTGGCCTCCTACATCCCGTGGCTGTGGCACGAGCTGCCTGACGGCACCGTCGACGTCACCGGCGCCACCCGTCCGGAGCGCGACGTCGCCGCCTTCATCGACCTGTGCGCGGCGCACGAGCTCTGGTTCATCGCACGTCCGGGCCCGTTCATCATGGCGGAGCTCAAGAACGAGGGCCTGCCCTTCCGCCTCTACACCGAGCACCCCGAGATCGTCTCCACAGGCTGGGACGGCGCACCGGCGCCGAGCCGCACGGTGGACTACCTCGCCCCCGCCTACCTCGACGAGTGCGACCGCTGGTTCGGGGCGGTCCTCCCGCTCATCGCCGAGCGGCTCCAGCCCCGCGGCGGCAACGTCATCGCGGTCCAGCTCGACAACGAGATCGGCATGCTCGCGTGGGTGACCAACAGCCCCGACCTCACCGACCACCTCGTCGCCGACTTCGCCGACTGGGTGCAGGGCCATCGGGCCGGAGCGGTGACCTACCCGTTGTCACCCGACGACATCCGCTCGCCGAAGGAGGAGTGGGCCGGGCCGCTGCGCCAGGACCTCGTGGTCTTCATGCGTGACCGGTTCCGCCGCTACGTCGTGGCCCTGCGGGCGATGGCGGAGGCGCGTGGCATCGTCGACGTCCCGTTCCTCATCAACATCCACGGCACCGAGGGCGGCAGTGGTGAGCCGTTCCCGATCGGCATCAGCCAGCTCGTGGAGACCTACGCCGGCGTGCCCGGGATGATCTCGGGCTCGGACCACTACATGGGCGACATGACGCTCAACACCACCACCGACCTCTATGTCATCAACGCGTTCATGGACGCGGTGCACACCCCCGACCAGCCCACCACCTCGCTCGAGTTCGAGGCCGGGTCGGGTGACTACGCCGGTGGGGTCGACAACCAGTACGACCCGTCCACCGTCGACCTCAAGACCCGGCGCTCACTGGCCCAGGGCAACCGGGTGATCAACTACTACCTCTTCGCCGGTGGCATCAACCCGCCGCTGGAGGAGCCCGTCGGGGACGGGAACGACCGGATCAGCTTCACCGGCGAGCGTCACGGCACGGCCGCGCCCGTCGGACCCGAGGGTCAGAAGGGCATGACGTATGCCGCCACGGCCCGGACCGTGCATGCCGTCCGGCTCCACGAGCGCTGGCTCTCGCGCATGGACGAGGAGCACGACGGCGTCCAGCTCGGCCTGGTCCTCGACTCCTACGCCACGGAGTACCACCATCCCGACAGCGCGCTCATGACCGAGGTCGTCGAGGATCTGGCCCGCCACCGTGGCGCCGGACCTCGCCGGGCCCTGGTGCGATCGATGCTGCTCGGCGGCTACCGCTTCGGCGCGGTCCACCTGCAGCGGGACGAGCCGAGTGGTGTCGTGGCGCTGGCCACGGGGCGCCACCTCGCCCCTGAGGTGCAGCAGGGACTGGTCGACCACCTGACCCTCGGTGGCGGACTGCTCCTGCTGGGCCGGTTGCCCGACCGCGACCTCGAGGGCAAGGCGTGCACGATCCTCGCCGAGGCCCTCGGCATCACGGGAGCTCACCTGACCTGGGCCAAGAACCACTACTTCCCGTCGGCCGTGGCGAGCGGTTGGGCGGCGCCGTGGCCGGAGACCCGGGTCGGCTGGTTCCAGGCCCTGGAGCACGAGCGCGGCGACGCCGTCCTGCGCGAGGTCGACGGCGCTGTCTGCGGCGTCGACGTCGAGGTCGGTGCCGGTCGGGCGATCCTGCTCGCCGCCGAGCTGCCGTCCGACGTCGACCTCTTCGGACGGGCCCTGCGACGCCTCGGCGCGTCACCTGGTCTGGAGCTGGCAGCCGACGTCCCGGGCGCGTTCGCGACGACCTCCTCGACCGCCGACGGGGAGCGTCTGCTCCACCTCGCCAACATCACCGGTCACCACAACAGGGTTCGCCTGTCCCTCGACGGGCAGACCCTGGGCGACGGCGATCTCTGCCTGCCGCCGCGCACGGGCGCCTTCCTGGCCCTGGGACTGGACACTCCGATCGGCCGCGTCGAGTGGGCCAACGCCGAGCTCGTCGAGATCGGTGAGGACCGGCTGGCCTTCGGGCCCCCGCTGGGTGAACGGACCACGGTGGTGCTGCGAGGCGCGCCTGGCGTCCGTGTCGACGGCGGGACGCATCAGCGCGACGGCGACGTGCAGACGCTCACCACACCGGCCGGGGTGCAGCTGGCCCTCTCGCGCGCCTGAACCTCGCTGCGCCGGGCCGGTTCCACGGAGCCGGTCCGGCGCAGTCTGGGCTGACGACGCTCAGACGGGGTTGCCGAAGACGCGCAGCTCGTGGAGCGAGTAGCCGTACGGCGTGGCGCGGGTGAGGCCCTGCATCCGCACGAACCTCACCGGCCCGGTGTCAGGGAGTCGCACCAGGTCGGTCCCGCAGGTGCCCTGGTCGACCGTCGCTGCTCGGGTCCAGGTGGTCCCGTCCACCGACACGTCGATGGCGAAGGACTTCGCGCACGCCTGCTCCCAGTCCAGCTCGACGCTCTCGACCGTCGAGGGCGCCGCCAGCTCGAGCTGGAGCCACTGGTTGTCGCTGTGGCTCGAGGCCCACCGCGTGCCCGGGTCACCATCGTTGGCCATCCGTGCGGCCAGCCGTGGGAGTCCACCCTCGACACTGGACGCGGTCGCCGTCGCTGAGTGGGACAGGTGCTGGGTCCCGTCAGGTGCCGGGGCCGCGGTCCGGGCGGTCGCCCGGCCCGACGCGGTGATGCCGGCACGGTCGACCGTGCCCGTCACCGTGGCGGTGAGCTCGCCGCTGGCGAACGTCGCTGCCTCCGTGGCGGTGATCCGGAAGGTCCACGTCCCGCCCTGGCCCGGCTGGAGCCCACGTGGTCCGACCCCGACCGGGGCCACGGTCAGGGCCAGCCCGTCCGCGGCCGCGAGGGTGACCGTGGGCCTGCCTGGTCAGCGCGGTGTCGTGGTTGTTGCGCACCGTCACGTCGACGACCGCGCTCGCGCCGGCCACCATCATCGGCGGTGTGGAGAGGCTCACGGCCACCTTCGGGTCGCCCGGGTGGAACAGCGTCGGCGTGATCACACCGATGCCCGGACCCATCGCGAGGCGCCCGGCACCGGCCATGAAACGCTCGTGGGTCTGCCCGGGCTCGACGCCGCGCCACATCTTCTGGGCGAGGATCCCGAGGGTGGGCTCGACGAGACCGTGCACGTCCTGCTGGGTGTAGGTCGCGTCGACGAGGTCGTTCCAGACCGCCGACATCGCACCCTTGAGGGAGTCCTCTCCCTCCGGGACGAGGTTGCTGCCGCCGAAGTGACGAGGGGTCCAGCTGGCGAAGAGCCATGGACCGTCGAGCCCGCGGCCGTGGTAGTAGCTCGCGAAGGGGACGATGTAGAGCAGAGCGTCGTTGGTGTTGACGAAGTCGTAGCCGTCGGCAAGCGCCGGCGTCGGGCCGTACCACCCGTTGTTCCAGGAGTTGATCAGGACGTCGCGGTCATGGCCCTCGGCAGTGCCGGACATGACCGTGAAGCTGCCCCAGGCGGCGGCCTTCTTGCCGAGGCTGCGGACGTGGGCGGCCATCTCGTTGAAGTACTGCGTGTACTCGGCTGCGTACTCCCGCGGGTACTCGTCGGCGCCGTAGTGCACGGTGGGCCCACGGAACCACGGCGTGAACTCGGAGAACACGTCCTTCATGAACTGGGTGGTCTCCGGCTTGGTGAGGTCGAGGTGGTCGGAGCTGCCACCGCTCAGCCCCAGGTTCGCGTCGAACTCGATGAAGGCACGCGAGTGTGCAGGCGCGTCGATCTCGGGGACGATGTCGACGAAGTGCGCCGCAGCGTTGTCCTCGATCGCATCCCAGTCGGCCCGGGTGTAGGAGCCGTCGTCGGCGGCGAGACCGGCGAAGCGAGGGTTGTCGCTCTTGAGCCGGAAGGCCGACTGCGCCTTGGACCAGTCGCCGTCGGGGGCGGAGATGGCGTTGTCGTTGAGGTGGATCTGGAAGGTGTTGAGCTTGTACCAGCTCAGGTAGGTCGTGTAGTCGCGCAGATACTCCGGCGTGAAGTAGCGACGCCCCACGTCGAGCATGAAGCCACGGAACTCGTAGTTCGGCCAGTCCGTGGTGCGGCCGACGGGCAGGGTCGTGCGCGGGCCGGACCCGGTGAGGATCTGCAGCACGCTGCGTGTGGCCCAGAACGCCCCACGTGCGGTCCGCGAGGTGATGGTGGCGCGCGCGCCGACATCGAGCGTGTAGCCCTCGGCCCGGGCGACCTCCGTGTCGGGTCCCACTGCCGCGGTCGCGTCGAGCCCGATGACGATGTCGCCGGCCCTCGTGACGTCGGTGTGGACGACGTCGAGGGCACGCAGCCCCGTGACCTCGACGAGATCGCTGCGGAGCTGGGAGGCAACGGGTGTCAACGCCCCCACGTCCTCCGGAGCCAGGACGATGCGGGACCTGTGGGTCAGCTCGAGGTGGCCCGTGCCTCCGGTCCACTGCTGCAGGGCAGGGATGACGACGGGCTTGGCATTGACGGCGTCGGCCATGATCGGTTGACCTCATCAACGACAGATTCGAGCGCGGCTGACGGTGACGTTAGCGGCATGCGACGGCATACCACCAGAGCACCGCGGGCTTGCCTCTCGTCGCGTGCGGCGAGCGGTCAGCTGCCCCGTGAAGACCGGACGTCGGTCACCAGGCGACGTCGTGGCAGCCCGTGTGCGTCTCGGGCTCCACCTGGAGCGTGGCGTGCTCGACCCCGAACTGCACCCGCATCACCTGCCGAGCGGCATCGAGCACGTCGTGCGGGTCCACGGCCTCGACGGTCATGAGGTGGGCGGTGGCGACGTTCATCCCGGACGTCAACGTCCACACGTGGAGGTCGTGGACGTCCACCACGCCCGGGACGCCGGCGAGCGCCGCCGTCACGTCGTCAGGGCTCATGCCCGCGGGGGCGTGCTGCCCGAGAACGGTGAGCACCTCGCGCCCGAGCATGACCGCGCGCACTGCGACGAAGGCGGCGATGGCAAGCGCAATACCGGTGTCCCACAAGGCATCTCCGGTGGCTGCCACGAGCACCCCGGCAGCGATGACCCCGACGGAGCCCAGCGTGTCGGCGACGACCTCGAGGTAGGCGCCCTTGACGTTGAGCGAGTCAGCGGCGCCGCCGCGGAGCAGGGCCAGGGCGATGAGGTTGACGACAAGTCCGAGGACGCCGACCACGAGCATCGGCCCGGTCGCGACCTGGGCAGGCCCACCGATGCGCTGCACCGCTTCGAACGCGATGTATGCCGCGACGCCCAGCATGAGGAGCACCGCGAGTCCCGAGGCGAAGACTTCCGCGCGGAAGGACCCATAGGTCCGGCGGCCCGTCGAGTCCGGCCGGGCGGCGATCCGCGTCGCAACGAGTGCGGCGCCCAGAGCAACGACGTCGGCGGCCATGTGCCCGGCATCGGAGAGCAGCGCGAGGGAGCCCGACGTCAGCGCGGTGACGAGCTCGACGACGAAGAATGTCGCGACGAGCCCGAACGCCAGCTGCAGCCGCCAGCGGTGGGTGGCACCCGCGGAATCGTGGCTGTGGCTGTGGCTGTGGCCCATGACCCCACGCTAGCCACCCGAGTCGATCCCACCCTGCGGGGCATGGTGCGAGGCCGCCCAAGTGTGATCAGGTGGGGCGATGACTCGATACGGCTTCCACGCCTCGCACGAGCAGATCGCCCCCGGCCAGCTGCTGGCCGACGTGCAGCACGCCGAGAAGGCCGGCTTCGCGATGGCCATGTGCTCGGACCACTTCTCCCCGTGGAGCGCCCGGCAGGGCCACAGCGGCTACACCTGGTCGTGGCTCGGTGCCGCGCTCGCCACGACGAACCTCACGTTCGGCTGCGTCAGCGCCCCCGGCCAGCGCTACCACCCCGCGGTCGCGGCCCAGAAGATCGCCACCCTCTCCCAGATGTTCGAGGGGCGCTTCTGGGTGGCACTCGGCAGCGGCGAGGCGAGCAACGAGCACATCACCGGCGACGGGTGGCCGCGCAAGGACGTGCGGGACCAGAGGCTCGACGAGTGCGTGGACGTCATCCGCCGACTTCTCGCCGGCGACGAGGTGAGCCACGACGGGCTCGTCACCGTCGACCGGGCCCGCCTGTGGGACCTCCCCCGACAGCAGCCCAAGCTCATCGCTCCGGTGGTCTCGGTCGAGAGTGCCGCCCGGGTCGCGGCGTGGGCCGACGGCCTCATCACCATCGTCCAGCCGGAGGACCAGCTGCGCGCGGTCGTCGAGACCTACCGCGGGGCCGGGGGCCGGGGGGCGCTCTCGCTCCAGGTCCACCTCAGCTGGGCCGAGACAGAACAGGCCGCCGAGGACATCGCCTGGGACCAGTGGCGCAGCAACGTCATCGGTGCACCGGTCTCCTGGGACACCGAGACCGCGGAGGCGTTCGACGCCATCGGTGAGCAGGTCACCCTCGAGGCGTTGCGCACCGCGGTGCAGGTCTCGGCGGACCTCGGTGAGCACCGCGAGCGCCTCGAGCACCTCGCCTCCCTGGGTTTCGACGACATCTACCTCCACCACGTCGGCCAGGAGCAGGACTCCTTCATCGAGGCCTTCGGCAGCGAGGTCCTTCCGGGGCTGGCCGGCCACCCCGATCCCCGAGACTGAGGACAGAACCATGCGCATCACCGACACCAGCGACCAGTGGTGGAAGACCGCCGTCATCTACTGCCTCGACGTGGAGACCTTCTACGACTCGGACGGCGACGGGATCGGCGACCTTCCCGGGCTGGGCGAGCGCCTGGACTACCTCGCCGAGCTGGGCGTGACGTGTGTCTGGCTCATGCCCTTCTATCCCAGCCCGCAGCGCGACGACGGCTACGACGTCATGGACTTCTACTCGGTCGACCCCCGCGTCGGCACCAGCGGCGACCTCGTCGAGGTCATCCGCACCGCGCACGACCGGGGGCTGCGGGTCATCGCCGACCTTCTCGTCAACCACACCTCGGACCAGCACCCGTGGTTCAAGGAGTCCCGTCGCAGCAAGGACTCCCCCAAGCGCGACTGGTACGTCTGGCGCGCCGACGCACCTCCGGACACCAGTGACCAGGTCGTGTTCCCCGACCAGGAGGAGGGCATCTGGACCCTCGACGACAAGACCGGGGAGTGGTACCTGCACCACTTCTACGAGCACCAGCCCGACCTCAACGTCGCCAACCCGGACGTGCAGGACGAGATCGCGCGGGTCACCGGCTACTGGCTCGAGCTCGGCCTCGACGGGTTCCGCGTCGACGCCGTGCCGTTCTTCGTCGAGGACGTCGACACGGGTGGGCCCGACGCCGTCCTGGAGCCGCACGAGCTGCTCAAGAACCTGCGCGCCTTCATCAACCGCCGCAACGGTTCGGCGATCATGCTCGGCGAGGTCAACCTGCCGCACAAGCTGCAGCGCGAGTACTTCGGCGGGGACGCCGGCGACGAGCTGCACATGATGTTCGACTTCATCGGGATGCAGAAGCTCTATCTCTCGCTGGCCCGCGAGGACGCCCGCCCGCTCGCCAAGGCCCTGAACGACCGGCCGCCCATCCACCGGAGCTGCCAGTGGGCGACGTTCGTGCGCAACCACGACGAGCTCACCCTCGACAAGCTCACGGACAAGGAGCGCGAGGAGGTCTTCGCCGCCTTCGGGCCCGAGCCCGAGATGCAGATCTACGGTCGCGGCCTCAAGCGCCGCCTGCCACCGATGCTCGGCGGCGACCCCCGCCGCATCCGGATGGCCTACAGCCTCCTCTTCTCGTTGCCCGGGACGCCGACCCTCTTCTACGGCGAGGAGATCGGCATGGGCGAGGACCTTGCCGGCGAGGGGCGGATGGCCGTCCGAACTCCGATGCAGTGGTCCGACGGGCCCACCGGCGGGTTCTCCACCGCGTCACCACGCAAGCTGGTCCGCCGAACCGCTCCCGACGGTTATGCGCCCGAGCACGTCAACGTCGTGGCCCAGCGCGCCGACCCGGACTCGTTGTGGAGCTTCATGCGCCACCTCGTGCAGACCTACCGCGCGTGCCCGGAGCTGGGCTGGGGGGAGCTCTCGGTCCTGCCCCAGCCGGACAAGCAGGTTCTCGCGCACGCGTGCTCGACAGACGATGCGGGTGTCGTCGCACTCCACAACTTCGGGCCGAACCCGGTCACTGTCTCGGTCGACCTGTCCGAGCTCCCCGGGTGGGCGTCATGGTCCGCGTCCGGCGACGTGGTCCTGACCGACCTCCTGTCCGCCGGGGAGGTGGCGCCCCGGGACGGCTCCCTCGAGGTCGCCCTCGACGGCTACGGCTTTCGATGGTTGAGGGTCCGGCCGGCCGGCGACCTCCGCATCCCCTGAGCCTTCGGGTCAGGCATCCATCGATGCGGATGGGGAGCTCGGCGACATCCTCCGACGCCAGAGCCACCCCACGAGCAGCCCTGCCATCACGATGCCGAGCAGGACCGCGCCCGCCGTGCCGAACCATGTGACCACCTGCTCGTAGGACTTGCCCGCGGCGAACCCCGCGAGCACGCTCACGACCGACCACGACCCAGCGGCCAGCAGGTCCCACGCGAGGAACTTGGGGTACGGCATACCGGAGATGCCGGCGAGCGACGGCATGACGGAACGGACGAACGGGGTCCACCGACCGATGAGCACGGCCGGGCCGCCTCGGACCCTGAGGCGCGCCTCGGCCGCGACGAGGACCTTCCTTCGACCGGGGTGCGTGACATGGCGGTGGAGCCGCGGACCGAACCGGCGCCCGACGGCATACCCGACGTTGTCACCGAGGAGCGCCGCGGCGACCACGACGACGAGCACGGCGACCAGAGAGGTGCGGCCGAGGGCCGCCGCCGCGCCGGCGAGGACCGCAACCGTCTCGCCCGGCAGCACCATGCCGACGAGCAGGGCGCACTCCCCGAAGACGATGAGGCCCGCGATCGTGAGGATGACCCACTGCGGCTGGTCGAGCAGGGTCGCGAGGACGTCCGTCACCGGCGCTCCTCGAAGAAGTCGAGCAGGAGGCGGGACGCCTCGCCCTCGAGGACTCCTCCGACCACCTCGATGCGGTGCGTCGCCCGGCGGTCGCGCACGACGTCCCAGACCGAGCCGGTCGCGCCGAGCTTGGGATCCCAGGCACCCAGGACGAGGCGGGAGATGCGGGCGAGCATCGCTGCGCCCGCGCACATGGGGCAGGGTTCGAGCGTCACGACGAGCGTGCACTGCGTCAACCGCCACGACCCGGTATGCCGTGCCGCCGCCCTGAGTGCCACGACCTCGGCATGGGCCGTGGGGTCGCCCTCGACCTCGCGCAGGTTCCAGCCCTCGCCGATGATCGCGCCGGCCGGGTCGAGGACGACGGCCCCGACCGGCACGTCGCCCGCCGACGCGGCCCGCGAGGCGAGGTCGAGGGCCCGACGCATGGGCACGGCATACTCCTCGCGCAGCGGCGCGGAAGCCAGGCCGGAGGCGGGACCCGGGGGGAGGCCGGACGCGGGTCCGGAGGTGGGGCTCACACGCTAAGTTTCACTCATGCGCGTTCACGTTGCGGACCATCCGCTCATTGCCCACAAGCTGACCTACCTGCGGGACAAGCGGACGGACTCGCCGACCTTCCGCCGGCTGGCCGAGGAGCTCATGACGCTGCTGGCCTACGAGGCGACGCGCGACGTGCGGGTCGAGCCGTTCGAGATCGAGACCCCGGTGGCCCCGACGACGGGCATCAAGCTCTCCAACCCCAAGCCGCTCATCGTGCCCATCCTGCGCGCGGGGCTCGGCATGCTCGAGGGCATGGTGCGGCTCCTGCCGAGCGCCGAGGTCGGGTTCCTGGGCATGCAGCGCAACGAGGAGACGCTCGAGGCGATCACCTACGCGAACCGGCTGCCGGACGACCTCTCCGGGCGCCAGGTCTATGTGCTGGACCCGATGCTCGCCACCGGCGGCTCGATGATCGACGCCATCAGGTTCCTCCTCGAGCGCGGCGCCGACGACATCACCGCCGTCACGCTGCTCGCGGCGCCCGAGGGCATCGCGGCCATGGAGACCGCGCTCGCCGATGCCGGTGTGCCCGTCCAGCTCGTCACCGGCTCGATCGACGAGAGGCTCAACGAGGTCGGCTACATCGTGCCCGGGCTGGGCGACGCGGGCGACCGGCTCTACGGCGTCGTCTGACCGGCTCTGCGGAGACCTGGGCCGGGGTGAGGCGCAGTGCGACGCGGTGCGGCGACACGCCGGCGCCAACCTCACGAGTCACACCAGTCACATCCCCCATCATGAGTGCAGCAGTGTGACGTCTGTGCGCGCCCGCGCAGGCCAGATCCCGAGAGAGAGCCGACGTGTCCATGCCCCCGGTCAAGAAGATCGTCACGTGGCTCATCGTCATCTTCCTGCTCTACGCCATCTTCACCTCGCCCTCCGACGCCGCTGACATCGTCGGCAGCGCCTGGGACGTCATCAGCAACGGCGTGCGCAACATCGGTCGGTTCTTCGACTCCTTGATCGCCCGGAGCTGACCTTGGCGGCCGGGCGCCTCGACCGCGAGCTGGAGCGCTACCTCGTCCCTGGTGAGCGCGTCGTCACGGTCGTCCGGCAGCACTGGTTCTCACAGCTTCGCCCCATCGCGATCTTCGTCGGGCTGCTCTTCCTCGCGACGTTCGTCGAGGCCGAGGCACCGCGCACCTGCGGTGGCGCGATGCTCGCCAACGTCTTCTGGTATGCCGCGTTGGCCGGAGCGCTGCACCTCCTGTGGCGCTACCTCAACTGGCGCCACGACTGGTTCGTCGCGACCGACAAGCGCTTCCTGCTCTTCTACGGCTTCATCCGGCGCAAGGTCGCGATGATGCCGCTGACCAAGGTCACCGACATGACCTTCGACCGCTCGATCATGGGTCGGATCATCGGCTACGGCACCTTCCTCCTCGAGTCCGCCGGCCAGGACCAGGCGCTCGGACACATCGAGTACGTCCCCGACGCCGAGCGGCACTACCGCGCCATCTGCACGGTCCTCTTCGGCTCGACCGACGCCGCCCGTGACCCCGACGACGGATGGGATGACGACGAGGACCCGGAGGGCGGTCCGAGCGGCAGGGGCGATGGCCCCGCCGCCGGTCCGGACGCCCCCTACGACGACGGATGGCAGGACGGCTGGGAGGACCCGCACGGCTGGCGCGACTACCTCGGGCGGGACGAGCGGCAGTCGAGGGCGGACGGCATACGCAGTCCCATCCACGAGTGGAGCGACTCGGCCGACTCGCACGAGACGCTCTACCGCAGCTCTGACCTGCTGCACGCCTCCCGCCTCGAGGACACGGGCGAGATCCCCGTGGTCCGGCCACGCAGCCGGCGTCGCCCCGGGCCGTCCGGACGCACGGGACCACGCTGAGCGTCTCGAGGACGAGCTCGGTCCAGCGATGGGCCGTCGAGGCGGCCCACCCACCTCAGGCGGAGGGCGGCTGGTTCGTCGGTGGCTGGTCGGGATCGACGGGCGGGGTGCCTGGGACCGGACGGTCGGTGGGCGTCGCAGAGGTGGGCGGCTGGCCCGGGTCCACCTGGGGCTCGACCGGAGCCGGCGGGCGCTGCTCCACGACCTTGTCCACACCTCTGGTCGCAGCCTCCTTGGCCTTGGCGACCTTGTCGGAGTACTTGCCCTGCGTTCGCTCGTCCACGGCCTGGCCAGCCTTGTCGACGTAGCCGCCGAGCTTGTCGCGGTTCTCGTCGGCGTAGGTCGCGGCCTTGGCCTTCGCCTCGTGGACCGCCTTGTCGGCGCCGCGGATGACGTCCTCGGTCTTGGCGGGAAGTCCCAGGTCCTTGGCCTTCTGGATGAGCTTGTCGCGCATCGACATCGTCGTGCTCCTCATGATCGAGTCGGGATCAGATGGGTTCGAGTCTGACTGCTGTCGTCCCCCACAGCAACGCCGCTCCCGTCAGCGCCGGCTGCGATAGGTGAGGAGGCCCTTGACCCCGAGGAGCAGCGTCTCGCTGACGGCCTCCGGGTCGGCGAGGCATCCGGCGCTCATGGCCCCGTCCCGGAGCATGACGAAGTGCCGAGCCGCGGCCTCCTCATCACCCTTCCCGGTCTCAGCGAAGAGCGCCGTCATCGTGTCCAGGAACCACGTCCGATGAGCCAGCACGGCCCGGTGCACGGGGTGGCTCGCGTCGGGGAACTCGGCAGCGGCATTGAGGAAGGCGCAGCCCCGGAAGCCCTTGCGCTCGATGTCGTCAGCGATGGCTCGGGCAATCGTCCGGATGGCCTCGTCGGGGCTGGCCCCCTCGGCGCGCACTGCGGCCGCCCTGGCTCGCAGGGCGTCGTCGGCCTGGGACAGGTAGGCCACGATCAAGTCGTCCTTGCTCGGGAAGTGGCGATACAGGGTGGCCCGGGTGACGCCGGCCGTGGCGACGATCCGGTCGATCCCGACGGAGTGGAGCCCGTGCGCATAGAAGAGCTCGGTGGCGGTGGTCAGCAGGCGATCTCGCGCTGCGGACATCGGGGATCTCCTTGCGTGACTTGGGATGGCGTAACATGCCTCAGATTAGCAGACAGAACGATCGGTCTTGACAAGTGGTGTGCTCCCTGCAACCCTCAGAGAGACCGATCGTTCTACCCACCGAAGGAAGACCTCCCATGCCCACGTCCCTCCAGGCCAACCGGCCGCCCACGGCGACCGACCCCGCCGGACGATCCACCGAGCTGGCACACCTCTACTTCGTGCGCACCTTGTTCGCCCTCGTCTGGGCCGGCCTGCTCACGCTCACCGCCTCCCCTCTCACGGTGGCGACTGGTGCCGTGCTCGTCATCTACCCGCTGTTCGACGCCGTTGCCGCGGTGATCGACGCCCGCTCCTCGAGGACTCCAGCCGCGCGGACGCCCTTGTTCGCCAACCTCGCCTTCAGCCTGGTGGCCGCCGTCGCCGTGGCCGTCGCAGCCACCTCCGGGATTCCAGCCGTCCTGCGCGTCTGGGGCATCTGGGCGATCGCCGCAGGGCTCGTCCAGCTGGTGGTCGCCCTTCGACGTCGTCAGCTTGGAGGTCAGTGGCCGATGATCCTCAGTGGTGGACTCTCCGCCGTCGCGGGCTCCGCCTTCATCCTCCAGGCCAGTGGCTCCGGTGCATCGCTGAGCAGCCTCGCCGGCTACGCCACCCTCGGCGCGGTGTTCTTCCTCGTCTCCGCCATCCGCCTGACCCGGCGCACCATTACGGTCGACGCATGAGCGCCGCGACCCGCAAGACCGTCGACGTCGTGGTCATCGGAGCCGGCCCCGTGGGTGAGAACGTCGCCAACCGGGCGGTGCAGGGCGGCCTCTCCGTCGTCGTCGTCGAGCGCGAGCTCGTGGGTGGCGAGTGCTCCTACTGGGCGTGCATGCCCACCAAGGCGCTGCTGCGCGACGCGGCTGCGCTGCGTGCCGCTCGTGCCCTGCCGGCCGCCGCACAGATGATCAGGGGAGACCTCGATCCGCAGGCGGTGTTCGCCCGACGCGACCGGTTCACGTCGAGCTGGAACGATGACGGCCAGGTCAGCTGGTTGGCCGAGGCCGGCATCACCCTCGTCCGCGGACAGGGACGGATCACCGGCACCCGGACCGTCACGGCCACCGCTGGCGACGGCACGACGACAGAGCTCCACGCCCGCCACGCCGTCGTCGTCGCCACCGGCAGCAGCGCCCAGGTGCCGCCCATCCCGGGCCTGGCGGAGGCCCATCCCTGGACGAGCAGGCAGGCGGCATCCGCCCACGAGGTTCCACGTCGACTGGCGATCATCGGAGGAGGCGTCGTCGGCTCCGAGATGGCCACGGCCTTCACCGCGCTCGGCTCGAGCGTGACCCTCATCTCCCAGACACGACTCCTGCCCGGCGTCGAGGCCCTTGCTGGTGAGCACGTCGCCGACGCACTGCGTTCTGCGGGCGCCACGCTCCTGCTGGAGGTCGATGCCACCGCGGCCCGGCGCGACGACGACGGGACCGTGCACGTCACGACGTCCGACGGCGAGATCGTGGAGGCCGACGAGGTCCTCGTCGCCACGGGTCGCACTCCCAACACCCGGGACGTCGGCCTCGAGAGCGTCGGGCTGGCCCCCGGCGACTGGCTGACCGTCGACGAAGGGCTCTCGGTCGTCGACGCCAGCGGGCAACCGGTCGGCGAGGGCTGGCTGTATGCCGCGGGCGACGTGAACCATCGCGTCCTCCTCACCCACCACGGCAAGTACCAGGCCCGTGCCCTGGGGGATGCGATCGCCGCCCGGGCACACGGGTTGGCGCCCGACCTCAGTGCCTGGGGTCGGCACTCGGCCACCGCGGACGAACGCGCCGTCACCCAGGTGATCTTCACCGATCCCGAGGTGGCGGCGGTCGGGCTGTCAGCCGAGGAGGCCTCGGCCGCAGGCATCCCCGTGCGCATCGTCGACCACGACCTCGGAGCGGTCGCCGGTGCGGCGCTGCACGCGGACGGCTACACGGGCCACGCCCGGATGGTCGTGGACGACAGGCGCAACGTCCTCGTCGGCTTCACCGCCGTGGGCCCCGATGTGGCCGAGCTGCTCCACGCCGCGACCATCGCCGTCACTGCCGAGGTCCCGCTGGACCGCCTGTGGCACGCCGTGCCCGCCTATCCGACGATGAACGAGATCTGGCTCCGCCTCCTTGAGGCAGACGGGCGCGACCGGTCCGAGCGCTAGAGCGCGGTGAGGATGTCGGTGACGCGGTCCTTCGCGTCCCCGAAGAGCATCTGCGAGTTCTCACGGAAGAAGAGCGGGTTCTGCACGCCGGCGTACCCCGTTGCCATCGACCGCTTGAAGACGATGACGTCATGCGCGTTCCACACCTCGAGCACCGGCATCCCGGCGATCGGCGAGGTCGGGTCCTCCGCCGCGGACGGGTTGACCGTGTCGTTGGCGCCGATCACCAGCACCACGTCGGTGGACGAGAAGTCGTCGTTGACCTCGTCCATCTCGAGGACGATGTCGTAGGGCACCTTGGCCTCGGCGAGCAGCACGTTCATGTGACCAGGCAGCCGCCCCGCGACCGGGTGGATGCCGAAGCGCACCTCGACCCCCCTGTCGCGCAGCTGCTTGGTCAGCTCGGCGACCGGATACTGCGCCTGCGCGACAGCCATGCCGTAGCCCGGTGTGATGACCACCGACGACGCGTCCCGCAGCAGCTCGGCCACGCCCTCGGCCGTGATCTCCCGGTGCTCGCCGTAGTCCCTGTCCTCACCGACGACGACCTCCTGCCCGAAGCCACCGGCGATGACCGACACGAACGACCGGTTCATCGCCTTGCACATGATGTAGCTGAGGATCGCACCCGAGGCACCGACGAGAGCACCCGTGACGATGAGCAGGTCGTTGCCGAGCATGAAGCCGGCCGCGGCTGCCGCCCACCCCGAGTAGGAGTTGAGCATCGACACGACGACCGGCATGTCGCCGCCACCGATGGACGCCACCAGGTGCCAGCCGAACACCAGCGCGATGACCGTCATGAGCAGCAGCGGAACGATCGAGTGCGTCTGGATGAACCAGCCGAGCAGCAGGACCGACACGACGAGCGCCGCCAGGTTGAGCCAGTGGCGGGCCGGCAGCATGAGCGGCGACGACGGGATCCGTCCCGACAGCTTGAGGAACGCCACCACCGATCCGGTGAGCGTCACGGCACCGATGAAGACGCCGAGGAAGACCTCGACCGAGTGGATGGTGTCGGACGCGTCCCCGACGGTGAGGTGGCTGTTGATGCCGACGAGGACCGCGGCGAGCCCGACGAAGCTGTGCAGCATCGCTACGAGCTCAGGCATCTGGGTCATCTCGACCTTGCGCGCCCGCCACAGCCCGATGGCGGCACCGATGCCCATGGCCAGCGCGATGAGCAGCAGTGTCACGAGGGCATGCTCGGACCTCGACAGGGTGAGCCAGACGGTCGCGCCGAGCGCGATGACCATGCCGGTCACGCCGAAGGCGTTGCCCTCCTTGGCGCTCTCGTGCTTCGAGAGCCCTGCGAGGGAAAGGACGAAGAGAACGGCAGAGACGATGTATGCCGCAGAGACCACGTTCGATGTCATTTCTCGCCTCAGTCCTTCCGGAACATCTCGAGCATGCGGCCGGTCACAGCGAAGCCTCCGAAGATGTTGACGCTGGCGACGAGGATCGCGAGGAACGCGAGGGTCTTGACGACGAGGTCGTCGGAGTCGATCTGGAGCAACCCGCCCACGACGATGATGCCGCTGATCGCGTTGGTCTCGGCCATGAGGGGCGTGTGCAGGGCGTGCGACACGTTGGAGATGACGTAGAAGCCGACGATCACCGCGAGAGCGAAGACGGTGAAGTGCCCGAGGAAGACCGCCGGTGAGGCCGACGCCACGAGGGCGAAGACCAGCGCACCGATCGCCATCCAGAGGTACTTCATCCGCGGGTCGCGGGCCCTCCTTGGCTCCTTCTGGGCCGCGGACCCCGCCGATCCCGCCGCGTCCTTCCCGCCTCCAGCAGGAGCAGCCGAGACCTGCACCGGGGGCGGCGGCCAGAGCACCTCGCCGTCGTTGACGACGGTCATGCCGCGCTGCACCTGGTCCTCGAGGTCGAGGGTGAAGTTGCCGTCCTTCTCAGGTGTGACGAGCTTGAGGAGGTTGACGAGGTTGGTGCCGAAGAGCTGTGAGGCCTGCGTGGGCAGGCGCCCGGGCAGGTCCGTGTAGCCCAGGATCGTCACTCCGTTCTCGGTGACGACCTTCTGGTCGACGACGGAACCAGCGACGTTGCCGCCATTGGCTGCTGCCATGTCGACGATGACCGAGCCGGGCTTCATCGAGGCAACCATCGCCTCGTCGAGCAGGCGCGGCGCCGGGCGTCCCGGGATGAGCGCGGTGGTGATGACGATGTCGACGTCCGCAGCCTGCGCGGCATACAGCTCGGCAGCCCTGCGGTTGAAGTCCTCGCCCGTCTCCCTGGCGTAGCCGTCACTGCTGGGCGCCGAGTCGGGGCCGTCCGGAAGCTCGATGCGGAGGAACTGCGCCCCCATCGACTCGACCTGCTCGGCGACCTCGCTGCGCGCGTCGAAGGCGCGCACCACGGCACCCAGCGACCCCGCCGTGCCGATCGCCGACAGACCAGCGACACCCGCGCCGATGACCAGCACCTTGGCCGGCGGCACCTTGCCGGCCGCCGTGACCTGGCCCGTGAAGAAGGAGCCGAACTCGTGCGCCGCCTCGATGACCGCACGATAGCCACCGATGTTGGCCATGGAGGACAGGACGTCGAGCGACTGCGCGCGGGAGATGCGTGGCACTGCATCCATCGCGAGCGCCGTCACGCCGCGCTCGGCGAGAGCCGCCACGAGCTCCGGCCTGAGGGCTGGCGACAGCAGGCTCACCAACGTCTGGCCGCTGCGCAGCCGCCCGAGCTCCTGCGGCGAAGGCGCGTTGATCTTGAGGAGGATGTCGGTGTTCCACACCTCTTCGCCCACGACGTCGGCGCCCGCCCTGACATAGGCGTCGTCCTGGAACGTCGCGCGGTGACCCGCGCCGGACTGGACGAACACGGCATACCCGAGTCCGACGAGCTGCTCGACAGTCTTGGGAGTCGCGGCTACGCGGGTCTCGCCAGCCAACGACTCCAGTGGCACACCGATGCGCACAGAGAACCTCCTCGTCCGGGGACAGACATACGCCCGCGAACCTACTAGGGCGACCCCACCCATCGCTGTTCATGTGACTCCCCCGACGGCGTGGTCCCGTTCCGCGGGCGCCAAGGCACCACGTGGGGTGCTGCCTTGGCTACGGTCGTGCCATGGATGACGCGATGCTGTGGATCGTCGGGGGGCTCGCGCTCGTAGTCGTCGTGGCCGCACTGGTGTGGGTCCTGCGTCACCTCGGCGACCCCACGACCGCGGTGTCAGCCCACGACTACGGGACCCCCGAGGTCACACTGGCCGAGCAGAACGACGGCGGCGGGCTCACCTTCGGCCGGGACGGGGGCGACGCCGTCGACCAGACGGTCCCCCGCAGCCGCCTGGGCGGCGCCGGGTGGCGCGACGGCGAGGGCGTTCCGGAGGGGACCACCACGGATGCGTATGCCGGGGGGTCCAGCTCCTGGGACGACGAGTCAGCCGTGGCACCGGACCCGGCGTTCGAGCACCAGGTCGAGGTGGACACCACGGAGCCGCGCCCGCGGGTGGACGAGGACGTCGACCGCGAGCGCGGCGGCCACTGGTGAGCGCCCTGCCCTTGTCCGCCTGATCACGCAAAGGGAGCGTTCGGCCCGGAGCTGTTCCCGGCTGAACGCTCCCTTTTCCGGGCCCTTGCTGGCCCGGCAGCCTCTGGATCAGCCCTCGGAGGGGTTGAAACCGGCCCGGCGGGCCGCCTCCTCGTCGTAGAACCAGACGTCCGGCTCGTCCGAGTCGTAGCCGGCAGAGTCCGGCAGGCGGAAGGTGCGCGTGTCGTTGTAGGCCTTCACCGGGTGGTCGGCCGGCTGCGCGCGATCCTCGAACGGCGCTGCCGACCCGACACCAAAACCGCCGTCGCGGATCTCTTCGACGCTTGAGATGCGACGGCTCTCCCCGCCTCCTCCACCAGCCGCGTCGGACTCGGCGGCCCCGCCTCCGGACGAGTAGTTCGGCTGGTCGCCGGTGACGCTGTCGTAGCCGTTGTCGCCTGCGCCCGCCGAGTCCGTGCCCTGGCCCTGGTCACCGGCGGAGTCACTGTCGAGCGTGTTGACCCGGTCGGTTCCGTCAGGCCAGTGGGTCGCGTCGCCCGAGCCAGCGGCGCCCGAGCCGGCGTCGGCGTTCGAGTCGGTGGTGGCGTCGGCCTCCGAGCCGAGGCGCGAGTCGGTGCCTGACGACGTCGAGTCGTCCTCCCACGTCTGCTCGGTGGTCGGCTCGTCGCTGCGCGACTCCTCCACGGAGCCGTGCTCGCTCGACGTCGACGCCTCCGCGCCCGACCCGCTGTCGTCCGTCACGCTCTCGTGCGTCCAGTCGTCACGCGAACCCTCATCGGAGGTCACATCGCCCGTGTGGTCGTCCGACTGCTGCACCGAGGTGGAGTCCGACGATGTGTCCGCAGTGCCCGAGGGCGGCTGACCGTCCATCGGCAGCGGCTCGGTGGAGGCGTAGTCCTCGACGTTGGCGATGATCGCCATGTCACCCTCGCCCGTCGAGGTCGTGTCCTGCCGCTCCGTCGTCGTGTCCTGCTGCTCCGTCGCGGTCGTGTCCCGCTGCTCCGTCGCGGTCGTGTCCCGCTGCTCCGTCGCGGTCGTGTCCCGCTGCTCCGTCGTCGTGCCCTGCTGCTCTGTCGTCGTGTCCGGTGCGACCGACGCTGCCGTTGCGCCGGATGCCCGTCGTTCGTCCGACGTGGTGGAGTCTTCGTGCTCAGTCATGTCGTGCCCTTGCCTCTCCTCGAGATCGACACGGTCGGATCCGACCGTGGGCCCTGCGTCAGGTGTCGTGCCGCCCATCGCCACGGAGTCCGAGGTCTCGGCGTTCTCCGTGCTCCAGGTCCTCTCCGTGTTCTCCGTGGACGAATCGGTGTCGGGAGTCCCCCACTCGCGACTCGGTGCACTGTCGGCAGCGTGCGCCGGCTGGTAGTCGGAGTCGGCCGCTTGCACCGAGCTGCTCTCCCGGTGGTCGCTGTAGTCGACACCGGAGGCGAGCCGAGCGGCCTCGTCGTCGGTCACGTTGCCGCGGGTGGCGGCATACGCGCTCCCGATGGCGGCCGCTCCCGCTCCGGCCGCAGCAGCACCGGTGCCCCACGAACCTCCGTCGCGCCGCCCTTCACTCTCCGGCGCGCGGTCGCGGGTCGCGTCGAGGGGGCGGACGTCGTCGTCGAGGTCCTCGGGCAGGGGCCGCGGGTCGTCGTCGGCGACCTCGACGTCGGGGTCGAGCTCGTCGGCCCGGCGCAGCTCCGCGTCCCGCGACAGCCGAGCACGCTCCAGGTCCTCCTGGTGGCGCCGAGCCTCCTCCTCGATCCGCTGGGCCTCGCGAGCGCTCTCCTCGGCCTGGCGGGCTCGCTCCTCGGCCTCCTGACGGGCGAGCGAGGCGCGTTCGCCGGCCTGCTGGGAGAAGGCCTCCTGGCCGCGGATGGTCGCGTCGCGCTCCTCTGCGGCGGCCCGGATGTGCGCCGCCTCGGCGCGTTGCTCGTCGAGCTGCCGCTTCTTGCCCCTGGAGACGAACAACCAGCTGAGGAAGAGCAGCCCGAGGATGACCAAGGCGCCGATGAGGTACTTCATGGGAGGTGAGCTCCTGACGTCGACATCGGGTGCGACAGCACCCGTCTGGCCCCAAACTACCGCTCGACCTGCACCGATTGGGCGCCGTCGCTGTGCTGGTTCGGGCCGCCGGTAAGGGTGGCCCCGGCCCCGTCAGGCGCTGCCCGATCCAGACCCACCGAGCCCGAGCTCGGTGACGGTGATCTCTCGCATCTCCACCTTGCGCACCTTGCCCGTCACGGTCATCGGGAACTCGTCGACGATGCGGACGTGGCGAGGGATCTTGTAGTGGGCGAGCCTCCCCGTGGCGAACTCACGCACCCCCTCTGCCGTGAGGGGCTCGGCGCCCTCACGCATGCGGATCCAGACGGCGAGCTCCTCGCCGTACTTCTCGTCCGGCACTCCGATGACCTGGGCGTCGAGGATGTCGGGGTGGGTGTGGAGGAACTCCTCGATCTCCCGGGGATAGATGTTCTCGCCACCGCGGATCACCATGTCCTTGATCCGTCCCGTGATCTGCAGGAAGCCGGCGTCGTCCATGACGGCGAGGTCACCCGTGCGCATCCAGCCGTCGACGATCGCCTCGGCGGTCCTGTCGTCCTGGCCCCAGTAGCCGAGCATCACCGAGTAGCCCGCGGTCCAGAGCTCTCCGGGCTCGCCGTGCGGCAGGGCCTCGAGGGTGACCGGGTCGACGACCTTGACCTCGAGGTGCGGTGTCACCTGCCCGACGGTGCCGACCTTCTTGTCGAAGTCGTCGTCGGTGTGCGTCTGCGTCGACACAGGAGAGGTCTCGGTCATGCCGTAGGCGATTGTCATCTCGTCGATCCCGGCCGCGATCAGCTTCTTCATCAGCTCCGCCGGGCAGGGGGACCCGGCCATGATGCCGGTCCGCACACTGCTCAGGTCGTGGTCGGCGAAAGTCGGCAGGGCCCACTCGGCGATGAACATCGTCGGCACGCCGTAGAGGCTGGTGCACCTCTCCTCGGCCGTCGCCTCGAGGGTGAGGCGGGGGTCGAAGCCGGGCGCCGGGATGACCATGCAGGCGCCGTGGGTGGTCGCCGCGAGGTTGCCCATGACCATGCCGAAGCAGTGGTAGAAGGGCACGGGGATGCAGATCCGGTCCTCTTCGGTGTAGCGACAGGTCTCGCCGACGAGGTAGCCGTTGTTGAGGATGTTGCGATGGCTGAGAGTCGCCCCCTTGGGGAATCCCGTTGTGCCAGACGTGTACTGGATGTTGATGGCGTCACTCGGCGAGAGCTCGGAGCCGACGAGCTGGAGCCGCTCGTCACTCACCTCGCCGGCGTGGGCCACGAGCTCGCTCCAGCTCTCCTGACCGATGACCCACACGTGCTCGAGGTCGGGACAGTCGCCGCGCACCTCCTCGATCATCGACACGTAGTCCGAGGCCTTGAACGTCTGCGCGGAGAACAGTCCGCGGATTCCGGCCTGACCGAGGACATAGCGCAGCTCGTGCGACCGGTATGCCGGGTTGATGTTGACGAGGATCAGCCCCACCTTGGCGGTCGCGAACTGCACGACGGTCCACTCCGCGCAGTTGGGAGCCCAGATCCCGACGCGGTCGCCCTTGACCAGGCCGGTGGCGACCAACGCCTTGGCGAGGCGGTCGACCTCCGCGCCGAACACGGCATACGTCCAGCGCAGTCCCTGGGCTCGGTCGACCAGAGCCTCACGGTCGCCGTGAGCCGCGATCGTCGCGTCGAGGCTCGCGCCGATGGTCTGCTCGAGCAGGGGCGGCTCGCTGGGGCCGGCGGCGTGGGACAGGGTCGGGTGGACCGTGCTCGTCATCGGGTGCGAACCACTGTGCATCGCCATGTCTGGCCCCTGGGGTCTGGATGGAGCTCTGAACGTACCCCGCAGGCATCCCTCATGGGTATGGTCGCTGACATGGACGAACGCGAAGGTGAGGCCATCCCCGACGGCGCGGTGGTCGTGGGGATCGGGACGAGCGACCGCGACCAGGAGTGCCTCACCTGGGCGGGGAACTCGGCCCAGCGTTCGGGCAGCCCGTTGCACATCCTCCATGCCCACGACCTCAGTGCGGAGATGGCGGCCATCGACCCGGTGGCGGGCAACACCATCTCCCTCGGGCCCGACGGCGACCTCGGCAACACCGGGCTCCTGGCCGACGCGCTCGAGAGCGCTCGCGAGCGCTGGCCCGACGTCTCCATCTCGGGGAGCCAGCCGTTCGTCCGACCGGAGCAGGCACTCATCGACGCCTCCGCGAACGCCCGGCTCATCGTGGCCGGTGCCGCCCGCGTGAGCGCCCTCCGGCGCCTCGGCCTGGGTCGTCCGTCACTGGCCGCCGCGATGCACGCGAAGTGCCCCGTCGTCATCGTCCCGCAGGGATCGCGGGCGGACGCCGACGGCCCGGTGATCGTCGCCATCGACGGCTCGAGCCACAGCGCGGCGGCCGCCGAGCGCGCGTTCTGGATCGCCGACCTCCGCAAGGCCCCACTCGTCGCCCTCACGACCTGGAACGTCGAGGTCGTCGACGGCATGGTCGTCACGACCCCGGGCACGGACGCCTGGAACAGCATCGAGGCGAAGTACCGCGCCATTCTCGACAGGGTCGTGGAGCCGCTGCGCGCCAGCCACCCCGACGTCGACGCCACGGCCGAGGTCCTGCGCGGCTCGCCCGGCAAGGTCCTTGCCGAACGCTCCGCCGACGGCGGGCTGCTCGTCATGGGCACGCGTGGTCGCGGCGGCTTCGCCGGCATGCACCTCGGGTCGGTGAGCCAGCAGGTGCTCGAGACCGCGAGCTGCCCGGTCATGCTCGTGCGTGCACCCCAGGCGAGCTGACGCAGTCCGGTGTCTGACCGTCGGGACCGCTTCCGAGGACACATCGCCGGCATCGGCTCGACCTCCGGGGTGCGGGTCGTCATCGGCGACTGGCACGACACCCCTCTGGGAGCGTTCACCGACGCCATGGTCGAGACCGCGTCGGGTCACCGCGTGCTCCTGGCGCCGAGCAACGACGTCGCCAGCTATGTCACGGCGACGTACTCCTTCGACGAGGTCAGGGTGGAGCCGTTGTCCCGCACCGTCGCCGGCCCGAGGTGGTCGGTGCGCTCGGACTCGCTCTCGCTCGACCTGACGACTGGATCCCGTATGCCGTTGGGCTGGCTCCTGCGCGCCGTTCCGCGCCCGCTCGGCGCGAGCCCCACGTGGGCTCGGGTCGTCGATCCCGTCGCGCGGGTGGCGCTCCCGGGGGTGCGCACGGTGGGCACCGCCCTCGAGGGTCGCCGCGAGTTCTACGGCGCGACGGACCTGCGTCGGGTCACGGCCGCCCGGGGCAGCTTCGACGGGCTGGATCTCGGCACGCTCGCACCCATCGACCCGCCGTGCCGGTTCGGCTTCTCGTCGACCCCGAGGACGCCCTCGGTCACCACTGTCGTCACGACGGTGCTCACCCGCACCTGATCCAACCCCACCCCGGCACGGCGTCTCGCACCCGCACCCCATGGCACCGGACACGCACGGCATACCCCCTGGCGGTATCCGCCCATCGCTGCTACCTTCGAAAACAGATACCCGCCCGGGGTATCGTCTTCGGCGGACGGTGGAGAGACCATGAGACAGCTCGGACGCACCCCGCGTGCCAGGTTCTGGTGGCACTACCTCGAGATGGTCGTCGCCATGCTCGTCGGCATGGGCCTCTTCTGGCCCGTCTGGATCGGCCTCTTCGCGCTCGCCGACCGGCCCGACCTCATGGAGCGTGGTGACCTCGCCGCCGTCCGGATGGCCATCAACATGACGGTCGGGATGGCGCTCTGGATGAGGGTCCGCGGACACGGGGGACGCGACATCGTCGAGATGTCGGTGGCCATGAGTGCACCGTTCTTCGTGCTGCTCATCCCTCACTGGACGGGTGCTCTCAGTGCTGACGCCCTCATGATGGCGGCGCACACGATCATGTTCGTCACGATGCTGCTGGCGATGTGGTGGCGCAAGGACGTCTACAGCGCCGACCACTCGACTCAGGTGCACGGTCGGTCGCGTCGTCGGTCGGAGAACGCGACCGCCTGATAATTTCGTCGCAATGAACGGCACCGCGCACCCAGCCCGCTCCTCCCACCGCTCTCCTGACCTCCGCGCCCTCGCTCTCGCCGTGCTCCAGCCGGGCTTCGTGGGACTCGCGCCCCCCGACTGGTTGCTGCGCGAGCTCGACGGCGGGCTCGGAGGCGTGGCCCTCTTTGCCCGCAACATCGACACCCTGTCCCAGGTGGCCGACCTCAGCGCGGTGGTGCACGCTGCCCACCCGCAGGCCCTCATCGCCATCGACGAGGAGGCCGGTGACGTCACCCGCCTCGAGCACGCGACCGGTTCGTCGTGGCCCGGCAACCTCGCGCTGGGGGTCGTCGACGACGTCGCACTCACGCAGGCGGTGGCACGAGAGATCGGCACGATGCTCGACAGCGTCGGCATCGACCTCGACTACGCCCCGGTGGCCGACGTCAACAACAACCCGGACAACCCGGTGATCGGGGTGCGCAGCTTCGGTGCCGACCCGGCGCTCGTCGCCCGGCACACGGGTGCGTGGGTCCGCGGCCTGCAGTCAGCTGGCGTGCTCGCCTGCGCCAAGCACTTCCCCGGCCACGGCGACACGGCGACCGACAGCCACCTCGACCTTCCGGTCGTCACCCTCGAAGGGCTGGAAGAGGTTGCCCTGCAACCCTTCCGGGCAGCCATCGAGGCCGGATCGGCGTCCATCATGAGCGCCCACATCGTCGTGCGCGGGTTCGACGACGGCCCGGCCACGTTGTCTCGCCGGCTGCTGGTGGACCTGCTGCGGAGCGAGCTCGGCTTCGGGGGGCTGGTCCTCTCCGACGGGATGGAGATGGGCGGCATCACCGGCTCCATGAGCCTGGCCGAGGGCTGCGTTCGAGCTGTGGCCGCAGGAGTCGACCTGCTCTGCATCGGAGGTGGGCTCGCCGGTGAGGACACCGTGCTCGAGGTCGCGGACGCGCTGGTCGACGCGGTTCACAACGGGCGGCTCGACGAGGCGCGGCTGGCCGACGCAGCGCAGCAGGTCCGGCGTGCAGCCGACGAGCGGGCGCGGTTGCGCCGGACAGCGACGAACGCGGCGCCCGATGAGCCCCACAACGTCGCCGGCCTGGAGGCCGCACGACGCGCGGTCGTCGTGCACGGACCGCGGCGTGCGGTTGAGACGGAGGTGGCGCCCGAGGTCGTCGAGCTCACCGCACCGAGCAACATCGCTGTCGGCGAGGAGACCCTGACCGGCCTCGCGGCGGCCGTGGCGCGACGCTGGCCCGGGTCGAGCACCACGCGGGTGAGCAACGAGCACGAGCTCCTCGACGCGCTGCCCGACCCGGGCGAGGGGCCGCTCTGGGTGTCCGCCCGCGACCCGCACCGCCATGCCTGGATGGCGCCCGCCCTGGCGAGCCTGCTGACGGCTCGGCCCGACGCAGTCGTCATCGACACCGGCTGGCCGGGATGGACCGCACCGGAGGGCACGACCCACGTCGTCACCCACGGAGCGGCGAGGGTCACGGCCGAGCGCGTCGTCGAGCTCCTCTCCTGACCCTTCGGACTGCGTGCAGGCCCTCACGCAGACCACGAACGGCTGCATACCGGGCTTGCGCAAAGCCCCGCAGACCAGGGGCGGCGAGCGGAACACTAGGGCCATGGTCACCTTCGCGGGCGTGTTCGCCCATCCCGACGACGACGCCTACGGCATCGCTGGGACGGTGGCCCTGCATGCGGACGAGCCCGACTTCCGGTTCGTCCTCATCCATGCGACCGAGGGTGAGGGCGGCGACATCCGTCCCGGCTTCGACGCGACACCGGACACCCTCGGAGCCATCCGGCGCGCCGAGGACGAGGCGGGGTGGCGGGCCGTGGGTCGCCCTCCTGATCGCCACGAGTGGCTCGGCCATCCCGACGGCGCGGTTGCGGACGTGCCCTTCGCGGTCCTCGTCGACGAGATCTGGACCGTCCTCGAGGAGGAGCGGCCGTCGGTGGTCTGCACCTTCGGACCGGACGGGATCTTCGGGCACCCCGACCACATCGCCGTGGGCGCGGCGACCGACGCCGCCTTCGCCCGGGGGGTGGCGGACGGTGGCCCGGGGTTTCGTCGCCTCATCCACGGCGTCATCCCGCACACCGTCTTCGAGCGTTGGAACGCGCAACGAGCCGCCCTGGGGCTGTCCGTCTTCGACCCCACGGCGATGTATCACATGCGAGGCGTGCCGGACGAGACCGTCGACATCGCCGTCGACACCAGCTCGGTCGCCCACCGGACGGTGGCCGGGCTGCTCGAGCACCGCAGCCAGCACCACGTCATCTTCGACTACCCGATCGACGTCGACCGATGGCGCAGGGTCCTCACCCGCGAGTGGCACACCATCGCGTGGCCGCCGCGCGCCCGCCCAGCTCGTCGACTGACCGACGTGCTGGACGGTCTGGCCGAGGCTCCCTGAGGCCGGGCCCCTTCGACGACCGGCCCACTGACTGACGCACGTCGGACGAAACAGGTGCGCGGGCGGCATACCCCGTCTGACAGCATGCGTCCATGCGCCCGATCGTCCAGAGCAAGAAGCTGCAGCACGTCCGATACGACGTGAGGGGACCGATCCTCGTCGAGGCCCAACGGCTCGAGGCCGAGGGCCACAAGATCCTCAAGCTCAACATCGGCAACACGGCGCCGTTCGGCTTCGAGGCGCCCGAGGCGATCGTCGCGGACATCATCCACAACCTGCCCGAGGCGCAGGGCTACTCGGACTCGCGTGGCATCTACAGCGCCCGCACCGCCGTCGCGCAGTACTACCAGTCGCACGGTCTCACCGACACGGTCGTCGACGACGTCTACATCGGCAACGGCGTCTCCGAGCTCATCTCCATGGTGCTCCAGGCGTTCGTCGACGACGGCAACGAGATCCTCATCCCGGCCCCGGACTATCCGCTCTGGACCGGCGCGGTGTCGCTGTCCGGTGGGACACCCGTGCACTACCGCTGCGACGAGAGCAACGGCTGGAACCCCGACCTCGACGACATCGAGTCCAAGATCACGCCCAACACGCACGCGCTCGTCGTCATCAACCCCAACAACCCGACGGGCGCGGTCTACAGCGAGGAGATCGTCCGGGGGCTCGTCGACATCGCCCGTCGCCACCAGCTCGTCCTCATGGCCGACGAGATCTACGAGAAGATCATCTACGCCGACGGGCCGGTCACCCCCGTCCACCACCACGTCGCGACCTTTGCCGAGGACGACGTCCTGTGCCTCACCTTCAGCGGCCTGTCCAAGGCCTACCGCGTGTGCGGCTACCGCGCCGGCTGGGTCATGGTGTCCGGGCCGAAGCACCTCGCCGAGGACTTCCTCGAAGGGCTGACGCTGCTCGCCAACATGCGCATGTGCGCGAACGTGCCTGCGCAGCACGCGATCCAGACGGCGCTCGGCGGCTACCAGTCGATCAACGAGCTCACCGTCCCCGGCGGTCGCTTCTTCGAGCAGATCAAGCTCGCGAACCGGTTGCTCAACGAGATCCCGGGCGTCTCCTGCGTCGAGCCCCACGGCGCCCTTTACTGCTTCCCGCGGCTCGACCGCGAGATGTATCCGATCGAGGACGACCAGCAGTTCGTCATCGACCTGCTCCGTGCCAAGAAGATCCTCGTCACGCACGGCACCGGCTTCAACTGGTTCGAGCCCGACCACTTCCGCCTGGTCACCCTGCCGGACACCGAGGTGCTCACCGAGGCCATCGGTCGCATCGCGGAGTACCTCGAGACCATCCGCCGCTGACCCGTGACGCCTCGGTCGCGTGACCTCGCGCTGGTCGCCGCGGGTGGTGCCCTCGGCGCGATCGGCCGGTATGCCGTGGGCACCGCGGTGCCGCACCCGGCCGGCGGTTGGCCGTGGGCGACGTCTGCGGTCAACGTGTCCGCGTCGCTGCTCATCGGGGTCCTGGCCGGGTGGGCCTACTGGCGGCACGCGGCCGACTGGGTGCGGCCCCTGCTCATGTCGGGCTTCCTCGGGGGCTTCAGCACCTACTCGGCGTTCGCGGTCGACACCGTCGGCCTGGTCGAGGCCGGGAGCGGTGGTCTCGCTGTGGCATACGTCGTCGTCACGCTGATGGCCTGCGTCGGAGCCGTCGGTCTCGGAACCGTTGTGGCACAGGCGCTCTGGCGGCCACGATGACCGCGTGGTTGCTCGTCGCCGTGGGGGCGGCCGTCGGTGCACCGCTTCGGTATGCCGTGACGCAAGCCTTGCGCGAACGTGGCGCGACGAGCCACGCGGGCACCCTCCTCGTCAACGTGGTGGGCTCCCTCGTCCTCGGCCTGCTCGTCGCCGGCGCCGTCGACGGCCGCTGGCTGGCCCTGCTGGGGACGGGCTTCTGCGGTGCCCTCACCACGATGTCCACGCTGGCCCTCGAGGTGTGGGACTCGGTCATCGAAGGCCGGGCCCGGCACGCCGCGGCGACCCTGGTGCTGCACCTCGTCCTCGGACTCGGCGCAGCCTGGCTCGGCTGGGCCCTCGCCGCCTGATCTTCGAGATCGGGCAACGCGCGCGGCTCCTGCACCGGGCACCCGCGTGTCTCCCGATCTCGACGAGCTCAGGTCGGGCGCGGAACCTGCTCGGCGAGGGTGGGCGGCGCCTGGATGCAGTAGGAGTCGGTGAGCAGCTCGGACAGCTCCTCCCAGTCGGTGTCGTCGTCGACGAGCAGCCCGACGACGTTGCCGCCCCAGCTCGCCTTGAAGTAGGGCGCGCCCATGTGTTCGAAGGCGGCGACCTCGTCGGGCTCGGCCCGGAAGGTGATTCGGAAGAGCTGGTCCTCCCCGCCGAAGATGTGGGCGATGGTGGCGGAGCGCACCTT
This sequence comes from Knoellia altitudinis, assembly GCF_042666355.1. NCBI lineage: Bacteria > Bacillati > Actinomycetota > Actinomycetes > Micrococcales > Intrasporangiaceae > Knoellia > Knoellia altitudinis. The sequence continues at coordinate 1,270,847 of NZ_JBHTDK010000001.1, forward strand.
CCACGCCATCCCGATCCAGGCGTCGTGCTCGTGCACCTCCGGGAACGCGCCGAGCATCTGCGAGATCCGTTCGATCCACTCGCCCGGGACCAGCGGTCGCTCAACTGACGCCATGCTCCGTGAGCCTACGGGCGCGCGCCGACACCCGGCTCGCGAGCCGAGTCGGTCACAGACAGCGGTATGCCGCCCGCTCGGGTGAGCGGGCGGCATACCGGATCGATCTGGTCGGGACCAGAGCGCTACTGGACCACTCCCGCGGCGTTGACGATGCCGTCGCCGTAGAAGGAGTTGAAGTCCGTCGTGCCCACGCAGCGAGCCGTGAACTCGGCGCTGCGACCCTCGGGCTCGTAGGACCGGACGCCACCCGCCGGGCAGGCGTGGTCGGTGGCGGTGTCCATGAGGAGCGACTTCGTCGTTGCCGGAGCCAGGGTGAAGGTGTCGGTGGATGCACCCGTGCCGTGGGCGCCGACCGCGAGCGCGGCGACACCAGCAGCGTGGGGAGAGGCCATCGACGTGCCCTGGAACCACGCGTAGTAGGAGCACGTGGCCTTCTGGTCCGGCTGACGCACACCAGTGCACTGCTTGATGACACCGGCGTCGCGGCCCGGCTTGGTGATGTTGCCGTTCTTGTCCACCTCACCGGTCTCCTGAAGCGAGGCGAGCGAGGCCGACGACAGGATGAGGTTGCCGTTGGTCATGAAGGTGTCGGTGCCGATGCCGTCGCGGTACCAGCCGCCAGGCGCTGACACCTCGATCTCGCCCGAGTCGAGGTCCGTGGCGTAGTTCGAGTAGTCGGCCTTCTCACCCGACGGGCCGAGCGCCGAGACGCCGATGACGTGCGGGCCCTCGACGGGGAGGTCCCAGCAGGTGTCGTTGTCGATGGTGCGCGGGTGCTCGGTCCCACCGGGGTAGTCCGGGCTCGTGAGGTCGGTGCGCGGGTTGCTCAGGTCCTCGTGGTTGTTGCCGAGAGCACCGACGAGCGTGACGTTCTTGGAGTTCGCGTAGTCGAGCGCACGGGTCATCGCCTCGATGATGACGTCCTGCTCGGCCGCCTCCTCGGGGCTGTCCTCCGGGGCACCGCCCGCGCAGTTGTAGAGCCACGGGTCGACGTAGAAGGACATGTTGACGACGTCGAGCCCTGTGTCACCGGCGTAGGTGAGGGCGTTCGTGACCGGGCCGAGGAAGAAGTAGCCGCTGTCCTGGCCGCCGCGGATGTTGACGATGTCGACGTCCGGCGCGATGCCGGAGACGCCGAACCCGTTGAGCGCAGCGCCGATCGTGCCGGCGACGTGCGTGCCGTGGCCGTTCTGGTCGACGTCGGCGTCGTCCGTGCAGTCCGCGGTGTCGCAGGGTCCGTCGATGTCGGGCATGTCGGTCGTGAAGTTGCGCGACAGGGCCGCGTCGAAGTTCGGCGCGAGGTCGAGGTGGGTGCCGTCGACGCCGGTGTCGAGGACGCCGACTCGGACCTTGTCACCCTTCTCGGTGGCGCGAGCCTCGAAGGCGTTCACCATCTCCAGACCCCAGAGGTGGCCGTCGAGCGGGTCGGCCCCGGCGGGAGGCGGCGGCGTCGACTTGTAGGTGCCGTTGGCGCGCGTCTTGTCGAAGACGTGTTCCTTCTCGATGGGGTCCGGACCCTTGGCGCGTGTGGGCGCTGTCCCGATGGAGCGCTCCTTCGCGGCGCCCTTGACACCGGCGAGGCCGCGCGCCTTGGCAAGCAGTCCGCTGGACCCCTGGACGGTGACGAGACCGATCCGGGTGTTGACCGATGTGACCGTGCCGCCTGCCTTGCGCAGCGAGGCCGCGACGGCCTTGGCGTCCCTCCCAGCGTCGACCAGGACGACGTAGCTAGCGGTGCCCGACGCGGTCGTGGTCGGCGCTGCCACGACGTTGGGGACAGCGGTGGCGGTGGCCGACCCTGCGATGGCGGCCAGAAGTGCCGCCGTCCCGGTCAGAGCCACGATGCGAGATCGTCGCATGTGTTCCTCCTCGTGCCTGTTGGGACGCCTCATTGCGCACCACTGGTCAACGTATCCCCCGAAGGAGCCGATGAACACGGTCGGGAATGACCAGATTCGCCCTCGTCAGCCCGACGGCTGCTCCCAGGTCGCGCGCGCCCCGGCGTCACCGGTGCGGACCACGTAGACGAGGGTGGCGACGGAGGCCACGACGATCAGGACGGGCAGGGCCACCTCGACCCCGGCCCGGGCACGCTCCTTGGCGCCACGGCCGCTGGCCAGGCCCGAAGGCCCTCCGAGGAGAGCGACTCCCAGAACCGTCACCACGAAGAAGGCGGTGGTGACGAGCGACAACGTCTCGCCGAGCTCCTGGTGCTCCATGATGCCGGCACGCACCGGGCTGTCGGCCGGCAGGGCAGCAAAGCGCGACTCGAAGAAGTCGTCACCGCTGAAGCGTGCAGACCAGGTCGCCACGGTCGCCACGACGGCCAGGGCGACGGTGGGCCAACGGGTGAGGAAGCGCCACCTGGGCATCGCCGCGAAGACGATGGCCGCGATGACCGCCAGTGGGGTGAGGACCACCGCTGCGTGCACGACAAGGACGTGAGCCGGGAGACCGTTGACTTCCATGACCAGCACCTCACTGTCGGGGCGGACCGCGCGCCCGGTTCCCCGGCACGCGCTGCGAACACCATAGGCGTCGTGGTGCAGGCATATGCTTCCCCGCATGCCCAAGCGCCGCCCCTCCGAGCCGATGCCGGACGTCTTCGAGACGTTCGCCCACCGGGTCGACGAGGCTGAGGAGCAGGGCGGTCCGATCGACGCGACCCAGGTCGCCAAGGGCGCCGGCGTCTCGTTGGGACTGATGGTCTGCGCCGCGCTCGGCTTCGTCCTCGGCTTCTGGGTCGGCACGCAGAACGAACCCGACCTCGCCTACGACCACCTCGTGTGGGAGGGCATCATCAAGGTCGGCTTCGCCGTGCTGTGCGGGCTCCTCGCCGCGGCGGTGGTGCTCGCCCTCACGACGCTCGCGGTGGGTCTCCCGTGGGTCCGTCGCCAGCGCCAGCGCACCCGCCGCTGACTCCGCTGCCCAGCCGCCGCCGAACCTCTCACCTCGCCTGACCGCGGCGACCAGGCGAAGTGAGAGAAACCCACTTCCGGCGTGAAAGGTGAGGCGAGGCGAGGGGCTACTTGAGCTGGCTCGAGCTCATCCCGAGCAGACGACGGGCGATGACGAGCAGCTGGATCTGCTGGGTGCCCTCGAAGATGTCGAGGATCTTGGCGTCGCGGGCCCACTTCTCGAGCAGCTCGCGCTCGCTGTAGCCGGTGGCGCCGGCGAGCTCGACACAGGCCAGGGCGACGTCGACGCAGGTGCGTCCGGCCTTGGCCTTGGCCATGGAGGCCTCCATGGAGTTCGGCTTGCCGTTGTCGGCCATCCACGCGGCCCGCAGCGTGAGGGCGTGCGCGGCCTCGTAGTCGGCCTCCATCTGGATCAGCCGCGCCGCGGCATACGACTGCACGGGTGCCGGCCGGTCCCAGTCGACGGTGACCCCAGCCCCCGCGAGGAGCTCGGTCGTCGTGTCGAGGCAGCCACGTGTCAGCCCGAGGGCCATCCCGGCGACGAGCGGACGGGTGTTGTCGAAGGTCTGCATGGCGCCACCGAAGCCGCCGCCGGTCTTGATCTCCGGGTTGCCGAGGAGGTCCTCGGCAGGAACGCGGCAGTCGTCGAGGTGGAACGCGGCGGTGTCGGAGGCCCGGATGCCGAGCTTGTGCTCGAGGCGCACGAGCTTGAGGCCGGGGTTGTCGCGGCGCACGACGAAGGACTTGATCGCCTGCTTGCCCAGGCTCCGGTCCAGCGTCGCCCAGACGACGACGAGCTCGGCGCGCTCGCCGGAGGTGACATAGATCTTCTCGCCGTTGAGGACGTACTCGTCACCGTCCTTGACGGCGGTCGTGCGGATGGCACCGGAGTCCGAGCCGGTCTCCGGCTCGGTGATGGCCATCGCCGCCCACTGCCCGGCATACCTGGCCTTCTGCTCCTCGTTGGCGACGGCCGCGATGGCCGCGTTGCCTAGCCCCTGGCGCGGGATCGAGAGCGTGAGCCCGACGTCGCCGCGGCAGGTCTCGAGGATCGAGAGCACCGAGGAGAGGTTGGAGCCGTTCTTGACGCCTTTGTCCTCGCGGGTGTTGCGGCCGGATCCGACAGCGGCGACGACGCCTTCCTGGTCGTCGACGGCGCGGGTGGTGTGCGACGCCCCGGCACCCTGGCCTGCGCCGGAGGAGCCCATGCCGTCGATGACGGCGGAGATGAGGTCGAGCTCCTGCGGGTAGGCGTGCTCGGCGAGGTCGTACTTGCGGGAGATGGGGCGGAAGACCTCCTCGGCCATGCCGCGGGCCTGCTCGACGAGCGGGCGGAACTTCCGGGGTACCTCGAGATCGATCATGTCTGGGTTCCTTTGTGGCGTATGCCGGTCAGACGAGCAGGGTGCCCTCGAGGACACCCGCTCCACGGAGGTCGCGGTACCACCGCTCGTTGTCGAACTCCTTGACGAAGCCGTGTCCGCCGAGGAGCTGCACGGCGTGTGAGCCGATCTGCGCTGCATGGGTCGCGGTGAGCGAGCGCGCCTCGGCGGCGACCTGGGCCACATCGGTCCCGGCGTCGAGGCGAGCCGCCGCCTTGAGGGTGACGAGCCGGAGTCCGTCGAGCTCGACCGCGATGTCGGCGATCATGAAGGCCACTGCCTGGCGCTGCCCGATGGGCTCACCGAAGGCCTTGCGCTCCTGGGCGTAGGTGGTGACCTGGTCGAGCACAGCCCTCGCGGTGCCGGAGGCCGCAGCCGCCCAGGCCACGCGCGCCCGTCGCACGGCGTCGCGGTGGTCGTCGGCCGTGCCGAGCAGGTTGGCCCTGGGCACGGTGACGTCGGTGAAGACCGCACGGCCGGTGTGGGCCGCACGCAGCCCCATGGCCGGGTCGTCCTCGATGGAGACGCCGTCGGTCGCGGCCTCGACGACGAGCAGGCGCGCCTCGCCGTCGACCATCGCCGAGATGACGAAGAGCTCGGCCCTGTCGGCGCCCGCCACGATGGCCTTGGTGCCGTTGACGACGAGCGAGTCGCCCTCTGCGACAGCGGTGGTCGTCAGGGCGAACGGGTCGAAGAGCGGTTGCGGCTCCTGGAGCGCGAACGCTGCCGCAGCCACGGGCTCGTCACCGGTGAAGTGGGGCAGGTAGGTCGCCTGCTGGTCGGCGTCCCCATAGAGAGCGAGGGCGGTGGCCACTGCCGCGGTCGCCATCTGCGCGACGGCGATGCCCATGTCGCCGCGGGCCAGCTGCTCGAGGACGAGCACGCCGGTGACCGCCGAGCGCTCCTCGGCGATGCCCCCGAGCTCCTCCGGCACACCGACGAGCCCGAGGCCCATCTGCTCCATGGCCTCGCGGACCTCGTCGGGCACGGCGCGCTCGGTGTCGGCGCGGGACCCGGCGGGCCGGATCACCTCGTCGGCGAGGTCGCTCGCCGCCTGCTGGAGCATCTGCTGGTCCTCGGTCGGCGTGAGGTCGAACACTCCACGGCGCCTCACCGTCGCCGGACGGGTGACTGGCCCGGAGCCCTTGGCCTTCCTGAAGGCGCGCCCCACCGCGACCTGGGACTTGAACCCCGAGTGCGCGCCGCGGTTGAGAAGCCGCTCGACCCGGCCGCGAACCCTGGGGTCGGCCATGACGGGGAGTCCGCCGGCCTTGGCGATGAGCCGCAGCCCGAGGCGCTGGCCCCGGTCGGCGAGCGAGGGTGGCGTGGTCGCCATGGTGGGCTTCCCTTCGAGGAAACGTCGTCGGTCCGCACAGTGCAGCGGGGAACTACCCGATACTGCTAGTGCCTGATACCGAGCCTAGCCCATCGTTGTCGCTCGGTAACCATGCACCTCACGTCGCCTTTGCCCTTGCCTGCAGGTCTCTGGCGACCTCGATCTCGGTCCCGAGGTCCCAGCCGGGCACGAGCGGCAGGTTGTCGCCGCTCCAGAACCGACCCGGGTCATACCAGTTCATCGGCGCATCCGGCGTGAGCAGGCCCATCTCCTCGTAGGTCAGGGCCACGACCTCGGCACAGTAGGCCACCTCGGGCCGCATCGCCCTGAGCTCGAGGTCACGTCGCGACACGTGGGCGTCGCGACCGGAGAGCCACCGCCAGGCCAGCCGCCCTGTCGACGGGAACGACACCCCGTCGAGCCGCGCGATGCACCGCAGTACGGCGTCCTCGTGCTCCTCACCGACCTCAGGCGTCAGCTGGCGCAACCAGGCTCGCTGCTCGTACTTCTCCTGCCAGAGCGTCACGGCAGCCCGCAGGTCGTGGAGCTGGACCCCTCGGTGGAAGCCACCGGTCCACAGGTCCTGCAGCGACTTGCCCAGCTCGGCGTGCCACATCAGGGGCGGGAGGTCCTCGAGGACCACGGCCATGCCGACGTGGTTGACCGGCGAGTTCGTCGCGGTCTGGATGGCCCGGTCAGCGACCGACCGGCCGCGGAAGATCCAGACGTCACCGGTACGCGTGAGGTCGACTGCCTCATCGAGCGAGAGGCCGGCGGACGTCCCGTGCGAGGAAGGCATGACGGCAGCGTATGCCGGGTGCTCCCGATCGGTGATCACTGCGGCATACGCTGCAGTCATGCAGTCGAACTGGTGGAAGGCCCTCGGGCTCGCCGGCCTCGCGTCGGTCGTGGCGACCGGTGCCGTGATCGCGCGCAACGAGCGGCAGCGCCGGGCCTACTCCCCCGACGAGATCCGCGAGCGCCTCCACGAGAGGCACGCCCGCGCGGAGCAGCAACGCCCCTGACCTGGTCCTCAGATCCAGAGGCTGGTGCAGCGGATGTAGCCGCCACCCTTGGCGAGCTCGTCGACGTGCGGGGTGATGACCGACAGCCCGGCGCTCTCGACGTCGGCGCGCAGCTGTGGCGCACTGTCGCTCATGACCACTGTGGTTCCGGTGGAGACGAGGTTGCACGCGAACGACTCACGCGCCTCGAGCTCGGAGATCTCGATCTTGTCGACGATGTCGAGGCCCGCCAGCAGAGCGCGGCTCTCGGGCGTGAAGGCCTCGGGGCAGTAGGCGATGAGGCCCTTGCTCGTCGAGTCGGGCTCCCGCAGGACGGAGAGCGTGAGGTCGATGTCGTACCAGTAGCTGTCCGGCCATCCGCTCACCACGTTGACGACCGGACGCCCGGCCTCGTCGAGCTGCGGGAGGGTCTGCAGCTGGATGCGCTCGAGACCGAAGTGGTGCGCGGCATACTCCAGCGCTTCCTCGTCCGAGCGATAACCGGCACCACAGAACACGAGGTCACCACAGACGAGGGCATCGCCCTGACCACTGAAGCGCCACGGCGTCGGGAGGTCGTCGATCTGGAAGCCGAGCTCGGTGAGCCGGTCGCGGGCCCACGCCTCCTCGGACTGGCGGGAGGGCGGCAGCGTCGCCATGAGCGCGCGGCCACCGCGGACGAGGGCCCAGTTGGCGGTGTAGACGCCGTCCTGGCTCGTCGGGGGAGCCTCGACGGTGACGATCTCGGCGCCGGCGCGGTGCAGGGCGTCCTTGATGCCGTTGTGCTCGACCTCGGCCTTGGCCGTGTCGACGGTGGCGCCGTCCTCGTAGTACGGGTTCAGCTTGTGGTCGTTGCCGAAGTAGTGCGCCGACGACATGAGCAGTGTCGAGTTCAGCACTCGCCCACCACCTCCTCGTCCGTTCGGACCCAGGGCATCAGCAGGCCGCGCACGACTGGGTCACCGTCCGCGGCCACGCCAGTGTGACACCCAGCCCAGCCGAACGCGCAAACGCGTTGGCGCCGTCGTCAGGAGTCGGCTCGGCCCATGGCGTCGGGCCGGCCGGCAGGGTCGAGCCGGTCGGGGTGCAGCAGGAGCTCGCGCACGATGCCGGCCAGCTGTCCGGCGTGCGCACCGTCGACGATGCGGTGGTCGGCGGTCGCCACGAGCACGACCACCGGGCGCACGACGACCTCGCCATCGATGACGACCGCCTTGTCCTGGATCGCCCCGATCGCGAGGTAGAGCGGGGTGCGCGCGAAGGGCAGCGGGGCGAGGTACGCCTCGTCGAGCCCGAGCGAGCCGACGTTGGAGACGAAGGCGGTCCCGAGCGGGAAGCCGGGCTGGCCCAGCACCCCCCGCCCCAGACCACCGGCGACGAGACTGGCGACGCCCAGGGCGGGACGCACGGCCCAGGTCGGCACCAGCCGCACGATCCCGGAGCTGCGGCGGTAGGCGACGTCCTTGCCGGCACGGAGCTGACCGGCACCCGACGTGACGGCGCGGGCCACCTCCAGCGGGCTCAGCCGGTCGACGCCGAGCACCTTGACCGGGGCCAGGTCCGACCCGCCCGCGATGTCGACCGCGAAGCCGACGTCGCACGTGTCGAGGTCGAGGCGCCGGCCCATGACGATGCGGGCGCGCACCTCGGGCACCTGTCGGAGTGCTCGACCCAGCGCTGCCCCGACGACGTGGGTGATGGTGACCCGCTCCCCCGACTCCGACCGCACCCGGTCGACGTAGGCGAGGACCGCACTCACGTCGAGCTCCATGCGGGTGTAGATGCGTCCGTCGCGCGACGGTCGCCAGCTGGCCACCGCGATCTTGTTGCGGGTCGAGTTGCGCCGCCCGCTCATCCGGCCGACCGCCTCTCGGGTCGCTCCGGGGCAGGCGGGACAGGACGAGCCGGTATGCCGGAGAGGGCGATCCGGGCCAGCGCCCGAGGCGCTCCGGTCACGGCAGCGATCGGTGCCGCTCGCCTGGGCAGCCGCAGGTGAGCGTGGCCCTGCTCGACGGCGCTCACGACTCTGCGGGCGACGTCGTCGGGGTCGAGCAGCGTGATGAGCCGGGTACGCAGCGCTCGGGCGAAGGCTGCGTCGCTGGGTCCGTGGCGTCCGATGCGGTCCATCATCTCGGAGACGACCGGGCCGATCTCGACGGCCAGCGTGCCGACCGGCCCGCCGCGCAGGTCTGCGCGCAGACCAGAGGTGGCGTGGGTCAGACCGGCCTTGGTCCCGCCATAGAGGGCGAGGCCCGGGAAGGTCGCGACCCCGGCCAAGGACGAGATGTTGACGAGGTGTCCGCTGCCGCGGGCGAGCATGCCCGGCAGCACCTGTCGGCACAGCTCGAGGGGCGCGGTGAGGTTGAGGTCGATGGTGCGGCGCAGCTCAGCGGCGGTGAGGTCGGTCAGGAGCCCTGCGGCGTCGGCGCCCGCGTTGTTGACGAGGACGTCGACAGGTCCGTGCCGCACCTCCACCCTGTCGACGAGCCCGTGCAGGCTCGCCGGGTCACAGAGATCGGTCGGGAAGGCCGAGCCACCGGTGGCCTGGGCGAGGGCCTTCAGGGGGTCCGGGGTGCGGGCGAGCAGAGTGACCCGGGCCCCGTGGTCGGCGAGCCGGTGCGTGAGGGCCGCGCCGATCGTGCCGGTCGCGCCGGTGAGGAGGACGTGCGCGCCCGTGATCCGCATCTGCACAGTGTCGCCCACGGGCGCGCGGGCCCCACCATCAACGAGATGGGGCCCGCCACCGCCGCGGTGGGGCGTGGGACAGAGCGGGTCGAGGTCAGGCCACCCGCGTCTGGGGTGCGTTCTCCGCCGTCTTGCCCGGGTCACGCTCGACGACGTCACCCAGGACGTCGTCGATCTGCTTCATGGCCGCGGGCTCGAGTCGCACGCCGGCCGCCTTGACGTTCTCGTGGACCTGCTCCGGGCGGGAGGCCCCGACGAGCGCTGCAGCGACGTTGTCGTTCTGGAGCACCCAGGCGACGGCGAGCTGGGCCATGGTGAGCCCGGCCTCGTCGGCGATGGGCTTGAGCCCCTGGACCCGGGTGAGGACGTCGTCGTTCATGAATCGCTTGATCATGTCGGCGCCGCCCTTCTCATCCGTCGCACGCGATCCCTCCGGCGGCGCCTGGCCCGGCTCGTACTTGCCCGTGAGCACACCCTGTGCGATCGGGCTCCACACGATCTGGCTCACGCCGAGCTCCTTGGACGTGGGCACGACCTCGTCCTCGATGACCCGCCACAGCATGGAGTACTGCGGCTGGCTCGAGATGAGCTGGAAGCCGAGCTCCTTGCTCAGGGCCACGCCCTCGCGGATCTGGTCGGCTGTCCACTCGCTGACGCCGATGTAGAGCGCCTTGCCCTGCCGGACGATGTCCGCGAACGCCTGCATCGTCTCCTCGAGCGGCGTCTCGGTGTCGTAGCGGTGCGCCTGGTAGAGGTCGACGTAGTCGGTCTGCAGCCGCTGGAGTGAGCCGTTGATGGACTCCATGACGTGCTTGCGGGAGAGGCCGGTGTCGTTCTTGCCGCCGGGTCCGGTGGGCCAGTAGACCTTGGTGAAGATCTCGAGGTCTTCACGCCGCTCGCCCTTGAGCGCGTCGCCGAGCACGGTCTCGGCCTTGGTGTTGGCGTAGACGTCGGCGGTGTCGAAGGTGCTGATGCCGGCCTCGAGTGCTGCCCGCACGCACTGCGTGGCCATGTCGTTCTCGACCTGTGAGCCGTGGGTGAGCCAGTTGCCGTAGGTGATCTCGCTGATCTTGAGTCCGCTGTTGCCGAGGTATCGGTAGTCCATGACCCCACGGTATGCCGACACGGCTTCGACGCCGTAGGTCAGGTGCCCTCTCCCGCCCTGTGTGCCGTCGCTCCCGCGTAACGTCGACGACGGACCCCACCGGGTCTGTCCCCAATGCGAAGGAGCACCCATGTCGGATGATGCAAAGGCCGCCAAGGAGCTGGTCGAGACCCTGCGTGACGGCGAGAAGGGCTTCGCCGCGTCCGCCGACAAGCTGCGTGACGGCGACCGCCCCGAGTGGGCGACGCTGATGCAGCGCCTGTCCGAGCAGCGCGCGAGCTTCCGCCAGGAGATCGTCGCGCTCGGTCACGAGTACGGCGACGACGTCGACGAGAGCGGCACCGCGACCGCCGCACTGCACCGCGGCTGGATCGCCCTCAAGGACGCCGTCACCGGCGACGACGCAGGCGCTGTCCTCGGCGCGGCCTCGACCGGTGAGGACCACGCCGTGTCCGAGTACGAGAAGGCGCTCGAGCAGGACCTCAGCGCCGGGTTCCGCGAGGTCGTCTCGCGTCAGCACCTGGCCGTCGTCGCGGCCCGCGACGAGGTCAACGCCCTCAAGGCCGTCGACTGACGCTGCCCTCTCACACCTCGAAGCCCCGATCGCCGCGGCGCGGTCGGGGCTTCGTCGTCTGCCGCTCGACCGGCGGACGGGCGGACGGGCTGACGGGCTGACGGGCTAGAGGCGGGCGCTGGCCCTCAGCGGTTCGGCGCCACCCAGTGCTCGTCGTGGCTCGTCATGTCGGCCGTGCCAGTCGACGCACAGCACCGTGGCGTCGTCCTCCAGGCTGTTCCCGGCGGCAGCGAGAGCCGCGTCGGCCAGTGCTCGCACCGCCTCTCGGGGGTGCAGGGCCCTCGTCGCCCTGAGCGTCTCCGGGAGGTCGACGCTGGCGACATTGCGTTCGAGCATCCCGTCGGTGATGAGGACGAGACGGTCGCCGGGTTCCAGCACGTGGGTCGTCGTGCCGTAGGTGGTGTCCCCGAACATGCCCAGGGGGAGGTCGACCCGCAGGTCCATGGTCAGCACGTCGGCACCCCGGAGCAGATACGGAGCGACGTGGCCGGCGTTGACCACGTGCAGGGCTGCGGTGCGCAGGTCGAGCCGAGCCACCAGTCCGGTGACGAACGTGTCCTCGCCGTGATCGACCAACGCTTCGTTCGCCGAGTCGACCTGGTCGACGAGGGACCCACCCTGCCTCCGCGTCCCGCGCAGGCTGCCCAGGCACGTGCTGGCCGTCAGTGCGGCGTCCACGCCATGGCCCATCGCGTCGGTCAAGGACAGGTGCAGCAGGTCGCGGGCCAGGCTGTAGTCGAACGTGTCCCCACCGATGGTCGCGGCAGGCTCGAGCCACCCGGCCAGGGTGAAGGCCGCCGCCTCACACGTGCGCGCATGCGGCAGGAGCCGCTGCTGGATCTCGGCCGACAGGCTGAAGGACCGGGTGCGTTGTCCCCACTCGTACAGGTCGGTGTGACGGCGGTTGGCGATGACGACGAAGGCCAGCGCGTGCGCCATCTGGCCGATCTGTGCCAGCTCGTCACGATCCGGCCTCTCCGGCAGGTGCAGCTCCAGCAGCCCGATGGACTCGCCGCGCTCCGTGACCGGGGCCAGCACCCGCCACAGCCCTGGATGGAGCCCCTCCCCTGTGCCGCTCGGCGGCAGGACCTGCAGGGTCTGGGTACGGATGGCCTGCTCGGCGGGGCCACCGTCAAAGGGGAGCACGGTCGCCGACTCCTCCTCTTCGCGACGCTCCCCCGCGGCCAGCGAAGTTCGACCTGCGACAGGGCCACGCTCGAGCGGCACGTGCGCCATTCGCACCAGCGCCCGTCCCGACAGGTCAGCGATGAGGAACGAGACCGACACGGCGTCGAACGCCCGCCCCAGCTCACGGGCAGCCTGCTCGATCGCGTCGACCGGGGCTGCGGCCTCCGCTGCTTGGAGAATGCGTCCGACATCCATGACTTCACGTGCAGCCGGCGGCTCGAGGACCATGGTGAGCCACCCTACTGACGCCACCCCCACGGCATACCGCTTTCGGCGTGCGAGCCGATCAGGGAGGGGCCGGCACGTCTCAGTGGGTTGGTGCAGGGACATTCAGGCAGAGGTGTCGAGCTGCTCCCTGTCCACGGACGTGGAGAAGCCCTCGCCCACGCTCCACCGCTGGAGCTCGTCGACGGCGTGGTCGACGAGACGGGTGAGCTCGTCACCCATCGATCCGGCGATGTGCGGGGTGAGGAGGACGTTGGGCAGGTCGTAGAGCGGGGAGTCCGCGTCGAGGATGTCGTCGTCAGTGACGTCGAGGACGGCGTGGAGCCGACCCGACACGAGCTCATCAGTGAGTGCGGCCTCGTCGACGAGGGCGCCGCGGGCGGTGTTGACGAGGACGGCACCATCGCGCATCGCCGCCAACCGGGGCCGGTCGATGAGTCGCGCGGTCTCGGGCAGGCTCGGAGCGTGCAGCGACACCGTGTCGCACGTGCTGACGAGCTCGTCGAGGTCGACGAGGGTGACGCCGAGGCGGACTGCCTCGCTGGCGTCAACGGTCGGATCAGCCAGGAGGGTGTCGACGTCGAACGGCTTGAGGAGCTCAATGACCCGCCGCCCGATGCGGGAAGCGCCGACGATGCCCACGACGCGGCGGTAGTTGCCCATGGACGGGTATGCCGTCGCCCAGGCGGCGCGCCCCCTCGTCGCCCTGTAGGCGTGGCTGACCTCGAGGACCCGCTTCTGGCTGAAGAGGATCGCTGCAAGGGTGTACTCGGCCACGGGGAGGGCGTTCTCCTCGACCGCGGATGACACCACGATGCCGCGGTCCCAGCAGGCCTGCGTGACATGGTGTCTGACAGATCCTGCCGTGTGGATGATCGCCCGCAGCCGGGGAGCGCGCTGGAGCACGGCCTCGTCGATGGGTGGGCAACCCCACCCGGTCAGCATCACCTCGACGTCGCCGATCTCGGGCACCGAGTGGAAGTCATCCACGACCACGGACGGGTCGACGTCGGCGAGCGTGGTGAGCCGTCGGGCGATCTCGGGCGAGCACAGGTCGGACCACACCGTTCGCGACATGGCCACAAGCACTCGTGGACGGTTCACCCTGTGGATCCCGCCGTCATGTCGGAGCGACAGTCGCTCATGCCCATCTCCCATGCCTCGGTGTCGGTGACATCATTCGATGCCATGACCGGTCCTGTCGACATCCGCGCCGTCGACGACTGGTCGCAGCGCATCGGGATCTGCTCCGTCACTCTGCGCCACCTCGCCCCTGCGGAGGTCGTCGACACCTGTCGCGATGCCGGGTTGAGCCGCATCGAGTGGGGCGCCGACGTGCATGCCCCGCCGGAGGACCTCGCCCTGGTCACGCAGGTGCGGGAGCTGACCGAGGCCGCTGGCCTGATGGTGGCGTCGTACGGCAGCTACTGGCGGGCAGGAGCCTCGCCGATGGCCGAGCTGACGCCCGTCGTGACGGCAGCCAGGGCACTCGGCGCGCCACGAGTTCGGGTGTGGGCAGGCGACCTCGGCACCGACGCGGCGGACGGCTCGACGTGGGACGCGGTCGCCGGCGCTCTGACCGACGCGTGCGCCGTCGCCCGCGACCACGACGTCGGGCTTGCCCTGGAGTTCCATCGGAACACCCTGACCGACAGCGTCGACACGACTCTCGAGCTGCTCGACCGAGTGGGAGACGAGACGCTGCGCACCTACTGGCAGCCTCGCCTCGACGAGGCCGTCGAACCAGGCGTCGATGGGCTCCGGCGTCTCGGGCCCTTCCTGGCCGGAGTCCACGTCTTCTCCTGGTGGCCGGGGGCAACGAGGTTGCGCCTGGCGGAACGCACCGACCTCTGGGCAGCCGTGACTGACCTCCTCGTCGCTGAGGTGGCGCCGTGCGACCTGCTGCTCGAGTTCGTCCCGGACGACGATCCGGCGTTCGTGGCTCCGGATGCAGCCGTGCTGCGCGGCCTGCTCTCTCGCTGACGGCGTCGCGTGCGGCGTCAGAGCTCGTTGCGAACCACGGCACCTTGGGCCACGACGAGCTTGACGCGTTCGAGCGCGCTCCCGTCCTCCAGCGGGTTCCCGTCGACGACCACGACATCGGCGTGGTAGCCCGGGGCCAGGCGACCAACCCTCTTGGACCACCCGATGAGCTCCGCTGCGTTCACGGTCGCTCCGCGCAAGGCGTCCAACGGCGTGAGCCCGGCCTCCACCAGGAGCCTGACCTCCGTGCCGATCGGGTCGACATCGGTGCCGAAGGAGTCCGTGCCGGCGACGACGGTGACCCCTCGCGCGTGAGCCTCACGGATGGCGGCCTGCAGGACCGGCATGTACTCGCGGCCGCGCGCAGCCAGGACGGGGTTGGGAGACTGGCTCAGCCCGGCGATCGCTGCTGTGGTGGGCGTGAAGTAGGTGCCGCGACGGGCCATCAGGTCGAGGGTGGACTCGCCGACGAACACACCGTGCTCGATGCTGCGGACCCCCGCTCGCACGGCCCCGTCGATCCCCTCCCGGCTGTAGGCGTGGCACAGGACCCCTGCCCGTCCCGCCGCAGAGACGACCGCCGAGATCTGCTCCTGGTCATAGACGAGCTCGGTCGGGTCCTGCTCCGCGATCCCGGCGCGCGGGTTCGTGCGGGTCTTGATGACGTCGACGCCGCGGGAGAGGTTGACGCGCGTCACGTAGGCGAGGTCCGAGGTGGACCGCACGCCACCGGCGAGGGCCGCCAGAGGGGCGAGGGCCGGATCGGCGAGGACGGTGTCACCCAGCTCCGGAGACACGAACACCCCCGCGGCGCGCATCCGCGGTGCAAGTCCGGGTGCCCACTCGGCGAGCGGCCGCAGGGCGACGTCCTGGTAGAAGTTCGAGGACCCGCTGCGCACCGTGGTGGCCCCGGCCCGCAGGACCGCCTTGGCGTCCGCGAGGGCATTGATGTGGACGTGGACGTCGACCAGGCCGGGGACGACCCACTTGCCGAACACCTCGATGGTCCGTGCTCGGCCCGTCACCTTGGCCACCGCCGCCCGGGTGGCGTCCCGCGAACCTGCGGCCAGGACGACACCTCCGTCGAGCACCACGACCGCGTCCTGCGTGACGTGTCCCGACCGCGGGTCGACCAGTGCCCCGCCAGTGATGATGAGCGCACCTGGCCGGGGAGGGCGGCCACGGTAGCGCGGTGTCGATGAACCCGTTCCCGGGTCTGCCTGCGCGCTCGGTGAGCTCAGGACACCCGCGGTCGAGACACCGGCGAGGACGGCGGCCCCCGCCAGGACGTTGCGGCGGGCGACGGCTGCTGGTGGCTGGACGGCGTTGGCGTGGTGGTCATGCAGGCACATGAGGATCTCCAGTGTGGGGCGCGGGATGGCGGGGGATGGGTAGGGTGACCGTGACGACGATTTGGTATACCACTTTGGTATACCAAGAGGGAGGAACGCGCAATGCCTACTAGTGAGAAACATGCCGCAGGCCTCAAGGACGCGGTGCAGGACGCGATCCGTGACCGGGTCTTCTCGGGGCAGCTGCCGCCAGGGACTCGACTCGTCGAGCGGCAGCTTGCCCAGGAGCTCGACGTCTCCCGGGTCCCGGTCCGCGAGGCGCTTCGAGCGCTGGAGCGGGAGGGGTTGGTGGAGGAACGCCCCACGCGCGGCATGGTCGTCCGCCAGCTCAGCCCCGACGACCTCGAGACGCTCTACCAGGTGCGCTCAGCCCTGGAGGAGATCCTGTGCCGGCGCCTGGTGGGCACTCTGGACGAGCAGGGCCTGGACCGCCTCCAGGCTGTTGTCGACCGGACTGCGGCTGCCATTGATGCGGGCGACTCGGAAGCCGCGGTGGAGGCGAACGCGTCCTTCCATGAAGCGCTCGTGGACGAGGCGGGCAGCCGTGTGCTCGCCTCGGTCATCGAGCCGGTCGCCGGGCAGATCAAGTGGCTGCTCAGCCAGCACACCGACGCCGGCACCATGAACGCCGAGCACCAGCTCATCGTGGCTGCCCTCCGGGAGCGCGACGCAGATCGGGCGATCGAGGCGTGCCGCCAGCACCTGGTCAGCAGTCGTGCCGAGGCGTCGAGGATGCCTTCCTGACGCGAGACCTCGACGAGGAGAGGGGCAGCGACGGGGTTCTGCCACCCCACGCGAGGTCCGAGTGCCTCAGCTCCTGTTCGCTGCGACCCAGGCGTCGATGGACTCCAGGACGGTGGAGGTCACGTCGTGCTTCGGCAGGAAGCCCAGCATGGTGCGAGCCTTCTCCATCGAGTACAGGGGCGCTCGCCCGATGTGGTCGAGAGTCACCTCGACGTGCTCCGGTTCGACCTGCGCGACGAACTCGTCCCACGGCACGAACCGGAGGTTCGGCTCATGGCCGAAGTGGCGAGCCACGACCTCGGCGTAGCCGCGCAGCGTCATCGCCTGCGTGCACACGCTGTTGAAGCTCTGACCGCTGGCAGCATGAGGTTGCTCGAGGCACGCTTGGTGCAGTCCCGCAACGTCTTCGGCGTGCACGTGATGGACGGTCTCACCGCCACGGTCCGGCAACAAGCAGGAGCCGTCGGCGCGCAACGAGTCGATCACCCCGGGGTCGAGGTTGCCGGCGGGTCCGATGGGTAGCCAACCGGGCCCGCTGATGTGTCCCGGATGCACGACGCTGGCGCGGACTCGATCCTGCTCGCCCGTCAGGTACTGCTCGACAGCCAGCTTGTTGACGCCGTACTCCCCAAAGGGGTGCTTGGGTGCAGCCTCGGTCGTCGGCACGACGGCGCTCGGTCCGTATGACCAGACGCTGCCCGTGTGGACGAGGTGCTGCCCGTCGAGCGCATCGACCAGCTGCCTGGCCTGCGCCGTCGTGAAGCAGGTCAGGTCCACGACCCCATCGGGCCGCAGTCGACCGATCACCGTCCCGAACTTGCCGACACGCTCGGCAGCCGGCCGATCGCAGACCACCATCTCAACGTCCCGCCATGCTGGGTCGTCGCGGTAGGCCCGACGAGATCCGCGACTGACGACCGCGACGTCATGCCCTGCCCTGACCAGGCCCGGCACCAGGTAGGTGCCGATGTGGCCCGTACCGCCGATGACCACTACGCGCATGCGCCAGAACACTACTCCCGGCACAGGCACGTCGGTCGTCATCGACCTAGCCGTGATCGAGGATCCCCGCGTTGCCGAGGTTGCGGGCCAGCGGGACGAACCCCCACGTCGTGGGTGGTCGCCCCGCTGGGCCTGATCTGTCGACCGGACGGGTCCGCTGGTGGCGTCAGTCGGCCGGAGGAGCCGGCAC
This sequence comes from Knoellia altitudinis, assembly GCF_042666355.1. Classification (NCBI taxonomy): domain Bacteria; kingdom Bacillati; phylum Actinomycetota; class Actinomycetes; order Micrococcales; family Intrasporangiaceae; genus Knoellia; species Knoellia altitudinis. The sequence goes on from NZ_JBHTDK010000001.1 coordinate 1,288,652, forward strand.
GGGCACGGGCATCGGCCATGCGCGGTGCCGGGTCAGGGCCTCGAGCACCGAGGCCGCCAGGCTCGACGGATCGCCGACGACGACACCTGGCGCCTGCGGGTCGACACCGAGCACGTCGGCGAGCTCACTGGTCAGGGCCACCGTCTTGGAGTGACGCATCGCCTCATCGACCATGAGCACCACCCTCGGGTCGGGCCCTGCGGAGACGGCGCTGCCCGCCTTGGCGTCGAGGTTGGGGTTGACCGCCGCGGCATCGATGGGCAGGCCGAGCACGATGAGCGCGTCGAACTCCACGGAGCGCGTGGTGAGCAGGGTGCGGTGCGCCATGAGCGTCTCGTCGGGCCAGATGGGACCACCGTGCGCCGCGACGAGGAGTGGAGTCGTGTGGGCCTCCTGCAGCACCTCGAGGATCGCCGTGACGTCAGCGGCCGCGACCTGCGGGTCCACGACGATCCCGACCATCCGTCCGTCGACCGGCCACTGCCCTCCGACCTGCGAGAGAGCGGGACTCGGTGTGACGTCCGCGAGCTCGAACGCCTCAGGGGCCGGCATCCCGAGCCCGGCCGCGACGTCGGCGGCGAGGCGTTCGTCGATTCGCCCGAGGCACTGGAGCTGGCGCTGCCGGATGGTCTCGTCGAAGCACTTGCCGAGCTCGAAGGTGTAGGCCTGCACGATGTGGTCCTGCTCGACCGGAGTCATGCTGAGCCAGAACAGCCGGGTCTGGCTGAAGTGGTCGTCGAACGAGGCCGGCGCCGCCCGCACCTTGTCACCCGCGACGGGCGTCGGCACGTCGAGGAACGCGTTCTCGGAGTCACCGGCCATGAAGGGACACCCCCCGTCGAGCGAGTTCGGGTGATAGGGAGCGACTCCTCCGTGCACTGCGGTCTGGTGCATGCCGTCGCGCAACATGTCGTTGACCGGTGCATGGGTGCGGTTGATCGGCAGCTGGTTGTAGTTCGGTCCGCCGAGCCGGGAGAGCTGGGTGTCGATGTAGGAGAAGAGCCGTGCCTGCAGCAGGGGGTCATCGGTCACATCGATGCCCGGCACAAGGTTGCCGACGTGGTAGGCGACCTGCTCGGACTCCGCGAAGAAGTTCGTCGGGTTGCCACCCAGCGTCAGCAACCCGATCGGCTGCACGGGAGCGAGCTCCTCGGGCACGATCTTGGTCGCGTCGAGCAGGTCGATGCCGGCGAAGGTCTGCTCGGGGGTGTCCTCGAAGACCTGCACCCCCAGCTCCCACTGCGGGAAGGCGCCGGCCTCGATCGCGTCGTAGAGGTCGCGTCGGTGGAAGTCGGGGTCGACCCCACCGAGCAGCTGGCACTCCTCCCAGGTCAGCGAGTGGACCCCGAGTCGCGGCTTCCAGTGGAACTTCACCAGGCTCGTGGCCCCGTCAGGTCCGGAGAGGCGGAAGGTGTGGACCCCGAAGCCCTCCATCATCCGATACGACCGTGGGACGCCCCGGTCCGACATGGCCCAGATCGTGTGGTGCTGCGCCTCCGTGTGGAGCGAGACGAAGTCCCAGAAGGTGTCGTGTGCGGTCTGCGCCTGAGGGATCTCCCGGTCCGGGTGCCACTTCGCCGCATGGACGACGTCGGGGAACTTCATGCCGTCCTGGACGAAGAACACAGGCATGTTGTTGGCCACGAGGTCGAAGACACCCTCGGAGGTGTAGAACTTCGTCGCGAACCCGCGGGTGTCCCGTGCGGTGTCCATCGAGCCTCGCGACCCGATGACCGTGGAGAACCGCACGAACACCGGTGTCTCGACGTCCTTGCCGAGGAATGCCGCGGTCGACAGTTTGCTGGCGTTGCCGTAGCCGACGAAGAGTCCGTGGGCGCCCGCGCCTCGAGCGTGCACAACGCGCTCAGGGATGCGCTCGTGGTCGAAGTGCGTGATCTTCTCACGCAGGTGGTGGTCCTGGAGCAGGCTCGGTCCGCGTTCCCCGGCCTTGAGCGAGTGGTCCGTGTCGCGCAGCCGGGTGCCCGTCGAGGTCGTGAGCCACGCGCCCTGCTGCGCGAAGGCCTCGGCTGGGGCGCCCGTCGCGGCACCGGTGGGTGTCCCCGTCCGCGGAGCCTGCTGGTCCGGCTTCGGAGGAAGCGGCGGACGAGGCTCTGTCGGCTCCTCCAAGGACGCCGCCCCGTGGCCGGGGGCACCGGGCGCCGGGCTGGGCTGGCCCTTCGCGGCCTTGGCCACCTTCTTGACGGCCTTGCTCGCGGCCTTCTTGGCGGTGGTGGTGGGAGCGGCTTTCGCGGACTTCTTCGGAGGGGTCATACGCCGCCCTTACCCCCACCGACCAGCCGGTAAAACAGCCCCCGCTCGGGTTGACGTTCGTCATGGCCGTCGGCGGCCAGGACTCCATGGACGCAGACAGGCCCCGACCGGCGTTTCCGCTGGTCGGGGCCTGTCACTCTGTCTCAACACAGAGTGCGCCCGAAGGGATTCGAACCCCTAACCTTCTGATCCGTAGGCACGCGAGGGCCCCGAATCGACCCGAATCCTGATGCCACGTCGCGACGCACAGGACCGCGTTTCCGCAGGTCAGGTTGCCTGTGGCGGCTCAGTTCGGCCTCTGGCGCATCGTTACGGGACCGATACCGAAACCGAATTTTGGGGCCCATTTTGGGGCCCACGCGAGGCGGCCGCGTCGGACGGTCCTCGGAGCTTCACGAGAGCCGATGGATGGCAGCTTCGACCACCTCGATCATCATCGGCAGGTCTCGATCGACAGTGCTGCGCACGATTGCCGGCTCGACCAGCAGGTAGCCGTGCGCGATCCGGTTCCGCATCCCCCACATCTGGTTCCAGACACCACCGAACAGCGCCTCGCGGTCGGCAGCGCTGAGCGCCGACAGCGCCTCGATCCCCGCCGAGAGCCGCATGCAGATCGCGTCGACCGTCTTCTGGTCGGCCAGGTCGCCCGAGCCGTATTCGGCCACGACCTCGAAGTGAGCCAACGCCTCTTCAAGCACCAACTTCGGCTGCCTGCGCCTCACAGGAGCACCGCCTCGTGACGAGCCCGGTCACGCAAGGCAGGGCGAAGCGAGCTCTCCGGCACCAGGTCAACAGGCACCCCGACCACCGCAGACACCTCGTCCTCGAGCCGACCCAGCTCCATCAAGCTCAGCGGGCGGCGCATCACGAACATCAAGTCGATGTCCGATCCTCCGTCATCGTCACCCCGAGCCACCGAGCCGAACACCCGAACCTGCTCGCCGCCAGCGTCCCTGACCAACCGCAGAATCTCGGACCGTCCGGCCCGCAACCTTCGGGCCAACGGGGTCGTTCCGTGGAACCGCATCAAGCGCGACACCTCGGGCTGGCTCCGACCGATCTGCTCGGCGATCTGCGCCTGAGTCATGCCCGCCGCGGCAGCGTTGCGCACGGCCCGCACCAGCGCCTCCCGGGCACGGCGCACGGCGGCATCACTCTCTCGAGCTACCTCTGCCAACCTCGCGTCCATGCCCCACTATAGCAAGTGCTATACACGATCCAGAAGGTGTCCATGCACCGCCTGGTTTCACGCACATGCCGATGAGCGCGAAGCGCTGGGACTACCTTCCGCGTGCCCATTTCCGGAGCCGCGCTCGGCATGCTGCGTGATGTTCGGCGATGCTCGGCATCGTTCCGGGTTGTGTGTTGAACGCGAGGATTGGGGTTCGGCGTCTCTTCCCTTCGCCGTCGATCCAGACCACCGTCGAGGAGTCCGTGACCTCGACGATGCCGGTCCGAGGAATGGCTCGGCTGCGCAGATACCCATGCACCACCAGCTCTCCTTGACGAGCATCCGCCGACAGTCGGTAGCCGCGCACGGACAGGATGAGTCCGGGAACGACCCCGGTAATGAGCGCCCTTTCGACTCCCGAGCCAAGAACGAGGGGCACAAATGACAAGGCGACCAAGCACACTCCCGGGACGGCGTTTGCCCCTCGATTGATGGGGGTCGGTTGCAGAATCACGGACGTAGTGTCCCGTGCAGGCACGCGGCCACTGCGCGGACATGCCGCGATCCGCTCATTTAAGCAGTTGTCCCGCGAGGTGCGTCTAACCGCCGCCAGTCGGTGCTCCGGGCTTTACCGGATCTGCTTGATATGTGGGCGGTGGGGCTCAGCCATCGTCGCGGCAGAGGCAAAAGGGATGGCCGGCCGGGCCGAGCAGTACTCGAACGTTGTTCTGCGGCTGGTGATCAAGCAGGGTCGCTCCCAGGCCAATGGCATCGGCTACCGCGGAATCAAGGTCACCGACCTGAAAGTCGAGGTGCATCATCGGTCGCTGCGCCCCTTCCACCGGTGGCCACGTCGGAGGCTGGTAGCCAGTCGCCTGTTGGAAGACGAAGTAGCTGGTCCCCTCGGGAGCAGGCAGGATGGATGTGCCTGGCTCCTCGTGCCCTATCGGCCAACCGAGTAGCTCGGAATAGAAGCGGGCCAGAGCGTGCGGGTCGGGCGCTTCGATCGTCGTCCCCCACCACATGCCTTCACTGCGCGACCGCAGGGGATGAGCCTCTCGCGGACCTCCATCCCTGTCCACGGAACGGCACTCTCATGCCGCGATGAGTCAGAGGTTCAGGTGCGGAAGCTCCTTGCCACCCCGCGCTTCAAGACCGCGATACCTGCGGCTGAAGGCGATGTCGAGCAGCGCCGGCCACGTGATGAACAAGGGCAGCAACAAGAGCCAGTACCAGCCCCATCGCTGGTTGACCTCATCGGCCAAGATCGCGATCACCACGGGGCCAGCCATGCCAACCACCAGCCAACCGCGGCCCTCGAGAAACCCTCGCCAGGTCTGCGGGCGAGGCTTGAACTGCACGGCGTAGGCGTTCGGTCCGAGTGCCTCCCAAACTCGGCGGGAGGCCTCGATCACTCGTTCATCATCAGCGGCCCCGCTACTCATCACCACCGATTCCCACAGCGGCGGCCCCGCCGCTGGGCCTTCGGCCTCCAGCGAGCGCAGGCGGGCCGGGACATCGTCCGTGGCCCAAGAGTATCCCTGAATGAGCGCCATCAGATCGTTGTGGCGAGCCACGACAGTCTCCTCGTCGTCACCACCTCGACGTTCGAGAACAGACCGCACACCCAGAGGCCTTCCAAGCGCCAACAGTGCGAGTTGCGGCGGTGGGCCGAGGAGCCGGGTGTGGACCGGTGGGAGGGCACGTTCCCCTCCGAGGAGGCCGCCCAGGCGTGGGCTGCGATCGACGCCCTCGGCAGAGCGACGCGGCTGCACTAGGGTTGGAGTGGCTGCTGGGCTGCTGCCGATTGACGACCCCGCAGAGAAGACTCGCAGTGCCACCAGCGCCTAAGCTGGCTTGCGGACCAGCGCCTCGATGATGGTGAGACGTCCCTCCTCGGCACTGCGCACTACGTTGATCTGCAGGTCGCGGATGCCCTCGCCCATGAGCGTCTGCAGGCCAAGTGGTGGCAGACCTTGTTCCTGCAGGCGCCGCCGATTCTCCCGCAGGTCCGGCAGGATCTCCTGCGTCCGATCAAGAAACTTCACAAGGTCGAAGCCGGCCGCGGTCACATCGGCGCGGGTCTCCTCGGTCGAGGAGAGAAAGCTCGTCGCCGGCCCCGCCGCCCACGGAAGCGGGTAGTGCGGCTCGCCGCAGGGCCCCGCGCCGTACTGGGAAAAGGCGAAGACGCCGCCCGGTCTCAGGACGCAAAACACCTCGGCGTAGAAGCGCCGCTTGTACTCGATATTCATGGCCACGTTCTGCGAGTACACGCGGTCAAAGGCTGCTTCGGAGAAGGGCAGATCCGTGGCGCTGCCCTCCACCACCCCCACACAGTCAGACAGGCCGGTGGCGGCATTCAGTTCTTCCGCGGCCCGGCAGAACTCGGGGGTCAGATCAAGTGAGGTGACATGGCAGCCGAACCGCGCCGCAATCCAGCGGGCTGGCCCACCGATACCGCCACCGAGGTCAAGGAGGCGGTCACCGGGCTCAGGCCGTAGATGGGCGACCATCTCGTGGGTGGCCTTAACGCCCCGGCCATGGAAGTGGTCCAGCGGGGCGAGGACCTCTGGCGTGACTGGACCTGCATCATCGCCCTGCGCCGACCTAAGGGCAGCCAAGATGCGGGTGGCGATGTCGTCGCTGGAGTAGTGGTCCTGCACCTTGACTCCGGCTTGTTTGCTCATCAGTCCCGGTCTTCTACCTGTGGTGATTCCATCGGCGGTGTTATCCGAAAACGCGGCGAGCCATAAGCGTGCTGGGACCGCGTGTTGAGCCTTTTCCCGGGTCGCTAGCGCGAAGCCGCCCCCACGCCAGGAGGCCCACTCCGTTGAGGAGGGCGGCGATCGCCATCAGGGCGACAATCTCTGACTCGGAGAAGTTCATCCTCCATGGTCGCAACTCAGCGCCAGTGGGGGAAGCCCGAACGTCCGCAAATGCCGCGCACCGGGCGGGTTGTAGGCGGGGACCTATCCTTCGGCCATGCAGTCTGAGCGTCGCCATTCCCAACTCGTCGTGAGCCTGCTGCCTGCTGCTGCGCTCGTCGTGTTGGCTGCCTCGGGGCTTGTCCTCGTGTCTTCATCGTTCATCGACTACCCCACTCCCATCCTGGTGGTCGCAGCGGGCGTGGCACTTGTCGCCGGAATCACCGTGGCCGTGAGCGGCTGGCGTGAGGCTCGACGTACGGGAGTCGGCTACCTCGGCAGCCTTGCCGCGTCCATGAAGCGTCTTGGGCGCTTCGCCCGCGACTTCCTCTGACGCAGAGGCCGAGGAGTGAGTGCTGGCTCGTGCACTTCACGCTCATGCCGCTGTAGGGGCGGAGCCATCCCACCACGCCGTCGGGCGGGCGGGTCGGGTGGTGACAGGCCGGCTCCTCTAGAGCACAGTCGGCTCCATGCCCGGTGAGATGGACGCCATCATGGAGGAACTCGTGGCGCGAGAACCGCTGTTTCATCACCGGCAGCTCGTCCACTCGGCTGACACGTTCGATCTTGAGGCTGCCGATGACTTCAGGGAGGTTGGCGCCTCAGGTCGGGTCTACGACCGAGACACCGTGAAGGAGAACATCCTGCGACGCCTCGCTGACACAGCAGTCGACGAGATGGTGGTCGAGCACTGGCGGACCGAGGACCACCAGCTCCGGGAACTCGGCCAGACACCTACTTGCTGACGTACGTCCTGCATGGCCAGGGCCGCGTCACCCGCCGAGCCACCATCTGGCGCCACGACGCCGCCCGTAGATGGCACGTTCTCTACCACCAGGGGACAGTAGTAGCCGCCGACTGACCTCGTCCCCAGCTCCAACGAGTGTGCAGTGGGGAAGCCCGGATCTGCCGCGTTCCGCGCTTCGTGCCGAGCTGAGGAGGTCGAGGCAGTACATCCGGAGTGCCACACGTCGAGCATGCGACATTGCGCGCCTCCGGGACTCCAGATCGGGACAATGGCCGAATGCGCGACGATCAGGGCCCCGAGCAGAGCGACATGGACCGAGCATTGTTCCGCCTTGTGGCCGAGGCCCTGAGCACTGTGCCAGATGAAGCCGCGACCATCCGCCAGCACTGGGACGAGGGAGGAGGCATGTACTCCGTCGAGGTGCGCCCCCGCTCGGCATCAGCGGCAGATCTCGACATGGGCTTCGACGGTGACGACCTCCTCAACGTCAACGTCGGCAACATCTGGTTCGAGGTCTTTCCCGTGCGATCGGTTGATGACCTGACCTATGCCAAGGAGATTGCTGAGGCAGTCTTCGCCGGGCGCGTGGAAGAGAGCGGCCCGGCGTCCGATGCATACGGGCGGCTCCTGCTTGAGGATGGACCCGTCACAGTTGGCCGCGTTCATCTGCCGTGGCCCTGGAAGGCGCGCCCCCTCAAGCGGCGGTACACCCCCTACACCTGAGCAACCTTCAGCGAAGGGATACGTCCTCTATTGCCGCGTTCCGCGCGAACCTGCCGATGAGCGCGCGTTGCGGTCCTTGCTCCTCGGCCGTTCTGGACGTAAGGCGTGTAAGCGTGACGGCGACGGACAAACGTGGCGAGGAATCGCCGCGGCTCCTCTAAACTGCCATCGCGCTTCAGCCTGGGCTTGGGAGAGGTTGCATGGTGTGCTCGCGTACGGGACGTGACCGTCATTGGCTCTTCTTGGCTGTTGGGGGATGGAGGGACATGGCGTTTTCGACGCTTCCGATTCGGGTCATCAGGAACCCCTTGGTGCGGATTCTCAACCTCAATCGCACGCTGGCGCTTGCTGTCTTCCGGATTGCTGAGGGAGGCGCTGACCCTGAGGTGACCTGGCGTCAAGAAGCCGAGGACCCGAAAGGCGCCTTTCAAGCACTTGGGACATACGTTGCCATCGGTGCGATGGTCGCTGCACCCCTCGTTCCATGGCCGTACTACTTGCTGATCCGGGATCTCCTCCCAAGCGGTCCCACGATGGATCTCCTTGATGTGATGTGCATAGTTCTCGTTCCGTTGTCCGGTCTGATCGGCTACGTGGACTGCCGCTTGGCGGCGTCGCGAGAGGCGGAGAACATCACCCTCTCGAAGACACCGCCCGCCCCGCCAGCCCGCCTAGATCTCCTAGGGAACGGCCAGGTATTGGGGCGAAGCTCAACGCTAGGTTTCGTCGTAAGTCTGGTGGCTTCAGCACTCCTCGCCCTCTAACGCTGGTGAGGCTGCGCGATCCGCGTGGGCCGGCTCACCCTGGTGGCGAATGCCCGCATCTGCCGCGATCAGAGTCGTCGGTTGCTGCGTCGGTGGCAGACTGGATCCTGAACCACCCTGCCGACACGAGGAGACGAACGCATCGAATTTCTGTCAGGACGTTCCGTCCTGCGAGACGTGGTTGTCTTCGCGGCTTGGGCGGGTCTGTACATCGCGCTGATCTGGCGATGGTTCACGGACGGAAGCGGCAACGCCTTCTTCCCGGTTGTCTGGTCGATCTACACGGTACTTAGCCTCGTAGCGTTGGTCTTCGTGATCCAGGATTGGCGGGCCGACCGGCGAGGCCGTCAGGACGACGCAGGCTGACAGCCCCTAACCGAATGGCATCCGCTCATGCCGCATCCGATCGCGACAGGCAGAGCCACGCTTAACGCTCGTCTTGCGCCACCACCCGACGCGTTGCCTCGTCGATTGCCCCGATGACGTGATCGGCGATGGTGTCGGCAAGCCAGTCCACTTCTTGTTGGCCCTGGGGCGGTCGACGGAGGACGTCCGCGTCCTTCAAGCCCGCATGAACTGCCCTGTGGATGACCACCCAAGCATGATCAGTCACCGAGCGAGGTGTCGCACGCCGAGAGTTTCAGGGCGTCCCGTCATGCCGCGATTCGCTAGTGCCGATGTGAGGACGAAGCTCAGCAGTGGTTCGCTCGCTCAGTTCTGGGGGGTGTAAGCGCGGTCGCGTGGGGTGACTGCTCAGCTGTCGGCGATAGTGGGGGGCTGAACACGGTCGCAACCTTTTGCGGGGCTGGTGCGTGATGGGTGTAGGAGCACGGCTACCCACGGGGACGGAGAGGCGATGACGTCAGCGTCTGACCTGGAGTTCGTGGAGTTTGTGCAAGACGCCTCGCCACGGCTCCTTCGGGCGGCATGGTTCGTCTGTGGCGATCCCGTCCAGGCCGAGGACTTGGTCCAGGCGGCGTTGGAGAAGGTGTACCTGAGGTGGCGCCGGATCGACCGCGGAGCGGCCACCGCCTACGCCCGAAAGGTGCTGTTCAACCAGCACATCGACACCCGCCGCCGGCGCTCGCGCGAGGTTCTCACCGACCAGATGCCCGAACGGGCTGGGCCGGCATCCGGCATTGAAGACACCGGCTACCTCGTGCGGGCTCTTGCCGAGCTCGCACCTCGCGAGAGGCAGGTCGTGGTCTTGCGGTACTACTGCGACGTCTCCGAGCAGGAAGTTGCGGCGACCCTGGGCATCGGTGTCGGCACCGTCAAAAGCAGCGCCTCACGAGGCCTGGCCAAGCTCCGCGAAGCCTTGATCGCGCAGGGAGAACGCCATGACTGACGACATCACCACCCACTTCCACGAGGCCGAGACCCCAGCAATGGGCGTGGACCCGCACGCCGTCCTGGCCGGTGGTCGCCGCCGGCGCCGTCGACGCGTCGCGGTGGCCGGATCGGTCGCTGCCGCACTCGCTGTGGCTGCGGTCGCCACGGTAAGCGGGCTGGGAACCCGACACGACGTCACCCTGCCCGCAAAGACCCCGAGCACAGCAGCCTCGCCGGTGACCCCGACGACGTGGACCCTCGACATGGCCAAGACCACGCTGGACGAGATGAACCTGACCAGCCCTCCAAGTCCGCAGTACTTCCTCGACGTGGAAGCAGCACTGGATGCTCACAATGTGCCAAACCAGCCTCAGCGCCCGCTGAGGTGGTATGCCCCCGGCGACACAGCCGACACCCTGGCGGCGAACAAGCCCCTTCCAATACTCGGCGCAGGAATCCAGATCATCACCACCCGCCGGGCCCCAGGGGCGGTGGCCTCCAAGGACCACTGCACGGTCTTCGGTGGGGACCCCAAGCCACTGCTGGTACAGCCGCCCGCGGACCGATGCACGATCACCCGCCTTGCCGATGGCGTGCTGGTCGTGGTGGACGCCTCATCGCTGCCGACCACGGCCCGAGACCCTGCCACTGACCAGTACCAAACTGCGGTCACCCAAGCGGTCTTCGACACCGGCGACGCCGTGGTCAGCGTGACGACCTGGGTCCAGGACACCCCAGGAGCCAGCAAGGTCGCCGACCCCCACCCAGTCGACGCCGCAACCCTCGCCGAGTTGGTCCAAGATCCAAGAATGCGCTGGTGACCCCTCCCGCCCAGCGACTGCCACGCGACCTACTCCTGGCCGGACTCCGCTCAAGTGAGCCGGCAACCCGAGCTCCTACTCGTCGGTTCGATCCGTCTACCGAATATGCCGCTGATCGGTGGTGCCGCTAAGCGGAAGTCCGGGTCCGGTCGCAGATGGCCGACGGCTGGACACGTGCCGAGCACCACGCCTGCCGGAATCCCTCGATGCAGCGCGGCTAGGCATGGGGCATGCTGCGCGCATGGGGCTTCTCGTGCATCTCACTTGGGGCGACTCGTGGCGCCGCCCGAAGGAGGGCCTGGGCAGGGTGGTGGATGCAATCCAGAAGATGTCGACCAACATGCCGAAGCCGGTGGATGCGGACGACCCGTCCGTCGACATCTACATCTACGTCTCGGGCGCCGTCTGGCAGCACGAGGATGAGGGGTTCAAGCTCGGGACTCTGAACGCCCGCGGCCGCAACTGGTTGCGCATCATGATCTACGTTCCTGACCACCTCACGGGGCATGAAGAATCGGAAACGTACTTCACGAGGACTCTCGAGGACGTAGCTGTCGCCGTCGAAGCACGGCTACTCAAGAGGCGGCCGGGTTGGCCCATCGACACCTTGGTGGAGCAGATCCGCCAGTTGAAGCCGACCGCCTGAACGTCCCGTCATGCCGCGGTTCGCTGGTGGCGAGGGTCGAGTGTGATCCACTGGCCAGCCACCCGCGGTTTACAGCGGCTCTTGCTGCGGTGGAGCACCATTAGGTTTGGGGCATGTCACAAGAGCTCTGGGACCGCGAGGCGGCTTCCTTCGACGATGAGCCGGACCACGGTCTGGCAGACCCGACTACCCGTGCAGCGTGGCGCGACCTACTGCTCGAGGTCCTACCGGCCGCACCCGCTCGGATAGCCGATCTTGGCTGCGGTACCGGCACCCTGACGCGGTTGCTCACGGACGAGGGCTATGCCGTCGACGGCCTCGACTTGTCGCCGCAGATGATCAACCGGGCGCGCGCGAAGGTCCCCCAGGCCACCTTTGTGGTCGGCGATGCTTCCGATCCGGCCCTCGGACCGGCCACCTACGACGCGGTTCTGTGCCGGCACGTGCTTTGGGCAATGCACGACCCGGCGGCAGCTGTAGCCAGATGGGTGGACCTTCTCGTTCCGGGCGGCAGTGTCGTGCTCGTTGAGGGCAGCTGGGCTACGGGGGCCGGCCTGACCGCAGTTGAGGCTGAGCGCATCGTCCAGACAGTTCGCAGTCAAGTGACCGTGTTGCCCATGCCCGAGGCGGTGTACTGGGGCAAGGAGATCGAAGACGAGCGCTATCTGCTGGTGAGCCGGAACTGAGAACGCAAACGGGCCTGAAACGCACTCACATGCCGCACTCGGCGCAGTCGTTTGCCGATCGGATTCCCACGGAGTGCTTGCGGCGCGGCCCTTTGGGAGGGTCGCCGTCTCTGAAACGCCCTGAATTGCCGCTCATCGTGCCGATTCTCGGCGTCCCGTTCCTCATCGGCATAGCGGTTTCTGGGTGCTTGGTTCCCCCGCGATTGTTCAGGCGCCACGCTGCAGGTCGGCTACCTGATCGCGCGCGGTGAACCCAGCCGCCAGGTAGGTGGACAGGGCCGACGTGTTGGAGCTCTCGGCGCACACGATGGCGCTTGAGGACCGCATCTCGCGCAGAGCCGACGCGGCGGCCACCGTGATGGCCACCCCATAGCCGCGTCCGCGGTGGTCTCGGGAGACCCCCATGGGCTCGATGAGCCCGGGGCGACCTGGCCCAGCCGACCACACGGTAGCAACGGCGACGGCGTCGTCATGGTCGTCGAATGCGGCCAGGCTGGTGGCCCGTTGGTAGAACGGGCCGTTGGCCATGGTCAGCCACCAGTCGCGGAAGTCACGCCGGTCCTGCTCGGTGAAGGGTGTGCCCTTGAACGCCGACCAGTGGACGGCGACCCAGGAGTCGACCCGGTCCGGCCCGATGGTCTCGATGCGCACCCTAGCTCTGACGATCAGGTCCTCATCCACGGCGCTGGAGAGGTCACGATGCAAAGGCGTCCACGGCTCATCGGGTCTCCACCCTGCCTGCGCGAGCAGCCCGGCGAAGCGCATGGCCCCTCGCGCTTCGACGATGGCGCCACCTCCAGCAAGAACTCCACGTTGTGGGTCCTGGACGTCGGCGACCAGCTGCCGGGACAGCTCCTCGTCCTCGCGCACCTCGGGGTCGACAGCCATCCGCAGCAGCCCGTCAGGACCGTCCAACAGTCCGATGGCCAGGACCTGGCCCTCTCGTGACCAGACCCGCAGCGAACCGGCCGTCGCGGCCGCGCCTCTCAAGGAGTGCCAACCCAGATCACCGGGGTGCAGATGCAGGGGCCCCCCGTCGTACTGCCACCCGCTCAGGATGTCGGCTACCTGCTCGAGATCCTGAACCCCCGGCGTGCCCATCACGATACTCACGCGTTGAGCCAACACCAGAACGCCCCTTGGCGCAGCCGAATCTCCGTCAACGGCAACAGCGGACACCTTTACTCACACGCCGCGATCCGCTCGTGCGACTCCTAGCGCTGCGGGGCGCCGGTTTCGTGTCTCGAGGCTCCAGCCTGGGATCGCTCGAGTCGCCAGATTGACACTTGAATCAAGACAGCAGCTACCAGCAGCCCCCAACCGAGCCAAGCAAGCCGGGACCCTCGATCCTCAGACCACCAAATTAGGTAAAGCGGAAAAAGGAACGGCAAGGTCACGTCCCAGAAGGTGCCCGCACGCCAAGTAGGAACGAACTCCTCGTTGGTTCGGAGTAGAAGGTCACGTATGGCGTAGAGCGTCAGAGCCCCAAGCCCGCAGCCCATAAGCCAGTCCCACCAGTTTGAACTCTCGTCGGAGAGCAGCAGATAGCAGGCGGCAGCAGCCGCACTCAGCGCCACGACGACCGATGCCCGCTGTAGGTGACGCGGGAGCGTCCTGCTCTCGACCATGGAGACATGCTGTCAGATGCGCTACGCGTGCAAGCGATAACCAAATGGCACGACACGCCCACGTCCGTGCTTCAACAAGTCTGGCCGAACATCCGGTCTTGCCGCGGACAGTGCCGCGCGGCTCGAGGCTGCTGACTCTCGCATTCGCCGCGGCCTTCATCGGCATTCCGCCGTGACAGCCGACTTCGGGGGCACAGCCACTTGTTGGCGCGTGGGTGGTAGCAGAATGGCAGGGTGTCGCTTCGGGAGTACCGCACGCGGCTCCGGGGTGCCACCGATCGCGCAGACTCTCCGGCCCTGGTGGAGCTGTTGACGTTGAGCCCGTGGCCCAAGGATGCGCTGCAGCTGGTCGGCGACGCCATCCTCGTCGTTGTCGCCAGCGATGCGACCGACGCGTTGGCGATGGCGCGGCGGTGCGTTGCCGCCCTGGAGGAGCGCGGCTGGGAAGGCGATGCCGAACTGGCTGCCGCGCTGGCGTCAGCCGGCAACGACGGCCCGCCGCCGATGCTTCGGCCCGTGCCGGTGGACCTGGACGAGCTGGCCTCGGTTTTGGAGGGCGACCCGGTGCACGGGGGCGGCCGGCTTGATCTGCGGACCGGTGAGGTATGGCCACAGGCCGTCGTCGACGACTTCGATGACGACGAGGAAGAAGACGACGACGACGACGAGGAGGAGGAGGAGGACGACTCGCGCTGGTTGTGGGTGGACCCGCAGGGTTCACGTGCAGGGCACCGCGACATGGAACTGTTCATCGGCACTGTCGAGGACCCCGCCCTGGCCGACCGTCTGACCACTGCGGTTGCTGGGCGCGGCGCGTTTCGCCGCTTCAAGGACGTCATCGCCGCCGACCCGGCCGCCGCCGATCGGTGGTACGCCCGCAGCGAGGATCGGCTGCGGGGCCGCGCCCGCTCTTGGCTCGCCGCGCAGGGTTACAGCCCGATCCGGGCCCGCCAGCCCTGATCTGGCCAGCCGCACGGTCATCCTCATCATCTCGACTACACCGAGCACGCCCGCTGCTCTGCTCCTGAGCACCGATTCATGAGCGCTCGGCCTACCCGACCGTGCATCGCCGTGCGCTCGCACCTGCCGGTACGTCCCCACCTAGAAGTCCGAGATCTCATGGCCCACACACCTCATACACTCCGGGCTCCGGTTATATCGTTGTGACGAAGAGATCCGCACCCACGGGCCAGGAGGGACGTCGTGAAGAACCCTGAGTCGGCGGAGCCCGCGGAGGCGTCCGCGCCCCCCGCGACGACCCGAGCGCGGCCCGCTCCACGAGTACCGGGCCAGGTCGTCGAGTGCGGGTGGTGCGGGGCGGAGGTGGCCGTGCCGGCCCGCGGCCGCGTGCCCAAGTGGTGCTCGGGGACGTGTCGGCACCGGGCGTGGGAGCAGGCGCGCGCTGCCGCGTCCGGGCGTGCGGCCGTGACCGTGGTGGACCGCGTCGTGGAGACGGTACGGACCGAGACCGTGGTCCAGCACCACCGGACGACGGTGCCCGTAGCCGTCCATCCCGCGAGTGCCCACGAGTGGGCGCGGCTGCTGGAGGAGCTCGCCGTCGGGCTGGACACGGGACGGGTCTACAACCGCGACCTGCCGGTGCTGATCCCGGCGGCCAACGCGCTGATCGACGCCCTCGAGCGACGGATCCAGCGCCGTTGACGAGCCCGCAATGTGTCAGCCAGGCGGCTGGCGACTCCCCGCTGGTTCCGCAGAGGCGGCGCCCCACAGTGCCCCACCCATCCGCCGGGCCGCCTCATGCCGGAGCTCGTCAACGGCGTGGACGTAGCGCTGCGCGGTGGCCAGCTCGGTCCAGCCCATGATCGCCATGACGGTGCGGATGTCGACGCCCTGAAGCAGCAGCAGGGTGGCCGCGGTGTGCCGGGCGTCGTGCAGGCGCACCTCGCGCACCTCGGCGTCGCGCAGGATCTGCTTCCAGTCGCGGTAGTCGGCATGCGGGTCGATGAGCGCGCCCCAGTCGGTGCAGAAGACGAGGTCGTGGGTGTGGTCCCAGACGTTGGCCCGCTCCAGCTTGAGCCGCAGCTGCTCCGTCCGGTGGGCGCGCAGCTCGGCCACCAGCGGCGGCGGCAAGGCCACCGAGCGCCGGGACGAGCGGGTCTTGGGCTCGACCAGCACCAGTCCCCCGTCGCGTCGCTGTGGGCACTCGGCGCCGCGGGTGTGGCCGCACGCCGGCTCCGCCCGCCGTCGAGGGCTGCAGCCGTGGCTCCACGTGCGGCGCTGCACGGCACGTCGCACCCTCAGCACCCCGGTGTCGAGGTCGACGTCGTCCCACATCAACCCGAGTGCCTCCCCCTGGCGCAGCCCCAGGGACAGCGCGACCGACCAGCGAGCCCCGTTCAGCCGTTCCCGCGACGCCCGCAGGATCGCGCGGCACTCATCCGCGGTGAGCGGTTCGATCTCGGTTCGCTCGACCCGCGGCGGCCGTGCCAGGGCCGCGGGGTTGGTCAGGAGCCGCTGGCGCCGGACAGCCTCATTGAGGCTGGAGCGCAGGACGCGGTGGACGCCGTGCACGACGTGGGTTGACCGGCCGTCGTCGATCAGCTGGCGGTAGAGGCGCTCCAGGGTCTCGGGCCGCAGCTCGGTCAGCCGCGCGGGTCCGATGGACGGGATGACGTGGACGCGCAGGTGGCTGGCGTACCCGGAGCGGGTCTTCCACCGCACCGACAACGGCAGGATCTCCTCGAGCCAGTGCTCGAGCCACTGCTCCACGGTGATGTTGTCGAGGAGCCAGAGCTGCTGGCCGCTCTCGCGTGCGTTCTCCAGCTCGCGCACGGCGGTGTCGAGCTCGCGCTTGGTCGCCCGGCTGAGGTGGCGGCGGTCGCGCTCCCCGTCGAGGCGGCGCCCGACGGTGACCCTGGCGTGCCACCGGCCGTCGGCGCCGCGGTATCTCGTCGTGGCGCTGTCGGCCGTGCTGGCCCGTGGCCTACCGCGCATCGGGCCTACCCCGCATGGGGATCGCGCAGGGACGCGACGAACCGGTCGAGCTCGGCGCGCTCGACCCGTACGGAGCGACCGAGGTGAACCGCGCGCAACCGGCGATCCGAGATCTGGCGCTCCACGCTGCGGCGCGTCCAGCGCAGCTGGGTCGCGACCTCGTTGAGGTTGAGCAGGAGGGTGGCCTGGGTGTGAGGTGCGGTGTCCATGACCCCGAAAGCCGCGAGGAGTGGGTCGTGTGGTCAGTCACGACCCGATTCGTTGTGCTCACGACCTCAGTGTCACCCCACGCGACCCGAGCACTCCGGCGCGAATTTTGGGGCCCATTTTGGGGCCCACGCCCTCATCCGGGGCCCTCCGGATGCCGGGCACGAGTAAGCCCCCGACAGCGTTTCCGCTGGTCGGGGGCCCGTCGTCTGTCTCAACACAGAGTGCGCCCGAAGGGATTCGAACCCCTAACCTTCTGATCCGTAGTCAGATGCTCTATCCGTTGAGCTACGGGCGCCTGTTGAGCCTGTCGGCGCAACGATCGGCAAGCATACGCGAGCACCCACCCGCACAAGAAATCCGTTGTATGCCGCCCGCTCGCGCAACCGAGGTCGGCATCCCTGTGCATGCGTAGCCGTCCACAGACGGCGTGCCCGTGGCAGTGGCGAGGGGCGACAGGTCGGCCCCAGGGCACACCTCGCGCTCAACCCGGTTGCGGGGGGCTGCACGACGCCGCCATCCTTGAGGCGTGAACGCATCGGCGGCATTCGTGCACCACCACCTGGAAAGGCGGCTACCGCTGCCCCACAGGAGGTCACCATGTCCCGTCTCTACTACCGCCGTCGGTTCCTGAACCGGCGCGGACATCACGCCGGCGCCTACGCCATCGCCCAGGTCGACCTCGAGCGCGCCCGAACCCACGCGGCGAACGCGGACACCGACACGGACGCGGACGCGGACGAGTCCGCCAGTGTCGACGCACAGCTGAACCTGGCTGACTGCCAGCGGATGGTCACGCTGGACTTCTACGCGGACGATCGCGACTCCGCGCGCAACGCCCTGCACAAGGCGCGCCTGCTCCGAGAGATCGTGAACGGGTTCGTGGACGCCCTGGAGGAAGCCGTGGAGAAGGCCGACCTGACCCACTGAGAATGCCGCTCCACCGCCGGGCAGTCATACGCGCTCGCGGTCCGGGCACGGACGGCACTCCCCGAGGCGTCCGGCGACCCCCCGACGAATCCGCAGGTCGGAGGGTGTGTGAGGGACCTCATAGATGCGGAAAGGTTTCCGCCGTCCTGCCTGTCCGCTCGACCTCCTACGGTGGACAAACGGTTCCTTCAGGAGCCGCGACCACGGACTCGCCTCACGAGGCAAGACGCGTCTCACGATGCGAGTACCGTGATCACTCCAGCAGGTCAGTCGTCGGATCCCCTTCCGAGGTGGCTCCGGCGCTGGCCGGGCCCACAGCCGAGCACACGCTCGGAACCGGAAGGACAACGGACGCAGATGACCGCACCCGCCGCACCCGTTCAGGGCACCACGCACGCAGGCCTCCAGGCCTGGGTCGACGAGGTCGCCGCGATGACCACCCCCGACGAGGTCGTGTGGGTGACCGGGTCCGACGAGGAATGGACCCGGGTCACCGACAAGCTCGTCGCCGCCGGCACGTTCATCAAGCTCGACGAGGCCAAGAAGCCCAACAGCTTCTATGCCGCCTCCGACCCCAGCGACGTGGCCCGTGTCGAGGACCGCACCTACATCTGTTCCGTGGATGAGAAGGACTCCGGGCCCACCAACAACTGGATGGACCCGAACGAGATGAAGGACCTCATGCGCGGGCTCTATGCCGGCTGCATGACCGGCCGCACGATGTACGTCATCCCGTTCGTCATGGGTCACATCGAGTCCGAGCACCCGATGTTCGGTGTCGAGATCACCGACTCCGAGTACGTCGTCGCGTCGATGCGGGTCATGGCCCGCTGCGGCACTCCTGTCCTCGAACGGATCGAGGAGCTCGGCGAGGACGCGAAGTACGTCCCTGCGCTCCACTCGCTCGGCGCCCCCCTCGAGGACGGCCAGCAGGACGTGAAGTGGCCCTGCAACCCGGAGAAGTACATCGTCCAGTTCCCCGAGGAGCGGATGATCTGGTCCTACGGCTCGGGCTACGGCGGCAACGCCCTGCTCGGCAAGAAGTGCTACTCCCTGCGCATCGCCAGTGTCATGGCGCGCGACGAGGGCTGGATGGCCGAGCACATGCTCATCCTCAAGCTCACCTCGCCGGAGCAGCAGGTCTACTACATCGCGGCCGGCTTCCCCAGCGCCTGCGGCAAGACCAACCTGGCGATGCTCAAGCCGACGATCCCCGGCTGGAAGGTCGAGACCCTCGGCGACGACATCGCCTGGATGCGTTTCGGCAAGGACGGTCGTCTGTATGCCGTGAATCCCGAGTTCGGGTTCTTCGGCGTCGCTCCCGGAACCAACGAGCACACCAACCCCAACGCCATGGCCACGATCAACAAGGGCAACTCGGTCTTCACCAACGTGGCCCTGACCGACGACGGCGACATCTGGTGGGAGGGCCTGGAGAACACCCCGGCCCACGCCACCAGCTGGAAGGGCGAGGACTGGACCCCTGAGAAGGGCGCGGCCGGCGAGCTGTCGAGCCACGCCAACAGCCGCTACTGCACTCCCATCAAGCAGTGCGACATCCTCGCGCCCGAGTACGACGACCCGCAGGGTGTGCCCATCTCCGCGATCTTCTTCGGTGGGCGCCGCAAGACGACCGTCCCGCTCGTCACCGAGTCGCGCGACTGGACCCACGGCACGTTCATGGGCGCGACGCTCTCGTCCGAGACGACTGCCGCTGCCACCGGTGAGGTCGGTGTGGTCCGCCGCGACCCGATGGCGATGCTGCCGTTCATCGGCTACGACGCCGGCGACTACTTCCAGCACTGGATCGACATCGGCAAGAGCGCCGACGCGAGCAAGCTGCCCAAGATCTTCTACGTCAACTGGTTCCGGCGCGACGAGGAGGGCAACTTCGTGTGGCCCGGGTTCGGCGAGAACGCCCGTGTCCTCAAGTGGGCCATCGAGCGCATCGAGGGCAAGGCCGCCGCGGTCGAGACCGCCATCGGCCACGTCCCCACCCCCGAGTCGATCGACACCGACGGCCTCGACATGGACCCGGCCGAGCTCGCCAAGGCGCTCACGGTCGACAACGAGGAGTGGAAGGCCGAGATCCCGCAGATCGAGGAGTGGTTCGCCAAGTTCGGTGACAACCTCCCGACCGCGCTGCAGGTCGAGCTCGACGGCCTCAAGGCTCGCCTCGGGGTCTGACCCACCCACTCCCACCATTTCCGCCCAGTCACAGAAACGGAGTGTTCGGCCCGGAACCGTCCCGGGCCGAACACTCCGTTTCTTGGTCCGAGCCCTTGGGCGCAGCCCCGACCGCTGCCCCGACCGCTGGGGTGCCGGAAGCGGCGAGTACCGGGGCTTTCTGACGCCACGGCATGCGACTTTGCCAACTACTGACTCGTAGGAGGACCCCTCCTTACCCGTCGCCGACTTTGCTGAGGGGATCGCACCAGGCGAACGGCACGAACCGTGACCGTCGGGGTGCCCTCACCAAGGGGAGTCATGTCATGACCCACAGAGGAAGACGCCAGGGGATCACCCTCTCCGCGGCGGCTCTCGCAGCAGCCGTGGCCGTCGGTACGGCCGCACCCGGGACCGCCTTCGCGGCGACGGACGACCGCCCTCCGGGGGCACCGGCCGCCGGGGACGCCCACGACCACGACCACCTGCCGGACGTCGACGTCCGCAAGGCCAAGGCCGCACCCAGCGCAGCGCAGCAGGCCGCAGCCGCATCCAGCCGCAACCAGCGCGGCAGCGGTGGCGGCGCCGTCACGTGGAACCGCCTCGGCTCGGTCGGGTCGATCACCCCGTCGGGCACGACCCCTCTCGCCACCGGGCTCGGATCCGACCCCCTCGTCGCAGCGCGCGCCTACCTCGTCGAGAACGCGGCAGCATTCGGGGTCACCGCCGCTGACATCACCGCGATGCAGCACGTCAGCACCAACAAGATCGGCGACACCTCGGTCGTCATGCTGCGCCAGACGTTCGGCGGGGTCGAGGCCGGCATCGACGGACTCGTCGTCGTGGCCGTCGACAACGGCAGCGCGCGCTACGTCAGCTCCACCCTCGCTCCCGTCCGGGGCAAGAGCGCGGCCCGCCGCGCCGCACCCTCCCTGTCGGCGGAGCAGGCCCTCGCCAAGGCAGCCGCCAACGTCGGCGCCAGGGCGACGGGCATCACCCGTGGCGGCGCAGCGAGCAAGAGCAAGAGCAAGGAGGCCGGCTGGACGGCGCTCACGGCGAAGGGTCTCGTCGGCGAGCAGACCGCCAAGCTGGTCGCGATCCCGGTCCCGGGAGGTGACGCGCGCACGGCATACCAGGTCGTCGTCCGTGACCACGCGGACAGCGGCTACTCGGTCTACGTCGACGCGGCGCACGGTGAGGTCATCGCTCGCGAGTCCCTCGTGGACTTCGACTCCGACAACCCGCGGTGGAAGGTCTTCACCGGCACCCCGGCGACCGACCACAGCTCGACCGACACCCGGGTCGAGTGGTGCTGGACGACCGCCGCCGGTTGCGCCGAGACGGTGGCCAACCCGGCCTCGCCGAAGCCGTGGGACGTTGACCCGGCCACGAACCTCAGCACCACGACGACGAGTGGCAACAACGCCTTCAGCGGCGAGCGTTGGCTCGGCGTCGGCACGGTGAACCCGGCAACGCCCAAGAGCGACCGCAACTACGTCTACCCGTGGACCAACCAGTGGTCCACGAGCAAGTGCGACCCGGCCAGCTACACGAGTGGCGCGCGCAACGACATCGACGCGGCGACGACCAACCTCTTCGCGATGCACAACCGCATGCACGACTGGTCCTACCAGCTCGGCTTCACCGAGTCCGCGTGGAACTTCCAGCGCGACAACGCCGGCAAGGGCGGAGTCGGCAACGACCCCGTCCTCGGCTTCAGCCAGTCGGGCGCGCTGGCCGGTGCTCGCAACAACGCCAACTTCGGCACTCCCCCCGAGGGCACCAGCGGCTACAGCAACATGTACCTCTGGCAGCCGCTCGCCGGCGCGTTCTACGCACCCTGCGTCGACGGCGACTTCGACATGTCGGTCATCGGCCACGAGTACGGCCACGGCATCAGCAACCGCATGGCAGGTGGGCCGAACAGCGGCCTGTCCGGCCTCCAGGCCGGCGCCATGGGTGAGAGCTGGTCGGACCTCATGGCCACGGAGTACCTGCAGGAGTGGGGCTACGTGCCGGTGAGCGCCACCGCGATCCCGATGGCCTCCTACGCCACGGGCAACGAGAACCGCGGCATCCGCAACTACAACTTCAGCAAGAGCCCGCTCAACTACAGCAACGTGGGCTACGACCTCACCGGACCGCAGGTCCACGCGGACGGCGAGATCTGGTCGGCCACCCACAGCGACATCCGCAGTGCGTTCATCGGTCGCTACGGCGCCGGTGACGCGGCCCTGCAGCGCAGCTGCGCGACCGGGGCTACGGCGGCCACGGCCTGCCCGGGCAACCGTCGCTGGATGCAGCTCGTCTTCGACGCCTGGCTGCTCATGCCGTCGGGTTCGGTCTCCATGGTCGATGCCCGCAACGCCATGCTCGCCGCGGACCTCCTCCGCTTCGGTGGCGCGAACCAGGACATCCTGTGGAACGGTTTCGCCGGTCGTGGTCTGGGTCAGGGCGCGTCCTCGGTCAACAGCGCGGACTCCAACCCGACGCCGAGCTTCACGTCGGCCTACGGCGACCCCGCCACCCTGCGGTTCTCCCCCACCGACGAGGACGGCCGCCCGGTGACGGGTGCCCAGCTCTTCGTCGGTGAGTACACCGCGCGGTCGACACCGATCGCCGACACGGACGGCGCGAGCGCCCTCGGGGACACGTTCCAGATCCTCCCCGGTGCCCGCACCTACACGGTCCTCGCTCCGGGACGGGCCCAGACGACGTTCTCGTTCTCGGCAAACCCGCGCCAGACCCGTGACCTCCCGGTGCGACTCCTCACCAACCTGGCGAGCAGCCAGGCGGGTGCGACCGTCACCGGCGTGGGCAACGACGTCCCGGCGATGATCGACGGAGACGAGGGTTCGACGACCACGACGGTGGCTGCACCCACGGCGGCGCAGAAGCAGTTCACCATCGACCTCGCCGGCGGCCGCCAGGTCGTGCGCCGGGTCCAGGTGAGTGCGCTGCCCGAGCCCGGTGCAGCCGGTCGGTTCCAGAACGTGCGCCAGTTCACGGTGTTCGCGTGCGACGCCAGGGGCAGGGTCCTGTGCAACCAGGATGCTGACTTCCGGCCCGTCTTCACGTCCACGCCGGACGCCTTCCCCGGGGCCGCTCCCCGCCCCGTGGCGCCGGAGCTGAAGATGCGCTCGTTCGCCATCCCGCAGACGGCGGCGACGCACCTGCGGATCGGTCTGGCCACGAACCAGTGCCAGGGCGGCCCGGAGTTCGCGGGCGAGCAGGACAACGACCCGGCCAACGCGACCGACTGCACGAGCGCCTATGCCGGTGCGCAGCTGATCGCGGTCTCGGAGGTGCAGGTCCTCCAGCGCTGAGGCGCTGCATCGCTGACGAGGCGTCGCTCTCCCTCCGGGGAGCGGCGCCTCTCGCGTGCCGCGCCGGAACACTGGGTATGCCGCAGGGTGACGTCTCGATGAACGGTGCGCCCCAAGGTGTCCAAACGCTGCCCGACGTTGAGCCCCCTTGTTACGGTCCAAGACGTGGAGCATCCTGCAGCGCAGGAGGAGCTGCAGCACGACCGAGGAGAGCAGAAGATGACCCAGCTCAGCACACCTCAGGACCCACCGGGCGCCGCTGGTGCTCGCGGCGTGGTGGTCACGGCTGCCGGCCCGAACATGCACAGCCTGCTGCATCAGTTCGCGCTGCCGACCTTCCGGCTCTTCGGCGACCGGTGGGGCTACCAGGTGCGCGCCCGCGACCTCCCTCGTGATGGAACCAGGGCCGACGAGGCCGCCCAACACGCGAAGTGGGCGAAGATCGCCGTCATGCGGGAGGCCCTGACCGAGTTCCCCCTCGTCCTGTGGCTCGACGCCGACGTCCTGCTGGTGCGGGCGGACGAGGACATCGCCGACCACCTGCACCCCGACCACTTCCAGGCGTTGGCGCTCGAGCACGTCCCCTTCGAGCACCGGGTCAACCCGAACACCGGTGTGTGGCTGATGAGGTCCTGCCCCCAGGCGTTCGCCTTCCTCGACGCCGTCGAGGCGGCCGGACCACAACCCGGGCCGTGGGCGGACCAGGGCGCCGTGCTCGCCGCCCTCGGGTGGGACCGAGGCGACGAGAGGTACCACTGGGCCGGCCCCGGGCGCGGATCGCCCTTCCTCGCCGGGACGAGCTGGCTGCCCACGGGCTGGAACCAGCCATACCTCGAAGGGCGGACGAGCGAGAGCTGCTACAACTCCGTGCCCGAGTCCTACGCGGACCGGCCCCGCGTGCCGTTCCCGCACGCCGTCCACTTCATGGGCATGAGCTGGCAGGCTCGGGCCGAGCACATGAGCAGCGCGGCCGCTGTGGTCCTCCGCGACTCCGGGGACGCCCAGCCGGAGCGCCCGTTGGTGAGCTGACCGCGACATTCGTTTCGCGGCCTGATGATGCCGGGGCGTGGGCGCTTGGGAGACTCTGGCGCATGACCGTCGTGAAGTCCCTGCTGCTGTTCGCGTTGGCCGCCCTCGCTGAGATCGGTGGGGCGTGGCTGGTCTGGCAGGGAGTCCGTGAGCACAAGGGCTGGATCTGGATCGGTGCCGGCGTGGTCGCGCTCGGTCTGTACGGGTTCGTCGCGACACTGCAGGCCGATGCGAACTTCGGGCGCATCCTGGCCGCCTACGGCGGAGTCTTCGTCGCCGGATCCCTGGCGTGGGGCATGGTCGCGGACGGGTTCGAACCCGACCGCTACGACATCTCCGGCGCGATCATCTGCCTGGTCGGTGTCGCCGTCATCATGTACGCACCCCGGTCGGCCTGAGTCAGACGTCTCGTCTGCAGACGTCACGCCGGCCACGGCAACCTGTCACGGGCAGGGTGGTGACGTCGCGATGAACCGTGCGCGGACGTTGGGGGAAGTCGCCCGCTGCGGTGGCGGGACGGCATACGGCGGGATTGACTGGAGGGCATGACTCCTCGCCTCACCCTGCGCGCGCCACTGGCCGCCGCCGCCACGGTCGCGACGACGGCGGCTCTCGCGTTCCTTCCCTCGAGCAGCCCGTGGACCCCCGCCTCCTCGTCGGCACCATCGACCGGCGCGGTTGCGCCGGCAGCCGGTGCGCGCGTCGACCAGGTGGGGACGTGGGGCACGGCGGTCGACACGACGACGCTGAGGCTGGCTGACCAGACGGTCCGCAACGTCATCCACACGAGTGTGGGCGGGTCGGGGCTGCGGATCTCGCTGTCCAACGCGTTCGGCTCGGTGCCGGTGACGTTCGACTCCGTCTGGGTGGGGCGGGCCGGGCAGGGTGCGTCCGTGGTTACCGGGACCAACCGTCGCCTGTCCTTCGGCGGCAGTCCGTCGGTGACGGTCCCCGTGGGCGCCGAGGTGCTCAGTGACCCGTTGGCCGGCGACCTCGCACCCCAGGCGACCCTTGCCGTGAGCATCCACGTCGTCGGTGACGCCGGCACGGTCAGTGGCCACAAGCTCGCCCACCAGACGAGCTGGATCTCGGCCCCGGGCGACCATGCCGCCGACGAGACCCCCGGCTCCTTCGCGACACCGACGACGAGCCATGCCTGGGTCGAGTCGGCGATCGTCGAGGCGCCGCAGCAGGTCGACACCGTGGTCGCGCTGGGCGACTCGATCACCGACGGCGACAAGTCAACGACGAGCGCCAACCGACGTTGGACCAACGTCCTCGCCCGCCGCATCCTGTCCGGTCCGAGGCCGCAGCAGCTCGGCGTCATGAACGCGGGCATCTCGGGCAACCGGGTGCTCGCCGACGGTCCGGGCGTCAGTGCGCAGGCCCGCTTCGACCGTGACGTGCTCGCGCAGCCGGATGTGAGCACCGTCGTCGTCATGGAGGGCGTCAACGACCTGCGCTGGGAGTTCGCGACGGAGCCGGCCGACCTCATCCAGGCCTACCGCCAGCTCATCGCCCGAGCCCACGCCCGGGGAGTCTGTGTCGTCGGCGGCACCATCACGCCATGGGAGGGCGGCAGCCTCTGGTCAGCGTCCAAGGACGCCATCCGCGCCGACGTCAACGAGTGGATCCGCACCAGCGGCGAGTTCGACGCCGTCGTCGACTTCGACGCCGTGGTCCGCGACCCGGCGCGGCCGGCTCGGATGCTGGCCGCCTACGACAGTGGCGACCACCTGCACCCGGGCGACGCCGGCTACGAGGCGATGGGGAACGCCGTCGACCTCAGGGCACTGGAGTGCCGCCGCTGACCCACGAGCTCAGTCCCTCTCCTCGACCAGTCCCTGCTGCACGGCGAAGAGTGCGGCTTCGACCCGCGAGCTGACCGGCAGCTTGTTCAGCAGGGTCCGCATGTGGCTCTTCACCGTGTTCTCGCTGATGAGCAGCCGGGCGGCGATGTCCTTGTTGGTCCGGCCACGCGCCACGAGCCGGAGGACCTCACGCTCGCGTTCGGAGAGCTGCCCCAAGGGCGACTCAGTGCGGACGCTCGCTCTCAGAGAGGCGAGCTCGGCGTGGAACCGGCCGGCCATGGATGCCGGGATCACCGACTGGCCGCCGTAGGCCAGCCTCACCGACTCGACGACCTGCTTGGCAGGGGTGTCCTTGAGCAGGTAGCCGGTGGCTCCGGCCTGCAGAGCCGCATAGAGGTGGCCATCCTCGTCGGAGGAGGTGAGGACGACGATGTTGGTGTTGGGAGACGCCCTGGCGATCGCCGCACAGGCCTCGATCCCGGCGGTGCCCGGCATCTGGTGTCCGAGGATCACGACGTCAGGTCTGAGGCGCGAGCAGCGGCTGACGGCCTCGCCCGCGGACCCGGCCTCGGCGACGATCTCGAAGTCCGGTTCGAGATCGAAGACGACCTTCAGGCCTTGGCGATACAGGTCGTGGTCGTCGGCGATCACGAGGCGGATCCGCTCCGGGGCAGATGCCGACCCGGGGGGCGCCGCCGCCAGCCAGGCTCTCTCCGGCGCGACGACCCGACCACCCATGGCGGGTATCCGACGTGGTGCCGCCTCACGCGTGGACGACTGCATGGTCACGGCGATGCTGCCGCGCTGATCCGACGTGGGGCGATTCACGCATCACATTCGGAGACGTTGCCGTGCCGGATTGGGTGACGGGGAAGAAGTCATGACTCGGCCCGGTCGGGTCCCGGCGCCGACGAGATCGTGATGCACGGTTTCAAGGCCGAGCAGCACCGCTGGGCGCCGACCTCAGTCGGTGTCGCGCTGCAGGCTCACTCGCACCGTCGGCACCGGCGCCGACGCGTCGGCGAGTGCCCAGAGCCGGCCCAGCGCCGGCTGGAGCAGGAGGTTGCCCAGCTGGCGGACGAAGACCGCCACAGCCTGCTCCTCGACCGGGATCCGGCTCCGGGCAATGCCGTGGTCACGCAACGTCTGGGTGCGACGGATGGTCTCCTGCATGAGCATCCGAGCCAGATCCTCAGCGCCCGGGTCGGGCGTCACGACGGCCCGGCGCAGGTAGTCGACCGCGTCGGGGTTGTCCTCGAACATCCGCGCCGCCGCGCGGTCACGTGCCGCGACCACCTCGTCAGCCGGTCCGTCGAGGGGCACGGAGTCGACGGCGTCGCGGAAGAGGTCGACGACGAAGTCGTCGACGGCGGCGCGCAACCCGTCCTTGCCGCCGAAGTGGTGCACGACGAGGCCCGGCGCGACCCCGGCCTCGCGAGCGACCTCGCGCAGGCTGGTCGCGCCGGCCCCCCGGGCGGCGAAGAGGCGGAGCGCGGTCGCAAGGATCCGGGACCGCGAGTCGCTGGTCGGGGTCGTCGGGGTGGTCCGGGTCGTCGGGGTGGTCGGCATGGTGGGTGACAGTCAACACTCGCACCCGCCATTGCACAAGTGTTCAACATCTGCGTATCGTGCCAAGCGAACCGACATCGCCCATTCGTGAACACCTCTGAAGGAGCCGGTCCATGCCCGAGCAGCCCCAGGCCGTCATCTATGACGCGCTTCGCACGCCCCGAGGGAGAGGCAAGGCCAGCGGCTCCCTCCATGAGGTCAAGCCGATCGACCTCGTCGTCGGACTTCTCGACGCCGTCCGCGAGCGCAACCCGGGCCTGGACACCGCCAAGGTCGACGACATCGTCCTGGGCATCGTGTCGCCCGTCGGTGACCAGGGCGCGGTCCTCCCGCGCGTTGCAGCCATGTATGCCGGTCTGCCCGAGCCCGTGGCCGGCGTGCAGGTCAACCGCTTCTGCGGCTCCGGCCTCGAGGCCGTGAACCAGGCCGCGTCCCGCGTGCGCTCCGGCTTCGAGGACCTCATCCTCGCCGGTGGGGTCGAGTCGATGTCGCGCGTGCCGATGGGCAGTGACGGCGGCGCCTGGGCCATGGACCCGGCCACCGCCCTGGCGACCGACTTCGTGCCCCAGGGCATCAGCGCCGACCTCATCGGAACCCTCGAGGGCTACGACCGCGCCGAGGTCGACCGCTTCGCCGCACAGTCGCACGCCCGCGCCGCCGCAGCCTGGGAGGCCGGCCACTTCGGCAAGTCGGTCATTCCTGTCACGGACCGGAGCGGCCTGACGATCCTCGACCGCGACGAGACGATCCGCGAGGGGACGAGCGTCGAGTCCCTCTCATCCCTCAAGCCCTCGTTCGCCGGCATCGGCGAGGCCGGCGGGTTCGACTTCGTCGCCCTGGAGAAGTACACCCAGGTCGACCAGATCAACCACATCCACCACGCCGGCAACTCGTCGGGCATCGTCGACGGTGCGGCCCTCCTGCTCATCGGCAACGAGCAGGTCGGCAAGGAGATGGGCCTCACCCCTCGCGCCCGGATCATCTCGACCGCCGTCATCGGCTCCGAGCCGACGATCATGCTCACCGGTCCTGCCCCCGCGTGCCGCAAGGCCCTCGACCGGGTCGGCATGAGCGCCTCGGACATCGACCTCGTCGAGATCAACGAGGCCTTTGCCGCCGTCGCCCTCAAGCTCATGCGCGACATGGGGTGGGACGAGGACCAGACCAACGTCAACGGCGGCGCCATCGCCATGGGTCACCCGCTCGGTGCCACCGGCGCGATGATCCTCGGCACCCTCGTCGACGAGCTCGAGCGTCGCGACCTCGAGCGCGGCATCGCCACCCTCTGCATCGGTGCCGGCATGGGCATCGCCACCGTCGTCGAGCGCATCTGACCCTGCGCCACCGACCGCGCACCTGAACCAGGACAGGAACTTCACCAGCCATGAGCGAGAACATGATCCGTTATGAGCGCGACGACGAGGGCATCGTCACCCTGACGATGGACGACCCGAGTGCGGGCGCCAACACGATGAACGCGGCATACAAGTCCGCGATGGGCCAGACTGTCGACCGCCTCGAGGCCGAGCGCGACGACATCACCGGCGTCGTGCTGACGTCGGGCAAGAAGACCTTCTTCGCCGGCGGCAACCTCAGCGACCTCCAGGGGGTCACCCCCGAGACGGTCGCCGACACCTTCACCGAGGTCGAGGCGATCAAGGCCCAGCTGCGCCGGCTCGAGCAGCTCGGCAAGCCGGTCGTGGCGGCGATCAACGGAGCCGCGCTCGGTGGCGGGCTCGAGGTGG
The DNA here is from genome assembly GCF_042666355.1 of Knoellia altitudinis. Taxonomy (NCBI): domain Bacteria; kingdom Bacillati; phylum Actinomycetota; class Actinomycetes; order Micrococcales; family Intrasporangiaceae; genus Knoellia; species Knoellia altitudinis. The sequence continues at coordinate 1,318,104 of NZ_JBHTDK010000001.1, forward strand.
CCCTCGCGTGCCACCACCGCATCGCCGTCGACGACGACAAGGTCAAGCTCGGCCTGCCCGAGGTCACCCTCGGCCTGCTCCCCGGCGGCGGCGGCGTGACCCGCCTCGTGCGCATGCTCGGCATCACCGAGGCCCTCATGGGCTGGCTGCTCCAGGGCCAGCAGCGCTCGCCCAAGGAAGCGCACGCCAAGGGCGTCATCGACGAGCTCGTCGCCACCCGTGAGGAGCTGGTCCCCGCCGCCAAGGCCTGGATCCGCGAGCACGCCGGCGACGAGTCCGCTGCCGTGAAGCCCTGGGACGTCAAGGGGTACAGGATCCCCGGCGGCACGCCGACGACCCCGGCCTTCGCCGCCAACCTGCCGGCGTTCCCGTCCAACCTGCGCAAGCAGCTCAAGGGCAGCCCGGTGAAGTCACCTCGCTCCATCATGTCGGCGGCCGTCGAGGGCTCCCTGGTCGACTTCGACACCGCGAGCCGCATCGAGTCCCGCTACTTCGCCGAGCTCGCTGCCGGTCGTGAGTCCACCGCGATGATCCAGGCGTTCTTCTTCGACCTGCAGTCGATCAGCTCGGGTGCGCTGCGCCCGGCCGGCATCGAGCGCGCCAAGGTCGGCCAGGTCGGCATCCTCGGCGCCGGGATGATGGGCGCCGGCATCGCCCACGCCTGCGCCACCTCCGGCATCGACGTCGTCCTCAAGGACGTGTCGGTCGAGGGCGCCGAGAAGGGCAAGGCCCACGCGGCCAAGCTCCTCGACGCAATAGTCGCCAAGGGCCGGCTGTCCCAGGAGGACCGCGACGCCACCCTCGCCCGGATCACGCCGACCGCCGACGCCGCCGACCTGGCCGGCGTCGAGGTCGTCATCGAGGCCGTCTTCGAGGACCACGACCTCAAGGAGAAGGTCTTCGCCGAGGTGGAGGCTGTGGTCGGACCCCACACCCTCCTCTGCTCCAACACCTCCACGTTGCCCATCACCGGGCTCCAGGGCTTCGCCACGCGCCCGGCGGACTTCATCGGACTGCACTTCTTCAGCCCCGTCGACAAGATGAAGCTCGTCGAGATCATCCGCGGCGAGCGCACCTCGGACGAGGCCACCGCCCGCGCCATCGACCTCGTCCAGCAGATCCGCAAGATCCCGATCGTCGTCGGAGACGGCCGCGGCTTCTACACCAGCCGCGTCTTCGGGACCCTCATCGACGAGGGCGCCCAGCTCGTCGCCGAGGGCGTCGACCCCCAGGTCATCGAGCGGGCCGCGACGTCGGCCGGCTTCCCCGCCCCGCCCCTCGCGATGCTCGACGAGGTGTCGCTCACCCTGACCCAGCACATCCGGGGCGAGGCCGCCAAGGCGGCGGCCGCCGAGGGGCGCGAGCTCACCAAGACCCCCGGCGAGACCGTCATCGACACGCTCGTGGATCTCGGTCGCAAGGGTCGTGCCGCCGGCGCCGGCCTCTACGACTACCCCGAGGGCGCACCGAAGGTCCTGTGGCCCGATCTGCGGGAGCGCTGGTCCAAGGGCACCGACATCCCGGTGCGCGACCTGCGCGACCGCTACCTCTTCCGGATGGCGCTCGAGACCGCCGGCTGCTTCGAGGACGGTGTCCTCGGTGACCCCGAGTCGGCCAACATCGGCGGCATCTTCGGCATCGGCTTCCCGCCGCACACCGGTGGACCGGCGACCTTCATGACGAACTACGAGGGCGGCCTCGCCGGGTTCGTCACGCGGGCCAACGAGCTCGCCGACTCCTACGGCGAGCGCTTCCGCCCGTCGGCGTGGCTCACTGCGCGCGCGGCGTCCGGCACCCTCGTCGACGTCCCCGCCAAGGCCGCCGCGGCGTCCTGATGACCGGGCCGCTGGAGGGCAAGCGGGTCCTCTCGATCGCCGTCAACCTCCCGGGGCCGGCCGCCGTCGCGCGGCTGGCATCGTGGGGAGCGAGCGTCACGACCGTGCTCCCACCGACCGGCGACCCGTTGGAGCACTTCGCCCTGGCCTACTTCGACGAGCTCCACGAGGGCCAGGCCATCGAGCGCCTGGACCTCAAGAGCGATGCGGGCCGCGCGCGGCTGGACGAGCTGCTCGCCGAGACCGACGTCTTCGTCACCAGCTCGCGTCCCTCAGCGCTGGCGCGGTTGGGACTCGACCACGCAGCGGTGAGCGGACGGCATACCCAGGTCTGTCAGGTCGACATCGTCGGCCACTCAGGCGACGACGCCGAGACCGCCGGACACGACCTCACCTACCAGGCAGCTGCCGGGCTCGTGAGGGACGGGCGCATGCCGGCCACGACCGTCGTCGACCTGGCCGGCGCCGAGCGGGCGGCGGGCGAGGCCGCAGCGGCTCTCGTCGAGCGCGCACGCACCGGGCAGGGCTGCCGCCGCGAGGTCGCCCTCGCGGACCTCGCGCACATGATGGCCCGGCCCGTCGTCCACGGGCTGACCGTGCCCGACGGCCTGCTCGGTGGCGCACTGCCGGTCTATGACGTGTATGCCGCGTCGCAGGGTCACGTCGCGCTCGCCGCGCTCGAACCGCACTTCACCGCGAGGCTGCTCACCGCCCTGGAGCTCGACCCTGCGGACCTCACGCGCCAGCGGCTGGAGCAGGTCTTCGCATCCCGCACTGCCCTCGCGTGGCAGCAGTGGGCGCACGAGCACGACATCCCGCTGGCTGCCGTCACATCGCCCTCTGCCTGACCTGTCCTGCTGACCCGTTCACCGACGAAGGAGTCACCGTGCCCGAGATCCTCGCTCCCCCGACCTACGTCTCACCCTGGATGGCGGAGGAGGTCGCCGATGTCGCGACCCTGGCCCGCACCTTCTTCGAGCGCGAGGTCACTCCCCACGTCGAGCGCTTCTCCGAGCAGCACCAGGTCGACAGGGAGACCTGGCTGGCGGCCGGCGCGGCCGGGCTGCTCTGCATCTCGGTCCCCGAGGAGTACGGCGGCGGTGGCGGCACGTTCGCCCACGAGGCCGCGGTGATGTGGGAGCAGGGACGGGCCGGCGACGACGCCCTCGGCTACTCGGTGCACTCCTCGATCGTGGCCCACTACCTCCTCAACTACGGCTCGGAGGAGCAGAAGCAGCGCTGGCTCCCCCGCATGGCGACGGGCGAGCTCATCGGCGCCATCGCCATGACCGAACCGTCGACCGGGTCGGACCTCCAGCGGATCCGCACGACCGCCAGGCGCGACGGCGACCACTACGTCGTCAACGGCAGCAAGACCTTCATCACCAACTCCTCCCACGCGGGGCTCGTCCTCATCGTCGCCCGCACCGGCGGGGAAGGCGCACAGGGGGTCTCGCTCGTCGTCGCCGAGGTCGGTGGCGGTGCAGAGTCGCCGGGACTCGAGGGGTTCGAGCGCGGCCGCGTCCTCCACAAGATCGGTCAGCACGGGCAGGACACCCGCGAGCTGTCCTTCACCGACATGCGCGTCCCGGTCGCCAACCTGCTGGGCGACGCCGAGGGGCAGGGCTTCTACCAGCTCATGCTCCAGCTGCCCCAGGAGCGGCTGGCCATCGCCGTCGGTGCCGTCGCGTCCGCCGACAGGGCCGTCGAGCTGGCCATCGCCTACTCGAAGGAGCGTGAGGCCTTCGGCAAGCCGATCGGGCACTTCCAGAACACGCGCTTCACCCTCGCCGAGGTGAGCACCGACGTCCTGGCCGCCCGGACGTTCCTCGACTACTGCATCGGGCTGCACCTCGAGGGCCGGCTCGACGCCGCCACGGCGTCCCGGGCGAAGTACTGGACGACCGACGTGCAGTGCGACGTCATCGACCGGTGCCTCCAGGTCTTCGGCGGCTACGGCTACATGATGGAGTACCCCATCGCCCGCATGTATGCCGGCGCCCGCGTCCAGAAGATCTATGGCGGGACCAACGAGATCATGAAGGAGCTCATCTCGCGCACGCTCTGACGCGTCGCCGCAGTGGGCCCTGAGAACCAGCGGAGGGTATGCCGTCCGCACACCTGCGCGGGCGGCATACCCTCCGCTGTTCACAAGAACCACACAGGCGGCACATGGGGAGCATCGACCACGCAGCGGTCTACTGGACGACATGAGCACGTCACAGACCTCGTCCGCGAAGCTGCAGCGACCCGACGGCAGTCCTGTCCGCGTCCTCGTCGTCGACGACGAGTCCAACCTCACCGAGCTGCTGTCGATGGCCTTGCGCTACGAGGGCTGGGACGTGCGCTCCGCGGGCACCGGCCTCAAGGCCGTCAGGGCCGCACGCGAGTTCCAGCCCGACGCGGTCGTGCTCGACATGATGCTGCCCGACTTCGACGGTCTCGAGGTGCTGCGCCGGATGCGCGCCGACGACGACGCCGTCCCCGTGCTCTTCCTCACGGCGAAGGACGCCGTCGAGGACCGCGTGGCCGGGCTCACTGCCGGTGGCGACGACTACGTGACGAAGCCGTTCAGCCTCGAGGAGGTCGTGGCGCGGCTGCGTGCGCTCATGCGGCGAACGACCGTCGTCGCCGACGACTCGTCGTCGCTCATCGTCGTCGGTGACCTCACGATGGACGAGGACAGCCACGAGGTGACGCGCGGCGGCGACGAGATCCGCCTCACGGCGACCGAGTTCGAGCTGCTGCGCTACCTCATGCGCAACCCCAAGCGGGTGCTGTCGAAGGCACAGATCCTCGACCGCGTGTGGAACTACGACTTCGGCGGACAGGCCAACGTCGTCGAGCTCTACATCTCCTACCTGCGCAAGAAGGTCGACGCCGGCCGCGCGCCGACGATCCACACGATGCGCGGCGTCGGCTACGTCCTCAAGCCGGCGGAATGAGCCGGTCCCAGCGTTCCTGGGTCGACCCGAGCGGCTGGTCACTGACGACGAAGCTCGTGGCCGCCGTCGTCGGGCTCTTCCTCGTCATCACGGCAGCCACCTCGACGTTCACCGTCATCGCCCTGCAGAACCACCTCGTCAACCAGATCGACCAGGACGTCACGTCGTCCCTCGTGCGCGCCGGCGGTCCACGTGGACCGGGGGCCGGTGGAGGCCCGATCCCCGGCGGTGGCGGCGAGTCGCTGCTCGTGGTGCTGCGTGACGGTGTCGTCGTCCGCAACCAGGTGCAGTACGGCCGCGACATCGGCGAGCTCAGCTCGGCTCAGATCGACGCCCTGCAGGCGGCCCGCATCGGCGCCTCCCCCAGGACCGTCGAGGTCGAGGGCCTGGGGAGCTACCGCGTCGCGTCCGCCGTCGGGAACGCAGGCAACACCGTCATCTCGGGCCTGCCCATGAGCGGCATCAGCCGCATCGTCGAGGCCGTCATCGGCCTCGTCGTCGGCACGACCATCGCCGGCCTGGCCCTCGTCGCTCTCGGCGGGCAGTGGCTCGTCCGCCGCAACCTCGCCCCGTTGTCGCGCGTTGCCCACACGGCCACCCAGGTCAGTCGGCTCGAGCTCGACTCCGGGGCCGTGGCGCTCGCTCAGCGTGTGCCGGTGGCCGACACCGACGAACGCACGGAGGTCGGGCAGGTCGGCTTCGCCCTCAACAACATGCTCGACAACGTCGAGGGCGCGCTGCAGGCACGACACGAGTCCGAGACCCGCGTGCGGCAGTTCGTCGCGGACGCCTCGCACGAGCTGCGGACGCCGTTGGCGTCCATCCGTGGGTATGCCGAGCTGTCCCGTCGCGAGCCCGCGCCCGTTCCCTCGACGGTCACCCATGCCTTGGCCCGGGTCGAGTCGGAGGCGCTGCGGATGCAGGGGCTCGTCGAGGACCTGCTGCTGCTCGCGCGGCTCGACGCCGGACGGCCCCTGGAGCGCGAGCCGGTCGACCTGTCGCTCCTGGCGATGGATGCGGTCTCGGACGCACACGCCGCAGCGCCCGACCACCGTTGGGAGCTCGACCTGCCCGACGAGCCCGTCGAGGTGACCGGCGACCGGGCCCGGCTGCACCAGGTCCTCGCCAACCTGCTCGCCAACGCGCGCACACACACCCCCGCCGGGACCCGAGTCGTGACGTCCCTGCGGCAGAGCGAGGGCTGGGTGCGCGTCACCGTGTCCGACGACGGCCCCGGGGTGCCGGAAGAGCTGCAGGACAGCGCCTTCGAGCGCTTCACCCGCGGCGACGAGGCCCGCACCCGGGCAGGTGGGTCCACCGGCCTGGGGCTCTCCATCGTGGACGCCGTCGCGAAGTCCCATGGCGGCAGCGTGGGTCTCGACAGCCGCCCGGGTCAGACGACCATCACCGTCTCCATCCCCGCCCTTGGCGCCTGACCCGACAGGGGCGCGAACGAGCAGGAGCGGGCGTGGATTCGGCGCCGGACCTCCTCGGCGACCCGTCCGCCGTCAGTAGAGGGTGGCCAGGAAGTCGCCCTCGGTGTCGACGAAGAACAGGACGACGGTCGAGTCGTACTCGTCGACCGACACCGAACAGGTCGTGACGAGGTCCTTCTTCGGCGCGAGGAGGGCGTCGCAGAACACGTCGTTGACGGTCGACTCGTCATCGAGCGCCTCGGTCAGCGCGTCGGTGACGGCGTTGTTCAGGGCGATCTCGGTGACGGCCCCGGACGGTGCGATGTCAACGGTTCCCCAGGCCGGGAAGCCCGCGTCATAGAGCAACTCCTCGTCCGAGGAGCTCGGCGCGGGGCTGGGGACGGACTCGGAGAAGCGGTCCACGGCATACAGGATCCCGATGCTCGTGGCGATCACGAAGGACAGGGCACTCAGCGCCAACGCGGTCCAGGCGACCCATGCGGGACGGGTGGCGCCAGGCGCAGGCAGCTGTGCGGCATACGGCGCGGTGGGAGTCGGCGATGACTCGGGCCATGGTCCGGGCGTGCCGGGCGGTCGCGGGGTGAGGGTCATTCGTGACTCCTGAGCGTGGTGTGGGCAGCGGCTCATTGTGTCCTCCCGACCCCTTCGCCGCATCCGCTTTGCTCGGCGCGGGTGAGGACGGTTACCCTGATCCGGCTGAGGAGGCGTCGCCTAGCCCGGTTTATGGCGCCGCACTGCTAATGCGGTTTGGGTTCACACCCATCGGGGGTTCAAATCCCCCCGCCTCCGCCGACGGAAAAGGCCCTGGGAGCTTCGGCGCCCAGGGCCTCTTCCGTGTCCGGGCCGCGTGCCGACCGGGCTGACTTCCGGCCCCGACTCACAACCGTCGGTGCTGCGTCGTTCAATGGGCATCATGACGACGACCCCGCTCCCCCGCCGCCACACCACGCTTGCGACGGACCTCGGCGACCTCCTGGCGGTTGCGGAGGGTGCGGCCCTCGCCGGCCTCTACTTCCCGGTCCACTGGCACCCTCCGGCGGACGACCAGATCGGCACCGGGATCTCCCCGACCGGCGACTCCGTCTTCGAGACCACGGCTCGCGAGCTCGCCGAGTACTTCCGTGGCGAGCGGACGACGTTCACCGTCCCGACGGTGACGCACGGCGACCCCTTCTCGGAGCAGGTCTGGAGCCTGTTGATGAGCGTCGACTACGGCACGACGACGACCTACGGCGCGATCGCCCGCGAGCTCGGCAACCCCGGTCTGGCGCAGCGGGTCGGCCGGGCCGTCGGGCACAACCCGGTGAGCATCCTCATCCCGTGCCACCGGGTCATCGGTGCCGCCGGTTCCCTGACCGGGTATGCCGGTGGGCTGGAGCGCAAGGCCCGTCTCCTCGCGCTGGAGGAGCCTCCCGACGTGGCCGCGTCACGCCTCTTCTGACCCCCGCCCCATGATCGGGTCACCCGATCATGGGGCGCTCGACCCGACCTGCCAACTCGGGTGGAGCGGGCTTTTGTCGGGTCACCCGATCAAGGGGAGAGGGGGAGTCAGGAGCAGATGTCGGCGTCGGCCTTGCGGGTCTCGATGTTCCCGGAGGCCGAGGGGGTCGACGTGATGGTCGGCGTGGGGATCGGCTCCTTGCCCAGACGGTTCGGCACGGCCACGACGTTGGGGGCACCCGCGCCGAGGACGACGCGCACGCGTGAGCCCATTCCCGTGGCCACCTTGACCGTCGCACCGGGGAACGCCGCCGCGACGGTGCGGGCGGCCTCGGCCCCGGCGGGCGAGTGCTCGATGGTGACGCCGCTCGCGACCGCGGTGCCGTTGCTCGACACGGGGTCGACGAAACCCTGCACCCGCAGTCCCTCGACCGCCTGCTTGGCGAGGCCGACGACTCCCGAGTTGTTGACGACCTCGACGTCGATCCGGTCCGGGGTCACGGTCAGCGGTGCCGTGTCGGACGGGCTGGGCGTGGGCGTCGGGGTGGCCAGGTCGCCGTCGGCCCGGATGGCCGCCCAGAGGCGGTCGGCGGCAGGAGCCCACTGGACGCGGTTGGGGTCCGGCACGTAGGGCTCGGTGGGCACGGTGACGAACTGGATCTTGTCGACGCCGATGCCCTTGACGCTGTTGGCGACCTCGCGCATCGCCCCGACACCGAACTCCGGGTCGGTCGTCAGGGACTGAGTCGCCGCGTCGAGGAAGCGGAGGAGCTTGTCAGGGCGCAGGAGCAGTGACGACTGGGTGGCCTTCTGCGCCACAGACGACATGAAGGCCTGCTGGCGCTTGATGCGGCCGATGTCGGAGCCGTCGCCGACGCTGTAGCGGGTGCGGACGTAGCCCAGGGCCTGCTCACCGTCGAGGGTGTGGCGTCCGGCCGAGAGCGTGAACTTCGCCTTGGGGTCGTCGATGGCCACCGGCGTGCAGGCGGGCACTCCACCGAGCGCGTCCACCATGTCCTTGAAGCCGCCGAAGTCGACCACGGCGAAGTGGTTGACGAAGATGTCGGTGTTGCCCTCGATGGTGCGGATGAGGCAGCCCGGTCCACCCGTGTTGAAGTTCTGGTTCCACTGCTTGACCTTCCACTGCGCCTCGGGAGCGTCGGCGTCGCAGTCGACGGGCGCCGGCACCATCGAGTCGCGCGGGATCGACACCATCGTCACCGACTCCCGGTCACCGGAGATGTGCAGCAGGATGTTGGTGTCCGAGTGCTGGCCGGGCTCCCAGTCGCCACTGCCGTAGCCCTCGTTGCCCTCGCCATCACGCACGTCGGAGCCGATGAGGAGGATGTTGAGGGGCCCGGTGGCGACATCGCCGGAGGGCGTCGGGCGGTCGTCTCCCAGCATGTCCGAGACGTCGATGCGGGAGATGTTGCCGTTGAGCCGGAAGTAGGCCCCCACCATGGCCATGACGAGCACCACGGACACGACCCCAGCGAGGACGAGCATGCGCCGACGACGGGTTCGGTGACGAGCGCGCTGCTCGTCGCGGCTCGCGGCCCGCGACGCGGCACGAAGGCGAGCGGCGTCGCTGGGCGGCTCAGCGTCGCCGACGCCGGTCTTGTCCACCTGCTCGTCCTGCTCGTCCTGCACGGAGTCCTCTTCGTCCGGGGGCATCGGGGCGCCGCGTCGAACCCCCGGTTCAACGCAGCGCCGGGGTCGAGTCTAGAGGTCGACCCTGAGAGGACTCTGGGTCAGGACCCGCTGCGCGGCCCAGGTCTGACGGGCCTGACGAGGCCCCCTCCGCAGCAGCGGAGGGGGCCTCGTCCCAAAGACTGGGGAAGTCCTCGGTCAGAGGGGGCGGACCTGCTCGGCCTGCGGACCCTTCGGACCCTGGGTGACCTCGAACTCGACCTGCTGGTTCTCGTCGAGGCTGCGGTAGCCCTGGGTGTCGATGGCGGAGTAGTGGACGAAGACGTCCGGCCCACCGCCCTCCTGGGCGATGAAACCAAAGCCCTTCTCAGCGTTGAACCACTTCACGGTGCCCTGTGCCATGGGGTAACTCTTTCTGTGTGTAGCACTTCGACGCAGCAGAGTCGCGGCGCCCGCGGTAGCACGTCGGCGATGACCCCGTCGTTCCGGGACGACCCGGCTCAAGACACGTGGGCGCCCGCCTACTGTGGCAGCCAGACGGGCGCGTACTGCGACCTGCGAGGAACTCCTTGGTGTGCAACCGGACACGAAAATAGCAGCATCGCGTGCTCAGATCCCGTCGAGCCGAGCAGCCTCACCCAAGTGTTCACCGACACCTGCGGACGAGCCGGACCGCGCCGCGGTCGAGGGTGGAGAACGCGCCGTGTGCGTGTTCCCCACCCTCGATCGTATGACTCGACTCGTCGGTGTCAGGCCTTGACCGCCAGCACGGCGCAGGTGGCGTCGAGCAGGACCTGCTGTGCGGTGCTGCCCGTGACGAGCTTGCCCAGCGGGGAGCGCTTGCGCACCCCGATGACGATGAGGTCGGCACCGACCTCCGCGGCAACCGACAGGATCTCCTCGGCCGGCGCGAGGCCACGTGTCATCTGCCGGACCTCGTGGTCGATGCCGCGTTCGGTGAGCTGGGCGTCGAGGGCGTCGAGGTCCTGCGGCTCGGCGAAGCTCGGGCCCGAGTAGTCACCCATGACTCCTGAGTTCACGACGACCAGTCGGGCGTCCCGCCGCTCTGCCTCCTCGATCGCAGCCTCGACCGCCGCCAGTCCCGGTGGACTCGGGATGTAGCCGACGACGATGGTCACGGCGCGTCCTGGCTGAGCTTGGTGGCGCCGGTCATGATCGCCACGCCGTCGCCCATGTCGTGGGACTCGGGGGTGATGACCCCGGCCCGACCACCGAGCCGCTGGATGTGGATCCGGTCCGCGACCTCCCAGACCTGCGGCATGTTGTGCGAGATGAGGATGACCGAGAGGCCTTTGTCGCGGAGCTGCTTGACCATGTTGAGCACCATCCCGGACTCCTTGACGCCCAGGGCAGCGGTGGGCTCGTCGAGGACGATGACCTTGCTGCCGAACGCCGCGGCACGGGCCACGGCCACCGCCTGGCGCTGCCCACCCGACAGGGTCTCGACCGCCTGACCCATGTTCTGGATCGTCTGGATCCCGAGGTCCTGCACGGACTCGCCGGCTCGTTTCTCCATACCCTTCTTGTCGAGCATCCGCAGGACCGAGCCGAGGGGACCCTTGCGACGGTCCTCCCGACCGAGGTAGAGGTTGCTCGCGATGTCGAGCGCGGGGATGACGGCCAGCTGCTGGTAGACCGTCTCGATGCCGGCGTCGCGGGCGTCCTGGGGCTTGCGGAAGGAGACCGGCTCACCGTTGAGCTTGATCTCACCGGAGTCGGGGACATAGGCGCCGGTGAGGCACTTGATGAGCGTGGACTTGCCGGCACCGTTGTCACCGATGACCGCGAGCACCTCGCCGGGGTAGAGGTCGAGGTTGACGCCGTCGAGGCCGACCACGCGGCCGAAGGTGATGACGAGGTTGCGGGCCGAGAGCACGGGCGGCTCGCCGTAGATGTGCTCCTTGCCTGCGGGAACACCGCCGTGTGCGACCTCGAGGTCGCTCGTCGTGGTGCTCATCGGGGCCCCCGCGAAGGATCGGAGTGACGGAGGAACGCAGAACTTCGTGGGGTGATGCTCATGACTTCACCTTCCTGATCCACTGGTCGATGGCGACCGCGACGATGACGAGGACACCGGTGGCTAGGACGCGCCACTGCTGGTCGACGCCCATCTGGGACAGACCGAACGCGAAGGTCTGCACGATGAGCGCGCCGATGAGCGTGCCGATGAGCCGGCCACGTCCACCGAAGAGGCTCGTGCCGCCGATGACGACGGCGGTGATGCTCGCGAGGTTGGCGTCCGGGGCGGCGTTCGGTGTTGCCGCACCGGCCCGACCGATGAGGATCCAGGCCGCGATGCCATAGATGAGACCTGCCACGGTGTAGACCCCGAGGAGGATCCGCATGCTCGGCACACCCGAGAGACGAGCCGACTCCGCGTCGTCGCCGACGGCATACACGTATCTCCCCCACGCGGTCTGGGACAGGACGAACCCGATGACGGCATAGAGGAGGATCACGACGACGATGCCCCACGTCAGCCGGAACTGACCGATGCCGAAGCCTTCACCCAGGAAGTTGAGGGTGTCGGGCAGACGGTCGGCCTGGATGCTCGAGCCGCCGGAGTAGAGCAGTGCGATCGCCGTGAAGATGCTCAGCGTGCCGAGCGTGACGATGAACGGCGGCAGGTTGATCCGGGTGACGAGCAGGCCGTTGAGCAGGCCGGCCCCGGTTGCGAGAGCGACACCGATGAGCAGCGCGAGGATGCCGGGCATCCCGTCATCGCGAGCCAGGGTGGCCATGACCATCATCGACAGCACCATGATGGCGCCGACCGAGAGGTCGATGCCGGCGGTGAGGATGACGAGGGTCTGGCCGACGGCGAGGGCTGCGACGACTGCTGTCTGCTGGAGCAGGATGCCCATGGAGTTCGCCGTGAGGAAGGTCGGCGTCAGGATGAAGAACGCCAGGAACGCCACCAGGAGGAGGAACAGCGGGCTGAGCCACGGCTTGCCGTGGAGCTGGTGCTGCAGTCTCTGCACCGGCGACTGCTGCCGCCGAGCGAACTCGGCGGCAGCAGACGTGACGTCGGCACTCATGTCACTTGCCCCAGCAGATCTTGGAGCCCTCGTCCGAGGTGATGCTCTCGACACCCTCGACCTTCTTGTCGGTCACGAGTGCGACACCGGTGTCGAAGAAGTCGAGCCCCTCCGTGGTCTTCGGCTTCTCACCACCGCGGGCGATCTTGGCGATGGCCTCCATGCCCATGGTGGCCATCTTGAGGGGGTACTGCTGGGCCGTGGCTCCGATGACGCCGCTCTTGACCGACGCGACGCCGGCACAGCCACCGTCGACGGAGACGATCGTCGCGGTCTTGCCAGCAGCCTTGAGGGCGGCGTTGGCGCCGACGGCCGTCGGCTCGTTGATCGTGTAGACAACGTTGATGTCGGGGTTCTTGGCGAGGCACTTCTCCATGGCCGAGCGGCCACCGGCCTCCTCGCCGTTGCCGGCCTCGTTGCAGACGATCGTGTAGTCGCCGCCACCGGCCGCGGTGTACTTGCCGGTCTTGGCCTCGTCGCCGTTCTTCTTGCCGTCCTTGACGTCGATGCCCATGCCCTCGAGGAAGCCCTGGTCGCGGTTGTAGTCGACCGAGACGATCTTGTCGCTGAAGAGGTCGATCAGCGCGATGGTGGCGGGCTTGCCGGCGACCTGACCCGCGGCCCACTGGCCGATGCGCTTGCCCGCGTCGCGGTTGTCGGTCGCGAAGGTGATGTCGACGGTGTCGACCGGGTCGGGCGGGGTGTCGAGGGCGATGACGAAGAGGCCGGCCTCGCGGGCCTTCTTGATCGCGGCGTTGACGCCGGTGCTCATCGGGGTGATGAGAATGCCCTTGTCGCCACGGGCGATGGCGTCCTCGATGGCCGTGATCTGGCCCTGGTCGTCACCCTCCTGCTTGCCGGAGGCGATGGTGAGCTTGACGTTGTTCTTGGCCGCGTCGGCCTTGCCGCCCTCCTGCATGGCGACGAAGAACGGGTTGGTCGAGTCCTTGGTGATGAGGGCGACGCCGACCTGGGCTTCGCCACCACCACCGCCGCCACCGGTGTCTGAGTCGCTGGATCGGTTGCAGCCCGCCAGCCCGAGGGCGGTCGAGGCTGCCACAGCGCAGACGAGGGCGCGTGTTGCACGAGTGGAAGTGCGCATGGGGGTAACTCTCCTTTGAGTGTCCGATGACAACGTTGTCAAAGCCATTTATAGGCCTCTCTTGCGCTCAGGTCAAGAGATAGCGTAGAAATCGTGATGTGCCAGTGACATCGTTGTCAGCCAAGGCGCGACAGGCCGGGCTCGATGAGTGACCAGGCCAGCCGCGCCACCATGCGAGATGTCGCGGCCCTCGCTGGGGTGAGCATCAAGACCGTGTCACGCGTCGTCAACACCGAGCCCGGCGTCGCCGACGCCGTGCGGGCCCGCGTCCAGGAAGCCGTGGACCGACTGGACTACCGCCACCACCTCGGCGCCAGCAACCTCCGGCGAGGAGGCGGCCGCAGCGGGCTCATCGGGGCACTGCTCCAGGACGTGAGCAACAGCTTCTCGGCCGCGCTGCTGCGTTCGCTCGAGGACGCAGCGAGGGACCGCGGCACGGCGATCCTGTCCGCCAGTCTCGACGAGGAGCCCGACCGAGAGCGCTCCCTCGTGCACGACCTCGTGACCCGTCGCGTCGACGGGCTCGTGCTCATGCCGTCCACCGACCGGCAGGACTACCTCGCGTCCGAGGTCCGAGCCGGCCTACCGGTGGTCTTCGTCGACCGCGAACCCCGTGGCGTCGCGGCCGACTCGGTCACCGTCGAGAACTTCGAGGGCGCCCAGATGGGCGTCGAACACCTTCTCGCACAGGGACACCGGCGCATTGCCTGCCTGACCGACCTCGCCGAGATCTACACCGCCCGCGACCGGCGCGACGGCTACGTCGCAGCGTTCCGCGCCCGCGGCATACGCCCCGACGACCAGCTCTCGGTGCTGGGCCTGCGCGGACCAGCCGCCGCCGAGGCCGCCGTCACCCACCTGCTCGACCTCGCCAAGCCGCCCACGGCCATCTTCGCGGGACGCAACGACCTCACCCAGGGCGCCGTCCGGGCCCTGCAACGGCGCGGACTGAGCCAGTCGGTCGCCATCGTGGGCTTCGACGACTTCCCGCTCGCCGACCTGGTGACACCGGCCCTCACCGTCGTCCGGCAGGACGTCGGACGCATCGGCCGGCTCACCGCCGACCTGCTCATGGCCCGCCTCGACGGCGACACCTCGCCTCCACAACGGGTCGTCGTCGAGCCCACGCTCGTGGTGCGCGGCTCCGGCGAGATCCCTCCCGCCTGACGCTCGACCCACCGCACCGCAGAGGCGTGAACACTGCCTCCACGGTGCGGTGGGTCATGCCTCGCGACCCGTCAGGGCCGCAGCGGCGTCACCTTGATGTCGATCGCCTTGGCCGTCCCACCCTTCGCGTAGGTGGCGACACCCGTGGCCGATGCCGGCGGGTAGATGAAATCGGTGATCGAGCGCTGGCCGCTCTCGGCGAGCACCTCCACCGAGCTGCGGTCGAGGTATGCCGTGAAGCTCACCTCACCGTCCCGCACCGTCACCGGCGCCTCCTCGACACTGGCGAAGAGGGGGTGGAAGCCCACGTCACCGCTCCTCGTCCGGTCGACCACGAGGGTGCCGTCGCGACGGACGCCGACCCTCGTGCCGACCGAGCCGTCGGCGCTGCGACGCAGGACGACGCCCGCCTCGGTGGCGGACCCGAGCGCGACGCGGACCTCGACCCGGGCCACCGTGGCGTCGAGCCCGGTCGCCCGCTCGCCGGTCGCGACCGGACGCACCTTGGCCTGCTCCTTGTCGCGGTTGACCAGCGCCTTGTCGATGCCGGCGACCGGCACCTGACGGAGCTGGGGCCCGGCGTCCGAGGACACGAGCGACAGCTCGCGCGGCATCGTCATCTGGCCGCGCCACGGGTTCGTCGGCACGTCCTGGGCGTACTGCCAGTTGTTCATCCAGCCGATGGAGATGCGCTGGTCGTCGGGCAGCCCGTTGAAGGTCACCCCGGCGTAGTTGTCGCGCCCGTAGTCGACCCAGTCCGCGCGGTCGGTCCCGTTCTTCGCCGGGGCCGAGGAGAGCATGAACTGGTCGGCGAGGATGTGGCCCCAACCACCCGAGCTGTGGTCGACGATGCGGATCTGCGCCGAGCGGCCCTGCAGGTCGGAGAGGTCCCAGGACGTCCAGTCGAGCGACTCGCTGTCCGAGCCGGTGCTCGAGCGCACGACCTCACCGTCGACGACGAGGTTGACCGTCGTCTGGGTGTCACGGGGCCCGGCAGCGGTGTCCGAGAAGCGGATGTCGTCGACCATGAGGTGCCCCCAGTCGCCGGTGCTGTTCTCGTCGCGGACGACGATGCGGGCCGGTGACCCGACGACGGAGCGGGCGTCGAGGTGACGCCAGTCCAGCTCACCGGAGGCGTTGCCCGTGACGGAGCTGACGACCCGGCCACCCGAGACGAGCTCGACCACGGTGGGGCCACTCGTCCCGAGCGGGTGGTTGCCACCGGCGACGAGGAGGTTGACCCAGTCGCGCGTCACCGTGAACTCCGGTGACACGAACGTGCCGACGGCGGGGTCGCACTTGTCAGGGACGACGCAGGTGTCGAGCACCTTGTCGCCCTGGTGGTAGGGCAGGCCCGAGCTCGTGGCGCCGTAGCCGACGAAGTCACCGGTGGCGCTCCACCCGGCGGGCAGGCGGGTCGCCGGGTCGAGCGTCTCGAAGTCGGTGAACACCTCGCCGCCCGGATCACCCTGCGTCGCACCGGGGACCGCCGGGTGACGGCCTCCCCCGATGAGGAAGTTGAGGTGGCGCTGGTTGATGGTGAAGCTCGGTGAGGTCAGCTCGCCCTGCGATGCGTCGAAGTCGACGAAGCTGTTGACGAGCCGGTTCCCGACGTAGCCCGTGACAGCCTGCTGGCCGGGCAGTGCACCGGTCGCGGGCTGGGAGCCGAAGGCGGTCCCCGTCGGGGTCCACCCGGCATACCCGCTCTCGAAGCCCTGGAGCAGCGTGCCGGCCGGCGGCTCATAGGTTGCCGGGCCGTCGGCGGTGAAGGTCGTGCCGTCGAAGTCGCCGACGAAGTACTGCGTGCCCGAGCCGCCGGCGATGCCGCCCGGGTTGAGGCTCACGAGCATGACCCACTTGACGTTGGCCGGGTCGCCGTCGACCGCGAGCGGGAAGAGGTCGGGGCACTCCCACACCCCACCGGTCGCGTTGCGCGGACCGAACTCCGACAGCCGAGTCCACTGCTTGAGGTCGGCGGAGCGCCAGATGAGGACCTTGTGCTCGTTGGCGATGACGGCGACCATGCGCCACTCCTTCGCCGGCGCGTACCAGAACACCTTGGGGTCGCGGAACTCACGCGAGCCGATGTCGATGACGGGGTTGCCCGAGTACTTCGTCCAGGTCTGGCCGTCGTCCGTCGAGTACGCGAGCGACTGGGCCTGGATGCCGTCGCGACCGCTCGCCGGCGTGTAGGCGCTGGTGTACATCGCCACGAGAGGCGGGTTCTGCGCCGTCCCGAAGCCGGAGCTGTTGGTCGTGTCGACGACGACCGAGCCGGAGAACACGCCCTCGTTCGCGTCGAACGGGATGGCCACGGGCTGCTCGTCCCAGTGCACGAGGTCCTTGCTCGTGGCGTGGCCCCAGGACATGTTGCCCCAGCGGTCGCCGAGCGGGTTGTACTGGAAGAAGAGGTGGTAGACGCCCTTGTGGAAGACGAGCCCGTTGGGGTCGTTCATCCAGTTCTTGGCTGGGCTGAAGTGGTAGGCCGGCCGGTGCTGAGGCGTGTCGGCCACGGCTGGAGCGATGCCGACCGCGGCAAGTAGCGCGACGAGGAAGAGGACGACGCGGTGGCGGCGCCAGGACGGACGAGCGAGGACTGACATGGAGGACTCCCGGTTATGACAACGTTGTCATAGGCCATGACATGGGAGAACGCCGAGTACGTCAAGAGGGGAGGTCGCATCGTGAGACACGGTCCGAGCGGGCACAGGACGCGCAACGGCACGCGGCTGAGCGCGTGCCGACCTTGCTTCGGGATGGCGGCGGGTGTGGGATTTGAACCCACGAGAGCTCTCACTCTGGTCGCTTTCAAGGCGACTGCACTAGGCCACTATGCGAACCCGCCGGGCACACCGGCGGAACCGGTGACCGACAGACAGGGTATGCCGTGAGCACCCCTGACGCAGAAACCGGACTCGCGCTCCCGGCAGGTAGGGTCGGGGAGCCTGAACGGAAGGGACACCCCATGCCCAAGTTGAGCTTCATCGTCGGCCTCACCGCCGGCTACGTCCTCGGCGCTCGCGCCGGCAAGCAGCGCTATGCCCAGATCAAGAAGGTCTCGGGCAAGGTCTGGCAGAGCCAGCCGGTCCAGAAGCAGGTCGCCCACGCCAAGGAGAGCGCCCGCACCAAGGCCGCACCCGTCGTCGCGGACTTCGTGGCCGACGCCGCCAGGGCGACGAGCGAGAAGCTGCGCGCCTCCAGGACGATCCCGTCCCGGGTCAGCGACCGGCGCGACCCTGCGACCGGCGGCGACCCGTGGGTGGCGTCAGCCGCGAGGCGAGGCGACGACCCGTGGGCTGACGCCACGCGGCGCTGAGGCGAGCGCACCCGCAGGCGCACTCGCAGCCGCACCGGACCCGGCCCGCACGCCTCCGGCACCGAGCAGCACCAGTGCCGGGACCGAACCGGGCAGCGCGAGATCAGCGAGCAGCACTGCCGTCCCGGCCACGCCGGTGAGCAGTGAGACGTCCCCGTCGGCGCCGCGCAGCCCAGACGGCCAGTCGCCCGGGTCGACCGGGGCGGCTGAGACGAAGGCAGCGGCGGCAGCCATGGCCTGGGCGCGATGCTCCGGCACGTCGAAGACGTCCGCCGCCAGCGACACGACACCTGCGGGCCCACCGGCTCCGTGGCAGAGGGTCCAGCCCCCGGCCACCATCTCGACGCCGGAAACGACCGCCTGCTCGGCCGCGTCACTCATGGCCCGGCCGCACCGTTGCACCGCCAGCTCGGCCTCGGCCCGGGTCGTGTCCAGTGACCACGGCACATCGAGACCGTCCGCATCGAGCTCGAGCAGACGCAACCTGACGGCGCCTGCCCCCGCTGCTCCGTGGCACCAGAGGTCGGGCCAGGTCACGTCCCCCTCCCGCAGGTCCGGCCAGCCTCCCCGCGCCGGTTCCGACCACGTCGACTCCCACGCCAGGGCCTCGTCGGCGAGCTCGAGGGCGGCCGACGCAAGACTCGGCCACACGGCGGCTGCCTCGGCCAGCGCCCAGGCCACACCGGACGCGCCATGGGCCAGCCCGCACAGGGGGCGGGCAGCATCGCCCTCGAGCCGGTGGTCGGGCCAGCTGCGCCCCCACACCTCGGCCCGGGAGCGATCCCGGAGCTCGGCGACGATCCGGGCCGCGTGGTCCTCACGACGTCGGTTCTGCGCCAGCGAGAGGAGGATGCCCGCGAGCCCGTCGGTCAGGTCACTGCCGTCCGACCACCTCTGCGTGCTGCCGCGGCCGTCGCGCCCCAGCAGGTCGACCCCGGCCTCTCCGACGAGCAGGCCGGCAGGAGCACCCTCGCCGGTGGGGCGGGTCTGCCGGAGTGCGGCGACACCCGACGCGGCCAGCTCGGCAGCATCGGGTCGGTGCAGGGCGGTGCCGAGGCGGGTCAGTGCCCACACCACCCCGGCATCGCCGTCATAGAGGGAGCGTCGGCCCGCGACGACGCCGAGCGGACCGTCAGGCCCCATCTCCCACGTCGGCCACGTCGGCCTGCCGGACCCGTCGATGATCGCCGTCCGCACGAGCAGGTCGACGCACCGGTGGGCGGCGTCCAGGACGCGCGCTCGGTCATCGGTCTCCTCGTCGTTCCGGTCCTCCGCCGGGTCGGCGCCAACCATCTCCACTTCGACATCCACGTCTGTGCCGGCGGTGCTCACGGGTTCGCTCCCACCAGGACCGGTGTTCGGTGTGGAGCACCTGTCTGGATGCCTCGACGACCGAACTCGCGCGCGACCACCTCGAGCCAGACCTCGTCGGCCAGCCGTGCCTCGCCTCCTGCCGCGTCTCCCAGCCGCTCGTATGCCGCTGCGATGGCTGCGCAGCGCACCTCACCAAAGCTCTCTCCCGTCCCCGGATCCTGCGCCCAGCCGACCCCGTCACCGAGGCGTTCGGTGAGGGGTGGCGGGCCTCCTGCCGTCAGGCCGGCGCAGGCCCCGGTCACGACGTCACGCAGCCGGTCACCCTGCGCGCCGGCCAGGTAGGCGACGCACGCGTCGGGTCGCAGGAGCTCCTCCGGCGTGACCGCCACCTTGAGCAGCCACTCGCCCGTGTCCGAGAGTGCCGACGTCACGGCGTGCACCAACTGCGCGACCGCGCCGGGAGCCGGGCGCAGGTAGACGCGCACCAGGGGGGCGGAGGGGGCTTGGGGGTCCCAGTCGCTCCCCCACGTCCGCCACCACCCCTCCTGGGTCATGGCCCCGTTGCGCGCGAGAGCGCGCACACGGTCGCCCACGACGGGAGGAAAGCCTGGACGCCCCTGCGTCGTGACGTACTCGCCCCGACAGAGGGCACGCCGACCGCGAGGAGTTGCCACGACGACGACCCCGGCGATGCCCATCGCCACGACCTCGGAGTCCTCCACCGCCCAATGCGCCGCAGCCCCGTGGGCGGCACGCGCCGTGCCGGACACCGGAGCGTCCCAGCGACGTCGCGGGACCGCGTGAGGTGCGCGGACGGCATACCAGTGCCGGTAGAGATACTCGGCGGGCGCGACCACTCCGGCAGAGCCGCGCAGGACGTCGTATGCCGCGCAGACCTGGTCGGCGTGCTCCGGCCGCCATCCGCTCATGTCGTCACCTCGTCGGCCGCTGTCGTGGCACGAGCCAGGAGGCGCGCCACGTCCGCGGCGCCGTCCTCGCCGTGGGTGAGAGCCACCTGCCAGGCCGTGAGCAGGGCCCGCACGCATCTCCACGGCGCAGTGAGGGACGCCGGCCCGCACGCAGCCCAGTAGGCCTCGAGGCAGAGGGTCGCGAGGTCGAGTCCCGGGTGCGACAGGTCAGCCAGCATGGCCGCAGCCGAGGCGAGATCATGCTCAGGACAGCCCTTTCCCCCGAGCTCGAAGTCGATGAGACCGATACGCACCTCACCTGAGGGCGAGGTCTGGACGATGACGTTGCCCGCTGACACGTCGCCGTGGACGAGGTGCGTGGGGTGCCATTGGGCGCGCGCCACATCGAGGGCGTGGCGGATGACCGGGTCGGTGAGACGGTCGAGGATCGGTCGCGTGTCGGCGCGCTCCCGGCCCCCTTGCATGGAGGGCGGGAGCCCGTCGCGCAACGGCCAGGGGCGTGGAGCCTCGGGCAGGTCGGTGCCGGTGACGGGGAAGCGGTGGAGGCGCGCGAGGGACCGCCCGAGGTCGATCGCCACCGGACGCAGGACCGCGTCACCACGCAGGACGCCCAGCTCGCTGCCGGGCAGCGCGGTCATCCACACCGACCCCGATCCCCCCTGAAGGACCGGGGCCGGCGCGAGTCGAAGGGGGGCGATCGCCCCCAGGATGGCCGCCTCGACGCCGACGGTGTCGTCACCGTCGAGACGGGCCGCCGCCCCAGCCTGCTTGACGTAGCCCACTGCCACGCCGGCACGTTCGATGACGTGGACGGGGTTGCTGCGCGACACGGCGCGCACGCGGACGAGTCCGGTGTGGACGTCCGCCGCGGGCACGAGCCCGTGACGCACGGCCGCACCGAGCAGGCTGGGGGTGGAGGTCATGGTCAGGCACCGCCCGGTGTGCCGGAGGTGCCGTCGTCGTCGAGGGCGCCGACCGCGTCGACCTCCTCCAGAGCGGCGAGGTAGCCGCTCCAGAAGGCGTCGTCGGCAGCGGACTCGATCTCCTCCGCCGAGGCACCGTAGGCGCCCTGTCCACCTCCGCGGACCCACTCGTCGATCGGCGGCCGCTCCCACTCGCCACCGCACGCCCGGGTCGGGAGGGGGCAGCTGAAGCGCGTGACCTGCAGGTCGCAGACCGGGATGCGGGTGACGTCACACGTCGAGGGGCGAGTGACGATGTCGCACAGCGGAGTTCGCGTCAGCAGAGTCGGGCAGAGCGCGGGGATCCGGGTCTTGATCGTCGGACACGTGATCGAGGGGCGCGTCTTGAGGCAGATGCTGATGCGCGACTTGTGGCACGTGGTGAACGGGCGGGTGACCAGTGTCGTCGGCACGAGCAGGTCCACCGCGAGCTCGTCGAGGACGGCCTGGATCGGGTTCGCAAAGGTCATCGACCCGTTGGTCGCCCCGGCAAACAGCAGGCCGACGACGTTGCGCGAGCCGTCGAGGATGACCGAGCCCGAGTCGCCGGAGTTGGAGAACCGCGGGTTGCGCGAGGTGTCGGTGTCGATGCGGATCTGGTGCCGCAGCGTGCGCGAACCCACGTCGCTCCCGTAGTCGACGGTGACCGTGAAGTCGGTCGACGCGACGGTGCCGAAGGTGTGCTCGGTGGTCCGACCGCGCTTCTGCACGGCCATGCCGACGGTGGCCGGCGTGCTGCCTGCGACGTCGCCCACTCCGGTGACGGTGGCCGTCCATGGCTGGCTGGCGTCGACGGTGATGACCGCGCCGTCGATGTTCTCCGACAGCGCTGCCCGGGTCAGCGACCCGAACTCGCCGGTCGGCGCCCCACCATCCACGAGCGACGGCTGGACCTGCCGGTCTCCCACGCTCCACGTGTTGTTGACGCACGCGACGTGGAAGTTCGTCAGCGCCATCGTCGCTCCGGTCGCGCGGTCGCGAACCATCGCGCCGAGCGTGCCGACGAAGACGTAGTTGCCGGGGGCGGGCACGTCCGGCGGCGACAGGAAGACGCTGCGTCGCGGCCCGATGCTGATGCCTCCGGCGAGGGTCGGGTAGTCGGCCGGGTCGACGAACAGCTCCGTGTCGTCGAGCTGGCGGTAGGCCGGCTGCAGCTCGATGACGAGCTCCTGGACGTCGGTCTTGATGCCGTCGATCTCCTTGGGGATCACGGCGCCTTTGGCGAGCTTCGAGGTCGGCTTCTTCTGCTCGACGAAGACGACGATGCTCAGCTCGCCGGTCTTCTCGCCGTCCTTCTCCTTCTCGGCGATGTCGACGGCGACGACGCCGGGCTTGGCGATGAGCTCGTCCTCGACGGACTCCTTGACCGGCCTGATGGCGGCGCGCTGCGCCGCCTGTTCGTGCTGTGTTGCCATGGCGTGCTCCTTGGGTGATGCGGGGCCGCCCCTGCGCGGCCCCGACATCCCAGAAGGAGGGCGTCGACGACGCCCAGATACACGAGCGGCGCATCGATCGGATCGCACACAGAAAAGTGATGGGAACAGGTATCTGCGGGGCTGCTCGTGGCTCTTCCCCTGTGACCCGCCAGTCCCTACCCTGAGTCGACGGCACTAGCCGCCGGGGTTCAGGACAGAGCTCACGGAAGGCACAGATGAACCACGACGAGCGGCCCGCGCGGCCCATGCGACGCATCCCCCCGACAGTCATCCCGGGCACGGCCGTACGGCGCATCGGCGCGAGGATTCTCGACCCGACCACCTCGGCCCGAGTGAAGGGGCAGGCTCCCGAGCCCACGGCATACGTGTCCGATGTGCTCGTGGTCAGCGAGCTCGAGGGTCCTGACTTCGACGCGCGGTACGGCGCGCTCGAGGAGGCCGCAAAAGAAGCCGGGTACGCCGTCCAGCCGGTTCCCGACGACGAGCTCCTCGGCTTCGCGCGCGAGAACGACCTCTACGGAGAGTTCACCAGGGTGGGCAGCACGACCGTCCGCCTCGTCCCTCTGAGTCGGAACTCGGCACCCGCCGATGCCTGGGAGATCCTGCAGTCGGCCAGGGCGCGCGGTGCCAAGGGCGTCGGTCTCGCTCACGTCATGACGGCAAGCGGCTGGTCCGACGGCATCGGCTGGTCCGACGGGATCGGGTGGTCCGACGGGATCGGCTGGTCCGACGGGATCGGCTGGTCTGACGGCATCGGCTGGTCCGACGGGATCAGCGGGGGCCCGAGCGGCCGCTTCCCCGTGGTGTGGTCGGCCGGGTTGCCGGATCGGACGACGAAGGAGGGCCCGGTCGTCGTCACGCTCGACACCGGGCTCGGCGAGCACCCCTGGTTCAGCAACGGGGTGGAGCGCCACCCCGGAGGTGTCGGCCCGTCGCTCGGCGTGACCTTCCCCGCGGGCACCGACCCCGAGAAGGACGGCGTGACCATCGACCTCGTCAACGGCCGGCTCGACCGCCTCGCCGGACACGGGACGTTCATCGCCGGTGTGATCCGCCAGCACTGCCCCGACGCGAGGATCCTGTCGGTGCCGGTGATGTGGGGTGACGGCGTGGCCGACGAGGTCGACGTCCTGTCCGCCCTCACCGGTCTCTATCTCCGCCAGCAGCGCGCCGTCCGCGACGGCAACCCCCAGGAGGCCGTCGACGTCATCACGCTCTCCCTCGGCTACCGGCACGAGACCCCCGGCGCGTTCGACGACGAGGAGGCGCTCTTCCGCCTGCTGCGCGGGGTCGCCGAGCTGGGCGTGACGATCGTCGCCGCCGTCGGCAACGACGCGAGTGACGTCAAGTTCTTCCCTGCGGCATACGCCTCGCACGTCACGACCGGGGCACCCATGGTGAGCGTGGGGGCCCTCAACCCCGACCACCGCACCGTGTCCGTCTACTCGAACACGGGGACGTGGGTGCGGACCTACGCCGCCGCCACCTCGGTGGTGAGCACCATGCCGACGACCTTCAACGCGTCACGGCGAGGTGAGCTCCTCCAGCAGGCGAACCCGACGGCCCTGCCCTCGGTGCCCACGCGTGGCGCCGTCGACCTCGACGACTACAGCGGTGGCTTCGGGCTGTGGAGCGGGACGTCCTTCGCTGCTCCGGCACTCGCCGGCGACATCGCCCAGGCCATCCTCCAGGGCATCGTCCGGGGCGCCGGCGAGGAGCGGTCGGTCGACGTGGGGCAGCGCAGCTCACGCGCCCGGGCAGCCGTGACCTCGGTGCTCGAGGCCGCCGCCAAGGCCCTCGAGGAGAAGAGGTGAGCACCCACAGGTCGGCCCCTCCCGACCAGTCCGAGCACGCACCGAGCCTCGCGACCATTGCCGCCAGGGCCTTCTCGCTGCACTGCTCCGGCGACTCGAGCGCGATGGGCGAGCTCGTCGACCAGGTGACCCCGCTGCTCTGGCACACCGCTCGCTCGCAGGGCGCTGACCCGGCCACTGCCGAGGACGTCGTCCAGACGGCCTGGCTGCGGCTCGTCGAGCACGCGAGCGACATCAGCGACCCGCAGGCTGTCCTCCAGTGGCTCCTCATGACGACTAAGCGCGAGGCCTGGAGCGCCGTGCGCCGGGGCCGACGCACTGTCCCGCAGGAACCGTGGGAGGAGCCCACCTCTGGTGACCCGACCTCGCCCCCGCCGGCCCGGGACCCGGTGTCGGCGAGCGAGGACCAGGAGGCCTCGAGCCTGATCTGGCGGCACATCCAGACCCTGCCCGAGCGCTGCCAGCAGCTCCTCCGCCTCGTGGCCTTCGTCGCCCGCCCCGACTATGGCGTCGTGAGCGCGGCCCTGGGCATCCCCGTGGGCAGCATCGGTCCGACGCGCGGCCGCTGCCTCGCGAAGCTTCGGGCCGCTCTCACCTCCGACCCGACGTGGGAGGTGTCGGCATGACCCCCTCTCGCCCGGATGAAGGCGTCCTGGCCGCCGAGCCCCTCGACGCCGACGACGACCGCGCACTGTCACTGCTGCGCACCCACTGGACCCTGGCGGATCCCGTGCCGACCGACCTCGCCGAGCGGGTCAAGTTCGCGATGACCGTGGCCAGCCTCGAGGCCGAGGTGGCACACCTCATGAGCAACAGTGCCGAGGTCGGCGCCATGCGGACCACGGAGTACGACCGCGCCACCACGGTCACGTTCGAGAGCGAGGGCATGAGCATCATGGTCACCCTCGAGGAGTCCGACCGTGGCCTGATGCTGCTCCGCGGCTGGGTCACCGCGACAGGGGCCGAGGTCGAGCTGCGCGAGCGGTCCCGCAGTCGCACGACCACCGCCGACGACGACGGACGCTTCGTCTTCGAAGGTGTCGAGCGCGGCACGGTCCACCTCGTGATCCGCGATCACGACGAGCCGGGCTCCCGCCCGGTGATCACTCCCGGGATCGAGATCTGAGAGGCGCCTGCCACGACCATCGACAGCGTCCTGCGCCTTCACGCCCGGGGCCAGTCCGAGAACTCCGCTGGCCGCTACCGTCGCGCGGAGTCCTCACTGACGCGTGCCCTGGCCGAGCTGGAGCGGCCGGGAGCTGTCGTGGAGGACCACGTCGGCGCCGAGGCGCTCGCACGGCTGCGCGGACGCATCCTCATCACCCGGGCCATGTCGCGGGCGGCGATCGAGGGGCCGGAGGCAGCGATGGGAGAGCTGTCGGAGGTGCACCAGATCGCCCGTGCCCACGCAGCGCCGCTCCTCGAGGTGCAGGCTCACCTGCAGGCCGGCGCGATCCACGCGATGTGCTCGAGCTGGGCGCAGGCTCGCGACGCGATGGCCAGGGTGGAGCCGCACCTCGCAGACCTCGCGCCCCGCGAACGGGTCTCGGCGCTGCTCGTGCGAGGACTGTCGGCGATGTCGCTCGCCGACCTCGACGCGGGTCGGGAGGACCTCGAGAGGGCACTGGAGCTCGCGGTCGAGCACGGCTTCCCGGTCCAGGAGTTCAAGGCCCGGCACAACCTCGGCTGCGTCGCGTACTTCGCCGGTGACATCCCCGCTGCTCTCGACCTCATGGGCGAGGCGGCCGAGATGGAGGTCGGCGTCACGAGTGCTCGCGGGCACCTCGACCACGCCAAGGTGCTGCTCGACGCCGGGCTCGTCGACGAGGCCGAGCGCGTGCTGGACCGCGGGCTGGACGCCGCACGTCGCGACCGGCAGCCCCTTGAACGTGGGGAGATCCAGCTCGACCTCGCACGAGCGTCGCTGCTGCGCGGCGACTTCGGCCAGGCCCGGGTCCGCGCCGGGCACGCCGTCCGCACCTTCCGCGCGCTGCACGCCACCCATCGGGCCGAGGAGGTCGAGCTCCTGGGTGCCGCCGTCGACCTCGACGTCGGACGTCGCCTGGCCCGGGCCGCCAGGGTCGCTGCCCGCTGGGACACTTCCACGCCGGTGCTGCCCGCCGAACGCCTGGCCACTCGGATCAAGGTCGAGGTCGCCCTGGCGCGGCACGACCACGAGAGCGCCCGCACGGAGCTGACACGCCTCGACACCGCGCAGCCCGTCGCTCTCGGCGTGCTCCTCCATGAGCACCTCCTGGCTGCACGGCTGGCCGCCGCCGAGGGCGACACCGACCACGCGAGCGAGATCCTGCGCTCGGCGGCCGCACGGCTCGCCCTCGGCCAGGGCGACGTCCACAGTCTCGAGGTCCGCGCCGGACTGGCGTTCCACGCGTCACGCATCCGGGACGCCGACGTCGCCGCGGCCACGGACACGGGTTCGACGGAGCAGCTCTTCGAGAGCGTCGAGCGGTGGCGCGCGGCATCACACCGCACGGCGCCCCTCAGACCGTCCGCGGACCCGCGGACCGCCGAGCTCGTCGCCGAGCTCCGCCGCGTGCGCCACCTCGCCGCCGGAGACGGAATGGCCAGTCCGCAGACGGCGGTGACCGAGCTGCAGGGGGCGATCACCGCACGTCTGCGCCGTGTGCAGGGGGACCGCGTCGACAAAGACCTCCGTCCGGCCACCGCGGCGGTGGCGATGGCGACCGCTACCGAACGTGACGTGACGCTCGTGACGTTCCACGAGATCCGTGGGACCGTCGTGCGGCTGGTCGTCGAGGGCGAGGGCATGCGTCAGAGCGTCATCGGCTCGTCGAACGACGTAGCGCTCGCGGCCGCGCGGGCTGCTGCCGATGTCCGCGCCGCCTCGGTCGCGCGCCCCTCCATGGCCGAGTTCCTCGCACAGGCCCGGGACCGTTCGCTGCGCGACATCGACGCCATGCTGCTGGGTGGGCTCGGTCCCTCGGGCACCGTGGTCGTCGTCCCAACGACCGCCCTCGCCTCACTCCCGTGGCGGAGTCTGCCCTCGCTGGCAGGCCACCCACTCGTCGCCGCGCCCTCGGTGACGGCTTGGCTGCGTCGAGGCGAGGTCGCCGCGCGCACACCCAGCGTTGCCGCGCTCGCCGGGCCGGGTCTCCCCCGGGCACTCGAGGAGGTGCAAGCGGTTGCGAAAGCCTGGGGACGGCATACGGAACCCGTCGCCGACACCACGAAAGCGACGTATGCCGGGAGCGCGGACGTGCGCACTGCGCTCGCCTCCGCGAGTGTCGTGCACCTCGCCGCCCACGGACACCACGTCGACCAGAGCCCGCTCTTCTCGAGCCTGGACATGCGTGACGGGCCGGTGTTCGCCCACGAGCTGTCGGCGCCGCTGGCTGCCGAGCTCGTCGTCCTCTCGGCCTGCGACGTGGGGCGGAGCCGCGGGCGGGTCGGCGACGAGCCCCTCGGACTCGCGGCGGCCCTGCTCAGCCTGGGGGTGCAGAGCGTGGTCGCGGCGACCAGCCCCGTGCCCGACGACGTGGCGGCCGGGTCCATGGCTGACCTGCACCAGCGGCTGGCAGCGGGCACGGACCTGGCGACGGCCCTGCAGCAGACGGCGGCGGTCGTGCCGGGGGCGGAGGCGTTCTGCGTCTACGGCAACACCT
The DNA here is from genome assembly GCF_042666355.1 of Knoellia altitudinis. Taxonomy (NCBI): domain Bacteria; kingdom Bacillati; phylum Actinomycetota; class Actinomycetes; order Micrococcales; family Intrasporangiaceae; genus Knoellia; species Knoellia altitudinis. The sequence continues at coordinate 1,346,153 of NZ_JBHTDK010000001.1, forward strand.
GGGCAGTCAGATGAAGAGGGCCGGCTCGCCGAAGAGCGCCTCGTAGGGGTCCTCGCCGGGGTGTCCCGGGAAACGCACCGTGGCAGGGATGCCAGTGGCGATCGCACCGTCCGGGATGTCCTTGACGACAACGGAGTTGGCGCCGATCTGCACGTCGTCACCGACCTCGATGGGACCAAGGATGCGCGCACCAGCACCGATGGTGACGCGGCTGCCGACGGTGGGGTGTCGCTTGACCTTGACCAGGGAGCGACCGCCCAGCGTGACCCCGTGATAGAGCATCACGTCGTCACCGACCTCGGCTGTCTCGCCGATGACGACACCCATGCCGTGGTCGATGAAGAAGCGCCTGCCGATCGTGGCGCCGGGGTGGATCTCGACGCCCGTGACCGCCCGGGTCACGGTCGAGAGGGTGCGCGCAACCGGCCTGAGGTGCTCGCGCTTCCACAGCTTGTGAGCCACCCGGTAGGACCAGATCGCGTGCAGCCCAGGGGAGTTCAGCACGAGGTCCGTGCGCGAAACGGCCGCCGGGTCGCGGGCGACCGCCGAGTCGACGTCCTCGCGAACGCTCGCCGCGGCCCGCCGGACGCGGGACCGCAGGCGAGCGAACGGCATGCTCGAGAGCTGGGGCAGGTCAGTCAACGAGTCCCTCGAAGAGGATGGTCGAGAGGTAGCGCTCGCCGAAGCTCGGGATGATGACGACGATCGTCTTGCCGGCGTTCTCGGGGCGGGTCGCGACCTGGTTGGCGGCGGCGAGCGCGGCGCCGGAGGAGATGCCGACGAGCAGGCCCTCCTGGGTGGCGGCCTTGCGAGCCCACTCGACCGACGTCGCGGCGTTGACGTCGATGACCTCGTCGTAGATGTCGGTGTCGAGGATCTCGGGGACGAAGTTGGCGCCGATGCCCTGGATCTTGTGCGGGCCGGGGGTGCCGCCGTTGAGGATCGCGGACTCCTCGGGCTCGACGGCGATGATCTGGACCTCAGGCTTGCGCTCCTTGAGGACCTGGCCGACGCCGGTGATGGTCCCGCCGGTGCCGATGCCGGCGATGAGGATGTCGATCTTGCCGTCGGTGTCGCGCCAGATCTCCTCGGCCGTGGTCCTGCGGTGGATCGCCGGGTTGGCCTCATTCGCGAACTGGCGGGCGAGGACGGCACCCTCACGTTCGGCCACGATCTCGTCGGCCTTGGCGACGGCGCCCTTCATGCCCAGGGCCGGGTCGGTGAGGATGAGCTCGGCGCCGTAGGCCCGCAGGAGCGCGCGGCGCTCCTTGGACATCGACTCGGGCATCGCGAGCACGACCTTGTAGCCCCGGGCCGAGCCGACCATCGCCAGAGCGATGCCGGTGTTGCCCGACGTCGCCTCGACGATCGTGCCACCCGCGGGGAGCTCGCCCGACGCCTCGGCCGCGTCGACGATGGCCACTCCGATGCGGTCCTTGACCGAGCTGGCGGGGCTGTAGAACTCGAGCTTCGCCGCGACGGTCGTGCCCTCGGCGGCCTCGATGATCCGGTTGATCCGCACGAGCGGGGTGTTGCCGACAGCCTGGGTGACGTCGTCGAGGATGGGCATGACTTCTCCGTGTCGTTCGGGGTGGACGCCGCCCGGTTCGGGCCGCACTTATGTCTATTCAAACATTCAGTTATCCACCGGCACAACCAGTCGGCCAAACCCCCGCGTCCGCCGGGAACCCACCCCAAGTGGGGTGGCCCCGGAGCGGCGGAGACCCTAGCGTCGTGAGGAACCGAGATCCCCGCCCACGACACGTTGCCGAGGAGAGAGAATGCGCATCGGATACACGCTCATGACCGAACAGAGCGGACCCAAGGACCTGGTGAGGTATGCCGTCGCAGCCGAGGAGGCCGGCTTCGACTTCGAGGTGATGAGCGACCACTACTCGCCGTGGCTGAGCGCCCAGGGCCACTCCCCCTATGCGTGGAGCGTGCTCGGTGCGGTCGCCCACGCCACCGAGCGGGTCGACCTCATGACCTACGTGACGTGCCCGTCCATCCGCTACCACCCGGCTGTCGTCGCGCAGAAGGCGGCGACGGTGCAGCTGCTCGCCGACGGGCGGTTCACACTGGGCCTCGGCAGCGGCGAGAGCCTCAACGAGCACGTCGTCGGGGAGCGCTGGCCGGCCTACGCCACCCGCCAGGACCTGCTCCACGAGGCGATCGAGGTCATCCGCGCTCTCCACACCGGCGACCTGGTCAACCACCACGGCGAGCACTTCCGGGTGGAGTCGGCGCGCATCTGGGACCTCCCGGAGGGCGGCGTGCCCCTGGCCGTGGCCGTGAGCGGCGAGGAGTCGATCGGCCGGTTCGCCCCACTCGCCGACCACCTCGTCGCCGTCGAGCCCGACCCCGAGATCGTCGCCACGTGGAATGCCGTCGAGGGCGCGCCCCGGATCGGCGGCAGCGGGGCGCAGGCGGCTCGGGCGATCGGTCAGATCCCGATCTCCTGGGACCCCGACAAGGACGCTGCCGTCGAGCGCGCCCACGACCAGTTCCGGTGGTTCGGCGGCGGCTGGGCGGTCAACGCCGACCTGCCGACGACGGCCGGCTTCGCGGGCGCGTCGCAGTTCGTGCGACCCGATGACGTCGCCGCGTCGATCCCCTGCGGTCCCGACCTCGACGCCATCGCCGAGGCGGTCGGCAAGTTCGCCGAGGCCGGGTTCACCGATGTCGCGATCGTCCAGGTCGGAGGCGAGACCCAGGACAGCTTCCTCGCCGAGGCCGCCGGACCGCTCCTCGAGCGACTGCGCGCCTGAGGACACTGCGCGCCTGAACCGGACCGCTAGCGTTCGGGGCATGCCTCCCGCCTTCTCGCCCCAGACCATCGACGCCCTCCACCGGATGGCTCTCGACAAGCAGGTCGCGGACCGCATACCGGGGCTGGTCGCCGGGGTGGGACGTCAGGGCAGCCTCGACTGGTGGACCGGGATCGGTTGTGCGTCAGCCGATCGGCCCGATGACGCCCCGGATGCCGACACCCAGTTCGCCATCGCGTCGATCACCAAGACCTTCGTCGCCGTGGTCGTCATGGCGTTGCGCGACGAGGGCCGGCTCGCTCTCGACGACACCGTCGACACCCTCCTGACCGGTTCGGCCCACGGCGTGACGGTGCGCCAGCTCCTTGCCCACGCCTCGGGCATGCAGCGCGAGCCGGTCGGCGACATCTGGGACACCCTCGTCTTCCCCGAACGCGACGCCCTCGTGTCCGGGTGGGACGAGGCAGCACGCGTAGGTCGCCCGCACGACCGCTTCCACTACAGCAACCTCGGCTTCGCGATCCTCGGGGAGGTCATCGCCCGGCTCGACGGCGGCGACTGGTTCGCGAGCATCCAGCGCCGCATCCTCGACCCGCTGGCCATGACCCGCACGACGTTGGGCCTGAGCCGGCCCCACGCGACCGGCTACTTCGTGCCGCCGTTCACCGACGTCCCGGTCGAAGAGCCGGCGCTCGACCTGTTGGCGGCCGCGCCGGCCGGTGGGATGGCCTCGACCCTCGCGGACCTGGCTCGCTGGGGCGGCTTCCTCGCCGAACCGACCGCGGAGGTGCTGCACCCGGACACGCTCGAGGAGATGTGCCAGCCCCAGGTCGTCGTCGACCTCGAGGGCTGGACCCACACTCACGGTCTCGGGCTGATGCTGCTGCGGGAGCGGGGCCGCACCTGGGTCGGTCACACGGGGGGCTTCCCGGGCTTCATCACCGGTCTGATGGTCCACCGCGACTCAGGCACCGCAGGGCTGGTCCTGACCAACGCGACCTCCGCCACCGCTCCGGGCAGCTTCGCCGCGCAGCTCGGCTCGTATGCCGTGGAGCACGAGCCTGCGCTACCTGCAGTGTGGCGGCCGGGAACCCTTGTCCCCGAGGAGCTCTCGCCGTTGCTGGGTCGCTGGTACTCCGAGGGGCGCGCCTTCGTCTTCACCGTCCGGGAGGGCCGGCTCGAGGTGCGCGCCGAGGCCACGCCGGATGCCCCGCCCTCCCTCTTCGAGCACGTCGTCGACGACACCTGGCGCACGACCTCGGGGCGCGAGCGCGGCGAGCTGCTTCGACTGCGTCGTGACGATCAGGGTCGGGTGACGCGGCTCAACTGGGCGACCTACTTGTTCACCCGCGAGCCCTATGCCTTCGGCGAGTGGCTCACCGAGCGCTGACACCGCTGGAAGTCGGCCGTCCCACGCAAGACCAGCGGACGAGATGGTGGCACAGCCGGCTGCTGAGAGCGCTGATGCTCAATTCTCGCTGTGCGGCGCCTGCCAACCCCTCTGGACGCGTCTTCTCACAGGATCACGAACAGAGACACCACGGTGGCAGTCGTCGCGAGCCACGTGGCTGCCAGAGCCCACCAGGTCAGAGATCGCGCCTTTGCGGTGTCCTGAGCGGACTGCCTGGCCTGCGCCACAGCAACGTCACGATGCTCCGTCCCCGGGGGGCGGCTTCTCATTCAAGGACTCCATCGTCGCGGATTACGCCTGCGAAGAGGTCTCAGATGGTGTCCGTTGACGATGACCGGCTGGCCGGTGCCGTGCAGCTCCTCGACCAGAACCCGTGCCGTCGAGGACTTGCCCGACCCACGGTTGCCGGCGGGATGTAGTCCTTCTCGCCGTTGCGTGCCAGGTCCTGGGGGCCCGAACAGGCGGTTTCTCGGCAACCTTCCGGTTGCGCCATGGGAACGACTACTGCCCCGTACCGTCGAGGGAGCACGGACGGGGACGGGGAACTGGGGCATGAAGCCAATGACAGGTCGGCAGCGTTTGTTGTACCTCGCGCGGGCGAAGAAGAAGTTGAGGGACGCGCGAGCGCTTCTCGCGCGACTCGCTCAGGACGGCGACGGGCCCGAGGCGGAAGAGGTGCGGCTGCTACTGGCCCCGTTGGAGCCGATGGACCTTCGAGCAGGTTCTGAGATGGTCTAGGCCGCCTTCTCCGCAGCGTGGCGTCCTCTGCTCGTTCCAGCCTTATCGGCGTGGATTGGACACCCGAATGATGTCTCGCTGGCGATGATCCTCCAAGACGACCGCCGGCATGGCCTCGAGCCTGGCCACGAGGAAAGCGGCATCAGGGACCCTTTGGTCCCGAAGCCCTCGCCGCCACTGCCGCACATGTCGCGTGAGCTCAACGAAGCTGAACGTCCGGCTCTGCCGCGGATAGGTCGTGCCGGACGGGCTGGCGCGTCGTGTCATTGACGATCGTCAAACGAGACGCAGAAACCAAGGCGGACGGCGAGAACCTGGACTGCCTGGGAGCAGGCTCATGTGACACGGCATACCCCGCTTTCGTCCGGCCCAGGGCTCTCGGGTGAGTCCTGACACAACCGGTGCGAGAGGGGTCACTGCGCACTATGCGAGCGCTTAGCCGTCGATAGACTCGCGGGCATGTCCGCGCTCCAGATCGTCGCCGCCGCCATCTGCTTCCCGCTGATGCTCGTCGGATGGGCCCTGCTCTTCCGACAGATCGGGCGCTTCGTCGCGCTCTACCGTGTCGGACAGGCGGATCCGCGTCGCAGCGACGCCCCGCTGGCGCGGTCGTGGACGTTGGCCAAGGAGTTCCTCGGCCACACCCGCATGGCGCGACTGCCCGTCGTGGCCGTGGCCCACTGGTTCACCGCGCTGTCCTTCATGCTGCTGATCGGCACCCTCATCAACGCCTTCGGACAGCTCATCGACCCGTCATGGGTGCTCCCGGTCATCGGGCACTTCCCGCCGTTCGAGTGGATGACCGAGCTCTTCGCGTGGGGTGGCCTCCTCGGGATCATCGCGCTCATCGTGGTCCGTCAGCGTCAGCACCCGCGCTCCGCCACTGGGGAGAAGGGCCGGCGTTCGCGCTTCTTCGGCTCCAACTGGTGGCACGCCTACTACGTCGAGCTCACAATCCTCGGCGTCACGCTCTGCATCCTGACCCTGCGCGTCCTCGAGGCCGCCCTCATCAGGAACGAGAACCCGACCGAGGGCCTCGCCCTGCACTTCCCGCTCACGGGTTGGCTCGCGGGCACCTTCTCTGGCCTCTCGCTCGGCGCCCTCGAGACGGCCATCGTCATCGTCGCGACGATCAAGATCATCATCTCGTTCGCCTGGATGATCACCATCTCGCTCACCCCGACGATGGGCGTCGCGTGGCACCGGTTCCTTGCGTTCCCCAACATCTGGTTCAAGCGGGAGTCCTCGGGCCGCACGGCACTGGGCAACCTCAAGCCGATGACGATGGGTGACGGGCAGCCGTTCTCGATGGAGGCGATGGAAGCCGCCTCGGACAGCGAGGACGAGGAGGCGGCGGAGCCGGTCCTCGGTGTCGGCAAGGTCGAGGACTTCACCTGGAAGGGCCTGCTCGACTTCTCCACATGCACCGAGTGTGGACGCTGCCAGTCGCAGTGCCCCGCCTGGAACACCGAGAAGCCGCTCTCCCCCAAGCTGCTCGTCATGGCGCTGCGCGACCACGCCAACGCCAAGTCGCCCTGGCTGCTCGCCTCCGAGGAGGCCCGCGCGTCACTCCCCGCAGCCACGACCGCCCTCGCAGAGGTCCCCCTCATCGGCGAGACCGGCTACGACATCCGGAACCCGCTCGCGGCATACAACCCTCATGGTCCGGACGCGGTGATCGACCAGGACGTGCTGTGGTCGTGCACCACCTGTGGCGCCTGCGTCGAGCAGTGCCCCGTCGACATCGAGCACGTCGACCACATCGTCGACATGCGCCGCTACCAGACGCTCATCGAGTCGGCCTTCCCGTCCGAGCTCGGTGGCCTCTTCAAGAACCTCGAGTCCAAGGGCAACCCGTGGGGCATGGGGTCGCGCGCCCGGCTCGACTGGGCCAAGGACCTGCCGTTCGAGGTGAAGATCCTCGGTCAGGATGTCCAGTCGGCGTCCGAGGTGGACTATCTGTTCTGGGTCGGCTGCGCCGGCGCCTACGAGGACCGCGCCAAGAAGACGACCCGCGCGGTGGCCGAACTGCTCGACACCGCCGGCGTGTCGTTCGCCGTGCTGGGGGACGGCGAGACCTGCACCGGCGACTCCGCCCGTCGCGCCGGCAACGAGATCCTCTTCTCGATGCTCGCCCAGCAGAACATCGAGACCTTCGGTGAGATGGGCGTCCAGAAGATCGTCGTCACCTGCGCCCACTGCTTCAACACCATCAAGAACGAGTACCCCGACCTCGGCGGCACGTTCGAGGTCGTCCACCACACGCAGCTGTTGAACCGTCTGGTGCGCGACAAGAAGCTCGTGCCGGTCGCGCGTCCCGCTGACGTGCCCGGGATGTCGTCCGCCAAGAACGCCGCCTCGACCGCGGCCACCGTGACCTATCACGACCCCTGCTACCTCGGTCGGCACAACAACGTCTACGCCCCGCCACGTGAGCTCCTGGGCGCCCTCCCGGGTGTGGAGCTGCGCGAGATGGAGCGCACTAAGGAGAAGTCGTTCTGCTGTGGCGCCGGTGGTGCGCGCATGTGGATGGAGGAGAAGCTCGGCGGTCGGATCAACATGAACCGCACCGAGGAGGCGCTCGCCACCGGTGCCGAGCGGATCGCCATCGGCTGCCCGTTCTGCCGCGTCATGATCTCCGACGGACTGACCGCCAAGCAGTCCGAAGGTGTCGGTGAGGACGTCGAGGTCGTCGACGTCGCTCAGATGCTCCTCGCTGCGGTGCGCCGTGGTCAGGAGGACACGGACAGGCCGGCGCCCGCGGACGAGTCGGCTGCCGCTGCCGTCGCCTCCGAATCTGCCGAGTATGCCGGTCAGCCGGCTTCCGCTCCGACGGCCGGTGCCTCTTCGGCCCGTGCGGTAGCTGGTGCGGGGGATGCTGCTGCGACTGCCACTGCTGGCACGAGCAAGGTGACTGCTGCGGACACTTCGACTCCGACAGCCGAGGCGGACCCGTGGGACGAGCCCGCGACACCCACCGCCGCAGCTCCGGCACCCTCAACACCCGCCGCCGATGCCGACCCCTGGGACGAGCCGGACAGCGTCACCGACAAGGCTGCTGCCTCCGAGGGGGAGCCCACGCCCGAGAAGCTCGAGGCCGCCGCCGCAGTCTCGACGGATGATGTCGACCCGTGGGACGAGCCCGCGGGTGCCGCCGGTGCCACGGCCCCCACCGCCACTTCGGTTCCGGCGCCAGCCGACACTGCCGAGCAGGCAGCGACCGCTGCCCCGGGGGCGGACGACGTCGATCCTTGGGATGAGCCCGCCACCGCGACTCCGGCAGCACCGGCTGCAGAGACCGCCACGGCACCTGTCGAGGCTGACGCACCCCAAGCCAAGCCGGCAACGCCAGGCGAGTCGCCCGCCACGTCGACGGTCACCGACGACATCGACCCGTGGGACGAGCCCGCTGCCCCGGCCGCCCACGCAGCCGAGAGCAGAACGGCACCCATCGACGCCTCGACTCAGGCGCCCGCAACCGGCCCGACGACCGGGCCCACCGAGATGGGAGCACTCGCTGCCTCCGCGGTCACTGACGACATCGACCCGTGGGACGAGCCCGTGGCCGTCACCCCCGCAGCAGCCGAGGACTCGAGGACGCCCGTCGAAGCACCAGCCCCCGAGAACACGACGACTGACGAGAATGCGACACCGAACGCAGCTCACGCTGCGCCAGAGGCTTCGGATGACGACGCGACATCTGCGTCGACCGAGTCGATCTCGCCCGCTACAGCTGACGACCTGCTCTCGGCCCCCGACCCGTGGGACGACGCCGACACCTTGTCTGAGCGTTCCTCGGTCACGACCAACGCCGCACCGGAAGCCGCTCACACGGGCGACGAGCCATCGGTGGAGTCCACCGTCGCCACCGTCGCAGCTGAGCCCGCGAACGAGACGGACGTCACGACTGCAGGGACGGCTGAGGCCGTCACCGAACCTGAGGCCGACGCAGACACCGCCACAGCCGACGACAAGCCTGCGTCGCAGGAGTCGTCGACTACGGCCAAGCCAGCGAACGCGGACGACCTGCTCAACGCTCCTGACCCTTGGGACTGAACAGCCGCAGTTCACCTTGGGGCGCCACCGCCGCATACGTCGGTGGCGCCCCATGAATTTCTCTTCATTCCCGGCCGGACCTTTCCGGGGTGAAGCGCAACACCCGGGACTGTTGTGACTGACGAGACGGCGCGTATGCAGTCAGGCGAATACCGTTGCAGTGCAGGCCGATTGGCGCAGGGCTGACTGTCGGTGGTGGTCCGTAGCGTTCCTTGGCATGAGCACGGCACCGGAGCTGACCTACGCGGACTGCGTGGACCGTCTGCGTGCCGCCCAGGAAGCCGCGGCCGCGTTGCCGGCCGTGCTGTGGGAGGCCACCGGGGCCGAGCTCGGTCAGGGTTTGGAGGTCCTGGGTGAGCTCTCCGCGGTGGCCGAGGGTGCCGAGGCCGCGATCACCATCGACGCGGTGGAGCGGGGTGAGCCCGCAGCCACCAACCCACCCGTCAACGCCCGCGAATGGGTGGCCCAGCACCACCGCAGGTATGCCGTGACCGGCGCCGGCCACGTCGCCACTGTTGCGCAGGCGTGCCGCGACCCCCGCCACAGCATCCTGCGCCAAGCCGTCACCGCTGGTCGGGTGAGCATCGCGACCGCAGCAGTGATCCTCACCGAGATGCGGCTCCTGAGACCCCACCTGCACCCCGACGCCGTCGACACCGTCTGGCACGCCTACGTCACCCTCGGGGAGCGCCACGACGCCCGCACCGTCCGCCGGCTGCGCGACGAGCTCCTGGCCCGCCACGGCCTCGATGGCGAGTTCGACGACTCCGAAACCCGGGCGAAGAAGGGCGAGTCGCTGACCTTGGGCAAGGAGATCGCCCCGGGACTGTTCGAGTACGTCCTGCGGATCACCCGCGAAGGACGTGCCGCCCTCGAAGCCGCGATCGGGCCGCTGACCGCACCCACCCCCACTCCTGCCGACGAGCACGGACCGCCCGAACCCGACCTGCGCCCCCACGACCTGCGCCGCGCCCACGCCCTCCTGGCCGTCATCGGCCATGCCCAGAAAGCCGGGAACAACACCTGGTCCTCCACCAAGGTGCAGGTTTTCGTGCAGATCACCCTCGACGACCTCCAACGACGCGCCGGAGCCGGGTCCCTGCTCGGTGGGCTGACCACCGGCGAGCTCGTCACCCCCGACACCGTCCGCCGGTGGGCCTGCGACGCCACGATCATCCCCACCGTCCTCAACGCTTCCGGCGAGGTCGTCGACCACGGCCGCGCCGCACGGCTGTTCACCCCCGCCCAGATCAAACAGCTCTGGCTACGCGACCGGCACTGCACCTACCCCGGCTGCGACGCCCCCGCAGCGTGGACCGACGCCCACCACTTCATCCACTGGGCCGACGGCGGCCCCACCGACCTCGACAACGCCGCCCTCCTCTGCGGGCGCCACCACACCACCGTCCACACCCAGCGCTACCACGGCTGGATCCAACCCGGCACGAACGGGGCCAGACACGTCGTGTGGGACCGCACCCGCAGCGCCTACGACCACGCCCTCGAACGACTCCACTCCGGCCACGGACGAGGCAGCCCGTCACGCCTCACCGACCAGCCACCGCACGAACGTCCCCGTGCGCACCGCCGAGCCTCCGGCGACCCCCACCTCAGGCACCCATGATGACCCCGCCCCACACCCCGACGCCCACCCGGCGACGGGGCCAGTGGGCTGTCACGCGACGACCTCACATCGGCAAGGCCTTGGGCCACCCGGTCCGCCTGGCCCAGCGCTGAACCTCAGACGTACTGCGACAGGGTGCGGTGCACGCGTTTGCGACGAAGGAGCAACTGAGCGTGCACCGCACCATCTGGTGATCCGGCGACGTGCTGGTCAGCCGAGGTTGTTGGACTTCAGGAACTCAGCTGCCACGTCCTTGGCGTCCTTCTTGTCGGTGACGGTCTGCTTGAGCAGCCCCGAGATGACCTCGGTCGTGAGGGCCTTCGAGACGGCGTTGAGGGCCGGAGCGAGCTGCTCGGACTTGTCCTTCGACACGAGGGGAACGATGTTCTGCGAACCGAAGAGCTTCTTGGTGTCCTCGAGCGACACGAAGCCGTTCTCGGCGATCGACGGGTCGGTCGTGAAGATGTTGGCAGCGTCGACCTGGCCGTTCTTGAGCGCCTGGACGAGGCCCTGACCGGTGAGCGGCCGGAACGACGCGAAGGTCACGCCGTAGGTGCTCTTGAGGCCCGGGATTCCCTGCGGCCGCTTCTGGAACTCGGGCGGGGCGCCGAGCGACATGTCTCCTGCAGCCGCCTTGAGGTCGTCCAGGGTCTTGAGCGACTTCGAGTCCGCGGTCTCCTTGGTGACGACGATCGAGTCGTTGTCCTCGGCAGCCGACTTCTCGAGCATCGCGAAGCCCGCCGGGAGCAGTCCTTCAACCGCCGCGTAGACCTTGTCGGGGTCGGTCTCCTTGAAGTTCTTGTCGTAGAAGAAGCCGAGGGCGCCGGTGTACTCGGGGATCGCCTGGATCGAGCCGTCCTCCAGTGCCTTCAGGTAGATCTCGCGTGAGCCGATCCGCGGCTTGGTCGAGGCGTCGACACCCTTGGCCTTGAGCGCGCCGGCGTAGATCTCGGCGAGGAGCTCGGACTCGGGGAAGTCGGCGGAACCGATGACGACTGCCCCGCCCCCGGCCGAGCCACTGGGCGCCGGGGTGTCGGAGGCGAGCGGGTCGCCGCCGCCGCCACAGGCAGACAGGCCGAGGATCGCAGCAGTGGTGAGAGCGAGTACGGAGGTCATGCGCTTCATGATGAAGTCCTTCGATAGCGATCGGTCGTGCGTTCGGGCTGAGCAGTGACGAACGGAGCGGTGGGACTGGAGAAAACGCGTGGCTGCTCGAACAGGCGGCATCGCCGGAGGTCAGGCCGCATCAGGATCAACTCCACCACGGGCCGCCGACATTCCGGGCTGGGCCGACGACTTGCCATCAGCAACAGCGACGGCGGGGCTGGTGCGACCACGCAGCGCCCGACCCTTGGCCCCACCCGTGAGCCCGGGCGAGACGACCCGACGCTGCACGAGCGCAAGGATCCCGTCGACGATCAGCGCGAGCACCGACACGACGAGAGCGCCACCCGCGGTGGAGACGTAGTCGCCCGTCTTGAGCCCATCGATGAGATAGCGGCCCAGCCCGCCCAAGCCCACGTATGCCGCCACGGTCGCCGTGGCGATGACCTGGAGGAACGCTGAACGCAGGCCCGAGAGGATCAACGGCATGGCGTTGGGGATCTCGACCTGCCGCACCACTTCCATGCCCCGCATCCCCATCCCGCGGGCAGCGTCACGGGTCGCGGGATCGACAGCCTCGACACCGGCATACACGCCGGACAGGATCGGCGGGATGACCAGGACGACGAGGACGACCACGCTCGGGATGAGGAAGGCGAGGTCGGACTGGAACTTCGGGCTCAGCCACAGGGCCACCGCGAAGAGCAGCCCGAGCGTCGGGACGGCGCGCAGCGAGTTGGCCAACGTCACGAGCCACTTGGCCCGGCCGGTGTGACCGACCCACAACCCCAACGGGACCGCGATGACGGCGGCGATGACGACTGCGAGCAGGCTGTACCAGAGGTGCTCGATGATTCGGGCTCCCAGCCCCGTGTCGCCCGACCACGTCGCCGACGAGGTGAGCCATTCGAAGATGCTCGCGATCATGCCCGACCTCCTTGGGCACGCACCCATGGCGTGAGCAGCCGCTGACCCATGAGGATCAGGCCGTCGAAGAGGAGGGCGAGCACGACGCAAGCGACGATGCCCGCAGCAATCTCGGCGGTGATGAAGCGGTCGTAGCCGTCGGTGAGCAGGTTGCCGAGCTGGGGGACGCCGATGAGGGAGGCGACCGAGACGATGCTGACGTTGCTCACCGCTGCGACCCGCAACCCGGCCGCGATGACCGGCACGGCGAGTGGGAGCTCGACACCGAAGAACCGCCGGAAGCCGCGATAGCCCATGGCCCGGGCCGCCTGGAGCACCGGGTCCGGCACCGACCCGAGGCCGTCGGCGACCGTGCGCACGAGCAGGGCGACGGTGTAGACCGTCATGGCGATGACGATGTTGATCGGATCAAGGATCTTGGTGCCGGGAATGATGATCGGCATGAGGACGAACAGCGCCAGGCTGGGGATCGTGTAGAGCAGCCCCGACGCCGAGATGAGCACCGGATACAGCCGAGACCAGCGCCGCGCCGCCCAGCCCAGGGGCAGGGCGATGAGCAGCCCGAGGACCAGCGGCACTCCGGCGAGCCACACGTGGCTGCGTGCCAGCGTGAAGATCTCGCTCCAGTGGTCGTTGACCCAGGTCATGGAGAGGTCTCCCGGCCCGGCGCGACGAACTGGTCCGCCAGGTCGACGTCCGGCCGGTCGGCCGACTCGATGAGCGAAAGCACCTCGTGGGCGCGCACCGTGCCCACGAGGGAGCCGGCGTCGTCGACGATCACACCGCGGCGTGACGGCGACGAGAGGGCCGCATCGAGCGCGCCACGCAGCGAGCCCGACGCACGAGCCACGGTCCCGCCGCGGTGCAGCGCCTCGGAGGTCACCTCACCCGAGACCCGCTGCGGCTCGACCCAGCCCAGTGGTCGACGCTCTTCGTCGACGACGAGCACCCAGTCGCCGGTCACGCCGGCCGTGGACTCCCCGACGAGCAACGTGCGCTCGGCAGCCAGCGGCAGCTTCGGCGCGGGCTGGAACTGCAGCGACCGGTAGCCACGGTCGCGCCCGACGAAGTCCGCGACGAAGTCGTCGACCGGGTGCGCCAGCAGGAACGCCGGGTCCGAGACCTGGGCCAGCTTGCCGCCGACGCGCAACACCGCCACCTGGTCGCCGAGCTTGATGGCCTCGTCGATGTCGTGGGTGACGAAGACGATGGTCTTGCCGAGCTCGGACTGCAGGTCGAGGAAGACGTCCTGCAGCTGGTCGCGCACGACGGGGTCGACGGCGCTGAACGGCTCGTCCATGAGCATGACGGGCGGATCGGCCGCGAGCGCCCGGGCGACGCCGACGCGTTGTTGCTGCCCACCGGAGAGCTGTGACGGGTAGCGGTCCGCCAGCTCTGGCGCCAACCCGACGCGCGACAGCAGGTCGCGCGATCGCTCCAGCGTCTCCTTCTTGTCCCAGCCGAGCAGGCGCGGGACGGTGCCGACGTTGTCGAGGACGGTCCGATGGGGGAAGAGTCCGGCGTGCTGGATGACGTAGCCGATGCCGCGGCGCATCTGCGCCTCGTTCATCCGCGAGGTGTCCTGGCCGTCGAGGCTGATCGTCCCGCGAGTGGGTTCGATCATCCGGTTGATCATGCGCAGGGACGTCGTCTTGCCACACCCCGACGGCCCCACGAGGACCGTGATCTTGCCCGTCGGCGCGGTGAGGCTGAGGTCGTCCACCGCCACGGTGCCGTCGGGGTACTGCTTGGTCACACCGTCGAACCGGATCATGCTGAGCCCCTCGCCAAGCGGATGTCAGGGTCAAACGTAACCGGCGCGGACGGCATACGTGCTGATCAGGCTTCTGACGATTGCCGATGGAGAAATCCGACGCCGATGTACCCCAGGTGGACAGAAAGTGAACAAACCGGCCTAGCATGACGCCGACTGCCCACAACGACGAGGACACGACGTGACGCCCACTGCCCACTGCCCACCAGGTGGCGATCGATGACCACACCCGTCACCAGCACCGTCGGTGCGCAGGGGCGCCGTGAGCGATGGATCGCGGTGGGCTATCTCCTGCCCGCGCTCGTCGTCTTCGGGGTCTTCATCTTCTGGCCGCTGGTCAAGTCGATCGTGCTGTCGGTGCAGGGCACCGACATCCTCGGCAACCCCAGCGGCTTCGTCGGCTTCGTCAACTACACCCGTCTCTTCAGCGACCCGGACTTCCTCCAGGTGCTGTGGGTGACGTTCGCGTTCACCATCCTCACGGTCGTCCCGAGCATCGCCATCGCCCTGCTCATCGCCCTGCTGCTGCAGTCGCGGATCCGCGGCGTGAAGTTCTTCCGCACCGCCTTCGCGCTGCCCTTCGCGTTCTCCGTGGCGACGGCCTCGGTGATCTTCGGGGTGCTCTTCAACCCGGCCTCGGGTGTCCTCAACGGCATCCTCAGCACGTTCGGAATCGACAAGGTGCAGTGGCTGACCAACCCCGACCTCGCCCTGTGGTCGGTGTCGGGTGCGACCGTGTGGATGCAGATCGGCTACAACCTGCTCGTCCTGTCGGCGGGGCTGGGGGCCCTGCCCGAGGACGTCATGGAGGCCGCCCGCCTCGACGGTGCTTCAGGGCTCCGGCTGCAGCGCAGCATCGTCATGCCGCTGCTCACCCCGCAGCTGTTCTTCCTCGTCGTCGTGGGCACGATCCACTCGCTGCAGAGCTTCGGACAGATCAAGATCCTCACCGTCGGTGGCCCGGAGAACCGGACCACGACGCTCGTCTACTCGATCTACGAGCAGGCGTTCGCCAACAACAACAGCAACTACGGCTACGCCTCCGCCCAGGCCATGGTGCTGCTCGTCATCGTCCTCATCATCACGGCCCTGCAGTTCGGCGTGCTCGAGAGGCGGGTGTTCTACCGATGAGCATCGAGACCCCGGTGAAGACACGAAGGACCACACCGTCCAAGCCCACGCGCAGCTCCCGCAAGCCGAGCAACATCGGCACCTACCTCATCCTTGGCCTGATGTTCCTCGTCGTGCTCTTCCCGGTCTACTACGGGCTCGTGGGCTCGTTCATGGGCGAACGCGACACCAACAGCTTCCCGCCCGCGCTGTGGCCCAGGAACGGCGTCCACCCGGAGAACTACTCCAACGCGCTCGACATCATCCCGCTCGGCAACCAGTACCTCACGAGCCTTCTCCAGACCCTGGGCATCACGCTCGGCCAGATGGTCACGAGCGCGCTGGCGGCATACGCGTTCGTCTTCCTCAACCTGCGCTGGCGTGGGTTCTGGTTCGCGGTCTTCCTGTCGACGATGATGATCCCGTTCGAGTCGATCATCATCCCGAACTACCTGCTCATCTCGCAGTGGGGGCTCAAGGACACCATCGCCGGCCTGACCCTGCCGTTCCTCGCGACCGGCTTCGGGACGTTCCTGCTGCGCCAGTCCTTCTTGTCGTTCCCCATGGAGCTGCGGGACGCGGCCCGGGTCGACGGCGCCGGGCACTTCCGGTTCCTCTTCTCGATCCTGTTGCCGCTCAGCCGCCCCAGCCTCGCGGCGCTGGGCATCTGGTCGGCGCTGTCCGCCTGGAACATGTACTTCTGGCCGCTGCTGGCCACCGAGGACCCCAGGCACCAGACGATCCAGATCGGGATCAGCCAGCTCCAGAGCTCTGACTCCGACTCCCCCGGCATGGTGCTCGCCGGCGTCATGCTCGCCCTCTTCCCGACCCTGCTGCTCGTCATCTTCGGGCAGCGCTTCATCGTCCGCGGTCTCACCACGGGTGCCGTCAAGTGATGCGCAAAGGAGTGCACGAAATGAGAACAACCCCAGGTGGCTCGCGCCACAGGATCCGGTATGCCGTCCCCGCGGCTCTGGTGTCCGCGTCCCTGTTCCTCGCCGCCTGCGGCGGCGGTTCGGGCAATGACGGCGGCAACGGAGGTGACGGGGGCAGCGGAGGAGCCCCGGCGGCCGACGTCCTCGACAAGGCCAGCGGCGTGACCACGGTCGCGTTCTGGCACGCCATGGACGGCACCAACGCCGAGGCGCTCGACAAGCTCGTGGCCGACTTCAACACGGCCAACAAGGGCAAGATCGAGGTCAAGTCGACCTACGCCGGCAAGTACGACGACGCGATCACGAAGTACAAGGCGGCCATCCAGAGCAAGTCGACGCCGGACGTCATCCAGATCTACGACATCGGCAGCCGCTTCATGATCGACGCGAAGCAGACGATCCCGATGCAGGCGTTCATCGACCGCGACAAGCTCGACGTCTCGGACCTCCAGCCCAACATCACCGGCTACTACAGCATCGACGACAAGCTGAACTCGATGCCGTTCAACACCTCGATGCCGGTCCTCTACTACAACAAGTCGCTCTTCAAGAAGGCCGGCCTCGACCCCGAGAACCCGCCGCAGGACCTCGCCGCGATCCGGACCGCCGCCGAGAAGCTGTCCAAGAAGGCTGGCGGTCCGGCCGACTACGGCTTCGGCGCCGCGATCTACGGCTGGCTCCTCGAGCAGTTCATCGCCACCGACGGCAAGGAGTACTGCGACCAGGGCAACGGCCGCGACGGCAAGGCCACCAAGGTGCTGTTCGACCAGCCGGAGGCCGTCGAGGTCGTCAAGTGGTGGCAGAGCATGGTCAAGGACGGTCTGGCCGCCAACACCGGGCGTGACACCAAGGCTGCGCAGGCGGCCTTCAAGTCAGGACAGCTCGCGATCACGCTGGAGTCCACCGGGCAGCTCGGCGGCTACAGCAAGGCCGCCAAGGAGGGCGGCTGGGAGCTCGGCGCC
The DNA here is from genome assembly GCF_042666355.1 of Knoellia altitudinis. Classification (NCBI taxonomy): domain Bacteria; kingdom Bacillati; phylum Actinomycetota; class Actinomycetes; order Micrococcales; family Intrasporangiaceae; genus Knoellia; species Knoellia altitudinis. The sequence continues at coordinate 1,363,562 of NZ_JBHTDK010000001.1, forward strand.
GCCAACTACCCGCACATCAAGGCGGGCACCGAGGGTGGTCCGATCATCGGCGGCGCCTCGCTGTGGATCAACGGAGAGGCACACGAGGACGTCAACAAGGAGGCTGCCTGGCGCTTCGTGAAGTTCCTCGCCGACCCCAAGAGCCAGGCCCAGTGGCACATCGGCACGGGCTACTTCCCGATCAGCAAGGGCGCGCTCGACGAGCCGGCCGACGTCGCCTACCGCAAGGCCAACCCGCTCTTCGACGTCGCCGTCAAGCAGCTCGACAGCACGAAGCTGAGCAAGGCCACCCAGGGCTGCCTCCTCGGCGTCATGCCGCAGGCCCGCAAGGCCTCGGAGGACGGCCTCGAGGCTGCCCTCAACGGCACCGACCCGCAGGAGGCCATGACCAAGGCGGCAGAGTCCCTCACCGCCCAGATCAGCCAGTACAACAGCTCGGTCGAGTAGGCCGCGCAGAGCGAGGCGAACAGTGACGCCTCCTCGAGATCGAAGGCGATCTCGAGGAGGCGTCCTGCATGGGTTCGCCGAGTCTGACGCCGAGGGTGACAATGGGCCCTGTGACCGAACTCCTCGCCCGGGACTCGACCCGCGGCCGCCTCACCCTCACGGCTGTGACCCTCGGTTCGGGGATCGCGATCCTCGACGGCTCGGTGGTCAACGTCGCGCTGCGCACCATCGGCACCGAGCTCGACGCCTCGCTGGAGCAGCTGCAGTGGGTCATCAACGGCTACATGCTGGCGCTCGCCTCGCTCGTCCTCGTCGGCGGAGCCCTGGGTGACCGGTTCGGGCGCCGGCGCATCTATCTCTGGGGCATGGGGTGGTTCCTCGTCGCGAGCGCCCTGTGTGCCGTCGCGCAGACACCCGGCCAGCTCATCGCGACACGGGTGCTGCAGGGCATCGGCGCCGCCCTCCTCACCCCGGGTGGGCTGGCGATCATCCAGTCGGTCTTCCGCCGCGAGGACCGGGCGGCAGCCATCGGCGTCTGGGCCGGGCTGTCCGGGATCGCTGCCGCCATCGGCCCCTTCGTCGGTGGCTGGCTCGTCGACAACGGTGGTTGGCGCTGGATCTTCGGGATCAACGTGCCGCTCTGCGTCGCCGTCATGGCGATCACTCTCTGGGCGACACCGGAGTCCCGTGACGAGACACCTCGGACGGCGGACGAGGGATCCGGGCACGGCTTCGACGTCCTGGGTGGCGCACTCACCGTCGTCTCGCTCGGCGCCCTGACCTATGCCCTCACGTCCTCGGCGACCATGAGCCGGGGGTTGCTCGTGGCCGTCGGCGTCCTGGCCGTCGTGGCCGCGGCCGGGTTCATCGTCGTCGAGTCCCGCTCCCGCACACCGCTCGTCCACCTGTCGCTCTTCGGTGACCGGGTGTTCTCAGCGGCCAACGCGATGACCTTCGTCGTCTACGGCGCGCTCGGCGTCGTCTTCTTCATCCTCGTGCTGCAGCTTCAGGTCTCTGCCGGCTGGTCGGCACTCTCGGCCGGTCTCACGGGGTTGCCCGCGACGGTCGCGCTGATGCTGCTCTCGTCCCGGGCGTCGCAGCTCTCGGAGCGCATCGGGCCCCGGATCCCCATGGCACTCGGGCCGATCGTCTGCGCCGTCGGGGTGCTCCTCCTGCTCCCGGCCGGTCGTGGCGCGACGTGGTGGACGGTCCTCCCCGGGCTCGTCGTGTTCGCCCTCGGGCTCGCGCTCCTCGTCTCGCCCCTCACCTCGACCGTGCTTGCGGCTGCACCGGACCGGTATGCCGGTGTCGCCAGTGGCGTGAACAACGCCGTCGCCCGCGCCGGTTCCCTCATCGCGGTCGCCGCCCTGCCCGCGCTGGTCGGGCTCTCGGGCGATGACTACCTCGACCCGACCGCGATGACCTCGGGCTTTCGCGCCTCCATGGTCATCTGTGCGGTGCTCCTCACCGCGGGCGGCGTGGTCAGCTGGTTCGGCCTCGCCAACACGCGCCACCCGGCCTCGGTCCCGGCCCCCGAGTCCGCAGGTCCGGAACCCACCCAGCTGGACGCGTAGGGACGGTCGCGTTCCCTGCCCAACCCGAGGCCCAAGCCCCGACCCACCTCCACCGCGGAGGACACGGCCAAGGACAGGACGACACGCGAGACCTTCGCCCCCATCCCCAAGCCGGCCTGACCCCCTGCCTTGTGTGCCTGAGCACGCGCCAGGGCGTGCTCTCATACACACGACCGCAGCTTCGGGTCAGGTCAGCAGGGAGGCGGCGACGAACTCGGCGACCTCGCGGTGCCACGTCAGCGGATGCCGCAGCATCGAGTGGCCATCGCCCTCGACCGGTCGCCAGGTGACGTCGGCTCCCTGGCCGCGCAGCACCTCGCCGAGTGCCTCGGTGCGACGCGGGTCCGTGGTCCCGTCGTTCACGCCGTGCATCAGCAGCACCTTCAGCCCGGGGCGGCCCGGCCGAGGGTCCCCGTCCTCGACCCACGGAGCCAACGCAACAACCGTCGTGACACCCGGCTCACCCGCGAGGTGGGTGACGACCCGACCACCCATCGAGTGGCCGATGAGCGCGATGGGCAGTCCGGCATACCGATCATGGATCCGGTCCAGCGCCCATCGGGCGTCGGCGAGCGGTGTCTCCTCGATGCCGTTCCAGCCGAAGTAGCGGTTCTTGAGCCGCACGACCGCGAGCTGGCCACCAGCACGGCGCTCGATGGCGCGCGCGAACGGGCGCATGCGCACGACCGGGCCCTCCCACCACGGCATCGGTCCGTAGCCGCGCTCGCCACCTCCGTGCAGCACGAGGGCAACACCCTCGGCCTCCGGCGGCATCGTCCCGCGCAGGTCGTGCGCCACCAACCGACCCAGCGGGTCCTTCACGAAACCTCGCCGGCAGCGATCTCGGCCAGCAGCCACGCGGCATACGCGGCACTGGCATCGAGGATCGGGACTGCGATGATCTCGGGGGTCTCGTAGGGGTGGACCTCGCCGATGCGCTCGCAGATGCGGTCGAAGCGGCCACGGTGCGACTTGGCGAGGACGAGGTGCTCCTCAGCGGTGACGAGCTCACCGTCCCAGCGGAACGTCGACGTGATCCCGGGCAGCACCTGGGCGCAGGCGGCAAGACGCTCGGTGACGAGCAACCGCGCGATGCGGGCCGCGTCCTCGGGAGGGGCGGTGATGCGCACCTCGAGGATGCCGTGGTCCGTGGCGCGGTCGGCCGTCATCCGGACTCCCGCATCAGACCTGGGTGCGGTGGAAGTTCGCGAACGAGCGGCTGGCCGTCGGACCGCGCTGCCCCTGGTAGTGCGAGCCGTACTTCGCTGAGCCATAGGGGTTCTCGACCGGGCTGGAGAGTCGGAAGAAGCACAGCTGACCCACCTTCATGCCCGGCCACAGCTTGATCGGCAGGGTCGCGACGTTGCTCAGCTCGAGGGTCACGTGCCCGGAGAAGCCGGGGTCGACGAAGCCCGCCGTCGCGTGGGTGAGCAGGCCGAGCCGGCCCAGGCTCGACTTGCCCTCCACCCGTGCGGCGATGTCGTCCGGCAACGTCACCGTCTCGTAGATCGACCCGAGCACGAACTCACCGGGGTGCAGCACGAACGCCTCGTCCGGCTCCACCTCGACGAGACGGGTGAGATCGGGCTGGTCCTCACGCGGGTCGATGTAGGGGTACTTGTGGTTGTCGAACAACCGGAAGTAGCGGTCGAGCCGGACGTCGATGCTGCTCGGCTGGATCATGTCGGGATCCCAAGGATCGAGGACGACCCTCTGGGAGTCGACCTCGGCCTTGATGTCTCTGTCGCTGAGCAGCACCCGCCAAATCTAGCCGTGATCGCCGAACTCGTGGGCGTCGGCCGGGATGAGCCTGGTCGTCACGGCCACGAGGCCCAGGAGGGCTGCGGCCACGACGATGACGACGAGGTATGCCGGCCGGAACAGTTCCACGGGCGGGCGCGACTCCTGCGCGCCGGCCACCTGGAAGAACAGGGTGCCGATCGCGGCTGCACCGACGGCGTTGGCCAGCTGCGTGGTCGTGTTGAACAGCCCCGAGGCCGATCCGGCGTGACGGCCGTGGACCTTGCCGAGGGCGAGCGGTGCGATGGACGAGACCATGAACCCGAAGCCGAGACCCACGACGGCGAAGGCTGCGACGAACGCCCAGTAGCTGGTCGTGGGGGTGGCCTCAGCGACGACGATGGCGAGCAGACCCAGGCCGGCGGCCATGATGACGGCGCCCATGAGAAGCACCTGCCGGCCCATCCGTGCCAGAAGGACCGCTGCACCGGTGCCGGCACCGATCGTCGCGGTGATGGCGAACGGGATGTTGACGAGGCCCGCCTTGAGGACCGACCAGCCGAGTCCGATCTGCAGGTAGAGCGTGGTCGAGAGGAAGTAGCCGGCGCACACGACGAAGAGCAACGAGCCGACGAGAGTGGCCCCGCGGAAGCCGCGCCCGGCATACAGGGAGGTCGTGACGAGCGGTTCCCCACCGGTCGACTCGACGCGACGCTGGGAGCGGAGGAAGACGGCGAGCACGAGGAGACCGCCGGCCATCACGGCATACGTCCACAGGGGCCAGCCGAGCTCGTGACCCATGGTGAGCGGGTAGAGGACGCCGAGGAGTCCGACGGCGAGCACGATGACGGATCGCACGTTGATGCGGACGGGGTGCTCGGAGCGTGACTCGGGGATGAAGCGCAGGGCGGCGACGAGCGCGACGACGCCGACCGGGATGTTGACGAGGAAGACCGCGCGCCAGCCGCTGAGGTCGGTGAGCACGGCGCCGAGGATGGGCCCTGCGACGCTGGCGAGACCGGCGAGGCCCGAGAAGATGCCCATGGCCTTGCCTCGCTCGGAGGGTGCGTACATCACCTGGATGCTCGTGAGGACCTGCGGCACCATGGCGGCCGCGGCGATCCCCTGGATGGCCCGGAAGGCGACGAGGAGCTCGATGTTGCCGGCGAACCCACAGGCCGCGGACGCGAAGGTGAAGCCGACGAGTCCGGCGATGAAGAGGCGCTTGCGTCCGAACCGGTCCCCTAGGCGGGCCCCCGTGATGAGGGCGATGCCGAAGGCGAGCGGGTAGGCCGCGACGACCCATTGCAGCATCGCCGCGCTGGCGCCGAGGGAGCGTTCGATCGTCGGGAGGGCGACGTTGACGATGGTGACGTCGATGAGCTCCATCGTCGAGGCGAGGAGCAGGCTGACGAGCGCGAGGGTGCGCGCCCGTCCGGTGATCGGGGCGCGGAAGGGGACCTGGCTGTCCGTGGCTGTTGTCGTGGTCATGAGAACGACGCTAGAAGTGCTTCCGGTCAGTTTCTGTCCGCTATCGATGTCAGTCTTGGTCCATGGCCAACACGAGCTCTCGCACCCTTCGGCTGCTCTCCCTGCTCCAGACCCACCGGTTCTGGCCCGGGGTCGAGCTGGCCTCGCGCCTCGACGTCTCGGACCGCACGCTGCGTCGCGACGTCGAGCGGTTGCGCGAGCTCGGCTACCCGGTGACGTCGTCGCGCGGTGTCGAGGGCGGCTACCAGCTGGGGTCGGGTGGGTCGATGCCTCCGCTCGTCGTCGACGAGGACGAGGCGATCGCCATGGTCGTCGCCCTCGGGCAGACGGCGTCGGCCCAGTCGGGTGCGTTGGCCGACTCGACACTGTCGGCCCTGTCCAAGGTCGTCCAGGTGCTACCGGCGCGACTGCGCCGACGGGCGGAAGCGTTGCGGGCGGTGACCGTGGACTCGCCGTTCGCCGAAGCGCCTGAGGTCGAGGCGTCGGTGCTGGGCGCCATCGCCCAGGCCATCCGTGATGCCGAGCGAATCCGGTTCTCCTACACCGCTCGTGGCGGCGCCTCGGCGGGCGAGCGGGCGCGGCGCCATGTCGAGCCGCACCAGCTCGTCACCGTGGGGCGCCGTTGGTATCTGCTGGCGTTCGACCTCGAGCGCGCGGACTGGCGGTCGTTCCGGCTCGACCGGCTCACGGAGCCCCTGGGGACGAAGTCCCTGTTCCGCAGGCGAGAGATCCCGGGAGGGGACGCCGCGGCATACGTGCGTGCCGGTCTGTCCGGGCGCGCACAGGGGCACCGGCTCGTCACCGTGGTCGAGGCTCCGGCTGCTGACGTCGAGAGCCGGATCGGGCGGTGGACCCGGGTCGAGGACCTCGGCGACGGGCGGTGCCGCGTCACGGGCGAGGCTCCGGACATCGGGTTCCTGCTGCTCGGGATGGGGCTCGTAGGAGCGCCGTTCACGGTCGAGGAGGCGGGACCCGAGGTGCGGGAGGCGATGGCGTCCTGGGCGGCGCGCTTCACCGCTGCAGCTGGGGGTGGGGGCGCGAACTCGGCTGTGACGGTGGGTTAAACTCGCGTCCGCGCCCTCAGTGCTGGGGGCGCTCGCCGGTGTAGCTCAATGGTAGAGCGCCAGCTTCCCAAGCTGGACACGCGGGTTCGATTCCCGTCACCGGCTCCATCACATCCCCAAGATCATCGTCTGCGGTGGGAGGGCGAGCCGCGGGACCCGTCAGTGCTGAGGCTGCTAGAGCGTCGCAAGGACGTAGGACAGGACGAAACCGGCGGCAGTGCTCAAGGCGACGGCTGGCCCCCCATCCTCGTAGGCCTCGGGCATGAGCGTGTCCGCGAGAGAGGCGAGCACCGCCCCTGCGGCAAAGGCCAAAGGCCAGGACAGCGTCTCCGGTCCGGCACTCGACAACGGTCCGGCCCCCACGACCACGGCCACCGTGAGCAGGGCGGCGCACGCCAGCCAGACCCCGACGATGAAGGCCTGCGAACGGCCCTGCGCCCGCATGGACGCGCTGCCCACGAGTGCCTCAGGAAAGTTCGAGACGAAGATGGCGGCCAGGAGCGCGAGACCCCCCGTCCCCTCACCCAATGAGACGCCGAGGGCGACGTTCTCCGGCACACCGTCGAGCGTGACCGCAGCCAGCAACGCCAGTCCCGCGGTCCCGGTCACCGACGCGTGTGACGGGGACTCCTCCTGCGACGCCGCGTCCTTGTCGAGCTTCTCGCTCCCACGCTCCTCCGGGCGATCTCCCTCGGCGATCCGGTCCAGCCGCTGGCTGATCAACGTGAACACCAGGGCACCGGCCATCAACCCCACACCCGCGCGCCAGAGGCCGCCCTGCTCGTGGGAGTCCTCGAACAGCTCGAACGCCAACGCGGTGATCAATGCTCCCGAGGCGAAGGCGAGCATCGCGGCCAACACTCGTTTGGGAATCTGGACCCAACCACCCACGAGAGCACCCAGGACCAGCGCGCTCGAGCCGATCGCCCCGAACAGCAGTCCTTCACCCACGGCGCCCATGGAACTCCCTTACCCGAGGACTCGCTCCCCAAGCAGCGCAGGAAGTCCCACGACCGTCTGCGCTCGGCACGTTGATGCACACTCTCCGCGGCATGAGCGGATGTCCGAGGAACGTGACCCGGTGGCGTGACGCTGGTGCCAGGGACCCTCCTCGCCTCGCGCTCTGGGTCTGGTTCGGTCTGGCAGTCCGGCCAGCCAGTCCCTAGGGTCAACCCCATGACGCGGGTGTGCAAGGTCGGTGTCCAGCTGCCGGAGGTGGAACGGTTCCTCCCGTGGCCCGAGTACCTGGATCTGGCGCGACGGGTCGAGGCGTCCGGCTACGACTCGGTGTGGGTGGGTGACCACCTGCTCTACGACTTGCCCAATGGGGTGACGCGGGGGCCGTACGAGGCCTGGACGACGCTCGCGGCCATCGCGGCGGTGACCGAGCGAGTGGAGCTCGGGCCGCTCGTCGCCTCGACCAGCTTTCACTCCCCGGCGATGCTGGCCAAGCAGGCCGCGACCGTGGACGCGATCTCCCAGGGGCGGCTCATCGTCGGGCTCGGCGCAGGCTGGAACCGACGGGAGTACGACGCGTTCGGCTTCCCCTATGACCGGCGCGTCTCACGCTTCGCGGAGGCGCTGGCGATCATCGTCCCGCTGCTGCGGACAGGGCGCACCACCTTCCATGGCGAGTTCTACGACGTCGAGGACTGCGTGCTCGACCCGCGTCCCGTGAGGGAGGGCGGCCCGCCGATCATGCTCGGCTCCACCGGCCCTCGGATGCTGGGCATCGGGTTGGCGGTCGTGGACTCCTGGAACGTCTGGTGGAGCCAGTACGACAACTCGGTGGAGCGCTTCGCGGAGGAGAAGTCGAAGGTCGATGCTGTGATGCCGAACGGGCGGCACGTCGAGGCAACCGCTGCCGTTCTGGTCACCCTCCCCGGCGCGAAGGGCCGGCTGATGGGTGACGCCTACGACGCGAAGGTCAGGACGGTCACGCCCGACCACCTCTGCGACCACGTGCAAGGGCTGTCACAGGCCGGCGCGACACACGTCCAGCTGGTCCTCGACCCGATCACAGCCGAGTCGATCGATGTGGTGGCGGAGTCGCTGGCTGATCTCCAGGGCTGAAGGTCCATGCGAGGTGTCGCCTGCCTCTTCAGCTGCTCACGTCCGGCGGCTGGACAGGCTCTCCGCCACACCGATCAGCAGCACTGCGGCGATCACGGCCGCGATGAAGCCCAGGACGTTGAGCTCGAAGATGTCGCCCGTGCCCAGGAGGTTCGCGAGCAACCCACCGATGACCGAACCTGCGAGGCCGAGCAGGAGCGTCATCACGAGGCCGAGGCGCTGCTTGCCCGGCTTGATCAACCGGGCCAGGACGCCGATGACCAAGCCTGCGACGATGAAACCGATCATGGTGTTCTCCTTCTCACGAGGCGCGCTCAGAACACCCACAGATTAACGGCACCGCCCCGCGCCGGCCCACATCCGGCAGCGACACCGGACCGAAGCCAACTGGGCCAGGGCGGACCTACTCCTTCGGCGGTAGGGCACGCACGAACGCCACGCCGCGGCCCACCCACTGAGCCAGAGCGTCGTCATCCACTGTGGCCGGCGACTCGACCAGCAGCCACCCACGCAGACTGCGGCCACCCATCTCCATGTGGTCGACCGACTCACCATCGACGAGCGCCTCGGCCCCATCGGGATCCACCCGAACCATGAGCGATCCCCTGCTGCCCGCAGCCACTGCCATGTGCCCGTCGAGCATGAACCCCAGCCCGCCGAACATCACACGCTCGGTGAGCCCGCGCTCGTCCGACAGGACGCCGCGGATCCGGTGCGCGAGCTCCTCGTCATAGGCCACGAGAGCCAGCCTAGGCCGGGCGCTCGAGACCACGCCCGCGATCCTGCACAGAACCTTCACCAGTCCCTGACACGGTCATGCCGCACCCCGCCCTACCGTCAGACGCATGAGCCGCCTCCTCAGCACCTCCCGCGCCCTCCCCCTCGCCGTCGCGTTCGGGACCGTCCTGTTCCTCCTCCTCGGCATCGGTGCCCTCGGGATCATCGGTGACGGCGATGCCGACCGGATCTATCTCGCTGTCATCGCGGTCTTCGCGATCGGCATCGTCGTCGCGAGGTTGCGACCGCAGCCGATGGCCGTGGCCATGCTCGCCACCGCGGCCACCATGGTGGTCTGCACCGTCGTGGCGTTCGCGATGGGCGAGCACCGCAACCCGGGTGCCTCCGCGTCCGACATGGTCATGCTCACCACGATGTATGCCGGCCTGTTCGCCGTTGCGGCCTGGCTCTTCGCGCGCTCCGCGCGCCGTCCCGCCCGCACCCACCGCGCTGGTGGCTCCCAGCCCACGGTTGGATGAGTCAGGTCAGCGAGGCGTCAGAGCTCAACGCCGGCGGAAGCGGCTGGCCGCGAAGGGCTCGAGGACCGGCGCCGAGACACCGCGAAGGATGAGCTCGGTGAGGGCGGCGGCCGTGCCCGGCGCCAGCGTCACGCCGAGCATCCCGTGCCCGGTGGCGACGTAGGCGTTCACGAGCCGACCGAGGCGTCCGATGATCGGCAGGCCGTCCGGCGTCATGGGCCGCATCCCGGCCTGAGGGGCGCTCGAGCCGGAGCCCACCACCGACCAGTCGCGGAAGTACGCCGCCGGCCCCTTGCGGATCGCGTCGACCCGCACCTCGTCCACGACCTCGTTGAGCCCGCCGAACTCCATCGTGCCGGCCAGCCGCAGTCGCCCGTCGAGCGGCGTCACGGCCACCTTTGCCTCGGACAGGCTGACGGCGCTGCGCAGCGGCATCGGCGCCACGTCCACGGAGTAGCCCTTGCCCGACCGCACCGGAAGTGGCTCACGGAACAGCCGCGAGAGCACCCCGGTCCAGGCGCCGGCAGCCAGCACGACGTTGTCCGCCGAGAACCGTCGCCCACGCGAGACGACGGCCGTCACCCGGTCACCGCGCAGCACCACGTCGTCGATGGGCGCGCCCTCGACGACCTCCACACCCAGTGCGTCGAGGCGGAGCCGGAGCGCCGCGACCAGCGCACCCGGGTCGAGATACCGCTCGTGCGGGAAGTGGATGCCACCGCGAACCCGGTCCGCCAGCAGCGGCTCCTGCTCACGCACGGCGTCGCCGAGGAGGACCCGTGACTCGATGCCGTACCCGGCCACCAGCTCGAGGTCGTCGGCGTAGTGCTCGAGGTGCGCTTCGTCGAGGAACGCGAGCAGCAGCCCGCCCTTGTGCATCTCGAAGTCCATGCCGTCGGCGCGGTACTCGTCGAGCATCGCCATGCTGCCATCAGCCAACCGCAGGTGTGCCTCGAACCCCCGCCGGTGGTCCCGCGCGTTCGAGTGCCGCCACATGCCCAGCATGAAGCGCACGAACTCAGGGTGCAGGGAGGGCCGGATCGACAGCGGGCCGTCCCGCCGGAGCATCCATCTCATCGACGCGAGGACCATGCCCGGGGCCGGCACGGGTCCGCTCACCGCCGGGACCACCCACCCGGCGTTGACGTCCGACGCACCCAGGCCCGGGCTCCGGGCATCCACGACCGACACCGACTCCCCCTCGCGAGCGAGGTGGTACGCAGTGGTCAGGCCGATGATCCCGCCACCGATGACGATCGTGCTCACGCCTCACCCTTTCAAAGCCGGCGTATGCCGTGCCGCACCGTCTCCACACCGGCGGCCAGCGGGAGCCGGGACGGTGATCAGGCCTGCGAGGCCGTGTCGAGCCGCGCCGGGGGGTAGGGGGTGAACATCCCGCCCGAGAGCCCGGCCACCACGGGGCTGACGGCGCTCAGTGCCCCCTCGACCAGGTGGGCCGGTGCCGTCCCTGCCGGCAGGCGCAGGGCCTCCGCAAAGGCCGCGGCGTCCGCCGGGCGCTGCTCGGGCAGCTTGGCCAGACCAGCCAGGACGGTCGTGCGCAGGGGCTCGGGCACGGTTGCCGGCAGCTCCGGGGCGGGCTGACCCACGTGCGCGAGCGCAGTGGTGACCATGGACTCGCCGGCGAACGGACGGGTGCCGGTGATCATCTCGAACCCGACGACCGCCAGCGCATAGATGTCGCAGGCAGGTGTGGCAGGACGGCCCTGCACCTGCTCTGGGGCGAGGTAGTGGGCCGTGCCCAGCATCTCGCCGGTCTGGGTCAGGGCAGAGCCCGACATCGCCTTGGAGATGCCGAAGTCCGTCAGCCGCGCGTAGCCGTCGTCGTCGACCACGATGTTCGCCGGTTTGACGTCACGATGGACGACACCGGCCTCATGAGCAGCATGAAGGGCCAACGCGGTCTGGTGGAGGATCTCCGTGACGTCCTCGGCGGGCAGGGGACCCCGCTCGGCGATGACCGACGACAGCGGCCTGCCCTCGATCAGCTCCATGACGAGGAACGCCGACTGCTCTCCCTCGCCGAAGTCGTGCACGGTGACGATGTTGGGGTGCTGGAGGGCGGCGGAGTTCACTGCTTCGACGCGGAACCTCTCGACGAAGGCCTCGTCGCTGCTGGTGCCGGGACGCAGGACCTTGACGGCGACGGGCCGTTTCAACCTCTCGTCCAGGGCGCGCCAGATCTGACCCATCCCGCCCTCGGCGATGAGCTCCTCGAGGCGGTATCGCTCGGTCAGGAGCAGCCCGGACACGTAGTTCATGAGCGGGGAGCCGGGGCGACCATGGCGCGAGGTGCGCCGGGCGTCGGGTGGCAGGGGCAGACAGTGGTCACGAGGGTCCTGAGCGGTTGCGACCCCTCCAGAGCGGAGGGATGACTGGAGACCATTGTCGCAGGTCGCAGGTCTGCAGCGGGCGTCAGAGCACGACGCATGAGCAGCCCCCTGCTGCGCCTCTCAGCTGCCGGGGACCATCCAGCGCAGGATCTGCACCAGCCCGACGATGGCGCACACCACGACGAGCGCGGCGATCACCCAGGCGATGACCTGGGCCGCGTCGATGCCGCCACCCGAGGCGGTGTCCCCCGACGCCGAGCTGCCGGCCGGGTCACTCGACTCACCGGCGGCCTGCCGCGCCTCGAGCGCCTTGTCCCGGAGTGCCTCGACCTTCTTGGAGCGTGGCTCCTGCCGGACCGAGCGCGGCAACGAGCGCCACATCGCGCCGAAGTCGTCACCGTGCGCCTCGCGCCACGCAGCGACGGCCGCCTCGACCTCGGGCCCCCTGACGCCGGCGCCGAACCACGCCGCCCCGGCGGCGGGCAGGTCACCCATGCCGTGGTGGACCTCGCCGAGCAGCCGCAGGGCCTCCAGGTCACGCCCCTCGCGGACGTGGGCGGCCAGCAGGTCACGGGCCACCCAGAGCTGCTGCCGCTCGATCGCCCGGGTCGCCTCCGCGACGACGGAGCCCGAACCCTCGCTGGGGGTGTCGGCGTCGGTCGGGGTGTCGGTCTCGGGACGGTCGGCAGGCATGGGACTCAGCGAACCACACCGCCGTGCCGGTCTCCACGACCGGCACACACGGCATACCCCTGCATTGCCCGTATGCCGTCAGCCCGCGACCCGTGACGCAGCCCACTAAGCGTGCGCTTAGTCACAAAGCCGACCACGGCCTTGCCCGGCCCTACTCGCGGGTAGCACCATGGACGCATGGGCCACTACAAGAGCAACCTGCGCGACATCGAGTTCAACCTCTTCGAGGTGCTCGGTCGCGACGCCGTCCTGGGTCACGGCCCCTACGAGGACCTCGACACCGACACCGCGCGCGAGATGCTCAAGGAGCTGACCCGCCTGGCCGAGAACGAGATCGCCGAGTCGTTCCAGGACTCCGACCGCAACCCGCCGGTCTATGACCCGGAGTCGCAGGCCGTGACGATGCCGGAGTCGTTCAAGAAGTCCTACAAGGCCTATCGCGACAGCGGCTTCTGGGGCATCGACCTGCCCGCCGAGCTCGACGGCACCGTCGCCCCGCCGAGCCTGCGCTGGGCCATGAACGAGCTCGTCCTCGGCGCGAACCCGGCCCTGCTCATGTTCAACGCGTCCTACGGATTCGCCAAGCTCCTCCACATCCTCGGCAACGACGAGCAGAAGAAGCTCGCCCGCTGGATCGTCGAGAAGGACTGGCACTGCACGATGGTGCTCACCGAGCCCGACGCGGGATCCGACGTCGGCGCCGGCCGCACCAGGGCCACGCAGAACGAGGACGGCACCTGGGACGTCACCGGTGTGAAGCGCTTCATCACCAGTGCCGAGTCCGACATGGTCGACAACGTCGTCCACTTCGTCCTTGCCCGTCCCGAGGGCGCGGGCCCCGGCACCAAGGGCCTGTCGCTCTTCATCCTCACCAAGTACGCCGTCGACCTCGAGACCGGCGAGCTCGGCGAGCGCAACGGCGTCTACGTCACCAACGTGGAGAAGAAGATGGGCCTCAAGGTCTCCACGACCTGCGAGCTCACCTTCGGCGGCGAGAAGCCCGCCACCGGAACGCTTCTGGGCGACGTGCACGACGGCATCGCCCAGATGTTCCGCGTCATCGAGAACGCCCGCATGCTCGTCGGCACCAAGGCGATCGCGACCCTGTCGACCGGCTACCTCAATGCGCTCGAGTACGCCAAGGAGCGCGTCCAGGGTGCCGACCTCACGCAGCAGACCGACAAGTCCGCCCCGCGCGTGACGATCACGCACCACCCGGACGTGCGCCGCAGCCTCATGCTGCAGAAGGCCTACGCCGAGGGCCTGCGCGCACTCGTCCTCTACACGGCCGCCCAGCAGGACATCGTCGACACCGAGCAGCTCCGCACCGGCGCCGAGGAGCTCGAGCACGGCTCACCCGCCGAGCAGGCCAACCGCGTCAACGACCTGCTCCTGCCCATCGTCAAGGGCCTCGGGTCCGAGCGCGCCTGGGTGCTGCTGGGCACCGAGTCGCTCCAGACGTTCGGCGGCTCCGGCTTCCTCCAGGACTACCCGGTCGAGCAGTACGTCCGCGACGCCAAGATCGACACCCTCTACGAGGGCACGACCGCGATCCAGGGCCTCGACTTCTTCTTCCGCAAGATCATCAAGGACAAGGCCCAGGCCCTGACCACGCTGTCGATGCAGATCCAGGAGTTCGCCAAGGACCTTGGCGGCCACGGCGGCAGGCTCGACCGCGAGCGCGAGCTCCTCGGCGAGGGCCTCGAGAACGTCCAGGGCATCCTCGGCTACATGGTCGGCGAGCTGATGAAGTCGGACCCGCGCCAGCAGGGTGACATCACCAACCTCTACAAGGTCGGGCAGAACACCACCCGCCTCCTCCTCGGTGCCGGCGACCTCGTCGTCGGCTGGCTGCTCCTGCGCCAGGCCGACGTCGCGCTCAAGGCCCTCGAGGGTGAGGTCAGCGAGAAGGACCGCGACTTCTACACCGGCAAGGTCGCGGCCGCGCAGTTCTTCGCCCGCCAGGTCCTCCCGCGCCTCGCCGCCGAGCGCACCATGGCCGAGGCCACCGACAACGAGCTCATGGACGTGCCGGAGTCGGCCTTCTGATCCGAGTCACCCTCGAACCGTCCGGTATGCCGTCCGCGCACCTTGCGCGGACGGCATACCGCGTTCTGCCGGGACCGACGGCACGAACCGTCCGACGACGACCCATCCCACGTAGTGCGTGAGGAGGAAGAGGTCGTGCCACCACGTGTCGCCAACGACGTTCGCGAGCAGGCCCAGGACGACGACCCCGGCGAGCGAGACCCCGAGGGCCTTCCAGCCGCGCCTTATGGCGACGACGCCCGACGTGATGCCACCCACCGTGAGGAGCAGGAAGCCGAGCGCGAAGAGCAGGAACGCCGAGCCTTCGTCGGCGCCGACGAGGACGAGCGTCCCGTAGGCGAGGGCGAAAGCGACCTCGGACAGGGTGCCTGCGACGAGGAGCCGCCGGCCGACACGTCCGGCGCGACCGGGGAGGGCGGGCGCGAGCGCTCGGCACACCGTCGCCAGAAGCAACCAACCAAGGACCTGGGAGACGGCAAAGAGGACGTTCCCGGCGCGGGACTCGCCGAGCTGCGGCGCCACGAGCTGGATGGCCACCGGCCCGGCAAGGAGCAGGGCCGCGACGGTTGAACGGATGAGGGAACTCATGGCTGTCTCCTCGACAGGTCGTGGACGGCGGCGGTCCGACGTCCGGTCCCTCGACGCTAGGCAGCGGAGGCGCCTGCGTCGTCCGGCTCGGGACAGACCTTGGGCATCTCTCTCAGGACAGATGTCACGGGCACGCAGGAGCCCTAGTCTCGAGAGATGACGCGGCTCGTGCGCATCGCCTTCGTGGCGCTGGTGCTCGCGCTGGTGGCCCTCGGTGTCGCCACCGCCTGGCGGGCCGGCGCAGATGGTCGCTGGATGCGAGTCATGCTCGCGGTCGCCATGACCCTTCCCCTCCTGCTCCTCCCCCGCCGTCCCGTCGCGGTGGTGCTCGTCGTCGTGGGCGCGGCATCGACGGACCTCGCCCTCGGCGGTGGCGGCGGCGGGGCGTGGTTCGCCGTGCTGGTCGCGGCCTACGGCCTGGGGCGCTACGCCAGCGGCCCGGCGCTGCTGCTCGGTGTCGTCGGGATCTACGCAGCCGCTCTGGCCGCCGATCTGCCCCGACTGCGTTCTGGTGCACCGCTGGACGAGGTGGTGCCCGCCTGGGTGATCCTCGCGCTGCTCGTCGGTCTCGGCCACTGGGTCCGCACCCGGCAGGAGGAGACGCAGGAGCTCGTCGACCGCGCCGCAGCCGGCGAGCGGGACCGCATCGCGCGCGAGCTGCATGACCTCGTCGCGCACAGCCTCGCCGTGACCGTCGTCCAGGCCCAGGCGGGCCAGAGGGTGCTGAGCCGGGACCCCGAAGCTGCGCGGACGGCGCTCGCCTCGGTCGAGCGGCTCAGCCGAGAAGGTCTCGCGGAGCTGCGCCGGTTGCTCGGCCTGCTCGAGAACGACGACTCCGCCTCGGTCGACCCACCGCCCTCCCTCGCCAGGCTCAGCGAGCTCGTCGCCGACGTCCGCGCGGCGGGACTGTCCGTCGACCTCACGGTGCGGGGGTCGCACGCACACATCCCGGCGGGTGTGGACCTCGCGGCATACCGGATCGCCCAAGAGGGCCTCACCAACGCCCTCAAGCACGCCGGTCCGGGAGCGAAGGTCGTCCTCACGGTCCTGTACGAGGATGACGCGGTCGAGGTGACGGTGGTCGACGACGGTCGGGGCGGCGATGGCCGGGGAGGCAACGACGGAGGCACCGGACGGGGACTGGTCGGCATGCGTCAGCGCGTCGCGCTGTACGGCGGCAGCCTCAAGGCCGGGTCCCGGGATGACGGCGGCTTCGAGGTCAGGGCACGCATGCCGTTGGTGCGGGCGTGATCCGGGTCGCGCTCGTCGACGACGAGGAGCTGGTGCGCTCGGGCCTGCGGATGATCCTGGGGACCGAGCCCGACCTTGACGTGGTGGGTGAGGCGGCCGATGGAACCTCTGCCCTGACGATGCTGGCCGACACCACTCCGGACGTCGTGCTGCTCGACATCCGCATGCCCGGCCTTGACGGGCTCGAGGTGGCGAGCCGCCTCGCGAGCGCAGGCTCACCCACGCGCATCGTCGTGCTCACCACCTTCGACCACGACGACCTCGTCCATGCAGCCCTTCGCGCCGGCGCGAGCGGCTACCTCCTCAAGGACGCACCAGCCGCCCGGCTCGTGGACGCGATCCGTGCGGCCGCAGCCGGGGACGCGGTGCTCGCGCCGTCGGTGACCCGGCGCATCGTCAACGAGCTCGCGCGGCGCCCTGACCCGCCGCACACCGGACAGCTCGCCACGCTGACCGAGCGCGAACGCGAGGTGTTGACCCTCATGGCCGAAGGCTGCTCCAACGCGGAGGTTGGGGCGCGGCTCTACATCGGGGAGGGCACGGTGAAGACCCACGTCGCGCGGATCCTCACCAAGCTCGGCGTGCGGGACCGGCTCCAGGCTGTGGTGCTGGCCTACCGCGCTGGCCACGGACCGAATGGCTCGCCGACAGCCAACGGCCGCACCCCTCCCTGACATGAAGTCCTCTCGTGCCCATCCGGCAGCCGGTGACGCTCTCACCCAGGCCGACGCTTCGCCGCACTGAACGCCGAAGCCATGGCGGGAGCCGGCACGGTCGACGCCCCGGCCTGGTCCACGATCACGACGCTGGGCTTCGACCTGGCCGTCAACATGGGCGAGACCTCGACGGGGGCACGATCTCCCTCGGTACCGTGCTCGGTCGAGCCTTCCGCAACTGACCCACCGGGCCCGAGTCCGTCCTCAGACCCTCCAGACGGGCGCGACCTCGCGGTGGTAGGCCCGACCGACGAAGCGACTCAGGACGAGTCGCACCGGCGCTGGCACGGTCGCGCGCAGGGACGCGAGCGCCACAGGGTCGCCGCCGTCCTCCAGCCACGCAAACAGCTCACCCGCCATCACGGGGCCACCCTTGCGGAGCTGCTTCTCGACCGTCTTCCACTCGGGAGTGTGCTCCCGCTCGATGATGATGGGCATGACGTCCTGCTCCTCGTGGACCAGGTGGGTGTTGGTGACCCGGGCAGTCTCGGCGACGGTGTCGGCGGCAGCGATGGCGCGGGCCCTGCTCGGATCAGCGACCAGGGCATCGAGGGCGTCCGCCACCGCGCCCAGACCATCAGCCATCGCCCGGTGCTCGCTCTCCATGGAGTCGAGCAGCGCGGGGTCGGCGACCCCCAACCCCCGCAGATAGGGCCACACGTAGGCGTCCTCGGACTCATGATGATGGTGGAGCTGCCGGTCGAGAGTGGCCCAGGCGCGACGCAGCTGCTGGGCTCGGGCACCGCTCCCGTCCGGGAAGCTCCGCAGGGCGGACTCGAAGCGGGTCAGGTCACGGCGCACCGCGGTGTGAATGATGACGTTCATGTTCATCTCGGCCACCCTTCGACGGTAGACCTCGACGTCGACATGTGGTCGGGGTTCGAGAAGTCGCGGCGCCAGGGGGACAGCGGCGGGGCGCCCACTCTCCCCTCCCAGGGTGGGCGCCCCGTGCTGTCGCTCGACTCTTCCCTGTTCGAGCTTCGCGGATCCCCCGATCCGCTCTGGTGCCAACCCTTCCAGCGCCCAGCACGTCTGTCGATGGGGAGCACTCCCCCTCGGGTGGCCGCAGGACGCGCGAGACCCCGGTGACCGTGCGGTCACCGGGGTCTCGCGGGTATGCCGTGTGGCTCGCCTCAGATGCGGCGGTCCGGATCCACGTGGGTCTCTTCGACCCGCGAACCCGAGGCCGGGTCGACCTGCGAGGAGCGGGTCGTCGTGAAGCCGGTCGGGCGGGTGCGGCTGCGCATGGCGAGCGAGAGCAGGATGGCGAGAAGACCCGCAGCGAGCAGGATCCAGCCGAGGGCACCTTGGTCGATGCCTGGGATGTCCACGGTGATGACGTCGAAGGCGAAGATGGCACCGAGTACCAACAGGACGATTCCGAGTCCGATGTACATGGTCACTCCTTGTGGCCGGGTCCGGGGCTGAGGCCCGGATCTGCTCAATTCTAAGCCCCAAGTCTCCCTGACCTGCGGATTTGCGGCAGGGCTCATTTTCCGGTTCAGCGCAGGGGGACGAGGACCGCCCCGGGGTTGAGGATGCCGTCGGGGTCGAGGGCGTCCTTGATGCGGTGGTTGAGCTCCATGACGTCGGGGCCGAGCATCGCCGGCAGCGCGTCCCGCTTGAGGCGCCCGACACCGTGCTCACCGGTGATCGTGCCGCCGAGCTCGATGGCCGCTGTCAGGATCTCCTCGAACGCTGCCCGGGCCCGGGTCGTCGAGTCGGCGTCGGCAGCGTCGTACATGACGATCGGGTGCGTGTTGCCGTCGCCGGCATGGGCGACGACGACGATGTCGACGCCCCGGTCGACGCCGATCTGCTCCACGGCTGCGACGAGGTCGGGCAGGAGCGGCACCTCGACCCCGACGTCCTCCAGGAGCAGGGAACCGGCAGCCTCCGCAGCAGGGAATGCCAGCCGTCGGGCACGCACGAACGACTCGCCCTCGACCGGGTCGTGCGTCACGAACACCTCGGCGGCGCCGGCGTCGACGCAGGCCTGCTCGATGACCGCCATCTCGGCGGCGCGGGCTCCCTCGGGCGCGTCGGACTGCACGAGCAGCAGGGCACGCTCCCGGTCCAGACCCATCGGCGCGAAGTCCTCGACCTGGTTGACCGTGGGCTTGTCCATGAGCTCCACCATCGAGGCTCGCACGACCCGGCCCATGGCGACGACCGCCTCCGCGGCGGCGCGCACCGAGTCGAAGGTCGCGACGAGCGTCGAGGGTGCGAGCTGCGCAGGCACGAGGCGCAGCGTCGCTCGGGTGACGATGCCCAACGTGCCCTCGCTGCCGACGAAGAGCTTGAGCAGCGAGAGACCCGCGACGTCCTTGATCCGCTTGCCTCCCAACGCGACCAGGCGCCCGTCGGCGAGGACGACGTCGAGCCCGAGGACGTAGTCGGTCGTCACGCCGTACTTCACGCAGCACAGACCGCCCGCGTTGGTCGCGACGTTGCCGCCGATGGAGCAGATCTCGAACGAGCTCGGGTCCGGTGGGTACCAGAGACCGTGCTCGGCGGCGGCCTTCTTGACGGCGGCGTTGAAGGCGCCAGGCTCGACGACGGCGCAGCGCGCAGCCGGGTCGATCTCGATGGCGGTCATCCGCTCGAGGCTCACGACCAGCCCACCCTCGATCGCGGAGGCCCCGCCGCTCAGGCCACTGCCCGCCCCCCGTGGAACGACGGGTATGCCGTGACTCGCCGCCCAGCGGACGGCGAGCTGCACGTGTTCGGCCGTCTCGGCGCGAACGGTGGCACACGGCATACCGGCGTCCGGGTCCCTCGCCCAGTCCTGGCGGTACTTCTCCAGCGCCTCGGGCGCCGTCGCCACCACCCCCTCCGGCAGGGAGGCGACGAGCTCGGCGACGGCAGCGCTGCGATCACTCATCCACCCATCCTAGGAAGGGGTCGCCACACCGCACGACGAAGCGGGGCCCTCTCGAAGGAGAGGACCCCGCTTCCGGGTGGACGGCGACGGACTGGTGTCAGTCGACCCGGACGCTGAACGCGCCGATGCTGCCGTAGTCGGTGTAGCCGGTGGTCAACGGGTCGGCGAAGCCGGAACCGTCGACGCGCACGTAGTACGTGCCTGCTGCGAGGGTGAGCGTGCCCGTCGCACCGAGCCCGGTCGCCGTGCTGGCCGAGGTCTGCCCCGAGGCCGGGTTCCACCTCCCCAGCTCTGCACCGGCACTGTCGAGGACCGTCAGCTCGACGTCGACGTTGGCGCCGACCGCGGCGGGCGAGGCCGTGAAGGTGTGTGATCCCGCGGCGAGCTGCACCCGGAAGTGGTCGACGTCAGCGGCCGTCGTCGTGACACCCGTGGCGGTCGTCCCGGGCGTGATCGCAGTCGCGGTCGCGGTCGTGGTGCCATGGTCGGCGGCTTTGACCGCCGCACCGTTCTGGCCCATGACGACGATGTCGTCCTGGTGCTGGTTGGCGTTGGCGTACTCGCCCTTGCTCCACTGTGAGATGGCCTTGCTGTAGCCGACGCCCATGATCGGGGCCCAGGCGCCGTGCCCGGTGTAGTAGCCGACCGTGGCGGTGCCGTCGTGGCTCAGACCGAGGTTGTGGCCGACCTCGTGGCTGCCGGCCTCGGCGATGTTCTTGGCCCCGTTGCCGACGCCCTGGGTGAAGACGAGCGCCGGCTGGTTGTAGCCGTTGTTGGCCGAGTCGAAGACCCCGACGTAGGCCACGCCGCCACAGCCGCACCCCGCTTGGTACCAGGACGTCGGGTCGATGAGCAGACGCGAGCCGTAGTTGGCGTCGGCCGTGCTCGACCGGTTGATGGCGTCGGCGCCCGGGTCGACCGTGGTGACGTTGACGTTGAAGGGCGCGTAGTCCTCCGCGATCCGCTGCCAGGTCTCGGTGATGACGGCGTTCTCGGCAGCGCTGAACGTCGAGGGGGAACCGTCGGTGTCATAGGGCGTGACGTTGACCGAGGCAGGTCCACCACCGGCGTTCCACGCCGTGCCGGAGATCGTGTGACCGTTGAAGTCGATGTAGATGACCTTGCTCGCGCCCGGCAGGCTGGACAGCGCCGGTGCGACCGGGCCGGCCCCTGTGGGAGGCTGCGGCGGCTGGGGCGGCTTCTTGGCGTTCGCCTTGTCACCGGCCGTTGCCCGGGCCTGCATCTCCGGGCTCATCGGCTCCACGTAGTAGAGCCGTGCGTCCTGGTCCACCCAGGCGGTGCGGTCCTTGGTCAGGACCTCGCGCAGCTCGGCGGTCCGCATCCCGTTGTGGCGGGCCAGCTCGTCGAGCCGTCCGGCGAAGACGCGCCCAGCCTGGGCACCGGGCATCGGCCGGTCGACGAGGGCGGCGACACCCCGCTGGCCCGGCACCGGGTCGACTGCGCCCGGCACAGCCACGGCGCCGGCGGCAGGAAGGACGAGTGCGGCACTGGCGCCGACGATGACTGCAAGGCTGGTTCTCGACATGTTGGTGTCGCCTCTCGGACAGGGGTTGAGGGAGATGGCCCCTCCGAAGGGTGGGCGACGCCGACGTCCCGGCGCTAGGGTCCGGGGCATTTCCTGACCAGACTTTTACTCGGGTCCGTGGGAATTCGACCGCAGCCCGGAGGCCTCCTGGGGCCGGTTCGGCGCTGTCGGTGCCGGCGGGCAGGATGGTTCCATGGCCACGATCGTCTTCCTCCATGCCCACCCCGACGACGAGGCCTCCTCGACCTCCGGCTCGATGACCCGGCTCTCCCGTGAGGGCCACCGCGTCGTCGTCGTCTACGGCACGGGCGGCGAGCACGGCTCCGCCCCGGAGGACCTACCGGAGGGCACGACCCTCGCGGAGTTCCGTCGGGCCGAGGCGGAGGCCTCGGCGCGCGTCACCGGCACCGAGCGCATCGTGTGGCTCGGCTACCAGGACTCAGGGATGCACGGCTGGGAGCAGAACGCTCATGAGCAGTCCTTCCACAGCGCCGACCTCGACGAGGCCGCGGGCCGGCTCGTCCAGGTGCTCGACGAGGAGGACGCCGACGTCCTCGTGACCTACGACTGGCACGGCGGCTACGGCCACCCCGACCACGTCAAGGTGCACCACGTCGGCCACCGGGCGGCGGACCTGGCGGCGCAGCGACCGCGCCTGCTCGAGACGACGATGAACCGTGACGCCATGCGCGCGGGGTGGGAGGCAGCCCAGGCCGCCGGTGAGGAGGGAGCGTTCGATCCCGACCAGCCGATGGAGGACGGCGAGCCGATCGGCACTCCCGAGGCCCAGATCCACTGGCACGTCGACGTGTCGTCCGACATCGACTCCAAGCGGGCGGCACTCGCGTCGCACGCGAGCCAGGTGAGCGACGTCGGCATGATGCTGCAGCTGCCGCCCGACACCTTCCTGGCGTGGTTCGGCACCGAGTTCTACATCGAGCCGGGCCGCGAGCCGGGCATGGTCGACGGGTGGCCCTTCGCCGACCTCGAGGCCTGACGGGTGGCGCTGTCACCGCGTCTGCGCGACGCTGTCGACGCACTGGAGCTCAGGCCGGGGATGCGCGTGCTCGAGGTCGGCGGCGCTCCGGGCGCGGCCGCTCGTGAGGTGACTCGCCGGATCGGCGAGGGCTTCGTCCTCGTGGTCGACCGCTCCCCGAAGGGTGTCGAGCTCACCCGCCGCGCGTGCGCCGACGAGATCGCGGCCGGCGTGCTCGAGGTCAGGCAGGTCGCCGTCGAGGACGCCCGGCTGGAGCCGGGCGAAGCGCCCTACGACCTCGCCTTTGCGTGCCGCGTCGGCGTCCTGGACGGTCGCCACCCGCAGCGTCGAGACGACGCCCTCGCCAGCCTGCGGGCGATGCTCGTCGAGGGCGCCCCGATCCTCATCGACCCCACGACCTCGACCCGCTCGTAGACCCGTCAGCCGGGCGTCGTCAAAGTTCCTCGCACGATGCTCTCTCCCGAGTGCTGGGGCCGGTCGTCGAACTGCTCCCGTGAGATGTCGACGACGACATAGCCCTCGTCGAGGAGCCTGCGAGAGATGGAGAACGATCCGGGTTCCCCCGGCCAGCCCAGGACTCCGACGGACACCATGCGCTTGCCGTCGCGGTTGAGGAGCCACACCTCGATGTAGCCATCGCCCGGGTCACGGACCTGCGCGGTCACCTCGAGGTTGACTCCCCCACCCCTCTCGACCACGGCCGCCGAACCGAGCCACTGCCTTGTGTCGAGGGTGTCCAGCTGGGCTGTGGCGACCGTCGTCGTCGGCACGGGCTCGTCCTTGCTGAATCGCTCGGCGACGACGGACCCTCCCACACCCAGCAGGACGCCGGCCGCGCAAGCGGCGGCGAGCCAGGCCAGAGCCGGTCGCCTGCGTGGGGTTGCGACCACATCGTCACCACGCGAGGCTGCCCGAGTGGAGCTGGGCCTGGGCGCGGCATTGCGAGGTGCCACGCGGTCGGCCCGCACACCGACACCAACGTCTGGCTGGCCCTCTTGCAGTACCTCGGCGTCGATGCTCGCCCAGAGGTCTCGACGCGGCGGCACGATCTCCACCTGCGCCGCCTCACGTGTGACGGCGACGGTGCGTACCAGTGAGGCCAGGAAGTCGGCGCAGAGGGAGCACGAGCCGAGGTGGGCGTCCTCCGGGCCGGACGCCGTGGCGTCCAGCGCCAGGTCGACGAGGCGATCGTCGGCGATGTGGCCATCGGACGGGCTGCGGGCGATTCTCATGGCGTCACCTCCTTGAGGCGGGATCGCAGGTCAAGGAGCCCGCGGCGGATGTGGCTCTTCACAGTTCCCAGAGGGAGGTCGAGTGCTTCGGCGATGTCCTGTTGTCGGCGATCTTCGATGATCGCCATCCGGATGATCGTGGCCCGCGGGTCCCCGAGGGCGGCCAGCTCGTGCGCGAGGAGCACGCGTTCGGCAGCGTCCTCCGGGTCGGGCGCTCGCGGCCGTTCCGGCCCCTGGGCCGCCAGCATCTGCTCGTGGCGGGCATTGCGGGCGCGAGCCTCGTGGTGGTCGGCGCAGCGACGCCTCGTCACCGTGGCCAGCCAGCCGGCGAGCGAACCGGTCGACGTGTCGAGCCGCCCCCGGCTCCTCCAGAGCGCGAGGAAGACCTGCTGGGTGATGTCCTCGGCGTCGTGATGCTCGCCGACCGAACGCAGCGCGATGGTGTGGACGAGCCCACCGAATCGCTGGTAGACCTCCGCGAGCGCGTCGCGGTCGTTGTCGCTGACACGCTGCATGAGCTCGGAGTCGCCGCCCGAGACTCGTGCATCACTCACCACCGGCACCACGATAGGGGACACCGCCGATCACGATGCACGCCTGGCGACAGCGACGACGTTGTCCTCGTAGTGCCTCGCGCTCGGGTCCCACTCGCCACCGCAGGAGACGAGATGCAGGCGCGCAGGTCCGGTGCGGGAGAAGAGCGCGTCCACGTCCAGGGCCGTCTTGGCGTACTGGTCAACCCGCTCGACGACATAGTCGACCCCGGTGCCATCGACCGTCACCACGATCCGGTCTCCTCGATCCAGCCGGTTCAGCCGCGCGAGCGGGCCGACCTCGTCGCGTGAGTCGACGTGGGCCGAGATGACGGCTGCCCCGCTGTCGTCCTTGGGACCCGGTCCGAACCGGTACCACCCCGCCGTGCTCGGGTCATCCGGAAGGGCCATCTGGCCGTCCTCGGCCACGCCGACGGGCACGACCGGAAGCACGGCGTCGATCTCCGGGATCTCGACCCGGAACGACGCCGTCGAGACCCTGCCGGGCGGACGGGAGGCCCCCGCCTTGGGTGACGACGTGACGACCGGGCTCGGGCTCGGGGTCGGGCTCGGGCCGCGCGGTGAGGGTCGCACCACGGCCGACGTCGACGGGGAGGGAGTCACGGGAGGGGACGTGACCGTCGACCCTGCCGACTCCGGCGACGGCTCGAGAGCCGCCGCAGAGTCGGCAGGGTCGGTGATCCTCGGAGAGGACAGGGTGGCTTGGCCGCCGTACGCGAGGGCTGCTGCGAGAAGCGCACTCCCGATGACGATGACCGCTCTCCCTCGTCCGGAGCTGACGGGCAGGATCACCTCAGGCGCGCACTTCCTCGCGGCGGCGGGTCAGGGCGAGGGCGGCACCCGCGACGAGAAGTGCCGCGGCACCCGGGATGCCGAACGACATCCACGAGCTGTCCGATGCCTGACCGCCGGATCCGCTGGGAACGCCTGCCGGAGCGCTGTGCAGCCCGGTGATGGTCTGGACGGCCAGCTCGAGGTTGTCGTCAGCGGCGGAGCCCCAGGCATAGACGATGGTGTTCGTCCCTTCCTTGAGATCGACGTCGGCCGGACCGATCGCCACGGTGTCCGTCCCGGCGAGCACGACATCGGCAGCCACGGAGCCGGCAGCGAGGTCGGCCTTGTCCTCCTTGGGGTTGGTCAGGTTGACGAACGCCACCTCACCGTCGGCACGAACGTCCACCGCCGGCGCAGCGGCGGTGTGCCGGACCGTGATCCGCGCCTGACCTGCCTTCGTGGGAGCGGTGTCGTTGACGAAGGGCGTGAGAGCCGGTGTCCCGCTCGCACTGAGGTGTGCGACCACCGTGACGTTGGCCCCACCCGGGACGGCGACGTCGTTGGCCTCGATGACGGCGGCACCGTCCGGTCCGGCTCCGGCCGCTGTGACCTTGAGGTCGTAGGAGCCCTCCGGCAGGGTCAGCGGGTCGGTGAGCGTGCCCGGCTTGAAGTCCTCGAGGATCGCGTCCCCGTTCGCATAGACGTCGACCGTGGCGCCTGGGACGGCGTGCAGGATCGAGACGCGTGCATCCGCCGCGTGCGCGGGAGCGCTCAGAGCCGCGGCGATCCCTGTCGTGACGGCCATGATGGCGAGCTGTCGTGTGTATCTCATGATTTTCTCCAGTTCCGGGATCAGAGGTTGACGGGGCGAAGGACTGCGGTGATGCCGTGGGCGATCTGCGCGTTGCCCTTGTTGATGTTCAGCGCGAAGGGGTTGAGGAACGGGTTGCGGTCGTCGCCGTCCTTGTCCCGCAGCTCGATGACCGGCAGCCAGCGGCTGTAGACGCGGACGCCGATGGTCCCGCCCTGCGCGGTCGTCAGGGTCGTCCCGTTGGCGGCGGCGGCCTGCTTGGAGGTGAGGGTGGCCCCGGGAATGACGTGGTAGAGCAGGACCGTCTCGACCGTGTCGATGCCCAGACCAGCAACCGCGTCGAAGACCGCCTTCTCGGAGGACAGTCGTGATCCGGCGAGATCAGCGACGAGCGCTTGGAAGGCCCGGTCGTTGGGGATGAACGCCGTCAGTGCGACCGAGCCATCGGTGAGCAGACCCACCGGGCTGTCCGGCTTGTTCGCCAGGACGGCCAGGACGGCCTCCGTGGTGATGTCGTAGTCGTACCAGTTCCGGTCGAACTGGTTGCCGTCTGCGGTGAGGACGGCAGCGAGGCTCCTGGTGCCGGTCGCGGTCGAGCCGGTCGGTGTCGCCGCGGCGGACGAAGCCATGAACAGGGTGGACAGGCCGGCCGCAGCCAGGGCTGAGATGTACCTGCGAGTTGTCATCGGTGGCGATCCCTTTCGTCGTGGGCGCTGGATGCGTCCCACCACTACTTCTCGCTCACCCCCCTCCACGGATGCACTCAGGCCTCGTGTTCTTCGAACACCGCCTGAGGTCCGGGCTACAGCCTGCGGTCGGTGAGGACCGGGAACCCGGCGCGCGTGCTCGTGACGAGGGCCGGGTCGATGTCGACGACGAGGACCTCCTCGTCGACGCCGGCCTCGGCCAGCACCTCGCCGGTGGGGGCGACCACCTGGCTGCGACCGCCCATCTCGGTGCCGGCGTGGGTTCCGGCGGTGTTGCACTGGAGGACGAAGGCCTGGTCCTCGACGGCACGGGCGCGACCCAGCAGGGTCCAGTGCGCGACCCGCGCCGCGGGCCACGCGGCCGGGACGACGAAGACCTGTGCCCCTGCGTCGAGCTGCTGGCGATAGAGCTCGGGGAAGCGCAGGTCGTAGCAGGTCGACAGCCCGACCGTGACGGGTTCCGCTGTGCCAGAGGCGATCTGGGTTGTGATGACGTCAGCGCCGGCCTCGAGGAGCTTGGGCTCACCCGAGCCGAAGCCGAAGCGGTGGATCTTGCGGTATGCCGTCCGCCCACCGTCCGCGGTGAGAAGCAGCGACGTGTTCGCGAGCGTTCGACCATCGGGCCCGGGCGCGGCCAACCGCTCGATGAACGACCCGGCATGGAGCGTGGTCGCGGTGTCGGCGGCCAGCTGCGTCATGGCCTCGACCCAGGGTCCGTCGAGCGGTTCGGCGAGGCCCTCCCAGCGTCGGTAGTCGAACCCGGTCGGACCCCACAGCTCGGGGAGGACGACGAGATCGGGTCGGTGCTCGGCCGCGACGTCGCGCACCAGCGCACAGACCCGTTCCACCCGCTCGGGCATCGTCTCGGCGTCACCGTAGGCCAGCTGGACGATCGCGGCCCGCATCAGCTCCTCCCCTCGGTCTCGCCAGTCATGGTCTCGCCAGTCATGGTCCTGCCGGTCCTGGTCCTGCCGGTCCTCGTCTCGCCACCGAGTCGGCCGAGGCGCTCGTTGTAGGCACGCAGTGCCGCGTCGTCGTCGCGGTCGGCCTGCCGGTCGAGTCGCACCGTCTCCTGGCGGTCCCGGCGGAACCACTGCCGCGCGACGAGCACCGCGAGGATGAGCGTCGGCGCCTCACCGAAGCCCCACGCGATCTCGCCGGCGCGCTCCTGGTCGGCCAGCAGCGGCGGCCCCCACGGGAGGTTGATCTGCTCGAAGAAACCGGGCGCGAGGACGAACTTGGTGCCGGTGAGGGCGACCCCGAAGAACGCGTGGAAGGAGATGGTGGCGAAGAGGATGAGCAGGAGCATGGCCGGTGACCACTTCGGCGGCCCCGGGTCGATGCCGATGAGCACCCAGGTGAAGAGGTACCCGGTGAGGAAGAAGTGGGCGAGCATCAGCAGGTGGCCGGAGTGGGTCGTCAGCGCCAGCTCGAACAGCGGCGACCAGTAGAACGCCGCCAGGCTGCCGAAGAAGAGCACAGCAGCGACCACGGGGTTGGCCAGGACCTTCATCGCCCGCGAGTGCACCACCTGGAGGATGACCTCACGCGGCCCCCACGTGCGGTCCTGGCGGGCCGGCAGTGCGCGCAGCGCGAGGGTCAGCGGCGCGGCCGGCACGAGGAGCAGCGGCACGAGCATCGCGATGACCATGTGCATGACCATGTGCACCGAGAAGAGGACGCGGCCCCAGACGTCGGGCGCGCCGCTCGTCGCCCAGACGAAGGCGACCCAGCCGAGCGTCCAGAGGATCGTGCGGTGGACCGGCCACGCGTCACCCCGGCGTGAGAGACGCGTGACGCCCACGGCATACAGACCGACGGCCAGCACGGCGATGGCGACCATGAGCCAGCTGGGGCGCCACGCGGTGAACCAGTCGGCGGCCGCCATCGGCCCGGGGTCGGGGAAGCCGGTGATCGAGAGGACCGCGCTCGGGGACTGTTCGGCGTCGGGCACGGGCGGCGGGGTGCGGCCGAGGACCGCGCCGAGTCCCATGGCTGCTGCCATGAGGGCGAGCTCGAGCAGGACGAGGCGGGCGAAGCCGTTGCCGCCCTGGCTGATGGTGGCGATGACGCGGCGACGCTGTTGCCAACCGATGACGCCGAGCACGACGAGGATCGCGGTCTTGGCGACGACCATCGCGCCGTAGGCGGAGCTGATCCCCGAGAACGAGCCCAGCCGGATCACGGCCTGCTGCAACCCGGTGACGGCGACCGCGGCATACGACCAGCCCGCCAGGACCGAGTAGCGCGAGACCGTCGCGCCGAGGTCCTGGCCGATCCGTGGTCGCATGAGGGCGATGGCGAGCAGTCCACCGACCCATACGGTCACACCGATGAGGTGCACGCCGAGGGAGTTCACGGCGTCCTCGTGGCTGGCGCTGCCGGCCGAGTGGCCGGTGAGGGCGATGATGACAATGCCGGCGAGGGTGAGGGCAGCGAGCCAGGCGAAGGCGGGGCGCGTCCGGGCGAGCAGCGCCCCACCGGTCACGACGAGTGCCACCGCCGTCGAGATCGACAGCACGCGCGTGACCTCGAGGGACCACACGAAGGTGAGGAACTGACGCCCCAGCTCGGGGTCGCCCAGGCCGAGGCCCGCCAGGGAGGCGAAGGTGAGAAGGACGCCGAGACCGGCGGCGACGAACCAGATGACTCCTGTGACGGCTGCCAGTCGAGCCGCCTGGATGCGCCGCTCCGTCGTCCTGCGCTCCGGCACGAGGAAGGCCGCGAGGATGAGGAGGCCGAGCGTGACTGCCGAGGAGACGTCACTGACGACCCGCGCCAAGGGCAGGGCGAAGCGGACCAGGGGTCCGGGGTCATCGAGCACGAGGGGGGCGAGGACGCCCGCCAGGGACGCGGCGACGAGGGTCACGACGAGCCCGCTCACGGTGACGACCGCCACCGGGCCCAAGGCGGTGCGGGCGGTGGCAGGGGCGGTGGTCATGGCAGACAGCGTAGGCAGACGGGCTGACCAGCGAGGTCGGACCCCGGACCGCGTCCGTGGACCGTGTGGGGCGAGCGCCTGCGAGAGTGGCCACGTGAAGCTCTCGCCGCCACCGCTCACCCTCGGGCTCGACGTCGCCGCCGCACCCGAGACCGTCTGGGACCTGCTGGTCCACGTCGACCAGTGGCCGCGATGGGGGCCCACCGTGAGACGGGCCCAGGTCGACGGTTCAGGCGGACGGATCGGCCCCGGCGCGACGGGCACGGTCTGGACCCCGGTCGGCCCCGGCCTCCCCTTCAGGATCGACGCCTGGGAGGAGACCGGACCTCTCCGGCAGTGGTCCTGGCACGTGGCCGGCCTGCCCGCCACGGGCCACTCCGTCCGGGCACGAGAGGGCGGCTGCCGGGTCGAGATGACGGCGCCCTGGTGGGCGACGGCGTACGCCCCGGTCCTGTGGCTCGGCCTGCGCCGGGTCAGGGATCTTGCGCAAGCTCGATCAGCTGGAGGCGACACCACGGACTGACCTCTCGCCGCCCCGAGAGGACGTCGTCGCGGAACGCCGTCCAGTCGACCCACTCGTGCTCGGCGACCTCGGACGGGTCCGGCGAGAGCGACTCCGGGTTGGGGCAGGTGGCGAAGAAGACGGGGCAGACCTCGTTCTCGACGACGCCGTCGTCCATGACGGCGCGATAGCGGAAGTCGGGGAGCACGAGGCGCAGCGCCTCGATCCCGGTGCCAAGCTCCTGCGAGACCCTGCGTCGCACCGCGTCGGCCGGTGGCTCACCCGGCGCCGGGTGCCCGCAACAGCTGTTGGTCCACACGCCTGGCCAGGTCCGCTTCGACCACGCCCGCCGGGTGAGGAGCAGCCGCCCCTGTGGGTCGAGGACGTAGCAGGAGAAGGCGAGGTGCAGCGGGGTGTCGAGGTGGTGCACGTCGGCCTTGGGGGCCGTCCCGATCGGGGTCCCGTCGTCGGCCAGGAGCACGACCCGCTCGATCTCGTCGGAGGGGGTCACTGCAGGGACGCCATCATGACGGTCGGTCATGCCGGTCGCGCCAGCTGGTTGACGGCGGCGCGGAACACCGCGGGAGCCACCCGGGCCGCGGGGACGAGCCCCCGTCGCACGACCGAGAGGCGCGTGGCCGTGACGAGTCCGAGCGTGAGGGCGTCGTGGCGGCGACGGATGCGTCGCCATGCCTGCTCGTATGCCGCAGGGTCACCACAGACGACCGCGTCCACCGCCGCTGCGGCCTGCGCCATGCCGATGGCGAGTCCCTCGCCGGTGAGCGCGTCGACGTAGCCGGCTGCGTCGCCGACGAGGAGCACCCGACCCTGCACGCGGCGACGAGAGCGCTGACGCAGGGGCCCGGCTCCGCGCACCGACGACCGGGAGCGACCGGCGATCCGCTCGCGGACGAGTGGGAAGCTCTCGAGCAGCTCCTCGAAGGGGCGGCGCTGCGCACTGAGGACCGCGACCCCGACCTCACCCGGGCCGACCGGCGTCACGTAGGCCTCGCCACACGCAGCCCAGTGCACCTCGACCAACGAGGTCCAGGGCGGGCACGCGACGTGCACTCTCTGCCCATAGCGGCGTGACGGCGACCGCGATTGCGAGCGGGGCGCATCCAGGCCGGTGAGCCGTCGCACCGTCGAGTGCAGTCCGTCGGCGGCGATGACGTGACGCACCAGCTCGCCGTCGACGAGCACGTGGTCACCACGGTCCTCCAGATGGGCGACCGGGGACTCCACGACGCGGACCGCCGTCGCGCGGAGGCGCTCGAGGAGGGCCGCGTGGAGCTCGGTGCGGCGCACCCCCATCCCGGTCCCGGCAGTGAACTCGGCGTCGACGTGACGGTGGCTGTCGAGGTAGCGGATGCCGGTGATCGGCGTCCCGTGCAGGCGGACGCCGAGGTCGTCGAGCGCTGCCACCGCTCCGGGCATGAGCCCCTCACCACAGGCCTTGTCGATCACCCCGGAACGCGGCTCACGCACGGTCACGTCGAGACCGGCACGGACGGCATACAGGGCAGTGGCCAGACCGATCGGGCCGCCGCCGACGACGAGGAGGTCACGCATGCGTCGCCCTCTCCTGCGCCGGAAGGGTCGCGAGCGCGGCGTTCTCGGCGCGCAGCCGCACCGTGAGCAGCGCGGCGTTCGCGAGGGTGAAGACGAGGGCGGTGACCCAGCTGGCGTGGACGAGCGGCAGCGCGACCCCCTCGGCCACGACGGCGACGTAGTTGGGGTGGCTCAACCAGCGATAGGGACCCGACCGGACCGGCGCCAGCCCGGGGACGACGATGACCCGCGTGTTCCAGCGACGCCCGAGGGTGAGGATGCACCACCACCGCAGTGCCTGGGCGGCGAGGACCACCACGAGCATCGACCACGCCAGCGCCGAGGGCACCTCGGGCCGGCGGATGAACGCCTCGGCGAGCATCGCCACCAGGAACCCGGTGTGCAGGACCACCATCACGGGGTAGTGCCCCTGACCGGTCTCGACACCGCCCCGCGACAGGCTCCACGCGGCATTGCGCTTCGAGACGACCAGCTCGGCCAGACGCTCGAGCGCCACGAGCAGCACGAGCACGACGAACGCCGTCAGGGTGCTCACGCCTCGCCGTCCTCGCCGGTGGCGCGCAGGAGGACGAGCTCGGAGCAGAAGCCCGGACCCATCGCCAGTAGCACGCCGTGCGTCCCCGGTCGTGGTGGGCGCAGCGCGAGCGTGTCGGCGAGCACGTGGAGGACGGATGCGGACGAGAGGTTGCCGATCCGAGCAAGACTGCTCCGGGTGAGCTCGACGTCCTCGTCGGTGACGCCCAGGCTGTCGCGCACGGCGTCGATGACCTTGGGGCCTCCGGGGTGGCACACCCACCATCCGATGTCCTCGCGGACGAGGCCGTGGTCGGCGAGGAACCGGTCGACGTCCCCACCGAGATAGCGCTGGACGATCGTCGGCACCTGGGCGTCGAGGACGATGCGCAGTCCCGTCGCGCCGATGTCGAAGCCCATCGTGCGCTCGCTGTCGGGATAGAGCCGGCTGCGGCTGTCGACGACCTCGATGCGGGAGTCGCGGGCCGGGCCACCCACGATGACCGCTGCCGCACCATCACCGAAGAGGCCGCTCGCGACGAGGTTGGCCACGCTCGGGTCCTCGCGCTGGACGGTGAGCGAGCACAGCTCGACGGCCACGAGCACGGCGATGTCGTCCGGGTGGCCGAGGACGTGGTCGTGCAGCCGAGCGACACCAGCAGCCCCGGCGACGCAGCCGAGGCCGAACATCGGCACCCGCTTGACGTCCTCACGCAGCCCGACGACGGCCGCGATGCGGGCGTCGAGAGAGGGCACGGCCAGCCCGGTCACGGTCGTCGAGACGATGAGGTCGACGTCGGCAGGCACGAGGCCCGCTCCCGCCAGGGCCTTCTCGAGGGCCCGGGCGCCCAGCGCGACGGCGTGCTCGAGGAAGAGGTCGTTGGCCTCGTCGAACCCCCGCAGGCCGGCATAGTCGGCCAGAGGGAGGGCGAGGTGACGCTCTTCCACGCCCGCGTTGGCGTGCACGGAGCGCAGCAGCCGCTCGCTGGCACCGGCCTCGACGACCACGCTGGCGAAGGCATCGGTGATGTCGTCCTGGCGATGGCGGTGTGGCGGGAGCGAGGTGCCGACGGAGAGCAGTCGAGTGTGCAAATTGCCTCGATCCGAGCGGGAACGGTTCACCGGGCCACCAGCGTCATCACGTCCGTGAACGCGATGCCGATGGCGGCAAGGAAGGGGACCCGGCCGGAGCCGACCAGGGCGAGCACTGCCAACACTGCCACGGTCGCGCCCACGACGACGACGACAGGGCCATCGAGTCGTCCCGACACCGTGTCCGTGGCGAGCAGCAGGCCCGTCACGGTGACGAGCAGACCGACCGCCACCACGACGCTCGTGCGGGCCCCCAGACGGTGTGGCAGGCCGCGGATCCCCGTGGCCGCGTCCTGCGCCAGGTCGGGCACCACGTTGAGCAGGTGGGCGGCGACTCCGAGGAGCGCCCCGCCGACGACCACCTCGACCGGCGGGAGGGAGCCGACGACGAGCTCGACGAAGACCGGCAGACCACCGAAGGACACGGCATACGGAAGCCACGACGCGAGGGTCCCCTTGAGCCACAGGTTGTAGGTCCACGCAGAGGCGACGCAGAGGAGGTGCACCGCCCCCGCGAGCACACCGCACAGGAGCGAGAGGGCCACGGTGGCGGCGACGGCGAGCGCGCACGCGGCCCGCACGGTCGACACGCCGACCTCACCGTTGGCGAGGGGCTTGTCGGAGCGTCCGACCGCGGCGTCACGGGCCCGGTCGCGCAGGTCGTTGGACCAGCCGACCGAGAGCTGCCCCGCGAGGACCGCCGAGGTCACCATCGCGACCTGCGACGGAGAGAGATCGGCCGCGACCCCCAGGAGGCAGGAGAGCACGGTCACGGCGAGGGCCGGACCGGCGTGCGCGGCCCGTGCGAGAGCCAGTGCGGTCTTCCTCATGGCCGTCAGCCTAGGCATCCAGTGGTTAGGGTCAGGTGCATGACGTTGCACCCCGCCGCCCCGGAGGACCTGCCCGCGCTCACCGCGGCCTACTCGCACACGCTGCAGGCGATCGTCGACCTCGGCCACTCGCTGCGCGAGGGCGACGAGGATCGCCCGACGGACTGCCCGGGGTGGACCGTCCACGACCAGTTCGCCCACGTCGTGAGCCTCGAGGCCTGGGTCCAGGGTGAGCCGCTCCCCCAGCTCGACGTGAGCGATCGGGCCCATGTCCGGAGCGGGCTGGGCACCGTGGTCGAGAAGTACCTGGAGTCCCGGCGGGACCGCTCCCTCGACGAGCTCCTCGAGGAGCTCGACGACCTCGTGAACGCCCGGATCGCCCATCTCGAGGCCGAGACCACCTCCCCCGACGACCCCGCCCTCGGGCCGTTCGGCTCGACCACGCTGCTCGGGCTGATGCAGAACCGGGTCTTTGACCTGTGGGTGCACGAGCAGGACATCCGCGGCGCCCTCGGACGGCCCGGCAACCTGGACACGCCGGGCGCCGCTCTCACCGTGCAGGCCATCTTTGCCTCCCTGCCCAAGGTCGTGGCCCGCACGGCGAAGGTTCCGGCCGGGCAGGCCGTCATCCTCGACCTCACCGGCCCGGTCGTGGGCCGGGCCGGCGTGCGGGTCGAGGAGCGCGACGGCAAGCCGCACGGCATACCCCTCTTCTCCGGCGACACGGTCGTGCATCCCGACGTGGTCAGCACGACGATTACCCTGTCGACCCAGGCGGCCACCCGGCGGGCTGCCGGTCGGGTCTCGACGGACGACACGCACTACACCGTGGTCGGGGACGAGGACATCGCCCGCCGCGTCCTCGACGCCCTCGTCATCGCTCCCTGACTCGACCGGACCCCAGCGACACCGGCCGAGCCCGACGGTTGCGCTCTGCAACCATTCGGGTGCACACTTGCTTGTATGCCGCAAGCAACCGAACCGTCCGTGGCTCGTTCCGCCTTCGGTGACGCCCTCGTGCGCTCCCTGAAGCTGATGAGCGTCGTCCGGCAACGAGCACCCCGGGTGCACGCCAAGGTCGACCCGATCGGCTACCCGCTCATGTTCAACCTGCGCGACGAGCCACGACGGGTCTCCGAGATCGCCGAGCGCGTCCATCTCGACATCTCCACGGTGAGCCGCCAGGTCAGCGCCCTCGTCACGCAGGGCCTCGTCGCCAAGGTCGCCGACCCCAGTGACGGACGCGCGCAGATGCTCACCCTCACCGACGACGGGCGCCAGCTGCTCACCGACATCCGCGACCGCCGCAACACCTGGCTCGCCGAGGTCGTCCACGACTGGTCCGATGCCGACCTCGCGACCTTCGACTCCCTCCTCACCCGCTTCGCCGACGACGTCGAGGCCCACCCCCTCCTCACGCCCAAGGACCTCGCATGACCGCCACCTCACCGGAGCAACCTCTGACCCACCGGCAGATCGTCACGATCCTCGTCGGCCTCATGTCGGGCATGTTCCTCGCCGCTCTCGACCAGACGATCGTCGCCACCTCGATCCGCACCATCGCCGACGACCTCAAGGGCCTCGAGCACCAGGCGTGGGCGACGACCGCCTACCTCATCACCGCCACGATCGTCACGCCGCTCTACGGCAAGCTCTCCGACATCTACGGCCGCAAGAGGTTCTTCGTCACGGCCATCACGATCTTTGTGCTCGGCTCGGTCCTCTGCACCTTCTCGACCTCGATGCTCCAGCTGGCGGCGTTCCGCGCGGTGCAGGGACTGGGCGCCGGTGGCCTCTTCTCGCTCGCCCTGGCGATCATCGGTGACATCGTGCCGCCGCGCGAGCGCGCGAAGTACCAGGGCTACTTCCTCGCCGTCTTCGGCACGTCCTCGGTGCTCGGCCCGGTCATCGGCGGGTTCTTCGCCGGCGCCGACGAGATCCTCGGCGTGACCGGCTGGCGCTGGGTCTTCCTCGTCAACGTCCCGATCGGCATCGCCGCCCTCGTCCTCGTCTCCAAGACGCTGCACCTGCGCCACACGCGGCTCGACCACCGGATCGACTGGACCGGCGCCGCCCTGCTGTCGGTCTCGCTGGTGCCGCTGCTGCTCGTCGCCGAGCAGGGTCGCGAGTGGGGGTGGGCCTCGGGCAACGCCATGGCCTGCTATGCCGTCGGCGCGGTGGCCGCCGTCGCGTTCTTCTGGCAGGAGGCCCGCATGGGCGAGGAGGCGATCCTGCCGCTCGCGATGTTCCGCAACCGCACCGTCGGTGTGGCCTCGGCCGCCTCCGTCCTCATCGGGATCGCGATGTTCGGCGGGCTCGCCTCGTTGCCCCTCTATCTCCAGATCGTCAAGGGCGCCTCCCCCACCGAGGCCGGCCTGCTGCTGCTCCCGATGACCCTGGGCATCATGTCGGGCTCGATCGTGTCGGGTCAGGTCATCAGCCGCACCGGCCGCTACCGGATCTTCCCGGTTGTCGGCGTCGCCCTGCTCGTCGTGTCGCTCTTCGCCTTCCACTTCGTCCACTTCGACACTCCCCTGTGGCAGACGATGGTCGTCATGGTCTTCTTCGGCCTGGGCCTCGGCTTCAACTTCCAGCCGCTCACCCTCGCCGTCCAGAACGCCGTGCCGCCACAGCAGATCGGGGTCGCCACCTCGACCGCGACGTTCACCCGTCAGATCGGCGGCACCATCGGCACCGCGGTCTTCCTGTCGATCCTCTTCTCGCTCGTCCCGGACAAGATCGCCTCGGCCATGCGGACCATCGGGCCCACCCCGCAGTTCCAGGAGGCGCTGCGCGACCCGGCCAACGCCGCCTTCGCCAAGCAGCTCGCCGAGTCACAGGCCAGTGGCGGGGGTTCGGCGGCCGCGAGCAGCGGTGTGCTGCAGGACAGCTCGTTCCTCACGAACCTCGACGAGCGCCTGGCCAAGCCGTTCCTCATGGGCTTCTCCGAGGCGATGGACCACGTCTTCCTCGTCGGAGCCGGCGTCATGGTGATCGGCTTCGTCGTCATGTGGTTCCTGCCCGAGGTCGAGCTCCGCAAGGGTTCGGCCTACCAGGAGCGCGCCGACGCCGACGCCGAAGCAGCCGCCCAGGCCTGAACCCCCCTCGCCTCGTGTGTCTGAGGCCGCGCTCCGGCGTGGCCTCACGCACACGAGGCGTGGGTCTAGGCGCGGGTGGCGCGGCCGATCCGGCGTCCCCACGCCGCGGCGATGAGCGCCGACGACAACGCGGCAGCCACCGGGAGCGCATAGGTCTCGTGGGCACCCCATCGGTCGACGAGTATGCCGCTCAGCGCAGTTCCCGAGGCCAGACCGACGAGCAGTCCGGTGATCGCCACGGCCATGCCCTCGGTGATGAAGGCCCGCGGCACGAGGTGCTGCACGAGGGTGATGCCGGTGATGAGCGTCGGCGCGGTGGCGGACCCGGCGACGAACATCATCGCGGTCAGCCCCCACAGGTCGTCGATGAAGAGGACGGGGAACTCGAGGACGAACATCGCCAGGGCGCACCAGACGAACCGTCGCGCGATGGAGCCGGTGAACTTGCGCGTGCCGAAGACGATCGCGGCGAGGGCCGAACCCAGGGCGAAGGCACCGAGGATGACCGAGCTCATGCCGGTGCGACCGGCTTCGTCGGCCACCGCCACGGCGACCACCTCGTTGCCACCGAACACCGCGCCCACCATGAAGAGCGCGGCGCCCACCGCGGCGACACCGGGACGCCCGATCGCGAGGCCGTGGGGACGCTCGTCGTGAGGGACGACCGGCGGCTCTGAACGGCGCTCGAGGAGGAAGAGCACCGCGCCGAGGGTGAAGACGATGTAGGCGAGCAGCAGCCCGGCCTCGGGGAAGAGCGCCGTGGCAGCGAGCACCCCGAGCACCGGCCCGAGGACGAACGCGCCCTCCTCGACGACCTGTTCGAGCGACATCGCGGCGTGCAGGGCGTCCGGCTCGTCCTGCAGCAGGTGCGCCCAGCGGGCGCGGGACATCGGCCCCATCTCGGGGAGGAACGCCGACACGGCATACCCCACGAAGAGGGTCCACGCCGGTGCACCGGTAGCGGACAGCGCCACCGTGAGCAGACCGGCGACGAAGGTCATGAGGACGAAGGGCATCGAGGCCCGACGCTGCCCACGCTTGTCGACGAGACGACCGATGATCGGCCCGGCCAGGGCCAGCACCACGATCCCGCCGGCAGAGATCGCGCCGGCCAGGCCATAGCTGTCTCGCCGGGTCGCGATCATCACGATGATGGCGACGCCGAACATGGCACCGCCCACACGCGACAGCGCACTCGCGGCGAGGAACCGAGTGGCTCCGGGGATGGCGAAGAGCGGGCGATAGGTCGAGAGCACGGGCCAACTCTGTCACGCGGTCAGCCACCTCCCGATGCGGCTACCGCACCGCAGGTGGGGCGATCCCCACCTACGGTGCAGTGGCCGTGCCAGGTGGGCGTCAGCCCCAGACGAGGGCCCGCGACGGGTCCTCAAGGATGGCGGCGACATCGGCGAGGTAGCGCGACCCGAGCTCTCCGTCGACGAGCCGGTGGTCGAAGCTCAGCGCGAGCGTGGTGACGGAACGCGGCGCGATGGTCTCGGCGCCGGACTCGTCGGTGACGACCCACGGACGACGGTTGATCGTGCCGAACGCCAGGATCGCGGCCTCGCCGGGGTTGAGGATCGGCGTGCCCGCATCGATGCCGAAGACACCGATGTTGGTGATCGTGACGGTGCCACCGGACATCTCTGCCGGCTGGGTGCGACCCTCGCGGGCGGTCGCGGTGAGCGCGCCGATCGCCTCGGCCAGCCCGCGCAGCGTGAGCCGGTCGGCGTCCTTGATGTTGGGGACGACGAGCCCCCGCGGGGTGGCCGCGGCGATGCCGAGGTTGACGTAGTTCTTGAGGACGATCTCCTGCGCCTGCTCGTCCCACGCCGCGTTGATCTCGGGGTTGCGGCGGGCAGCGATGAGCATCGCCTTGGCGAGGATGAGCAGCGGCGTGACCTTGACGTCCTTGAACTCCTTGTCGCGCTTGAGCTTCGCGACGAGGTCCATGGTGGCGGTGACGTCGACGGTGACCCACTCGGTGACGTGCGGAGCCGTGAACGCGCTCCCGACCATCGCCTGGGCGACCATCTTGCGCACGCCCTTGATGGGCACGCGGACCTCGCGCTCGCCTCCGGCGAAGATGCCCGAGCCAGATGCAGCGTATGCCGCTGTGCCAGAACCGGATCCGGCCGCCGGTGCCGCCGTCGGTGAGGCTGCGGCACCTGCCGAAGCGGCAGGTGCGCCGCCCGCGGAAGGGGCGCCTGCGGCATACCCCTCGACGTCAGCCCGGGTGACGACGCCGCCGTCACCCGTGGCAGCCACGGCGGCGAGGTCGACGCCGAGGTCCTTGGCGAGCTTGCGCACCGGCGGCTTCGCGAGCACCTTGGCGTCCGATCCGGCCGGCGCGGGAGGTGCCACCGGAACGATCGGCTCGGGGGCGGGCGCTGGCGGAGCAGCGGCCGCGGCCACCGGAGCGGCGGCCTTTCGGGGACGACGCGAGCTGCCGCCCGCCTTGGGGCCGTAGCCGACGAGCGTCTTGAGCGGCTCCTCCTCGACCTCGGCGTCGGCAGCCGCAGCGGCGTTGCCCGGCCCGACCTCCACCGAGCTCTGCGCACCGGCCTGGACGTCGGGGACGGTGGCGGGCGCGGAGTCAGCGCCCTGGCCGTCGTCGATGGAGATGATCGGCGTGCCGACCTGGACCTCGTCGCCCTCGCTCACCAGCAGCGCCGACACCGTCCCGGCCCACGGGATGGGCAGCTCGACGAGCGACTTGGCGGTCTCGATCTCGACGACGATGTCGTTGACCTTGACGGTGTCGCCGACCTTGACGTTCCAGGTGACGATCTCGGCCTCGAGCAGGCCCTCGCCGGGGTCAGGGAGGTTGAAGTGCTTGACACCCATGTGTTGTGTCTCCTCAGACTCAGTAGGCCAGGGCGCGGTCGACACCGTCGAGCACGCGGTCGAGGTCGGGCAGGTAGTGCTCCTCGAGCTTGGACGCCGGGTAGGGCGCGTTCCAGCCGGCGACCCGGATGACCGGGGCCTCCAACGAGTAGAAGCAGCGCTCCGTGACGAGTGCCGCGATCTCGGAGCCGACGGACACGAACGACGGTGCCTCCTGGGCGACGACGAGCCGGCCCGTCCGGTTCACCGAGGCGGTGATGGCGTCGATGTCGAGGGGGCTGATCGAGCGCAGGTCGAGAACCTCGATCGAGCGCCCCTCCTCAGCCGCGACCTGGGCGGCGTCGAGGCAGACCTTGACCATGGGGCCCCAGCAGGCGAGCGTGACGTCCGTGCCCTGACGCACGGTGTGCGCCGAGAACAGGTCACGCGGAGCGGCAGGCGCGTCGAAGTCGACCTCGCCCTTCTCGTGGTAGCGGCGCTTGGGCTCGTAGAAGATCACCGGGTCGTCGCACTCGATCGCCTGCTGGATCATCCAGTAGGCGTCCTCGGGGTTGGAGCAGAAGACGACCCGCAGCCCGAGCGTGTGCGCGAAGTAGGCCTCGTTGGACTCGCTGTGGTGCTCGACCGCGCCGATACCACCACCCATGGGGATGCGGACGACGACCGGCACCTTGATGGCGCCGCGCGAGCGCGAGTGCAGCTTGGACAGCTGCGAGACGATCTGGTCGAACGCGGGATAGACGAACCCGTCGAACTGGATCTCGACGACCGGACGGTAGCCGCGCAGGGCCAGGCCGATCCCGGTGCCCATGATCCCGGACTCGGCCAGCGGGGTGTCGATGACCCGGTCCTCACCGAAGTCCTTCTGCAGGTGCTCGGTGATGCGGAAGACGCCACCGAGCTTGCCGATGTCCTCGCCCTGCAGGATGACCTTGGGGTCCTTCTCCATGGCCTTGCGCAGGCCGGCGTTGAGGGCCTTGGCGATGGTCGTCCTGGTCGTGGTGGAAGCCGGGGTGCTCACGCGCGTGCCCCTTCCGTCGTCTCGGTCTCGAACAAGGCGCTGTATGCCGTGAAGGCCGCCTTGTCGTCCTCGACCTGCCGGTGCGGCTCGACGTAGACCTGGTCGAAGATGTCGTCGACGTCGGGGTCGGCCATCGCCACCGTGTCAGCCCGGACCCGCTCACCGAGCGCGTCCGACTCGGCCTCGACGGAGTCGAAGAAGTCGGCGTCGGCGATGCCCTCGCTCATGAGCCAGCGCTTGTAGCGGGCGACCGGGTCACGCAGCTTCCAGACCTCGACCTCGGCGGACACGCGGTACTTCGTCGGGTCGTCCGAGGTCGTGTGGGCGCCCATGCGGTAGGTGAAGGCCTCGATGAGCGAAGGACCATCACCGGAACGGGCACGGTCGAGCATCGTGGTCATGACGGCATACACACCGAGCACGTCGTTGCCGTCGACCCGCAGGCCAGGGAAGCCGAAGCCGTCGGCGCGCTTGTAGATCGGCGCGCGGGTCTGGCGGTCGTTGGGCTCGGAGATGGCCCACTGGTTGTTCTGGCAGAAGAAGACGACCGGGCTGTTGTAGACGCCCGCGAAGACGAAGGCCTCGTTGTTGTCGCCCTGCGCGGTCGCCCCGTCGCCCATGCAGGCGATGACCGCGGCGTCACGCTCGGTCTCGCCCGTGCCGACGGCGCCGTCGCGCTGGATGCCCATGGCGTAGCCGGTGCCGATCAGGCTCTGGTTGCCGATGACGATCGTGTAGGGGTGGAACCCGAACTCGGCCGGGTCCCAGGCACCCTTGTCGACGCCGCGATACATGGCGATGAGGCGCATCGGGTCCACGCCACGGGTCCACGCGATGCCGTGCTCGCGGTAGCCGGGGAAGCAGTGGTCCTGCGTGCGCATCGCGCGGCCGGCGCCGATCTGGGCGGCCTCCTGGCCGAGGAGCGAGGCCCAGAGGCCGAGCTCGCCCTGACGCTGCAGGGCCGTGGCCTCCTGGTCGACGCGGCGGACGAGCACGAGGTCGCGGTAGAGGTCGCGCAGCTCGTCGTGGCTCAGGGCGTCGATGACCGCGTCGTACTCGGCGTGGGGGACGCGCTCTCCCTCGGGAGTAAGGAGCTGGATCATGTCGGGGCCGCCATCGGCCGCCGCGCGGGGCGGGGGCGCTGCTGCCGGGTCCACCGAGACGTGGTGGTCCATTCCGCCGGCGGGCGGCGTTGCTGCGACATCGGTGTCGCTCACGGGCACTCCTGTTCCCTGGGACGTCCGTTCGTGGCGAACGCCCGGCTCGGGCCGCCGGCTCCACACGCTCGTGCGCGCGCGGCCCGGACGGCGGTGTCTGGGAGCTCCTCGGGGTGTGAGGCGCTCACCAAGCCTGCTGGGCCAAACCGTACCGCGAGGGTGGCGCTGCCTCCCAAACGCGCCGGTCACGGAACCGCGCCCCACCTCGGGACGTCCTAGGTTCATGGGTATGCGAACTTCCGTGGGCCGAGGACCGACCGGGTATGCCGTGAGTGCCCTGTGCGCTGTCGCCCTCCTGTCCGCCTGTGGTTCGGAGGAACCACGGGTCCGGGACGACCGAGGCACTGCGAGCCCATCGGCAACCACGTCCACCACACCCTCGGCATCGCCGACGCCGACCCCGTCATCCTCCGGCACGAGCGGCGCGACGATGCCGCCGAGCGGTCGAGCGCGGCCGACGGTGATGTCCGGACGGGTGACATCCATCGAGGACGGGTGCATCGTGTTCAAGAACGAGCAGAACGGCAGGCTGTGGGTCCTCATCGGTGAGACGAAGGGCCTCACTGCCGGCACGGCATACGTCATCCAAGGAGCCGCGATGGACAGCATGGACCCGAACTGCTCCGAGGCGCTGCCCTACTACGTCAGGGACGCCTCCGTCCGGATGGCTGACGACCCCGTGCCGCACCCGACCCTGAGCCCGGCCGGTCAGGTGATGACGCTGACCGGAGTCGTGTCCGACGGGGTCGAGGCCGGGTGCCGGGTGCTGCAGACCGACGCAGGGGCGTTCGTCCTCGTCGGTCCGGTCGCGGTGCCCGACGGCCGGGTCAGGGTGACGGGACGGCCCGTGGACAACATCATGACGACCTGCCAGCAGGGTCAGGTCTTCGAGGTCCAGTCGGCCTCCCCCGTCCGCTGACCGGCGCACCTGGGCGCGTGCGCAGGCGCAGCTCAGTGCGCGCGGACAGCGAAGGGCCCCGCAACGAATGCTCGTTGCGGGGCCCTCGCGTTGGTCAGGCAGAGGTCACGGAGTGACCGAGCCGATGAGGACCTGACCCGTGCCGAGGAGCGCGCCCTCGGTGGAGAGGACCTGCATCTCGCCCGACACCTGACGGCCCGCACTCGGAACGGATGCGGCGGTGACCTGACCCGTGACCGGCGCCGAGGCACCCGTCGCGAGCTCGGTCGTCGTCGCCGG
This sequence comes from Knoellia altitudinis, assembly GCF_042666355.1. Taxonomy (NCBI): domain Bacteria; kingdom Bacillati; phylum Actinomycetota; class Actinomycetes; order Micrococcales; family Intrasporangiaceae; genus Knoellia; species Knoellia altitudinis. The sequence continues at coordinate 1,407,191 of NZ_JBHTDK010000001.1, forward strand.
CACCGTGAGGGTGCCGAGTCCGGTCGAGTAGAAGACGTCGAGGTAGTCGTACTGCGTCGAGCCACTCGGGACCGAGTAGCCGTCAACCTCCACTGTGTAGGTCCCAGCGGGCAGGTTCGGCTGGCTGATCGTCACGGCCTCCTCGCTGTCACCGTCGGCCTGCTGGGCCACGACCGTGCCGGCCGAGTTCTTGACCGTGAGGTCAAGGTCGGCAGCCGGGTCGGACGGGTTGCCGATGCTGGCCACGAGCTTGGTGGCGCCCGCGGGGACGGTCACCGTGAACTTCTGCAGCTCGTGGTTGGCGATCGTCTTGCGACCGGCGACGGCCGAGCCGAGCGGCCCACCCTTGGGCGCGATGGTGACCGGAGCGAACTGGTTGGTCACCGTCCACGACACCGGCGTGGGAACCCCGACCTTCGCCGAGGCGACGGTCTGGGTGGCCGGGTTCACGACGACGCCCTGCGCACTGGCGGTGAGCTTGAACGGGTTGCTCAGCGTCGGCGTGGTGCGACGCGCCTCCACCTGGAGCTCCCAGATGCCCGGGAGCGGGTTGGAGTAGCTGCGCGACGTGGGGTTGCATCCGCCACCGGCGTTGTAGTTCGAGAAGCACACGAGCGAGCTCGTCGACTCCACCGGGTTGCCATAGGGGTTGTAGGCGATCCAGCGGATCTGGGACCCGTCGGCGTGGTTGCCGAGGTTGACCTGGAGCGCCTTGGCGCCGGCCGGCACGTTGACGAACAGACGCTGGTAGAGGTTGCGCTCGACCGTGCCCGTCTTGGACACCGCGAACGACGGGGCCTTGGCGTCCTGCGCGAGGACGACCGTGAGCAGCACCCGCTTGTCGACGACCGACGTGGCCGGGTCGTCGATCTCGAGGATCGCCGAGTGGACACCCGGCGTCGAGGTCTTGACCGTGACGGGGATGTCGACCGTGCCACCGAGCGGCTGCGGACGCTGCGAGACGGGCAGCTTGAACGTGCCGTCGTTGCCGACGAGACGGAGGCTGTGCCTGACGTTGCCCTTGACCCCGGAGGTGCGGGTCGACTTCACCACGTAGTTCTTCTCGACACCCGAGGTGATGCCACCGGCAGCCGCGTCACAGCGGTTGTAGAGGCCCGTGCCCTGGTGCGGCGTCGCGAGGAAGCCGGACAGCGGGGTGCAGACCGGAGCCGTCACCGTGTAGTCCTGCGAGGAGGGGCGCGTCTTGAGCAGCGTCCAGGCGTTGGGGACGTCCACGAGACCGGCGCCCTGGCCGATGGCCTCGACGTTGGCCTTGTAGTCGGCCGTGGTGTACATCGAGTCACGGATCTGGCGAGGAGTGACCTCGACACCAGTGGCCTTGGCGGCCGAGAGGAGCAGGGCCGTGGCGCCTGCCGTCTGCGGGGACGCCATCGACGTGCCGTTGAAGTGGGCGTAGCCCGGGGGCAGCGCGTAGCCGGCCTCGGCGACCGGACCACCCGGCTGCCAGGTCGGGATCGACGAGACGGCCGAACCCGGTGCCATGACGTTGGGCTTGAAGCCACCGTCCTCACGCGGACCGCGCGAGGAGTAGTTGTGCAGGGCGACGGCCGAGCTCACGTCGGCGCCGTAGTTGGACTTCCACGTCTCCTTCGTGATCGAGGAGGCGGCCGAGATGACGTCCGTGGCGACCGACGGGTCACCGATGGAGTTGATGCCCGGGCCGCTGTTGCCGGCGGAGATGACGATCTGCACGCCGTACTCGGCGATGAGGGCGTCATAGAGACGGGCACGGGCGTTGTTGCCGTCGTTGAGGGCGGGCAGGCCACCGATCGACATGTTGACGACGTCGACGCCGCGGTTGGCGACGAGGTCCTCCATGCCGTCCGTCAGTGCGACTGCGGTGCAGCCACCACCCCACGAGCAGGCGCGGCTCGAGACGACCTTGGCGCCGGGCGCCTGGCCGTCCATGGCGCCACCGAAGAGCGAGTGCGCTGCGGCGATGCCGGCGACGTGCGAGCCGTGGGCGGACTCGACGACCCCGATGTTGACGAAGTCCGCCTTCTGGCCGGGGAGACCGGCAGGAGTCAGGTCGACGTCCTCGCGGTACTCGACGACGAACGGCATCGACTCGGCGATCGCGGTCGCCGGGTTGTCGACACCGAAGTGCCCGATGTCGAACTTCTCCTTGTAGGGACGCATCTTCTCGCTGTCGGAGAAGACGAGGTCCTTGTTCGCGTCGACCCAGATGTCGTGGGTGCTCTCGTTGTAGAGGATGCCCCAGCGGTCGCTGGTGTCCCCGTCACGGTTGAAGTCACCCGCGGCCTCGGAGGCGGTCGAGATGTTCTCGGCCACGCGCTGGAACTTGTAGGTGCCCGCCGGTGCCGTGTAGGTGCCGATCCCATCGCCCGTGCCGGTGATGGTGAAGGAGGGGCCGGTCACGGTCGTGAGCATGGCGCGCCAGGAGCCGTCACCCTCGAGGAGGGGGTCCGTGGCGGTGACCCAGTCGACGATCTTGCGTTCCCCCGTGGAGGTCGTCTGGAGTGCGGGGTGGTCGAGGTCGACACCGGAGTCGAGGACACCGATGGTCGTGCCGCGTCCGTCGTAGGTCGGGTTCGCCGTCTTGAAGGCGATCGAGCCGATGTCACGCGTGGGCATGTAGGGGTTGTCGTCCGGCGTGCCGGCGCCGGGACCAGTCGCCGCAGCAGCCACGGCGCCCGACGCCTTCTCGGCTTCCGGCCTGGGCAGCGCGATGCGCTCGTTGAGGTCGACGGCGACGATGGACGCGTTCTTGGCGACGGCGTCGACCTTGTCGGTCGGGACGCTGGCGCTGATGTAGCCGACGCGGTCGTTGACGGTGGCGACAACGCCACCGCTGGCCCTGATGGCCTTGACGGCGTCGGCAGTCTTGCCCTTGTCGGTCGAGATCATGACGACGACGCGGGAGGTCTTCGCGTCGACGGCCTTCTCGAGCAGGTCGCGGTCGTGCCGGCCGAGCTTGTCGGCGGGCTTGGCCTTCTTGACCTTGGTGGTCTGCGACTGCGCGTTGGGCGCCTTCGAGACGGTGATCTCACGATCTCCGGGTGCTGCTCCCGAGTGGGGGGCCGCAGCCGTTGCGGCAAGTGCCGCGGCTGCGATTCCGGCGATCGTCGTGAAACTACGGCGCAGGGGGCGTCGGGTCACGTCGGGTGGTCCTCTCATCAGGTCGTGGGCGCCTCGTTGGGCCCACAACTCACCGCTGCGCGGTCGCGCACGGGTGCAGACAGTGTTACCCGTCAATCCGCGACCCGCCAGACCCACAGCAAAGAAATCTGTGCGTTACGTGTACGTGAGCCGCCCGACATCACGAAGAACGGCGTTCCCACGGCGCACGACGGCACGTTCTGCCCGGTCCGGGCGCGAAAGTGCAACGACCCACCGTCGGGCGTTGACACCGCGCAGCGGCCTCAGGACGACACCCTCCCTGGGACGGGTCGTGAACCGCGGGAGCAGGGCGAGGCCGGCGCCGGCGTGCACGAGCGCCTCGACCACCCGGTTGTCGCGGACGCGCTGGACCACCCTGACCGGCCGTCCGGTCGCCCACTCGACCGCGTCGAGGACGGTCGCGAACGGATACCCGACGGGGACGCCGATCCACGGCTCGTCCACGACGTCCCGGGGTCCCAGGTGCGCCTTGCCGGCGAGCGGGTGGTCGGCCGGCAGCGCGACATCCAGGGGCTCGCGGGCCAGCACGGTGTGGACGAGCTGCTCGGCGCCCCGAGGGATGGCGCCGAGGAGGCTGTGGCCGATGACGATGTCGTGGTCGGCGGCGAGCGAGGCATAGTCCTCCTCCGAGACGTCCGTGTCGCTCAGCTCGACCTCGATCCCCTCGGCGGCGAGCGACATCAGGGCTGGCGGCACGAGGAACTCGGCCGCACTCGTCAGCGCCGCGATCCGCACCGTCCCCGTGGGTCGCCCCCGGAACTCGTCGAGCTGGGCCTGGACCCGGGCCAGCGCGGCCTCGACGTCGACGGCGCCTGCGGCGAGGAGCTGCCCTGCGTCGGTGAGCCGCAGTCCGCGGCCCACGGGTTCGACGAGACGGACGCCGAGATCTCGCTCCGCGGTGCGCAGCTGCTGCGAGACCGCGGAGCCGGTGCGGTGGGTCGCGGCCGCCGCGGCGGCGACGCTGCCTCGGTCGGCGAGCTCCCGCAGGAGGGTGAGGTGGCGAGCGTCCATGTAGGAAGCCTAAGCACACAATCAAGAAGGAATCAGTAGACCGAAGCAATGTATGCCGTCCACGCTGGACCCGTGCCCACTCGCCACCGCCTCCTCGCCGTGCTCGTCGCCGTCCTCTGGGGGGTGAACTTCATCGCCATCCACGCCTCCCTCGAGCAGTTCCCACCCTTCTTCACCGTCGCCCTGCGCTGGTTCCCGCTGGCGCTCGCTGCGGTGCTCTTCGTGCCGAGGCCCGACGTCGCCTGGCGTTGGGTGCTCCTCTACGGACTCGGCTTCGGGGTCCTGCAGTTCGCGTTTCTCTACTGGGGCATGGCGACGGGTATGCCGGCCGGGCTCGCCTCGCTCGTCCTCCAGAGCTCCGCGCCCTTCACCGTCGTGCTCGGCGCACTGCTCGGCGAGCACCTGTCACCTCGGCGTGGTCTGGGTGTCCTCGTCGCCATCGCGGGCCTCGCCGTCGTCGGCTCCCAGCGCGGCGACGTGTCGGCCGTGTGGCCGTTCGTCCTCACCGTGCTCGGGGGCCTGGGCTGGGCCTTCGGCAACCTAGCCGTGCGCCGAGCCCGGACGGCGCAGCCCTTCCGCCTCACGATGTGGATGAGCGTCGTGCCACCACTCCCCATGCTCGCGCTGAGCCTCGTCGTCGAGGGGCCGGACCGGATCCTCGACTCCCTCACCTCAGTGGGCACGTCCGTGGGTGGAGCCGCCGTGGCCGGGCTGCTCTACACGAGCCTCGTCGCGACCGTGGTGGGCACGGGGATCTGGTCCTGGCTCATGGCCCGCCACCCGGCGGGCACCGTCGCGCCGTTCTCGATGCTCGTGCCCGTCACCGGCCTCACCGCGGCCTGGGTGGTCCTCGGCGAACGCCCGACGGCGCTCGAGTGGCTCGGGTGCGCCGTCGTCGTGGTGGGCGTCCTCATCACCGCGGGCGGCCGGCATACGCCGACCTCCGCACGTGGTCAGTCGCGGGAGAAGGCAGCCGTGACCTCGAGCAGCCGGTCGTTGGCCTCACGCTCGGCGATGGTCGCGCGCACCCCGTCCGTGCCGTAGGGCCGGACGGTGAGGCCCGCAGCCTGGCAGGCGGCGGCGAACTCGGCCGTGCGCTCACCCATCGGGAACCACACGAAGTTGGCGTCGGTGTCCGGGAGCTCCCAGCCCTGACGCTCCAGCTCGGCGACGACCCTGGCCCGCTCCGTGACGAGCTCCTTGACCCGGACGTCGAGCTCGTCGAACGCCTCGAGCGAGGCGATCGCCGCCACCTGCGCGAGGGAGTTCACACCGAACGGGATGGCCGCCTTGCGCAAGGCCTCGGCCACGGGCTCGTGCGCCACGGCATACCCGATCCGCAGACCCGCGAGGCCATAGGCCTTCGAGAAGGTGCGCAGCACGGCGACGTTGGGCCGGGCCCGGTGGATGGCCACGGCATCGGGCGCGTCGTCGCTCGTGACGAACTCGAGGTAGGCCTCGTCGAGCACGACGAGGACGTCGTCCCGGACGCGGTCCAGGAACGCCTCGAGCTCCGCGGTCCGCACGCTGGGACCGGTCGGGTTGTTGGGTGTGCACACGAGGACGACCTTGGTGCGGTCCGTGATCGCGTCGGCCATGGCGTCGAGGTCGTGACGTGCCTCGCTGGTGAGCGGCACCTGGACCGGCGTCGCGCCGGCGAGGGCGACGAGGATCGGGTACGCCTCGAAGCTGCGCCACGCGAAGACGACCTCGTCGCCCGGGTCGCAGAACGCGGTGATGACCTGGCCGAGGACGCCGACACTTCCCGGCCCGGTCGCGACGCGCGCGGCGGGCACGTCGAGCCGCTGGGCGATCGCCTCGGTCAGAGCGGTGACACCCATGTCGGGGTAGCGGTTCATCTGTCCCGCCTGCTCACGCACGACGTCGAGGACGGACGGCAGCGGCGGGTAGGGGTTCTCGTTCGACGAGATCTTGTAGGCCGTGATGCCGGCCTGGGCCTCCGCCGGCCGCCCTGCGACGTAGGCCGGAACCGCGTCGAGCGCCTTCCGGAGGCGGACTTGCGAGGCGGGGGTCGAGGTGGAGCCGTCGGTCATGCTGGTCACTGTAGGGGCCACACCCGCATGACGCAGAAATCTCGGATCTGCACCTGTTGCAACACGTCCGATCCGAGATTTCCGGGCCGAGCCGACGTCAGGGGGAACGCCGGACGTGGGAGCATGTGCCGGTGCAGAACTTCCTGATCCGAGTCCTCATCAACGCCGTCGCTCTCTGGGCGGCCGCCGGCCTGCTCGACGGCATCAGCTTCGGCACCGAAGACGAGTGGACCAAGAAGGTCGTGACGATCGTGCTCGTCGCCCTCGTCTTCGGCCTCGTCAACGCCGTCATCCGGCCCATCGCCAAGTTCCTGTCGTTCCCGGTGATCGTGCTGACGTTGGGGCTGTTCACGTTCATCGTCAACGCGTTCATGCTGCAGATCACCGAGTGGATCGCCGACCCCATCGGGCTGGCGTTCACGATCGACGAGTTCTTCTGGGACGCCGTCATGGGCGCCGTCATCATCACTGTCGTGTCCTGGCTGCTCAGCGTCGTCCTGCCCGACGGCGACGACGACTGAGGCCCGCCGCCCAGACTGCTGGCGCCTGACGCGCCGACCTCGACGACCCGCGCACCGATCGGTGCGCGGGTCGTCGCGTCTGCCCCCAGCGCGACGTGACGTCGCCTTTGATCTACTACGCCCTGTCGTATTACTATCGACTGTAGTAGAGCCTCGCATCCCAGGGAAGCAACCCGTAGGAGAGCCATGGAGCCCGTCGACCTCGCGCGATGGCAGTTCGCGATCACCACCGTCTACCACTTCCTCTTCGTGCCGGTGACGATCGGCCTGTCCTTCGTCGTCGCCGTCACCCATGTCGCGTGGGTGCGGACCCGCCGGCCCGAGTGGCTGCGCCTGACCAAGTTCCTGGGCAAGCTCTTCACGATCAACTTCGCCCTCGGTCTCGTCACCGGGATCGTCCAGGAGTTCCAGTTCGGGATGAGCTGGTCGGACTACTCCCGCTTCATCGGTGACATCTTCGGAGCGCCGCTGGCCCTCGAGGCCCTGCTCGCGTTCTTCGTCGAGTCGACGTTCCTCGGCCTGTGGATCTTCGGGTGGGGACGCATCCCGGAGAAGCTGCACGCGGCGACGATGTGGGTCGTCCACGTGGGCACGCTGTTGTCGGCCTACTTCATCCTCGCGGCGAACTCCTTCATGCAGAACCCCGTCGGCTTCCGCTACAACCCGGAGTCGGGGCGCGCCGAGATGACTGACTTCCTCGCCATCCTGCTCAACAAGGTCCAGCTCGTGGCGTTCCCCCACGTCATCACCTCGGCGTACATGGTCGGTGGAGCGGTGGTCATGGGCGTGGGTGTCTGGTTGTGGCGGCGCGCGGCCGCGACCGGGGCCGGCGACGCAGCCGACGTCCCGATGTATCGCAAGGCCACCCGTCTCGGCGCGGTCCTCACCCTCGTCGCCAGCATTGGCGTCGTCGTCACCGGTGACGTGCAGGGCAAGATCATGACCGAGGTCCAGCCGATGAAGATGGCTGCGGCGGAGGCGCTGTACGAGTCGGAGACCGGTGCCGGGTTCTCGATCCTGACCATCGGTTCGCTCGACGGCACCGAGGAGGTCTTCGCGATCAAGGTGCCCAAGGTCCTTGCGTTCATGGCGACCGGCAACCCCGACGGTCGCGTCGAGGGCATCGACGAGATCAAGGCGCGCAACGCCGAGATGGTCGCCGGCATCGAACGCACCTACGGCCCCGACGTGGCAGCGGTCGCGGCCGACAGTGACGCGGACTACACCCCCAACGTGCCGCTCGCCTACTGGACCTTCCGCCTCATGATGGGGCTCGGCTTCGCCTCGATCGGCCTGTCGCTACTGCTGCTGTGGATGACCCGCGGCTCGACTCGGGCCCCGTCGTCGCGGTGGTGGCTGTGGGCCGCGGTCGCCGCGCCGCTGCTGCCCCTGTTCGCCAACAGCTTCGGGTGGATCTTCACCGAGACCGGTCGACAGCCGTGGCTCGTCAACGGGCTGATGACGACCGCCTTCGGCGTCTCGCCATCGATGTCCGTGGCCGAGATCTGGACGTCGATGACCGTCTTCACCCTGCTGTATGCCGGGCTCGCCGTCGTCGAGGTGCGTCTCTTCCTTCGGTATGTCGCCCACGGCGCGGAGCCCTTCCACGAGCCGGCCGCCGCGCCCGCCGAGGACGCACCACTGCAGTTCTCCTACTGACGAGAGGTTCGACATGGACTACGCCTTCATCTGGTTCATCCTCATCGGGGTGCTGTGGACCGGCTACCTCGTCCTCGAGGGCTTCGACTTCGGGGTCGGCGCACTGTTGCCCGTCCTCGGTCGCCGACCTCACGTCGGCACCGGGGCGGACGACGCCGACAAGCGGCGGCGTGTCATGCTCACGACGATCGGCCCGCACTGGGACGGCAACGAGGTCTGGCTCATCACCGCCGCGGGTGCCACCTTCGCCGCGTTCCCCCACTGGTACGCCTCGATGTTCTCGGCCTTCTACCTCCCGCTCCTGGCTCTGCTCGTCGCCCTGATCGTCCGCAACATGGGCCTGGAGTACCGCCACAAGCGTGACGACGACAGCTGGCGCCGACAGTGGGACGCGGCCGTCATCGGCGGCTCGGTGGCCGCCCCCTTCCTCGTCGGGCTCTCGCTCACCAACCTCGTGCGCGGTGTCCCCCTCGACGCCGACTTCGAGTTCGTCGGCTCGCTGGGGACGCTGCTCAACCTGCCGAGCCTGCTCGGTGGTGCCGCCTTCGTCGCACTGTCGGTGACGCACGGGGCCTGCTTCCTCGCCCTCAAGACGGATGGGAGCCTGCGCGCAGAGGCCGCCCGGGCTGCGTCCCGATCGGGCCTGGTGGCCGTGGTCCTCGTGATCGCACTGCTCGGCTGGCTCCTCGGCGTCGACGGGTCGGGGCCAGTCCTCTCGTTGACGGCACTGGCCGGGGCCGCCCTCGTCGGCGGGCTCGCGGCGAGCCGGGCGAGTCGCGAACGGGTCGCCTTCGCCGGCACGACCCTGGCCTGGGTCGGCATCTCCGCGGCCTACTTCGTCGCGCTCCACCCGGCGGTCATGCCCACGACGTTGCCCGGTGGCGCCTCCCTCACCATCGAGAACGCTGCGAGCACTCCCATGACGCTGCAGATCATGTCGGTCGCTGCCCTGCTCTTCACGCCGATCGTGCTCCTCTACACGGCCTGGACCTACTGGGTCTTCCGGCGACGGCTCTCCACCGAGCTCCTGGGCGCACCCGCGCTCGTGAAGTGAGCGGACGGCATACACGCATGAAGCCCTTCGATCGTCAACTGCTCAACATGGCACCGGCCCTTCGGCGTCCGGTCACCACCCTTGCCGTCGTCGCCGCCGGCCAGGGCGCCGCCGCGATCGCCCTGGCTGTGGCTCTCGCTCGTCTGGTGACCGACCTCGTGGCACAGGGCAGCTGGCAGCGCAGTGCGATGTGGGTCACCGTCGCGTTCGTCGTGCGGGCGGCACTGGCGATGCTCGTCGAGCGGATCGGCGCCAGCACGGCGACTGCGGTCAGCTCGGCCCTTCGGCGGCAGCTGCTCGCTCGCTGGTCGAGCGCGCCGGCCGAGGCGCGACCCGAGGCGGAGCAGGCGTCGACCCTCGCAGTCCAGGGAGCCGCCGCTGTCGAACCGTATGCCGCCCGCTACCTCCCGGCCCTCGTCGCCAGTGCCGTCGTGCCCGTGCTCGCCGTCGCGGCGCTCGTGGTCGTCGACCCGCTCAGTGCAGTCATCGTCGTCGTGACGTTGCCGCTGCTGCCGCTCTTCGCGGCCCTCATCGGCAGGACGACGCAGGACGACACGATGAGTCGCTGGCGGGCGCTCGAACAGCTCGCCGGGCACTTTGGTGACGTCATGCGCGGGCTGCCGACGCTCGTGGCGTTCGGGCGCGCCGGTCCGCAGGTCGATGTCGTCCGGGCGGTGTCGCAGCAGCACCGAGCGGCGACGATGCGCACCCTGAGGCTGGCCTTCCTGTCCTCGGCGGCGCTGGAGCTGCTCGCGACGATCTCGGTCGCCATCGTCGCGGTGTCGGTCGGGCTGCGGCTCACCCATGGATCCATGACGCTGGAGGCCGGTCTGCTCGCCATCCTCCTCGCGCCGGAGGCCTACTGGCCGATCCGTCGGGTCGGGGCGGAGTTCCACGCCGCGGCCGACGGTGCCACCGCCATCGACGACATCCTCACCGAGCTCGAGACCTCGGCTCACCGGGTGCACCGAGCCGGCAGTGGGTCGGAAGTGGTCGTGGAGGAGGTGGGCTACGCGTATCCGGGGTCGGAGGCGCTCGTGCTCGACGGCGTGACGCTGACCGCGGGGATCGGACTCACGGTGATCACGGGTGAGTCCGGGGTCGGGAAGTCGACGCTGCTCGACCTCGTCGCCGGACTGCGGACGCTGACTGCGGGCACGATCTCGACCGGACGGGTGCACTACGTGACCCAGCGGCCGTTCCTGCCGGACGGCACGATCGAGGAGGCGCTCCGACTCGGCACCGACGCCGACCTCACCGGTCAGCAGCCGTGGGCGGCGCTGCGCCGGGTAGGTCTCGACGAGTTCGTCGCCTCGCTCCCCGACGGGCTCGAGACGCGCCTCGGGGACGACGGCTTCGGGCTCTCGGCCGGTCAGCGGCTCCGCCTGGGTCTGGCCCGGGCCGCACTGTCCGACGCGCCCGTCCTCCTGCTCGACGAGCCGACCGCCCACCTCGACGAGGACGGCACGCGGCTCGTCCTCGACCTCGTCCGTGAGCTCGCGACCGACCGTTGCGTCCTCGCCGTGTCCCACGCGGCCGAGCTGGTCGCGGTCGCGGAGCGCCACCTGCGGCTGGGGCACACGCTGGCTGAGGCGACGTCATGACCGTCCTTGAGCAAACGGGGCGCCGGCCCGCCGCGCTCGCCGGACTGTGGGGAGGGCTCGCGCTGACCTCAGGCGTCGCACTCACCGCGACCTCCGGCTGGCTCATCGTGCGCGCCGCCGAGCGCCCCGTCATCCTCACCCTGCTCACGGCCATCGTCGGCGTGCGCGCCTTCGGCATGGCGCGCCCCCTTTTCCGTCACCTCGAGCGGCTCCGCTCGCACGACTCCGCCCTCGCGGACCTCGCGACAGCACGTACGGAGGTGTATGCCGCCCTCATCCCGCTGACTCCGGCTCGCCTCGGCCGCCGCTCGCGCAGTGCCGTGCTCGCCGGTGTGGTCGACGACCTCACCGACGTCGTCGAGTCCCACGTGCGGGTGCGGGTCCCCGTGCTCTCGGCCGGTGTCGCGGCCCTCTTCGCCATCCTCCTCACCGGGGCCCTCGAGCCAGGGGCGGGAGTCCTCGTCGCGACCTGGTCGGCGCTCGTGGTCCTGCTCGCCCGCTGGGGCCTGGCCCTCGAACGCGAAGCGCAGCCCCTCCTCGGAGCGGCCCGCGCAGAGGTGAGCCGAGCTGCCGAGCTCGTGGCACGGCATACGCCACGGCTGCAGGCCATCGGAGCGGCAGGTGACGTGCTCACCCGACTCGACGCGGCGCACACCGGCCTTGCCCGGGCCTTGCGCACGCAGAGCCGCGGCCGGGCGCTGGTCACGGGCGGCGTGCTCGTCCTCACCGGCGTCACCACGGTGGTCATGGCCGTCATCGCCGGCCGGGCCGAGCTGCCCAGCGCCGTCACGGCTCTGCTCGTCGTCGTCCCCGCGGCCCTGGCCGACACCGTCCTGCCCTTCGCCGACGCCGTGCGGGCCCAGGCCCGGGCCGAGCAGAGTCGGGCCGGAGTCGAGACCCTGCTCGACCAGACCGCCGCGGTGGCCGATGTCGGCCGGGGACGGCAGTCCTCGACCGCGCCGCACCTGCGTCTCGAGGGCGTCTCGGCAGGGTGGGTCGAGGGCCGGGTGGACGTCGGACCGGTGGACCTCGACCTCGCGCCCGGGCGTCGGGTGGGAGTTGTCGGCGCCAACGGGTCGGGCAAGTCCACGCTCCTCGCCGTCCTCGCGCGGGCCCTCGACCCGGCATCGGGTCGATACCTCGTCGACGGTCGGGATGTCACCGAGCTCGCGGCCGACGCGGTGCGCGAGCTGCTGGCCGTGGTCGACGACGAGCCACACGTCTTCGCGGCTGACCTGCGTGCGAACCTCGCTCTCGCACAGCCGGACGCGAGCGATCAGGACCTCGTCGACGCGCTGCGGGTCTGCGGGCTCGAGAGCTGGTTCGACGCCCTGCCCGACGGACTGGGCACCCGGATCGGATCGGGCGGGCGGGGGGTCTCCGGCGGCGAGCGGGCCCGGCTCGCGCTCACCCGAGCGGTCCTGTCACGACGTCCCGTGATCCTCCTCGACGAGCCCGTGGCCCACCTCGACCACGCCACGGCGACGAGTGTCATGCGTGACGTCTGGGCGGCCACGTCCGGGCGTACCGTGGTCGTCGTCAGCCATCGTCACGAGGGGCTCGACGCCGTCGACCAGGTCATCGATCTCACGCCCACCCGCAAGGACTGAAGCCGTGCCCGCCACGCCATTTACGCCCTCCACGCCATCGGCTCCCCGACTCGGCGACCTCGAGCGAGCCGTCATGGAGCAGCTCTGGGAGGCGTCGGGACGGCGGCCCGAGGGAGCGAGCGTGCGCGACGTGCTCGAGGCCCTGCCGGCGGACCGCTCCCTCGCCTACACGACCGTGATGACCGTGCTCGACCGCCTGTCCAAGAAGGGTCTGGTCACCCGCGAGCGCGACGGCCGGGCCTGGCGCTACACCCCGGCAGGCACGCGCGAGTCGCTCACCGCGGAGACGATGAGGGCTTCGCTCGGGGACGCGAGTGACCGTCGGGCAACCCTGCTGCACTTCCTCGACGGCGCCACGCCCGAGGAGCTCGACGACCTGCGCGCGGCCCTGGCCGAGGTCGAGCAGCGGCGCGGCTGAGGCCTCGGCGCACGTGTACGCCCTCCTCCTCGCCGGCCTTGCCGTCGTCCTCGCCGGAGTCGCTCCGCGAGTCATGGCGCGCCTCGTCGCCTTCCGCCGGGCACCGCGACCCGCCCTCGTGGCGTGGCAGGCGGTCTCGCTCTCGGCGGTGCTCGCGGCCCTCTTCGCTGCGCCGGCGGCACTGGGGTATCTGGACAACACGACGTACGGCTGGATCGCGTGCAGCAGCCAGGATGACTGCGCCACCACGCTCTGGTGGATGGAGAACAGACGCTGGATCGTCCTCGGGACCGCGGCTGCGTTGGCGCTCCTGGTACTCGGCCGACTCCTCCTGTCGGGACACCGCATCGGCACTCGCCTCCGAGCCGCAAGGGCCCGCCACCGGGAGCTCGTCGATGTGCTTGCCGAGCCCGACGACGGCGGGCGAGCGGACGGCATACGCATCCTCGACCACGCGACACCGACGGCCTACTGCCTGCCCGGCCGCCGGTCGCGGGTCGTCCTCACCCAGGGCGCACTGGCTGCGTTGCCGACCGACGAGCTCGAGGCCGTGCTCGCCCACGAGCGCGCCCACCTCCGTGGCCGGCACGACCTCCTCATCGAGTACTTCACGGTCCTCCACCACTCGGTGCCCGGCCCAGTGCGCTCACCCGCGGCGTTGCGCGAGGTGCGGCTCCTCGTCGAGGCGCTGGCCGACCGCGCTGCCGTGCGCTCCTCCGGCCCGGTCCCCACCGCTCGGGCGCTCCTGACTCTCGCGCAGGGCCAGGCGCCCGAGGCGAGTCTCGGAGTCGCGGGCGAGGGCACCACCGCTGCGCGCATGCGCCTGCTTGCCCAGCCCGCGCTCGCCGCACCCGTGGTCGTCCTGATGTACCTGTATGCCGGTGCCGTCGTCGTGCTGCCGCTGCTCCTGCTCTGGCTCGCGTGGCGCTGACCGGTGCTGACCGCCGAGCACCGTCGGGCGTCGGCTCAGCGCGCGACGTCGTAGGTCACGTGGACGGCGGGCGGACGGCATACCGGGGCTCGGTGGTCTGCGCCGGGCCCAGCGGTTCAGCGCTGCCGACTTCGCCGACCTCGACATGGACCACCGGTGGTGGAGGCGACGCCTCGTTCGACCAGACCTATGCCGAGGTGGGTCTCGCCCTGTCACTGGTCGCCCTCATCGGCATCGGACTGTGGACGGTGTGGGAGTGGGTCGTCCGGTGACCAGCGCGAGGGTCAGATCTCGTCGGGGTCCAGCGCCTGGCCGAGGATGACGTCGAGCACGATGTGGTCGTCGACCGTCCCACCCAGGACACCGTCAGGGATGACGTCGTCGAACTCGACGAGGTAGCAGAGGGCGGCAAGTGTCATGCGGCGTCGAGCCGTGAGGGCGGCCGAGTCGTCCCCGACGCGGGCCGGCCCGCTCAGCCAGTCCACGGCCCGGGCGATGCGCCCGGCGAGGGGTGCGAGCCGCGGGTCGTTCTCGACGCGCCGCACACGGACGAGGTCGAGCAGCTCCTCCAGCAGCACCGGGTCCGTGTCGAGCCGGTCGGCGAAGCGTCGGCTCCTCGCGAAGTGCTCCGAGTTCAGCAGCCGTCGCACGGCCTCGGTGCGCGCCGGCGCGGACTCGCTGGGCGCAGGCGTGGAGGGGGACACCTGCGAAGTCTAGGTCGGCGTCGCTGGGCCACTGCCGCTGCCGGACGCGTCAGTGGCGTCGTCCAGTCGCCGGCGGTCGTCCGGGTTGAGGACGCCCATGGGCATCCGCCCCGATGCACGCGCTGCGAGGTCGACGCGTTGGTTCCGCCAGACGTAGTAGAGGGCTCCGACTCCCACCACCGCGAGCGCGATGGCGATCCATCGTCTGGTGTCGCCGGGGTCGGTGCCGACGAGAAGCGCCGGCACGACGAAGGCCAGGGGCAGCCCGAGCGCCAGGACTCGCGCCGCCGCAACGTTGCGCGCGCGGTGCTCCCGGCTCCCACTCATGCCCTGTTCCCTCATGAGCTGGTCAGGATCACGGAAGGACGTGATCGGCAGCACCAGGAAGACCGCCACGACGAGCCCCGCCACTCCCGCCATGGCCACGCCACCCAAGGTCAGGTCGAGGGCCAACGCCGTGAACAGTGACTCGTCCTCGAGCGGGAACCAGTAGTGGCCCTCGTACACCTCATCGGGTCGCTGGTAGGAGCGGACTCGATCCGCAAACACCGGCAGGTGGACGAGGAGCAGCTGCAGCAACCCGATCGGGAGGGCGGTGACGACCGGCACCACCATGCTGCGGAGCAGTGCGGGGACCGCGACGCCGAAGTCCTCGTCGCGGCGCCACACCGACTGCAGGACGGCCCAGGCCGTCACCGGCACACCGATGTAGAGGACGACCCCACCCACCAGCTCCAGGCTGCCTTCGTAGTCAGCGGCCACGAGCCACAGCCCGGGCACGCTCAGGGCGGCGCAGACTCCGAAGAGGATCCACGCGGAGCGACCCATCAGCCGGCGCAGGAACGGATCCCTCGCCGAGGTCACCGCCAGGGTCTGGCGAGGCTGCGCCGGGACGGCCAGCAGCGCCTCCACCGCGTCGATCGCCTCGCCAGAGCTCTCGCCAGCGCTCTGCGACACGGCACGCACCGACGCCGTGCTCCGCGCCATGAGCAGGAGGAGGACGACCGCCGCCCCCATCAGGGTCACGACCACCCCCGTTGCGCCGAGGTAGGCGAAGTCCACCGGGTCGGCGATCCCGCTCCGGACGCGTGGGAGGGCACTGCCCCGGATGCCGAAGCTCTGCGCGACCTCCCTGACCAGCACCAGGGCGACAGCGCCGGTCACGAGCACCACGGCCCCCAGAACGAAGTCCATGGCCCGAGCGCCGCGCGGCGGATCCCGCCACGACCACGCGATGCGGCCGACCCACACGAGGGCGGCCACCTGCAGGATCATCGCCACGACGAAGGGGACCGACGACCCGTAGGAAGCAGCTGCCAGCGTCAGGACCGGCCCGAAGGCAGCAAGCAGGCACCACGCCATGACGGCGATCAGCTGACCACGCGTGGCAGCGCGTGACGCGTCTGGCTCGGTGCTCATGTGCCCCCTCCACTCCTCGGTCCCCGGCAGCTGGGAGCTGGGAGCTGGGAGCAAGTGTCACAAATCTGGGAATGCTGAGGGGCGAGCGTCTTCGGGGTGTCAGAACGCAGGGCACCGGGATCGGCACCGTCCGCGTCGATGGGAGAATGCACCCATGGGCTCCCTCGCTGACGTCACTCCCTCCATCGCGCTCGGCGCCCTCGACGGTCGCTATCGCGGCGCGGTGGCGCCCCTCGTCGACCACCTGTCCGAGCCGGCGCTCAACCGGCAGCGGATCCATGTCGAGATCGAGTGGCTCATCCACCTCACCGACCACCAGGTCGTCCCGGGCGTGCGCGCGCTCACCGACGACGAGAAGTCGAGCCTGCGCCGGATCGTCGAGGACTTCGGCCCCGACGAGATCGCCGAGATGTCGCAGACCGAGAAGGTCACCCAGCACGACGTCAAGGCGGTCGAGTACTTCCTCAAGAAGCGCCTCGCCGAGGTCGCCCCGTCCGAGTCCGACAAGGGCCTGGCCGAGCTCATCCACTTCTGCTGCACGAGCGAGGACATCAACAACCTGTCCTACGCGCTCATGGTGCAGGGCGCGGTCGAGGACGTCTGGCTCCCGCGCGCGAACGCCCTCGTCGAGGCCGTGTCGACCATGGCCTCCGACCTCCGCGCGGTGCCGCTGCTCTCGCACACCCACGGCCAGCCGGCGACGCCCTCCACCCTGGGCAAGGAGCTCGCCGTGCTCGCGTGGCGCCTCCAGCGTCAGCTTCGGCGCATCGAGGACGCCGAGTTCCTCGGCAAGCTCAACGGCGCGACCGGCACCTACGGAGCCCACGTCGCCGCCGTGCCCGAGGCGGACTGGGAGGACATCAGCGAGAGCTTCGTCGAGGGCCTCGGCCTCACCTGGAACCCGCTGACCACCCAGATCGAGAGCCACGACTGGCAGGCCGAGCTCTATGCCGACATCGCCCGCTTCAACCGGGTGCTGCACAACCTGTGCACCGATGTCTGGACCTACATCTCCATGGGCTACTTCGCGCAGGTCCGCGGCCAGGGCACCGTCGGCAGCAGCACCATGCCGCACAAGGTCAACCCCATCCGCTTCGAGAATGCCGAGGCCAACCTCGAGGTCAGCAACGCCCTCCTCGACGTCCTCGCCTCGACCCTCGTGCAGTCCCGCCTCCAGCGTGACCTCACCGACTCCTCGATGCAGCGCAACATCGGTGTCGCCTTCGGCCACTCGCTGCTGGCGCTCGACAACGCCACCCGGGGCCTGGCCGGTCTCGACGCCGTTCCCGAAGCCATGGACCGCGACCTCGAGGGCAACTGGGAGGTCCTCGGCGAGCCGATCCAGTCGGCGATGCGTGCCCTCGGCGCCCAAGGAGTGCCCGGCATGGAGGAGCCCTACGAGCGGCTCAAGGAGCTCACCCGTGGCCGGCGCATCGGCCAGCCGGAGCTGGTCGAGTTCGTCAAGGGTCTGGGTCTGCCCGAGGAGGTCGAGCGGCGCCTCGCCGCGATGACTCCCCAGACCTACGTCGGGATCGCCCCCACCCTGGTCGACCACCTCGACTGACGAGCTCGGGCAATCCGGTTCGCGAACCGAGCTGGCGTTCGCAAACCGGACCGATCGGGCTCACCAGTCCCCTGCTGGTCGCGAACCATGTCGGTATGCCGTCGGCTCGTCTCAAGCGGCCCTGTGCAGCTCGCGCCGAACGCGGCTGACCGCGTGCGCACGGGTGATGAGTCCGTCCTGTTCGCGGGCGATTCGCGCAAGCCGGGGATGAAGGCTGGTCATGCTCCGCACGAGGAACTTCGTGGTTCACGAACGCCTGGCGCTGACTCACCTGGACAACGACGTGCCCCGCCGGACCGTGGTCGCAGGCGGGGCACTTCGGTATGCCGCAAAAGGCTGGTCAGACGGTGACCGGACCCGAAGGGGTCTCGAAGGTCACCGACAGGATGCCGGGCGTGCCGCGGGGCGCCACGAAGTTGAAGTCGACGTCGGCGGGCACGTAGTCCTCGTCGACACCGACCCAGTCACGCACCCGGTTGGGGTCGCCGGCGATCTCCACCGATCGCAGTGCCACCTGAGTGGCGCCGACGCCCGACGGGTGCTGGGTGCCCTCGGCCCACTCGACGAAGAAGGGGAGCTGGGGGTCGGACTGGAGGCCCTTGACGCCCAGCTGCTTCCAGCGGAGCTCGACACCGTCGGGCCGGTGACGGTTGCCCGTGACCGAGTCGCGACCGAGCCGCTGCTCCTGCTTGGAGATGTCCTCGACGCTCACGACCCACCCGAGCCAGCCACCGCCGGCCGCGGAGCGGGCGCGCACGACCTGGCCGAAGGGCGCCTTGTCGGACGCGGGGTGGTCGAGCACCTCGACGACCTCGAGATAACGGTCACCGAGGAGGGGAAGGATGACGTTGCGCGTCCCGAAGCGCGGATGCACACCCCCGTCGACGGCTGCTACCCCGAGCTGCTCGGCCAGACGTGCAGCCGTGGCTCGCGCCCCGTCGTTCTCTGCGGCATAGACAACATGGTCGA
This sequence comes from Knoellia altitudinis, assembly GCF_042666355.1. Classification (NCBI taxonomy): domain Bacteria; kingdom Bacillati; phylum Actinomycetota; class Actinomycetes; order Micrococcales; family Intrasporangiaceae; genus Knoellia; species Knoellia altitudinis. The sequence continues at coordinate 1,425,871 of NZ_JBHTDK010000001.1, forward strand.
CTCGCATGCCGATAATCGTGACACACCTCAGGGGGTGCTCCTGACACGGGTGTGACTGACGGGGAAGCAGTGACTCCCAGCCACGCTCTCGTCACGAACGGCGTTGGCGTAATGCCTCGTAGACGACGATCGCGGCGGCGGCCGAGGCGTTGAGCGAGTTCACCTGTCCGTGCATGGGAACGCGAACCCGCAGGTCAGCCGCTCGCAGGGCCTCGTCGGTCAGCCCGAACTTCTCCGTGCCGACCGCGATCGCGACCCCCCCGGTGAGGTCGGCGTCGGTGTGCAGCAGCTCCGTGTCGGGGGTCGTCGCGACGATGCGTATGCCGCGCTGCCGCAGCCAGGCGAGCGTCTCACCGAGCGTGGCGCTGGCCACCGGAACCGAGAAGACCGTCCCCTTGGAGCCACGGATGACATTGGGGTTGCCCCAGTCCGTCACGGGGTCGACGGCGATGACGGCATCGACACCGGCCGCATCGGCGGTGCGCAGCATGGCCCCGAGGTTTCCGGGTTTCTCCAGTCCCTCGCACACGAGCAGCAGCGGAGTGGGCGGCAGGTCGAGCTCGCCGAGCCCGGCACGAACGGCGGGCACCAGGGCCATGAACCCGTCCGGCCCCTCGCGGTAGGCCACCTTCTCGAACGCCGGCCGTGACACCCTCACGACCTCGACGCCCGAGGCACGGAGGTCGTCGACGACCCGCAGCTGCTCGTCGGCGTCGAGCATGAGCTCGGGTGAGTAGAAGAGCGCACGCGGTCGGACCCCGGCGTCCAGTGCCAGCCCGAGCTCCTCGAACCCCTCGACGACCGTCACCGAGGCCTCGTCGCGGGCCCGACGGCGACGCAGCGCCACGAGCTGCTTGAGGCGCGGGTTGGCAGGCGAGGTGATCTCGAGATCGGGACGGGACGGCATACCCGCCATTGTGGGCGACGGGCGGGTCAGAGCTTGGCGAGCCGCGCCTTGACGCAGGAGTAGACGCCGTAGGCAGCGATGCCCAGCGCCACGACGGTGAGAAGGTAGGGCCCGAACGGCTGGTCACGCAGCTCCTTGAGCGCGGCGTCCAGCCCACCCGCATCTGCCGCCCTGGACGACAGAGCGGCCGACCCGAAGAGGATGCCGACCACGGCGAGGGCGACACCCTTGGCCACGTAGCCCGCTCGGCCGGCGTTCACGGCCCACGGTGCCGGGTGGGTCCGCAGCTCCTCGAGAAATCCCTTGGTCCAGCCCTTCCACACGTGATAGGCAGCCGCCGCGAGGATGGCCAGAGCGACGACCCCGACGAGGACCCGCCCTCCCGGGCTCGACATCAGCCCGGCTGTGGCCTCATCGGTCTTCTGCTCGTCCGAGGAGGTGGCGCCCTTGGTGAGGGCGTAGGCGGAGTAGGCGAAGAAGAGGTACATCGACGCCTTGCCACCTGCCTTGGCGCGGTCGCTCGCCTCACTCCCGTGTCGGCCGACGACCGCCTCGCTCGCCTGCCAGATCGCGAGGAGCACGAAGCCGATCACGGTCAGCCACAGGAGCACCGGCCCGGTCGTGCCTCCCGCGAAGGTCGCGAGGGCACCGGACTTGTCGGCGCTGTCCGACCCACCGCCGAAGTTCCACGCGACCTTGAGGGCGATCCACGCGATGACGAGGTGGATGACCCCGCTCATCACGAATCCCAGACGCGCGCCCTTCTCGATGATGTCGTGGTCGCCGACCTTGCGCGCAGTGTCACTCACAGGAGTGATTGGAGCACAGGAACGAGGCCGTCGTCGTCGACATCGAGGGTTGTCTCGTCCGCGGCGGCCTTGACCTCGTCGGGTGCGTTGCCCATCGCCACGCCCCGGGCGGCCCAGTGGAGCATCTCGAGATCGTTGCGCTGGTCCCCCACCGCGACCGTGTGTGCCGGCTCGACACCGAGGTGCCGCCGCACGAGCTCGAGTGCAGAACCCTTGCTCACGCCCTCGGGGTTGATGTCGAGCCAGGCGGTGAACCCGACCGCGTAGTTGACGCCGTGCAGGCCGATCCGCTCGGCGAGGTCCATGAAGTCCTGGGCCGTCCCGGCGGGGTCGCGGAAGGTCACGCGGGTGACGGGCTCGGCCACGAGCTCGGCCCACGGCACGACGACCTGGTCTCCGCCGAGCTCGCCCTCCGGGAACGGCGCGCTGACCTTGAAGCCCACGCCGAGGTCCTCGACGGCGACTACGGAGTCTGGCCACGCCTCACGCAGCAGGTTGAGAGCGGGCGCCGGGTCGAAGGTGACGGCCTCGGTCACCTCGTAGCCGCGCTCCAGGGCAGGGTCGAGACGCAGGGTGACCGCGCCGTTGGAGCACACGGCATACCCGGTCTCGATCCCCAGCTCGGCCAGGATCGGCATCGTCGCGACGATGGAGCGGCCGGTCGCGATGGTCACGTGGTGGCCGGCGTCGACGGCGGCGCGCACGGCGGCATGGACCACCGAGGACATCTCACCGGCGTGGTTGATCGTCGTGCCGTCGACGTCGAGCGCGACGAGGTGGGGGGTGGCCGTCATGGCGCCAACCTATCCACCGCGACCGTCAGCCGCGCTCCTGCCCCAGCTTCCAGTAGCCGGAGAAGAGCACCTGCCGCCGGTCCACGCCGACACTCTTGACGAGGTGGCGTCGGCCTTCGGTGACCATGCCGGACTCACCGCACAGCCATGCGTAGTCGAGCTTGCCGAGCTGGGCGTCGCGCAGCGCCGGGAGGACGACCGAGCCGGGGATGCCGTCGGTGCGCACGTGCACCGTGACCTCGGCTCCGCCGAGGGGGTATGCCGCGAGGATGGCTTCGTCGGACACCTCGACGTGGAAGGTGGCTCGGTCCAGGACGGTCGGGTGGGCGTCGACGATGGCGGCCAACGCGGGAAGGGCGGTCTCGTCGGCGACGAACAGGACCGGGCCGTCGCACTCGTGGCCACGGAACAGGGCGCCACCGGACCGGAAGCCCACGCGGTCGCCGACCTGGGCGGCGCAGGCCCATGCGGACCCGGGGCCGGAGTCGCCGTGGGTGACGATGTCGACGTCGATGGTCCTGTTGACGGCGTGGTGCGCGCGGATCGTGTACCAGCGCAGGTCGGGCCGCTCGGCCTCCGGCATGTCGGCGATGGCGGCGCGGACGTTCTCGCGCGAACCGTCGGGGAGGGTGAGGGCGGCGCCGCGGCGCGGCATGAGGAGCCCGAAGTACTCATCGCAGCCGACGAGCCGGAAGTTCGCGAACTCCTCTGCGGAGAACGTGATTCGCCGCATGCCGCCACCCAGGTCGCTCACCGCGGCGACGGTCATCTCGAACTGGGCGTCGCTCTCGCGATAGATCGGTGACGCCATGGTGAGGCGGGCGTAGGCGGTGGCGGCCTTCATGGCGACCCGGTCGAGGACGGTCATGACTTCTCTCGCTTCCTGCGGTGGGGGATGACGACGGGGTCACCGGTGGTCGGGTCGGCGACGACGGATGCCGCGATGCCGAAGACCGACTCGATGACCTCTGGGGTGACGATCTGGGCGGGCGGGCCCTCGGCGACGATCGCGCCGTCGCACATGGCGACGAGATGGTCGGCGTAGCGGGCCGCCATGGCGAGGTCGTGCAGGACCATGACGACGGTCGTGCCCTCGGTGGCGTTGAGGTCACGGACGAGCTCGAGGACGTCGATCTGGTGGGCGATGTCGAGGAAGGAGGTCGGCTCGTCGAGGAGGAGCACGGGGGTGCGCTGCGCCAGGGCCATGGCGATCCAGGCCCGCTGCCGCTGACCTCCGGAGAGGCTGTCGACAGGAATGCCGGCGAGGTGGACCAGCTCGGTCACCTCGAGGGCGCGCGCGACGATCGACTCGTCCTCGCGGGACCACTGCTTGAAGAGCCCGTGGTGCGGGTGGCGGCCACGCTCCACGAGCTCGGCGACGGTGATGCCCTCGGGGACGATCGGCTGCTGCGGGAGCAGACCGAGTCGTCTGGCGACCTCCTTGGTGGCCAGCTCACCGATGACCTGGCCGTCGAGGAGGACGCGCCCGGCACTCGGCGCCAGCAGCCGCGACAGTCCGCGCAGCAGGGTCGACTTGCCGCAGCCGTTGGGCCCGACGATCGCCGTCACCCGACCGGAGGGGACGACGAGGTCGAGGCCCTCGACGACGACGCGCCTGTCGTAGGCGAGCGTGAGCGACTCGGCGGTCAGGGTCGAGGTCACGGGGAGGGTGTCGGTCACGGCGTCTCGCTCATGCTTTCTCCTGGATGGTGCGACGGCCGGCGACGAGCAGCCAGACGAGGACGGGGGCTCCGGCGAGGCCGGTGACGACACCGACGGGGTAGGCCGTGTTCGGGTCGGCGTAGGCGCTGACGTAGTCGGCGGCGAGCACCATCGCCGCACCGACGAGGGCCGCGGCGGGCACCGAGGTCCGGCCCCCGGCGAGGCGTCGCGCGATCGGTCCGCTGAGGAACCCGACGAACGCGATCGGTCCGCAGACGGCGGTCGCCGAGGCGGTGAGCAGGACGACGAGGCCCGTGATGAGGATGCGGAGTCGGTGCGCCCGGACGCCGAGGCCGGCGGCGAGGTCGTCGCCGAGTCCGAGGACCCCGAGCTGCCGGGTGACGAGGGTGAGGAGCGGCAGGCCGATGGCCACGACGACGCCCAGGCGGACGATCTCGCTCCACGACACCGACCCGAGGCTGCCGGTGAGCCAGACGAGCGCGTCCTGCGCGCGGTAGATGTCGGCGCGCAGCAGCACCCAGTGCACGACCGAGCTCAGGACGGCGGCAAGGCCGACCCCGACGAGGATCATCCGGCCGGTGGCCGCCCCGCCGCGGCCGGCGAAGCCGTGGATGGTGGCCGCGACGGCAACCGCACCGGCGAACGCGACGAGCGCGACCGGCATACCGGTCCATCCGAGCAGGACCACCGCGAAGACTGCTGCCGCGCTCGCACCAAGGTTGATGCCGAGGACGTCCGGGCTCGCCAGCGGGTTGCGCAGCATCGACTGGAACGCTGCGCCCGCGGAGGCGAAGGCCGCGCCGGCGAGGACCGACATGCAGGCGCGGGGCAGCGTCGACTCCATGAAGATGAACGACGCACCGGGGATGGTGGTCCCGGAGATCATCCGTATGCCGTCCACGAACGACACGCGGTAGTCGCCGAGGAGCGCTCGGGCGAGGAAGAGGGCGACGACGAGGGCGCCGAGCCCGACGAGGAGCAGGAGCTGTCGGCGACGCACCCCGCGGCGGACGGCACGCAGGGTGAGGAGGGTCGCCTCGGACTCGGCGAGCGAGAGGGTGCTCATGCGGTGCTCATGCCACGCTCATCCGACGGACGAGGCCGACGAGGAAGGGTGCGCCGACGACGGCGCAGACGATGCCGGCCTGGACCTCGGAGGGGGCGGCGACGACACGACCGATGGTGTCCGCGGCGACGACGAGCACCGGCCCGGCGAAGAGCGTGCCGAGCAGGATGCGTCGGTGGTCCGGTCCCACGAGGGCCCGGACGACGTGCGGGACGACGAGGCCGACGAAGGCGATCGGACCGGCGAGCGCGGTGGCGGACGCGGCGAGCAGGATCGCACCGGTGGCCGCGAGGAGCCGGTGCAGCAGGACCCGCTGGCCGAGGCCGCGAGCGAGGTCGTCACCCAGGGCCACCGTGTTGAGGAGCGAGCCCGACGCGAGCGAGAGGGCGAAGCCGATGACGAGGAAGGGTGCGACGTCGAGGACGATCCCGGCGTCGCGGCCGGCGACCGACCCGACCTGCCAGAACCGGAAGACGTCGAGGGCGCCCTGGTCCGAGACGAGGATGGCGCCGACGATGCTCGTCGAGGTCGCCATGACGGCGGCACCCGCCAGGGCCATCGTCACGGGCTGGGCCCGGACGGGCGCGAGGAGCGCGAGTAGCTGCACGACGACCGCTGTGACCACCGCGCCGGCCAGGGCGAACCAGACGTAGCCGCCGACACCCGACAGGGCGAAGACCTTGATGCCGATGACGACGGCGAGTGCGGCGCCGGAGTTGATGCCGAGGATGCCCGGCTCGGCGAGCGGGTTGCGGGTCAGGCCTTGAAGGACGACCCCACAGATGGCGACCGCGGCCCCCACGACGAGCCCGATGAGCGTGCGGTCGATGCGGGAGTCGACGATGCCCCGGACCTGCGCCGTGACCGGGTCACCCAGCACGCCAGCGGCGATCTCGGACGGCGGGACCGACTGGGTCCCGACGAGCAGGGAGAGCGCCGCGGCGACCGCCACGGCGAGGACCCCGCCGACGACGATGGCGGCGACGGGCACACGACCACCCCGGCCCACCCTCCCTGCAAGGTGAGCCGGGGCAGCCGGCCTGAGGTGCGGCATACCGGGCGCTTCGATGGCCCGGACCGTCACTGAGCCGGAGTTCCGTCCACCGCGGAGGCGATCTTGGGCAGGAACTTCTCGAGGGCGACCGGCATCGAGAGCGGCGACGGCGAGGACATCGTCAGCGCGGTGGCGTTGTCGGCGGACGCGACGTAGTGGTTCGACTTCAGGGCCGGGATCTGGCCGAGGAGCGGGTGCTTCTTGAGGGTGTCGACCTCTTCGGGCTTCTCGACGTAGAAGATGAGGGCGTCGGCGGCGAGGGTCGAGGACTTCTCGGCCGAGAGGTTCGCACTGAACTGCTTGTTGCCCTTGCTCAGCGAGGTGACGGTCGGCGCGTCGGTCATGCCGAAGCGACGCAGGATCTGCGGCCGGAGGTCGTGGCTCGTGTAGAGGCTGACGACGGAGAGGTCGGTCGGGGTGAACCACGCCCAGGCCGCGGACTTGCCCTTGATCTGGGGGTACTTCGCGACGGCGTCGTCGATCTGCTTGTTGGTCTCGGCCGTCACCTCGGTCGCCCGGGTGCTGCGTCCGAGCGCCTGGCCGACGAGCTTGACGCTGTCCTCCCAGGACGTGCCCCAGGCCTCGCCGGGGAAGGCCACGGTCGGGGCGATCTTGGAGAGCTTGTCGTAGTCCTCCTGGGTGATGCCCGAGTTGACGCCGAGGATGAGGTCGGGCTTGGTGGCCGCGATCTTGTCGAACGGCACGCCGGCCGTGTCGTCGTAGCGGGGAATCTCGGCCTTGGGGTCGAGTTTGGCGACCCCCGCGTCGAACCAGTCGGTCGAGCCCCCGGCGTTGCCGCCCCAGGTGATCTTGGTGGCGCCGACGGGCAGGACACCCAGCGAGACCACGATGTCCTGGTCGTTCCAGCCGACGGTGGCGACGCGCTTGGGCTCGGCCGAGACCGTGGTCTCACCGAAGGCATGCTTGACCGTCGTGGGGAACGCGTCCTTGTCGACCGAGGACGAGGTCGCTGTCGCCGGGTCGGCCGAGGCCTCCGCGGTGGGACCGGTGGAGCAGGCGGTGAGGGCAAGGGCCACGGCGCCGGTGGCGAGCACGGTGACGAGCGATCTGCGTGTGTGCATCAGGCCTTCTGGTGGTTTCGGGGCCGCGGAGGAGCACGCGGCGACACTGAGTAAGGCCACCCTAATTTAGGCGAGCCTCACCTTGTCAAATCCCGTCCGCCCGGCGTGGTGCCCGGCCGCTCCGGACGGGCACCACACCCAGGTCGAGGTCGTCAGGTCGGCGTCGACCACGCCTGCCTGATGCTGAGCCGGCCCTGGGTCTGCAGCAGGGAGCGCTGGTAGAGACGCGCCGCGACCTGAACGATGAGACCCGCGGTGACGACGAGGATCGCCAGGGCGACGAGCGCCTCCCACCACGACGCGCTCCCCTCGAGCACCCGCATCGGCATGATGATCGACGAGAACGGGGGCACGAACGACAGCACGGTCTTCGCCGTCCCGTCGACGAGCAGCGCGGCGAAGAACATCGCCATCGTGAGCATCGTCAGCGGCGTCGACGTCGACTGGACGTCCTCGGTGCGACTGGCCAGGGCTCCGGCGACGGCCCAGAGGCAGGCGAGCAGGCCGAACCCGATCACGAAGAACACGACGAACCAGCCGACCGCCCCGGAGATCGCCGGGAGGAAGCGGTCGTACTCGGTGAAGGTCAGGCCGACGAGCCCCACCCCGACGAAGAGCGCCATCTGGGCGAACGCCAGCGTGAGGTTGCCCATGACCTTGCCGGCGAGCAGCTCCCGCACCGAGATCTTCGTCGTGATGATCTCGACGATCCGGCTGGCCTTCTCCTCGACGACGCTGTTGGCGAGCGCCAGTCCGAAGGTGAACGAGGCCAGGTAGAACATCATGGCCAGGGCGAAGCCGACGACCTTGGCCACGCCTGCCCGGTCGGCGTCGCCCTCGAGGATGCCTGTGGTGACGGCGGATCCACGCGTGAGCGCGTCGACCGTGGTCCCGGCGGAGGCGGCGTTGGCCGTGAGGGTGGCGTCGCGGATGGCGTCGGTCGCCGGCGTCGTCACGTCTCCCGGGACCTCGTCGAGGCCCGTGAGCTTCCAGCCCTCGTCCCCGTCCTCGTGCAGCCACACGTCCGCGTCACCGCTGCGCACCTCGCGGGTGGCGGCGGCGTCATCGGGGGCCCGTGAGAGGGTGACCCGCACCTTGTCGTCCTCCGCCTCGGCGACGGTCTTGACCCGCTCGGCCATGCCCTGTGCCGCACTGGAGCTGGTGACGACGGCATACTCGCTCGCCCGGTCGGCCATGAAGGCCTGCACACCGAGGACGCCGGCCAGGATGGCGATGAGGCCGAGGGTCCCCACGACGAACGTGCGGTCGGTGAGCTTGCTGACGATCTCGCGGCGAGCCACGATCATCCAGGCGTTGGACCTCATGCGGTCACCTCTCGGTAGATCTCGGACAGGGCAGGGACCTGGCGGGCGAAGTCGACGACGTCACCGCGGTCGACGGCGGCGCGCAGGAGAGAGGTGCGGGCGCCGGCGTCGACGAACTCGAGGAGCGCCGTGGTCCCGTCGACGTCATGGACGTGTATGCCGCGGTGGTCGCGGACCCAGCCCGCGTCACCGCCGAGCGTGAGCCGGTAGCGCTCGGGTCCTCCGCTGCGCAGCTCGGAGACCGTCCCGGCTGCGACGACGCGTCCCTTGGCCAGGACGACGAGGCGGTCGCAGAGGCGTTCGACGAGCTCGAGCTGGTGGGAGCTGAAGAGGACCGGGATGCCGCGGGCGGTGTGCTCGCGCAGCAGGTCCACCATCGAGTCGACGGCTTGCGGATCCAGTCCCGAGAACGGCTCGTCGAGGATGAGCGCGTCGGGGGTGGTCATCAGCGCGGCGATGATCTGCACGCGCTGCTGGTTGCCGAGCGAGAGCTTCTCGACCTTCTCGCCGGAGCGGTCCTCGAGGCCGAAGCGCGCGAGGTTGTCCATGACCGCGGCCTTCGCGGAGCCGGGCGTCATGCCCGAGAGCTCCCCGAGGTAGACGAGCTGGTCGAGGACCTTCTGCTTGGGATAGAGGCCGCGCTCCTCGGGCATGTAGCCGACGTTGCGCCGGTCGGCGGCGGTCATCGGCCGCCCGTCCCAGCGGACCTCCCCGGCGTGGGTGGCGAGCAGGCCCATGATCATCCGCATGCTCGTGGTCTTGCCCGCACCGTTGCCCCCGACGAAGCCGGTCATGAGGCCGCCCGGCACGGTGAAGCTCACGTCGTCGACGGCCTTGAGGTCCCCGAACGAGCGCGACAGCCCGTCGACCTCGATGACCGATCCGTGGTGTCTCTGTGTCATGGCTCCACGCTAGGTCGGAGCGATCCGTGCGGGATCAGCCGAGCGGGTGACTGCCACTCTCCGTCGGACGGATGAGACCCACCTCGTAGGCGAAGACGACGGCCTGGACCCGGTCCCGCAAGTGCAGCTTGGCGAGGCAGTTGGAGACGTGGGTCTTGACGGTGGCCTCACCGAGGAAGAGGTCGGCCGCGATCTCGGCGTTGGACCGTCCGCGGCCCATGAGCGTGAGGACCTCGAGCTCGCGGTCGGTGAGCCGGGAGAGCTGGTCCGCCGAGCCGAGCGAGGTCGACGCTGGGACTGCAGTGGCTCCTCCTGCGGTCCCGACCATGGCCGCGATGACCCGGGTGGTCACCTCGGGAGCGAGGAGCGCGTGCCCTCCCGCGACGGACCGGATGGCGTCGACGAGCTGCTCGGGGTCGGAGTTCTTGAGGAGGAAGCCGCTGGCGCCCGCGCGCAGGGCGTCGAAGAGGTAGTCGTCGCGGTCGAAGGTCGTGAGGATGACGACACGGCCGAGGTCCGCGGCGACGATCGCGCGGGTCGCCTCGATGCCGTCCATCACCGGCATCTGCACATCCATGAGGATGACGTCTGGTGCGTGCTCGCGGGCTGCGGTCAGGGCGAGCTCGCCGTTCTGGACGTCGCCGACCACCTCGATGTCGTCCTCGACGGACAGCATCATCGTGAAGCCGGACCGCACCAGGTGCTGGTCGTCGACGATGAGCACGCGGATCGGCGGTCCGGCCCCCGGCTCAGACATCCGCGACGTCCCTCTCCCCCAGCGGTATGCGCACCCGCACACGGTAGCCACCCATGGGACGGGCACCGATCTCGACCGTGCCCTTGTGGGACGCCGAGCGCTCCCGCATGCCGAGCTGCCCGAGTCCGGAGCCGGAGGTCCCGACCCGCGCGCGCCCGTTGTCGAGGACCTCGACCTCTGCGTAGCCGCCGGTGGGAGCGCCCTCGACCACGCGCAGGACGACGTCGGCGCTCGTCGCGGTGGAGTGCCGGGTGACGTTGGCGAGGGCCTCCTGGGCGATCCGGTACAGCGTCAGGGCGATGGGTGGCGCGACGCGCGCGTGCGCCCCGTCGCGTGTCTCGACGAGCCGGTATGCCGTCCGCAACCCGTTCGCGTTGCGCTCGGCCACCAGCGTCGGCAGGTCCGTGAGGGTCGGCTCGGGGCTGCGCGAACCGGAGGGCGTACCGCCCTCTGCTCCACGCGGGGTCGGGGTGCCGTCACCAGCCGGTGCCCGGTCGAGGTCCGCGCTCTCCTGGATGTCCCGCAACGTCCCGAGCAGCCCCCGCATCTGCGAGACGGCGTCACGCGAGCTCTCCTCGATCTGACCGAGCGCCTTCGCGGCCTCGTCGGGGTGCTTGTCGAGCACCCGACGAGCGGCCCCGGCCTGGATCCCGATGACGGAGACGTGGTGTCCGACGACGTCGTGCAGCTCCCGGGCGATGCGCAGGCGCTCGTCGACGACGGCGCGTCGCTTGAGCGCCTCGGCCTGGGCCGCGATCGTCGACGCCTGCTCCTCCAGGCGGGCCCGTTGACGAGCCCCGCGCCAGGCGATCTGGCCGACGAGGATGGCCCCGACGAAGTAGAGGACGTTGACGGCCAGCGTCGTGACCACCGCTCCGACGGTGGGGCTGAACCACCCGTCGGCGCCGTCGGCCCGTGCGTCCTCGGTGAGTTCGGCGACGCCTCCGCCGATGGCCAGCTGCCAGCCCACCCAGAGCAGCATGAAGACGGTGATCCCGGCGACGACGAGGAGGGCCGAGCGACGGTGCCGGGCATAGGCGACCGCGGCATAGATCGCGACGAAGTAGACGATCTGGAGAGCGATCTGCCCCATGATCATCGGCATGGTGACGCCGACGATGAACATGTGGGCGGCCGCGAGGAAGCCGACGAGGATCGGGTGCTGACGGCGCCAGACCATGAGCATGGCGCCGGTGACGATCGCGGACCACTGCACCCAGTGCGGCTGCCCACCCGCCCTGATCTCGGTGACGCTGCGCCCCAGCTCGAGGAAGAGGATCCCCACGACCGAGAGCACGAACCCCACGACCCAGTCCCGCCGCGCGATGGGTGTGGCGGGGCGCTCCCAGTCGTCGTCGATCGCGAAGAAGTCGCCGACGGTGGTCGACAGCGATCGGCGGGCGGACGGCATACCGCTCAGCCTAGGGACGGAGGGGCGATGGGTGGATCCGTCGCGAGACGGACCGGTTCCCGCGATTCGCCTGTGGGACACCGTCAGAGCGTCGTGAGCTTCATGCCGATCGAGGTCGGCGCCGTCTCCTGGAACCCGAAGCGTCGGTAGAGCGGGCGACCGGGCTCATCGGCCATGAGGGTCACGTACGGCTCGTCCTCCACCGCCGCCCGGATGGAGTCCAGCAGCCACTCCATCACCCGCGCTCCGAGGCCGAGCCGCTGGTGGTCCGGGTGGGTGGCCATGTCTGCGATGTGGAAGTACCAGCCGCCATCACCGATCACGCGGCCCATGGCGACCGCGTCACCGGTGGGTTCGTGCACGACGTGACAGGCCGCCCACGAGCCGGGGATCGCTGCCGAGGCCTGCGCCAACGTCTTGGGTGAGAGTCCGGCTGCTCGCCGCAGCTCGCAGTAGGCCTCCGGGGAGGGCGCGGTCGGGATGAAGCGATAGCCCGGTCGAGCACTCACTGTCAGGCGGGAGTGAGGACGTCAAGCCCGACGAGCGGGCGCAACGCGGCTGGCACGACGACCGAACCGTCGGCCTGCTGGTGGTTCTCGAGGATTGCGACGAGCCAGCGGGTCGTGGCGAGGGTGCCGTTGAGCGTCGCGGCCACGTTGGTCCCGCCGCCCTCGACGCGGTACCTGGTCTTGAGGCGACGGGCCTGGAACGTCGTGCAGTTCGAGGTCGACGTCAGCTCACGGTGCCGTCCCTGGGTGGGCACCCATGCCTCGCAGTCGAACTTGCGCGCAGCCGGGCCGCCGAGGTCGCCAGCGGCGGTGTCGATGACGCGGTAGGGCAGCTCCATGAGGTCGAGCATCTCCTTCTCGAAGGTCAGGAGGCGCTGGTGCTCGGCGTCCGCGTCCTCGGGACGGCAGTAGACGAACATCTCGATCTTGTTGAACTGGTGGACGCGGATGATGCCGCGGGTGTCCTTGCCATAGCTGCCGGCCTCGCGGCGGTAGCAGGTCGACTGCCCGGCGAAGCGGATCGGGCCCTTGTCGAGGTCGATGATCTCGTCGGCGTGGTAGCCCGCGAGCGCGACCTCGCTCGTGCCGGTGAGGTAGAGGTCGTCGGCCTCGAGGCGATAGACCTCGTCGGCGTGATGGTCGATGAAGCCGGCGCCGGCCATGACCTCGGTCTTGACGAGTGTCGGCGTGATCATCGGGACGAACCCGGCCTCGATGGCGCGCTGCATCGCGAGCTGGAGCATGGCCATCTCGAGCCGCGCCCCGACGCCCTTGAGGAAGTAGAACCGCGAGCCGGACACCTTGGCGCCGCGCTCCATGTCGAGGGCGTCCAGGCCCTCGGCGAGGGTGAGGTGGTCCTTGGGCTCGAAGCCCTCGGCCGCGAAGTCCCTGGGGGTGCCGACCTCCTCGAGCACGACGTAGTCGTCCTCGCCACCGACCGGGACACCGTCCTCGATGACGTTGCCGATGCTGCGCTGGAGGGTCGCGAGCTCGGCGGCGGCCTCGTCGGCAGCGGTCTGGTTCTCCTTGACCTGGGTGGAGATCTCCTTGGTGCGCGCGAGCAAGGCCTGCTTCTCGTCGCCCTGGGCCTGGGCGACCTGCTTGCCCATCGCCTTCTGCTCGGCGCGCAGCTGCTCGAAGGCGGTGAGGCTCGAGCGGCGCCTCTCCTCCGCGGCCAGGACGGCGTCGACGACACCCTCGTCCTCACCCCGGGCCCGCTGCGAGGCGCGCACTCGGTCGGGGTTCTCGCGGAGCAGCTTGAGATCGATCACGCGCGTCAGCCTATCGAGGACTGCCTGTGGAAAAGTCCACGGCCGGTCTCGTCGGTCCGACCACACTCACTGCCATGACGACGACCCGACCCACCCCCGGCCACAACCCCGCCCGTTGGGCCCCGGACCCCGAACTGCGCGGCACGTTCCGCTACTGGGACGGAGCCCGGTGGACCGGGCACACCATCGACGCCCTGACCGCCACGCGGCCCGACCTGCCGACGTGGTTCCGCGGGGCCACGCGAGGCCTTTATGCCGTGTGCGGGCTCATGAGCGTGATGCTGTCCACGCTGTTCGTGGTGGACGTCTCGACCTCGGCGCATTCGTTGGCCCTCGATGCGCTGACCCAGCTGGCCGCGACCGCAGTCATGGTGCTTGTCCTCGTGGTCGGGATCTGGGCGTTCACGGTGGCCAGCTCTCGATACGTGGACCGCATGGACCTCACCCTGGATCCCGTGTGGCTCTGCGTGGCCTGGTTCATCCCGATCCTCCACGTCATCCTGCCCTTCCAGCTCTTCGGCCAGATCTGGGCGAGCGCAGGTCGCGTCCGGGGTGGACGCAGCGGCTGTCCGACGTCGCTGGACAGGTCCCGACCGTGGGTCATCCACACTTGGGCGTGGGTGTGGGCGCTGTCCTCTGGAGGTCTGCTCCTCCTGTGGTTCCTCGGTGTCGAGGGGGACACCCTGGCGGCGTGGCTCCTGGCTGCGAACGCGGCCATGGCCCCCCTGCTCGGTGCTGTCGTCCACGTCATCGCCCGTGAGCTCAATGCCTCTGCGGCCTGAGGCACGGGAAGAGACGTGACCTCAGGAGCGGGCGTTCGCGCGGCGTCGTGCCTGGTCGCCACGCTCCTGCCAAGCCATCGCGATCGGTGCCGTGAACCCGTGGAGATACACGGAGACGACCACCGTGAACGCGACGACCGACCACAGCCACCGGATCTCCTCGAACTCGGCGTGAGTCGCGGCATACGCCAGGTAGAAGAGCGAGCCGATGCCGCGGACTCCGTAGAAGGCCGCCACGGCCCGCTCGCGCTTGTCGAAGCCCTGCAGGCCTCGCGACCGGCGATGCCCGAGGAAGGACGCCAGGCCGGCGAGTGGTCGGATGACGAGCAGCAGGGCGAGGGACAACGCCACACCACGCCAGTCGAGGTTCGCGAGCAAGCCGTTGGTCAGGGCCATGCCGAGCAACAGCAGCACGATGAGAGTGAGGAGCCGCTCGAGCCTCTCGATGACCTCATGCATGTCGTGGTGGTAGGAGTGCGCGCGCTCGAAGCTGCGGACTGCCATGGCGCAGGAGAAGACCGCGAGGAACCCGTAGCCGCCGACGACCTCGGCCACGCCGTAGGCCGCGAGCAGCGCCGCGATCGCGACGAGCGGCTCACCCGTGGCGGCGAACCGCACGTCCTCGGACTTGGCCGTGAACGCCAACCGGGTGACGGCCCAACCCAGAGCCACGCCGACCGCGACTCCGAGGACGATCTTGCCGACCCCCTCCCAGGCGACCCACCGGGGGCCCCACTCGGAGAAGGCGCCGACGGTGGCGAGGAAGATCGCGGCGTGGACGAACGGGAAGGCCAGCCCGTCGTTGAGCCCGGCCTCGCTCGTCAGCGCGAAACGCACCTCGTCCTCCTCGTCGATCTCCTCGTCGCCCTCCCCGTCCGGGCTGCCGGCCGCGTTGGGGCCGCCGACCTGCACGTCGGACGCAAGCACCGGGTCGGTGGGCGCGAGGGCGGCGCCCAGCAGGAGCGCGGCAGGTGCAGCCACGCCGAACGGCCCCCACGCGAGAAGCGCCACCCCGGCGATGGTCAGCGGCATCGCGACTCCGAGCAGACGCCACGTGGGTGACCAGGTGCGCCACGAGTTGAGGTCGCGGAAGCTCAGCGGTCGGTCGAGCGCGAGACCGACGCCCATGAGCGAGACGAGCACGGTGAACTCGGTGATGTGGGTGACTGCCTCCCCGTGGTTCACCGGGTCGAGGTCGAGGTCACGAAAGCCCGGCAGCAGTCCGACGACGAGCCCGAGGGTGACGAGGACGATCGGTGCGTTGACCTTCCAGCGGTCGAGCAGTGGGGGGAGGATCACGGCCAGGAAGAGCGCGAACCCGAGGGCGACATAGATCCAGGCTGGGCTCATGCGCGCACGTCCCACAGGTGATGCGCGAGGTCGTGCAGGCCGTAGCGTCCGAGGGTGAGCACGGTGAACTCGGAACCGTTGGACCGCAACCCCCGCCGCTCCCACTCGGCGGCTGACCGGCCGGCAAACGCGTTGCCGAGACGGGCCGCGGCGACCGGGATCTCGTCGGCGACGACGGTCGGGGACTGCTCGGCATACCGGCTCTCGACCGCCGTCACGTCCTGGTCCCAGTTCGCGAACCGGGCACCGTCCTCGTCGAGCATGATCTGCACCCGCGCGGCGAAGAGGTCGCACACGTCACGGACGTGGCAGGCGTACTCCAGCGGGGACCACGTGGTGGGTTCCGGCCGCGTCGCCGCATCCGGTCGGGCGAGGATCTCGCTCCACGGCGCGGTGTATGCCGTGACAAGACCCGCGATGTCGGCGGCTTCCACTGTTGCGGCGTCGAAACCGCAGTCGGGGCACGCCCGCTCGAGGGTCCAGGTCCAGTCCTTGTCGTCAGGGACGATGTCGCTCATGTCGACAAGACTAGGCGGATGCCGGACGTGGCGATTGAGGCTTTGACCTTGGGGTACGGTCCCTGACGTGACCGACTCCTGGCCGGCGATCGCCGCCATCCTCGCCCTCCTGCTGCTCATCGGGGCCGGGGCGGCCCTTGCGATGAGGGTGAGTCGGTCCAGCGGACGCCACGCCTCACCGAAACGACCGACCCGTTCGTCGTTCCGCCCGGCGCAGCACGAGGACGCCCCGCTCCCGCCCAAGAAGCAGGTGGCAGTCATCCTCAACCCGACGAAGTTCGTCGATGTTGCAGCAACCCGGGCGCTCGTGACCAGCACCGTCCTCGCGCACGGCGACTGGGATGCACCCATCATCCGCGAGACGACGATCGAGGACCCCGGCTTCGGTCAGGCGCGGGACTCGCTCGCGGACGGGGTCGACCTGGTCTGCGCCATCGGCGGCGACGGCACGGTGCGCTCCGTCGCCCACGTGCTGACCGGCACCTCCACGCCCATGGGGCTCATCCCGGCGGGCACGGGCAACCTCCTCGGTCGCAACCTCGACCTGCCGCTCGACCTGGTCGAGGGCCTCGACGTGGCCCTCACCGGCCGCAACCGTCACATCGACATCGGGTGGGCCACCCTCGACCCGACGCCCGAGCAGCGCTCGGTCACCGAGCTCGATCCCGCTCACGACGGACCGACGGAGCCCGACGTCGGCGCTGACGACACCCACGGCTCCGACCCGGCGCCCAACCAGCACGCCTTCCTCGTCATGGCCGGACTGGGCCTCGACGCGAGCATCATGCACGCGACCTCCGAGGAGGCCAAGGCCCGGATCGGCTGGGGTGCCTACGTCGCGAGCGGCGCCAAGAACCTGCTGGGTGCGCGGTTCGCGACGCGGCTGCGGATCGACGGCGGGGAGCCCATCCGCCACACGGCCCGCACGATCGTCGTGGGCAACTGCGGTCGACTCACCGGTGGCATCACCCTCATGCCCGACGCCGAGATCGACGACGGCATCCTCGACGTCGTGGCGATCACCCCCAAGGGCATCGTCGGGTGGGCCGGGGTCGCCGTGCACGTCCTCGCCAAACGGGGCCAGAACCACCCCAAGCTCGACCGCTACCGCTGCCAGTCGATCCTCGTCTCGCTCGACGGGCCGCAGATGGTCGAGATCGACGGCGACGTCATCGGCCAGGCCAAGCGGGTCCGCTTCGAGGTGCGCCCCAAGGCGCTCATCGTCCGCACCGGCGCACCGGTCCTCACGGAGTCCTGACACGGGGGCGGCGCAGGCCGAGTATGTACGGCATACCCTTGCCGGCCGCCGAGAAGGTCCGCCCCAGCCGGCCCGGCCACGACGGCGCCGCCAGTGCGGGCTGCCGGGCCTCCAGGGTGTGGACGTCGAGATAGAACGCGCGGACCTGGCCGAGACCCTCGAGGTCCGGGGTGATCTCGTGAACCTTGTCGGCCAGCCCCGGGTCCGCCAGTCGATACAGCTCCTCGGACATCAGGACGTACTCAGGGATGTTCACGGGATTCTTGAGCAGGCGGTGCACGAGGATGACGTCGATCCCGACGAGCTTGCGGCGCTGCCGGATCGTCTGGGTGGCGACGTCGCCGACGTGTGCGACGAACTTGAGCTTGAGGTTGGTCGCCTCCTTGCACCCAGAACACGGACAGAGGTTCTTCGCGACGTACTCGCGCTCGCGGTGGAAGGCACTGTGCATCCACGCCGCGACGTCGAGGATCTCTGCGACCGTGGCCTCGTCGGCGCTCGTGGTCCCGCCCGGGCCGGCCGGACGCGAGAGGAAGGCGGCGTCGCCCTCGATCTCGATGAGGTCGTAGCCGGGGGCGGCATCGATCATCTTGTCGAGCATGCGCGCGGTGTTGACCTCGGCGTGCGCGAGGCTCATCCGGTGGGTGCTCATGTATTCGGTGTATCCGCTGATGTCGGCGATCAGCAGCACTGCTCGCTGGGGCTCCATGCCTCACCGTCCCATCAACTCTGCTGGCGTCTCACGGTTTCGGCGGATCCTCGGTCGGCTGAGTGCGCGGCACCACGTCCGAGTCCCCGGGCGTGTACCGCTCGAGCAGGCCGTCCACGGCCACCGTCGCCTCCTGGGCGCTCGGGGCATAGCCGAGGACCACGGCGATGAACCGCTCCGAGCTCAGTGCCAGGAGGCCGACCTCGCTCCGGGCGACGACGGTCGCCGTGCGGCGAGTGCTGCGCAGCAGGGCGATCTCACCGAAGCCCTCACCGGGCCCGAGGGTCGCCACGACCTGCCCGTCTCCCACCACGTCGACCTCCCCCGACGCGATGAGGAAGTAACGGTCACCCACGTCACCCTGGCGGAAGACCACGCCCCCAGAAGTCGTCGTGACCGGCTCGAGCCCCCGGGCGAGCTGCTCGACCGCCGGGAGGGGCAGGGTCCGGAGCATCGGCACGTTCTGGAGCCGCTGCACGTCACTGTCGAGATCCCCGACGGACCGGTCCAGCAGCCGCAGCCGCCGCCACGACAAGGCGGCGAGGAGCGGGCACAGCGACCCGATCGTGAGAAGTGCCGTGCGGACACCGAAGCCCTCGCCGAGGAGGGATGCCGCGAGGGCGCCCAGGCCCATCGAGACCGCGACGATGCTCTCGAGCACGCCGAAGACGCGGGCCAGGACCTCGTCCGGTGCGAGCCTGCCGATGAGCGTGAATCCCGCGACGTCGATGAGCGCGTTGCCGACCCCGACGAAGGCCAGCAGGACGAGGGCCACCGACTCGAGGGGCACGACGCCGACGACCGCAAGGGGCGCCCCCCACAGGGCGACCCCAAGGGCGAACCAGCCACCGAGGCGACCGGTCCCGACGAGGAGCGAGGCTGCGAGCGAGCCGAGGACCGCGCCCACCCCGACGGAGGTCATGAGGGCACCGACGCCCGGCTCGCCGGTGCCCAGGAGCTCGATGGCGACGACGACCGAGAGCACGGTGAGCGCGCCGCGGGTGAACGACTGGGCCGCGGCGAGCCCCAGGATGAGGGTCAGGTCACGGCTCTGCCGGACCGCCCTCAGGCCCTCCACACCTTCTCGGACCAGGTTGGGCCGCGTCGCCGCCGGCGGGCGCGGGGGGGCTTCGTAGTCCAGACGCAGCACCAGCGCAGCGGCCACGAAGGACGCGCCCGCCGCCACTGCGAACACGACGTCGACACCGGAGAAACGGAGGAGCACGGCCGCCAGCAGCGGACCCGTGAGGGTGGCGGCGGAGTCGAGCATCCCGCGCACGACGTTGGCGCTGGCCAGCTCATGGCCGGTGTGGCACAGCGAGGGCAGGAGCGCGGAGTGCGCGGGACGATAGAGGGTCGCGACGATCGTCGACAGCACGGCGAGGGCATAGATGACGAGGGGCGAGCCGCCGAGGGCTGCGACGACGGCGGCCCCACCGGTGGCCACTCCCCGGATCACGGAGACGACGACGAGGACGCGCTCTCGGCGACCTCGGTCGGCGAGGGGCGACAGCAGGGGGGCGACGATCGCGGCGGGCACCATCCGCAGCAGGCCGACCAACCCGACGGCGACGGCTCCACCATGGCGGTAGGCCACGATCCCGAGCGCCACGGTGAACGCCCACTCGGCGGTCCAGGCCCCGAGGAAGCTCAGCTGGGCTCGACGCAGATCGGGGTTGCGGGCGTTGCTCGTGAAGGCAGCCGCGGCCATCCCGAGCCTGTTCGGGGTCACCTTGGCGCCCATGAGCGGACTCTAGGGGTCCGTGTGGGGTGGTGACTAGCCTCGCGCGCCACCCTCGGCGGGCGACCGCGGCCCCGGGTCTGGAGTCTTCTCCCGCCACTTGCGCTCGAAGGGCAGCCGCCACGTGTGCGGCGACACGAGCTGGTGGATCTGGTTCGGTCCATAGGTGCCCGGCGCATAGGGCCGCACGACGGGCGGGTTGTCGAGCAGCGGCTGGCTGACCTCCCACAGCCGCTCGATGCCCTCGGCCGACGTGAAGAGCGTGTGGTCGCCCCGGACCGCGTCATAGATGAGCCGCTCGTAGGCCTCGAGCACCGCGCCGGCCCACGTCGTCTCCTGCATCGCGAACTGCATCGACAGCTTGTCGAGCTTCATTCCCGGCCCGGGTCGCTTGCCATAGAACGAGAGCGACATGCGCGCCCGGTCGGCGAGGTCGAAGGTGAGGTGGTCGGGTCCGTGGTCGCCGACGCCGGAGCCGGGCGGGAACATCGACTGCGGCGGCTCGTTGAAGGCGATCGAGATGATGCGCGCCCCCTCGGCCATCCGCTTGCCGGTGCGCAGGAAGAACGGCACCCCGGCCCAGCGCCAGTTGTCGATGTAGCACTTGAGCGCGATGTAGGTCTCGGTGTCGGAGTCTGGCGCCACCCCCGGCTCGTCGAGGTAGCCGGAGTACTGGCCCCGCACGACGTCGCCCGGATGGATGGGCTGCATCGACTCGAAGACCTTGTTCTTCTCGCGGCTGATGGCGTCGGGCTCGAGCGAGGTCGGTGGCTCCATCGCGGTGAACGCGAGGATCTGGAAGAGGTGGGTGACGACCATGTCGCGGTAGGCGCCGGTGTTCTCGTAGAAGTCCCCGCGCGTCGACAACCCCAGGGTCTCGGGCACGTCGATCTGCACGTGGGCGATGGAGTTGCGGTGCCAGATCGGCTCGAACAGCCCGTTGGCGAAGCGGAAGGCGAGGATGTTCTGGGCCGGCTCCTTGCCGAGGAAGTGGTCGATCCGGAAGACCTGCTCCTCGCGGAAGACCTCGTGCACCCGGCGGTTGAGCTCGACCGCCGAGGCGTAGTCGGTCCCGAACGGCTTCTCCATGACGATGCGGCTGTGGTCGACGAGCTTGGCCTCGGCGATGGTCTGGATGGCGGAGAGTGCGGCCTTCGGAGGGACCGACAGGTAGTGCAGCCGCAGCTCGGAGTCGCCCGGCAGCAGCTCCTCGGCGGCCCGCACCGCGTCACCGAGGGCCTTGGGGCCGGCCGACAGCGGGACGTAGTCGAGACGCTGGGCGAACTCGTTCCACTCGTCCTCGTCGAGGACGCGCGTGGAGAACTCCTTGATCGCCGCATGCGCGAGCTCCCGGAAGTCGTCCCTGCTCAGCTCGTCGAGGGAGGTGCCGACGATGCGCAGGTCGTCGAGCAACCGCGACTGGAAGAGGTGCAGCAGCCCTGGGATGAGCTTGCGTTTGGCCAGGTCTCCCGTCGCACCGAAGAGGATGACGGTCGTCGGGGCGGTCGTCTGTTCGCTCATGGGTCCACTCTGGCAGCAAGACGATCCCGCACGGCGGCATACACGGTCGGGTCGTGGACGAGCGCGATGTGGCTCACTCCGGGGAGGACGACGACGTCCTCCTGCGCGAACCGCCTGCCCTCGGGTCCCCGACGACCGGACCCGCGCGCACTCGCGGCCGTGACCATGCCGTCTCCGAACAGCCGGGCGACCCTGCCGTCGATCTTCTTGCCGAGCAGTCCGACGACGGCCAGATGGCGTATGCCGGGGTGCAGAGGGACGTCGACCCGTCGCCCTCGGTGGTCGGTCGGGTCCAGACCGTGCCACTCCTGCTCGAGGATGTTGCCGTGCCTCAGGTCCTGGATGCCGACGCTGCGGATGCCGAGGGCCCGGGCCAGCGGCCGCACCTGGCGGAGCGCGCCCGCCACCCTGGCAGCTTGGTTGACGCCCCGCTCGAGCGATGCCCCGAGGTGTGGCGCCCCGAGCGTCACCGTGTCGCTCACCCGACTCACCCAGTCGCTGCCGCCGGCCGCCTCGACCTCGGCCTGGGCGAGGGCGCTGTGGATGACGAGTCCGCCCATGGAGTGCCCGACCAGGACGAGTCGGGTGACCGGCACGGGCCAGTGGGCGACGAGCGCGGTGAGGAGGCGCTGGAGCTCGTGGCCGTTGCGTGAGATCCGCAGCCCGGTGTTGTAGCGGACGGCGACCGGCGTGAAGCCGAGCTCCTCCTTCAGTCGCTCGCCGAAGCGGCCGGCATCCCAAGCCGTCTCGGTGAGCAGCAGCCCGTGGACGAGGACGACCACCTCGCCGCTCGCGTCCGGATAGGCCTGTGCCACACCGTCATCGGTGAGGTCGACCACCCGACCCCGCACCCGGACGCCCATGCCGTGCGAGAGGGCCGAGCCTGAGGTGTCGAGCCGGTCGCCGATGAAGGCGTTGACGAAGGCGCGCGCGCTGTTGGGGACGGGGTGGTGGACGAGGCTGTCGGCAACACCTGCCACCCGGCGCACGCCACGCATCAGCGTCTCCTCGACGGCGGTCGGCGCATCCGGCTCCTCGGTCATGGACCGAAGAGTTGCACACCCCAGTCGTCGCCGTCGCCCAGTCCGGGCGGGCAGGCGAAGAGCCCGGACCCGTTGTGCTCGATGGACTCGTCGAGGACGTCGGACTTCGCAAGCGCGTGCTGCATCGGCACGACGTGGAGATGCGTATGCCGTCCAGCTGGCTCTCGTACGCGAGCCTGCGGTTGGCCCGGTGAGCGGCACCCCTTCTTTCGGAGGGGTGCCACCCCGTGGTCTGCTTGAGACGCCTAGAGTCCGAGCTTGGCGCCCATGCCGCCGGCTCCACCGAAGAGGTCCTTGGGGTCGATGCCGAGCGCGGACAGCTCGTCGGAGTGCTGCTCCGTGTCGACCTGATCGGGCAGATCCGACTGGGCCCGGTCGGCCTCGTCGTCGTCCCCACGGTTCGCGAGCATGTCGATGACGCCCGGAAGGGCAGCCATCGGGCTACGGCTCGTCAGTCGCCGAGTCCGACCCTGTCGACCTTCCGGTGGAAACGCATCCCTGCAAGGCCGCCCAGGATGGCGCCGGCCAGGCTGGTGACCGCGACACCGACGGCGGCAATGATGCCGGCGGTGGACAGGTCACCCTCCCCGACGGGGATGCGGGGGAAGCTGTTCAGGTTGGCAAGCACGTTGAACTCGCTGCCGGCCACAGTGCCCACGACGGCGACGACGACCGCGATGAACAGCGCCCAGAGCCACACGGCGATGCCTTGCTTGGCACCGTCGAACCGGGCCATCCGCCCGGCTACGTACCCGCCGCAGTAATAGGCGATGAACAGCACGACGAGCAGGATGATGCCGCCGACCAGCCCGACCGTCGTGGGGTCACTTGCGGCTTGGTCGGTGGCCTCGTCGACGTCGGTGCCGGTGGCCACCCCGACGGCGCTCCCAGCGGCCGCCAACAAGGCGGTCAGGAGGACGGCCGTTCCGGTGGCGGTGAGCCACCCGAAGAAGGCGGACCCGATCTTGATCCCACCGAACTGTTCCTTCTCGGCATTCACGACGTCGTGTCGGCTCACCGTCTCGGCCGTACTGGCCCCATGGCGGTCACGATCGCTCATGTGCCTTGTGGCGTTGTCGCTCAGGTCAGCGCGCTCGCGTGGGTCACGGTCCCCACCTGCGTGCGAACGGCGCGGGTCACGCCCGCCGTCGGCATCTGCACTGGTGCTCATGGGCTTTCCTTTCCGGGCGCTCGAGCGCCTTGGGGTCCTGCCCGCAGCCGTGGGTCCTTGATAGACCTTGGCTGCGGGCAGGACGGGTGTGCCGGTTCAGCGACGGCCCTGGTCGCCTCGGTCGGACTGGCCAGGCGTGTCGCCCTCGACACCGTCGGTGTCGATCTGCTCCTTGCGGACGGACTCACTGACCTGCTCCTGGTCGGTGACTGTCTCCTTGCCGAGCTTGACTCGTTCGACCGCGACGGTCTCCTTCTCCACGACGGGCCGCTCTTCGGTCAGGACGACCTCGTGCTCCTCCTCGGAGATGTCCGGGCCGGCCATGGCCTCGTCACGGTTGGCGTCCGTGATCGGCTCGCGCTCGATGGTGACCTCTTCGCGGGTGACCGGGACCGTGACGGTCTGCTCCTCGGTCACCACGTGCTTGCGCAACCTCGCGCGACCGGTCTCACGCTTCTCCGTGCCCACCTTGAGCTGCTCCTCCGAGCGCGTCATGGCGTCGTCCGTGGTCGGGCCGGACGTGTCGTGACCGACGGTCTCGTCCACGTCGGTGCCGCGGCCGCCGTCGTTGCGATCGGGAAGTCCGGAGTCCGACCTGTCCCCGGAGTAGTCCAGGCCGTAGTGGCGGTAGAGCTCCGCTTCCTCGTCCTGGGAAAGATGACCCTGGTCAGCGTCGACGCGGGGTGCGTCCTTCACGGTGCCCTTGTCGTAGGGGACGCGGAGTCCGTCGTCCGAGAACTGCGCCTGCGCGACCGGGACGAAGCTCTCCTTGGTGCCGAACATGCCAGTCATGACGGTCACCCACTCGGGCTTGCCGGTCTCGTCATCCAGGTAGACCTGGCCGACCTGACCGATCTTCTCGCCGTCCGAACCGTGCACGTCCCGACCGATGACGTCGTTGATGTTGTTCTGGTCGATGCTCATGATGCTTCCTTCCGTGGTGTGTAACAGGGGGAGGTGACGCCTGAGACCTCAGCGCCGTGGGGTGGTGCTTCCGCCTTCGCCGGTTCCCTGGTCGAAGACCTGGGTGGGCGTGGAGGAGGTGCTCCCGGACGAGCCGGAGTCGTCGTACTCGCGCTTGGCCTTGCTCTTGGCCTGCTCGGCCTGTTCGCGGACACCGGGGGTGTTGGCTGCCTCGGCCTTGACCTTGGGAAGCTCTCCCTCGGCCTTGACCAGGTAGGACTCCCAGCGGTGCTGCATGGGCTTGATGAGTCCACCGCCGACACCGACGATCAGGATCCCGCTGATGGTCCCGAGCACGGCGATGAGGACGGGCAGGGTGACCGTGGTGGCGATGCCCACCTGGTTGAGAGCCGCGATGACACCCAGACCGATGATGAAGAAGGCCACGATGTTCGCCAGGGTCTTGCCGTAGGAGAGTCCACCCAAGGTGTTGGACAGCAGCTCACGCACGGCTGTGGCGATGGCGGCAGCAACGACGACGATGATGATGGCGACGATCGCCTTCGGCAGGAACGCGATGACGCCGGTGAGCAGGTCACTGATCGGGTTCGGACCGAAGACCCCGAAGGCCAGCTGCAGGACGAACAGCAGCAGGGTGTAGTACACCAGCTTGCCGACGATGTCGGAGGCGTCGTACTTGCTCTTTTCGAGTGCCTTCTTGACCCCACCACGCTCGACGGCGCGATCGAACCCGACGCGCTCGAGGATCTTGTCGACCGCCTTGCCGATCGCCTTGGCGACGAACATGCCGATGATCAGGATGAGGAGGAACACGACGAGCTTGGGGAGGAACACGGCGATGGTCCGCAGTGCGTCAGTCCCTGCGTCTTCCAGTGAGTCAGTCATTCAGGAGCTCCGATTTACAACGTAAATTTTGGTGGACTCGGGGAACACTACACATCAGATGTGGGACAAAACCGATTGGCTTCAGGGATGTTGCCGCGCCTGCGGCTGGTGCGTGCACGGCGTAGGCCCCGTAGGCTTGACGAATCCACGGGGGTACGGAGGGTGCTATGGCAGAGCAGGGCACGGTAGGAACACTGGACGAGGACGAAGCGCAAGGGCGCCGTGTGCGTCTGAACCGAGAGCGCATCGTCGAGCAGGCTGTCGTCATCATCGACGCCACCGGTCCGGGGTCGCTGACGATGCGCCGCCTGGGGCGAGACCTGGGAGTCGAAGCGATGACGCTCTACCGGTACGTCAACGGTCGGGAGGACCTGCTCGAGGCAGTCGTCGACCGGCTGGTCGGTGAGGTGAGAGTCGCCCCCGACGGGCGCATGGACCCGGCTGACGGGTGGCAGGCCTTCCTGCAGTGGATGGCCCACGAAGTGCGTCGCTTGGCGATCGAGCACCCGAACGCCTTCCCTCTGATCGCGACCCGCCACCCGGCGACCCCATGGCTGAGACCACCACTGCGCAGTCTCCACGTCGTCGAGGACTTCCTCGACGGGCTGACGTCGCGTGGCTTCACCGATGATCAGGCCGTGAGCGCCTACCGGTCCTTCACGAGCTTCCTGCTCGGCCATCTCCTCCTCGAGTCCGCCGCTCAGGGCGCGAGCACCGCACCCGTCGAGGAACCGTTGAACGAGGGCGACGCCGACCTGCCGAACGCTGACGCCGAGCTGGACGTGGACAGGTACCCAGCGGTGGCAAGGCTGCGGGACCAGCTGTCCGAGGACCACACGGACGACGAGTTCGAAGAGGCCCTGGAGGCCCTGCTCGAACGCATGGATCTCGCCCTCAGCCAGTGAGGTTCGCGCCTCCGGAACCGAGTGCTGTCAGCGGTCGAGCAGGCCGCGCAGGTCGTCAGCGGTGAGGGCGCTCGACAACAGGTCGCCGTCGTCGACGACCCGGGCGAAGAGGTCGCGCTTCCTGTCCTGGAGGGCGACGACCTTCTCCTCGATGGTGTCGGTCGAGACGAGGCGGTAGACGTTGACCGACCGGGTCTGCCCGATGCGGTGGGCGCGGTCGATCGCCTGGTTCTCGGCGGCCGGGTTCCACCACGGGTCGAGGACGAAGACGTAGTCGGCCTCGGTGAGCGTGAGCCCGAAGCCACCGGCCTTGAGCGAGATGAGGAACACCGGGGCCTCTCCCCCGCGGAACTCCCTGACGACGTCGCCGCGGTTGCGCGTGGACCCGTCGAGGTAGGCGTAGGCGATGCCCTCCTCCTCGAGCCGGGCTCGCACGATCGACAGGAACCCGGTGAACTGGCTGAAGACGAGGGCGCGGTGCCCCTCGGCAGCGAGCTCGGCGACCTGCTCGACGAGGGCCTCGACCTTGGCGCTCGGCGCGACGTCACCGTAGGCCTCGGAGTCGACCAGCGCGGGGTCGAGGGCCATCTGGCGCAGGACGGTGAGGGCCCGCAGGATGGCGATCCGGTTGCCGTCGAGGTCGTCGATGAGGCCGAGCAGGCGTTGTCGCTCACGCGCGAGGTGGCGGTCATAGATGGCCCGGTGCCTGGGGTGGAGCGCGACGTGGAGGATCTGCTCCTGCCTGGGCGGCAGGTCGGATGCGACGGCCTCCTTGGTGCGCCGGAGCATGAGCGGGCGGATGCGTCGGCGCAGCGTGGCGAGCAGCTCGGGCGAGGAGCCGTTCTCGATCGGCTTCGACCACTGCTCCCGGAAGAGCTGGGGCCTCGGGTGCAGACCCGGGGCGACGATGGACAGCAGCGACCAGAGGTCCATGAGCGAGTTCTCGAGCGGGGTGCCGGTGAGTGCAAAGGTGACACGGGCCGGGAGGCGGCGCATCGCGGCATACGTCTTCGCCTGGTGGTTCTTGACGAACTGGGCCTCGTCGAGGACCGCCGCGGACCACGGGACCGCCCGGAACTCCTCGGCGTCGATGCGCCCCACGGCATAGGTCGTGACGACGAGGTCGGCGCCCGAGATCGCCTCGAGCATCGGGACCCGGGCCTTGCCGCGGGTGCGGTCGAGGACGGCGACGGTGAGGTCGGGCGCGAACTTCGCCACCTCGTCGACCCACGTGCCGAGGACGGACGTGGGCGCGACGATGAGCATCGGGTCGGTCAGCTCGCCACGCTCTTTGGCGCGCAGGGCCATCGCGACCACCTGCAGGGTCTTGCCGAGTCCCATGTCGTCGGCGAGGACGCCACCGAGCCCGAGATCCCAGAGCAGCGAGAGCCAGCGGAAGCCCTCCTCCTGGTAGGGCCGCAGGGTCGCCTTGAGCGAGCTCGGCACCTCGGCAGGCTCGGGGCCGTCGACACCGTCCACTCCGAGCAAAGCGTCCACGGACCGCTGCCACCGGTCGGACTGCTCCTCGACGACCCCGATCTCCACAAGCTCGTCCCAGAGCCCGGCGTGCAGGACCGACAGCCGCAAGGGGCCGGTCTGCTTGTCCTGCAGCGCCCTGGCCTCCTCGACGAGGGAGCGGAGGCGATGGAGCTCGGGGTGGTCGAGGGTGAACCAGGCGCCGTCGGGCAGGAGCATGCGCTCCTCGTCGCGGGCGAGGGCGGTGACGAGGTCGGACAACGGCACCTCGTGGCCGCCGACGGTGACGGCGATCTGGAGGTCGAACCAGTCGTTGCCCTCGCTCGACTGCTGGGTGCCGACGGCGATGCGGGGAGCCTCGGTGACCTCGGCGTAGGTCGTCGGCTCCCCGATGACCTCGACCTCGACGTCCTCGTGCGCCTTGATCTCGGGCAGCCGCTCGACAAAGGCCACCGTGTCAAAACCGCTGAGGGACAGCGCTTCTCGTGGCACCCATCCCTGGCGGGTGAGATCCCAGAGGGCCGGCAGCTCGTCGCGACCTGGCACCGCGCCCACGAGCTCGCTCTCGCGGGCGGAGTCGCGGAAGGCGCTGGGGTCGCGATGGATCGACGGCTCACGGTGGAGCGGCACGATGACCGGGGTGTCGCGCGGGCCGTAGCCGAAGGACCAGACGAGGTGAGCCATGTGGTTGTCGTCGAAGCGGACGCGGAGGTGCAGCCGCGGAGGCACGACCTCGGGGAGGGTGAGCCCGCCGTGGGTGCGAACCGTCGCGCGCCGCTGGAGGACGGCGAGCTTGTCGAGGGCGAAGCTCGACCAGTCGTCGCTGGGGATGGTGAACGGCCCGCGCTCGACGACTCGCGCCGCGGCCACGTCGACGTCGGCGCCGAAACCACCGAGGCGCAGGTCGCGGCCCTCCTGGCGGAACCACCCGGTCGGCGGGTCACCGACGATGGCGACCTCGCCCGTCCCCTCGGGCAGGTCGAGACTGGGGACCGCGCGCACGTCGCCGCCCTCGATGGGCGAGAGGTCCAGCACGAAGTGCCCCTGGTCGGGCTCGAGGTGGACCTCGCCACCGTTGTTGGCGTGGGTCAGGAGCACCACTCCGGCGTCGCGCGCCCGGGCGAGCAGGTCGATCCACCCGCGACCCATGAGATCCAGCGGGATGGACGCCGGCGCCCGGCCGTAGCCCGCCATGCGACTGCCGCGACGATGGGCGTCGGCGATGGCCGTGAGGGCGTCGAGGGGAGGACCGTCGAGGCGGAAGGTGTAGGACGAGTAGTAGCCGCCCGCCACGGCCTCCCACGAGATGCCGGTCTTGATCCACCGTCCCGGGGACGCTCCGGGGATCATCGGGCGCAGCTGGATGCTCGGGGTGCGCGAGCGCGCCTCCCACGGAGAGGGCCGCCCGCGTGGGGTCTCCATGTCGAGCAGCAGCCCGACGACGCCGGTCTGGGGCTCGGGCTCGGGCACGTCGAGGAGCTCGCCGAGGGCGTCGCGCCACGAGGTGGACCGCTGCGACCCCGAGGGGGTGTCGGTGCGCCACGGACGCTGGGTGCGCAGGGCGATGACGAGGGCGGCGGCGTGCTTGCAGGCGAAGCCCACGGGGCAGGTGCAGTCGCTCTCGAGCAGCGGCTCACCATGGGGATCGGGGGCGAGGGACACCTCGGTGCGATAGATGCCGGGCCCGTTGCCGATGACCCTGGCCGCCGCCCTCGTGCCCTCGTCACCGACGATGATGCTCGTGACCCGACCAGCACGCGCGTAGTCGCCGGCGCGGCCGAGCGTGGCCCGGTCGAAGGCTCGGCCCAGCTCACGGTCGGACAGCTCGTCGAGGGTGTGCGCCTCCCGCTCCATGCCTGTCATCGAGCTGCCCACCTCCTTCGTCCGCGCAGGACGACAACGGTATGCCGTGCCGCGGACATTCCCTGCCGGTCATCCACAGCTCTCCCTGGCGTCCGGGCGCCTGATGTGGACACGACTCCCGCTGGGGACGAGCTCAGTGGGGCCGGGGTCAGGACTCGTCGGGGAGCCGACCACCCGGATAGGTGGCGCGCAGCTCGTCCTCCGTCGGGACGCGGCGCTCTCGGGCCTCGGGGGGCAGCAGCTCGGAGATCGCCGACATGATGCGCCTGGTGTCGGCGGCGGGCGAGCGATACTTGAGCTCGACCGGAGGGCCCACGCGGATCGTGACCCTGGGTGGGTTCGAGAGGTTGAGCAGGTTGGGCATCGACGAGGACCGCGGCCAGACCTTCTCGGTGCCCCACATCCCCACGGGGATGACCGGCGCCCGACTCACGGCCGCGAGGCGGGCGGCCCCGGTCCGGCCCTTGAGCTCTGGGTCGAAGAAGGCCGCGCCACGCGGGATCGTCCCCTGCGGCAGCAGCCCCACCATCTCGCCGCCCTCGAGCGCCAGCGCGGCCATGTCGTAGGACTCCGCGCCGCCCTCGCCACGGTCGACCCGGATGCCACCGGCGGCCGAGATGAAGGACCCGAGCACGGGGACGTCGAACATCTCCTTCTTGCCGAGCACCCGCGCCGTCCGCCCGGACCGCCGCACGACGTTGGCCATGGCGACCGCGTCGAAGTAGCTGCGGTGGTTGCCCACGAGGATGACCGGCCCGTGGCGCGGGATGTTCTCGACGCCACTCAGGTCGAAGCGGGCACAGGGAAAGAACGTCGAGCGCAGGACCTCGAGCACGAACCTCTGCAGCTCGATCCCGACGACGGGGACCTTGAGGACACCCGGCGAAACGTCGAAGTGCACGATCGGCCAACGGCGAGCCACGGCATACACACTCAGTCTGGGGTCGGGGTTGACGGCTGCCGGCCGCCCGACGGCCTCGAGGAGGGGCACGTCGAAGATCGAGTCCGAGTAGGCATAGCTCTCGGTGAGGTCGATGTCGTGCCTGGCCGCGAAGTGCCTGACTGCCGAGAGCTTGCCCGTCGACCAGACGAAGGGACCGCGGATCGAGCCGTCGAAGGTGCCGTCGTCCCTGGTGTTGTAACGGGTGGCGATGACGTGGTCGAAGCCGAGCCGGTCGGCGAGCGGCTGGATGAGGTGGGTCGGTGTCGTCGTCGCCATGACGGCGAGGCGCCCCTCGGCCTTGTGCTGCTCGATGAGGGCCAGCGCGAAGGGGTGGACGTGCTCCGCGATGACCGCCGCGGCGCGGCCTGCGGCCTCGTCGAAGCTCGTCGAACCCTTCCCGCGGGCGACGAGGGTGGCCTGCCGGGCGAGGAAGATCGACGGCAGGTTCTCGCCGAAGAGGTCGAACGCCTTGAAGAGCAGGTCCTGGCCGGGGAGCGATCGTGGCACGAGGCCCAGCTCGACCATCGCCTGCGACAGGTGGGGGCCGGTGCCGCCCTGCAGCAGCGTGCGGTCGAGGTCGAAGAACGCTGCGCCGGGCATGGACCCACCCTAGGGCGGGCCGGTCCCACCGGCGCCGACCCTAGGGTGGGCGTCATGACGACGGCATTCGTGCTCGGCGGCGGCGGGGTCCTCGGCACGACCCAGGTCGGGATGCTGCGCGCCCTCGTCGAGCAGGGAGTCAAGCCCGACCTCGTCGTGGGGACGAGCATCGGCGCCCTCAACGGTGCCTTCATCGCTGCCGACCCGTCGGTCGAGGGCGTCGTTGCCCTGGGCAAGGCGTGGGAGGCGGTCGGTTCCAGCGGGATCTTCCTCGACAACCCCATGCGTTCCGCGGCCCGCATCGCCCGCTTCCGGACCCACGTCCTGTCGAGCGCCCCCTTGCGGGCCATCGTCGACGAGCACCTCCCGGTCGACACCTTCGAGGAGCTCGAGGTCGACTTCCAGTGCGTGGCCGCGTGCATCGAGACCGCTGACGCGCAGTGGTTCTCGTCGGGCGAGCTCGTCGACCCCGTCGTCGCGTCGTGCACCGTGCCCGGGCTCTTCCCGGCAGTGGAGATCGACGGGCGGCACTACCTCGACGGCGGGTTGGTGCACTCGATCCCCGTCGGGCGCGCGCTGGCACTGGGAGCCACCCGCGTCTTCGTCCTCCAGGTCGGTCGGGTCGAGCAGCCGTTGGCGCCACCGCGCCGGCCGTGGGAGGTCGGCGTCGTGGCATTCGAGATCGCCCGCAGGCACCGCTACGTCCATGAGATGGCGAGCATCCCCGACGACGTCGAGGTCCACGTGCTGCCCAGCGGGGCACCCGAGACGCCGTCGGTCGCGTTGCGCTACGGACGCACCTCGCGCCTGCGGGAGCGTGCCGAGCAGGCGTATGCCGCGTCGACGGCATACCTGTCCCCTCCCTGACCTCCCTTTCCCGCCTGAAGTGGGTTGCTCTCACTTCGCTTGATCGCCGCGGTCAGGCGAACCGAGAGGTTCTGAGGCGGAGCCGGTGCGTGAACGGCATACGCTCACGCCATGGGTCTCGTGGGAATCCCGGCACCACCGCTGTTCGCGCGACGCGTCCTCGCCGTCGCGTGGCCGGTCGGGGCCGCCGCGCTCACCGGGCTCGCGGCGCCCGTCATCGTCGCCGGAGCGTTCCACTCGTTCGTCGACAAGCGGGCGCGGCTGTTCCGGGTGAGCTGCCTCGGGGTCGGGCTCGTGTGGGTGGACGTGCGCGTCCTCATGGAGTGCTGGCGGCTGTCGCTCAAGCACCCCCACGGCGACAGCCCCACCTGGGAGCAGGACCACGAGGCCGTCTTCCTCGGTGCCCTCAACCGCGCGATGATCCTCGCAAAGCGGTGGGCCGGCTTCGAGGTCGTGCTGGACGGGCGCATGCACTTCGGCACCGAGGGTGCGCCGCTCATCGCGTTCGCGCGGCATGCCGGGCCGGGCGACTCGCTGGCGCTGGCCTGGCTCCTCGGACACACGGCCGGGCGCATGCCCAAGATCGTTCTGGCAGAGGCGCTTCGGTGGGATCCGACCGTCGACACGCTGCTCACGAGGATGCGCTCCTACTTCGTGCCGTCCCGCAGCGGCGCCGGCGACGACCGGGTGCAGGGGGTGCGTGCGCTCGCCGCCGGCCTCGACTCGGACGACGTGCTGCTGCTCTTCCCCGAGGGTCAGAACTTCTCACCGGACCGCCGACGCGTCCTCATCTCAAGACTGCGCGCGGCTGGTCAGGAGCTGCGGGCCAGGCACGCGATCTCGCTGTGGAACACGCTCCCACCCAAGACCCGTGGCGTCGTCGCGTCGTTGGAGGCCAGACCCGACGCGGACGTGATGATCGTCGGGCATGCGGGGTTCGGTCGGCTCTCGTCACCGGGCGAGATCTGGGCGGCGATCCCGTTCACCGACCGCCCCTTCCTCGTCCAGACGCGCACGTATGCCGCCGCCGACGTCCCCGACGAACCTGCGGCCATCGAGGCATGGATCAACGACGAGTGGTCGGCCATCGACGATTGGGTGACGACCGTCGAGGGCCAGAGCTGAGCCAGCCTCAGCGGCTCGCGTCCGGTCACCAGGCGCGCAGGAATCCGCCGAAAGAGTGGGAGGCGAACGCGTCCCCACCCGTCCGATTGGGTGACTTCGGGACGGGTGGTCAGGGGCGGCGGAGGGAGTGGAGCCAGTTGCGGGCGGCGCTGAAGTCCTCGTCACCCGTGAGGGGCGCGACCTCGGTCTGGGCGCCGTCCTCGCGCGGGTAGGAGCCGAGGAAGCGCACCTCCGCACACACCCGCTTCAGGCCCATGAGTGCCTCGCCGACGCGCTCGTCGAGGACGTGGCCCTCGAAGTCGATGGAGAAGCAGTAGGACCCGAGGGTGGACTTCGTCGGACGTGACTCCAGGCGCGTCATGTTGATGCCACGCACGGCGAACTGCTCCAGCAGCTCGAGCAGCCCTCCCGCCCGGTCGTCGCGCTGGAAGAGCATGACTGTCGTCTTGTCGGCGCCGGTCCGCTCGGGCAACGCGCCCGGCCGGGCGACGAGCACGAACCGGGTCACCGCACCCGCACGGTCACCGATGTCGTCGGCCAGCACCGTGAGCCCGTGGTTGGCCGCGGCGACGGGCGCGCACACGGCAGCGTCATAGCCCTGCTCGACGTCACCGGCCAGGCCCGCGGCCGCAGCGGCCGTGGACAGGGTCGGGACGTAGGCCGCCCCCGGGAGCCGGGCGTCCATCCAGCCGCGGACCTGGGCCCAGGCGTGCGAGTGGGTGCCGACAGCGCGGATCTCCTCGAGCGGCATACCGGCACGAGCGGCCAGCACGAAGGTGATCGGCACGTTGACCTCACCGATGACGACGAGCGGGTCGCCCGAGGCCAGCGCGTCCAGCGTCGCCGACACCCCGCCCTCGACGGAGTTCTCGATCGGCACCATGGCGGCGTCGATCTCGCTGCGCCGCAGCGCATCGAGCGCCGAGTCGACCGAGCCGAACGGCACCTGCTCTCCTCCGTGGGACGCCGCCCAGGACAGCAGCGCCATCTGGGTGAAGGTGCCCTCCGGTCCGAGGTAGCCGTAGCGCGTCGCACTCATCTCTGCCGTCCTGTCCGTGCCGCGCTGAGCGCCTGCTGCTCCTCGGGGGTGAGGGTCGTGTCGGAGCCGCCCCCGGTGATGCCCTTGGCATAGGTCCGGGACTCGCCGCGTGCATGGATCGAGCTGAGCACGACACCGTCGCCCCGGTCGTCGACGATGGCCGCGCTGAAGCTCAGCCGCCCACCCATGTCACCGAACGCGTCGTAGCGCACGACCGCGACGTGCCGCAGCGCCTGGCCGATGTCCGCGCGCAGGGCCTCGAGGTCGCCGGCGCCCACGGGCCGTGCCCGCTCCAGCGCCTCGACCCTGCGCCGCAGGGAGCCGTGGCGACCGACGACCGCGACCAGCCCGAGGGCGAGCAGAGGCATGCCGACGAGGAACAGGACCTCGAGGGCCGTCGGCGCGAACATGCCGGCCAGCGTATGCCGTGTGCTCCCGACCCGCGGGCCCGTCCACACCGCGGTGGTGGCCGATGCGTGCCCGGGTCACCCTCGTAGGCTCGTCGCCATCATGGGCATCGACGTCACCACCATCGCCATCGTGTTCGCGACGATCTTCGTCGTCGAGCTGCCGGACAAGACCTTCATCGCCACCCTGGTGATGTCGACGCGGTTCCGACCGCTGCTCGTGTGGGTCGGTGTCGTCGCGGCGTTCTTCGTCCAGACCTTCGTCGCGGTGGCCATCGGCGGTGTGCTGTCGCAGCTGCCGAAGCGCCCGATCGAGATCTTCGCCGCGGTGATGTTCCTCGTCGGTGGGGTGCTGCTGCTGCGCGGGGCGGGCAAGGCCGACGAGGAGGAGGCCGAGGCCGAGGAGGAGTTCGGCGCGAAGTCCGCGGCCAGGCAGCTCGCGGGGTGGAAGGTCGTGACCTTCTGCTTCACGGTGCTCTTCCTCGCCGAGTGGGGTGACCTGTCCCAGATCCTCACGGCGACGCTGGTCACCAAGTTCGACGACCCGCTGTCGGTGTTCATCGGTGCGTTCCTCGCCCTCGCCGCGGTGTCGGGCCTGGCTGCCGTGCTCGGCCGGACCCTCCTCCAGCGGATCAGGCTGGCGACGATCCGACGCATCGGCGGCACCGTCTGCCTCGTCCTGGCAGCCGTCAGCGTCCTCCAGATCACCGGCATCCTCTGACCTGGCAGGCGCGAGCCGACCACATCCTGGTGAGGGAGCCACCTATGGGTGGTCGGCTCGCGCAAAGGTGGTCGGCTCGGCAAGGACCTCCGAGCGAGCCCCGCGCTCGGGCTCGCGGCCCACCCACCAGAGGAGCACCAGGGCCACCACGCCTCCGGCGACGTCGGCGTTCTGCAGGATCCGCCCCGGGAGCTCGGGCCACTCGGGGTGATCGAGATAGGTGATGCCCCACCACGGCATCCGCAGCAGGAACCACGCCCACACGACGAGCCCCGCCACGAGGCGGCGCGACCGCCACCTGGCACCGG
The DNA here is from genome assembly GCF_042666355.1 of Knoellia altitudinis. NCBI lineage: Bacteria > Bacillati > Actinomycetota > Actinomycetes > Micrococcales > Intrasporangiaceae > Knoellia > Knoellia altitudinis. The sequence continues at coordinate 1,461,597 of NZ_JBHTDK010000001.1, forward strand.
CCCGCGACCGCTTCCACGGCTGGGCCCCCAGCAACGCGAAGACCACGACGACGACCCAGTGGAAGTGGTGGATCCAGGCCACCGGCGACAACAGGCAGGCGAGCAGCCCCACGACCGCGACCTCACCGATCGAGTCGCCGCGCAGCCACATCTGCCGAGCCAGCCGGAACCCGAAGACGCCCACGACGACGACGAGCACCAACCAGATCGCGGTGCCCACACCACCCTCGGGACCGACGCGCAGCAGGAACCCGCGCATCGACTGGTTCGAGGTCCCGAAGTTCGGCCCGAGCCGGGCCGGGTCCTGCAGCGCCCCACCCCAGAACGCGAACGACGCCTCCGGCAGCAGCACCCACGACCCGAGCGTCACTCCGACGGCGGTGCCCACAGCGGTCGCCGCCTCACGCCACCGTCGGTTGACGAGATAGTGGATGACGAACACCCCGGGCGTCAGCTTGATCGACATGGCCAGCCCGACGAGCACACCCGGGGGCACGCGCTTCAGCAGACCGGGTCGTGGCCGCCGCAGGTCCATGAGGCAGGCGAGCACCATGAACGCGTTGACCTGCCCGAACCGGATGCCGTCCGAGACCGGGTGCAGCCACAGCATCGGCGCGACCAGCGCCGCCGACGCGAGGGGCACCCAAGGTCCCGCGCGATGGATGAGCCGCCACCCGGCATACCAGACGATGGCGGTCGTGGCCGCGACCTGGGCAGCGGTCCAGAGCCAGCCGGCCACGCCGAAGGGCACCCACGCCAAGGGCATGGCCAGGATCGCCGCGAACGGGGGGTAGGTGAACGGCAACAGCTGCGGCGGTTCCGTCATCGCGGCATAGATCGGGCGGCCGGTGAGGATCGAGACACCGGCGTCGCGATAGACCTCGACGTCGACCTGCCACTGGTCCATCGGCCAGAACACGAGGTAGCGCAGCACGACCGGCAGGGCCGCGAGCGCGATGAGACCGACGGCGAGGGGCCACTGCCAGCGCATCAATCTCGTCGGGTTCACCCGGCCATTGTGACCGTAGGCCGGGTGCGCCCGACCTCCACCCGCCCCTCACCTGCTGCTCACATCACCGCCAAACCCCTCCCCGTAGGATCCCTCGGGTGTCCCGTCGATCGCTCGCTGCCCTGCTCGCCGTCCTCGCGACAGTGCTCGGCCTGAGCGTTCTGGCGACCCCCGCCTCGGCCCGGGCCGAGGCAGCGACCGATGACCCGTTCGGGGCCACGGTCCTCATCGGCACGGGCGGCATCACGTGGACCGACGTCTCCGAGAGGGCCACCCCCAACCTGTGGATGCTCCTGCGCGACGGCTCCAGCGCGGCGATGTCCATCCGTTCGGTCGAGACGAACACCTGCCCGATCGACGGCTGGCTCGGGCTGTCGGCCGGCAACCGCGCCGCCGCGCCACGAACGGGCGAGGGCCCGGCGAAGCAGCTGCCGTGCAGCCCCATCGGCGAGCCGACCGGCGGGGTCATCCCGGGCTGGGCATCCTTGACCCAGGCGACCGAGGGTCGCAAGTTCGACAGCAGGCTGGGTCTGCTGGGCGAAGCCGCCGCGAAGTCAGAGGTCTGCATCAAGCCGGTGGGTCCGGGTGCGGCCATCGCCGCCGCACTGCCCGAGGGCACGGCCGACCGTTACTCGCCCTATGACGAGGACAACCTCCTCGTCGACATGAACACGTGCCCGCTGACGATCGTCGACGTGGGCAGCGTGCGCGACCCGGACGACATCGCCGCCGGCGAGCAGCCCGTCTCCGGGACGCGCGCCGAGCAGGTCGCGGCGGTCGACCAGCGCATCGGCGCCGTCATCGAGGCGGCGCCCGGTGGCGCCGACTTCATCGTCGCCAGCCTCTCCGACGCCGGCACGACCGAGCGCCTTCGGCTGGCGGTCGCCCGCGGCCCTCACTACGGCCCGGGCCAGCTCAACGCCCCGTCGACCCGCCAGCCCGGCCTCGTCCAGGCGCAGGACCTGCCCGTCACCCTCATGTCGATCACCGACGTCACCGTCCCGGTCGGACTCGGCGGCACGACGATGACGAGCGACCCGGCCCCCGACAACTCCGAGCAGCGCGCCCGCGACCGGCTCCAGAAGCTCGTCGACTACGACCTCGCGAGCCACGAGGTGCACAGCCTCGTCCCACCGTTCTTCAACACCTTCGCCTACGGACAGCTCGTCATCTACCTGCTCGTCCTCCTCGTGTGGAAGGGCAAGATCGGCGGTCCCGACACCCGCCGCCGGGTGCTCGGCATCGTGCGCGTGGTCGCGGTGGCCGCGGCGTCCGTGCCGGCCTCGACCTTCCTCGCCAACCTGCTGCCCTGGTGGCGCTTCCCCGTCCCGATGGTGTCGATCGTCGGTGCGGTGGGACTGTTCGTCGCGATCATCGCGTATGCCGCACTGCGCGGTCCGTGGGGACGCTCGGCTCTCGGGCCGCTCGCCTTCGTCTCGGCCGTCACGGTGGCGGTGCTCGCCGGCGACATCCTCACCGGGTCGCGGCTCCAGCAGTCCTCGCTCATGGGGCTGCAGCCGGTCGTCGCCGGTCGCTTCTATGGCATGGGCAACGTGACGTTCGCGCTCTTCGCCACGTCCGCGATCCTGCTCGCCACCGCGGTGTCGAGCTATCTCGTGAGCCACCGGCGGCCGCGGGTGGCCGCCCTGGCGGTCCTCATCATCGCCGTGTGCGTCGTCATCGTCGACGGCGCGCCGTTCTGGGGCGCCGACGGAGGCGGGCCACCGGCCTTCATCCCCGGCATCACCTATCTCATCCTGTCGATCCTCGGCCTCCGGATGACCTGGCAGCGGGTCGTCCTCATCGGCCTGGGGTCGGCCGCGCTGTTCTTCGGCATCGCCTTCCTCGACTGGCTGCGTTCGCCCGATGACCGCAGCCACCTCGGCCGCTTCATCCAGGCGATTCTCGACGGCAACGCCCAGGACATCGTCATCCGCAAGGCGGAGCAGAACTGGAGCATCCTGCTCGGCAACGCGCCCCTGACGCTGCTCGTGCCGGCCGCGCTCCTCTTCGTCATCTATGTCCTGGCCCGACCCACGTCCTGGGGTTCGCGCGGGCTCGGCAGGTCCACCGAGACCGCACCCACCCTGCGCGCCGGGCTCATCGGCCTCGTCATCACCCTGACGATCGGTTTCCTCATCAACGACTCCGGCACCGCGATCCCGGCCGTGGGTGCCACCGTCGCCGTGCCCCTCATCGTCAGCGTCGTCGTCAGGAGCCTCGCGGACGACCTGCGGGCCGTGGCCGGGACCCGGCGCGCACGCCGCTCCTGAGCACCCACACCCACACGGCCAGCAGGAGGACCGGCGCCACGTTCGTCCGCACGGTCATCGTCACGTCCTCGACCGCGGGCGTCATGCCGAGGACGCGTCCCGGCGTGTAGGCCATGGTCATCACCCACAGCCGGGCGAGCAGGACGAGGTGGACCACGGCCGCCGTCGCCACGGACACAGCGGGCAGTCCGGCCCAGACGATGACGTCGTACCAGGGCAGCGAGTAGGGCGCCGCCAGTGCATAGGCCCCCGTCAGGACGACGACCCAGGCGAGCGCCCGTGCCGCCACGGTGGTCTCACGGTGCGGTCGGACGAGGCGCACGAGGCAGAGGGCGAACCCGATCGCCGCGACGGCTGCAAGGACCGAGATCACCCAGCGCACCGTCGGGCCGCCACCCGTGGCCTCGAGGAGCAGGCGCCACGGGGACGCGAGCGCCACCGCCCGCGACGACCGCCCGATCTGGTCGTAGACGTGCGGACCGGCCCACACGTGCAGGGCTCCGCCCACGACCAGGGCCGACCCCAGCAGCACGCCGGCGCGGGCGAACCACCGCTGCCGGAAGGCGAGGAGGAGCGCGAGCAGCACCACGGCATACGTGAACTTCGACGACAGCGCGAGCGCCGCGAAGGTGCCGGCGAGGGCAGCACCTCGCAGGCCGGCCCACCGGTGTGCCGCCCAGATCGCGAGCACCACCAGCGCCGTGGCCAGCAGGTCGACGTGCGCGCCGAGGACACCGACGGAGAAGACGAGCGGGTTGGCCGTCCACACGACGTCCACCCGACCTTCGTGGCCGGGGAGCATCCGGCGCAGGCACCAGCGCACCGTCAGCCACGCCGCGATGACGACTAGCTGCCACAGCCACACGGTCTGGCGCAGGTTGTCCCCGCCGCCGAGCGAGGTGAGCGCGTGGACGATCGACGCGAACGGCCCGTAGACACTCGGTTCCTCGGTCCAGGGCGCCTCGACCCGGCTGACGACCGGGTCGGTCCCGCCGCGCCAGGTGTTGGGCGACCGCAGCCAGGGGTTGTCGCCGAGGGCGAGGATGCGACCGTATGCCGCATAGCTCACGTGGTCGCCCGAGCCGAACGGCGTCGTGAGGGCGGCGACGACTGCCAAACCGCCCACGACGAGGCGGGGCAGGCCGCGCCCGCGGACGCCGTGACCGGTGACGGCCAGCACCAGGGCGGCTGCGCCGAGCGTGTATGCCGTCCACAGGGTCGCCGTGACCAGCGCCGGGCTCAGTGTGACCGGGAGCAGGGTGCCGGGCGCCCAGCCACGGGCTCCGAGGTCGGGCGCTGCTGCGTGCGGGAGGGTCAGCCCGACGACGAGGAGCAGCGTGAAGGAGGCAAGGAGCAGGCTGCGCCGCACCCGCTCGGTGGTGGGCACGCCCGCGTCAGAAGCGGTGTGCGACACCGGGAGCACGCTCGGTGAGGGCCTTGCGCACCCGGCGCCGGGTGAGGGCCCGCCAGACGTCGCGGTACTGCTTCGCCCGATGCAGCTGACCGCGCCAGTCCTTGCCCGAGACGCGGTGCTGCAGCTCGCAGGGGACCTCCTCGATGAGCAGTCCGGCGCCGAGGACGTCGACGGTGAGACCGACCTCGACACCCCACCCGGGCGCGAGCGGGCTCGCGGCGTCGAAGGCCTCGGCCGTGAGGCAGCGCATCCCGGAGAGCGGCTGCGTGGCCGTCCACCCGGTGAGGCGCTCGATGCCGTCGCGGGCGAGACGGACGACGAAGCCGCGGCCACCACCGCGTGTCGACTGGGGCGGCAGAGTCGCGATGGTCATGTCGGCGCGGCCCTGGAGCACCGGCGGGAGCAGGACGTGCAGGTTGCTCGCCGACCCCTCGAGGTCGCCGTCGACGAAGAGCAGGTGGCGCGGCGAGTGGGCGTCGCCTGCGTCCAGGGCTCCGCTGCCGCCGACGGACTCGAGCTCGCGGAGGTGGCGCACCCCCGTCTCGAGTGCCGCCGCCTTGCCGGCGTTGCGGGCATGGCGGATGACATCGGCACCGGCGCCGTGGGCAGCGGCAGCGGTGGTGTCGCTGCTGCCGTCATCGACGACGACGACCCGGTCGACCCCGTCCAGCCGGAGGACGGCCTCGACGGTCGCGGCGATGCGGTCGGCCTCGTCCTTGCACGGGATGATCGCTGCGACCGTCCGCATCAGCTCGCCCCACCTTGACCGCCGGAAGTGGCTTGCTCTCGGTTCGCCTGGTCGAGGCTGTGCTGCGAAGTGAGAGGTTCCCGTCGGGGGTGGATCGCGAGGCCGAGGGTGTGAACCATCAGCGCAGGGTGACCTGGCGGCTGAGGAGACCGGAGCGCGCGCGACGCTCCTCGGCGGTGAGGGGATCCGTGGAAGCGAGCGCGGCGGCATACCGGTCGCCGAAGGCCTTGAGGGCGTCCTCGTGCTCGGCGGGTTCGGTGTCGGCAGGCACCTCGAAGACGGGGACGAGCAGGCCGCAGGCCCGGAACGCACCGAGCAGGCGGGTGCCCTCGCCCAGGCCTGACTCCGCGGCGGCGTGGAGCCGCGAGAGGGCGTCTGTGGCGACGTCCTCGTCTTCGGCGAGCACGTGGCGGATGTAGGTGCGGTCACCGATGCGGACCCAGTAGGCCGACGTCAGCGCGGACATGCGCACGGTCGGCACGACCGACTCGTTGGCGCTGTCGAGCGAGGCGCGGCCGGCCTCGTCGAGCTCCTGGCCGTCGACCCAGAAGTCGAAGCCGTCGTGGACGACGACCTCGAACGGCGCCGTGAGGTCGAGGACGTCCTGGAGCCGCGGGGTGTCCGCGGTCGCGGCGGGCACGTGCTGGACGGCGCTGCCGGGTTCGGCCGCGGCGCCGGCGATGAGCTGGGCGGCGAGGTCGCGGCTGGGGTCACCGGTCGAGGAGCCCGCCTGGGTCCCGACCATGACGGTGCCGTCGGCGCGGTGCAGGGCTGGCCAGGCCATCGGCAGGACGGTCGCGATGGTCGCCTGCTCGGCGCCCTCGGGCGCCTTGCCGTCGGCGAAGGTCACGGCCGCCGTCGCGGCCGGGAGGATCTCGCGGATCGCCACCCACTCGGTCTCCTGTGGGAGCCCCTCGAAGGGACGGTTCACATAGGGGACGGCGGAGGAGCGTTGCCGCTTCGCGGGTGCGCCCGAGTCGTCGGTGGTCCTGCGTCGTCGCGAAGCCTTGCCCATGGGTGTGAAGAGTAGCCGGGCGCTCAGGTGGCGCGGCGCCGGCTCGGCCCGCCCATGGCGGCCCAGACGGTCTGGCCACCCTTGTCCTCGCCCACACCCCATTCGTGGGCGAGCGAGCGAATGATGCGCAGACCGCGCCCGCTCGACACCCACACCGCGGCAGGTGCGGCGACCGGGACGGTGTCGCCACCACCATCGGTGACCTCGACCTCGACGACCCCACCGCGAACCTTCCAGCGCACGCGCAGGCATCCGTCGGCGAGCGGTCGGGCGTGTCGGATGGCGTTGGTCATGAGCTCGGAGACGACGATCTCGGACTCGTCGATGGTGTCCTCGTCGAGGTCGCGGGCGCGCAGGTCGGCGACCACGGCCTTGCGGACCCGCGTGACGGTCGACGGGCCCCACGGCGCGCGGATGGTGCGGACCTGGCCCTGCCCGATGGCGCCCCCGAACTCGTCGAGCGCCACCCCGTCGGCGGGCGGCTGCGTCACGTCGCCACCCGTCGAGGTCTCGTCGGAGTCGGAGTCGGTGTCCCGTGAAGTCACGCTCGGCACTCTAATCGAGCAGAGCCATCACGTCTCGAGGCCGATCGCTGATGATGACGTCGACCCCCAGGTCGGCGCACCGCTCGACGTCCTCGGGGTCGTTGACGGTCCAGACATAGACCTCGTGACCCCGACGCTGGTGGGCGCGCACGAGGGCAGGCGTCCGCCGGACGATGCGCATGTCGAGGCCGACGATGTCGACGCCCGCGGGCAGCGACCCGTCCCACGAGAGCCGGGGCGTCGACTGCTCGACGAGATAGACGAGAGGGACCCGCGGGGCGAGACCACGCATCCGCACCAGGGCGAGCAGCGAGAACGACATGACCCGGGCGTGCGGCATCTGCGGCAGGTCGCCGCTGGTCAGCCCGAAGTCACGCAGCGCCGTGACGAGCTGCCGCTCCACCAGTCCGCCGTAGCGGGTGGGGTGCTTGGTCTCGATGAGCGTGAGCAGTTCCTGGCGCTGGCTCGTGAGTGAGTCGAGGAGCCGACGGAGGGTGAGGATCCGGCCACGGCCGGGGTCGCTGTCCGCCTCCTCGGGATCGGTCCCGTCGTCGAGCGCCTTCCAGCTGGCCCAGTCCAGTTCCTCGAGCCGGGCGAGCTCGAGCGTGGAGATGACGCCCTTGCCGTTGCTCGTCCGGTCGGCGCGTCGGTCGTGGACGCACACGAGGTGGTGGTCGGCGGTGAGCCGGACGTCGCACTCGATGCCGTCGACGCCCAGGTCGAACGCGGTCGTGTAGGCCGCCAGCGTGTGCTCGGGCTGCAGGGCGCTCGCCCCCCGGTGGGCCACCACCCGGGGCCGTCCGTCGGTCTCGCGCTTCTCCCCCAGGTACGGAACGGCCACGCGTCCATCGTGGCAGCGCCCCACGACCGGTGACAGCAGCGACTCACAGAACGGCACGGCATACCGTTGAAGGATCGTGAGCCTGCCACCGTTCCAAAGCCTCGTCGACGCGCACTGGCGCGACGTCGGCCGACTCGCGCACGCCCTGGCCGGACCCAACCTCGGCGACGACGTCGCGCAGCAGGCGTGGACCCAGGCGCTCGCGGCCTATCCGCGGGTCACGTCGACGCGCAACCTGCGCGGCTGGCTGCTGACGATCACCCACCGGTGCGCCATGGACGCGCACCGGGCGGGTCGGCGGACGGTGGCGCACGAGGACCCACCCGTGCTCGCTGCGGCGCCGGTCGTCGCCGGCCCGTCCGCACCGGACGACGGGTTGTGGGCACGCGTCGGTGGGTTGCCCACCCGGCAGCGCGAGGCGGTCGTGCTCAAGTACGTCGCCGACCTCGACCACCGTGCCGTCGCAGCCGCGTTGGGAACGACCCCTGCGATGAGCCGCCGACTCGTCTCCGACGCGCTGGCCACCCTCCGCCTCGACCTTGAGGAGCTTCGATGAGCACTGCCTTTGATTCCTTCGCCCCGGACCTGCACCCTCCCGTGCTCCCCGAGACCGACATCTCGTATGCCGTGGAGGACACCCCCGTGGGTCGCCTCCTCTTGGCGGTGCGTTCGGACGGGCGACTGGTCACCTCGGCGTATGTCGCGTCCGAGGCCGACGAGTCGCTGTGGCTGCAGCGGCTGTCCGACGTCGTGTCGCCTCGGGTCCTGCGCCACGAGAAGCCACTCGATCTGGCGCGCCGGGAGCTGGCGGCATACCTCGACGGGCGGGCGACTGCCTTCTCCGTGCCGGTCGACCTCGCTCTCGCGAGCGGGTTCCAGCGCGCCGTGCTGTCGGCACTGGCGTCGCGGGTGGGCTACGGCTCGTCGACGACCTATGGCGCCCTGGCAGCGGCGATCGACCGACCTCGTGCGTCGCGTGCCGTGGGCTCGGCCCTGGGCGCCAACCCGCTGTGCGTCTTCGTGCCGTGCCACCGCGTGCTTCCCGCGAGCGGTTCCGTGGAGGGCGGCGTCCGCAACGTCGGCGGGTATGCCGGCGGGCCGGCTGCCAAGGAGTACCTCCTCACGCTCGAGTCCGGACGCACTGCGGGCTGACCGCGGTGCTCTGCTTCCGGCGGTGCGGGCTCCGGGGACGACACCGAACAGGGCAGGTTCGGGGAGCCGCCCAGCGGGACGCCCGTGTCGGGCCTAGGGTGGACAGACCATGTACACGATCAAGCGGGCCGCGGAGCTGACCGGCATCGGTCTGTCGACGTTGCGGGCGTGGGAGCGCCGCTACGGGGTCGTGTCGCCGAGTCGGTCAGAGGGTCAGTACCGCCTCTACTCCGATGCCGACGTCCGGGCGCTGGCCATCATGGCCTCGCTCGTCCACGACGGCTGGACCGCCAAGGAGGCGGCGGCCGAGACGCTGTCCCGGCTGGCCGGGGGCGGCGTCAGTGCGCCCGTGGGAGGCCCGCAGGGCGCCGAGCTCGAGTCCCCACCGGGACTCGACGAGCTCCTCGACGCTGCCCGCGACCTCGACACTCCGCGCGTGAGCGCCATCCTGGCCCAGCGGCTCGGGTCGGCCGACTTCACCGAGGCCGCCGGCAGCTGGCTCATGCCGGTCCTGGCGGCAATCGGTTCCGCGTGGGCGGACGGACGCCTCAGTGCCGCGGGCGAGCACCTCGTGAGCCATGCCATCCAACGACGGCTTGCCGGGCTGTACGAAGCGGCTCCGCGAGCCACCACCGGCCCGGTCGTCGTGCTTGGCCTGCCGTCCGGGGCGCGGCACGAGCTCGGCCTGCTCGCGTTCAGCGTGGCGGCCCGCCAGGCCGGCCTCACCACGGCCTACGTGGGGGCCGACCTGCCGGCCGAGGACTGGGAGCTCGCCGTCAGCGGCCGCCACGCCGGTGGTGCCGTGCTGTCGGTGCCGCGGATGGCCGACATCGTCTCCGCCCAGGCCGTCGTCGACCGCCTGACCCGGAATGCCCCCGGCATCGTCGTGGCTGTCGGCGGCCGTCACCAGGACTCCGTCACCGGCGCGCTGCACCTCGGGCACGACCTCGCCGCTGGTGTCGCTCTGCTGCGGGACGGTCTCGTGCGCGGTCAACGACTCACCAGCTGACAGCCCGCCTCACCAGCTGAGCAGCAGCGCGTCGGTGCGTCACCCCACCGCGCCACCGCGCCGACACACACCGCACCCGCACTCCGAGGGCCGAGGAGTGCGGGTGCGGTGGTTCTCAGGGAGGTCTCAGGGGTGTCGAAGCGTCAGCACCAGGGGTAGACGAAGAGGCTGCTGTCGCCCGCCCGGTGGTCAGCGAGGACGACGCTCAGGGGCAGGGGGTCAGGCAGGGAGGCGACGTCCGTCCCCGCGCGGGGGACGACTCCTGCGCCGACGGCCAGACTGATCGGGAGACCGTCGCGGGCGACGGTGGAGAGCAGGCCCAGCTCCTTGAGGGTGTCCAGACCTGCGCGCTGGCACCCGGTGTCGGGCTTGGCGCTTGCTGCTGGAGCCGCGGCGACGGTGGCGGCGAGCGCCAGGGCGGCGGCAGCGGTGACGACCTTGATCATGAGTTCTCCTGTGATCTGCATGGCCCCGAGGGGTCGGGGGCTCGTGCAGACCAGAACACTCCCCGATCTGCGGGTTGTCAAGGGTTTGTACAAGGTTGGTTGCACGAGCGCGCCCGCCATCGTTCGTGGGGCGTTCACCCGTCGGTGGTGCTGGGCGGCTAGGCATGGCATGCGTGACCACGCCGTCGCGTGTGATCTCCTCACCCACCCCTTCCCGAAGGATCTGACATGCGCAGGACCCAGCTCGTTGGCGGGCTCGTCTCGGCCGCCCTGCTCGTCGCCGCACCCGCAGCCAGCGTCATGACGACGCAGGCCGCCGACCGGTCTGCCCCGACCCAGACGACGCGTGACGGTGCCGCGAAGGCGGGAGCCGACAAGGCCGACAAGGCCGGGAAGGACGGCATACGCACAGTGACTCGCACGACGTCACGAGACGAGGACGTCATCGGAGCCCTCAAGAACGTCACCCGCAGCACGGCCTGGAAGAAGACGGCGACCCTCGACCTGGGCTTCGAGACGCATCATCCGCAGGGACTCGAGGTCACACAGGACCGGATCTACCTCTCGTCGGTCGAGATCCTCGAGCCGACGGTGCGCTACCCCAGCCCGGTCGACGGATATGACCGCTCAGCGGGCAAGGGCGTCGGCCACCTCTTCGTCCTCGACCGTCAGGGCACGCTGCTCAAGGACATCGTGCTCGGAGAAGGCGATGCCTATCACCCCGGTGGCATCGACGTCGATGACGAGAAGGTCTGGGTGCCCGTCGCCGAGTACCGGCCCAACAGCCACGCCATCATCTACAGCATCGACCGGGACACCCTGGCCGTGACCAAGGAGTTCGAGGAGGACGACCACATCGGCGGCATCGTCCACGACCAGTCGACGAACAAGCTGGTCGGCAACACCTGGGGCTCACGCCGCTTCTTCGAGTGGACGACGAAGGGCCGCGAGCTCGACCGCTGGCTCAACCCGGACCACATGCTCGACTACCAGGACTGCGAGTACGCGGCTGTGGGTCACGCGATCTGCTCGGGCGTGACCGGGCTGCCGCCTCAGCCCGGTGCGGTGACGCCCTATGAGCTCGGTGGGCTCGCGCTGGTGTCGTTGAGGACGGGACAGCTGGAGCACGAGGTGCCGGTGCAGCTGTGGTCCACTGCCGGGCACGTCGTCACGCGCAACCCGGTCGACCTCGACGCGTCGGGCTCGCACGTCACGTTGTTCGCCGCGCCCGATGACGGCGAGGAGATCGCCGGCACGCAGCTGCTCACCTATGAGGCTGACGTCACGCCGCTGAGGTGACGGGGACGGCACGGGTCTCGAGGCGACCACTTCTTGGCGGGGCGACCACCTCTGGGTGGGTCGTTCGGCAAGAGGTGGTCGCCTCGAGCGCTCGTCAGGAGTCGGGGAACTCCGGACCGTCGATGTCGTAGCCGCCGAGCAGCTTGGCCATCGCCAGGTGCGGCCTGGCCTCCTCGTGACGGCTCTGGCGCTGCAGCGTCCGCCCGAGCACCAGCAGCGCGTAGTGGTCGTCGGGGTTGTCCACGAGCATCGCGCGCAGGATCTCCTCGGCGCGGGCGAGCTGGGCGGAGTGGTAGTAGGAGCGCGCCAGATAGAGCCGCAGCTCGGTGGTGCCGTGCAGTGGTGGCTCCAGCACGCTGCGGTCGACGAGCGCTGCGAAGAGCGGCGCGGCGGCGGCATACTCCCCCGCGCCGAAGCGCGCACGCGCCGCTTCGTAGTCCGCCGCGAACGAGTCCTCACTCATGGTGTCTCCTGGGGTCGATGTGTACCGCTAGCCTCGTCTATGCCTCAACCTAGAGAGCGCTAGCGGGGCGAATCAACGGAATGCGGGCAGCCCGGTGAGGGCCTGCCCGATGACGAGCTGGTGGACCTCGGACGTGCCCTCGTAGGTGAGGACCGACTCGAGGTTGTTGGCGTGACGCATGGGTGAGTACTCACCGCTGATCCCGTTGGCGCCCAACAGGGTTCGACACTCACGTGCGATGGCGATCGCCTCCCGGCACGAGTTCAGCTTGCCGAGGGACACCTGCTCGGGGCGCAGCGTCCCGGCATCCTTGAGCGCGCCGAGGTGCAGGGCGAGCAGCATGCCTTTGCCCAGCTCCAACGTCATGTCGGCCAGCTTGGTCTGGGTGATCTGGTAGCCCGCGAGCTTCTTGTCGAACATGTCGCGGTCCAACGTGTAGGCGATCGTGGTCTCGAGCGCATCCCGTGCCGCTCCGAGCGCACCGAAGATGATGCCGAAGCGAGCCTCCGACAGGCACGACAGCGGCCCGGACAGCCCTCGGGCCTCCGGCAGCATCGCCGACGACGGCAGCCGCACACCGTCGAGCACGAGCTCGGACGTCACCGAGGCACGCAGCGAGAGCTTGCCCGTGATCTCCGGCGCCGAGAATCCAGCGGTCGACGTCGGCACGACGAAGCCCCGCACCGTCTCGCCATCACTGGAGTCCGTGCGCGCCCACACGATGGCGACGTCGGCCACGGACCCGTTGGTGATCCACGTCTTCGACCCGTCGAGCACCCAGTCCTCGCCATCACGCCGCGCACGCGTCCGCATGCCTGCCGGGTTGGAGCCGAAGTCCGGCTCGGTCAGCCCGAAGCACCCGATCACCTCGCCCGCCGCCATCCGCGGCAGCCACTCCTGCTTCTGTTCCTCGCTGCCGAACCGCCAGATGGCAAACATCGCGAGCGAACCCTGGACCGAGACCAGCGACCGCACTCCCGAGTCGACCGCCTCGAGCTCGGCACAGGCCAGCCCGTATGCCGTGGCGCTCGTCCCAGCGCAGCCGTACCCCTCGAGGTGCATGCCGAGCAGGCCCAGCTCGCCCAGACGGGGAGCCAGCTCACGCACCGGCACCGACGCGGCCTCGAACCAGCCGGGCACGTGCGGGCGAACCTCGGCGGCGAGGAAGGACCGCACGGTGTCGCGCATGTCGCGGTCGTCAGCGCCGATCAGCCCGTCGATGTCGAAGAGGTCGAGAGGGTGCTGGGACTGCGTGGCCATGGCCACCAACCTAGCCCGCGGGCAAACTCACTTGGCCGGACGGCATACAGGCTTCACACTCGACTCTCGTGGCACATCTCGAGGTCAACCAGGTCGGCTTCACGCTCCCCGACGGACGCCCCCTGCTCGACGGCGTCCAGTTCCGCGTCGGCGAGGGTCAGCGGGTCGCCCTCATCGGGCCCAACGGCACGGGCAAGACGACCCTGACCCGGATCATCTCGGGCGACCTCACGGCCCACGAGGGCGCGATCACGCTGTCCGGGACGCTGGCCGTGATGAACCAGTTCGTCGGCAAGGTCCGCGACGAGTCGACGGTGCGCGACCTGCTCATCTCCGTTGCGCCAGAACGCATCCGCCAGACCGCCCTGGCCGTGGATGCCGCCGAGCTGCGGATCATGGAGGTCGACGACGAGCCGTCACAGATGGCCTACGCGCAGGCGCTGGCCGACTGGGGCGACGCGGGCGGATACGACTTCGAGACGACCGTCTGGGACACCGTCACGACCAAGGCCCTGGGTATGCCCTTCGAGCGGGCCCAGTGGCGCGCCGTCACCTCCCTGTCGGGAGGCGAACAGAAGCGCGTGGTGCTCGAGGCACTGCTGAGCGGTCCCGCCGACCTCCTGCTCCTCGACGAGCCGGACAACTACCTCGACGTGCCGGCCAAGCGCTGGCTCGAGGACCGGCGCATCGCCTCGGACAAGACGGTGCTCTTCATCAGCCACGACCGTGAGCTGCTGTCCCGCGTCGCCACCGCGGTCGTCACCCTCGAGCCCGGCGCCAACGGGGCCACGTCGTGGACCCACCCGGGCTCCTTCGAGACGTGGCAGCAGGCCCGGATCGACCGCAACGACCGCCTCGACGAGATGCGCCGACGTTGGGACGAGGAGCACGCCAAGCTCAAGGCGCTCGTCCTCATGTATCGCACCAAGGCGGCCTTCAACGACGGTCTCGCGTCACGGCTCCACGCCGCCGAGACCAGGCTCGCGAAGTTCGTCAAGGCCGGCCCACCCGAGAAGGTCGCCATCGCCCAGAACGTCACGATGCGGCTCAGGGGTGGGCGCACGGCCAAGCGGGCCGTCGTCTGCACCGGCGTCGAGCTCCTCGCTCCGGGCAACCCGCAGGAGGTCGATCCCACGGCCGACAGCCTGATGCAGCCGTTCGACCTCGAGGTCTGGTTCGGCGAGCGCGTGGCCGTGCTCGGCTCGAACGGGTCCGGCAAGTCACACTTCCTCAGGCTGCTCGCGGCCGGGGGAAGCGACCCCGACGTGGAGCACCAGCCGGTCAGCGACGTCGTCGTGGAGACGGTGCGACACCACGGAACTGCGCGGCTGGGGTCTCGGGTCCGACCCGGCTGGTTCGCCCAGACCCATGACTCGCCCCAGCTGCGCGGACGCACCCTGCTCGACATCCTGCACCGGGGCGACGAGCACCGCACCGGACGTGGTCGCGAGGAGGCGTCGCGAGTCCTCGACCGCTACGAGCTGGCACACCAGGGCGAGCAGACCTTCGACTCCCTCTCGGGCGGGCAGCAGGCGCGCTTCCAGATCCTCCTGCTCGAGCTGAGCGGGGCGACCCTGCTCCTCCTCGACGAGCCCACCGACAACCTCGACCTGCACTCGGCCGAGGCGCTCGAGCAGGCGCTCACGGCCTTCGAGGGCACGGTGCTCGCGGTGACCCACGACCGCTGGTTCGCCCGCGGCTTCGACCGCTTCCTCGTCTTCGGCAGCGACGGCCGGGTCGTCGAGACGCCCGAGCCGGTGTGGGACGAGGCGCGGGTCAGCCGCGCCCGCTGATCTCGACTTCGCTTCGGAAGCGCTCACCTCGCCTGATGGGGGCGGTCAGGCGAGGTGAGAAGAACCCACTCCGGGCGGGAAAGTTGGGGGTGATGGGGCAGCAGGCGCGCGTATGCCGTGTGGTCCCCCAAGGGGAGCACACGGCATACGCGCGTCGTTGGTTCGTGCGAGGTCAGGCCGTCTTGAGGACCAGGCCGTAGGCCGAGAGGATCTCGCCGATCGGCTGGAAGTAGGCCACGTTGGGCTGGCCGACCTTCTGGCCGCAGACCCCGTTGACGCCGTAGCCGGCGCCGCCGCTCGTCACGCCCTGCGCGAGGTTGCCGGCCAGCCAGGAGCCGCCCGAGTCGCCACCCTCGGTGCAGGTGTTGGACTTCGTGAGGCCGGAGACGGTGGAGTAGGTGCCGTCACCGTTGTTGTAGTTCACGGTGACGTTCTTGGCCTGGACCGAGCCGCAGGTCCAGGCGGTGGTGCGGCCCGACTTGCAGACCGCGGCGCCGACCGTGGCGCTGCTCGATCCCGTCACGGCGCGGGCACTGCCGTTGTACATGTCCACCGCGCCGATGCCGGTCCAGCTCGAGGTGAGGCTGGAGTAGGCGTAGTCGTTGCCCGGGAAGGACCAGCCGCGGGTCGTGCCGAGCGTCGTGCCGTTGCGGGTGAAGGTCTGGTTGCCCTCGGCGCAGTGGCCGGCGGTGATGAAGACCGGCGCGCCGGACTTGGTGGCGTTGAAGCCGAGCGAGCAGACGTAGCCGCTGAACTCGATCTGCTGCCCGCCGTAGACGTTGGCCTGGGTGGTGACCTTCGCCTGCGTGCCCTCGACGGTCACCGACGGGTCGGCGATCTTGGCGCGGGTCGCGGCGACGCGCTCTGCCGGCACCGTGAGAACGACCTTGTTGCTCACCGGGTCGACGTGGGTCGAGATGACGTCCTTGCCGGCACGTGCCGTGGCAGCCTTCTCGGAGGCGGCGAGCTCGCTCTTGTCCGCGGCGACGACCTTGGCGGTGGCACCGGCCGCCCGCACCTTCGACGCAGCTGCTGCGTCGGTGACGTTGACGTGGAGCACTCCGGTGACCTGGTCGAGCCACGTGCCCACGGCCTTGGCGCCGAGCGACTTCTCGAGGGCGGCAGCCTTCTGGCTCTGCTTGTCCTGGGCGGCGATGCGCTCCCGCGCGGTCGCCAGGGTCAGGCCCTTCTCCTCGGCGAGCCACTGGGCCGACATCTCCTCGACGGAGCTGCCGGAGTCGACGGCGAGCGGACCGGTGCTCGGTCCCGGGCTCGCGGAGCTCGCGGCGGTCGCGGCGGGGGCGACACAGAGGGCGGTTGCTGCAGCAGCGGCCGAGAGGGTGCCGGCCAGGACGGTGAGACGTCTGCGAGACATGCGTGGATCTCCTGTCGTGGTTCGCCGAGCGGTGTTTCCGCCGACCCTCTCGACGCTATGAAGGCGTGGCCCTGAGGGTGGTCAGAGGCCCGTTCCCATTGCCCCATGGCTTGGTCAAGGGCGTGTATGCATCGTCAAGCGCCGATGTGACCGCAGGCAACGTGCCCGAAACGATGGCAGGCGAGGATGTCGGCCATGACAGCCGAGCTGACCGTGCGCGACGCGACGGCCCTCGACGCCGGGGGCTGCGCGGCGATCTATGCGCACTACGTCGAGCACACGACGGCGACGTTCGAGGAGGTCGCGCCGGACGCCGTGGAGATGGCCTCGCGCATCGCCGCAGCCCAGGATAGGCACGCCTGGCTCGTGGCCGAGCAGGACGGCGCCCTCCTCGGGTACGCCTACGGTGGGCCGTTCAAGGCTCGTGCGGCATACCGGTACTCGTGCGAGGTCAGCGTCTACCTCGACGTCACGGCACGCGGCGCCGGCCTGGGCCGGACCCTGTATGCCGCCCTGCTGGCTCGGATGGAGTCGCTCGGGATGAGGATGGCGTGCGGAGGCGTGACGCTGCCCAACGAGGCGAGCGAGGCCCTGCACCTGGCCCTGGGGTTCGAGCCGGTCGGCACCTATCGGCGGATCGGCTGGAAGCACGCGCAGTGGCGCGACGTGGCGTGGTTCCAGAAGCCTCTCGGCGGCGACGGTCCACCGCCCTCCGGCTGAGCCGTCCTTTGCTGGCCCTCTCGACGGTGGCGCGTCAGTCGGTGGCGGTGCTCGGGCGGGTGCCGTAGACGATCGGCACGTAGTCGCGGTGGCGCTGGATCCAGCCCTTGATGAACGGGCAGAGCGGCAGCACCTTGCGGGTCCCGGCATCACGCACCTCGTCGAGGGCGTAGCGGGCGAGCGCTGACCCCACACCCTTGCCCTCGAACGCTGGGTCCACCTCGGTGTGCGTGAAGACGATGAGCTCGTCGGTGAGCTGGTACTCGGCGAAGCCCGCAAGGGTCCCGTCGAGGTGGGCCTCGTAGCGCTTTGCGTCCGGGTTGTTCGTCACGACGACGTCATCAGCCATGCTTGTCATCATGACGCATGTCCAGGTTCTCAGCCCACGCGAGGTCCCGTTGGGTGGCCCTCGGTCCATGACCGTGAGGCGCACGCTGCCCCACCTCGAGCGTTCCTTCGTCGGGGCCTGGTGTTTCGTCGACCACTACGGGCCCGACGACGTGGCGGCGACCGGAGGCATGGACGTCCCGCCACACCCGCACACGGGGCTGCAGACCGTGAGCTGGCTCTTCGAGGGCGAGGTCGAGCACCGCGACACCGGCGGGGTCCACGCCATGGTCCGGCCGGGGGAGGTCAACCTCATGACGAGCGGTCACGGCATCGCGCACTCCGAGGTGTCGACGCCCTCGACGACGGCCCTGCACGGCGTCCAGCTCTGGGTCGTCCTGCCCGAGGCCGACCGCGACCTCGGCCGTGAGTTCCAGCACCACGCTGCTCCGGTGGTCCCGCTGGGCGAGGGGGTCCAGGGCCGGGTCTTCATCGGGTCCCTCGCCGGACACACCTCCCCGATCACGACCCGGACCCCGCTGCTCGGGGTCGAGGTGACGCTCGCCGAAGGTGCGACGTGGACGCTCGGTGCGGACCCGGCATACGAGCACGGTCTGCTCATCGACACCGGGAGGGTGACGTTCGACGGCCAGGCACTCGAACGGGGCGACCTCGGCGTCGTCGACGCCGGGCGGAGCGAGCTGACCGTCGTGGCCCACGAGCCCACCCGCGCGGTGCTGCTCGGTGGGACGCCCTACGACGAGGCGATCGTCATGTGGTGGAACTTCATCGGGCGCGACCACGACGAGATCGTCGCCTTCCGGGATGAGTGGCAGTCGCGCTCTGAGCGCTTCGGCGACGTCGACGGGTATGCCGGCCGGCTCAGCTGGCTGCCCGCCCCGGAGCTGCCGGGTGGTCGCCTGCGCAGTCGCACCCGCGACGGCCGCCACTGAGGCGTCAGGCCAGCGAGATCCTGAGGGCCTGGGCGGCCCGGGAGGGTCGAGCTTCACAACCGGCGACGCCGCCCCAGGCCTGCCCTACCGTGGTTCGACAGATACCCAAGGGGGGTATAGTATCGAGGCATGACGGAGCACGAGAGCCACCAGCACGCCTACATCGAGAGCGGCAACAAGGACGACTACCTCAAGCGGCTGCGTCGCATCGAGGGTCAGGCCCGCGGTCTGCAGCGGATGGTCGAGGAGGAGAAGTACTGCATCGACATCCTCACGCAGGTCTCCGCGATGACGAAGGCGCTGCAGTCCGTCGCCCTCGGACTCCTCGACGAGCACATGAGCCACTGCGTCGCCGATGCCGCCCGCAAGGGCGGGCCCGAGGCCGACGCCAAGCTCAAGGAGGCCAGCGAGGCCATCGCCCGCCTCGTCAAGTCCTGACCTGAACCCCCGGCCTTGTGTGCCTGAGCCCACGCCAGCGCGTGGCGTCAGGCACACACGGCAAGTTGAAAGAGAGCCACCATGAGTTCCAGCAGCACCCAGACCTTCACCGTCACCGGCATGACCTGCGGCCACTGCGTCGCCTCCGTCACCGAGGAGGTCAGCGAGCTCGCCGGCGTCGAGGACGTCGCCGTCGACCTCGCCACCGGATCCGTCACCATCACGAGCAGCACGCCGCTCGAGGACGACGCCGTGCGTGTCGCCGTCGAGGAAGCCGGCTACGCCCTCGCATGACGAGCGACCTGAGCACCCCGGTGCGGGTCATCGCCTTCCTCTCTGCGCTGGTCGCGGTCTTCGGCATCACCCTCGGCGCCGGACGCCTCTTCGGGCCGGTCGAAACGACCCCCGCGAGCGCTGTGCCCGGCGCCACTGCGGGCCACGGCCACAGCGCCGGCCCCGAGGCCTCGCCCTCTGGCTCGACCGAGGAGGAGGGCGCGGCCGAAGGCGAGCACACTGCCCACCTGCCCGGCGGGTTGCAGGTCTCGCAGGACGGCCACACCCTGCGCCTGCACCACTCCGACCTCGCCGCCGGTCCGCGGACGCCCGTCGACTTCGTCGTGGAGGGTCCGGACGGCAAGCCGGTCACGGCATACACCCCGCAGCACGAGAAGGAACTGCACCTCATCGCCGTGCGCCGCGACTTCTCCGGCTTCCAGCACGTCCACCCGACCCGGGCCGCCGACGGCACCTGGAGCACGACGCTCGCGCTGACGCCGGGCACGTGGCGGGTCTTCGCCGACATCGCACCCAGGGGTGGCGAGCCGATGACGCTCGGCGCCGACCTGTCCGTCGCTGGTGCCTACGCGCCGGTGGCCGCCCAGACCAAGGACGTCCGCACCGCCACCGTCGACGGCTACACCGTCACTCTCGCAGGCGGGCTCACGCCGGGGGCCGACTCCGAGCTCACCCTCTCGGTGAGCAGCGCGGGCCGACCGGTCACCGACCTCGACCCCTACCTCGGTGCCTATGGTCACCTCGTCGCCCTGCGCACCGGCGACCTCGCCTACCTGCACGTCCACCCGGAGGGGCACCCCGGCGACGGCACGACGGAGCCCGGCCCCGACATCACCTTTGGCGCCGCCGTGCCCAGCTCCGGGACGTACCGCCTCTTCCTCGACTTCCAGCACGGCGGGGTCGTCCGCACCGCTGCCTTCATCGTCAGCGCAGGAGGTCAGAGTGGCCACTCCCACTGAGAGCATCGAGCTCGACATCACGGGCATGACGTGCGCCTCGTGCGCCAACCGGATCGAGCGCAAGCTCAACAAGCTCGACGGCGTGGTCGCGACCGTCAACTACTCCACCGAGAAGGCCAGGGTCGCCTTCCCCCAGACCGTCTCACCTGAGCAGCTGCTCGAGACCGTCGGACAGGCCGGGTATGCCGCGACCCTGCCTCCCGCGCCCGACGCACCTGCCGCTCCCGGCGAGGTCAACGGCGACGCGTCCGGCGTCGACCGCGTCGATCCCACGCGGGCCCTGCGCGACCGGCTGCTCATCTCACTGGTGCTCACGGTGCCGGTCGTCGCCATGGCGATGGTGCCGGCGTTCCAGTTCACCTACTGGCAGTGGGCCTCCCTGGCCCTCGCCGCGCCGGTCGTCGTCTGGGGCGCCTGGCCGTTCCACCGCGCCGCCTGGGTCAACCTGCGCCACGGCGCGACGACGATGGACACCCTCATCTCGGTCGGGACCCTCGCCGCCTTCGGGTGGTCGCTCTATGCGCTGTTCCTCGGGACAGCGGGCACCCCCGGCATGACCCACCCGTTCCGGTTCACCATCGAGCGGTCCGACGGCGCCGGCAACATCTATCTCGAGGCCGCGGCCGGGGTGACGACCTTCCTGCTGGCCGGGCGCTATGCCGAGGCCCGGGCCAAGCGCCAGTCGGGCGCTGCCCTTCGAGCCCTGCTCGAGATGGGCGCCAAGGACGTCGCCGTCCTGCGTGACGGCAGTGAGGTTCGCATCCCTGTGGGGGACCTTGCAGTGGGTGACGAGTTCGTCGTGCGACCCGGCGAGAAGGTCGCGACCGACGGGGTCGTCGTCGAGGGTTCGTCGGCCGTGGACGCGTCGATGCTCACGGGTGAGTCCGTGCCGGTCGAGGTCGGGGTCGGCGACGTCGTCGTCGGCGCCACGGTGAACTCCGGTGGGCGGCTCCTCGTCCGCGCCACCCGCGTGGGTGGCGACACCCAGCTCGCCCAGATGGCCCGGCTCGTCGAGGACGCCCAGAACGGCAAGGCCCAGGTGCAGCGCCTCGCCGACCGCATCTCCGGGATCTTCGTCCCGATCGTCATCGCCCTCGCCATCGGCACGATGGGCTTCTGGCTCGGCACGGGGTCCGGTTGGACGGCTGCCTTCACCGCGGCGATCTCCGTGCTCATCATCGCCTGCCCCTGCGCGCTCGGCCTCGCGACGCCCACCGCCCTCATGGTCGGCACGGGGCGCGGCGCCCAGCTGGGCATCCTCATCAAGGGCCCGGAGGTGCTGGAGTCGACCCGTCAGGTCGACACGGTCGTTCTCGACAAGACGGGCACGGTGACGACCGGGCAGATGACCCTGCGCGAGGTCGTCGCCGCACCCGGCGAGGACCGCGACGAGGTCCTGCGCGTGGCCGCGTCGCTCGAGCACGGCTCCGAGCACCCCATCGCCCGAGCCATCGTCTCCGGCGGTGAGGACCGGGGCATCGCCCGCGTCGGCGTCGAGAGCTTCACCAGCATCGACGGGCTCGGCGTCCAGGGGGTGGTGGACGGCCAGGCGGCCGTCATCGGCCGACCGCAGCTCCTGACCGACTGGTCGATCGTCGTCGGGCCGGAGATCGAGGCCGCCCTCGCGGAGGCCCGCCGGAACGGCACGACGCCCGTGGTGATCGGCTGGGACGGGCAGGCACGCGGCATACTCATCGTCTCTGATGCGGTGAAGACCACGTCGGCACAGGCGATCTCGCGACTGCGCGACCTGGGTCTCACGCCCTACCTCCTCACCGGCGACAACGGCGAGGCCGCTCGCACCGTCGCCGCCGAGGTCGGCATCGCTCCCGAGCACGTCATCGCCGACGTCATGCCGGCCGACAAGGCCGCGGTCGTCCAGCGGTTCCAGGCCGAGGGCAAGGTCGTCGCCATGGTCGGCGACGGGGTCAACGACGCCGCCGCCCTCGCCGCGGCCGACCTCGGCATGTCCATGGGCACCGGCACCGACGTCGCCATCGAGGCGAGCGACCTCACCCTGGTGCGCGGCGACCTGCGCGTGGCGCCCGATGCGATCCGGCTCGCGCGCCGCACCCTGTCGACGATCAAGGGCAACCTGTTCTGGGCGTTCGGCTACAACGTCGCGGCCATCCCGCTCGCTGCCGCCGGACTGCTCAACCCGATGCTCGCCGGGGCAGCGATGGCCCTCTCGTCGGTGTTCGTCGTGACCAACAGCCTGCGGCTCAGGGGCTTTCGCGCCGACGCGTGACCAGACGCGCCGTGCATGACGTGGAAATCGTGGATCGTCCCGGTTGCAACAGGGCACATCCACGATGTCCGCGTCACGAGGTGAGGGACTCCGCGAGGGTCGCCAGACGGTCGAGGGACGCGCGCAGCTGCGGCTCCTGCGTGGCCCGGGCACGCGGCACACGGGCTTCGTCGGTGAGCTCCGTCCAGTCATAGGTGTGCGTGACCCGTGAGCCACCGTCCGCGAGCGGCTCGACCTCCCAGCGCCACTCATGACCCGCCGGCGCCTTGCCCTCGCTGCCGGGGCGCCACGCGATGCGCCGCCCCTCCTCGAAGGCAACGACGAGGTTGTCGCGGTGGTTGCCCTTGGTCGTGCGCATCGCGAAGACCTCACCGACGCCGCGGATGCGGTCGCCCTTGATGATCTCGACGAGGTTGTCGTTGCCGTCCCACTCGGGCTGCCGCCGTGGGTCAGCGATGAGCTCGAAGACGGCCTCGGCCGGGGCGGCGATGTCCCGGCTGGCGCTGACGACACGCTTCTCGTTGTCCATGTCCTCATCGAAGCACGCGCCCGACCACGATGGCCAGGTGCCGGACTCCACTGCTCTCCCGTCGGTCCACGAGGTGCGCGCATCGATGCGCGCCACCCTCAAGAAGCCATGCGCTGTCGCGACACGGCCGCTGTCTCGGCCCTGCGCTCGGCACTCAGCGCCATCGACAATGCCGAGGCCGTCCCCACTGATGACGTCGAGACGGCCTCGTTCGGCACCGACGACTCGCCGATCGCAGGCGCCGCCATCGGAGCGGGTGCGACCGAGGCAGCACGTCGTGAGCTCACACCCGAGGACGTGCGGGCGCTTCTGCACCGCGAGGTCGAGGAGCGCCGCGAGGCCTCGACCGAGGTCGAGGCGGACGGACACCGCGACCGGGCCGAAGACCTCCGGCGCGAGGCCGCCGTCCTCGACGCGTTCCTCGGGGTCCGAGGTGACACGATCGAGGCATGACCTCGCTCCTGTGGCTGCGCCGCGACCTGCGCCGCAGCGACCACCCGGCCCTGCTCGCCGCCCGTGACGCGGCGGACGGGGACCTGGTCGTCGCCTACGTCATCGACCCCGCACTGTGGACCAACGCCGGGCCGGCGCGTCGCGCCTGGCTCGCTGCCACGCTCGAGGCCACGCGTGCCGAGTTCGACGACGCCCTGACCCTGCTCTGGGGCGACCCGGCCCGGGTCGTCCCCGAGCTCGCCGACCGGGTCGGCGCGACGTCGGTCCACGTCACCCGTGAGACGACGCCCTTCGGTCGCCGCCGGGACGCGGCCGTCGCCGAGAGCCTGGCGGCCGGCGGCGTCGAGTGGGTCGAGACGGGGACCCCGTATGCCGTGGGGCCGGGTCTCGTGCTCAACGGCAGTGGCACGGCATACAAGGTCTTCACACCGTTCGCGAAGGCGTGGCGGGCGCACGGCTGGCCCGAGCCGGCACCCCGCCCGGGCGAGCTGCCCCTTCGGCACGCCGGCGACGACGACAGGGCCACCCGGGCGGTCCGGGACGCGCTCGACGCCCCGGACCTGCCCGACCTTCCCCCGGCAGGAGAGAAGGGTGCCCACGCCCGGTGGCGGGAGTTCCTCGAGAACGCGCTGACGGCATACGCGACCGATCGGAACGTGCCCGGCACGGACGGGACGTCACGGCTCTCCCCCTATCTCAAGCTGGGGGTCCTCCACCCACGCACCCTGCTCGCCGACCTCGCAGGTCGTCGTGGCGAGGGGGCGCAGACCTACGCCACCGAGATCGGGTGGCGCGAGTTCTATGCCGATGTGCTGTGGCACAACCCGTCCAGCGCATGGCACGACCTGCGGGACGCCCTGAAGGGCATGGCCTATGACGAGCCCACCGACGCGATCGAGGCGTGGCGGACAGGGACGACGGGCTACCCGATCGTCGACGCCGGCATGCGCCAGCTGCTCGCAGAGGGCTGGATGCACAACCGGGTCCGGATGATCACCGCGAGCTTCTTCACCAAGGACCTGCACGTGTGGTGGCCGATCGGGGCGCGGCACTTCCTCGACCACCTCATCGACGGCGACATCGCGTCCAACAACCACGGGTGGCAGTGGGTCGCGGGGACGGGGACCGACGCGTCTCCCTACTTCCGCGTCTTCAACCCCGTGACCCAGGGCGAGAAGTTCGACCCCGACGGCGCCTACGTGCGGCGGTGGGTGCCCGAGCTCGCGCACCTCAGCGGCAAGGCGGCGCACCAGCCGTGGGAGCACGAGGACGGCTACGCACAGGGTTATCCGCAGCGGATCGTCGACCACGCCGAGGAGCGGCGCGAGGCCCTGCGGCGGCTCGCTGAGGTCAGCGGCTCCTGACATCGCGGGCCACTGCACGGGAAGCGGGGCGATCGCCCCACCTCCTTTGCGGTAGGTCAGGCCACGGCGCGGAGGAACTCCTCGAGCAGGGGTCCGGCAGTGGTCGCGCCGCCCTCGCCCTCCTCGACGAACACAGCCACGGCCAGGTCTCCCTGGATCGCGATCATCCAGGCGTGCTCCTTGAGAGCGTCCGCGGGACCGAACTCGGCCGTGCCCGTCTTGGCGACGACAGGGGCGCCCGGCACGTCGGCGAGGAAGTCCGCGCTGCCCTGCTCGACGACCCCACGCATGAGGGCCTTGAGCTGCGCGCCCTCGGCGGCCGTGACCGGATCGGCGGGGGCCTTGGGCGCGGTGGTCGTGGCCGCCTCATCGGTGACGAGCCGAGGGGCCATGGGCTTGCCCGCGGCGATCGACGCCGCGACGGTCGCCATGCCGAGCGGTGACGCCTGGACCTTGGACTGGCCGATCATCGACGCGGCCCGGTCGGTGCCCGGCTGCGGCTGTGGCACCGAGCCGAGGAATCCCGGCACCCCGAGCGTCGGCTCCGCGGTGAGGCCCAACGCGGCTGCGGCGGTGGGCAACCCGGCCGGGGGGAGCTCCTCGCCCGCGCGGATGAAGGCGGTGTTGCAGGAGTTGGCGAAGGCCGTGCTGAAGGGGACCGAGCCCAGCGCGGATGCCGGATAGGTGTCGACGTTCTTGAAGGAGCGTCCGTCGACGGTGATGGTGGGCGTGCACACGACCCTGCTGGCCGGGGTCACCCCGGCGCGCAGCAGGGCCAACGTCGACACGGCCTTGAACGTCGAGCCCGGCGCGTAACGCCCCTGCGTGGCGGTCGAGACACCCTTGCCTCCCGGGCCGCTCGCAGCCGCGAGGACGTTGCCCGTGGACGGCTGGACGGCGACGATGGCCGAGGCCGACTCGACCTCCTCCAGGACGTCCTCGGCGGCCTGCTGCCGCGCGACGTCGAGGGTGAGGGTGACGGGCTTGCCGGCCGTGGCCTCGGAGGTGAAGAGGGTGCGATCCTCTGGTCCACCGTTCGCGACGACGGTCAGGCCCGGCTGGCCTGCCAGCTGCGTGTCGTATGCCGCCTGCACTCCGCCGATCCCCACCTCGTCGCCCGCGGCGACGCGGCCCTCGGACTTCTCGACGATCTCGGCGGTCGCGTCACCGACCACCCCGAGCAGGGGCCGGGCGAACGTGGAGGTGGGAGCGAGTGGGATGGTGTCGGCGACGAAGAAGACGCCGGGCGCGTCGAGCGCTCGGGCCGACGCCTCCTGCGGGCTGCCCTCTCGCACCGTGATCGCCTCGACGAACGCCTGAGGTCCGGCGTTCCGGACGGCCGTGACGTAGTTCGCGACGTTGATCCCGACCGCATCGGCGAGCAGCGGTGCGGACGCGAGCGCCTGGGGCGCGGTGACCTTCGTCTTGTCGATGCCGATGCGTGACACGGGTCGCGGCCGGACGATCCGCTGGCCCCCGGCGCCGAGGATCTCGGCCCGCGCCGGCTGCTCCCGCCTGATCCGCAGGGTCTCACCCTCGACGAGGTCGGGGGCGACGATCGCGGGCGACCACTCTGCCGCCCACGTGCCGTCGGCCTTGCGCACCGTCAGTGGCGTCTCGTAGGTCCATCGCTCGTCGGTCCCGGGCAGGGTCCAGACGTGCCTCAACGTGGCTTGCGCCGTGCCGCCGTCCGGTTCGGTCATCGAAGCGACCGTGACGGCGTGCTCGGCCTTGCCCATGCCCTTGAGGATCTCGGCGACGTCCGTCCGGGCATCGTCCGGGACAGTGCTGCCCGACGCCACCTTGCCATCGGCCAGGCCGGTCGCGACGCGGTCGACGGCTGTTCTGGCCGCCTCCTTGTCGCGCGACAGCCAGGTCATACCGCCCCACACGCCTCCCCCGACAAGCACCGCCAGCACGACGACCGTGACCCCCAGCTTGAATCCCCACCCACGCGAACGCACCTGCACAACCCCTCATCATCTCCGTGATCCGGGCGGACTGCCCGGCCTGACTCCATGTCACTCTGTCATCGTTCTGTGCTCGATGCGCACCCGGCAACGCCGTGCGGGCGATACTCACCACGCCTTCACAGGCGGTCGGCAGCGACCCGCTTCGGCGCCGGAATCAGGCGGGTGGCGCGCTCGATGACGACGGCCACCACCATGGCGACGGCCACGCCCACGAGGGCTGCGAGGAGCGGGTTGTCCCGCACCCAGCGGCCCGCGAGGGTCCCCACCCCGACCGACCACGCCGACCAGACGACACCCGAGAGCACCGTGAACCCGGCGAAACGGCGCTGCGAGTAGCCCGTCGCACCGGCTGCGAGATTGACCGCAGCGCGACCGACCGGGACCCAGCGCCCGACGACGACGATGACGGCCCCACGTCGGTCGAGGTGGCCGCGCGCCCAGACCAGTGCCCGCCGCCCGCGTGCGGTGCGCTCCAGCAACCGATCGAGGCGGGCGCGCCGCCCGAGGACGTAGGCGAGGTTGTCGCCCACCCACGCGCCCGCCGCGGCCGCGACGAACAACGCGAGCCAGTGCGGTGTGCCCGACGAGGCGCCGACCGCGGCCAACCCGATGAGGACTCCCTCACTGGGCAACGGGGGCAGCACCCCGTCGATGGCGAAGAAGACGAAGAGGGCAGGGATCAGCCACGGCGAACCCGAGTGGAGCTCGATGAAGCCGTTGACCGCCTCGACCATGGCAGCAGTCTGACCGCCCCGGACCCGCACCTCCGACGGGAGCCGCCGTGTTCACCCGACGCTCGCGAGATCGCCGCCCACTGGCTACGCAGCGTCCGTTCTCGTGGCCCGGGAGACGAACCGCTCGATGAGCAGCCCCACGACGAGGGCGAGCCCGATGCCGAGGGCCGCGGCGAGCAGCGGGTTGTCCTGCACCCAGCTCCCCGCGAAGGTCCCCAGAGCCACTGACCAGGAGGCCCACATCACCGCGGAGAAGGCGGTGAGGAGCGAGAAGCGGCGGCGCGGGTAGTGCGACGCACCCGCGGTCAGGTTCACGGCGACCCGCCCGATCGGGACGTAGCGGCCCACGACGATGATCACCGCGCTCTTGCGGTCCAGCTGCGTGCTCGCCCACTCCATCGCCCGTTGACGCCGATCCGTGCGTTCCATGAATCGGTCGAGGTGGCCGTGTCGCCCGAGGAGGTAGGCCCCGTTGTCCCCGATCCAGGCACCGGCCGCGGCGGCCAGGCCGAGCGCCAGCCAGTTCGGCTCCCCCGTCGAACCCCCCACCGCCGCGAGACCGATGAGGGCTGACTCGCTGGGGATGGGTGGGAGGATGCCGTCGAAGGCGGCGAAGAGGAACATCGCCGGGATGACCCACGCTGCTCCTGCGTTCCGGAGCAGGAGCTCGTTGACCGCCTCGACCATGCCCCGAAGTCTGTCCTACCCCACGAAGATGCAGAACGGGTGCCCGGCCGGGTCGGCGAGGACGTAGAGCGGCTCCTCGTCGTCGTCGGTGCGGTCGAGCCGCAGCTCGGCGCCGAGACGCAGGGCCTCGTCCTTGTGCCGCTCCAGCTCCTCGACGTCGTCGACGACGTAGTCGACGTGCAGCTGTTGCGGCACCGTGTGCTCGGGCCAGGTGGTCCGCTCGAGCCGCCCGACCTGCTGGAACGCGAGCCCGCGCGTGCCGTCGGGGTGCGTGAGGACGAGCCAGTCAGCATCGTCCACGCTGCCGTCGGTCGGCGGCTCGTCGCCTGCTCGGTAGACGAGCCCGAGCAGCTGCCGATAGAACTCGGCCAGCTCTCGGGGCCGCTCGCAGTCCAGCACCGTCTGCAGGTATGCCGGGTGCCCGCCCATCGTCGCTCCTTCACGTCGCGTGGTCGCCCTGTCCACCACGAACACAACCTAGGCGCGTCGGGCCCGCCTTTTCCAGTCTCGGGGCAGCGGCTCAACGTCGAGCGGCTCGACCTGGAGGTGGACCTGCCCCACCCTCGATCCGACCGACGAGCCGGAAGGCTTGCCACCCTTGCCCTGGCTGTCTCAGCTCGCCACCCGGCTTCACCGGCCAGCCGACAGATCGACACCACCGCAACCTGAACCGGACGCAGATCGTCCGGATCGGGTTCTACCGTTCCGTCCATGACGCAGACGGAGCCGACGGGACGCACCTTCCGGGACGAGCAGCTGTTGGGCACGAGCTTCGAGCACGTGGACCTCTCGGGTTCACGGTTCGACCGGGTCGACCTCAGTCGATCGACCTTCCGCTCGGTCGACCTTGCTGACGTCGACATCCGCAATGCGTCACTTCGCAACGTCCGGATGCGAGGCGTCGAGCTCCAGCAGGTGGAGATGTGGGGCCCGATGGAGGACGTGCGGGTCAACGGGGTCGACATCGGTCCCCTCGTCGAGGCCGAGCTCGACCGGCTCCACCCCGAGCGACGACAGCTGCGGCCCAGCGACGCCGACGGATTCCGGGAGGCGTGGTCGGTCATCGACGGGCTCTGGTCGGGCACGGTCGCTCGCGCTCGACGGCTCGAGGCGGTCGATCCGGACCTGCTGCACGAGAGCGTCGCCGAGGAGTGGTCGTTCATCGAGACGCTGCGCCACCTGTCCATGGCGACTGACTCCTGGCTCGGCCGCGCCATCCTCGGCGAACCGTCACCGTGGCATCCGCTCGACCTCCCGTTCGACGAGATGCCCGACATCCCTGCGGTCCCCCGTGATCGCGACGCAAGGCCGACGCTCGACGAGGCCCTGGTGCTCAGAGACGGCCGCTTCGACAGGGTGCGGACGTTGCTCGCCACCCTCACTGACGAGCAGCTCGGTGAGACGACCTCACCCATCGTGGGAGCCGGCTGGCCACCCGAGGGCGAGACCTTCGTGGTCAAGCACTGCCTCGACGTCCTTCTCGACGAGGAGTGGTGGCACCGGCAGTTCGCCGAACGTGACCTCACCGCGCTGGAAGCGCGGCTCGCGACGGACCCGGCCACCCGGCATACCGGCAGCTCGACGGGACGGGAGGAGTCATGACCGACCCGGTGCCGGGCAGCGAGGAGACACCGTGGGAGCCGCCTCTCGCGGGGGCCGAGGCGAGCAGGTGCTGGCGGCGCTCGAACGGCTGCGGTGGACGTTCCGGTGGAAGGCGGATGGTCTGCCTGCCGCCGCACTGTGCCTGCGCATCGGCAGGTCGTCGCTCACCCTCGGGCGGCTGCTCAAGCACTTGGCGGTCGTCGAGGACCAGACGTTCCGCAGCAAGCTGGCGGACGAGCCGATGCCGTCGGCGTTGGCAGGACAACGGCTGGGACGAGGATGACGACTGGGAGCACACCTCGGCCGACGACGACGACCCAGCGACGTTGTATGCGTTCTGGGAGGACGCCGTGGCACGGTCGCGCGCGACGGCGGCCGAGCGGCTCGAGACCGGCGGGCTCGACCAGCCCGTGCATGTGGGCGCGCACGGCCAGCACGCCAACTTGCGCCGGCTGCTGCTCGACCTGATCGAGGAGTACGGCCGCCACACCGGACATGCCGACCTGCTGCGCGAGGCTGTCGACGGTCGCGTGGGCGAGGACCCGCCCCCCGGATGGCGCCCGGCGAACGGTGCGACATGACGAAGGCAGGGACATGAGTCTCCCTGCCACTACCAAGATATAGCGCACCAGGGGGCTTGCCGCAAGGCCCCGGTCTTGGTTCACCATGGGGCCCGTACCGCGCGAAAGTCGTTGGCGCGCAACCACTTCATGGGACGGGGAGACGCATGCACGACGTGATCGTGGTGGGGGCCGGGCCGACCGGCATCATGCTGGCGAACGAGCTCAAGCTCCACGGGGTGGATGTCGTCGTCCTCGACAGGGACCTCGAACCCAATCCGATGGTCCGCTCCATGGGCCTGCATGCCCGCAGCATCGAGATCCTCGAGATGCGCGGCCTGTTGGACGATCTGCTGCCGCAGGGGACGACCCACCCGGCCGACGGCTTCTTCGCCGGCATCAGGACGAGCAAGCCGGTCGAGCTCGACACCACATACCCCTACACGCTGGCCATCCCGCAGCCACTTGTCGAGGAAGCCCTGCGCGAGCGCGCAGACGAGCTCGGCATCCCGATCCGCCGGGGTGTCGAGGCCATCGGTGTGAGTCAGGACGCCATGGGCGTGGACGTCGGGCTCTCCGACGGCACGACCCTCCGGGCACGCTGGGTCGTCGGCTGCGACGGGGGTCGGAGCGCAGTGCGGCGGCTGCTCGACATCCCCTTCCCGGGGGAGCCCGCGCGTCGACAGTGGATCCTCGGCGAGGCCGAGCTGACGACTCCGCTCGACGAGGTCATGGCCGTCATCCAGCGCGTCCATCAGACTCATCGCGGTTTCGGGGCCGGGCCGGTCGGAGACGGCGTCTATCGCATCGTCGCGGCCGCGGAGGTCGCCGACGAGGGTGCCCCACCGCCCACGCTCGAGGACCTGCGGACGCAGCTCACGGCATATGCCGGCACGGATTTCGGCGCACACTCGCCGAGGTGGCTGTCGCGCTTCGGCGACGCGACGCGGCTCGCGGAGCACTACCGCATCGGGCGGGTGCTCCTGGCCGGCGACGCCGCGCACGTGCATCCGCCACAGGGTGGGCAGGGCCTCAACCCCGGCCTGCAGGACGCGTTCAACCTCGGCTGGAAGCTCGCGGCGACCGTCTGCGGCACGGCGCCAGAGGGTCTGCTGGACACCTACGAGTCCGAGCGGCACCCCGTGGCCCAGGAGGTCCTCACGGTGACGCGCGCACAGGCCGAGCTCCAGTCGCCCGAGCCCGGCGCGCAGGCCGTCAGGACGCTCCTCGCCGAGGTGATGGAGCTCCCGGGTGTGCACGCCCACCTCCTCGGGAAGATCACCTCTCTGGGAGTCCGGTATGCCGTGGGCGAGGGTTCTGACCTGCTCGGTCGCCGTCAGCGCGACGTCACCTTCACCAGCGGCAGGAGGCTGTATCCGTTGCTGCACAGCGGTCGTGGCGTGCTTGTGGACCAGACGGGAGCGCTGTCACTCGAGGGGTGGGTTGACCGGGTCGACCTCGTCGCGGAGCGGAGCGACGAGCTCGGGGCGCCGGCGCTGCTGCTGCGGCCCGACGGACACGTCGTCTGGTCGGGCGACGGCGGACCGGATCTCCCCGAGGCGCTTGTGCGCTGGTTCGGTGTGGCTGCAGGCTGAGCGTCGGGAGCCGTGCGTCGTCGGAGCACGCCCCTCCTCCGCGACCTCCGCCAACTAGTAGACAAGTCCCCTAGTTGTGACGTCTACTAGTCGCATGGTTCTTCAGTTCGTGATCCTGGGCTTCCTCAAGCTCGCCCCGATGTCCGGCTATGACCTCAAGCGCCGGTTCGACTCCTCCGTCAACTACTTCTGGGCGGCCGACAAGGCACAGATCTACCGGACCCTGGCCGCACTCGTGGACCAGGGCCTCGTCGAGGTCCGGACGACGCGAGGCACCGCGGGGCCGCATCGCCAGGAGCACAGCATCACCGCCGCCGGCGAGGAGGCGCTGCACGCATGGCTGGTCTCCGACCTCGACCGGCAGACGTCCCGCGATTCCTTCCTCGCACGGGTCTTCTTTGCCGGCGACCTCGACGCCGAGGAGACAGCGATCCTGCTGGGGCGCAGACGCGAGGCGGCGCAGAGCCTCCTCGACACGGTCACGGCGATCCGCGAGAGCCAGGCAGAGCCGGTCGACCGGGCCGCGAGGTTGCGGCTCGCCACGGTGGACAACGGGGTGCGCCACGCTCGCGCCGAGCTGGAATGGCTCGACGACGTCGAGAAGGCCCTGTCGTGACTGGGGCGCTGACCGAGCCGTTTGCCCAGCTGCACCCTGCCTCCCGGCCCTCGCAAAGCCGGGACTCCCTGCCGGTGGTCCTGCTGCACGGCGGCAACGTCGCGAGCTGGATGTGGGAGCCACAGCTGGCGGCTCTCTCCCATCGCACGGTCATCACTCCGGACCTGCCCGGCTTCGGCTCACGCACCGAGGAGACATGGCCGGGGCTGGGTGGCGCCGCGGATGACGTCGTGCACCGGGTGGAGGCGTTGACCGGCCACCGTCGCTTCCACGTCGTCGGTCTCTCGCTCGGAGGTCTGGTGGCGCTCCACCTGGCCGCCCGGCATCCCGGATCCGTCGCCTCCGTGCTGGCCTCAGGGGCGCCGTTGCAGCCGGTTCGCGGACTCCACCGGTTGTCGGCACGGCTCCAGCTCGCACTGTGGGAGAGGCCCTGGTTCTGGCGGGCTCAGGCGGCGGCGTTCCGGCTCCCGCCGGACTCGCGCGGTCTCTATGTCAGCCACGGGCTCTCCGTGAGGCGCGACACCGCGCGGGGGATGTTGGACGAGATCCACGCGGGGGCGTCGCCGACCGGGCTCGACGCCTACGCCGGACCGATGCTCCTCGTGGCGGGAGAACGCGAGGCCCGGGTCGTCAGGACATCGATGAACACCGTCACCGACCTGCCCTCAGGGGCCCACACCCGCCTTGCTCCCGGCATGCACCACGTGTGGAGCATCGAGGACCCCGACCTCTTCGGCGACATGATCACGGCCTGGCTCGACGGACGGGTCGAACCACGGCTCCTCCCCGCGGACGAACGGGCGCGCGAGGTGCCAGGGGCACCATGACCAAGCAGGCGACCACCCTTCCTGGGAAGGATGATCGCCGTGCTCGACCAGCATCTGGGCGGCTGCGGTGGGTCAGGGCTTGAGGACGACCTTGATGCAGCCGTCCTCCTTCTTCTGGAAGGTCTTGTATGCCGCCGGCGCATCGTCCAGAGGCAGCCGGTGCGTTGCGAGGGTCTCGAGGCCGAGCGGGTCGCCGTCCTCCATGACGACGGGGACGATGTCGTCGACCCACCGCTTGACGTGGCACTGACCCATCGCCAGCGTGAGTCCCTTGTCGAAGAGCTCCATCATCGGCATCGGGTCGGCCATCCCGCCGTAGACACCGCTGATCGACACGGTGCCACCGCGGCGGGTCGCGCGGATGGCGTTGTGCAGGGCTGCCAGCCGGTCGATACCGGCCTTCTTCATGAGGGGCTTGGCCATCTTGTCGGGGATGAGGCCCACTGCCTTTATGGCGGCGGCGGCGGCCGGGCTCCCGTGGGCCTCCATGCCGACCGCGTCGAGGGCGCCGTCGACACCACGGCCGTCGGTGAGCTCGTGGATCGCGGCGGGCACGTCGTCCTCGGAGCTGCTGATGACGGTCGCGCCGTACTGCTCAGCCTTGGCCATCCTCTCCGGCACGTTGTCGACGGCCACGACCTGCAACCCACGGTGCGCCCCGATGGCGACCGCGAGCAGTCCCACCGGACCCAGCCCGAAGACCGCGAGGCTGCCGCCCTCCGGCACCGCGGCGAACTCCACGCCCTGCCAGGCGGTCGGGAGGATGTCCGAGAGATAGAGAAAGCGCTCGTCGCTGACACCCTCCGGCACCGGGATGGGGCCGAACTGCGCCTGCGGCACGCGCAGGTACTCCGCCTGGCCGCCAGGGACCGAGCCGTAGAGCTCGGTGTAGCCGAAGAGCGCGGCGCCCTTGTCCTGCGAGCGGACCTGCGTCGTCTCGCACTGCGCCATGAAGCCACGGGTGCACATCCAGCAGTGACCGCAGGAGATGTTGAAGGGGATGACCACCCGGTCGCCGGCGCGGATGTGGGTGACCTCGGGGCCGACCTCCTCCACGACTCCCATCGTCTCGTGCCCGAGCACGTCACCGACCGAGAGGAAGGGGCCGAGCGGTCCGTAGAGGTGGAGGTCGGAACCGCAGATGGCTGTGGAGGTCACCTTGATGATGGCGTCGTTGGGCTGTTCGATGCGTGGGTCGGGGACCTCCTCGACGCGGACGTCCTCCGGGCCGTGCCAGGTGAGTGCTCTCATGTCGTTGGTCCTTCCGTGTCGTCAGGCGGGCTCATGGTTCTGCCACCCCTTGCGTCTGGGGAACCCCTTCACGCTAGGACGCTCGACGAGCCGCGACCACCCCCCTTGGGGTGTGCCGCTTCGGTCTTGCGGGCGGCAGGCCGCTCCTCCTGGCGGCAACTCGCCCTCATCTGGCCGGAATCCGCTCGAAGAGTGTCCCGGCCTCCGCCTACCGTTGAGCGAGTGACAACCCTCTCCGCCGGCGCCGCACCCGCTCCTCGAGAGTCGGAGGTCGGCTCCGTCGACACCGCGCACCCGGGCCGCGGTGCGGGAGCGCTGGACTGGCGGGTCCTGGTCGCCATGAGCGTCACCCTCGTCCTCTGGGCGTCGGCGTTCGTGGCCATCCGCCACCTCGGCAGGGACGTGCCCGCCGGTGCGCTCTCGCTCGGCCGCCTGCTCGTTGCCTCGGCTGCCCTGTCGTTCCTGGTGTTTCGACGTCGGCCGACCTGGCCCCAGGGCCGCGACTGGTGGCTCCTCGTGGTCTGCGGGATCGGTTGGTTCGGGATCTACAACCTCGCCCTCAACGAGGCGGAGCGCCGGATCGACGCAGGCACCACGGCCCTGATCGTCCAGATCGGCCCGCTGATCGTGGCGTTGCTGGCGACCGTCTTCCTCGGCGAGCGCCTGACCCGGTGGCTGCTCGCCGGCATGCTCGTCGGCTTCGTGGGCGTCGCGATCATCGCCCGCGGCTTCTCGGGCGACGGCTCGGGCGACACCGTGGGGGTGTGGCTGGCCGTGCTGGCGGCCGTCACCTATGCGATCGGCGTGCTGGCGCAGAAACCACTGCTCGGACGTATGCCGGGTCCCGAGGTGACGTGGATCGCGTGCGTCATCGGGACGGTGGTCTGCCTGCCGTGGGCCGGTGACCTCGTCGAGGTGGTCACGGTGGCCGACGCCAGCACGCTGTGGTGGATCGCCTATCTGGGGATCTTCCCGACCGCCATCGCCTTCACCACCTGGGCCTACGTGCTCTCGCGCGGCGACGCCGGCAAGGTCACCCTGACGACCTTCCTCGTGCCGTTCATCGCGGCCCTGATCGCGTGGGCCCTCCTGGCGGAGGTGCCGCCGGCGCTCACCTTCGTCGGCGGTGGGCTCGCCATCGTGGGGGTCCTCCTCACGCGCGTCAGCCGCCGTGCTCAGCCGATGACCGTGAGCGAGTAGCCACCGACCTCCTCGAGCTCGGGGTCGGTGTGGGCGAACCGGAGCAGGTGGGCGCCCGGCTTGTCGCCGGCGATGGCCCGGGCGAGGTCGACGGCGTCGAGGCTCTGCAGGTCCCAGAGATGGAGCAGGCCCTCGAGCAGGGCGCTGCCGGAGTCGCCGTCCACGACGACGCCGATCTCGCCGTAGTAGTCGGGCCCGAGCTCCTCGATGAGTCGGCGACTCCCGTTCGGTTCGGCGAAGGGATGTCCGTCGCCGTCGCCGCCGGTGCGGTGGCGGCCACGGTCCCGGACCAGGCCGTGCTCGATGGCAAGCGTCCAGACCCGCGCACTGTCCGCGACCAGCCACCCGCCCTCGACCGCAAACATCGTGAGCAGATGCCGGCCCGTGCCGATGTCGACGCCCAGGCGGAGGGACTTCATGTCCGGGGCGCGCAGCCGTGCTGCTGACCCGAACTCCGACTTGGTCGTGCCGAGGACTCCGCGCAGGAGCGGGACGACGGCAGCGCCACCGTGGACGAGCTCCAGGGTGCCGGACCTGGTCACGGCCGCGCCGAGGGTGAAGAGCATCTCCTTCGCGCTCTGCGCTCCGGCGAGGATCGTGAGGTTGCGCTGCCCGACGTGACGGTCGTTGTTGGCGTCCAGGACGCCGTTCCACTCATCGAGGGGGCAGCTCACGGTCGCCATGAGGCACTCGTGACCGGTGAGGTCCGGGGGGATGTCCCAGGTGTGGTCGAGCTCGACGACGGCCATCGCTCCGGGACGCGTGCGGTCCTCCAGGTGCACCATCGCTCCGCCGATGAGGACAGGTTGGTATGCCGGGTTGCTCGGGTCCCCGCCGAAGAAGCCGGGGTTCACCGCCCAGGCGCGGACGTGGACGCCCATCGCCGGGAGGAGGCCGAGGTTCCAGATGCGGACGAAGACCCGGTAGCTGCGACCGGAGGTCGGGCTCGCGACGAGCTGGCTGGGGTCGTAGGGGCCGGTCCAGCCGGCGTCGATGAGGGCGATGTCCGGTGACTCCCAGCACGGCCGTGGCGGCCATGTCGGCCTCGCTCCACGGTCACCGGGACTGAACGCCCGGATGAGGAGGTAGGGGTAGACGTCCTCGCGACGCGGTCGGTGCTCGCCGCCGATCTCCTTGATGAGCGACTCGGCCTCGTCGCCCGCCTGACCCGGCTGCCAGTCCGGGTCGAGCTCACCGTCCGGGAGGTCGACGTGCCCGAACGAGCCGGGCGGGTCGGTGCCCCGCTGGGCCTCGTCCTCCTTGGGCGTGAGGACCGGGTGGTCGTCGTCGTCTCGCTTCGTCCTGCGCGACATGGTCATCCCCTCCCTTCGCGGAGCTGGTCTCGCCACCGGGGATCCGTGACGGGGTCGTGGTCGTGCTGCTCCAGGCAGGACGGGGGACCGTCACCGGGCAGGTAGTGGACCGCCAGGTCCTGTGACTCGACGTACCAGAGGCCGGGCTGCGAGGGCAGGTCGTGGTCCGCGTGGAAGCCCTGCGGCGAGGTGCACGGCTGCGGGTAGGAGTAGTCCTCGCCGAACTCCTGGTTGATGTCGGGGCGGCAGGTCTCCTTGCCCCGGTCCCAGTCCCAGCAGTGCCAGGCGTAGCCGCGGTCGGCGTCGAGGTTGAAGTCGGGGACGTCGAACTGGGACTGCCCGGACTTGGCCACCATCCGACCGACGAGGTAGAGCCCGTAGTCGACCGGCCCGCCGAGGTGCTCGTCCGAGGGGAGGTGGGTGTCGAGGGCCGCCAGGGTCTCGGCTGGTGACGCCGCCTTCTCCAACGATGCGCGCGCACCGTCGTCACCGAGGAGCCCGGACAGCAGGATCGTCGAGTTGGAGCCGACGACGTAGGGGCCGACGTGGGTCTCCGCGCCCTCCTGGGCGACGCCGTCACCGGCCTGGTTGGTCAGCGGGTAGCGCCACGGGGCGATCCACTCCGACGCCTTGAACTCGTCACCGGGAGCATCGGCGCGGTAGCGCAGCGGACCCGTGAGCCCCAAGGCCCCGGTGATGTCCGACCGGCTGATGGCGCTGGGCAGGTCGCGCACGATGCCGCGAGGGTAGGCACGGTCCAGCCCGCGCGGGTGCGCCGCGGTGAGTCGCCCGGAAGGTTCGGTGACCGGTCTGGGGGCGGACGGCATACCCAAGGGGTTGTCCAGGGCTGACGCGATGTCGTAGGTCCCCTCGTTGCCGAGGGTGGTCAGGCCCGTGTTGATCTCCGCCGGCTTGGGCATCGCAAAGCCGGACATGACCAGGGCGCGGCGGGCGAGCAGGTAGGTGTTCCACAGCGGCACGATGACGGCCCAGTAGATGACGACGCGGGCCGGGAAGGTCGTGACGTCGACGATGAGCCCGGGCAGGACCGTGGCCAGCCACACCACCACCTGCGCGATGTAGACGATCCACGCGAAGAGCGCCAGGAGCAGGTCGAGCAGCGTGAACGAGTCGTCGTCGTCCACGTCGGCGCCGCGGCCCGGGTCGTCGTCGATCCCGGAACCCCCACCGCCGGGAGGGGTCGGGAAGGAGTGGTCGGTGAAGACGGTCGGAGGTGGCGGGAGCCGGAGGCTGATGGCGTCCGAGCTCGTCATCTTGAGGTAGCGGTAGACGATCTCCCACATCTGGGCCATCGCGTCCTCGTTCGGACGGCCGTCGGGGTCGCCGGTGGCCGGATCGGTCGCCGAGAACTGCGGGTCCTGGAGCAGGATGTGCGGCCCTTCGGACCCGTAGACCGAGGACATCGCGTCGAGGAGGCCCCCGACGAGATGGCTCGGCAACGGCCCTGTCTCGAGGTCGAAGAAGCTGCGCCGGTTTGCCGTCGCTGTCGGTCCGTCGTCGTTGTCGTATGCCGGGAAACCGCTCCAGTAGTCGTATGCCGGTGCGTCGTCACGACCGTTGTAGGGCGCGTCGTCGCGGTGGCGGAAGGCGAGGCGGAAGTGGAGC
Source organism: Knoellia altitudinis (assembly GCF_042666355.1). Taxonomy (NCBI): domain Bacteria; kingdom Bacillati; phylum Actinomycetota; class Actinomycetes; order Micrococcales; family Intrasporangiaceae; genus Knoellia; species Knoellia altitudinis. The sequence continues at coordinate 1,500,508 of NZ_JBHTDK010000001.1, forward strand.
GCCGAGGTGCCGTACTCCCCGTAGAGCGGCCCCGGGTTCCGCGCGCCGTAGTTCTCGGAGTCCATGTGGTTCTCGACGAGGTGGTGGCGCTGCCAGTGGTCGCGGTATGGGCCGCCGGACTTGGCGTTGGTGAAGGCGTGCCCGGTGACGTCGGTCGCGCAGTGCGACATCCACCCGACGGCGAACGCGATCCTCGCCTCGGCGTCCTGACGCTCGGCGTCGTTCCCGGCATTGGCCAGGGCCTGCTGCGCCTGCTGGAAGAGGACGAACGGGAACTGGTAGGTCCGCCGGTAGTGGAACATGTCGGACCAGTAGAACGCGTCGTCCCCGAACCCCTGCGGCACACCGGAGGTGAGGACGCCGAACCAGTCGCCCATCTCTGCGAGCAGGCCCTTGAACGCCGACAGCAGCGAGGAGATGAGCTCGTCGAGGACCTGGGCCAGCTGGTTCGAGAGACCACCGGTCAGCTGGGAGGCGAGCTGGGAGGTGTTCGTCGAGATCGGGTCGATCCACTTCTCCCACTTGGCGACGAACTCGGCGTCGATGACCTGCCACACGTCGAGCGCCCACTGCACGACCTGACGGATGACCTGGCCTGTCGTGTTCTTGAAGTCGGGCAGCAGGTAGAAGAGGTCGGGTCCGAGCGCGCCGAGCTCGAGGTAGTTGCGCCAGGTGTGGCAGTGCTCGCCGATCGCCTGGGCGTCGAAGACCGAGATGGGGAAGCCCGCGGGCACCGCCCCCGTCCGCAGTCGGTCCGCAGAGTCGTGGGCAGCTTCCAGGTGGACGTACCAACCGGGCATGACGACCTCCAGTGCGACGACAACGACGGGTTCTCGTGGGGAAGGAGTGAGAAGACGGCTGCCAGATACGTCGGCGCCGAAGATGTCCGCAGGCGTCCTCGGCGGGTGCCGTGCGTTCGTACTGTCCGATGGTGCGAGTGGATCGGACAGTACCCGCGTCTCCGGTTGACGCGGTCTGGCTGACGCCACGACTCTCGGGCGAGACATCGTCGTCGCCCCAGAAGGAACAGCCAGATGCGCACCGTGACCCGCTCGCTCAGCATCATCGTCCTCGCCGCCACTGCCTTCGGCCCGGTCCTGCCCTCCGCGGGAGCGTCGGCAGCACCGGCAGCACCGGCAGCACCGGCCGCGGCGGCGTCCGAGCCACGTGCCGCGGTCGTCAACGCCGCTGCTCCGGCCTTCGAGACCTCCTTCGAGGAGGGTGACCCGCAGCCGAACTGGGTCGACACGCCGGACCTCGACGCTCAGGGCAGACCGCGAGCGGCCGGCGTCACCGGCGCCTCCATCCTGGGTCGCGGCCCCAGCACCGTCACCGGCCCCGACCTGCTCGCGGCCCCCACCGACCAGCTCGGCTGGGAGGGTCCCTTCCAGAACGGTGTCGGGTCCGTTCCCGGCACGATCGCCTCGACCACCACTGCGGCCGGAGAGCCAGCGGTCCGGTGGTCGATGCAGTCCCAGGGCGAGACCTGGATCCAGGTGCCGATGCCCGGGCTCGCGCTGGGGACGACCTACCGTGCCCAGGTCACCCTGCAGGGCGCTGGAGAGCTCTTCCTCAACGTCTACAGCGGGTCAAGCGACGTCGGCGGCGAGGCCGTCACCCTGACTGACACGCCCCAGACCCTGACCGTGGACCTCACGACTCCCGGCAGCCGGGGCGGCACACCGCAGTTCCAGATCCGCACGCGTGCCCGCGGCGCGATCAACGCCGTCGTCTCCGCCCCATCCGTGCAGAAGCTGGTCCCGGGCGCCGTCGACTTCCCGGGCAACGTCACCGACCAGGTCGTGAAGGTCACTGCCAGCCGGGAGAACGCGCCGAACGAGACCGCCGCCAAGCTGGCCGACGGCGACGTCGGCACCAAGTGGCTCGCCGGAGGTCGGAGCAACTGGGTGACCTACGAGCTCGCGGCACCGGCGGCCGTCGTCGCCTACGCACTCGGATCTGCGAACGACGCACCAGGGCGGGACCCACGCGACTGGACCCTGCAGGGCTCCGCCAACGGCACCAGCTGGACGCCTCTGGACACCCGCGCCAACCAGGGCTTCCCCAACCGCTTCCAGACCCGGCAGTACTCCTTCACCAACACGACGGCATACCGCTTCTACCGCCTGAACATCACGGCGAACGCCGGTGACGACGGCACGCAGCTCGCCGAGTGGATGCTGTCGACCAAGGCGATCCCGCCCACGGACATGACGACCACCGTGGGCTCGGGCCCTGGCGACGCCTACAACTCCCGGCCGAACGTCGGGTTCACCGGCACGGCTGCCCTGCACTACATGGGCGCCCACACGGCGGAAGGACGCGGGTACTCCTACAACAAGGTGCTCGACGTCGACCTCCCGGTCACCGCGACCACCGAGCTCGCCTACAAGATCTTCCCCGAGCTCACCGGTGGCGACCTGAGCTACCCGAGCACGCACGCGGCCGTGGACCTGGCCTTCACCGACGGGACGCACCTCAGCAACCTGCAGGCGCGCGACCAGCACGGCAGGGAGCTCAGCCCCCAGGGACAGGGTGCTGCCAAGGTCCTCTACGCCAACCAGTGGAACTCCGTGGTCTCCTCCATCGGCGCCGTCGCCGCGGGCAAGACCGTCGACCGGATCGTGGTGGCCTACGACAAGCCGCAGGGCCCCGCCGACTTCGGCGGCTGGATCGACGACATCTCGGTGGGCGCAGCGCAAGAGGCGACCACGTCGCCCCGACCCTCGGACCACGTCATCACCACCCGGGGCACCAACTCGAGCGACCGCTTCTCCCGGGGCAACACGATCCCCGCCACCACGGTCCCGCACGGGTTCAACTTCTGGACTCCCGTGACGAACGCAGGCACCACGCGCTGGCTGTACGACTACGCCAGGGGCAACAACGCGAAGAACCGCCCTCAGCTGCAGGCGCTCGCCCTGAGCCACCAGCCCAGTCCGTGGATGGGCGACCGCCAGACCTTCCAGGTCATGCCGTCCGCCAAGGCGGGCGTCCCCGCAGCCGGACGGGCTGCTCGCTCACTGACCTTCAGCCACGACAACGAGGTGGCCAAGCCGCACTACTACGGCGTCACCTTCGACAACGGCCTGAAGGCGGAGATCACGCCGACCGACCACGCCGCGATGATGCGGTTCACCTACCCCGGCGACCAGACGAGCCTGGTGCTGGACAACATCAACGACGCCGGTGGGCTCACCCTCAACCCCGCCGACCGGTCGATCTCCGGCTACACCGATGTGGGCAGTGGCGACAACTCCCTGGGCATGACGCGGATGTTCGTCCACGCGACCTTCGACGCCGCGGTCACGGACAGCGGCAAGCTCGACGGAGGGGGCGGGGGCGACGTCACCGGCTTCCTGCGCTTCGACGCGGGCCCCGACCGGACCGTGACGATGCGGATCGCCACCTCACTGATCAGCCTCGAGCAGGCCAGGAAGAACCTCGCGCTGGAGATCGCCCCGGCCGACAGCTTCGAGGACGTGCGGGAGCGGGCCCAGGCCATGTGGGACGAGAAGCTCGGTGTCATCGACGTGGAGGGCGCCACTCCTGACCAGCGGACCACGCTCTACTCGAACCTCTACCGGCTGAGCGTCTACCCGAACTCCGGCCACGAGAACGTCGGCACCGCCGCCGCTCCTGTCCTCAAGCACGCGGTGCAGTCCTCGGTCTCCACCGACCCGTCACCCGGCGCCACCACCCCCACCACCACGGGCGCCCGCGTCACCGACGGCAAGGTCTACGTCAACAACGGCTTCTGGGACACCTACCGCACGACCTGGCCTGCCTACTCGATGCTCTATCCCACCCAGGCCGGAGAGATGGTCAACGGCTTCCTGCAGCAGTACAAGGACTCCGGATGGGTCTCCCGCTGGTCGGCTCCCGGCTACGCGAACAGCATGACGGGCACCAGCTCGGACGTGGCGTTCGCCGACGCCTACCTCAAGGGAGTGCCGGGCATCGACGTGCAGACGATGTATGACGCGGCGCTGAAGAACGCGGAGGTGGCGCCGCCGAACGAGAACGTCGGCCGCAAGGGTGCGGACCGGGGCCTCTTCCTGGGATACACACCGACCTCGGTCCACGAGAGCGCGTCCTGGTCGCTCGAGGGCTACGTCAACGACTACGGGATCGCCAACCTGTCGAAGAAGCTCTACGACAGCACCGATGCGAGCGACCCGCGTCACGCGGAGTACAAGCAGAACTACGACTACTTCCTGAGCCGGGCCCAGGACTACGTCCGCCTCTTCAACCCCAAGATCGGCTTCTTCCAGGGCCGCACGGAGACCGGCGCCTGGAGGCAGTCCTCGGCGGACTTCGACCCCAAGGTCTGGGGCTTCGAGTTCACCGAGTCCAACGGGTGGAACTTCGCCTTCCACGCCCCGCAGGACGGCAAGGGACTGGCCAACCTGCTCGGCGGGAGGTCTGCCCTGGGCGACAAGCTCGACGAGTTCTTCGCCACCCCTGAGACCGCCGAGCTGCCCGGCTCCTACGGCCGCCCCATCCACGAGATGCTCGAGGCACGGGACGTGCGTCAGGGTCAGTGGGGCCTGTCCAACCAGCTCTCACACCACATCCCCTACATGTACAACTACGCCGGCGAGCCGTCGAAGGGGGCGGCAGCCATCCGCGAGGCACTCGCCCGCAGCTTCACCGGCAGCGAGATCGGACAGGGCTACCCGGGCGACGAGGACAACGGCGAGCTCTCGGCGTGGCAGGTGTTCAGCTCACTGGGTTTCTATCCGCTGCAGATGGGCTCCCCGACCTACGCCATCGGGTCCCCACAGTTCACCAAGGCGACGCTGCACCTCGAGAGCGGCAAGTCCCTCGTGATCAGCGCACCGAGGAACAGCGCCTCCAACGTCTACGTCCAGGGCGTGCGCGTCAACGGGGTCGCGCAGTCGCGGACCTGGCTGTCCCACGACCAGATCGTCGCCGGCGGGAACATCGAGTTCGACATGGGCGCGACACCGTCCGCGTGGGGCACCGGTCCGGACGACGCGCCGCCCTCCATCACGGAGGGCACCCGGGTCCCGAACCCGCTCACGGACGTGACCGGACCGGGCAAGGGCACGTCCCGCAGCAGCGAGACGGGCAAGGACGTCGCATCGCTGTTCGACGACACCTCCGGCACCCGGGTCACGTTCGCAGGTACGTCCCCGAAGGTGAGCTACGGGCTGGGCGGTGCGACCGCACGGGTGACGAGCTACACGCTCACCTCCCCGGCCACCGAGGACGAGCCGAGCAGCTGGGTCCTCGAGGGTTCCCAGAACGGCACGACCTGGACCCCGCTGGACAGGCGCACGAACGAGAAGTTCCAGTGGCGCCTGCAGACCAGACCCTTCGCGGTCACCACCCCCGGGATCTACCGCCACTACCGGCTGTCGGTCACCGGAAGCCGTGGCACGGCCTCCACCTCACTTGCCGAGGTGCAGCTGCTGGCGCGGGCACCGCAGGTCGCGGAGCTCCAGTCGGCCGTCGACCAGGCGCGCAAGGGTGGCGGGCTCAACCCCAGCACCGCCCGGGACCTCTCGCAGCTGCTCACCCAGGCCGCCCAGGCCGAGGCGGCGAACAACACGGCGGCCGTGATGGCCACGCTGGAGAAGGTCCGGGCGATGCTGGTCGAGTCCCCGTCCAACCGGATCGAGCCCGCCGCGCGTGACGCGATCCTCCTGGTGCTCTCACAGTGGATGAGCCCAGCCACGGGTCTCCCGCAGCTGCGGGAGCAGGTGGCCGCACTGGAGCGAAGCGGTGATATCCAGAAGAGCACCGCGACCGAGCTGCTCGGCATCCTGACCAAGGCCCAGCAGGCCGAGGCCGGTAGCCATGCGGTCGAGCTGCGGACGCAGCTCACGGCGCTGCGCTCAGCCGTCGCCGGCGCACGGACCAACAAGGTGAGTGAGAAGGCGAAGGGAGTCCTGCTCCCACTCATCGACGCCCTGCTCGCCACCCCACCTTCGGTCACCCGGACCAAGGACGCCGTGGGCGTGCTGATGGAGTCCTACGATCCGGAGAAGGCGTGGTTCCCGTCGAGCTGGTGGAACTCAGCGGTGGCCCTGGAGACCGTCGGGGACTACATGCAAAGGACCGGCGACCGGCAGTACCTCGATGAGATGGACCGGACGTTCGAGAGGAACAAGGGTGTGTTCCCCGCCGGAGAGCTGTCGGGCGACCCACTGCTGGGCAACTTCACCTCACGGGCCATCGACGACTCCGAGTGGTGGGCGCTGACCTGGCTGCAGGCCTACGACCTGACGAAGGACAGGAAGTACCTGGACATGGCCGTCACCATCGGCAACTACGTCCAGGGCTACTGGGACACGACGTGTGGCGGTGGCGTGTGGTGGGACGCGGAGAAGACCTACAAGAACGCGGTCACCACGGGTCTGTACGTCCGGCTCACGGCCGAGCTGCACAACCGCATCGCGGGTGACACCGTGTGGCTCGAACGGTCACAGGCCGGTTGGAAGTGGTTGATGGGCAGCGGGATGGTCAACGCCGACGGCCTCGTCAACGACGGCCTCACCGGGGCCTGCGCCAACAACGGCGGCACCGTGTGGAGCTACAACCAGGGTCTCTTCATCGGTGCGGGACTCGAGCTCTGGCGGGCGACCGGCGACGCCCAGGTGCTCGCGACCTCCCGTCGGCTGGCCGACTCGGCGATCACCTCGCCGGCGCTGGTCACCGACGGCGTGCTGACCGAGAAGTGCGACGCCGTCGACGCGAGCTGCGACGACAACGCCAAGCAGTTCAAGGGCATCTTCATGCGCTACTTCATGGACCTCAACGACACGGTCAAGGAGCCGCGCCACCAGGCGTTCGTCGACCGGCAGGCGACGAGCGTGTGGACCGCAGGCCGTGACGGCGAGGGTCGTCTCGGGCAGCGCTGGGCGGGGGCCGACAGCGTCGCGCACCCGAACGTGTTCGACTGGCGGACCCAGGCGAGCGCCCTGAGTGCCCTCATCGCGGCGGTGCCCAAGAACTGACCGGATGACCGACTGACCGGATGACCGGCCGAGCCCGCGGCCTCCTCTCCCCTCCTGGTTTGAGGGAAGAGGAGGCCGCGTGCTCTGTCAGGCGGTCTGCTCGCGCAGGTAGCGGCCGAAGTGGGGCACGGTGAACGCGATGCGACCCCGCTCACCCGAGTAGATGAGCCCCTTCTTGAGCAGGGCGTCACGCGCCGGTGACAGGGACTGCGGCTTGCGGCCGAGGTACGTGGCGACGTCGGACGTCGGCACGGACTCGATCTCGTCGAGCTCCTGCGCCGCGTCCTCCGCAATCGCCACCGCGACGTCGGCCATGGCGCGCAGGTACTCCCGCTCCCCCGGTGTCGCCCGCTCGAACCGCGACCCGAAGAAGCCCACCGCCAGCTCCGACTCCGCCTCGGGTGCCGCCACCCGCACGTCGTCCACGGTCACGGGTGAGCGAGGCGCCCGGTCCCACGCCGCCTTGCCATAGGCCTGGATGAAGTAGGGATAGCCACCGGTCGCGGCATACATGGCATCGAGTGCCGCCGACTCGTAGGCTGCGCCCTCCTCCTCGGCGGGCACGACGAGTGCCGCGTCGGCAGCCGCACGTGGGAGCCGATCGATCCGTGAGTAGCGAAAAAGCCTCTCCGAGTAGGACTTCGACGCCGACAGCACCGCAGGCAGGTGCGGCAGCCCGGCACCGACGACGATGACCGGCAGCCCCGACTGGGAGATCTCGTGGCAGGCCGCGCAGAGCGCCGAGACGTCATCGGGCCCGAGGTCCTGCATCTCGTCGATGAAGACAGCGATGCCGCGACCGGTGTCCGAGGCCAGGCCACCCACGTCGGTGAGCAGCTCGACGAGGTCGATCTCGATGTCACCCGAGTCGGCCCGGCCCGACGCGGCCGGCGCGTCGATGCCCGGGTTCCACCGCTCACGCAGCTTCGCGCCGGCTGGTGCGTCTCGCTGGGCGAAGGCCTTGATCACGCCCAGGACGTGCTGCACCTCGTCGTCATTGGAGTGACCCAGCTCCCGGACGGCCTGGTGCAGGGCCGACGACAGCGGCCGCCGCAGCGACTGGTCAGGACGCGCCTCGAGCTTGCCCGTGCCCCACTTCGCGCGAACAGCGGCTGACCGCAACGCATTCAGCAACACGGTCTTGCCGACACCTCGCAGCCCGGTCAGGACGATGGAGCGCTCCGGCCGTCCGCGCGAGATGCGTTCGAGCACGACCTCGAAGGCGTCGAGCTGCTCGTCACGGCCCGCGAGCTCGGGCGGGCGCTGCCCGGCGCCAGGGGCATAGGGGTTCCTGATCGGGTCCACGATGGCACCGTATCCGCATGTCTAGCGCGGACGGCATACATCCGAATAAGCAGGTATGCCGTGTCGCCCGACCGCCGTGTGCCGTGCGCCCCAGGGAGGGTGCGCGGCACACGGCGTCGTGCACGACCCGTCAGTCGCCGTAGCGGTTCTGGATCGACACGTGCACGTGGTCGTAGTGACCACCCGTGACACCGGAGCCACCGGTGTAGGTGCGCCAGCCCTCGGAGGCCCGGCCGACGCTCCAGATCTTGCCGTCCCAGATGACGTAGCGGACCTGGAGACGGACGGCGTACTGCTTGACCCACTCGGCGAGCTTCCAGCCCTGAGCCTTCTGGGTGGCGTTCGGGTAGGTGCCGATGGCGCTGGAGATCGTGCAGTCGAGCGCGTTCCCGGTGTTGTGGTTCGACGTCGACTCCTGGTAGGTGCGGTAGTCACCGACGAAGCACTGGGTCTCGCCCGTGAGGCGGGCGATCTCGTTGTCGACGAACTGCGTGCGCGCGGTCGCACTGGGGGCCCGGGTGATCGCCTCGGGGTGGGGGTTGGTGCCCGGAGCGCCATAGCTGCTGCCCGTCGACCCACCGAAGCGGTGCGAGGCGTTCTGGTTCTTCAGGGTCGCGTTCAGGTTGGCCTTGACGCCGCTGCCGACGCTCTGGCTCGCCCCGCCGTAGCCGCTGTTGAAGAAGACCGTGACGTTGCCCGACGTGCGGTTCCACACCGAGGCGGCAGCGTTCTTGACGCACAGGCCCTGGCCTGCTCCTGCACCCTTGAAGTCGTAGCACTCGGGCTGAGAGGCGCCGTAGTCGTCGATCGACCCCGCGAAGTCAGAGACCGACCCGAGCTGGCCGCTGTTGTAGTAGAGGCAGAACTCGCCTGTCTGACAGACACCGTCACGCGCAGCGGCCTGCGCAGAGGTTGCGGTCGCGGTCAGCACGGCCGCGCTGAGCAGCGATCCGACGAGACCGGCATACGCGATCCTTTTCACAAGGCTCTCCTTCATCAGGGCGAGACAGTGGTTCTCGCCGGTCCCGGGCGGGTGCCCGCAGTTCAGAGAGTCCGGTATGCCGCTGCGAAACCGCTGCGGTTGCGCTGCGCCTCTCGGGGGCTCGGCTCTTACGGAACGGAGCGCGGCTTCGAGCGTCCAACTCGCTATACGACGACTACTGAGCGCCCCTGCTCGGCTCGCCGAGCAGGGTTCAGCGGCGACGCTTCTTGAGATAGGCGTTCAGTTCGTCGTAGCTGCCACTCGAGTTCGAATACAGGGCGTAGTTGCGGGCGGTCTCCATCCACTCCCCGATGCTCGGCCTGACCTGCCCGGCCGCCTCAAGTACCTGCGACTGTGTGATGGGCCGCACGAATCCCGAGGCCATCGAGTTCTCCATCGCGGACTCAGTCGCCTGCTCACACACCAGGGCCACGTCGGCGCCCGAGAAACCCTCGGTCGCCTTGGCCAGCCTGCCCAGGTCGATGCGCTCGGAAGGTCGACCCTGAAGGTGCAGGGCGAAGATCGCCTCACGCGCCTCGCGGTCCGGGGGGAGGACGAGCAAGGTCCGGTCGAAGCGCCCCGGGCGGAGCAGCGCCGAGTCGATGTCCCACGGGTGGTTCGTTGCCGCAAGGACGAAGACGCCCTCGTTCTCGGTGGACGCGCCGTCGAGCTCGGCAAGGATCTGGTTCACGACACCACGCATCGCGCCGGCGCCGCGCAGGTGCGACCTCTTCTGCCCCAGCGCATCCAGCTCGTCGAAGAAGAGGACGCAGGGTCGGTTGCGGCGCGCCGTCTCAAAGACGCTGCGGAGGTTGCGCTCGCTGCTGCCGATGTACATGTCAAGAACGTCGGCGAGACCGACCTCGTAGAAACTGGCACCGAGCTCACCGGCCACCGCACGCGCGATGAAGGTCTTGCCACAACCGGGAGGCCCCCAAAGCAGGAGCCCACCGCGCAAAGACTTGCTGAAGGTCGCCCGCAGCTCGGGGTTGCGCATCGGCATGAGGAAGGACTGGTTGAGGCGCTTCTTGACCTCCGTCAGCCCACCGACGTCGGCCAAGGTCACGCCGGGCGGAGAAAGCTGGCCGAGATCTGGGTCGGGTACGCCGCTCGTCTCCTCCCACGCCGCCAAGATCTCGGAGGCGGTGTCAGGCACCAGCCCTGTGTGGGCCGGCTCGTCAGGGGACTCGTCCGGGCTGTCGCCATGGCCGCCGCCGCGGTCAGGACGGCCTGCGGGTGCTACACCCGCACGAGTCGAACCATCCAAACCCTCAAGAAGGCGAAGGTAGGCGTTGGCTCGAAGAACATCACCCTCGGCCCGGGACGCGGACTCAGCGATGTGCAGGGCCCCGAGATGGTCGGGTCGCTCTGCGAGCACCGTCAACGCCTCGGTCTTGGCCTCCGCCTGGCGCCCGTCCTGGTGTAGCAGGAGGGCGAGATGTGCGCGCACCTCGATGTTGGCCGGATCGGAGGCCAGCGCCTGAGCCAAGGCAGCGATGATCGGTTCGTTCGACACACGTGCACGCTAGTGGCAGCGGCAGGCCGCCGCCCGTGTTCTCGCGATGTCCCCCAACTCACCGTCAGCGGCCAGTCACGTCGGTACATTTGGGCGCGACACTGCGACTTTTGGGACCTCATGAGCGACACCGCCTCATCCGCCGGCGCCCGGGCCGTAGCCCTGCTCGAGCTGGGTCGACCCGCCGAGGCTGAGCGGGAGTTGCGACGCGGCCTCGCCAGCTCGCCACACGATCTGCAGATGCACGTCGATCTCACTCGTGCCCTCCTCATGCAGGAGCGCCTCGACGAGGCCATGGAGGCGTCTGCCCAAGCCCTTTCCCTCGCTCCGGACCACCCTTTCGTCCTCTACATCCGAAGCCTGGCGCAAGGAGCCATCGGTGACCTGGCCGCGGGCCTGGGAACCATTGACTCCGCACTCCGGCTCGCGCCCGAGGCATCGAGGTTGCACCGCCACCGCGGCTCTCTCCTGCACCAGCAGGACCGACCCGCGGAGGCGCTCATCAGCTTCGAGAGAGCAAGGGCGCTGGACCCCGAGGATGCCGAGGTGGTGGCCGCGATTGCCGGAGCTCTTCACGACCTCCGCCGGGACGACGAGGCTGAGTCGGCCATTGCCGACGCCTTGGCGCTCGACCCCGAGTGCGCGGCCGCGCACCACATACGCAGCCTTCAGTCGATGCGCAGTGGCGCGACCGCGGATGCCCTCGACGCCTCGCGCGATGCGGTTCGTCTCGACCCGACCAACGCGGTGACCAAGGAGCAGCTCGCAGTCGCGATGAAGGCGCGCAACCCGCTCTACCGGGTGCTGTGGAGCTTCTGCGACTGGTTCAACGGTCAGACCGACCCGACCAGAGTGGCGATCACCGTTGCTCCCCTGCTCCTCAGCCGCTTCCTCCAGACCTTTGACGACGCCCTCTGGGCCCAGGCCGTCCTTGCAGTCCTCGTCTCCTTCGTCGCCCTGACGTGGCTGCTCGAACCCCTGATGAACACCGTCATCATGTGCAGCCGCTACGGCAGGGGCCTCCTGCCCAAGGTGACCCGGCAAGCGACATACGCCTTCGTCGGCTTTGCCCTCGTCGCGCCGAGTGCTGTCATCGTGGGCATATCGGCTGACGTCGACGCAATGTTTCTCGTCGCGCTCAGCTCCGTCGTGTGGGCGGCCATCGCCGGCAGCATCCCCGGCATCCCAGTCCGTCATCGAGTCCTGTTCTGGATCGGAACCTCGGCTGCGGGGGCACTGACCGCGATCAGCATCCCGGCCGCCGTCATCGGTGCGTCGCTTGTCTGGCCCGTCACCTTGGCGCTGCTTCTCACGGGGGTGGCTGCACTCTGGGGCTCCGTGGCCCTGCGCCGCTGATCGAACTTGGCTGTCGCAACCAGGTGGTGCGCCGGTGCCCGCAGGCACTCGGCGCACCGTCCCGGCCGCCCCTCCAGTCGTGGCCCACAGGCGAATCGTCGCCGTGGGCCCGCCAGAAGTCATGCGATTGCCGACGACCACTCGGTCCGTCGGCGCTCCGATGCACGGGCAGGCGTGCTCGCAAAACATACCCTGCGGTATGTCATTGCGGAAGTGCTTCCGTTTTTGCTGCGTTGCCCTTCGGGAACCTGCACCTGCCGCACCGCGTCCAAGGCACATGCGACGACGACTCATAACGGTGGTTCTGGTGGTCGGTGTCGTGACGACACCGTCCGCGTGCGGCACGGCGCAGAACAGTCCTCCGGGCGCGACGTCCTCTCCGAGCTCGTCCACTCCGTCCAGCGGTCCGGACATGGAGCTCACCGATGAGGTCGTCGCCCACGGCACGCTCATCCAGCTCAACAAGACCGCGCCCGTGGAGATCTGCATCGGCCCGATGCCTGCCATCCACCCCCCGCACTGCGGAGGACCCGAGCTCGTGGGTGAGGTCGACTGGAATGCCGTGAAGGCCGAGCGTGCCAACGGTGTCATCTGGAGTTCCGGTGAGGTGTGGGCGGTCGGCCGCTTCGCTCCCCGGGACGGGAAGCCGGGCACGTTCACCCTCACCCAGCCGCTCCAGCAGAACCCGCCGTCCGGGATGAGCCGACCCACCCCTGGTCCGGTCGACTTCCCCCAGCTCTGTGAGGACCCGTATGCCGGCGGTGGCCGCAAGGGCGGCGGCGGGTCCGATGACCAGAACGTCCTGCACGAGCTGTTGCCGACGATGGACGGCTATGTCAGCTCGTGGGTGTCGGACGGGTCGTCCCTCTTCAACGTTCTCGTGACCGGAGATGCTGCCGTCGCACACAGCGAGATCCGCAGGGTCTGGAAGGGCGGGCTGTGCGTCGAGCAGCGCAACCTGCCGATCCAGGCCGACGTCAGGGCAGCGCAGGAGGCTCTGGGCCAGAAGTCCCAGGACCTCGGCCTGCACACCATCGGTGGTGGATCGGACGGCACGCTCGACGTCGAGGCCGCCTTCGTCGACTCAACGACGCGGGCACAGATCCTCGAGATCGTGCGCCCGTGGCTCTCTCCGGACCACGTGCGCATCACGAGCGCCATCCAGCCCCTGACCCAGTGACCACTGGCCCGACCGATCACCGCGGCGAACCGACCGGTGAGACCCCCGGGACGGCCCGCTCGGCGACCCTGACCCGGCCTTGGGTGACTACCTGGGCGTAACCGCGCACCGTCGAACCGGTCAGCACAACGCCGTCTGATCGGAGAGATTTCCATGGTCCAGCAGCAACGTCCGGAGCGCTCTGGAGGGCAGCTCAACCGTCGAGCGTTCGTCGCCGGGGTCGGAGGGGCCGCCGGCCTCGCGGCCTTCGCCACCCATGCGGGGGGCCAGCTGCGAGCCGGAGCCACCCCGGGTGCCGGGCGAGCCGCAAGCGCCGCCGCAGGCCCGGTCGACCCGCTGAGCCTGCTCAAGAAGATGATCGGCTTCGACACCCAGAACTTCGGCGAGGGTGGCAAGACCCGCCCCCACTCCGAGTGGCTGAAGTCCGTGTGGGAGGACGCCGGCGTGCCGGCCGAGATCATCCCGACCCCGCAGCCCGACAACGTCCACCTCATCGCCCGGATCCCCGGCAGGGCCGGCTCGACTCAGAAGCCACTGCTCCTGCTCGGCCACTCCGACGTCGTTCCGGTGGAGCGCGAGAACTGGAGCGTCGACCCCTTCGCCGGGACCGTCAAGGACGGTGAGGTCTATGGCCGCGGTGCCCTCGACATGAAGGGCGCCAACGCTGCCTCCGTCGCCGCCCTGCTCCGCCACCTCTCCGAGGGAGCCGAGTTCGACCGCGACATCATCGTCCTCACCGACTGCGACGAGGAGGCCGGCAGCTATGGCTCCGGCTGGCTCACCCAGAACCACTGGGACAAGGTCGACTGCGGCATGGTCCTCACCGAGGGCGGCTGGTTCCTCGCCCAGTCCGACAAGACCACCCCGATGCTGATCACGGTGACCCGCCAGGACAAGGTCTACTTCAACCTCGACCTGCGGGCGCGCGGCACGGCGACCCACTCGAGCAAGCCGATGCCGGACTCGGCGATCGTCGGCCTGTCGCGCGCCGTCGCCGACCTCGGGGACGTCAAGGCCCCCGTGCACCTCACCGAGGTGACCCGGGCCTACTTCGAGGCCCTCGCGCGCGCGACCGACGACCGCAAGCTCGCGAGCGCCCTGCGCCTCATGCTCAAGGCACGCAGCCAGCGCTCCCTCGAGCGTGCGGCGGACCTCGTCGTCAAGCTCTCGGACTATCCCTACCTGCATGCCGCCCTGCTCCGGACGACGATGGCGTTCGTCATCGAGGACGCGGGCTACAAGGAGAACGTCATCCCGTCCGAGGCTCACGTGCGGGTCAACTGCCGCGGGATCCCGGGCGGCCAGAAGCCGCGCGACTTCCTCGCGAGCATTCGCTCGCTCATGGACGAGCGCGGCATCGAGGTCACGATTGCGGGAGCGGCCGGCGAGACCGAGGAGCAGACCCTCGCCGCCCTCGACAAGCGCTGGGCCACCCCGCCTGCCGACATGAACACGGCTCTCTTCCAAGGGATCTCGCAGGCCTCCGTCAAGACCTACCCCGGGGCCGTCTTCACTCCGGCGCTCTTCGAGGCCGGCACCAGCCTGGGGCCGTGGCGTGAGAAGGGCATCCCCGGCTACGGCGTCTACCCCTACGTCATCGACAACGACCAGCTCATCGGCATGCACGGCAACGACGAGCGCATCTTCGTCGAGGCCCTCGCCACGGGGACGGACTTCATGTACGAGGTGTTTGCGCGCTTCCGCGCCTGACCGACACCGTCAACAGCCGGGTATGCCGTGGGGCACCGTTCACGGGAACGGTGCCCCACGGCATACCCGCTGGTCTGTGTCCGACAGCGTCAGGGCACCTGCGCGGCGCTGCCGTCGGCGGTCTGCAAGGGCTTGCCCGCGGCATGCCACGCGCGCATCCCGCCGTCGAGGTTCGCCACGTCGTAGCCCTGCTGCTCCAGCCACGGCAGGACCCGGGTGACCCGGCCGCCGCTGCGGCAGGTGACGATGACGGCCTCCTCGCGCTCGAGGAACGGCGCGAGCTCGTCGACACGGGCGGGCAGCTCACTCATCGGGATGTGCAGGGCACCGGGCGCGTGGCCGCGGTCCCACTCGTCCTGCTCACGGATGTCGAGAAGCACCGCGTCGTCAGCGAGGTCGGCCACCTGGATCTGGGAGAAGTCGCTCATGCCATGACGCTAACCCAGACCCAGGGGCCGCTCGTCAGCCGCCGTGGGTCTCGGAGGCGATGGTGTCGGCGATCTTCTGCTCGTCGGTGCGGGCGGTGCGGCTCGAGCGCAGCTGTGGCACCGGGGCTGCCTGCACCTCCTGGAGTCCGCGCACCCCGTCCTCGAGGACGAACGTGGCGCGGGTGAACGCCTCGGCCCCGGGGGTCGTGACCCTGTCCACGCAGCGGAAGCGAGCCGTCATCTCGGTCGGGGTGATCGTCGTCGAGACGTAACCGCGCAGGTTCGTCCAGAAGCGCAGGTTGGGGTTCCACTCGGCCCAGGGGTGCGTGCCGTCGGGCTCGTCGTAGCCGTCGCCACCCGAGGTGATCGACGACGTGATGAGCTCGGAGCCGACCGGTTCGGTGCTCGCCGCCTCGTCGTAGTCGAGGTAGAGGTCGCTGGCCCAGTGCGCGTGCACGTCGCCGGTGAGGACGACCGGGTTGCGGACCTCGGCGTCGACCCAGCCCTGCGTGATCCGCTGGCGCGAGGCGCGGTAGCCGTCCCAGGCATCCATCCCCACGGTGGTGGTCGCGGGGTCCGGGTTGTTGTCGCGCCGACCGAAGAACACCTGCTGGCCGAGGATGTCCCAGCGGGCCCGCGAGTCGCGGAAGCCGTCGAGCAGCCACTTCTCCTGCTTGAAACCGGGCAGCGAGCGCGTCGGGTCGTCGGCCTCGGGGCAGTTCTTGTAGCCGTCGCCGCACGCCTGGTTGGACCGGTACTGCCGGGTGTCGAGCATGTGGAACGTCGCGAGGTCGCCCCAGCCGCTGCGACGGTAGAGGTCGAGGTCCGGGCCCGCCGGCACCGACCGGCGGCGGAGGGGCATGTTCTCGTAGTACGCCCGGTATGCCGCGGCGCGACGGTCGAGGAAGCCGGGCTGCTCGACGGGGCGGTCCGCGAGGTCGTCGGCGTAGTTGTTGTCGACCTCGTGGTCGTCCCACACGACGAGCCACGGGGCGACCGCGTGGGCTTCCTGCAGGTCGAGGTCGGTCTTGTACTGCGCGTGCCGCTGCCGGTAGCCCGCGAGCGTCTTGGTCTCCGGGCCGGCGTGCTGACGGCCGATGCCGGTGCCTGCGCCCTCGTACTGGTAGTCGCCGAGGTGCAGGACGATGTCCGGACGCTCCTCGGCCATGCGACGGTAGGCCGTGAAGTAGCCGGCGGGCAGGTTTGAGCACGACACGAACGCCATCTCGAGCGAGGACGGCGAGCTCCCGAGCGCCGGTGTGGTGAGGGCACGCCCCGACCGCGAGACGTGCTTCCCGAGGCGGAAGCGGTACCAGTACTCCCGGCCCGGGAGCAGCCCGGCGACCTCGACGTGGACCGAGTGGGCCCACGCGGGTGAGGCGGTCGTCGCTCCGGCTCGCACGACGTCGGTGAAACCCTCGTCCGTCGCCACCTGCCAGTTGACCTGGTAGGTCGAGGAGGGCATACCCCCGAGTCCGTCCGCTGCGAGCGGCTCCAGGGCCAGGCGGGTCCAGATCACGAAGCCGTCGGGCTCCGGGTCGCCGCTCGCGACGCCGAGCGTGAACGGGTCCGAGCGGGGGATGACCGCTGCGGCGCTCGGCCGCTGGTCCAGCAGGATGGCGCCGGGGACGAGGGCGGCCGAGCCGACGACGAGGCCGGCGCGGAGGGCAGTGCGACGAGTGGTGTCCATGCCCACGACCCTCTCGGTCCGTCAGCGACGTGCGGGGGAATCCCACAAAGACATCGGGTGAAGTGTCAGCAAGGCACGTGCCCCCGGTCCGGACGGGCGCTCAGGCGCAGCCCGACCCGACTTTGTGCCGCTCCACCCGAGTTGGCAACCCGGGTCGAGCGCCCCTTTATCGGGTCACCCGATAATGCGGCAGGGGGTGCGGGCGCGGGGCGGGTGGCTACTTGAGGAACTTGCTCGTCCGCCGGTCGGCGAGCGGCTTGCCGCCGGTCTGGCAGGTCGCGCAGTACTGCAGCGACGAGTCCGCGAACGACACCTCGCGCACGACGTCGCCACACTCGGGGCAGGTCTCACCGGTGCGCCCGTGCACCCGCATCCCCTGCCGTTTGGCGTCCTTGAGCTCGGCCGCCGGCTTCCCCGTCGCGGCACCCACCGCAGCGGACAGCGTGTCGCGCAACGCGGCATACAGCCGTTCGGTCTGTTCGTCGTCGAGCTTCGCCGCCATCGCGAAGGGCGACAGCTTGGCCACGTGCAGGATCTCGTCCGAGTAGGCGTTGCCCACCCCGGCGATGATCGACTGGTCCCGGAGCACCCCTTTGAGCTGGGCGTTGCGCCCCGCGAGGATCTCGCGAAGGGCGGTGAGCGAGAACGCCTCTGCGAGCGGATCCGGTCCCAGCCGCGCGATCCCCGGCACGTCCGAGGGCGAGGAGACGATGTATGCCGCGAGCGACTTCTTCGTCCCGGCTTCCGTGAGGTCGAAGCCGGATCCGTCGGACAGCCGCACGCGCAGCGCGATCGGCGACTTGCCGGGCCGAAGCCGCGTCGCCGAGAGGGCGTCCGACCAGCGCAGCCACCCGGCCCGGGCGAGGTGGAAGACGAGATGCGTTCCGCCACAGTCGAGGTCGAGGAACTTGCCATGCCGCGAGACCGCGTCGACGGGCGCGCCGACGAGGGCCTCGGGTGGGGGGTTGAACGTCTTGAGCACCGAGATCGACCCGAGCTCGACGCCCGTCACGGCCAGGTCGGCCGTGCGCGCCCCGAGGAAGTCGACCAGCGCCTGGACCTCGGGCAGCTCGGGCATCGCTTCACACTCCCCACATGTCGGAGGCCTCGAGAGCTCGCGCGCCGGCCTCGGGATCGATCGGATCACCTTCGACGATAGGGGCGACGAGGCGGGACAGGCCGTAGCCGTCGGGGGCACGCACGACAGGGGCGGCGATGTCCTCGGTGGGCGCCGGGGCCAGGTCGTCGTTGGCGACGGGGAGGCCGTGCGAGAGGACCTGCTCGCTGACGCTCAGCTGGCGAATCGCGATGGCCCGCACCGAGTCCGGGCGCCGGGCGGCGAACTCGGTGTAGAGCTTGGGGTCGTTCTGGCCGTCGTCACCGACGAGCAGCCACCTCACGTGCGGCAGCTCGCGGGCGAGGCGCGCGAGGGCCGACCGCTTGTGGTCCTGCCCGGAGCGGAACCAGCCCGAGTGCGTCGGTCCCCAGTCTGTGAGGAGCATCGGACCCGCCGGGTAGCCGTTGCGACGGAGGAAGCGCGTGAGCGACGGCGCCGTGTTCCACGCGCCGGTGGAGAGGTAGATGACCGGCATGCCCGGGTGCGAGGCGATGAGGTCCCGATAGAACGTCGCCATCCCCGGCACCGGGCTGCGGGTGCCCTCGGCCTTGACGAACGTGTTCCAGGCAGCGATGAACGGGCGCGGCAGCGACGTCGTGAGCACGGTGTCGTCGATGTCGCTGACCAGGCCGAACGTCTGGCGGGTGCCGATGACGAGGACCGACGCCGTGCGGGGACGAGCCAGGGGCGAGGCGATCTCGACCTGGTGCCAGCCGGGGCCGAGCCCGTGGCCGTGGACGACGAGGTCGACCAGCCCGGAGCGGTCGGTGCGTCCGTCGATCTCGCGCTCACCGATGCGGATCGTCACGGGCACGTCGATGGCAGGTGCGGTGACGAACGCCCGCCACCCGCGAGTCTCGTCATCAGCCGACTTCAGCGACTGGACCGAGCCCGCGGCATCACCCGACACGGGCCGCATCGGCTCGCGCGACATGAGCACCCGGGCCAGGACGCGCACGAATCCGACGCTGCCGTAGCCCGTGTGCGGAACGATCTTGGTGCCCCAGCCGCGGTCACGCAGGGTGTCGCTCTTGCGACGGTTCCACGCGTCCTCCATGAGGGCAGCGAGGTGCGGGCGGGCCATGGACCGACTCTAGTGCGACCGACCCGTCAGCCGGTCGAGCCTTCCGCGACACCGGTGACGTTGCTCGCACCACTGGCGCCACGGACGCCGGCGATGACCTGCTCGGCCAGGTCGCGGACCTTGACGTTGCGGCTCTGCGATGACTCCCGCAGCCACTCGAAGGCCGTGTGCTCGTCGATCCCCCGCATCGCCATGAGCGCGCCCTTGGCCTGCTCGATGACCGCCCGGCTCGCCATGGCCTGCTCGAGCTGACCGGCGAGGCGTTGCGCGCCGTCGAGCCGGACCACTGCCACGATCGCGTCGGCGGCGCGGGTTGCGGCGACTCGTGCCACCGACGCCTCGAAGCTGTCGAACGCCTGCACCTCGCTGCCATACAGGTTGAGGGCTCCGACGCACTCCTCGTCACTCACGAGCGGCAGGGCCATGAGCGACCTCATCCCGTCGGCGCGGACGGCTTCGGCGAACCGAGGCCAGCGCTCGTCGGCCTCTCCCAGCGACGCGACGACCTCGGTCTGCGTGCGGGCGGCCTCGAGGCAGGGCCCCTCGTCCAGCTGGTACTGCACTGCGTCGATCTCGAGGGTCGTCACCGTCGTGTAGGCCGCCGTGCTGGCGCGCCCGTCCACGAGCAGCGTGATGCCGACCTCGTCGCAGCCCGTGACGATCCGCCGCACGGCGTGCACGACCCGGTCGAGGTAGTCCTGGACCCCGTCCACGGACGACAGCACTCCAGAGACCTCGAGGAGCATCTCCTCGTGGGGGTGGGTACTCGTGTCGATGTCGGTCAAGGCATCCTCCTCTGACAGGGCCGGCATCAGTATGACGCCATCGGATGGCCGACAGGAAGGCTGTACGGAGCGTGAGCGAGGACTACGTCGTGGACGCCTTCGGCGCGCGGTGGTCCCTCGACACCGGAGCACTCGGCGCCGAGGAGCGAGAGCGGCTTCACCTCCTCTGGGCACGCTGCCGCGTCCTCGGCGCGCGGGCGGAGGATGCGGGCGTCGCGCCCTTCGTGGTGACCGACGGCAGCCCGTATGCCGTGTCGCGTGCCCTCACGCTGGCCTCGCTCAAGCGTCGTCGCGGGTCGGCGGTGCTGCTGCACGCGGCGGGGCTGAGCCGGGGCGAGCGCGCCATCGCCCTCGTGGGCCCGTCGGGAGCCGGCAAGTCGACGGCCTCGCGGGTGCTGGGGACCCACTTCGGCTACCTGTCGGACGAGACGGTGGCGGTCGAGGCCGATGGCCGGGTCGCGGCCTACCCGAAGCCGGTCTCGGTCGTCACCGACCCGGAGGCGCCGTGGGACAAGGGTGAGTGGAGTCCGGACGAGCTGGGGCTGCGCAAGTCGAGCGACCCGGCATACCTGACCGCTGTCGTCGTCCTGGAGCGCGATCCCACGCGGACGGTGCCGGAGCTCGCTCCACTGACGCTCATCGACGCGCTCCTGGCCGTCATCGCGCAGTCCTCGTCGCTGCCCGCGCTGGACCGGCCCCTGCACCGGCTGGCCGAGGTCGTGAGCGGGTCCGGCGGCCCGTTCCTGTTGCGCTACAGCGAGATCAGCGACTGCTTCGACGTCGTCGGCACCCTCCTGGACGGGAACACGGAAACGAAGCGGCGACCATGGACCAGCACCCCGTCCCCAGGCGTCCAACTGGGTGAGCTCGGGACGGACACGCCGGAAGGAACCGTGGTGCGGGCTCCTTGGCGGGACGCGGTCACCGGGGAGGGCGGGACGCTCGTGCTCGTCGACGAGACCCCGGTCCGCCTCGGTCCCGTCGGCGAGGTGCTGTGGCGCACCGCTGAGACTCCGACCACGAGGGACGCGGCGTATGCCGCCGTGGTCGCCGAGCTGGGTGAGCACCCTGATGCGGGCCGTGCCGTCCACGACGGCATCGCCTCGCTCGTCGAGCTCGGACTGCTGCGCGTCAGCCCCTGACCTCGGAAGCCGCCGGGCGGGCAGGCAGCAGGCAGACCTCGTTGCCGGAGGGGTCGAGACAGACCCGCCACGGCAGCTCGCCCCAGTCGTGCGCCCGCTCGCGGCCACCAAGCTCGACGAGCCGACCGAAGGCGTCGTCGAGCTCCTCACCGACCTCGAGTCGCAGGTCGAGGTGCACGCGGTTCTTGGCTCCGGCGACCTTGGCCCGGCGCTCCGGGCACAGCTCGAGCAGAGGTCCGCGCCCGCTGGGGTGACGCAGCGCGCCCGGCATCGCGCTGTCCGTCGGCGTCCAGCCGGACAGCTCCGACCAGAAGCGCAGGTCGCGTTCGACGTCGGCGCTCTCGAGCGGCAACGACGACAACGGGCCCGACACGGCATACTCCGCTCGGTCCTCCATGACGCAGAACGGGTTGCCCTCCGGGTCGGCGAGCACCACCCACGGCACGTCGCGCTGCCCGAGGTCGAGGTGGCGGGCACCGAGGGCGAGCGCGCGCTCGACGACACGCGCCTGCTCGGCCGGCGCTCCCCCGAAGACCTCGAGATGGAGCCGGGGGTCCGGCGTGGGCGCCTCGTCCACCTGCTCGAAGCAGAGATCGAGCGTGGGCCCGTCGGCCACGGTCAGCCGCGTCTCGAAGCTGCCTGCGTCGCCTGAGCCACCTGGGTCGTCGGTCAGGGTCGTGCAGCCGAGCAGCGACTCCCAGAAGCGACCGAGCCGTTGCGGGTCCTGGGCATCGATGACGACGTTCTCGAGATACATGCCCCCTGCCTACCGCGCCGTCGGCTGGTCGACAAGCCGTCATCCGGTGTTCACCGCAGCGTCCGGTGATGGGCCCGCGCACTCCATAGCGTCGTCACTTGGCACATCGGCTGTTGCATCCGTGCCGCTCCCTGGACGAAGGATCTGAACGTGACCACTCCCGCCCGCCTCCTCCCCCTGTTCACCCGCTCCCACGAGGGCGGACGCAGCTCCATGACCTGCAAGTACCGCTGCGGCGACGCCTGCGACCAGGCCGTGCCCAACACCTCCGACAACGAGTACTTCGGCGACATCGTCGCTGCCGGCGTCTCGCGTCGAGCCGCCCTGCGCGCCGGCGGTGCCGGCGCCGCGGTCGTCGGGCTCACGGCGTGGGGTATGCCGTCCGTCGCCGCCGCTCCCGCCCCCGCTGCTGCCGGCAAGCCGGGCAAGGCCGCCAAGGGCAGCGCTCTCGGCTTCACCGGCATCGCGCCGACCCCCTCCACCGTCGACGCGGTCAAGGTCCCCGAGGGCTTCGACTGGGCGCCGATCATCTCGTGGGGCGACCCGCTGTTCGCGGGCACGCCGGCCTTCGACTTCGACAACCAGACGGCGGCCGCCCAGCGCGAGCAGGCCGGCTACAACGCCGACTACACGCAGTTCATGCAGGGTGGCGCCGGCAACAAGGGCGCCCACAAGGGCCTGCTCGCCTTCAACAACGAGTACACCAACGACGAGCTGATGTTCCGTGGCGTGAAGTCGTCGGCCGACCTCACCGACGAGCAGCTCGAGATCGTCCTCGCCGCCCACGGCGTCACGATCACCGAGGTCGCCCGCCGCAACGCCAGCTCGCCGTGGCGTTGGGTGCAGGGTGGCAAGCGCAACCGTCGCCTGCACACCGACACCCCCTTCGCCGTCGACGGCCCCGCGGCGGGCTCCGCCCACCTCCGGACGAGTGAGGACCCGACCGGCGAGCTCGTGCTCGGCACCCTCAACAACTGCGCCGGGGGCGAGACCCCGTGGGGCACCTACCTGTCGGGTGAGGAGAACTTCAACCAGTACTTCAACTCCACCGGCGCCCCCGACGCCGAGGGCAAGCTCAAGCGCTACGGCATCACGTCGTCGGGCCGCGGCTGGGAGCGCGTCCGCGACCGCTTCCAGGTCACCACGGAGCCCAACGAGGTCAACCGCTTCGGCTGGATCGTCGAGATCGACCCCGAGGACCCCACGTCCACGCCGGTCAAGCACACGGCTCTCGGTCGTTTCAAGCACGAGGGCGCCACGGTGACGCTCACCGCGGACGGTCGCGTCGCGGCATACATGGGTGACGACGAGCGCTTCGACTACATCTACAAGTTCCTCTCGAAGAAGAAGTACAAGGCGGGCGACAAGAAGCACAACCTCACGCTGCTCTCCGAGGGTGACCTCTACGTCGCCAAGCTCGCCGGCGACGGTGCTGCCGATGGTGAGTACGACGGCACCGGCCAGTGGCTGCCGCTCGTCGTGGGCGGCGTCTCCAAGGTCCCCGGCTACTCCGTCGAGGAGGTCCTCATCTGGACGCGCCTCGCGGCCGACAAGGTCGGCCCGACCAAGATGGACCGTCCCGAGGACGTGCAGCCCAACCCGGTCAACGGCCGCATCTATGCCGCGATGACCAACAACACGGCCCGCACGCCCGCACAGATCGACGAGGCCAACCCGCGTGCGGCCAACAAGCACGGTCACGTCACGGAGTTCACCGAGGCCGGTGGCGACCACGCGGCGCTGACCTTCACCTGGAAGATCGTGCTCGTCGCTGGGAACCCCGACGACCCGCAGACCTACTTCAACGGCTACGACAAGTCCGAGGTCAGCCCGATCAGCTGCCCCGACAACGTCGCCTTCGACAAGGCCGGCAACCTGTGGATCTCGACCGACGGGATGCCGGGGACGCTCAACTACTGCGACGCGCTCTACGTCATGCCGCTCGAGGGCGCCGACAAGGGCAGGCTGCAGCAGTTCCTCTCGGTGCCGGTGGGCGCCGAGTGCTGCGGTCCGACGATCATCAGCGAGGACTCGGTCATCGTCGCGGTGCAGCACCCGGGCGAGGTGTCCGGCGCCAGCCCCGAGAACGTCGTCTCGAACTTCCCCTACCGCGGCGACGGCCAGCCCCGCCCGGGCGTCATCCACGCCTACCGCCGCCACGGCAAGTAGCCCTCCGCCCTTTCCCGCCTGATCACGGGAACGCAGTGTTCCGCCCGGAGCTGTTCCGGGCGGAACACTGCGTTTTCCGGCCCATGAGCCTGCGAGCTGTCGGTCTGCGGGTCTAGCGTCAGCGACATGGCAACCACACTGAACCCCTACATCCAGTTCAAGGACAACGCGCGCGAGGCCCTGGAGTTCTACAAGGGCGTCCTGGGCGGCGAGCTCACCCTCAGCACGTTCGGTGACTTCGGTGACCCGGGCGAGGCCAGCGCCGACGGCATCATGCACGGCCAGCTCGAGGCCGGCGGCATGACCCTCATGGCGTCCGACACCCCTCCCGGCATGCCCGGTTCGGAGGGATCACAGATCTCGATCAGCCTCTCCGGCGACGACGCGGGCGAGCTCAGGGGCTACTGGGACGGCCTCGCCGACGGTGGCCGGGTCATGATGCCGCTGGAGAAGCAGATGTGGGGCGACGAGTTCGGCGTCCTCACCGACAAGTTCGGCATCTCGTGGATGGTCAACATCGCCGGCGAGCAGGCCGCCTCCGAGTGAGCGGCGTCTTCACAGGCGCGGGTATGCCGCTTGCCCGCCTTGTCGAGGCGACCGACGCTCTCGTGGCCACGGGTTCGCGGACGGCCAAGACAGAGGTCCTGGCTGCGGTGCTGCGCGACCTCGGGCCCGACGAGGCGGAGGCTGCGGTGGGGCTGCTCCTGGGGGCGATTCGTCAGGGGTCCATCGGACTCGGCTACCGCACGGTCCTGGCGGCGCGCGACGCGACGACGCCTGCGACGCAGGCCCAGCTGAGCATCGGGGACGTCGACGCGGTGCTCGACACGATCGCCGGTCTCGGTGGGTCGGGATCGGTGGGGACGCGCAACGCAGCCCTGGCGTCGTTGTTCGAGAGAGCGACGGTCGTGGAGCAGGACTATCTCGTCCGGGCCCTGACCGGTGAGATGCGCACAGGCGCCCTCGAGGGCGTGCTCACCGACGGGCTGGCCCGGGCAGTGGGACTGCCACTTGCCGACGTCCGGCGGGCGGTGATGCTCAGTGGTTCGTTGTCCGGGACGGTCAAGCTGGCTCTGGCATCACCGGAGGCCCTTGCTGACGTCGGTCTGGCGGTCCTGACTCCCGTCCAGCCGATGCTGGCGTCGACGGCTGCCGATGTGGCTGCTGCCATGGCGGTGACGGGTGAGGCCTCGGTCGAACACAAGCTCGACGGTGCGCGCATCCAGGTGCACCGCAGCGGTTCGGACGTGAGGGTGTTCACGCGGTCCCTGGCCGACATCACCGCACGGGTGCCCGAGATCGTCGAGGTTGCTCTGGGGCTGCCCGTCGAGTCGATCATCCTCGACGGGGAGACCCTCATGCTCGACGACGACGGGTCGCCGCGACCGTTCCAGGACACGATGAGCCGGTTCGGCTCGGACGAGAAGCGCGCCGACGTCATCCGGGAGCAGGTGCTCGCCCCGCGCTTCTTCGACGTCCTGCACGTCGACGGCGAGGACCTCATCGACCGACCCCTCTCGGAACGGCTGGCGGTGCTGGGACGGGTGGCGCCGGCATGCCGGATCGCTGGTGAGGTGACCACGGATCCCGTTGTCGCAGATCGCATCGCGGCGGATGCGCTGGCCGCGGGTCATGAGGGCGTGATGGTCAAGGGCGTCGACACGATCTATGCAGCCGGCCGGCGTGGCAAGCACTGGGTCAAGGTCAAGCCGGTGCACACCTACGACCTCGTCGTGCTCGGTGTGGAGCGGGGGTCGGGGCGGCGCAAGGGGTGGCTCTCGAACCTCCACCTCGG
This sequence comes from Knoellia altitudinis, assembly GCF_042666355.1. NCBI lineage: Bacteria > Bacillati > Actinomycetota > Actinomycetes > Micrococcales > Intrasporangiaceae > Knoellia > Knoellia altitudinis. The sequence continues at coordinate 1,526,510 of NZ_JBHTDK010000001.1, forward strand.
CGCGCGCGACCCTGCGGGCGAGTTCGGGCCGGCGGGTGGGTTCGTCATGGTGGGCAAGACGTTCAAGGGCCTCACCGACGAGCTGCTGCGGTGGCAGACCGAGACCTTTCCGGAGTACGCCGTGGACGACAACGGGTGGGTGCTCATGATGCGGCCCGAGATCGTCGTCGAGATCGCCATCGACGGGGTGCAGCGTTCCTCGCGCTACCCCGGCGGTGTGGCGTTGAGGTTCGCGCGGGTCAAGCGCTACCGCGTCGACGGTGCCCCCACGGCCACGGCGGCGAGCCCGGTGGGGGGAGCACTCGCGGGGGACCCGAAGCCCGCATCAGAGGCCGACACCATCCAGTCCCTCCGCGCCCTCCTGCGTCCCTGACTCACCTGAGAGGACGGTCAGGGACGGAGGCGTTCGTGGGTCCGGCGTGGCGACCATCAGGAGTCGGAGATCAGCTGTCTCCGGACCACGCGCCGTCGCAGGGTGGGCGTGGCCACGACCTCGAAGCCCGCCTCGACGAAGACCTGCACCAGCCCCACCGAGGCCTCGTCCCAGATCACTGCCTTGCCTGGCGGCGGCTCGATCGGATACCCCTCCAGGACGCGGGCACCGACGTGCTGGCCGTACTCGACGGTGGCGGCGGCCAGCTCGTAGGTCAGCGCTGACTTCCGCCAGCCCTTGCGCACGACGAAGCAGGTGACCGACCAGACGCCCTCGAGCTCGGGGTCCATCCGCATCCATGCCTGCTTCCGGCTCCACAGCCTGGGGTAGCTCTCGCGCGGCTCGACCGCGACCCACCCGGCTGGCTCCCCGTCGACGTAGCCGATCAGCCCGGAGGTCGGCCCGGCGGTGCCACAGGCGGTCTGCTCCAGCAACGCGACGTCCCTCTGCTCCTGCGTGGTGTCGCGCCAGATCCAGCCCGGCACCTTGAACGCCTGGCACCGGCACTTGTGCGCCCCACCCGTGGCGAAGACCGCCTCGACGTCCTCCGTCGCCGCTTGGTTGGCCGGGAGCCACGTGAAGTCGGGCATGAGGTGACCCTAGTTCTCAGTCGGCCGCCCAGAGCCTCGGCGCACTCGTGCCTCAGTCGAGCGCCGGGCGGTACAGCCGGCCGGTTCCGCGGACGCCGCGTCAACGCTTGAGGAAGGCCCTCATGGCGGCCTTGGCCTCGTCGCTGTTGAAGAGGCGCTCGGAGAGCTCGGCCATGTCGCCGCCCTCGGCATCGATGTGGGCCAGCAGGTTGCGGTTGAGCAGCCGCTTGGTCTCGCGCAGCCCCTGGGCCGTGCCGCGTGCCAGGTCAGCGACGACGCTGTCGACCTCTACCAAGACGTCCTTGGGCGCGACGACGCGGGAGATGAAGCCGGCCGCTGCCGCCTCGGCCGCCGAGATGCGGCGCCCCGACAGGAAGAGCTCAGACGCGGCACGAGAGGTGAGCCTGGGCAGCAGGGTCAACGAGATGACGGCTGGCGCGAGGCCCAAGCGAACCTCGGTCAGCTGCACCGTGACGTCGTCCGAGGCGACGACGATGTCGGCCGCGCCCACGATGCCGAGACCCCCGGCAACGACCGGACCAGCGAGCTCGACGACGACCGGCGTGTCCGCCGCGACGATGCGTCGCAGCATCGCGACGAGGGCAGCCGTGGCACCGCTCTGGCCCTGCGCCGCCTCCGACAGGTCGGCACCGGCACAGAAGACGCGATGCGCCGAGCGAAGGCGGATGACCCGGACCGCAGGGTCGACGTCGGCCGTCTCGAGGTGGGCAGTGAGCTCCGTGACGAGCTGCCGGCTCAGGGCGTTGCGGTTGTGCGGGCTGTCGAGGGTGATCGTCGCGACGGCATCGTCGGTGGACAGGTGGACGAGCTCGGTCATCGCAGTCTCCTCAGCAGACAGTTCGGGCGCACAGCTGCGAGGGCCATTACGGAACCCGCGCGCTCAGCGTGGCCCAGAAGTCTCAGGCAATCAAAACGCAGGGCTGTTCGTTCAACCTCAGGAGTGCCAAGTCCTTGGCGACCCATCCGCCCACCGTCCCGACTCCGAAGAGGATCCGTGGCCACCGAAGCACCCTCGCTGATGCGTCTCGACGCACCTGATACCTCGAGCGCGACCATCCTCATGCTCCACGGCGGCAAGCCGAGCTCGCGCGAGATCGTCGACGACCGCAGCGCGTCGTGGCAGCGCACGGCCTGGATGGCACGTGCGATCGCCGGACGGGCCCACGCTGGTGGCGCCGACGTGTGGCTGTTGCGCTATCGCCAGCGCGGATGGAACGGCGGTGCCGACCGCCTCTCCGACACCCGCTGGGCGCTCGCCGAGGTGCGAGCCGCGCACGGCGACCGGCCGGTCATCCTGCTGGGGCACTCGATGGGCGCACGGGTCGCTGTCCACGTCGCCGACGACCCGTCGGTCGTGGGTGTGGTCGGGCTGGCACCGTGGTGGTCGAGGTCGGAACCCGTGAAGACCCTCGCCGGGCGATCCCTCATCGCAGCCCATGGACGACGTGACCGGCTCACGTCGTTCGCCCAGACACAGCTGTTCGTCGAGCGGGCCCGCTCGGTGGCCGAGCACGCGGAGCTCGTGGACATGGGCCCACGCGGCCACTACATGATCAGCGGTGCGAGCGCGTGGAACGAGGTCGCGATCGAGTCGTCGCTGCGCATCCTCACCCCCGCCTGACCCCGCCGCCTGACCCCGGCTGTTCCCGCCCGGGTGCCAGACTCGGGTCATGACCCAGAAGTCCCGCCCGGCCACCGCGGATGACGTGCACGAGGCCGCCCTGGCGATGCCTCACGTCAGGGTCGAATGGGCCAGGGACAACCCCGTCTACCAGGTGGGCGGCAAGTCCTTCGTCTTCTTCCGCAACCCCCGCAAGGACGCACTCGACCCCGTGACGGGTGAGCCCTACGACGACGTCATCGTCATCTGGGTCGGCGGCGAGGGTGACAAGCAGGCGCTCGTCCAGGACGCTGACGGCCCCTTCTTCACGACGTCGCACTTCGACGGACACCCGTCCGTGCTCGTGCGCGCCAGCCGGCTCGGTGACGTGTCGCGCGACGAGATCGTCGAGCTGGTCCAGGAGGCGTGGCTCGCCCAGGCGTCACGGCGGCGAGCCGACGCGTGGCTCGCAGAGCACGGCGTCGGTCCCGGCTGAGTCGGGGCAGCGCCTCACTCGAGCCAGCGCAAGACCTCAGGAGGCCAGGATCGACGCCGGAGTCGTCGTCGCGGCGGTGAGGACGTCGGCCTCGGGCAGCCCCGCGACCTCGACGGCCCAGCGGACGCAGTCGGCCAGGGTCGACGTCGAGCCGGCGATCGACCCTCGGCCCGAACCTCCGTCAGCGAGCCGCGCCACACCGTCGGCCACCTCGACCTCGAGCGTGCCGATCGTGTAGGCCCCGTCGCCGAGACCCGTCGCCGCCATGGCGTCGGACACGAGCGCAATGTGCTGCGGCCCAACGGTTTCGAAGACCATCCGCACGACGTCGGCCGACAGGTGCACTCCATCGGCGATGAGCTCGACGACGCACTCTCCCCGGCCCGCCGCGGCCAGGGCAGCGGCAACGGGACCACCGGCACGGTGGTGGAAGGGCGGCATACCGTTGAAGAGATGCGTGACGAGCGGCGGACGACCGCACGTGTCCGCGATCGACGCGAGCATCGACGTCACCACCTCGGCGGAAGCGTCCGTGTGGCCGACAGCGGGGAGTATGCCGTGTCGCGCGAGTGCCGCGACCAGCTCACCGGAGCCGGTCCGCTCAGGAGCAAAGGTCCACTGCACCAACGCGTTCGGGGCACCGGCCTCGGCGCAGGTAGCCACGAGTGACTCGACCAGGGCGAGATCCGGGTCGGTGAGGACCGAGGGGTCGTGCGCTCCCCGGCGCTCCTCGGAGAGGAACGGTCCTTCGAGGTGGATGCCGGCAAGCTCACCCGAGGCCACGAGGGGCGCCAAGGTCGCGACCTGACCGATGAGGGTGTCGGGTCGGCCCGACACGAGTGAGGCCACGAGGGTGCCGACACCCCCCGCCCGGTGGTGCGCGGCAGCTCTCGACGAACCGTCCGTGTCGCGCCCGAACTCGTGCCCCAGGGCGCCGTGGCAGTGCAGGTCGACAAGAGGAGGAGTGGCCATGCTCCTCAGCCTAGGACTCGGCTGCGAGGTGCCGCGGATCAGCTCGCCGCGAGGGCCTTCTCGATGTCGGCCGTGAGGGACTCGGGCTTGGTGGTGGACCCGTAGCGCTTGATGACCTGGCCGTCACGACCGACGAGGAACTTGGTGAAGTTCCACTTGATCTTGCTGCCGAGGAGGCCACCCTTCTCGTGACGCAGCCATTCGAAGAGGGGGTGGGCGTCGTCGCCGTTGACCTCGACCTTGTCGAACATCGGGAAGCTCACGCCGTAGTTGCGCTGGCAGAAGGCGCCGATGTCGGCCGCCTCACCCGGCTCCTGGCCGCCGAACTGGTTGCACGGGAAGCCGAGGACGACGAGTCCTTGGTCCTTGTGCGCCTGCCAGAGCTGCTCGAGCCCTTCGAACTGTGGGGTGAAACCACACTCCGACGCGGTGTTGACGACGAGCACGACCTGGCCGGCGTAGTCGCTCAGGTCCTGCGGCTGCCCCTCGAGGGTGGTCGCGGAGAAGTCGGACAAGGTCTGCTCAGTCATGCACCGACCCTAGCCGCAGCCCACGGTTCTCCCGGCGACGCACCTTCACGACGCGACGCACCTCAGACGCAGTGGATGGTGGCACCGCTCTCGCGCAGCTCGGCCACCCGCGGGTCCTTGGCATCGGCGGTCGTGACGATGTGGGTGATCTGCGCGGCGTCGCAGATCTCGGTGAAGGCGCGCTCACCGAGCTTGGACTCGGCCGCCACGACGATGACGTCGCGCGCGCGCTCGACCATGAGCCGGGAGACAGCCGCCTCGTCCTCGTGGTGGCAGGTCGCGCCCTCCCGCGCGGACAGGCCGTTGACGCCGAGGATGGCAACGTCGATCCACAGCTGGCTCAGGCCGGCGGTGGCCAGGGGTCCGGTGACCTCGTAGGACTCGGGCCGTGGGATGCCGCCGAGGCAGACGCAGCGGACGTGGGGGCGCAGGACGGCCTCGACCGCGATGTTGAGGGCACTCGTGACCAGGGTGAGGCCGCGCGAGCTGAGGTCCTCACGCGCCGTGAGGCTGCGGGCGACCGTCGTCGTCGTCGTCCCACCGTTCATCGCCACAACGGCGCCGGGCTCCACCAGCGCCACCGCGGCTGCGGCGATGCGGTCGAGGTCGGAGTCGTTCTGGCTCGTGCGATAGCGGAAGGGCAGCTCATAGGCGACGGACGTCGCGACCACGCCACCGTGGTTGCGGGTGACGAGCTGACGGCGGGCGAGCTCGGCGAAGTCGCGCCGGATCGTGGCCTCGGACACGGTGAGCTGGGCAGCCGCGTCGGTGACGCTGAGGCGTCCTTCGGTGGCGAGCAGGTCGAGAATGGCCGACAGGCGAGAGGCTCGTTGGCGGGGTGCATCGCCGACCGCTGCAGTGCGCGAGGACATGGCTGGACTGTAGCGCGCACTTCACGCATTCACGTGGGGTTGTGGTGCATGACTTTGCACACTTACGCTAGGACTCAAGCAGTTTCGCGCACCCCTATCTGACGTGAGGACATTCCATGACGTTTCTCGAGCAGGAGATCGCCACCCAACCCGACAACTGGGCCGCGGTGGTCACGCGACTGCCCGAGGTGGCCGATGTGCTGCCCCGGGCGGGTGAGCGCGTCGCGACCATCGGCTGCGGCACCTCATGGTTCATGGGTCAGGCGTATGCCGTCCTGCGCGAGTCCCTGGGACAGGGCGTCACCGACGCGTTCGCCGCGAGCGAGCACCAGCTGGCGCGCGGCTACGACCGGGTCGTCGTCATCACCCGCTCGGGCACGACCACCGAGGTCATCGAGGTCGTCGAGGAGCTCAAGGCCGCCGGCACGCCCCACGTCGCCCTGGTCGCCACCGCGGGGACCGCCGTCGCCGACGCTGCCGAGTCGACGATCCTCCTGCCCGAGGTCGACGAGCAGTCGGTCGTGCAGACCCGCTTCGCCACCACCGTGCTCGCCCTGCTCCGCGCCTCTCTCGGCGAGTCGCTCGACCAGGCGATCAGCGACGCACGCGAGGTGCTCGCCGAGCCGGACTCCACGGCATACGCCGGTCTTCTCGACGTCGAGCAGGTGAGCTTCCTCGGGCGGGGCTGGACCAACGGGCTCGCCAACGAGGCCGCCCTCAAGCTCCGCGAGTCCGTGCAGTTCTGGGCCGAGGCCTACCCGGCGATGGAGTACCGCCACGGTCCGATCAGCATCGCGGCACCGGGTCGGGCGACCTGGGCGATCGGTGACGTGCCCGAGGGACTCGCCGAGCAGGTCCGCGCGACCGGCGGGCACTTCGAGCACCGTGACATCGACCCGATGGCCGAGCTCGTGCGCCTTCACCGCTTCTGCCTCGCGCGTGCTCTCGCCGCCGGCATCAACCCCGACGAGCCGCGCAACCTCACCCGGTCGATCATCCTCGAAGACGCGGCCGCCGTCGGCTGATGACCCTCTCACCACTCACTCCCCTCCTGGCGGAGGCGCGGGTGGCCGGCCGCGCCCTCGCCGCCTTCAACATCATCCAGATCGAACATGCCGAGGCGTATGCCGTTGCGGCAGAGCGCTCCTCGCTGCCGGTCGTCATGCAGATCAGTGAGAACTGCGTGCGCTACCACGGTTCGCTGGCCCCCATCGCGGCCGCGACCCTGGCGATCGCGCGGGCCTGCTCGCAGCCCGTCGTGGTGCACCTCGACCACGCCGAGGACGTCGCCCTCGTCGACGAGGCCGTCCGGCTCGGGCTCACGTCGGTGATGTTCGACGGGTCCAAGCTCTCGGACGACGCCAACCGCGAGACGACGCGCCGCGTCGTCCAGCAGTGTCACGCGGCCGGCATCAGTGTCGAGGCCGAGCTCGGGGAGGTCGGCGGCAAGGACGGGGTTCACGCCCCGGGAGTGCGGACCGACCCGGGCGATGCCGCGCGGTTCGTGGCCGACACCGGCGTGGACGCACTCGCTGTCGCCGTGGGCTCCTCACACGCGATGACCGAGCGCGTCGCCGTCCTCGACACCGACCTCATCGCTGCCATCGCGGCCCGGGTGCCGGTGCCGCTCGTGCTGCACGGGTCGAGCGGGGTGCCCGACGACGGACTGGTGTCGGCCGTGGCCGCCGGGATGACCAAGGTCAACATCGCGACCCACCTGAACCAGGTGTGGACCGAGGCGATGGTGGCCCGGCTCGAGCAGTCCGCGACGGTGGACACCCGCAAGTACCTCGGTGCGGCGCGCGATGCCGTCGCCGACGAGGCCGAGCGCCTCCTCCGCCTCCTGGCGGGCCACCAGTCCCTCAGGCGAGCTCGGTGATGTCGACGTCGCCGAGCAGGCTCTCGACGTCGGCGCGGTCGATGACACCCGCGACCGTCTGACGCACGGCTGCTGCCGACCAGGCGACGCCCACACGCAGCACCTCGGGCCAGTCGACCTCGTCGCGCGGCGTGCCGTCGAGTCCGGCCGAGATGGCGGCGGTGAGGGCATCGCCGGCCCCCGTCGCGTTGCCCGCCTCAGGCGTGCGGGGTCGGGCCTCGATGACCCGCCCGGTCGCCGTCACGAGGATGAGCCCGTCGGCCCCGCGCGAGACCAGTGCCGCCCAGGCTCCCTCGGCGACCAGGGCGTGCGCCGCCTCGGTCGGGTCGTCGATGCCGGTCATGGACGCGGCCTCCGAGGCGTTCGGCTTCACGAAGGCCGGTGTCGCGGCCAGGACCTCGCTCACCCACCGGCCCCGTCCGTCGACGACGAGCTCGGCCCCGGCTCCGGCAGCCGCAGTGCACAGCTCGACGATCGCGTCGTCCGGAGTGGACGGCGGCAGGCTGCCCGAGATGGTGAGGACATCGCCCGGGCGGCAGCTGCTGCGCACCGTTGCGGTCAGCTCGTCCCAGACCTGCTGGGGCTGGGAGGCCCCTTGCTCGTTGAGGACGGTCGCGAGCCCGTCCGCGCCGAAGACGGCCACCGATCGCCGCGTGGTCACGGGCGAGTCGACGACCCGCAGGCGCACCCCACGCTGGGCGGCGTCCTCTGCGAAGAACCCGCGGTGGCGTTCGCCCACGGGCGCGATGGCGACGTGCTCGACACTCATGCAGGCCAGTACCCCGGCCACGTTGAGGCCCTTGCCCCCGGCGTGGGTGCCGGTGACCGAGACGCGGTGGCTCTCTCCGACGTGAAGTCTCGGCACGGCATACGTGATGTCAATGGCCGGATTGGGGGTCAGGGTGAAGATCACGTGGCCGCCTCCATGGCGAGAAGGGTTGCTCCGAGGGCACCGGCCCGGTCGCCGAGGGCGGCCTGGGTGACGGTGACGCGTTCATGGCCGATGGCGTGGACCAGCCTGTCGCGCAGCGGGTCCAGCAAGGTGGCACCGGACAGCGCAAGGCCGCCCCCGATGAGGACGAGGCGAGTTCCGGCGGCCGCACAGACCGGACCGATGACCCGGACGAGGGCGTCGATCGCGCCCTGCCAGATGCGGATGGCCTCGGGGTCTCCGGCGTCGACGGCGCGGCTCAGGATCTCGGCGTCACCGTCGCGCCCCAGCTCGCGCCAGGCCCGCCCCAGGGCTGCGGCGCTGGCGACGGCCTCGAGGCAGCCATGACGTCCACAGCCGCACAGCGGCCCGTCGGGCTCGACGATGACGTGGCCGATCTCGCCGGTCCACTCCGACCCGGCCACGACGCGCCCGGAGGCGAGGAGCGCGCTCGCGATACCCGTGCCCAAGGGGACGAAGAGGGCGTCCGGTGCACCCATCGCGGCGCCGAGGTGGAACTCTGCGAGCAGGCCCGCCCTGACGTCGTGCCCCATGGCCACCGGCACGTCGAAGCGGTCCTGAAGTCGTTGTCGCAGCGGAAGGTCACGCCAGCCCAGGTTGGCCGACCACGTGGCCGAGCCGGTCGCTTCGTCGACGAGCCCCGGCACGACCGCACCCATGGCAGTGAGGGCTCCGTCGACGCCGTCGGCCCGCGCCAGCTCGAGGAGCGCCGACACCGTGTCGGTGATGACGTCGACGATGCCGTCGCCGGGCCGCTCGGGTGTGGAAGCGGTGTGGGACAACACAACTGAGCCGTCGAAGTCGCACAGCATCGACTTGACGCGGGTTCCCCCGACGTCGACGCCCGCCACCAGCCTCATTGCCACGGCGCAATACTAGGGTCAACGTCACGGCGCTCCGCGCCGCCTTCCGCACCGTGGCCAGCCCGGGCGATGCAAGAGATTGCACGCCGAGGCACTAGAGTCGTCTCAGCGGTCCGCACTGTTCTGCCTCGGATCTGCTTCTCCTTTCTCACTGTCGATGCCGATGCGCCGCGACTTCAGAGATCGACGGGGACAACACTGATGTTGGTCCTTCGTCGCGACTCGGAACGCGCCGGGCAGAACCGACTGCATCAGAACTCTCTGGAGTCTTCCTTCGTGTCCACTGACACCCGCAACACCCCTGCCCAGAACTCGGGCCACAACGCCGCCGACGACACCGCCGGCTTCGGCCGTCTCGGCGTCCCCGAAGCCCTGGTCCGCGTCCTCGCCGAGCGCGACATCCTGTCGCCCACGCCGATCCAGGCCGCGACCCTCCCCGACAGCCTCGCCGGGCGCGACGTCCTCGGACGCGGCCGGACCGGCTCGGGCAAGACCTACGCGTTCCTCCTGCCGATGCTGGCGCGGCTCGCTGCCGAGGGCGGCCGTCGTCGCCAGCCGAAGCGCCCTCGTGCGCTGATCCTTGCGCCGACCCGTGAGCTCGCCACCCAGATCGACGAGGCCCTCGCCCCGCTGGCCAAGCCGCTGGGCATCACGTCCAAGACGGTCTTCGGTGGCGTCGGCCAGGGCCCCCAGGTCTCGGCCATCTCGCGCGGTGTCGACGTCGTCGTCGCCTGCCCGGGTCGCCTCGAGGACCTCATGAACCAGGGTCACGTCAACCTCGACGCCGTTGAGATCACGATCCTCGACGAGGCCGACCACATGGCCGACCTCGGCTTCCTCCCGGTCGTCAAGCGCATCCTCGACCGCACCCCGAGCCAGGGCCAGCGCATGCTCTTCTCGGCCACGCTCGACGCGGGGGTCAACACCCTCGTCAAGCGCTACCTCTCCTCGCCGGTGACGCACGAGGCCGACTCGGCCCAGTCGCCCATCTCGACGATGAGCCACCACGTCCTCCACGTCACCTCCGACGGCCACCTGCAGGTGCTCGTCGACCTCGTCGCCGCCCCCGGCCGCAAGGTGGTCTTCACCCGCACCAAGCACCGCGCCAAGAAGATCGCCCGCCAGCTCAACGCCGAGGGCATTCCCGCGGTCGAGCTGCACGGCAACCTCAGCCAGAACGCCCGCACCCGCACCATGGACGCGTTCCACGCCGGCACGGCCCACACGCTCGTCGCGACCGACATCGCCGCCCGTGGCATCCACGTCGACGACGTCAGCCTCGTCATCCACGCCGACCCGCCGGTCGAGCACAAGGCCTACCTGCACCGATCCGGTCGCACCGCTCGCGCGGGCAACTCGGGCACCGTCGTGACGCTGATGATGGACGACCAGATCCGCGACGTCCGCGACCTCACCCGCAAGGCCGGCATCAAGCCGACCACGACCAAGGTCAACGCCACCCACCCGCTGCTCACCGAGCTGGCTCCGGGCGAGCGCACCTTCCCGGGCGCGTTCATCGTCCCCGGCGCCTCCACCCAGGGCAGCGGTCAGCGGAGCGGCGGTGGTGGCGGTCAGCGTTCCGGCGGCCCTCGCAGTGGCGGTCGCTCAGGCGCCCCCCGCACCGGCGGCCCTCGCTCCGGTGCCCCTCGCTCTGGTGCCGCACGCGGTGGCTCGTCCACCGGTGGCGGCCAGGGTGCAACCGGCGGTCAGCGTTCCGGCGGGCCCCGTCGCTCCGGCGGCCAGTCCGGTGGTCGCAGTGGTGGCGGCGCAGCGACCTTCTCGTCGCAGTCCCGCGGCTACCGCGGCTGACCCCAGCACGAACCCTTCGGCATGCCGTCCGCGCACACCCACGCAGAGCGTGGGACCCGGCGCGGACGGCATACCTGTGTCATTGCGTGCCCAACCGCCCCATTGGGTGACGAAGGGACGGAGGGACCTGCCAGCATGAGCTGGTGAGAGTCCCGCGGGGTGCGTTCGTCACGGCCCTGGTGCTGGGCGTGGTCCTCGTCGCCGTGGGCGGCCGCTACGGATACCACCGCGACGAGCTCTACTTCATCGAGGCCGGGCATCACCTCGCCCCCGGGCAACCCGACCAGCCGGTCCTCGTCCCGATCCTCGCCGCGGCCTGGCACGCCGTCGTCGGCGGGCACCTGTGGGCCTTCCGCATCCTCCCGGCCGTCGCCGCCGCGCTCACGACGGTCATCGCGTCACTCACCTGCCGCGAGCTCGGCGGCAGCAACCGTCACCAGGTCGCGGCCGCCGTCGTCACGGCCGTCACCTCGATCGTCCCCGGCACCGGACACCTGTTCTCGACGACGACGTTCGACCTGCTCGGCACGGCCACCACGATCTGGCTGCTCATCCGCGCCCTCCAGAACCCGCGACTCTCCTCCTGGCTCCTCGTCGGGCTCGCCGCGGGCATCACGGCCGAGGTCAAGGTTCTCGTCCTCACGGTGCTCGCGGCCTGCGCCGTTGGCATCGTGGTCACCGGGCGACGTCGGGCCCTGCTCGCACCCGGTCCGTGGTTGGCCGCCGCCCTCGCAGTGCTCCTGGCAGCACCGTTCCTCCTCTGGCAGGCGTCTCACGGCTGGCCCATGAACGAGGTCGCGGCAAGTGTCGCGGCCGGCGGATCGACCTCGTCGGCCGAGCGCGCGACCGTCATCCCGCTGTCGTTCCTCATGGTGGGGCCGTTCGTCTCGATCCCCTTCGTGCTCGGACTGGTCCATCTCTGGAGGCGGCCGCACCTTCGGTGGCTGACGATCGCGTATGCCGTGTTCCTCGCCTTCGTCGTCGTCTCCGGTGGTAAGGCCTACTACCCGGCCGGCTTCTTCCCTGCTGTCCTCGCGGCCGGAGTCATGCCCGCCCTCGACTGGCTCGACGCGCGCCACCGCACCCGCCTTGCAGCCGTGGCCCTCGCCGTCGTGTCCATCCCGACCGCGTTCTTCTCGCTGCCTCTCGCGCCGCCGGGCTCGCCGGTGTTCGAGGTGGCGACCGCGGTCAACCCGGACACGGGCGAGACGGTGGGCTGGCCGGCATACGTCGACACGATCCGCGAGGTGAGCCGAGCGCTCCCGGACCGTGGGAACGCCATCGTCCTCGCCCGCAACTACGGTGAGGCCGGCGCGATCAGCCTGGCGCGGCGGCAGAGCGACGCCGATCGCGAGCTGCTGCCGCCGGCCTACTCCGGACACAACGGCTACGCGGAGTGGGGGCCACCTCCCCCCGTGGCGACGACGGCGATCGTCATCGGATTCTGGCCCGAGCCCGAGCTGGCGTCGACGTTCGAGACGTGCACGATCACTGCCCGGCTCGAGTCACCCGCCGACATCGACAACGAGGAGGACGGCGCCCCGGTGCGCCTCTGTCGCGGACTCGTGCGGCCGTGGAGCCAGTCCTGGGGCGACCTCACGCGCCTCGCCTGACGGCCGGACTCCTCACATCCCGGCCCTGCGACCAGAACCGACGGGTAGCGTCGGCCCCGCGAACCCGCCTCACTCACAGGAGCCTTCAATGGAGTCGAGCACCCTGGCCGTCAGCGCCCAGGACGGTACCCCGCTGCACGCCCACCGGTGGCTGCCGGACAGGCCGCCACGCGGCGTCGTGCAGGTCGTGCACGGGATGGCCGAGCACGCCGCGCGCTACGAGCGGTTCGCGGTGGCGCTGACGGGCGCCGGCTACGCGGTCTACGCCAACGACCACCGCGGTCACGGCCAGACGGCCTCGGCTGCCGACCACGGCTACTTCGCCGACCGCGACGGGTTCATGACGGCCGTCAGCGACCTGAGCTCGGTGAGCGAGTTCGCCCAGGCCGAGCACCCCGGCGTGCCGCTCGTCCTCTTCGGGCACAGCATGGGGTCGTTCCTCAGCCGCGCGTATGCCGCCCAGCACGGCGCGCGGCTGGCAGCCCTCGTCCTCAGTGGCACCGCGGGCGACCCCGGTCCCCTGGCCTCCGTCGGCAAGCGGCTGGCTGCCGTCCAGGCTCGGCTCCGTGGGCGACGCCACCCGTCCGGCCTCATGAACACCTTGACCTTCGGCCAGTACAACACGAGGTTCAAGCCCAACCGCACCGACTTCGACTGGCTGTCGCGGGACGAGGCCGAGGTCGACAAGTACGTCGCAGACCCCTTGTGCGGCAACGTGTTCACGGCTGCCTTCTATGCAGACCTGCTCGGTGGGGTCCAGCAGGTCAACGGCAGAGGTGCGTTCGCCGCCGTCCCCCGGGACCTGCCCATCCTCCTGATGTCGGGCGAGCTCGACCCCGTGGGCGACGAAGGCAAGGGTCCGCGCGAGGTCGGCGACAAGTACCGCCAGGCCGGCGTCACCGACGTCACCACGACGATCTATCCCGAGGCTCGCCACGAGCTTCTCAACGAGACCAACAGTGACGAGGTCACCGCCGACGTGCTCGCGTGGCTGGACGAGCGCCTGCCCACACGCGACTGACGCGGCGCGGTATCTGGACCGCGCATGCGACCTCCTCCAGAGTGACGTCCGGACCCGGACGCCATGACTCGCAGGAGGAAGCATGCCCACTGCACATGACGCCGTCAGGGTGATCGCTCGTGCCCGCATCAGCTCGTCGTCGGACCGCCTCGAGTACCTGGCGCACTTCGACGACAGGATCTGGGAGCTCGCCGGTGGCGGGCCCCGCGGGCTTCGCGACCGCATCAGCCCCGTGGCCCTCAACCCCCAGCCACTCCCGCCGGTCGACGCCGGACGGCTGCTGCTCCAGGTGATGGCGCGCGGCATCATCGTCATCGGTGGCCGCGACGGTGACGCCCGTGAGGCGTTCATGGCGGACATCGAGGACTGGTGCGGGACGGGTTGGCCGCGGCGCTGGCCCCAGCCGTCACCGCCGGCTCGTGACGCCCACCTGCGCGAGCAGGCGATCCCCGAGACCCTCCTCGGTGGCGCGCTGGCCGCGGCCGAGCTGTCGGCGAGCTATCGCGAGGGCGAGATGCAGGACTTCTTCGCCAAGGTGGCCGACCAGCTGACCGACGCCGCCCTGGGCTGAGCCGGTCCGCCCCAGCTCCTGGAGTCAGCCGACGATGCGCGACTCGCGGTCGTAGTTCTTGCCCAGGAACTGGGGCACGAGCGCCCACCTGAAGGCGAAGCCCATGACGAGCAGGGTGGCGACGTAGGGGAGCATCGCGACGAACTGGTGCGGGATGCCGATGCCACTGACCTGAGCGCGTTGGGCAAGCACCTCCATGCCGGCGAAGAAGGCCGCCCCGGCGAGGATGAACTGTGGCCGCCAGCCACCGAAGAAGGCCAGGGCGATGGCCAGCCAGCCGCGCCCGGCGACGATGCCGTCGGCATACACCCCGGAGAACACCATCGGCAGGTAGGCGCCGCCGACGGCCATGAGGGCGGCGCCGACCGTGCCGGCCCACATGCGTGTGCGGTTGACGTTGATGCCGAGAGAGTCGGCAGCCTTGGGGTTCTCACCCACGGAACGCAGCCGCATACCGGCGTCGGTCTTGTAGAGCCACCACCAGAGGAAGATTGACAGCCCGATCGCCACGAAGACGAGTGCGTCCTGGCCGAGGACGAGGTCGGGGAGGGGGGCGATCCGCGGTGGCTCGTCGTCGCCGATGACGACGCGGTAGAGCAGGGACGCAGTGCCGCCGGCCAGGAAGAAGAGCGCCAGCCCGACGACGAACTGGTCGAGCCGCAGCGAGGTCGTGGCCCACGAGAGGACGAACCCGACGGCCGCCCCCGCGAGGGCAGCGACCACGAGGCCGACGAGGTTGCCGCCCGCCTTGAGCGAGACGACGTAGCCCACGGCCGCACCGAGGAGCATGAGGCCCTCCTGGGCCACGTTGAAGACGCCCGCACGTCCGCTGAGCATCGTGCCCTGCGCGACGAAGAGGAACGGGACCATCGCGGTGACGGTGAGGGTGAGGAACTCGGTCATGCTGCCGCTCCAGTCGTCGCGGTGGGACCGGCATCGGCGCTGACCCGGCGGGCCGAGCGACTGGCCCGGGCTCGTCGCAGGCGTTCGGTTGCGACGTCGGACATGAGCAGGAAGAGCAGGATGAGGCCCTCGAGGATGAGGACGATCTCGACCGGTGCGCCGGAGACGCGCTGCATCGACCCGGCACCGACCTCGAGGACGGCGATGCCGAACGCGACGAACGGGACGGCCGTGAGGGAGCCACGCGCAATGAGTCCGATGATGATGCCGAGCAGGAGGAAGTTGGACTGGATGCCCTCGAGGGTGCGCTGGTGCACCCCGGCGACCTCGATCGCGCCGGCGAGACCGGCAAGGGCGCCGGCCACGACCATCGACGTCACCGCGACGCGACCGGTGCGGATTCCGTGGAGCTTGGACGCGCGCTCGTTGAGACCCACTGCCCGCAGCTCGAAGCCCGCCACGCTGCGCTTGGCCATGACGGCGGCGACAACGGAGACGAGCACGACGATGAGCACGCCCGTGTGCATGGGAGGGCGTCCGATGCCGGGGAGCACGGCGCCCTCGCCGACGGGCAGGGTCACGGCGCCGCCGGCACCCGGGTCGGACCAGACGACCGACGCGATGTAGTCGAGCACCTCGAACGACACGAAGTTGAGCAGCACCGTCGAGAGGATCTCGTTGATGTGGAACGACTCCATCAGCCAGGCCGAGATGGCCGCCCACACGGCTCCCGCGAGGACCCCGGCCACGATGACGAGCGGAAGCAGGACGACGAGCGGCAGGTCCGACATCGTGATGCCGACAGCGGCCGCCCCTACGGAGCCGAGGATCATCTGCCCCTCGCCACCGATGTTGAACCGTCCGGCGCCGAGCGGGATGGCGAAGGCCAGTGAGAGCAGGGTCAGGGGCGCCCACTTGTGGAGCGTCTGGACCATGCCGGTCTCGTTGCGGAACGAGTTGGTGAGCACCGCCCGGAACGCCTTGGCCGGGTCGTGCCCCAGGAGCGCGATGAGCACTCCGACGACCACGAACGCAGCGAGCACGGCAATGACGTAGGGGACGGCGGCATACGCGATGGATCTGGCTCGTTGTCCCAGCGGCGGGGCGACAGCGACGTCGGTCACCTCGGTCGCGTCGCCGCGATCGGTGACGTCGGTGCTCACGCGCCCACCCCCGTCATGAGGCGGCCGAGGTCGTAGGGGTTGGCCTCACCCCGCGCGAACTCGCCGACGAGCTGGCCCGAGTAGGCCACGGTCACGCGGTCGGACAGCGCGAGCACCTCGTCGAGGTCCTCGGAGATGACGATGACGACGCAGCCCCCCGCGGCCGCCCGTCGCACCCGGTCGTAGACGAACTGGGTGGAGCGGATGTCGAGACCGCGGGTGGGGTTGTGCAGCAGGAGCAGCTTGGGGTCGTGGGCGAAGGCCCGCGCGAGGATGACGCGCTGGATGTTGCCCCCGGACAGCTGCCCACACGCGGTCGCCGCGCTGGGCGTCTTGACGTTGAACTCCTTGATCGCGGCGACGGCTTCGGCGCGAGCGGCGCGCCAGTTGATGAGGCCGGCCTTCGACCGGGCGCGGTGCGACCCGAGGACGAGGTTCTCGGTGATCCCGGCACCGGGGAGTATGCCGTCGCGCTGCCGGTCCTCGGGGACGTAGACCACGCCGCTGCGCAGCCAGGTCGCGGTGGGACGGCCGACGAGCTCGACGTCGTCGACGGTGAGCGAGCCTGTGGCAGAACGGATCCCGGTGAGTGCTTCGGCGAGCTCGCCCTGTCCGTTTCCGGCGACCCCGGCGATGCCGAGGATCTCACCGGCGCGAAGCGAGAGCGAGACGTCATCGACGAGAGGCTTCCCTCCGCTCCCGGCGACGGTGAGACCGCGGACGGTGACCCGGGCAGGGAAACCGGTCACTTCGTCCGCGGCCGCACCCTTGCGCGCGACCTCGAGGGAGGCCTCGCCAAGCTCCTCTTCGCCGAGGGCGACCTGGGCGGCCCGCGCCAGCGCGGCCGCGTCGGCATCACTGCCGGCAACCTCGCCGATCATCGTCGCCGCGAGGTCGTCGGCGCTCGTCTCGGTCTTGTCGACGGTGGTGATCCACCGGCCGTCGCGCATGACCGTCATCCGGTCGCAGACCTCCATCGTCTCCCGGATCTTGTGGGTGATGAGGACGACCGACATGCCGTCGTCGACGATGGCCCGCATCGACGAGAACAGGTCGTCGACCTCCTGCGGGGTGAGGTTGGTGGTCGGCTCGTCGAGCACGAGGATCTTGGCACCGCGATAGAGCGCCTTGAGGATCTCGACGCGCTGACGCACCCCGACGGGCAGGTCGGCGACGCGGGCGCCCGGGTCGACGGTGAGGCCGAAGCGCTCGGACAGCTCCGCGATCCGCTGGGCCGGTGTCTGGACGGACCCGTCTGCTGCCTTGAGCTTGGTCGAGTCGGTGCCGAGGACGATGTTCTCGGTCACCGTGAAGACGTCCACCTGCAGGAAGTTCTGGTGGACCATGCCGATGCCCGCCGTGATCGCGTCCTTGGGCGAGGCGATCGTGACGGGGCGTCCGTCGATCTCCATCGACCCGGCGTCGGGCGCATAGAGGCCGTAGAGGACGTTCATGAGCGTCGTCTTGCCTGCGCCGTTGCCGCCGAGCAGGCCGTGGATCTCGCGGTCGGCGACGGTGAAGTCGACGCCGTCGAGAGCCACGACCGGCCCGAAGGTCTTGCGAATGCCGGACATCCGGAGCAACGGTCAGCCGATCTTCGCGGTGTTGAGCTCGACCTTGACCGTCCCGGCCTTCACGTCCGCCATGGCCTTGTCGACGGCGGCCTTGGCGTCGGCGGGGACGCCTTCGGCGAGCTTGATCGTCACACCGGTGTCGAAGCCGAGGGGGTAGTTGCCCTTCTCCTCACCGGCCTTGATCTTGGCGAGCACGTCGGCGAGGGGCTTCTCGAAGTCGTAGACGACGCTGCCCGCGTAGTGCTCACCAGCCGCTGCGGACTTGTCGGTGTACTTCGCGGTCACCCAGCCATCGCCGGCCGCGCGGCCCTCGAACGCCTGGAAGGTGCCGGTCGAGCCGACGTTGAGCGACCCGACGATGACGTCGGCGCCCTGCCCTAGGAGCTGGGTGGTGAACTGCTGCGCCTTGGCCGCGTCGTTGAAGTCACCGGTCCACACGGGCTTGATGGCGGTCGATGCGCCCGAGTCCTTGACGGCCTGCTCCATGGCGTGGACCTCGGCCATCGAGAAGGGCAGCGACAGGCCGCCGACGTAGCCGATCGTGCCGGTCTTGCTGAGCTTCGAGGCGAGGACCCCGATGCCGTAGAAGCCGAGGTGGAACTGGCGGTCGATGGTCCAGACGTTGGCCGGCTGGTCCTTGGGCACGCCGTCGTACTCCGCGATGAAGTTGACGTCCGGGTTGTTCTTGGCGACCTTGGCGGTGGCGTCGTAGAACTGGGAACCGTGGGTCCACACCACCGTCGCGCCGTCACCGACGGCCTCGGTGAGGCGGGCCTCGACGTCGGGGACGGCGACCTTCTCGGTGAAGGAGACCTCAGCGCCCGCGGCCTTGGCGGCGTTGAGGGCCGCGAGGCCCACGGCGTTGTAGTCGGCGTCGTTGGTCGGCCCGGAGAAGATGGCGGCGACGACTGCCTTGCCATCACCTCCGTCGCCACCGTCGGCCCCGTCGGTGCCTTCCTCGCCGCCGCCGCAGCCGGCAAGCACAAGGGCGGAGACAGAGGCGAAGGCGAGGGTGGTGGCGGCGCGGCGACTGAGTCGTCCCGGCGCGGTCAGGGTGGTCAAGGGGGAACGCGATCGGGTCATGGCAGGTCCTCTGGTGCCGGAGCGCCTCTGGGGCTGAGGCTCTCGCAGGTGTGCCGAGCAGTCTGTTGCGTCGTCCGCATGCCCCTCATTGGCATCACCTGCCCAACGCGTCCGAGCCCTGTTGGCAGTCTCGACCGAACGGAGCGTGCAGTGTTGCGACCACGTGTCGCTGTCGTTGCCATCCGTGGCCGACGCCAGCCCCACCCGGTCGAACCAGGCGACATGGCCACACCGGCCGGTATGCCGTCCGCTCACCTTTCGCGAGCCCGTCGCGGCTTCTCCGGCGGTGCCGTCAAACCGCTCGGGCCACGGCGCGGTCCAGTGCATGACCGACCCGCCCGGGCCCGTCGGTAGCGAGCTCAGGCGGTGCCGTCCCAGCAACTGAGCGTGCATCGCCATCTGTGACGAAGGCGAGAAGGACGGCATACCGAGACAGGCAAGCGTGTTGATGACGACGTGGAGGTGTGGGACTCGATCGTGATCGGCGCTGGCCAGGGCGGACTGGCAGCGGCCTACTTCCTGACCCAGCGAGGCGTCGACCACCTCGTCCTCGACTCCAACCCCCGAGCCGGAGGGGCCTGGCAGCACCGGTGGGACTCGCTCTCGATGCACGACGTCCACGGCGTCGCCGATCTCCCCGGCGAACCCGCACCCGGCCGCTCCGCGCACAGGGCGAACGTCGCCATCCCGACCTACTTCGCGGACTACGAGCAGCGGAACGGACTGCGCGTCGTCCGGCCGGTCGACGTCACCGAGGTCACGAGCGAGGGTGACCTGCTGGTCGTCCACGCCGGAGACCGTCAGTGGCGGACCCGCACGCTCGTCAATGCCACGGGCACGTGGACCCGGCCGAACTGGCCCCGCTACCCGGGTGTCGACGACTTCCGCGGCGG
This sequence comes from Knoellia altitudinis, assembly GCF_042666355.1. NCBI lineage: Bacteria > Bacillati > Actinomycetota > Actinomycetes > Micrococcales > Intrasporangiaceae > Knoellia > Knoellia altitudinis. Next base: position 1,546,348 of record NZ_JBHTDK010000001.1, read on the forward strand.
GCAGTTCCACACTGCGACCTACCCCGGCCTCGACCAGCTGCGGGGCAGGCGCATCCTCGTCGTCGGCGCGGGCGCGTCAGCCGTCCAGTTCATCGGCGAGCTAGCCCCGGTCGCCGACCTCGTCTGGGTGACCCGCCGCCCTCCCCGGTGGCGCACCGAGGAGTTCGGGCCGCAGACCGGCCTGCAGATCGTGACCGAGGTCGAGAAGCGCGTCGTGGCGGGCCTGTCACCGACGAGCGTGGCTGGTGCGACCGGGCTCATGCTGCGCGAGCAGGAGCAGGAGGCGCTGCGGCTAGGGGCCTACGACGACCCGCGGCCGATGTTCGAGCGCCTCGTCGCCGACGGCGCACAGTGGGCGGACGGCACGGTCGAGACTGCTGACGTGATCTTGTGGGCGACCGGATTCCGCTCTGCCGTCGATCATCTGGAGCCACTGAGCCTCCGTGGTCCCCGTGGCGGCATCCCCTTGGAGCGCGTGCCGGGCAACGTCCAGGCTGCCACCACCGCTGTCCGTGACCCGCGGGTCCACCTCATCGGCTACGGACCGTCGGCGAGCACCATCGGCGCCAGCCGAGCCGCTCGCCGGGCCGCGCTCGAAGTGGCCCAGCAGGTCGCCGAGCAGGCGTCCTGACATCAGCGGGGCGTTCGATCAGGCGCGACGCACCACGCCGGGTGTCACCACGCGGGCGCCGAACCCGAAGAGCAGGCGCCCATCAGGACTACGGACGTGCTCCAGGAGACGCGCATTGCGTTCTCCAGTCAGCGGATCCAGGTCGATGACGGCACACCGCTCCAGCGCTTCGCCAACCTCGACCACCGCCTCGCCCAGCTGCAGCCGGTCCCCCGGACCCGGGTCCTCGTCCGCATCCACGGTCACCGTGGCGCGGAAGCGGGCATCGAGAGCCGGCGGGACGGCATACCCCCTGCTGGTCATCGCCTCGGAGAGGCGGCGCAACGCGCCGGTGGTGACGATCGAGATCGGGTCGGCATAGACCACGTCGCCCCGCTCGGCGCGCGCCAAGGTCACCTCGCGACCGAGGTGCGTGGAGAGGACGGCGCTGAGTGCGGTGTCCTGCAGCCGGATTCGCGCGCCACGTCCCCAGTAGTCAGCGACGTGTATGCCGTCCGCGGCGTCCTCCGTCGTTGCTTCCGTCGTGCGCCCGTCGGGTGTCGTGAGGGCCAGCCGGTCGCCAAGGTCTCGGGCGACGAGCTGCAACAGAGAGGGGTTCTCGACGGTCCGCAGCACGCGTCGAGTGGCCCCGTCGACGAGGCACCAGGTGCGGTCGCCGACGGGGCCATGCTCGCCGAGCTCGATCTCGTCGCGGTCGGTGTGGCGGGTGCCCTTGATGAGGGCGAGGCCGAGCCGTTCGACGCGCGGGCGTGTAGTCACTCCGAGAGCGTGGCCTCGAGGGTGATGGGGACGGCGCTGAGGGCCTGGCTCACGGGGCAGTTCGCCTTGGCGTCCTCGGCCGCGGCCTGGAAGTCCTCGGCGGACATGCCGGGCACGGCGCCGACGACCTTGAGGACGATGCCGGTGATGCCGGTCCCGGGCACGAAGGTCACGGCGGCGGTCGTGTCGAGCGTGGTCGGCGCGGTGCCGGCCTTGGCGAGCCCGTTGGAGAAGGCCATGTTGAAGCACGACGAGTGCGCCGCGGCGATGAGCTCCTCGGGGCTCGTCTTGCCGTTCGCCTCCTCGGCGCGTGAGGGCCAGTTCACGTCGAACGTGCCGATGCCGGATGACTCGAGCGTGACCTGGCCGTTGCCGCTGAAGAGGTCACCCTCCCAGTGGTTCGAGGCGGTGCGGGTCGTTCCTGCCATGAGGACTCCTTGGTCGAGGTGGGTTGCCTGTCCCAACCTTTGCGTGCGTCCTGCCCGTGCACAAGGGCAAGGTCGGGAAGTGGGCGGTCAGGCGCGCCCTCTCACGGCCCACGCGACCGCGGTGACGTCGAAGGCGCCGTCGGGGAGGGCGCTGCGGCACTCCTCGCGCAGGTCGTCCCGAGCCCGCGGGTCCAGGGAGGCCATGTGGTCACCGGCCGGGCCGACGCCCAGCGTGTAGGGCTCCCACCACTCCTCGAAAGACGGGTGCGTGACGACCACCCGCAGCTCGGACGACTCCACCTCAGTGAGGCCGGCCTCCGTGGCGAGCTGGGCCAGGTGTCCCTTGCGAGCGCCGGCCCGTTCGGACTCGTCGGCCACGCTGGGGTCGAGACGTCGCGCCGCCGACCAGAAGGTGCTCAGCGGTGACCGGTCGCCGGCGAGGTCCCAGACGCAGGCCGCGACGGTGCCGCCCGGCCGGGTCACCCGGGCCATCTCGGCCAGGCCGGTGACGGGGTCCTGCATGAAGTGGACGACGAGCTGGGCCAGGGCCCGGTCGAACTGCGCATCACCGAACGGCAGCTGCTCGGCGGGGCAGCGGTGCACCTCGAGGTCGGGGAAGCGGCTGCGGATGGACTCGACGAAGGGAGCCGACGGGTCGGCCGCGGCGACGTTGCCCGGAGCCGTGCGCTCCCGCAGCACCGCCGTGAGAGCGCCTGGTCCGCAGCCGACGTCAAGGACGCGATCGCCTCGCCCGACCCCGGCCCAGTCGGCGAACACCGTCGCCAGCGGTTCGGAGTAGCGCCCCATGAACCGGCCGTACGCCTCGCCCGCAACGTCGAAGGTCACGGACACGACGCTACGCGCCCGGCCCTTGCCACGTCGAGGGGATTATGTATACATTCGAGTCACTTGCACACAACAACTTGGGAGTATGCCGTGACCGCTCGTCCGTGTTTCCACCTCGCCATCCCCGTCGACGACGTCGCCGCGGCCCGGAAGTTCTATGGCGGAGTCCTCGGCCTGTCAGAGGGTCGTTCGGCAGAGCAGTGGATCGACTGGAACTTCTATGGTCACCAGGTCGTGACCCACGAGGTGGCGGTCCACCCCGGCCCGGCCGGCCACAACCATGTCGACTCTCACGAGGTGCCCGTGCCGCACTTCGGCGCCGTCCTCTCGGTGGAGGACTTCCACGACCTGTCCGAGAAGATGAAGGCCGCCGGGGCGACGTTCGTCATCGAGCCCTACCTGCGGTTCGAGGGTCAGCCCGGCGAGCAGTGGACGATGTTCTTCCTCGACCCTTCCGGGAACGCGATGGAGTTCAAGGCGTTCGCCGACGAGTCGCAGATCTTCGCGAAGTAGGGTCTGCGCCCGTGTCCTCCGGAACCTCGACCAAGGCTGACCGCGTGCATGGGGCAGTCCTTGCCGAGATCATGTCCGGAGCCCTGGCACCGGGGGCCCTGCTGGACGAGGTCGCCCTGGCCGGGCAGCACTCGGTGTCACGCACTCCAGTGCGCGAGGCGCTGCGCCGCCTCCAGAGCGACGGACTCCTCCGCACCGGGCCACGCCGACAGCTGCTCGTCGTCGACGTCTCGCCGGAGCACCGTCGTGAGATCACGACCCTGCGCGTCGCCCTCGAGGGGGCTGCGGCCGAGACAGCCTGCGAGGTGCGCGACGAGGACGATCTCGACCGGCTGGAGCTGCTGCTCCTCAAGCAGCGCCGCGCCGCCGACGCCGGCGAGGCCGAGACGTTCTTGCGCCTCGACGAGGAGTTCCACCTGACGCTGGCCGGAGTCGCGCGCATGCCGACGCTGTCGCGGATGCTCGGTCAGCTGGGCGCCTTCGTCCGGCTAGGCCGGCTGGGAGAGGCGACGACCCGCGAGCACATGCTCGACCTGGCCCGCGAGCACGAGGAGCTCGTCGGCCTGCTCCGCACGCGCAAGGCCGCCCGCCTCCGCACCGCCTTGGCCACCCACATCAGCCAAACCACCCCCCGCACCTGACTTCCTCGCGGGGGTTGCAGCACCAGCTACTGCACCGCAGGTGGTGTGATCACCCCGCCTACGGTGCGGTAGCCGCTCCAACACGCGCCAAGGACCCGCACGTGAATTTCTCCCACGGTCGGGCTGCTCATCGCTCATAAGTGGCAGGAACTCCACGGCCGCCCTAGCCTGAAAGCGTCCGTCCCAGCACCCCCTTGTCAGGAGCCAGACGTGAGCGAGCAGACCATCCCCCAGCCGCGACGCCCCATCGACCGTCGCGCCGTCCTCAACCTCGGTGGGCTCACGGCCGCCGGTTTCGCAGCGGTCGCTGCCACGCCGGCATACGCCAGGCCCCGCGGGACCGGGCCGGTGGGTGACGAACGACGTTCTGCCGCAGGGGCGCTCGCGGCGTGTGTCACCGAGACGACGATGCCCTACCAGAGCACGATCAACTCGGCGGCACTCGCCTACGAGCCCACGAGTGCGGCGGCGAGCTTCCGGTTCAACACGACGATGCACTCGCGGCTCAAGGTGTGGCAGAGCTTCTGGGACGCGAACACGCCCTACCCGGCGATGGATCGCATCGACTCCTACGGCGCCTACGTCGACCGTGGCGACGGGTGCGTCTCGCTGCACAACTACGGTCGTGCGTTCGACATCGCCAGCGCCTGGACGGGCGGCACCCGGCACTTCTCCGCGCGCTACGACACCTGGAAGGCGTGGACCGGCACCGAGCTCACCGGCGTGCGCGTGCAGTACTGGGCGGCCGCGGCCAGCCTGCACATGCACTTCGAGCACACGCTGACCTACCTCTACAACACCGCCCACCACAACCACTTCCACGTCGACAACTCCCGCTCGGGGGCGGGCCTGTCGGTGCTCTCCAAGAGCGGCACCCAGACCTACTCGATCCAGGCGATGCTCAACTACGTGTGGGCCAAGGGCACCGGGATCGACGGCGTCTACGGCGCGGAGACGACCCAGCACTCCAACGAGGTGCTCGCGCGCATCGGCATGGGCGGCACGCTGACGACGTCGCAGTCGCACTGGCACGCGTTCCTCACCGCGACGACCCGCAAGGGGACCGGGATGCAGGCCTACTGACCTCCGCGCCCACCCGGCTCGGGCCGGCGGGGTGCGGTGGGTCCGGAGGTGGCGCGGAAGCCGTGCTCGTCCCCCAGGGCGAGGCACTCGGCCACGGGCAGCACGCCGTCCGACGTCCCGGCGCCCTGCAGGCTCGCTGCGGCGACGCAGACGCCGAGCCGCAGACACTGGTCCACCGGCAGCTCCTCGTGCAGCCCGTAGATCACTCCCGCGGCGAAGGCATCACCGGCTCCCGTCGCGTTGCGGACCGACGAGCGGGGCAGGTGCACCGATCCCCGTCGCCAGAGGAGTCCTCCGGGGGCAGCGCCCACGCATCCCGCCGGGAAGTGCACGACCGCCAGCCGCGAGACGCCGAGCTCGACGAGTCGGCTCGCGATGGACTCGTAGGCGGACCAGTCGAGCCGGCCGTCCGCGTCGAGGGGCTCGATCGACACCCCGGTGAGGGCGGCGGCCTCGATCTCGTTGATCACCAGGAAGTCCAGGTGAGGCAGGCACGGCAGGGCCACCTCACGTATCTGCGCGGCCGGCAGCGAGACGAGCTCCATGGTCGTGAGCAGGCCCACCGACTGAGCTGCCCGCAGCAGGGTGGCCCAGTGGTTGCCGCCGTCGTCGATGGGTGCGTCCAACCGCGGGTGCAGCCCGGGTGCGCCCACGTGCAGGATCTTGGCGCCGGAGCCGGCGAGGTCGACGTCCTCGACTCCGAGAAGGGCGTTGGCTCCCTGGTGGTGGAAGAACGTGCGACTGCCGCCGTCGCGCACCACCATCGCGTCGGTGAACGAGGTGGCCACACCCGGTGCCGTCCGCAGCCCGCTCGCGTCGATGTCGAGCTCGACGCAGGCCTCGCGCACCAGCCGACCATGCGCGTCGTCGCCGACCACGCCGACCAGCCCGAGTGGGAACGGCGCGTGGAGCCGACGCAGATCCACCGCCAGGTTGAGCGCTGGTCCACCGGTGCTCAACGAGACGTCCCGGATGAGCGTCAGTCGCTCTTGCTCGGGGTAGTGGTCGATGACCTTGGCCACGTCCACGATGGTCGAGCCGACGCACAGCACCCCGGACCTGGACACAGCCGCCTCAGCCCTGCTCGAGCACGGGCTCGGTGACGAGGAGGTCCTCGTCCAGGCTGCGCCGCGGCTGCAGACCCAGTGTGTCCAACGCGTCGTGGTACTCGCGCACTGCCTGCGCGGGGCTCAGGTCCCCGCGCAGCACCAAGCGCATCAACCGCACCAGGTCGCCCTGTGACTCGGCCTGCTGGATCTTGCGCCCGAAGAGCGAGACTCGTGCACCATGGCGCTCCGCCTGCTGCAGCAGCTCGAACGTGTCCCGCGTCGTGCCGGCGGACCCACCCAGGACGCCCACCACGAGGGCGGGGTCCCAGCTAACGAGCTCCTCCAGGGCGGCGGGCCCGTTGAACGCCATCTTGAGGAACAGCGGCCTCTCGGCGCTGGTCAGTCCCGCCAGGGTCCGCACGATGCTGTCGTTGACGAAGGTCCCCACGTCGGGCGCGGACAGTCCGATCGGGGCGTTCGGGTTGAAGACCTCGAGGAAGTGACGCAGGCCAGCGGTGTGGGCATCGTCCCGGAACCGGGCGTACGCCTCGAGGGTCGCCAGGTCGAGGTCGCGGTCGTTGTTGAAGGTGACCGAGTACAACACGAGGTCACAGAGCCCACGGACCGCCTGCAGGTCGGCCGAGCGGAACGGCCGCGAGGGGTGCTTCGGGTAGCCCCCGCCTCGCTGGTTCCAGATGTCGGTGGTGTCGTTGGCGCGCACGGCCAACGTCACCGGTGAGCCTTCCAGCACGCCCTTCCGCACGAGCTGCTCGCCGTTGGAGGCGGAGGTCAGCATGATGTCGACCCGCTCCTCCCGCACCAGGGCGGACATCGCGCTGAGGTACTCCTGGCGTGAGCGCAGCCGTGGTGGAACCTGGTCCACGGCCGTTCCGGCTGCTCCCGCAGCGGCCGCCCCGAACGCCATGTCGGCATCCTTGGCATCGGCGATGATGAAGTCGTCGGGGGTGTAGCCACCCGCCGCGATCGTGGCCAGCTTGCGGTCCAGGGCTCTCACGGTCTCACCTGTCACGGCCTGCCTCTTCCCTCTCGACGGCTTGGGGCGCGGCGCGGAGCCCCGCACGCGCGCCCCAGCGAAGGAGAGAGCGTACGCTCCGGAAGCAGCGGGACCCTTCGGGTCTCCCCATCAAGGGACTCATCATGTCCGACAAGTCACCGCGCCACGCCCTCTCCAAGAAGTCCGGCAAGTCCATCAAGGAGAAGCGGGCCGACAAGAAGGCCAAGGGCCAAGAGTCAACCGGGATCGAGACGACGCTGCATGGCAAGAAGCGCTGACACCAGCTCCACACCACTGCTGACGCTGGGCGTCATGGCCCACTCCCGCAAGGAGAACGAGCGCCGACTCCCGATCCACCCGGACCACATCGACCGGATCGACCCGGAGCTGCGAGCCCAGATCTTCGTCGAGGAGGGCTACGGGCTGCCCTTCGGCGTCTCCGACGAGACCCTGGCCGGCCTGCTCGGTGGGATCCGGACGCGATCCGAGCTCATTGCCGAGTGCGACATCATCCTCCAGCCCAAGGTGCAGGCCGAGGACCTCGCGGAGCTGCGCGATGGGCAGATCGTCTGGGGGTGGCCGCACTGTGTCCAGGACACGCAGCTGACCCAGGAGGCCATCGACAAGAGGCTCACCCTCATCGCCTTCGAGGCCATGAACCACTGGGCCCGTGACGGCAGCTTCCTGCTCCACGTCTTCCACCTCAACAACGAGCTCGCGGGATACAGCTCGGTGCTGCACGCGCTCGCCCTCTCAGGCACGACCGGGACCTATGGTCGCAGGCTCCGCGCGGTCGTCATCGGCTTCGGAGCGACCGCCCGTGGCGCCGTGACCGCCCTGAGCGCGCAGGGCATCGACGACGTCAGGGTCCTCACGAGCCGCAAGGTCGCCGCCGTCGCGTCACCGATCCACTCGGTGCAGATCGTGCACCTCGACCACGACGACGAGGACCCGTCCAGGACGGTTGCCGTCACCAACGACGGGCGCATCCCCCTCGCGTCCTACCTCGCCGACAACGACATCGTCGTCAACTGCGTCCTGCAGGACACCTCGTCGCCCTGGACCTTCCTCCAGGAGGAGGACCTCGACAAGTTCCGTCCGGGCAGTCTCATCGTCGACGTCTCGTGCGACGAGGGCATGGGCTTCAGCTGGGCCCGGCCGACGAGCTTCGAGGACCCGACCTTCGTCGTCGGCGACAACATGACGTACTACGCCGTCGACCACACGCCGTCCTACCTCTGGAACTCGGCGACGTGGGTCAACAGCGAGGCACTTCTGCCGCACCTGCGCACGGTCCTCTCGGGCCCGGACGCGTGGGCGGCCGAGACGACCATCGAGCGGGCCATCGAGATCCAGGACGGCGAGATCCGCAACCCGGCCATCCTCGCGTTCCAGGATCGCGAGGAGGCCCACCCGTACGCCGTCCGCGCACCTGCGGTGCAGACCGTCGGCGTCGAGGCCGGCTAGAGGTTCGTCACCCGGACGAGCGGAGCCGACGGACGACGTCGACGAGCGCCGCACCCTCTGGCGGGGTGAGGTTCGCCCCGAGGCTGTCGACGAGCTCGGGCAGGGTCGCGAAGTCCTCCGCGGTGATGGCTCGGTGCTCGGTCGGCCGTCCGGGGCGCCGGATGGTGACGGCGTGCTCGGTCAGGGCCGCGATGAGCGCGGTGCCGTCCGAGTCGACGCCGTGCGCGACACACATGAGCGAGGTCATGAAGTGGCTCGTCGGCTGAGTGCTCGTCCAGTGGTGGCCCATCGCCACGTCGACCGGGCGCACCGGCAACGAGTCGACCGTGTGCATGACCTCCCACTCGTCTCCGGTGTGCCGCAGCACTTCCCACGCCGGAGCTCCCCCGTCTGAGATCTTGCGTATGCCGTGTCGCCACCCCTCCGCTGTCACGTCGGCGCCGTCGACCAGCGGGAGCGGGGCCAGCGAGGACCGGCCGAAGCCGGGGTCGCAGACGAACCGCTCCCCACCGAGGTCGACCACCACGACGAGGTGGGTGCGGGGCGCGACCTGCGGGTCGCCGACCCGACCAAGGTGACGGGTCACGGCATACCCGAGCCTGTCCAGGACGGCAGCGAAGAGGGAGGCGTGCTCGAAGCAGTAGCCGCCACGGCCTCGCCCGACGAACTTCGCCTGGATCGCTGGCAGGCTCACGCCCGGATGGGTGCCGAGGAGGACGTCGAGGTTGTCGAAGGTGAACGTGCGGACGTGCGCCGTCTGCAGCCGAGTGAGGGCGTCGAGGCTCGGCGACTCGATCTCTGCGGCACCGACACCGATGCGCGCGAGATAGGCGTCGAGGTCGAGCGTGCCGCTGAGCCACGGGTCGATGGTCGGTGCGTCGTTCACCCGCCCATCCGATCACGTCGCGCTCGCGAGTCCCGGCCTGGGCCTGGGCCTGTGCCTGTGCCTGTGCCTGTGCCTGTGCCTGGAGAGACTCCGCCAGGGCTCTTGATGCGTTGAGCGCGCGTCCCGGTCAACGCGCACAGCCCACCCGCCTACGCTCACCGCCCATGGACATCGGCACCGAGCTCTCGTCGCGCCTGGGGCCAGCCGCACCCGGTGTGCACCCCAGCGCCCTGGCCGCCGCCCTCCTCGCCGCACTGGCCGTCGTCCTCGTCCCCACGATCTGGCTGCGGCTACGCATCGCCGTCACGCTCGTCCACGAGCTCGGTCACGCCCTCGTCGGGATCGCCTTCGGCCGCCGCTTCACCGGCTTCGTCGTGCGCGGCGACATGTCCGGCCACGCCGTCACCGTCGGTCCGGCGCGCGGCGTCGGGCGGATCGCGACGACGTGGGCGGGCTATCCGATGCCGGCGCTCGTCGGCCTGCTCATGGTGTGGTCGGCAACGACGGGGTATGCCGCTGCGCTCCTCTTCGCGTGCCTGCTCAGCCTGGTCGTCGTGCTGGTCTTCGTGCGCTCCGCCGGGACACTCGCCACCGTCACGGCGGCCGGGCTGGGCATCGGCGCCCTCTGGTGGTGGCGCAACGACGAGGTCCAGATCCTGGCCGTCGTCACGACCGGCCTCGTCCTGCTCGTCGGCGCCTGGCGTCACCTCGGCGCCCTCACCTCGGTCCACGGCCGACGTGACCGCGGAAGTGACGCGGCGGTGCTCAGGCAGCTGACCGGCATACCCATGTTCGTCTGGGTCGCAACGTTCGTGCTCGCCCTCGCCGCGGCCACGTGGGGAGCTGCGCGGCTCCTGCTCGACCTCAGCTGAGGAGGGTGCGGACGGCCTTCTCGATCTTCTCCTGCCGCCTCATCGGGTCGCGACTCGTGGCCTTGGGGATCGAGATCGTCTCGCCCCTGTCGTAGCGGTCGAGGACGCGCGGGTCCACGTAGGAGTTCTTGGCGATCGTCGGGGTGTTGCCGAGGTAGTCGGCGACCTGCTGGACCGCGTCCTTGACCGCGCGGCGCCTCGAGGTCTTGGTGTCGCCCGGCTCCGGCGAGGTCGCCAGCGCAGCAGCCGCGTGGACGGTGGCGTGCCAGGTGCGGAAGTCCTTGGCGGTGACCTCGGCGTCGAAGACCTCGGCGAGATAGGCGTTCACGTCGGAGGAGACGAGGTCTGACCAACCGGAGTCGGTCCGATAGGCCAGCACCCGCTTCGACTCGCTTCGGCGACGGCGCATCTCGGTGATGGCGTCGGCCACGTCCGTGTCGCGGATCGTCACCTGCTGGTCGATGCCGCTCTTGCCGGTGAACGAGAACTGCAGCCCTTCCCGGCCCTTGCGGACGTGCTGGCGCTCCAGGGTCGTCAGGCCGAAGGAGCCGTTGGCATCGGTGTAGACGTCGTTGCCGATACGGAAGTAGCCGAGGTCGAGCAGGCGCACGGCGACCGCGGCGGCCCGCTCGAGCGGCATACCGTCGAGGCCCAGATCCCGGGTGACGCGACGGCGGACGGCAGGCAGCTGGGCGGCCGCCTCGAGGATGCGGTCGAACTTCATCGCGTCACGCTTGGCGCGCCAGTCGGGGTGGTAGAGGTACTGCCGTCGTCCGGCGTCATCGGTGCCGACCGCCTGGAGGTGCCCGTTGGGGACCGAGCAGATCCACACGTCCCTCCATGCGGGCGGGATGGCCAAGGACCTGATCCGCTCGACCTCCTCAGCCGGCAGGCGCTTGCCGCTGTCGTCGACATAGGTGAAGCCCTTGCCGGCGCGGCGGCGCGTCCAGCCACGAGCCTGCGGTGAGGTGGAGCGAAGTCGGGTCATGTGCGCCATCGTGGCAGGTCAGCGCGGCGAAATGGTCGCGAGCCAGCCCCGAACCGCGCCGAACGAGAGGGTCACCAGTCGTGGCCGTGGGTGATGAGCGCTGACTCCATCTCGAACCGTTGGCTGCGCGACAGGGACCCGCGCCCCTCGGGCACCGGGAGGTCGACGCTGCGGCAGTAGTCCCGCAGCACCAGGTCGTAGGCCAGGGTGGTGGCGGCCAGCCGCTCGGCCTTCCACGGCTGGTCGCTCTCCTCGACCAGTCGCACGTGCTTGGCCATCCGGGCCAGCTCCAGTCCGAGGAGGACGGGCGGGAGCGGCTCCGCCGGCCGACGCGCCCGCTGGGCCACCACGACCGCCAACAGCGCAGCGAGCAGCGCCAACGCGACCATGCCGAGGGTAGTGACCATGGGGCTCACCTCGGTGCCATTTTCCCCCGGGGAGGCGCCAACGGCAATGTCCTGCCAGACGCGGCCTTGGGCGCGCGTCTGGCAGGACATCGAGGTGGTGCGGTGGGTGCTGAGGCGCCTGCTACTTCTTGACGTCGAAGCGGTCGGCGTCCATGACCTTGGCCCAGGCGGCGACGAAGTCGTGGACGAACTTCTCGCCCGCGTCGTCGGAGGCATAGACCTCGGCGACGGCACGCAGCTCGGAGTTCGACCCGAAGACCAGATCGGCGCGCGTGCCGGTCCACTCCTGGCCGGCCGCACCGCGACCCACGTAGGAGTCGGTGCCCTCGACCGGCGTCCACGTCGTCCCCAGGTCGAGCAGGTTGACGAAGAAGTCGTTGGTCAGGGTTCCCACACGGTCGGTGAGGACCCCGGCCGTCGAGCCCGCGGCGTTGGCGCCGAGGACCCGCAGTCCACCGACGAGCACGGTGAGCTCCGGAGCGGAGACCCCGAGCAGGTTGGCGCGGTCGATGAGGAGGTACTCGGCCGGCAGCCGGCTGTCGCGCAGCTCGTAGTTGCGGAAGCCGTCCGTGGTCGGCTCGAGCCAGGCGAAGGACTCGACGTCGGTCTGCTCCTGGGTCGCGTCGCCACGGCCCGGGGTGAACGGCACCTCGACCTCGACACCGGCGGCGCGAGCGGCCTGCTCGACACCGACGTTGCCGGCGAGGACGACGAGGTCCGCGAACGACACGTTGGTGCTGCCCTGGATCTCCTCGAGCGTGCTGATGACGGTCGCCAGCTCGCGCGGGTCGTTGACGGTCCAGCTGCGCTGCGGCTCGAGGCGGATGCGACCGCCGTTGGCGCCACCGCGCTTGTCGCTGCTGCGGAAGTTGCCGGCCGCGGCCCATGCGGCCTTGACGAGCTGCGTCGCGGTGAGACCGGAAGCCTCGATCGCAGCCTTGGCAGCGGCGATGTCGTCAGCGGACGTGCCGAGCTCGTTGGCGGGGATCGGGTCCTGCCAGAGGAGCTCCTCGGACGGGACCTCCGGACCGAGGTAGCGGTCGACCGGGCCCATGTCGCGGTGGGTCAGCTTGAACCAGGCCCGCGCGAACGCGTCGGCGAACTCGGCCGGGTTCTCGTGGAAGCGGCGCGAGATCTGCTCGTATGCCGGGTCGACCCGGAGCGCGAGGTCGGTCGTGAGCATCGTCGGCAGACGCTTGGCGCCGCCCTCGTCGGGCGCCGGGATGATGGCGTCGGCGTCCTTGGCCACCCACTGCGACGCGCCGGCCGGGCTCTGGGTGAGCTCGTACTCGAAGCCGAAGAGGTTGTCGAAGAAGCCGTTGCCCCACTGGGTCGGCGTCGTGGTCCAGGTGACCTCGAGCCCGCTCGTGATGGCGTCCTGGAGCTTGCCGGACCCGTAGGTCTGCTTCCAGCCCAGGCCCTGCTCGTGGAGAGCTGCCGCCTCGGGCTCGGGTCCGACGTAGGCGCCCGGGTCAGCGGCGCCGTGCGTCTTGCCGAAGGTGTGACCGCCGGCGATGAGGGCCACGGTCTCCTCGTCGTTCATCGCCATCCGGCCGAAGGTCTCGCGGATGTCGACGGCCGACAGCGCCGGGTCGGGGTTGGCGTTCGGGCCCTCGGGGTTGACGTAGATGAGGCCCATCTGGACCGCGGCGAGCGGCTTCTCGAGGTCGCGCTCACCGGTGTAGCGCTCGTCGCCGAGCCACTCGGTCTCGGGACCCCAGTAGACGTCGTCGTCGGGCTCCCACGCGTCGACGCGACCGCCGGCGAAGCCGAACGTCTCGAGGCCCATGGTCTCGAGGGCCACGTTGCCGGTGAGGATGATGAGGTCGGCCCAGGAGAGCTTCTGGCCGTACTTCTTCTTGACCGGCCACAGCAGGCGACGGGCCTTGTCGAGGTTGCCGTTGTCGGGCCACGAGCTGAGCGGGGCGAAGCGCTGCTGGCCGGTGCCACCGCCGCCGCGACCGTCCGCGACGCGGTAGGTGCCGGCGCTGTGCCAGGCCATGCGGATCATGAACGGGCCGTAGTGACCGAAGTCGGCGGGCCACCAGTCCTGCGAGCTCGTGAGGACCTGCTCGATGTCGCGCTTGACCTCGGCGAGGTCGAGCGTCTGGAACGCTGCGGCGTAGTCGAACTCGTCACCGAGCGGGTTGGTGACCGGCTGGTTCTTGGCGAGGATCTTGAGGTTGGGGCGGTTGGGCCACCAGCCACGGTTCGGGTCACCCTGCGTCGGGTGCGCCGCGACGCCGCCGTGGGCCACGGGGCAGCCGCCTGTCCCCTCGGAGATGCGGCTCTCCGCGGCGGGGCTGTCGTTCATCTCCCTGACTTCGGCGTCGTCGGTCCTGTTGTCGTTGACGGTCATCGGCGTCCCTTCTCATTTCCTGTTGCGGTGCTGGTGGATTGTCCGGATGGGGTGGCTTCAGTGAGTTCCGTTGCGGCAGCGGCTTCTTGGCAGCTCGGGCAGAGCCCCCAATAGATGACCTCGGCCTCGTCGACAGCGAAGCCCTTCGGGTCCTCCGCATGCAGGCAGGGGGCCCGGCCGGTCGCACAGGCGACATCGGTGATCGAGCCGCACCCCCGGCATACGGCGTGGTGGTGGTTGTCCCCCACGTGCAGCTCGTAGCGCGCCACCGAGCCGGTGGGCTGCAGGCGCCGCACGAGGCCGGCGTCGGTCAGGGCGTTGAGGCAGTCATAGACCGCCTGGTGGGAGACCGAGGTATGCCGGGTGCGCACCTGCTCGATGATCGTTCCCGTGTCGGCGTGCGGGGTGTCGTGCAGGGCGTGCAGGACAGCCAGCCGCGGCCGCGTCACGCGCAGGTCGACCCCACGGAGCAGCTGCTCGAAGTCGACGTGCGCGACGTCGGCGGTGGGGGTGGTGGGCACGGGACCAGCCTGCCAGTTTTCTTGAACGTGTCAAGAAACGCAGGTCAGCGGCTCAGGGCGTGAGATCGACGACCGTCTCGCGGCGCCCGCGCCTGGCAAGGTAGCCGTGCCACAACAGCCGGGCCGCAGTGGAGCGGTGCGGTCGCCAGACCTCACCCAGCCGTTCCAGCTCACGCCCGTCGGGCACCTGCGGAAGTCCGAGCCGCTCCGCCACGGCGACCTGCAGGGCGCGGTCACCGACGGGCCACACGTCCGGGCGGTCGAGGCAGGCGAGGAGGTAGGCCTCTGACGTCCAGCGACCGATGCCGGGCAGGGCGGTGAGCCGGGTGACGACGTCGGCGTCGGCGAGGGACGCGAGCCCGTCGACGTCGAGGTCACCGGAGGTCACTTCGGTGGCGAGGGCACGCAGGTAGCGGTCCTTCTGGCGGGACACGCCGTCCTCGCGGAGCTCCTCCGTGGTCGTCGCGAGGAGAGCCACGGGTGTCATCGCTCCTGCCCGTGTCCGGACGCGGGCGAAGCAGGCCGCGGCCGAGGCCAGCGACACCTGCTGCTCGAGGATGAGCAGGACGAGGCTGGGGAACCCCGGCGGCCGCGACCAGCGCTCGGGCAGGCCGTGGTCCGCGAGCTCGGCGGCGAGGACCGGGTGGCCGTCCGCCACCTCGCGGACGTGCCGCGCCCAGTCATCGGAGGGGGAAGTCACCGGTGCACCCTCGCTCCCGTTCGCCGACCTGTCAACGGCGAGAGCCACGGCGGGGGCAACCGCGGGCGGACAGGCGAAGGGCCCTCGGAAGTATGAGTTCCAAGGGCCCTTCTGAGTGATCGGTCGATGTGACGCTCCCGATCGACTTCCCTTCGACTCCGGTCCCGAGTGCCACGTCACCTGGCTCCCGCAGCGAGTGAACTCGCCGTGTGGACCTTTGTCTCCGAGCTGTCCCGCTCTCCCCGGGGGGAGTGCGTAGGGCATTTCTACTCCCCAATCCCTCTGTGCCACAAGGGTTTTCAGCAAACTCGTCCAAACATTTTGCGCGTCCACAGGCTGGGGCCGGTTGTGCACCGATCTGGACCAGTTGTCCACCGGATCCAGCACCTGTCCCCAGCCTGTCCCCAAAAGCCTGTGGACAGAGCGCTGCCTTCGCTAGGTTCGGATTCATGCCCGAGTACGTCGACCCAGACCACGCCACCCTGAGCATCAGCGACGGACAGCCCACGATCGAGCTGGCCGACGTGGAGGTGTCGAGCACCGAGGGGTGGTCGTTCCTCCATCGCGCCACCCTGCTCGTCGTCGACGGTCCCGGCGACGAGGGCTTCCTGCTCCGTCGCCTGAGCGCTCAGGGCGGCGACGTTGCGCCGGCCGGGTGGGACGAAGCGGTCGCCTCGCACGGATCGGTGACCGTCCTGGCATCAGGGGCTCGCATCGTCGCAACAGTGCTCGAAGAGTCGCCGGAGGGGCAGTGAGCTACGACTTCGCCGCCCTGGTCCCCGAGGCTGCGGGTCGCACCGATGACGAGACCCTCGCCGCTGCAGCGGAACTGATCGATGACGAGTCGAGCCCCGAGACAGTCGATCCACGCGTCGCCGCCTTCCACGCCGAGCTGTCGAGCATCGTCGAGGGCCTCCCCGACGGCGAGCAGTGGGTCTCGGTCTGGCCGCTTGCCCCGACTGCCCAGGCCCTCTTCGTCCCCGTGACCTACCCGAGCGCTGACGATGCCCTGCTGACCCTCCTGCGCCTCGCTTCCCGTCACGGCCTCGTCCTCGTCGATCTCAGCTCCGACTCGGTCGACCACCCCGTGCCCGGCGTCCCCGTCAGCGTGCGCGGTGGCGACGGCACGCGCCTGGGTGCGCTGACGCGAGATCGGCTCAACGCCTTGGTCCAGGCCGTGGGAGGCGAGGAGCCCTTCCTCGTCCTCGACACCGGTGGCCGGTCGGCGCGACTGGGGCCTCATGGAAGGGCCAGTGGCACCTCTGCCCATCAATGCCGTGGCTCCCGTCATCCCCGTCTCGGGGCCGGCCCGTGAGCTTGCCGAAGAGCTCCGCGAGCTGCACCGGCAGTCGGCTGAGCGTCAGGCCAAGTCGTGAACAGGCTCAGCGGCGCCCCACCGTTACGTTCGGGCCAGCCGTCAGGCGAGCACCTCTCTGAGGAGGTCGCCCATGGCTCGGACGCCGGCGACGAGTCGCTCGTCGGGCACCCCGGAGAAGCTCATCCGCGCGTGGTTGGCCTCGGGACGCTCGGAGAAGAAGGGCGTGCCCGGCACGACGATGACGCCTGACCGAGGAATGAGGACGTCGCGCTGGAACGCGGCGACGTCGAGGCGTTGCGGGAAGGTCACCCACGTGAAGAGGCCGCCCTGGGCGCGTGTCCACGTGATCCCCGGGGGGAAGTGCTCCGCCATGGTGGCGAGCATGAGGTCACGCTTGTGCCGATAGGTCGGGAGCATGCCGGCGATGTGCTGCTCGATGTCGAAGCCACTGAGGTATGCCGCGGCGGCGCGCATGTTGAGCGTGCCGTTCTGGGTGTCCGCGCCGAGCTTGAGGAGGGCAAGCTTCTCGCGGATCTCAGGAGTCGCCAGGGCCCACCCGAGCCGCAGTCCGGGGGCGAGGATCTTGGAGAAGCTGCCCAGGTGAATCACCCGCCCCGTGGTGTCGAGGCTCTTGATGGTCGGCAGCCGCTCACCCTCGTAGCGCAGCTCGCGGTAGGGCGTGTCCTCGATGATGACGACGTCGTGCTCCTCGGCGAGCTCGACCAGCCGCCGACGCCGCGGCAGGCTCATCGTGCGCCCGGTGGGGTTCTGGTAGTCGGGGACGACGTAGATGAGCTTGACCCGGTCGGTGGTGCGCAACACCTCTTCGAGGGCGTCGGTGTCGAGGCCCTCCTCGTCCATGGGCACGGAGCGGTAGTCCGGCTCGCACGGGTTGAACGCGATCAGGGCCCCGAGGAACGTCGGCCGCTCGGTGACGATGACGTCCCCGGCGTCGATGAACAGCTTGGCGCTGAGGTCGAGACCCTGCTGCCCACCCTGGGTGATGAGGACATCGTCGGCGACACACGGCATACCGTCCGCTGTGAGTCGGGCGGCAACGAGCGCGCGCAGCTCGGGCAGTCCGTCGGACGCGGCGTACTGCAGTGCCGAGGCGTTGGCCGCCGAGAGGAGCTCGTCATAGATCTTGTGGAGCTCCTCGATCGGGAAGAGCGTCGGGTCCGGGTAGCCGCCGGCGAACGACGTGATCCGCGGATCGCCTGCGAGAGCGAGGAACTCACGGATGGCTGAGGGCTGCACCCGCTCGGCGCGGTGGGCGAACGCGGTCACGTCGAGTCTCCTGCGGTCAGCGGTGGTTGCGTGGTTGCAGCGTCGCGCACGCAGACCGGACGTGCAAGATCCGTCCATCCAAGCGGTCGATGACGAGTGCCTGAGGGGTCAGCCGAAGGACAGACCTCCCGGCCGGCCATCGCGCAGGGCCGCGAGGTGCTCCTCGTAGTTCATGACGTCGAAGAGTGTTGAGCCGTCGAGCATGCGGGCCTGGAGGCCCTTCTCCCTGGCCTCGATCGCCTCAGCAGCATCGACGGCAGCGCCGAACTCGTCGTCCGAGCCCACGATGACACCGTCGTCGTCCCCGACGACGAGCTCGCCCGGCACCACGTCGACACCATCGAGCGACAGGGCTACACCGGTCTCCGGGAGGGCCCTCGCCGGATAGGCGTTCGGCGCGAACCCGGTCGACCAGATCGGCATCGACAGCTTGGCCAGGGTGGCGGTGTCCCGGGAGCGACCGAAGAGGACGAGTCCGCGCAGACCCCGCCGTTGGGCCTCGGTGCCGAAGAGCTCACCCGCGACGGCCCGCTCGTCACCACCGACGTCCACCACGAGCACGTCCCCGGGCTCGGACTGGCGGAGCGCATGGATGACGGACATGAGGTCCCGGTTGGCCTTGGCCGTAACCACCCGACCCACGAGGTGGCGACCAGCGACGACGGGGCGCAGGGCGGGCGGCAGGATGCGCAGCGTGGGTGAGGCGTCGACGAGGCTCGTCGTCGAGAGGTGCTCCAGGCGGGCGAGCAGGTCGTCGGTCGGCATCA
This sequence comes from Knoellia altitudinis, assembly GCF_042666355.1. Classification (NCBI taxonomy): domain Bacteria; kingdom Bacillati; phylum Actinomycetota; class Actinomycetes; order Micrococcales; family Intrasporangiaceae; genus Knoellia; species Knoellia altitudinis. Next base: position 1,564,885 of record NZ_JBHTDK010000001.1, read on the forward strand.
GTTGGTCCTCACTCGCAGAGCAGGTGGCCGGGATCGGCCGAGGTGATTTGTGGAAGTATGCCGCTCGCTCGAGCGGGCGGCATACCTCGTCGTCTCCCTCAGCTCAGGTGGGCACGCTCAGAGCGAGCCGGTGCGCCACGGGCCGGTGATCGCGAAGGTGATGCCCGGGGTCTGGGCGTTGGCGAAGAGCCAGTTGCCGGCCTTGGGGTCGAAGACCGAGCCGCACCACTCCGAGCCGGAGTAGCCGCCGGGCGCCACGGACTTGCCGGGCACGCCGCCCTGCGGGATGACAAGGACCAGATGCACTTGGTGTGTAACTTCCGCAGCCTCAGCGGAGCGAGCCCCACCAAACTCGTAGGCGACCTGGGTGACACCCGCCCACCAGCCCTCGTCGGTTCGGACGCGCAGGACTGATCGCTGGCGCGACTCCGTGCTCCGCGACGATGCCTGCGACGAAATCGTTGAAGTCGGTAGTTGGACCGAAGAGGCGACGGATTAGGGCGTGGACTTTGGACTTCCTGGTCTCCACGTCGAAATCGCTCGTGGCACTGGAGAACGAATTCCAGTCATCGAGGCCGTAGCCCGATGAGGCGCGCGGAGGGGTGGCGTCGATAGCCTCGTCATGGGGATTGTCGGGTCTAGCGGGACTTTGGCGACGACTCCGCCGAGATCATGCCCGTCGACGCGGTTGTGGCTCCTCGCGTGGGTCGGGAGGACGACCTCGCCGCCGCGGATGACGTCTAGGAGGTGCCCGTCGCACTGTATGAACCTGCGATTGAGCGACACTTCGTCCAACAACTAAGCCACGATGGATCATGACCTCTGTACTCGTGGTGGCCGACGCGTTGGTAGGACTGGCTGGAGAACGCCAAAATCGAGAACAGGCGGCAGTATCTGCACCTCACGTCGCAGGGCTTTATGCCTTCTACGGTGATGAGCGTGCTTGGCGTGAGCTCGGGCTGGAGCCGATTCTGGGGCAGCCGCTATATGTTGGCAAGGCTGAGCGCAGCCTCAACGGTAGAGATGTCGGGACCCACTTCTGCACCGGTAAAACGGGCTCTTCCACGGTGCGTCGCAGCCTGGCAGCCTTGCTCGTCGATCGCCTGGGACTCGTTGCGGTGCCGAGGAACCTCGCTCGGCCGGATGGCAGCGCGAATTTCGGACTGGCTCCGGATGGTGACGCGCTTCTGAGCGAATGGATGGACGAGCGACTGTCGTTGGTCGTCTGGGTCAAACCCGAAGGTGCGCCGCTGGGAGACGTGGAGACGAAAGTTGTCCGGAAACTCGATCCTCCTTTGAACCTTGACAAGGTCGGTCAACCACGCGCGAGGCTTCGTCTGGCGCGCAAGCGAATGGCCGACGCGTCGAGGGAGTGGCCACCATCCTCGAACCCCACGACACGGTGAGGATGGCGGATCCTGCCTCGCACCGAGCAGTGTGTGTCAAGTACCACCAGACCGGCTCGGCGTCTGCACTAGTCGGGCAGTGATGTTCGGAGCTCATCCAATGTCCGGCCCGTACGGGTGTGCGTCCAGTCAGTCCAACCGTTGCGAGAGCTTCCCATAAGCTCACTGAGCGCTGTCGAGGGAGCCTGATATCGACCCGCGACCGTGTCGAGGTCGCCGGTGCTGGTCACGGTGGCGCGAAAGACCTCACCGGACCTGACGCGCCGGTGCTCCAACAAATCTCCGGGCCTGACGAGATCAGCACTCAGCAAGGGAAGGAGATCTCCGTGCACCGCATGATCACGCCGCTCGCGGATCGACTCGGAGTTGGCGAGGTCGAAGGAAGTCTCCTTGGGACGTGGGTCGCTATCTGGGTTGGGGTGCGGCCACGTCTTCAGGGCGACGGCGACCATCGCTTTGGCACGTAGGTCGATGTGCTGCTCGTCCCACGTGCTCACCCACTCGTCTTGGGTCCACCCGCTCAGACCCTCCGGATATGTCAAGACCGACCCCGTGGTCAGACGCGCCAAGCTGTGGGTCTGCAAGGTGTGGCGTTTCTTGGTCCACGGATCGTTGCTCAGGCTCGAGTTGAGGCCTTGCGTCGCCAAGGTGAGGTTTCCGAGGCTGTGCACGGCTGCGGCGCGGCGTTCGAGCTGCTCGTCGGTTGAGTCCGATGGAAGTGACCAATGGTCACGCCAGCTGACAGGCATGATGTGCTCGATCGTGAGAGCTTTGCTCGCCGCGCGGTGCGGAGTCGCGGGTTCCGATTTGCTCGTGATGAGCTGGTTTTCGAGGCCTACCAGAACCGTCCGCAGTCGGGCACGCACCAAGTCGGTGTACAGCCGCGGGTTCAGAAGTCCGTCGACGAACTCACGATCGGCCGGCCAGTAGCGGTTTTCCGCTGTCTGAGCGGCAAGCGCAGAGACCAGTAGGGTGCCGGCCCCTGTCCTTTCACCGGACTTGATCGTTCCTAGGAGCGACCCAAACAAGCGGTTGTAGTCCTTCGTGCCTAAGCGGCATACAGCCCGACGCGTCAGGAACGAGTCGAGAGCCATCGTGCCTACCACAGCCTGGTCCTGTGGAACGGTGACCTCCGCGTGAAGGAACAGGATCAAAGGCCAAGGCGTGGTGGTGCCGGTGGAGTCCAGTCGGTCTAAGGCCTGAGCGACCGGCGACTCCATGGGTAGGGACAGGAGCATGTCCATGGTGTTTGCATAGGTGCGGATGCTTCGGATGACAGTTGCGGCGTCTGCCTGGGTGGTCTTCATCCAGCGCTTGAAGTCCTCGAAGAGATGCTCGACCGACGACTCCTCGCCACGCTGGGCGCTCAGCCAGTAGGCGAGAAGGATGTCGACGCGGACTCGCTTGATGCGACCGGTCGTGATCTCGGTGCGCCAGTGTGAGTCATCCAGCACAGACCAGTGGTTGGTGAGGAGGTCGCGCTCCAAGGCTTGGTTGCCTTGGCGATCCAGCGTCTGGAAAAGCAAGTTCTTGACGAGGTCGGCTGCGTCGAGCCGGACGCCTCGGTGATTGAGGGCCTCGAAGATGACCTGCGGGTCGTCCTTCGCCTCGAGGAAGATGCTGACGACCTTGATGCGGCTCTCTACCGCGAAGTGAAGAAGGTCGAGACGCTCCTCGGGTTTGGGTGACTCCCTGACCCAGTCCCTCAGCGCGCTGTCGAAATAGGACGCGGCTTGAGCAAGGCGGTGGCGGTCGTTGGGACACGCTGAGTCGTCGGACGGTGCTCGAACCGCCCATTCGAATATGGGCCGGTCGTGCTCAAGGGGTGCAACTTTGAACGCATCCTCTGGAAACTCACTGTCCTGACTCACGCGATTGCGGACTAGAGCCCCGAAATTGTCCGCGGCCTGGGTCGCGGAGAACTCGACAGCGATTCGTCGAGCCGCAGCAAGGAAGACCTGAAGAGTGGTCATGCGTTGCTGGCCGTCGATCACCATCGACGTCGGCTTCCGGCGTGGAACCGGTTGTCTGTGTTGAGTGACGAAGGCCCCTAGGAAGTACTCAGGGGCGTCTCCGTCGGTTTCCGCGGTTGCCTCGGCGTCCTCCGCGGCCTTGCGCAGGTCGTTCCACAACGGTGCCCAGTTATCCGGCTCGTTCCAGACGTACGGTCGCTGGAAGATGGGGATCACATAGCGGTGGTCCTTGCTGAACACCGTGCTGAGCAGTTCGTCCCCTGCCTTCATCGTGGATGTCCCTTCAGGCCTGAGCGGGTGGCTCTTCGGTGGGTGTGGCTGATTCCAGCGACATCAGGCATCGGCGATGACCGAGTCGTCTCGTTTCCGCAATACTTCCTCGAGCGCATGCGGCTCGGAACTGACGGCGCTAGGGAGGTCGCCGCGTTCCGTCTCGCCCGACGACATGTGACGTTCGTCGAACAATTCATCTGAAGTCTGGATCGACGCGCGGGCCCGCGTCGCATCTGGCGCCGCGGCAGGTGAAGGGCAGTCCCCCCACGCGGGCGGGGGCGGACCGAAGGCGCGCTTTGCGGACTTTACGACGCCGTAGCCGAAGAACGCGTTGCCACCGGCGCCGATCATCGCGCCAAACCCCAAAGGCGCCTGCTTGCCGAGTACCACGACCCCCTGCTTCGTGCCGTACTTCGTCACGAAGTTGTGGCCAAGCACCTTGTTGGCCTGCTTGAGCGACGAGGCGGGGATGCTGTTGGTTAGCAGCTTTCCCCAGTGCGCTCCCGTCCGTCCGGCAGCCCTCTCGACGAGCTTGCTACCCGAGTTCCCGAGCAGCACGCCCATGACCAGGGTTCGACGCCGCTCCAAGTCGGTGACAGGAACGCCGTGCACCTCTGCGAGGGCAAGCACATAGAGGGCCGATGCCTCGGTGAACGCCATCAGGTCCAAAAGAGCCGCGGGAAATCCGACGCCCGGGACGATGGCTGCTGCCCCCGCCGCTCCACCCGTCGTCGAGACGGTTGAGAGGTAGTACTTGTTCAGCGCCTTGATGACCTCCGCCGGACTGGCGTCTGGGCGTGTGCGGCGCACGCGGTTGATGTAGGCGTCGACTGCCGGTTGCTGAACCGACAGCGCCTTGGTCACAGCGCTTTCAAACGCACGTGCGGTGCGGCTGGAAGACGCACTCTCGTCCACTGAGCGAACGACCTCGGTCGACTCTGCCATCACGGCTCCTAGGTGGGGTTCTAATTTTCGCGGATGGCGAAGGGAGGGAGGGCGCCAACCGGGATCTTGGCTACGCCGATGGTCGGTCGATCTCGGTCATCGTCATCCTCCCTGTGCCGTCACGAGTTCCATGAGCTTGGAGTAGCTGTCGGCTACGTCGTACTCCACGTGACCCTCGAACTTCTTGTTGACTTCCGCGAAGAACCTCCGGGCACACGCAATTTTCGCGTCCTCGACGCCCTTGAGCTGCAGGGTGGAAAGGGAGCCCTTCGTCTCGGCGACGAAGTACACGTGTCGCACCGAACCCTCGCTGAACGCAATCGCCCAGTCCGGGTTGTAGTTGCCGACGGGGGTCGGGATGAAGAAGCCTCGCGGCAACTTGGCGTAGACCGCGACCTCGGTACTCGTGTCCAGCTCAGTGACGAAGTCACGCTCGACCTGTGAGTCCGTGACGACATAGTCGTACACGTGCTTCTTGAGCTTCTCGCCAACTTTGGAGAAGTCCTGGGCGCTCTGGTTCTCCGTGAAGATAGCCGAGTCGAAGCGGTCCTCGAGCGCGTCGTACGCGAGATGCTCAACGATCACCGTCGCCTTCTGCTCGTTGATCAAGCGTGCGGCTTCGGTGATGAACTGCTCTGGATTGAGGCGGAACTTGGCAAAGGTGTTTGGGTTGATCCGGACGAGGATCGCGGCGGCGGTGCGCCGGGTGAGCTGGGTCTTCTCCGTGATCTCCCCGAGCAGGTCGTACGCGACCTGAGACCCGGCAGATACTGTCTCGGTCTGGGTTGAAGTCCTGGAGACCTTGAATCCGGCACCACTGGCCAGGTCATCAGCGTCAAGCGACTCTCGCTGCTGGCCAGCCTGCATGACGTACTGCATGGCGGCGACGTTCAAGTGGGTGTCGAGAGATGCCACGCACTTGCCAATCAGCTCAGCCGAGTCGAACTCGACCTGGTAGACGGCCTTGTGGTTGATCCGGTTCCAGAGCTCCTGGAACTCCTTCTTCTTGAAGTTCGCCTCGTTGAGCGGGATCTTCTTCGGTTTGCGAGCGTCTGGAGGGACGGGCAGGTCGACGTACAGGGCGTCAACCAGGGGCCAAACGAAGTCGATGACGGGCTTCAGGACATCGGACGTCGGCTGTGCGAGGGTCCCGTTCTCCTTGGCCTCGATGTAGGTGCCGGAGACTGTGTCGTCATCGTTGATGTAGTCGTTCTTGACCAAGTACTTGTAGAGCGCCTGGGCGAGCGCTTCCTCGACGATCGACTCGCCGTCTGCGGTGTGGATCGTCTTGCCGATGAAGAACCTGACGCTGGCCTTGCGCGGGCGTGCCGCCAGCGACTCGGCCATCTCCTTCTGCAGCCCAGCGACGAAGTCGGTGTAGGACTCGTCTGTCACGACGGTGAGTTCGTTGATGTCGTGGACCGTGACGGGGTTGTCCATCCGCTCGCCATGCTGGTCCACCGCCAGCCGTAGGCCACGCCCGATCTCCTGACGACGAGAGATGGTGTTGTCGCTCTTCTTGAGCATCCCCATCACGAAGACGTTGGGGTTGTCCCAGCCCTCGCGCAGAGCCGAGTGCGAGAACAGGAACCGCACGGGCTCCTCGAAAGACAGAAGACGTTCCTTGTTCTTGAGGATCAGGTCGTATGCCGCAACGTCCTTCGATTGGCCCTTCTCGTCACCAGTCTTATGGACGTCGCCTTCGACCAGGCGCTCGCTCTTCTTGTCGATCGAGAAGTAGCCCTGGTGCACGTCGCGGGCCTTGTCCCGGTCGAGGTACTTCTTGTAGGCCGCTGTCGCTCCGTCCAGCTCCAACTCCCCGACCACCTCCTCGACGAGAGCGGCGTACTCCTCTTCGAACACTCGGGCGTAGTGGCCCAGCGTGTCTTCATGGTCGTAGTCGCGGTACTTGGCCACTTCATCGATGAAGAAGAGCGAGAGGACCTTGATGTCCTGGCTAAAGAGTTCGCGCTCCTTGTCGATGTGTGCGCGGATGACCTCGCGGATCTGGATGCGTCGTTTGGTCTCCTCGGTGACGTCGCGGTCGGCGAGCTGGCCAGCGACGACGATGTCGCCATTGCTCAGAGTGATGGTGTCATCGATGGCACTGACGTCGGTGACCACGAGGTCCTTATAGGCCTCGATGCCGTTGGCGAGGTCGTGCAGTCGGGTGCCCTTGGTGACGCGCTTGAGCTGGCGTTTGATCGGACCGCCCTTGGTCTGGACCTCCAACTCGACACGGGCGGTCGGCGGGTGCCCCTTCTTCACCTCGATCGCGTCGAGGTACAGGTATGCCGTAGACCCGGCGAGCCCCTTGATGGTGATCCCGCGCACCGCGATCTTCTTGACGAGCTTCTGGTTGTACGCGTCGAGCGCGTCGAGCCGGTGGACCTTGGTGTGCTCGACCTTGTGGGTCGCGGAGTAGCGCAGCACCATCAGTGCATTGAACCGCGACAAGGCTTCCAGCGACTTCGGCGCGCCGATCTTCTGCGGTTCGTCGATGATGACGATCGGCCGGTTCGCGCTGATCACATCGATCGGCTTGCGGGACTGGAAGTCGTCCAGCACGTCGTAGATGCGCCGGTTGTCCTTGCCCGTCGCGTTGAAGGCCTGGATGTTGATGACCATGACCTGCACGCCGGCATCGGAGCTGAACCGTTCGATCTCGTGCAGTTGCGAGGAGTTGTAGATGAAAGATCGCGGCTTCGTACCGTACGCCTGTTGGAAGTGCTCTGCAGTGACGTCGAAGGACTTCTTGACGCCTTCGCGGATGGCCACGGACGGCACGACGATGATGAACTTCGACCAGCCGTAGCGCTTGTTCAACTCCATGATCGTCTTGATGTAGACGTAGGTCTTCCCGGTCCCGGTCTCCATCTCGATGTCGAGGTTCGGAGCACCGGGCGCGGCCTTGCTGTCGACCACCTTCGGCGCCAAGGGGAGGTTCCGCGACTTCTGCACCTGATGGAGGTTGGCGAGCAACTGCGTGGCGGAGAGTTCGATCTCGGCGTTGCGTAGACCGGAGTCTGGGGACGGGCGCGTCTCGAACAGCGCAGGCGCAAGGCTCGGCTTCACCTTGCCGGGGTCGATGCGATACGTGACACCCGTTCGACGAGGCTGGCCAGCGAACACATCGACGACTGAGTCGACTGCTTCGGTCTGGTACGGCTGGATCTTGAACTGAAGTTTCATCAGCTCAGATGGCCCTGACGTCGGTCGCGGGGGAAAGCTCCTTGAAGACCTGCTCCGCGTTGATTCGCGTGTCATCGGAGGCGAATCCTGCGTCACGGAAGACGGCCCGCAAAGGCTCCTGCTTAGCGAGTGCGCGAACCAGCTCGGGGGTGACGTCGTCGTCGAAGCAGGCCAGCACCGCACCCTCATCGACCACGAACACGGTCCTGCCCTCGGTCTGGTCGACCTCGATCGGAAGATCAAGGTCAAGGCCCCAGTCGAGCAGTACCTGGAACAGCAGATCTTCGCCGGTGCGCCCAGGCTTCACGCTGTCCTCAAGTCCCGAAAGCGCCTGTTGGTCCGTGTCGTCTGGCGTGCGCAACACGTCAGCCATGTTCGTCGTGTCAACCCGGAGAGACCTGAACCCGGTGTCCGACTCCTCGCCAAGGAGGCCGGCGTCGGCCTTGATGTCAGCGCCCGCACGTCGCAGCCGTTCCCTCGCGATATCAGCTATCGACTCGAAGCCGCGTTCAGCCGCCAACGACTTGGGGTCAGTCGCTTCGTCGAGCTGCACCGCGATGAATCGTCGCGATCCACCATCTGCCGCGTTCATAGCCATTACCGCGTGGGCCGTTGAGCCAGATCCAGCGAAGAAGTCGAGGACTACAGCATTCCTGTCCGATGCAGTGGCGGCGTTGATCCAAGTGGATAGGACTCCAACATCCTTCGGGTAGTCGAAGTACTTGCCGCCGAGCAGCCGCGCGAGAGCATCACTTGCTGGCGCCCGCTCCTGCGAAACAACCGGCCGAATCGCCTGCGTATCCATGTCCGCAAGGAGGCGCTTGAACCGTGGCGTCGTCTTGTGGTCGGTCCCGAACAGGATGAGACCCTGATCGATCCGCTGTGCCATTGCCTCGCGCGAGAGTCGCCAGCCGTTCTCGTGCATCGGCACTGGCTGTCCGGTCACCGGATGCGGAACATCGTACATCAGGTTCTCGCGGGGGTTCGGGCTCGCCAGATTGTCACGCGTGTAGATCTGACCGAACTCATCAATCTCGCTGTAGGCCTTCAGTCCGGCCTCGACGTCCGGCTTGGTGCGCCACCAGGCTCGAAAGAGTTCGGTCGCTCGCTTTGGATCATGGTCCGCCTCTTCCCAGATCCGCTGACCCGCGGCAAGTACGTCGTCGTAGCCCCGCTTCGGGCCCTTGAGTCGGACGTCATTTTCGATGAGAGCCGCCTTGTTGCGAGCGAAGATCAGCATGTAGTCCAGGCCGCCGGCAGTGAATCTTGCGTCGTTCTTGCCTGACCCCTGCCAAACGACGTTGGCCAGGAAGTTGTCGCCACCGAAGACCAGATCGAGCAACTCGCGAAGATTCCCGTGTTCATGATCATCGATGGCAGCGATGAGAACGCCGTCGTCGGCCAGGAGGTTGCGCGCCAACTTCAGGCGCGGATACATCATGCTCAGCCAGCCCGAGTGGTAGCGACCGTTGGACTCGGGATTCGCGACAAGCCGCTCGCCAGCGTCGGAGTGCTGGCCCGAGCGCTCCAGGTAGTCCCAGATTGTCTCCGCGAAGTCGTCTTCGTAGATGAAGTCGTTTCCGGTGTTGTAGGGCGGGTCGATGTAGATGAGCTTGACCTTGCCGAGGTACGACTCCTGGAGCAGTTTGAGGGCATCGAGATTGTCGCCCTCGATGAATACGTTCCTCGTGGTGTCGAAGTCGACCGACTGCTCACGCACCGGCCGGAGCGTCTTCGCGACAGGCGCATTAGCTGCGAATGCCGCCGCCCGCTTGCCCGGCCAGTCGAGCTGGTACCGCTCCTGCGGGCCCTCGACCAAGTGATCCGACAGTTCCTGTCGGAGCAGATCGAAGTCGACCGCGCTGATGGCGTTCCCCTCCGCGTCGACCGACTCGGTGATGACGCCCGGGAACAGATCGGCGATCTTGGCGATGTTGCTCGCCGTCAGATCCGGCGACGTCAATCGAAGTTTCTCCACGGTGGTCCTCAGTTCCTGTTGCCCGCGGCCGGGCCATCGGTGGCACTCGTCAGATCTACGAGTGCGGCTTGCTTGGTCTTCAAGGTTCGGCGCAGCTCGACCTTGCGGTTGAGCTGTGACTCGTTCCGGAGCTTCCGCTCTAAGGCGGCCATCTCACGCTCAAGTGACCGAACGGTCGTAAGTCTGCCGACCACGTCCGACACATTTTCGCCGGCACGCCCCGCGATGGGCGTCAGCGGCTCCAGCAGCGCCGTGTACATGCTCGCCAAGTCGATGGCCGTCGGGAGCGGGTCTCGGTCGCCTGATGCGGGCTGCCAGCCTGTGCTGAAGTACGGGCCCAGCTTGGGGGCACCGGCGCCGAGTTGCTTGTGGGCAGCGACCATGCGGATGGATCCGTCGGCGTCCTCTCCCCTCCTGATCTCAAAGATGATCGGGGTTCGGACTGCCTTGTCGATCGCGACAAGGACGCCCTCCGCGACATCCTCTTCCTTCGCTTCGAGCTCGAAAACCTGGATTTCCGGCACCTCGCCGCTTCCCGGGAGGTTGATCGTGGATTCGGCGAGCTTGTAGGCCCAGGTGATCCGTCTTACGTCGGAAACGAAGCGGTCCTTGACCGTTGACCCGAGGCTGGCATGTTCGTAGAACTTGGTCTTTGGCACGACCCGTCCGAACGCCGCCGCTTTCGGCCACCGGTAGAGAAGCGCCGTCATGCGCTCCCCTGCTCTGGATCGACGACGGCCAGGAATGCGATCAGCTCGAAGTCCTCGACGCCTCCGATGGCCTGGCTCAGTGCTGTGGTTGGGCCGTCGGTGAAGAGGCTGTCCAGGTCTCGCTCGTCGGTGACCTCGATCATCGACCTTATGGCCGCGGTGAGCAGTTCGGAGTACTTGCCCATCTCGGCACCTTCGCCGGTCGCCGCGTTGAAGACGCGCGTGACCGCAGCGACGGGCTCGTCGTACGGGCGGCAGCCGGCACGGATGACGTCGAGCAGGTGCTTCACCTCGGTGTGGTCCGCAACCACGTTGCCGGCTTCGTCCAGGTAGACGAGGTAATGGGGGTGAAGGCGATTGCCTCGATCCGAACTCTTGTCGGCGTCCACGTTGCGCAGCGCAAAGATGACCCCCGGCTTGAGTCCCTTCGCCCGATCGGACGGGACCACCGCATGGAGGCCCTTCGGGAGCGTGTCGAGTGCGCCGTGCTCGTTGATGTACCCGAGCAGATCCATCCGGAAGTCGTTGAGGCCGAGATCCGTGATCGAGACGCCTGCACGAACGTCTTCGAGCTCAATGACCTCGTCCTGGAGCTTGCGGAGCTGTTCCTTGCGGTAGGCCGCATCAGCACTAGCCGGGTCAAGGATGTTGTCGTCGCCCACTGCCGCAAGGTCGGCGATGACCATGCGATTCTCGACGCGTTCCTTGAGGTTGATGTACTCGTCGAGCGAAATATCGGGCCAGAAATTGACCAGTTGGATCTGCGCGTTGGTCGAGCCGATCCGGTCGACGCGGCCGAAGCGCTGGATGATCCGGACTGGGTTCCAGTGGATGTCGTAATTGACCAGGTAATCGCAGTCCTGGAGGTTCTGACCCTCGCTGATGACGTCGGTTCCGAAAAGAACGTCGAGCTCGGCGGTCTCCTTCGGCATGGTGAGGTGGCGCTGCTTCGAGCGGGGCGAGAACAGCGTCAGGACCTGCTGAAAGTCGTGCCCCGGGCCCAACGTCGTCTTGGCTGCGTGCGCACCGCCGGTGATGATCGCGCTCTCCAAGCCCGCTTTGCTGAATGAGGGTGCGAGCTCGCGGAACAGGTAGTTCGCAGTGTCGGCGAACGCAGAGAAGATCAGCGCCTTGCGGTTGTCGGGGTTGATCGGGTTGGCAGCCTTGTCCTCGATCAGCTGCTTGAGCCGCAGGAGCTTGACGTCGTGATCGGGGGTGACCTTCTCCATCTCCTCCAGCAACTCACGGAGGGTCTCGCGGTCATTCCACAGGTCCCGCTGCCAGGACTCGACGTCGATGTCCTCCAGATCAATCTTGATCTTCTCGCCAAAAGTCAGGGCTTCGAGGTTGGCGTCATCCTCGTCGTCGACGTCCAGGTCCAGGTTGCTGAAGTCCACATCCAGTTCTGACATCGCGCCCGCGCGCGTCTCGAGGCGGCTGAGCGTCTTGTCGACAGCGCCTTCGATCCTCCCGACGGTGAGTCTGAACGCTTCGACCGAGCTCTCAAGCCGCTTGAGCAGGTTAACCGTCATCAGTTTCTTCAGGCCTTGCTCGCGGCCGAGCTGACCGAGGTTGGATCGCGCGGTGCCGCCTTTGACGTTGTAAAGGTCTTCGTACTTGCTGATCCTGCTCGGAAAGACGTAGGCGAGGGGGGTGTAGACAGCAAGCGTCAGTGCCTGGATCTGTTCAAAAATCTCGTTGAACGAAGCGACCCCGGGCAGGTCGGTAAGAGGTGCTCGGATCGAGATCGGTGGGAGCCGCTCGGGGAACGCTCCGATCTCGGTGGTGTCGTAGAAGGCTTGGATGTGTTTCCGCGACCGGGCGATGGTCACAGAGTCCAGAAGCTCGAAGAAGTCGAAGTCGAGCATCTTCAGGATCTGGTCGGTGGTTCTGGCCTCCGGGGTCAGTTTCGACCAGTCGTTGAAGACACGCTGAGCGTCGCGGAAGACGTTCTCGACTGTGGTCGACAGGTTGAGCTGTTGAGCGAGGTTCTCCGACTCGCCCTCGTAGGCGAGCTGGAGCTGGTTCTTCAGGTCGTTGAACCGGTTGTTGACCGGTGTCGCCGAAAGCATCAGGACCTTGGTCTTGACGCCTTCGCGGATGACCCGGCGCATGAGGCGCTGGTATCGGGACTCCTTCTCTTCGGCGTAGTCGGCGTTCCGGAAGTTGTGTGACTCGTCGATCACGACGAGGTCGTAGTTGCCCCAGTTGATACGGTCGAGTCGCAAACCCAGGGACTCCCCGCGAGTGCGCGAGAGGTCGGTGTGTGCGAGCACGTCGTAGTTGAACCGGTCGCTGGCGAAGATATTGGTCGTCAGGTTGGCGTTGTAGTTGGTCCAGTTCTCCGACAACTTCTTCGGGGCGAGAACCAGGACGGACTTGTTGCGCAGCTCGTAGTACTTGATGACGGCCAGCGCGGTGAAGGTCTTGCCGAGGCCGACGCTATCGGCGAGGATGCAGCCGTTGTAGGTCTCCAGTTTGTTGATGATACCGGTGGCTGCGTCGCGCTGGAAGTTGTAAAGGCTCTGCCACGCCTGGGTCTCTTGGTAACCAGTGCGGTCGTTGGGGAGCACGTCCTCGTTGATGTCGTCGAGGAACTCGGCGAAGAGGTTGTAGAGAATCAGGAAGTAGATCCGGGCTGGGGAGTTCTCGGCGTACACGCTGGCGATGTGCTCGACCACCGCGTCGGTCACGTCATCGAGTTGCGTCGGGTTGTTCCAGATCTGGTCGAACAGCGCGATGTACTGCGACGTCATCGGGGTGTCGTCGATGCGGTGCACCATGTTCGAGACCGCATTGCCCCGTTCGTAGCCGAGGTCTGCGGTCGTGAATCCCTGAAGAGGCACGTAGGCGGTCTTGTCATCCACTATCGCGAACTGCTGCATCGGGTTGCCAGTGGAGTTCGACTGGAACCGGACCTTTCGCCGCACCCAGTCAGCGCACTCTTTCGCGATCGCGCGCTGGGTGAGTTTGTTGCGAAGCCGAATCTCGAACTCGGAGCCATAGAGACTCGATTCGCCGCTGCCGTTCCTCGGAATGAAGAACTCTCGACGTTCCTTACGTAGCCTGTCAGTGACCTTTTCAGTGACGAACGAGGGCGAGGTGAAAATGAACTCCAACTCGCTCACCTGCTCGAGCTCCTTCCGGAGCGCTTCGAAGGCGAAGATTGAGAACGTCGAGGCAGCGATCCTGACCTTCGAGCCTGGAGCGATCTCGTCTTTGAGGTCATCCCCCAGCAGCGAGTTGAGGTTGTCGATGATTTTCACTGAGTTGCCCCCGCGCCCGTAGTCGCGTCAGCACCACACCCGCGCACCCACTGGTCGACCTCGGTGATCTGAAACTTCCCGAGGCGACCAACTCGATGAGCTGGCGTACCCTTCCTGGCGATCCATGTGTAGATACTGTCCTTGGTGGCACCGAGGTGTTCAGCGATCACCTCAGCGGACACCCAAGGCTCGATCACGCCTGCAGGTTAGCCCGGGTCTCACCGAGTGTCGCCCAATTCCGCGATGTTTCGCGAAACATGCATCTGAGCAGCATCGCGCCTCTACGTTGATGCACTCAGCAGCCGAAAAAGGGGGGCAGATGCCACGAGGACAAACGCGCGGGCCGGCCGAAGCGCACCCGCGCCCCGGATGTGGGGATGATGCGACTTCGAGCGCCCGGAAGGTTCTTGCCGTCTCCGACCCAGTGGTCGGTGCTTTGGTGAGAGAACTGGGCCGTCCTCAAGCGGAGGCTGTTGTCATCTGCCAGAGCGAATCGCCCACGGTGCTGGATCTCGCAAAGGCCGGGGGCGCCTGGCTTGGGAAGGGGCGGTTCGAACACGCGGCCTGGGAACGCTCACGATCGTGGGCATTGCACAGGTGCACATGTAGAGGCCGCCATCGTTGCCGGGTGGAGGGGCGGGCGAACTACGGGGACATGCATGTCGTGGATGTTGCACTGCGATGCGGATCCGGCTTGGCGGCCGTCATATCGGCATTCGTCGAGGGGTTTGCGTTCGGTGACAGAGTTGAACCTCCAACCGCAGTCCTATCGCTAGGCAAGCATCCCCTGAACTCCATCGTGGTGGTGCTGGGAAAGGCTCAGCAGCGCGTTGAAGGCAAACACTGGCATCCACGCCCAGATAGTGGCTCCGCGGTTTCCTTGGGTGCTCTGTGGCACAGAGGCGCCAGTTGGTTTGAGCAGCGCGCCTACGAAGAGTGATGGGCCGGGCCTGCTGCCTGGCGCTGCAGCGCATTTCGGGCATGTCTCCGCTCGATGGGCGGGTTCAAGACCGCGCCAGGTGACTCATGAAGTCTCTTGGTTTTGAGGTTTCGGGCCACACCTCAGGGCAGCCGGGGTGGATTGTGGTTTCTCACGGTTCGTCGCCCGCAGATCACCAGGGGCACCGCCAACACCCAGAAGCCGCAAGGCTAGCCCGAGGGACAGGCCCTGCGACTAGCTCACCGCCATCAGAACGTATCTGGACGGCATACGTCGCCTCCTTTCCCCTGTAGCCGTCACCGTGACGGCGCAGGGGAACGCAAGGGAGCACGACATGGCCAAGTACGTGGGGTCGTGGTGGATCAAGGACGGCATCGACGGCCGTCGACTCGAGGCTGAAGGCTTCGCGTCGACGCTCGGCGGGCTGTCCGAGTTCGACTGGACCCAGAACCACGGCGAGAGTGACGTCAAGGAGTCCGACTTCGTCACGACCGCCAGCACCACCCAACGCAGCGACCAGGTCGACGCGATGCAGATGAGCTCGCACGGCTGGCAGGACGGCTTCCTCGTCTGGGGCGGCAGCGTCGACACCAGCGAGGCCGTCGACTTCGGCAAGAACGACCTCGAGCTCTTCGCGACGCACGCCTGCGACCTGCTCCACCACGGGTCGGACAACTCCGTCGGACGCTGGATCCCAGCGTTCCAGCGGCTGCACTACATGCTCGGCTTCCACAACAGCAGCTACTCCGGCGGCGGCCAGAACTCCCGCGGCACGTGGTTCGCGATGTATGCCGCGTGGCTCTACTACTGGTCCGGCAGCTGGCTCTTCCGCGTCGACATCCCCGTGCGCGAGGCCTGGGCCGAGGCCAACGAGATCGTCGAGGGCAGCAACGTCCAGTGGGCCTACCTACGGGCCGAGTCCCCGGGCGCCCCGACCTACAACGAGCGGCTGCGCGCCGCCGAGACCACCGACCCCGTCAGCAACCGGTCCTTCTGGACCGCGCGCGGCACGTGCTGAGCGAGGAGCCAGTCATGACACTGCAGTTCACCGACATCGACTTCAAGGTCGACCTACCCGACATCCCCCGGACCGCCCCGGTGGTCACCCACACCCCGCCCTGCCTCAAGGAGCACGCCGAGACCACGCGAGCCATCGCCGAGGTCCTCGACATCGACGTCAAGGGGACCGCCCAGGTGCCGCACGGCTATGCCGTCGGCAGCGACCGCGGCCAGGTCGAGGTCTTCGCCGCGAGCGGCGCGGTCCGAGCGCGCAACGTGGAGCGACTCACGGCATACGCCGATGAGAGCCGGCCGTGGAGCGACATCGAACGCGACCGGGACGGCACCTATCGACTCGGCGACTCGGCGGCCGAGGAGCTCAGCCACCACGGCCTCGAGCTCCTGCACCGCATCGGCATCCGCGCCGATCACGCGAGCGTCGACGTCAGTCTCGGACAGTGGGCGCAGCTCAACGAGGACGGCAAGGAGGTCGACTCCGGACCCGGGCGTGCGACAGTGCGAGTCGCGTATGCCGTCCACGGCCTTCCGCTCATCGGTCCCGGCGCGAAGACGAACCTGCACTTCGACCCCGAGGACGACGGTCGCAGCCCGGCGCTGGCGCGGATGTTCCACGTCAACCGCGGCGTCGAGACGACCGGCGAGGTCGCCGCCCAGTCACTTGACGAGGCGTTCTCCGGGTTGCTCCGGCAGCGCTGGTCCGGTCAGGGCGTCCGCGAGGGCGAGGGACGCATCACCATCACGGCCGCGACCTTCGGGCTGCTCGCGTTCCCGGCCGACGTCGTGCAGACGTTCGCGGCACCGGCGCTCATGGTCGAGGGTGAGATCAGCGGCGTTGAGGTCGGCAAGGACGAGACGGTGAGCGTCCGCTTCGGCCAGTACCTCTCGCTCGCCCACCCCAAGGCGCTCGCCGAGGCGGGCTACGGCGGCGGGCGGCTGGAGCCGGGTGTCGTCGTGCGAGGTCGCACCCGCGGCCAGTAGCCGAGTGCCCGGCCGCGAGTCAGCTCAGGGTCCTTGGAAACGCGTCGCATACGCCCCGTTTCCAGGGACCCTGAGGTAGCGGACGGGGCACGGCTGAGGTAGCTGCCCACGCACGAAATAAGGCAACTGACCGATGTGGGCCACTACCTCACCCAACGACTGTTGACCTGTCAGCAGCCGCTGGCGCCGAGGCAAGGTCAGGAAGGACCCGCCATGAACACCGCGTTCCTCACCCCCGAAGCCGTACGGGCCGAGATGCACTCCCGCTACGGCCTCTATCCCGAGACGCAGGAGCGTCCCGCGTCCTCCCTCGACGTGATCCGCCGGGTGCGCGCCAGGGTCAAGGCCACGCAAAGGATCCGCTGAGTGCGCGCCCCCTGCCAGGTCCACGCCGACGACCTGTGGTTCGCCGACGCCCCTGACGACATCGCGCTCGCCCAGGCGCTGTGCCAGAGGTGTCCCCTGCAACGCTCATGCCTGGACGGCGCCCTCGACCGCGCCGAGCGGTGGGGCGTCTGGGGTGGCGAGATCTTCCACGACGGCTCGATCGTCGGTCGCAAACCGCGCGTGGGCCGTCCGCGCAAACACGGTGACGCGGCCTGAAAACCCTCGCCTGGGGTGTGGCGGCGGCCGTCTCGAGCGGGCATCGTCGTGCAAGGTCGCACCTCAGGCCAGTAGCCGCCCGCTCGCTTCGCTGCGGAGGGGGTAGGGCGCAACCCGGCTAACGTGGGCGGATGCCCGAGCCCACAGCCCTGCTCGCCCTGCCCGGACTCGGGCTCGGCCCGGAGTCGTGGCGCCCCACGCTGAAGCACCTGCCAGGTGCGGGGGCCCCGGTCCGTCTGCTTCCCGGCTTCGGTGAACCGGCCCACCGCCGGCAGGACCTGGACCCGCGGGCGCTGGCCGAGAACGTGCTCGCCGTCCTGCCGGACGACGTCACCAGGGTGGTCCTGCTCGCGCACTCCGCAAGCAGCCAGGTCGCGGCGCACGTCGCGGCGCTCGCGCCGGCCCGGGTGGTCGCCCTCGTCCTGGTCGGCCCGACCACCGACCCCCGGACCACGACGTGGCCACGGCTGGTGGCCCGGTGGGTCGCGACCGCCCCGCTCGAGACGCCGCGTCAGGTACCGACGCTGCTGCGGCAGTACGCCAGGACGACCTTGCCGGCGATGGTGCGGGGGTTGGACGCGGTCCGGAAGGACTCGATCGAGCAGACCCTCGACCGCGTCAAGGCCCCGGTGCTCGTCGTCCGCGGTCCCCGCGACCACATCTGTCTGGAGGACTGGGCCGCCTCGGTCGCGGCTCATGGCGGCGAGGGAAGCCGACACGTCACGCTCTCGGCCGGTGCCCACATGGTGCCGTTCACGCACGGGCGGCTCGTCGCGGACGTCGTGCGCGAGTTCCTCTGCGAGCTGGACGCGTCCACGTCAGCCTCGTCCGCCTGAGCGCTGGTCGCCGCCGCAGGCCGTCAAGGTCGCCAAAACGCTCATCTGGGATGACGGACCGATGTCGTGGAGGCCGGTGACGAGCGAGGTGACGAGAGGCCGACGCCGGTGAGGGCGGTCAGGTGGAGAGCCGAGCGAGAGGCGGAAAGGGCTGCGGAAACAGAGCTGGACGGCATACCTGAAGGTCCTTCGGTGACAGGGAGCTCGTGGAGCTCGTCTGCCAAAACCGTCCATGCAACCCACACGCTGTGTCACTGGTTCACGCCGCAGCACTTGCGACTCGGCGCAACCACGACCCGACCGCCGTCAGCTCACGCGGTGTCGCCGTCGTCCCGTGACAGCACGATCACGCCAGCAATCACGAAGCCGAGGAACACCCCGATGCCCGACAGACCGGCTGGCCCGAAGCTCGTCTGCCCGGCCAGGTGCACACACTCGATCTGCAGTGTCCCGACCGGACAGGGCTCCTTGAGCAGCTCCCACAGGCCAAAGCCGAGAAGGCCCCCTCCCAGTGGCCCGGTGAGCAACGTGACGGCTGTTTCCGAAGTGGACATGGCGCCTCCTGACGCCCATGGTCCCGCTCGCCCGGCCGGGGCACATGACCCGAACGGTCTCACCCGATGGGGCCATCTCCCGGACCGATGAGGACACACGCATGAGGGTTCACCCGAAGAGAAGTGAGCGATGCATCGCGATGTGCTCGAGGACCCAACTCACTACATTGAATCGATGACGTTGCATCAGGTTCGGTTCGGGAGCGGCAGCCCGCTGTTGCTCATCCACGGTCTCGGCGCGGGCTGGCGGTCCTGGACCCCGATCCTCGACGGGTTGGCCGCGCAGCGAGAGGTCATCGCCGTCGACCTGCCCGGCTTCGGCGAGACCCCATCGCTCACCGGCGCGGTCTCGATCGCGACGCTCACCGACTCGGTCGCGGAGTTCATCCACGAGCAGGGGCTCGGCAAGGTCTCCACCGTCGGCCAGTCCATGGGCGGACGAATCGTGCTCGAGCTCGCCCGGCGTGGGGTCGGCGGAGACACCGTCGCCCTGGATCCGGGGGGTTTCTGGACCGATCGCGAACTTGCCGTCTTCGGCGCCACCCTGCGGCCCTCCATCAAGCTGGTCGGCGCCCTGCGCGCGGCCCTGCCCACGGCACTGGGCAATCCGGTCACACGGACAGCGCTGCTGGCCCAGTTCTCCGCCCGGCCGTGGGCGCTGTCACCCGGGACCGTGCTGCCGGACCTGGTCGGGCTGGCTGAGGCACCGGCCACCGGCCCCGCCATGGACGCGCTGACGAAGGGCCCCAAGCAGGCGGGCGCCCCAGCCGGCACCCTGCCCGGCCGTGCCACCATCGGCTGGGGCCGCCGCGACCTGGTGACCCTGCCCCGTCAGGCCACGCGTGCCGTTGCGGCCTTCCCAGACGCCCAGCTGCACTGGTTCGAGCGGTGCGGACACTTCCCCCAGTGGGACGCGCCGGAGGAGGCCGTCCGGCTCATCCTCGACAACACGGCCTGAGGCGGGCCCGACCCGGCTCCGCTGCTCAGCCCGGCTGGACGGTCCACTCCGGCGGCTCGTCGGTGCCGGCCTCTTCGTCCTTCTCCGAGTCCTCGGCCGTCTTGTGCACCGTGCCCTGGGCGTGGTGCGACGGGGCATAGATCGCATACAGCTGGAGCGGCTCGTCGCCGCTGTTGACGACGTCGTGCCAGGTGCCGGCGGGCACCTGGATGGACCAGCCGTCGCTGACCTCGGTGTCGGTGAGCTCGGTCTCGGACGGGCCCATGCGGCATACGCCGGTCCCTGCGTCGAGACGCAGGAACTGGTCGGTCTCGGGGTGGACCTCCAGGCCGATCGAGGAGCCGACGGGGATCGACATCATCGTCACCTGGAGGTACTTGCCGGTCCACGCCACGGAGCGGTAGGTCGTGTTCTGCCTGGTCGCGCTCTCGATGTCGAAGGCGTTGGGCTGCGGTCCGTTGTCGGTGATGCTCATGACGGGAAGGGTCCTCTCGGTCGACTGCCCCGAGACTAGCGAGGGACGACCCAGCGGACGAAGAGGACCCCAGCCGAACAGGCGGACGAGCCGACCCAGAAACCTAGGCCTGGTCGGTCGGACGCATCAGGATCTCGTTGATCGCGACGTGCGAGGGCGCTGTGACGGCATAGATGACGGCGTCGGCCACGTCCTGCGGCTGCAGCTGGCGATAGGTCAGGACGCGGGCGTCGATCGCCTTCTTGCTCTCCTCGTGCGTGATGTGCGTGCGCAGGGCGGTCTCCGTGGTGCCCGGCTCGATGACAATGACGCGCACCCCGAGCTCGGTCACCTCCTTGCGGATGCCCTCGCTGAAGCCGTTGACCGCGAACTTGCTCGCGTAGTACGCCGATGCCCCAGGACCCACGGCGCGCGCGGCCATCGACGACATCTGCACGACCGAGCCCTTGGACTCCACGAGGTGGGGGAGGGCGGCGTGGGTGAGATACATGAGCCCGAGGACGTTGATCTCGATCATCGCCGTCCACTCGGACGTGTCCGCCTCGAGCGCAGGTGCGAGCAGCATCATGCCGGCGCAGTTGAGCAGCAGGTCGAGGTGGCCGTGCTGCTCCACCACCGACGCGACGGCCGAGCGGCAGGCCGCCTCGTCGCGCACGTCGAGCGGGTGGACGCTGACCGACGTGCCGGCCAGGTCGAGTGCGCTGCGAACCGCCTCGAGCCCGTCGGTGTCGATGTCAGCGAGCACGAGCGTCGCACCGTGTGCGGCGAGCGCCTCGGCGCACGCCCGACCGATGCCGGAGGCGGCCCCGGTGACGAGCGCCACCTTGCCTTCGAGGTCCTGTGTCATGGGGATTCACCCTTCTCTGAGCTGGGGTCGCGTCGGACCTACCGACGCGGTGCGGAGTGTCCGCCGTTGCGGTGGAAGTGTTGCGGTGGAAGCGTTCTGGTCGACGTGGTCAGGCGTGCGCGGGGGTGAGACTCGAGGCCCAGCGGACCGGGAGCCCGTGCCCACCGACGGTGCCCAGCAGCTCCTCCACCCCGCTCGGCCACGACCGCAGCCGGACCTCGAACTGCCCGGAGGAGTCGGCCTCGAGCGAGAGCCGGGCCAGCGGCGCGTCCGGGGTCGCCGCGCGACCGTGCCTGGTGAGGAGCTCGTCCAGGGCACGGCGCGACTCGTCGTCGAAGTAGGTCACGACCACCGAGTGCGTGACCACGGTCGCCACGCCGGGCAGGCGCTGCGCCAGGCGCTCGTCGAGCCACGTCAGGGCGTCGGCCCGCTCGACGGCGGGCTGCGGGTCGGCGTCGCGGAACGCTTGGATGGCCGCTTCGAGCCGTCCACGTCGGACGTGCTGGTCGGGCCAGATGAACGACAGCAGCGTCAGCCGGCCGGCGTCCTGGGTGACGTCGACGGGGTCGAGGTCGCACCCGGCGCGCTCGACGACGCGGGCAGGAGCGAGATCGGGTGCCGGACCGTCGAACACGTCGTCGATGACCACCGGCGCATCGGCGTCGCCCCACGACCACGAGTCCGACTCGTAGCGGTAGCGGTCCCACAGCAGGTTGAGCCCGGCGCTCGTGCCGACCTCGAGCACCCTCAGCGGCAGGCCAGTGCGACCCGCCACCGTCGTGAACCCACCGAGCAGAGCAGCGGACCGGCCCACCTCGTTGGTCTGCGGCGGCTGCTCCACGAGGGCGCGGAGCTCGTCCGAGTGCTCGACGACGACGGCCCGGAACGCCTCCCACAGGCCCTCGCCGGGCGTCCCGCCCACGGACGGGTAGTGGACGGCGAGCTCGGGCGCCCGCCCCTCCAGGACGACCCGGTGCACGGAGCCGAGCAGCCGCAGCGCCGGATAGGCACCCTCGGAGCACCCGGCCAGGTCGCGCAGGACCTCCCACGTGGGTCCACCGGCACGGACGTCCTCCGCGGCACTCTCGAGCAGGGCGGCATACATCGGGGAACCCAGACGGGAGCAGAGCTCTGCCTGGGCGAGGCACAGTCCGGCCATGTGGTCCTTCACGCGTGTCCTTCGGCTCGGGCACCCCTGCGGGGTGGTTCGTTCGTCACTCTAGGAAGCCCGAAGCAGGGAGACGACGGCTCGCGTATGCCGGTCGCAACGGGGTTATGCGCGACGTCACCTTCGCGACTTCGCACCCTTGCGAGCGCACCTAGCCTGACGAGGTCCCGACCTCAGGAGAGTGCCCCTTGCCCGCCACCTATGACCCGGGCCGCGGCAGCTCGGCCCGCCACGCGGTCGAGAACGTCCGCTGGCTCGCCGACCTCCTGGCCGCCGATGCCGAGCCGTCCGCAGACGCCGCCGACCGGTTCGTCGACAGCCTGCTCGAGCGCCACGACCGCGACGTCACCGCCATGCTGCGCGAGTGGCGACGCGGCGGCCCCTGGTCCGTGGTCCAGGTCAAGGCCGCGCTGCACAAGGGCTGGGCGACCCTCGAGGACGCCACGGGCGCCCGGACCGTCCTCGCCCTCACGGTCGACACGAACGGCAAGATCCGCCGGGTCATCTTCGAGGACTTCACGAGCGAGGCCGGGCACCAGGGCTTTGCCGACGTCGACGAGGCGCTCGACGCTCTAGAAGGCGTCGAGAGCACCGCCTTCGTCGCCCGGCGCGGCCCCGACGGCTGGACCGCGCTGCACACCCGGGCGCCCGAGCGGCCGATGCCCGGCGGCTCGGTCTTCAAGGTCTATGTCCTCCTCGCGCTCGTCTGGGCCGTGGAGGAGGGCCGTGCCCAGTGGACCGACGAGCTCACGACCGGCCCGCTGACCCGCAGCCTGCCCACCGGGGAGATGCAGGACCTCCCGCACGGCACCCGGGCCACCCTCGCCCAGGTCGCCTACAACATGTATGCGCGCAGCGACAACACCGCGTCCGACATGGTGATCCAGCACCTCGGCCGGGAGGAGGTCGAGCGGGCGGTGGCCCGATCCGGGCACTCCCGGCCCGAGTCGCTCCGGCCCTTCCTCGCCACCCGCGAGCTCTTCGACATCGGGTGGGGGCACCCCGAGACCCTCGACACGTGGGAGCACTCGACGGAGAAGGAGCGGCGCGAGCTGCTCGACGCCCACTCGCACCCCGTCGAGGTGTCGATCGCGGACCTCGCTGCTCCTGCCCACCCGCGCGGGCTGGACTGGTGGATGTCGGCGGCAGACGTCGCCGCGGCGATGAGCGCCCTGTGGGACGCGGGCGCCAGGGCCACCGACGGCCCGCTGCCCGAGATCCTCGCGGCCAACCCCGGCCTCGACCTCGACCGGACGGCGTGGCCCCGCTCGACCTTCAAGGGCGGCTCGTCGCCGGGTGCCGTGATGTTCACCTGGCTGCTCGAGGACGCCGAGGGAGTGCAGCACGTCGTCGTCCTCCAGCAGCGGTGCCCCGTCGTCGGCGTCCTGCGAGACGGTCTCGCGCTGCGCCTCCTGGGTGACTCGATCATCCACGGGTTGCTCACGTGAGCAACCGCGACCGGCTGCTCGGGCTGCTCGTCGCGCTCATCTGGGGCCTGAACTTCCTCGCCGTCCGGCTCGCGCTCGACGCCTTCCCGCCGTTCTTCCTTGCGGCGCTGCGGTACCTCGTCGTCGCGATCCCCGTCATCCTCTTCGTGCCCCTCCCGAAGGCGCCCGTGCGGTGGTTGGTGGGCTACGGCCTGGGCTTCGGAGTCCTGCAGTTCGGCATCCTCTTCCTTGCCATCGACCTGGGTATGCCGGCCGGGCTGTCCTCCGTCGTGCTCCAGATGGGTGCCCCGATGGCCATCGCCCTGGGGGCCCTGTTCCTGCACGAGCGACCTGCCCGGCTCGGGGTGGTCGGCGCGGTCGTGGCCACCCTCGGGCTGTGCCTCATCGGCTGGGACCGGGCCGACGGGGACCAGCCCTTCCTCCCCTTCGCGCTCACCCTGGTGGCGGCACTCGGCTGGGCCCTCGGCAGCCTGTCGAGCCGGCTGGCCCAGCCCGACAGCCCGCTGCGCTTCGCCCTGTGGATGAGCGTCGTCCCACCCCTGCCGCTGCTCGCGGTGTCAGCCGTGATGGAGGGGCCTCGGGCAGGCATCGACGCCACGGTCGCCGCGGTGCGCGACGGCGCCGTCTCACCCCTGCTCGCGCTGCTCTACATCGTCGTCTTCGGAACGGTCGTCAGCGCGGCCCTGTGGAGCCACCTGCTCAAGAAGCACTCGGCTGCCGTGGTCGCACCCTTCGCCATGCTCGTGCCGGTCGTCGGCATGGCGGCCGCCTGGATCGTGCTCGGCGAGCGGTCCAGCGCGCTCTCCGTCATCGGGGCGCTCATCGTCCTCGTCGGGGTCATGGTCGGCATGGTGCGGCGCACCACACGGCCCGTGTCGCCCAGCCCTCGCGCCCCTGAACACCTCGGGTCCGTGCGGTGACCGTCCGGGGACGCTGATCTCCTCCACACGCGAGGGGTGTTCGAAAACCGACGTCCGAGTATGGTTTGCCCGTGCCCCCCCTGACGTACACGACCACGCTGGACCGCCAGCTAGTGCACCGATGGAGCGTCGCCGAGGTCTTCGTCACCGACCTGCACCACGACGGCCCCGCCGCCGTGACGGCCGCTGCACAGTGGCCCCGGCACCACCCCTACTTCGACGCCGGCGATGACAGGTACTGCCTGCTCGTCGCGGCCGAGACGTTCCGCCAGGTCGTGCTCGCCGCCCTCCATGCCACGGGGCTAGCAGAGAGCGCCGACCAGTTCGTCATGAAGCGGATGGGCTTCGAGTGGGTCGGCGAGGCACCGGCCGTTGGGGACCGCCCTCTCGACCTGCAGGTCTCGCTGTGCATGACACCGGCCGGAAGGGCGGGCCGCCACGACCTCCGGGTCACCATCGCCGACGGCGAGCGTGACCTCCTGCGCGGGACCGGCGTCGTCATCGTGCTGGCGCCCCCGGTCTATGCCCACCTGCGCCAGGGCCGCACCGAGCCCGGTGTCCGCGTCGACTCCCTGGCGAGCATCCCCTGCGAGGCCATCAGCAGGACCCGGCCCCAGGACGTCGTGCTCGTCGGACCTCCGAGCGGGCCCTGGGACCTGCGGGTCGACACCACCCACCCCACGCTCTTCGACCACCCCTGCGACCACGTCCCCGGCATGCTGCTCTTCGAGGCCGCCCGGCAGGCAGCGATCCTCACGACCGGGACGCGCGCCGTCGTCTCGATGGCGGCGGACTTCGGTGCCTTCATGGAGGTCGACGCCCCGACGCGCGTCTGCGCCGAGACCGAGGAGGGGTCGCTCGTGGTCACCGTCAGCCAGGGAGGCACGGTCGGGGCTCGCGTCGAGGTGACCGTCGCGCCATGAACGGACCCCGCGTGGCCGTGCTGGGTGCCCGCGGCTTCATCGGCTCGGCCGTGAGTGCGATCGCCGCTGCCGACGACCGCATCGGACAGGTCCTCCCGGTGCACCGACCCGGGTCCGCCACCTCCCCGTCAGCGACCTTGTTGCAGGTGGACGTCCGTGACGAGGACGCGCTCGCGGCGGTCCTTGCGGGCGTCGACGTCGTCGTCAACGCAGCCCATGTCATCGGCTCCGGCCCCGACCTCTCGGTCAACGAGACCGGACCGGGCGCAGCAGCGCGAGCGGCGGCCCGGGTCGGTGCCCGGTGCCTCGAGATCGGGACGGCCGCGGTCTATGGACGGGGACCACTGCGCGGCGGAGCCGAGGGCGAGTTCGCCCCGGCGCCGGACTCGGCGCTGAGTGCGAGCCGGGCCGTAGGCGAGGCAGAGGCACTGGCTGCCGACGCCACAGTCCTGCGCCCCATGATCGTCGTGGGTCGAGGCGACCGCTGGGCGGTCCCGGCTGCGGCGGCGGCAGCCGCTGCCGACGACCGCGACCCCACCGCACGGATCGGGGTCATCGACGTCGACGACCTGGCCCGGCTCGTCGTCTCCCTGGCGCTCATCGCCGAGATCCCTCCCGTCCTGCACGCCTCCCGGCGTCATCCGGTCGAGCTGGCCGACCTCCTGGTCGACGCGGCATACGCCCTCCCGGCAGGGGGCACCCAGGTGCCGGAGCACGTGCGCTCGATGCTGCACACCGACCGATGGGTGGACTCGGACCTGGCCTGGGACCTCGTGGGTTGGGAGCCCGACGGCCCGCTCGTCAGCGCCGCCGGTCGTCGCTGGTACGCGTCCGCCCGAGCCGGCTAGACGCGGGCCGTGGCCTTGCGGGCGCGCCGGGTCCGACGGGCCGGGGGGCGGACGTCGATGTCGCCGACCAGCTCGGGGCGCACGATGGCCGGGATGACGAGCCGCCAGAACTGCTCGGCCCGGTCGGGCAGGTCGGAGCGTCCGGTGAGGGCGTCGCTCGTGAGCTGCAGCCCGGTCATCGCCGAGGTGAGGGAGTAGGCGCAGGCGGCCGGGCGCACCGTGCTCTGGAGGGATCCCGCGCGACGCGCCTTGCGCAGCAGCGACTCGACCGTCGAGATCCAGGCGCCGTAGCCGCGGGCGATGGCCTCGGGCTGAGCCGCGCGGTCGATCGTCATCCGGATGCTGGCGCGCATGAGCGGGTCGTTGCGGAGGGCGTCGACGAAGCTGTAGGAGAGGTCCACGATCGACTGGACGGGCGCGTCGCCGTCGACCAGGTGCTGGCTCAGCCACTCGCCCTGCTCGGCGACGATGGCCTCGGCGACCGCCTCCTTGGACGAGAAGTGGAAGTAGAGGGCGCCCTTGGTGATGTTGCTCTCCTGCACCATCTCGGCGATGGTGGCGGCCTCGTAGCCACGGCGGTCTATGACTGCGGCAGCCCCATAGAGGGCGTTGCGGCGAGTGTCGATCGCGCGCTGTTGCTGCGGCACGGTGCTCCTTTGGTTCTTGTCCGACTCAGCCGCGGCATCGTTTCCCCCCGCCTACAGCCCTGCGTTCATCGTACGGGTTATGCACCGGCCGAATGGGTCATGCACAGGGATGGCAGAGGTCGCCGCCGGGCAGGCGGGTCGTGGCAGGTTCGGCGCAGCGAAAGGAGTGTGCCGTGACGAGTTCGGCCACGTGCCCGCACATCCCCTACCCAGCCCCCCGCGACAACCCGCTCGACCCACCCGGTGCCCTCTCAGGGCTCTCCGGCGAGCTGGCGAAGGCCGTCCTCTGGGACGGATCGGAGGCGTGGATCGTGACCTCCCACGCCCTGACCCGCACCCTGCTCAAGGACCGCCGGCTCTCGTCGAACCCGGCATCTCCGGGGTTCCCGATGATGACCGCCGCCTCCAAGGTCCTGCGCAACGAGCCCCGTTCGGCGTCCTTCATCCGCATGGACCAGCCCGAGCACGCCCACCTGCGCACGATGCTCAGCAACCGGTTCCGCCCGGTCGACGCCGAGGCCCTGCGGGGCGTCGTGGGCGACCTCGTCGACCAGCGCCTCGACGCCCTGGACGGTGCCACCGAGGCCGACCTCGTCCCAGCCGTCGCGTCTCCGCTGCCCGCCTCCGTCATCGCGAAGGTCCTGGGCATCGCCGAGGAGGACCAGGAGTTCTTCGAGGACCGGAGCGCCCGCCTCATCGACCGCAACCGGACGATGGACGAGGTGCGCGCCGCCCGTGAGGAGCTCGACGCCTTCCTCGACGGGGAGGTCGAGAAGCGGATCACCGAGCCCCGCGAGGACCTCATCTCCGCGATCGTCCACGAGCAGATGCTTCCCGGGCACATCGAACGCCAGGACGTCGTCCCGATGTGTCGGCTCGTCCTCGTCGCCGGCCACGGGACGACGGCCAGCCAGCTCGCCCTGAGCCTCATGTCCGTGCTCGACGACGCCCCGACGCGTGCCGCCGTGCGCGCGGGCGGCTCCGGTCTCGTGGCCGTCGTCGACGAGCTCCTGCGCTTCCACACGATCGTCCAGTTCGGCCTCACCAGGGCCGCCCTCGAGGACATCGACGTCGACGGCACGACGATCAAGGCCGGTGAGGGCGTGGTCTTCGCCATCGGTGCCGGCAACCGCGACGAGGACGTCTTCGCCGGTCCGGACGCCCTCGACCCGGACCGCGACGCTCGGCGCCATCTCGCGTTCGGTCACGGTGCGCACCAGTGCCTCGGCCAGTGGCTGGCCAAGGTCGAGGTGGAGGAGTGCCTCCACCGCTTCGTGTCGCGCTTCCCCGAGGCGACGCTGGCGACCCCGGCCTCCGAGCTGTCGTTCCGGCACACGGCCTCGAGCTACGGCCTCGACGCCCTGCCCGTGCGCCTCCAGCCCTCCTGATCACCACGTCAACCCGCCCCGCCACCTCCCACCGGTCGCCGTCGACCTCGACGGTGTGACCGCCGAAAGCGAGCGCCATCGATGTCCACCAGCACCGCGTCCTCCAACGCTGCGTCCTTCAACGCCGCCCTCACCGGGCCCGTCAACCCCGCAACCGAGAGCCGGGGCACCCTGCGCTACGTGCGGACCGACGACTTCGACTCGCTCGACTTCGGCAACACGTACTACGGCTACTCCTGGAACTTCCTGCGACTCCTCGGCCGCACGATGACGACGTTCGCCGCAGCCTCGGGAGCGCCGGGGCGTGAGGTCGTCCCGGACCTCGCGGAGGGCCTGGGGGTCACCGAGGACGGCGGGCGCACGTGGACCTACCGCCTCCGCGAGGGCCTGCGCTTCGAGGACGGCAGCCCGGTGACAGCCCACGACGTCCGCTACGCCATCGAGCGGAGCAACTACGGACTCGACGTCCTCGGTGCCGGTCCGATGTACCTGCGCAACCTGCTCGAGGGGGACTGGGTCGGACCGTATGCCGACCCCGACGGTCACGCACCCGGCATCGCCGTCCCTGACGACCGCACCATCGTCTTCACGCTCCGCCGGCCGTTTGCAGCCTTCGACAAGGTCATGACCCTGCCGAGCTGCACCCCGGTCCCGCGGTCGGCGGACACCGGATCGGCATACGGTCGCGCGCCGGTGGCGACCGGGCCCTACCGGATCGAGTCCTACGAGCCGGGCAGCCGGCTCGTCCTCGTCCCGAACCCGCACTGGGACGAGGCCACCGACTCGGTCCGGCGGCGGGCGGCCTCCACCATCGAGGTGCTCCTCGGCCGCGAACCGCTCGAGGTCGACGAGATGCTCCTCGCCGGAGAGGCCGAGATCGACCTCGCGGGCTTCGGTCTACAGCCCGAGTCCATGTCCCGGGTCCTCGACGACCCCGCGCTCAAGGACCTCCTCGACAACCCCCTCCAGGGCTTCACCTGGATCTACTGCCTCGCCAGCTCGGTGGCCCCGATGGACAACGTGCACGCCCGCCGGGCCGTCCACTACGCCACCGACAAGGCGGCGATGCAGGAGGCCTACGGCGGTCCGTTGTGCGGCGACATCGCCACCACGGTGCTCCCACCGACCATCGAGGGCTACGCCGACACCGACCGCTACCCCGTGGGTGAGGACGCGACCGGAGATCTCGAAGCCGCGCGCAGAGAACTGGCGCTGGCCGGCATACCCGACGGCTTTCGCACCAAGATCGCCGCGCGCACCGACCGCCGCAAGGAATGGCTCGCCGCCCAGGCACTCTCGCGCGGGCTCGCCCGCGTCGGGATCGACGCCGAGGTGCAGGGCTTCACCTCAGGCGGCTACTTCGAGCACCAGGCGGGCAGCCCGCAGTTCCTGCGCGAGCAGGGCATCGGGATCGTGATGTTCGGCTGGGGCGCGGACTTCCCCGACGGCTACGGCTTCTTCCAACAGATCGTCGACGGGCGCGCCATCAAGAGCAAGGGCAACCAGAACATGGGCGAGCTCGACGACCCGGTCGTCAACGAGCTCCTCGACGCCGGCGCCGAGTCCCTCGACGCGGCCGAGCGCGAACGGGTGTGGCGCGACATCGATCGGCTCGTCATGGACCACGCCGTCATCGTCCCGTACCTCTACCCGCGCTCCCTGCTCTTTCGCGGCCCCCGGGCCACCAACGTCTATGTCGCGGGCAGCTTCGGCATGTACGACTACGTCAGCTGCGGTGCCAGCGACTGATCCCGCGTGGGGGCCTTATGCCCTCAGCGATTGCGGCTATGCCCACCGAGGGCCAGCCGTAGCGGCCCCGCCCGCACAAGGCGACGGTGGGACCAACATCTTTGCGAGCACGTCCGATCCAGCCCCTTTTCCCCAAGGAGACCCCTGATGCACAAGACCGTCGCCACGAAGGCCACCACCACCGTGGCTTCCGCCCTGCTCAAACGACTTCACGAGCACGGAGTGGAGCGCGTGTTCGGGATCGTCGGTCGTGAGGCCGCCGCGATCCTGTTCGACGAGACGCCCGGGCTGGAGTTCGTCCTCGTGCGCCACGAGTTCAGCGCCGGCGTCATGGCCGACGTCGTCGCCCGGATCACCAACCGGCCGCAGGCGTGCTTCGCCACGCTCGGACCCGGGATGACGAACCTCTCCACCGGGGTCGCCACCTCCGCCCTCGACCGCAGCCCGGTCATCGCGATGGCGGCCCAGTCCGAGTCGCACGACCTGTTCCCCAACGTCACCCACCAGTGCCTCGACTCCGTCGGCATGATGGCCCCGCTCACCAAGTGGTGCGGCCAGCTCGAGCGCGGCGACGACATCACCGACCTCGTCGACAGCGCGGTCTCGGCATCGATGGTCGAGCCCGTGGGCCCGAGCTTCATCAGCCTGCCCGTCGACCTCCTCGCCTCCGGCGTGTCCGACAAGCCCACCGAGGCCCCCGTCATCGCCGGCGTCCGCGGCCTGCAGGACCCCGACTGGCGTGCGGAGGCCGACGCGGCCATCCAGCTCCTGCGCGAGGCCAAGCACCCCGTCCTCGTCGTCGGCACGGCGACCATCCGCGCCGAGGCCGTCGAGCTGCTCCGCGAGTTCGTCGAGCGCCACCAGATCCCCGTCATCACGACCTACGTCGCCAAGGGCGTCCTCCCGCAGGACCACCCGATGACCTACGGCGCCGTGAGCGGCTACATGGACGGGATCCTCGACTTCCCGGCCCTCGACACCCTCTTCGGCCCCGCCGACGTCATCGTGGCGCTGGGCTACGACTACGCCGAGGACCTGCGTCCCTCCATGTGGGACCACGGCCAGCCCAAGAAGGTCGTGCGCATCTCGCCGACCGTCAACCCGATCCCCCGGGTGCTCACCCCCGACGTCGACATCATCGTGGACCCCCGGTCCTTCCTCCAGTACGCGCTCGCCAACGCCGGCGAGCTGGACAACACCCCGCACGACATCGAGCCGCTGCGCGCTCGCGTCCGCGAGTTCCTCTCCGACCCCAAGGAGTACGAGGACGGGATGCGGGTCCACCAGGTGATGGACACGATCAACAGCGTCAGCCAGGGCGAGGGCACGATCGTCAGCGACATCGGCTACTTCCGCCACTTCGGCGTCCTGTTCGCCCGCGCCGACCAGCCCTACGGCTTCCTCACCAGCGCCGGGTGCTCGAGCTTCGGCTACGGCCTGCCCGCCGCGATGGGCGCCCAGATCGCCCGCCCCGAGGAGCCGGTCTTCCTCATCGCCGGTGACGGCGGGTTCCACTCCAACAGTGCAGACCTCGAGACGGTCGCGCGGCTCAACCTGCCGATCGTCATGGTCGTGGTCAACAACGACCGCAACGGCCTCATCGAGCTCTACCAGAACCTCGGTCACGGCAAGTCGCACGACCCGGCCGTCGGCTTCAGCACGGTCGACTTCGTCGCCCTGGCCAAGGCCAACGGCGTCGACGGCGAGCACGTGAGCAGCCGGGCGGATCTCGCGACCGCGCTGCGCAAGGCCAAGGAAGCCCGTCGTCCCTATCTCATCGAGGTCCCCATCGCCTATGACTTCTCCGGCGGGGACTTCGGCGCCCTGGACGTGTGAGCGCGATGACCCGATCCCCGATCCCGCCTGCCGTCTCGTGCCATCTCAGCACGGGCGGCGGCCACGGGACCTCCCGGCTCAGTGCCCGGGCCACCGAGGACTCGGTGTGTCTTGCCGATGCCCCCGGTTGGCGGGTCGAGGCGACGGTCATCGGCTCCTCCCCCCAGGCCGCGGTGGTGACCTCCGGGGACCTCACCGTCCTGCTCGTCGGGGAGGTCAAGGACAGTGACGGCCCCGAGGCCGTCCTGCGCCTCTACCGC
The DNA here is from genome assembly GCF_042666355.1 of Knoellia altitudinis. Classification (NCBI taxonomy): domain Bacteria; kingdom Bacillati; phylum Actinomycetota; class Actinomycetes; order Micrococcales; family Intrasporangiaceae; genus Knoellia; species Knoellia altitudinis. The sequence goes on from NZ_JBHTDK010000001.1 coordinate 1,597,026, forward strand.
GACCTGGGGCCCTGGGCCTTCAGCCAGCTCTCCGGTCGGTTCGCCGCGGTCGTGGTCCACACGTCGCAGTCCCACATCACCGTGAGCGGGGACCACGCCGGCACCGTCCCGCTCTACATGGTCCACACGTGGGACGGCGTCATCGAGGTCGCGACCGAGGCCAAGGTCCTCGCCGGCCTGAGCGAGCGCGGACGCCCGATCCTCGGCACCGACGAGGTGCCGGGGCTCAGGGGCGTCCGCCGGCTGCGAGCCGGCACGTGCGTCACCCTGCAGGCGAGAGGGGTCGGTCGGTTCCAGGACACCTGGAACGTGCCGGCCCACCGGGAGACCGTCGACCCCGACGAGGCCGTGGCCCAGGTGCGCGCCGTCATCGAGGACGCGGTGCGCTGGCAGGCCCGCGACGAGATGACCACCGTGCTCTCGGGTGGCATCGACTCCAGCGCCGTGGCCGCCACGGTGAAGCAGCACCTCGGTGGCGTCTCCACCGTGACGATGGGGACCGACCGGTCCGACGAGTTCGACTCGGCGGCCGTCGTCGCGACGCACCTCGGCTCCTCGCACCGGGAGTTCTCGACGACCGTCGCGTCGGTCCTCGCCGAGCTCCCCTTCGTCATCGCCCTCACCGAGTGCTGCGACCCGTCGATCAACGAGTACATGCTGCCCCTGTCCCGCCTCTACCGGGAGATCCCGGCGGGCTCGAGGGTGATGACCGGCTACGGCGCCGACATCCCCCTCGGTGGGATGCACCGCGGCCTCGCCGACATGGACCTGGAGGAGCTCATCGTCGACGACCTGTCGACCTTCGACGGGCTCAACGAGCTGTCCCCGAACCTCGGGACGCACCTCGGGCTGTGGACCTGCCACCCCTACTGGGACCGGGCCGTCCTCCAGCGTCTCGTCACCCTCGCGGCGGGACTCAAACGGCGCGACGGCATCGACAAGTGGGTCCTGCGCCAGGCCTTCAGCGACCTCCTGCCGGCCGAGACCGTGCTGCGCCCCAAGCTGGGCATCCACGAGGGCTCCGGCACGACGAGCCACTGGTCCGAGGTGCTCCTCGACCAGGGAGTGCCCTCGGAGCGCATCCACGCAGCCAAGGCCCAGATCTCCCAGGACGTCTTCGACCTCGTCGTCGTCCAGGCGCAGGACCCGGCCGAGATCGACCTGGCCGCTGTCACGGCAGGCATCGTGGACCGCGAGCAGGTGAGCGCATGAGCCCCGCGCCCCTGGCCGACTACTCCGCCCTCGCGGGCAGGTCCATCGCCATCGTGGAGCACATGCTCCACCACCCCTATGTCCTCGGCGTGCGCCAGGCGCAGGAGGCCGGGGCCCGGATCACGCTCCTCGTCGCGGACGAGGACTGGTACTCGCACGGACGACCGTGGTCGGAGGCCCCGCTCGCGCTCGTGGACGAGGTCGTCCGGGTGGACACCCTTGACGTCGACGCGGTGCGAGAAGCCGTGACGGACGCCGACGGCCGGCCGTTGCACGACGCGGTGACGACCTTCTCGGACTACCACACCGAGGTCGCGGCGACCGTGGCCCAGCAGCTGGGACTCCCCGGGCCGAACCCCGACGCGTTGCGGCGCGCCAACCACAAGCAGCTGCTGCGAGAGGCCTTCGGCGACGACGAGGGCAACCTGCGGTGGGCCCTCGTCGGCTCCCTCGAGGCCGCCCTCGAGGCCGCGGCCGACCTGGGCTACCCGGTCATCGCCAAGCCTCCCGCCGAGGCGATCAGCTATGGGGTGCGGCGCTGTGACGACGACGCCGAGCTGACGGAGGCCATGGCCGAGCTGTCCGGTTTCACGAGCAGCCTGCGGGGACAGCCCCGCACCGGCGAGGTCCTCCTCGAGGAGTTCGTCGAGGGCGTCGAGGTGAGCGTGGAGACGATGTCCTTCGGTGGCACCACCCACGTCTACGGAGTGACGTCGAAGGACCTGTTCGGAGACCCCTACTACATCGAGTGCGGCCACACCTTCCCCGTCGCGCTCTCGGAGGAGTCGCGTGCGGAGCTCTACGGCGTGGTCCGCCGGGCGCTCGCGAGCATCGGCTACGACTACGGTCCCTGCCACACCGAGGCGCGGCTCACCGACCGTGGGTGGCGGATCATCGAGGCCAACCCCCGCACGCCGTCGAGCTGCATGACCATGCTCGTCACGGACGTCACCGGCCGCAGCCCGATCCTCGACGCCTGGCTGCTCGCGCTCGGCGAGCAGCCCGCCGTGGAGCCGGTCACGTGGACCGGCGCCGCCGCCGTCCGGATGCTCTACCCGGGAGCCACGGGCCCTCTGCGCCGGATCGAGGGAGTGGAGGAGGCGGCTGCCGACCCGGCCGTCCAGGTGCTGCTCCACGTCCACGAGGGCGAGGAGCTCATGGCCCGGATGGACAACTCGTCCTGTGTCGGCTTCACCTATGCCACCGCCGACGACGTCGACTCTGCGCGCGACATCGCGGACGCGGCCGCCGCCAAGCTGAACTTCGTGGGGAGTGAGCATGTACGCGCGTGAGCAGACCACCTCGTCGCCGCGCTACGCGCAGGTCGCCACCTACATGCGGCTCCCGCTCGAGCTCGGTCCGGTGGGCCGGGACGCCGTGGTCGTGGGTGCGCCCTACGACGGTGGCACGAGCTATCGCCCGGGAGCCCGCCTCGCCCCGCGCGCGATCCGCCACGAGTCCTGCCTGCTCCACGGAGTCGGCATCGACCGGGGCCCAGGAGTCTTCGACCTCATCGACGTCGTCGACGGTGGCGACATCGACCTCAGCCCGTTCGACATGGGCCTGGCCATCGACGAGGCAACCCGGAGCCTGACCCAGCTCGTCGCCGACAACGGGCTCGTCCTCATGCTCGGGGGCGACCACTCGCTCACCCTGCCGGCGATGCGTGCCGCAGCCGCCAAGCACGGCCCGCTCGCCGTGCTGCACCTCGACGCGCACTCGGACACCAACGCCCCCGTCTACGGCGGGGAGCACCACCACGGCACGGCCTTCCGCCACGGCCTCGACGAGGGCATCATCGCCCCCGGCGCCCTGGTCCAGGTCGGGATCCGTGGACACAACCCCGCCGCCGACTCGCTCGACTGGGTCCGCGCCCGCGGCGGTCGCGTCGTGCGCGCCGACGAGGTCGAGGGCCGCGCCGAGGTCGACGCCCTGGCGGCCGAGATCGCCGAGCAGCTCGATGGCCGCCCGCTCTACGTGTCGGTGGACATCGACGTCCTCGACCCCGCCTTCGCGCCCGGCACCGGCACCCCCGCTCCGGGCGGCCTGACGAGCCGGGAGGTCCTCCGGCTCCTCCACGTCGTCGGCGACCTGGAGCCCGTCGGCCTCGACGTGATGGAGGTCTGCCCGCCGTTCGACGTGGGGGGCATCACCTCGCTCGCCGCAGCCGAGATCGGAGCCGAGCTCCTCTTCCAGTACGCCCGCTCCCGCACCACCTCACCACGCAGCACCCGACTCTCAGGAGGAACCCCCATGAGCACGTCCGTGACCCCCACTCCCGTGGTTGACCTCACCGCCGCGGAGGCGTCCCTCAGCGCCCTGCGCGAGGAGCTGCCCAGCATCCCCCGCGCCGACCTCGACGGCTACCTCGCGACGGCTGTGGACCGCGCCGAGCAGCTGCCCGACGAGCTGGCGAGCGAGCTCGACGCCTTCCGCGACCACGGCAACCAGGAGGGCTACCTCCTGCTCACCGGCCTTCCGCAGGACGGTGGCCTGCCGCCCACCCCGACGTCCACCCCCGCGCCGCTGGACCGCCCGCTCATCGCCGGCGAGGCCTGGTTGGCGCTGGTCGGTGGACGACTCGGGCTCGCCACGGGCTACGAGGAGCTGCGGGCCGGGACCGTCTACCACGACGTCTACCCGTCCCCCAACGCCCACCACCTGTCGTCCGAGACCTCCGAGACGCTCCTCGAGTTCCACACCGAGATGGCCTACCACCGTCTCCAGCCGCGCTTCGTCATGCTTGCCTGCTCGCGGGCCGACCACGAGGGCAAGGCCGCGACGCTCGTGGCCTCGATCCGCAACGCCCTGCCGCTCATGTCGAAGGAGGCCATCGACGTGCTCTTCGACAGCCCGATGCCGTGCAACCTCGACGTCGCCTTCCGCGGTGGCGAGGAGGAGCCCGGGCCGCAGGCCCAGGTCAAGGTGCTCTACGGCGACCGCGAGGACCCGCACCTCGGATACGACCGTGAGCTCCTCGCCCCGCAGGACGAGACCCACGCGAAGGCCCTCCAGGAGCTGTCCGACGCCCTCGACTCGGTGACCCGCAGCGTGCAGCTGAACCCGGGCCAGCTGCTCATCGTCGACAACTACCGCACGACCCACGCCCGCACGCCGTTCACCCCGCGCTGGGACGGCGAGGACCGCTGGCTCCACCGCATGTACATCCGGACCCGCGACCTCGTGCCCGCCGAGGCGCGCCCGGGCGACGTCGTCGCCTTCGTCCCGCGCTGACGGTGGCGTTGCGGGTCGAGGAGGTGTCGGTCGAGGACGCGGAGCGTGCCGGTTGGGACGCTCTGCTCACGACCGAGGACGGGTTCCAGCAGACGAGCTATCTGGGTATGCAGCAGCGCCTGCTCGGTGACCGGCTGCACCTCACGTGCGCGTTCGACGGTCCGGACCTGGCCGCCGGTCTCGTGACCGTGGACACCGATGCCGACAGTCCCTGGACGATGGCGCGACCTGACCTCCTCCTTGACCTCGACGCCTCTGCGTCGCTCCCCGCACTCACCTGCGGGGGGCGGCACCTCGGCAACACCCGGGCGCTCCTGCGCAGCCCTCACGACGCCACGGCCCTGCGTTCGCTCCTCGAGGAGGCCTCGGCCCGGGCAGCAGGCGCGGACGACCGCTGCGTCTACTTCCCCCATGTCCGTGACGACGACCCGCTCAGCGCCCAGCTGGCTGCCGCCGGGTTCACCGGGACGAGGGTCGACCCCTACTGCGTCCTCCCCGTCGAGGGCGGGTTCGACGACTACCTCTCCCGGCTCAGCCAGTCCCGCCGGCGAGGGATCCGCCGCGACCGCAAGGAGGTCCGCGAGGCCGGCTTCGTCCTGGAGCTGGTGCCTCTGGACCAGTGCGACCTCGACCGGCTCGCCGAGCTCGACGTGGCCCTCCTGCGCAAGCACGGCAACGACGCGAAGACCGCCCAGAGCCGGTCGGTGCTGGAGGGCCTCCTCGACGGCCCCCAGGTGGTGGTGACCACGGCGTCGCGCGACGGTGTGGTCGCGGGCTTCGGGGTCATGATCGAGCACACCCGTGAGGGTGCGACGCAGTGGTTCGGCAACCGAGCCGGCTTCGACTACGAGATGCAGGGCGACATACCCCTGTACTTCGAGGTCCTCTTCTACTCACCCCTGGAGTGGGCGCACGAACGCGGTGTCGAGGCCATCCATGTGGGGATGGGCAGCACGGACGCCAAGGTGAGCCGCGGTGCGGTGGCGCATCCCCAGTCCTGCTGGACCCGCTGGGTCGCCGCATGAGCGGCTGGGTGGCGGCATGAGCCGCGACGCAGGGGTGGGCGCGGTGCACCGGCCGACGACCACTCGCGGCGGCATCGCCCGGATGGGCTCGGCAGCAGGGGTCGACTCGCTCGACCCAGCACGCACCTACTACATCTGGGTCGCTCTGCTGCAGCGCATGCTGAGCCGGACCCCGATGGCCTACCCCAGCGGTCCCGGGCCCACGGCGCGCGTCCCCGTGCCCGACCTGCTGTCCGTCGAGCCGGAGACCGAGGACCGACGGACCTGGACGCTGCGCCTGCGCCAGGGAGTCACCTACGACGACGGCACCGAGGTGACGGCTGAGCACCTGCGGCACGCCATCGAGCGGACCTTCGACCCCGAGGTCACCGGAGGCCTGCGCACGATCCACGCGCTGCTGCCGGGCACCGCGGGCTACCTGGGCCCGGCGCACGGCGAGCACCTCGACTGCCTCCGGGTCGAGGACCCCCACACCCTCACCGTCACCCTTGCCGCGCCCTTCGCCGACTTCCCGCACGTCCTCGCCCAACCGGCCCTCGCACCGGTCCCGCCAGAGCGAGACAGCGGTGGCGGCTACGAGGTCTCGCCGGCGTGGACCGGGCCCTACCGGGTGACGGAGCACGTGCCCGGTGAGAGGCTGGCGCTCCGGCGCAACCCCGGCTGGGACGGCGACACCGACCCGATCCGGCCCGCCCTGCTCGACGGCGTCGACGTCACCATGGGCCTGGGCCACCGCGAGGTCGACGAGGCAGTGCTGCGTGGCCACCTCGACCTGAGCGTCGAGGGGCGTGGCGTCCAGCTCTCAACCCAGGCCGACATGGAGGGCGACCAGTCCCTCATGGACCTCGTCGACAACCCGGCCACCGGCTTCCTGCAGTTCGTCTCGATCCACCCCTTCGTCGAGCCGTTCGACTGCGTCCATGTCCGTCGGGCCGTGCACCACGCGGTCGACCGGGTCGACCTGCAGCGGGCGCGCGGCGGTCCCGACCTCGGCGGCGACATCGCCACCCAGCTCTTCCCTCCGACCCTTCCCGCGCACCGGCCGTGGGCGCGCTATGGCACAGGTCCAGACCTGCGTGGAGACCTCGAGGCAGCCCGGGCCGAGCTGGCCCGGTCACGACACCGTGGACCGCTGCGAGGTCGCATCGCCGCCCAGCAGGGGAAGTTCCACGAGGTCGCCGAGTCGCTCGCCGCATCGGTGGCCCGGGTCGGCATCGAGCTGGAGGTCGTCGACCTCGACATCGCGACCTACTTCTCCCGGGGTGTGGGGAGTCCGGCGACGCTGCGAGAGCGCGGACTCGGCCTCGCCGTCACCGACTGGGGTGCGGACTACCCCACGGAGCACGGGTTCCTCACCCCCCTCGTCGACGGACGGATGATCCGTCCCGACGCCGGCAACTGGAACCTCCCCGAGCTCGACGACCCCGAGATCCACACCCTGGTGGACCAGGCCGTGGCCGGCGAGGGAGAGGAGTCCCTGACCGCCTGGCGTCAGGTCGAGCAGCTGGTGATGGAGCAGGCCGTTCTCCTGCCCGTGGTCCACGACCGGACCGTCCACGTCCGCGGCCCGCGGCTGCGCAACGTCTATGTCCACCCGGCGTTCGGTCTCTATGACGTGCACGCCCTGGCGATGGAGGAGTGAGGAAGTCGATGGAGAAGACACTGACCGACACAGAGGTCTCGGTGCTGGCGGACGGGTCGCGGCACGTCGCCGACTGGGTGAGGATGCGGGCCCTGGCCTGGGCTGCGGACGGACGCGGCGGGCCGCCGGTGTGCGGGGTCGATGCCCTCGGCTCGCTCACCGTCGACCCGCCCGGCGCCCGCTGCACCGACCTGGTCGCGACGAGCGGGCAGGAGGTGACCGGCTGGGTGCGTGTCGTCCTCCCCGACGAGGCACAGGCTCCGGCCGTCGTCGAGTCCCTCGTCGTCCATCCCCGGTGGCGCAGCGGGGGAGTGGGTCGCCGACTCGCTGAGAGGGCTCGTGACCTTGCAGCGGACGCAGGACGCCGGGACGTGCGGATTGCCGTCCCCGAACCCCTTTTGCCGGTGGCGAAGGCATGGGGGGCGGAGGACCGCGAGGGCTCGAGGCAGGTGTTCCAGCGGCTCGACCTGGCCGATGGACCCTCGTCTGAGCCGGTGGTGCCCAAGGACGTGGAGGTGCATCGGTGGAACGCCGTGGCGCCGGACCATCTCGCCGAGGGGGTGGCTCGGCTCGAGGGGCATGGTGACCTCGACGTGCTGCGCGCGCTGGAGCGGATGCGCCGCCTCCGCGGCCGCGTCGCGCTGCACACCGCCCTCGTCGCGCCGGGGGGAGGTCCCATGCTCGGCTACACGAGCATCTCGCTGCCGGCGTCCTCGCCGGGGGACCCGGAGCAGGGCATGACCGTCGTGGATCCCGAGGCGCGGGGACACGGCTACGGCGAGCTCCTCAAACGACTCAACCAGGCCGCGCTCGCTGCCGATCGCCCCTGGGCCCAGCGGATGTGGACAGCGAATGATGAGGAGAACCACCCGATGGCAACATTGAACGCCCGCCTCGGTTTCCGGCCGTGGCAGCACCGTCGAGTTCTGGGTTGGAGCCTGTAGATGTCCCTCGAGCATGACTTCGTCGTCCACACCGGTGCCGCGGGTGTCGTCGCCGACGGCCGGCACGACCTCGCCGTCGTCGTCGGTCCGGCCGGGACGACGAGTGCCCTCGTAATGACGCGCTCGCGCACCGCTGGTCCCTGCGTCGCCCTGAGCCGGGAGGCGCGGGTCGGGAGCGTCCGGGGTTTTGTGGTCCTGGCCCGCAATGCCAACGTCGCCACTGGCGCGCAGGGCTACCAGGATGCCGTCGAGATCCGCGACCGGGTGGCCGCCCTCGCTGGGGCCCGGGCCGACGAGCTCATCGTCTGCTCGACCGGGGTCATCGGACGGCGCTACCCGATGGAGTCCATCCGGGCCCACCTCGACACACTGACGTGGCCGGGCACCGCAACGGTCGACGCTGCCGCCACCGCCATCATGACGACCGACACCCACCCCAAGGTCTGCCGGGTGGAAGGCGACGGGTTCGAGGTGGTCGGCATCGCCAAGGGAGTCGGCATGATCGAGCCCGACATGGCGACCATGCTCTCCTTCGTGCTCACCGACGCTCAGATCGATCCAGAGGATCTCGACCGCGTCTTCCGGCGGGTGGTCGAGCAGACCTACAACTCCGTCTCCATCGACACCGACACGTCGACGAGCGACACCGCGTTGCTCCTGGCGAGCGGCTCGGCCGGGACGGTGGACCTCGACGCCTTCGAGCGAGCGCTTCTCGAGGTGTGCACCACCCTGGTCAAGGACATCGCCTCGGACGGCGAGGGGGCCAGCACGCTCATCACGTGCACCGTCACCGGAGCAACGTCGGCTCAGCAGGCCCGGACGGTGGGCAAGGCGGTGATCAACTCACCCTTGGTCAAGACGATGGTGCACGGGGCGGACCCCAACTGGGGCAGGGTCGTCATGGCGGTCGGCAAGTGCGTCGACGAGCCCGACATCACGACCGAGGCTCTGAGCGTGTCGTTCGGTGGGGTCGAGGTCTTCCCCCAGGACGTGGACGACAGCGTCCTCGCCGGCGTGCAGGAGCACCTGCGCGCAGACGAGGTCGAGATCGGTGTGGACCTCGGGTTGGGGCAGGAGTCCTGGACCGTCTATGGGTGTGATCTCACCGAGGGCTACGTGAGGACCAACGCCGACTACACCACCTGACAGAGCGCCTCACGTGGGGCGCGCATCGGGGTGAGGTGGACGCCGGGTCGGGCGGCGGCCACGCTGGTCTGGAACCGGGCGACGGCGCCGTCGACGCGCCGGACCAGGGCGGTGGCGCTGTCGGTGAGGCTGGAGCCGGTGGCGGTGCGCACGACGAGGTGGGTGCCCACCCGTTCCTCGAGTCTGCGCAGTCGTCGGGTCAGGGCGGGCTGGGTCAGGCACAGCTCGGTGGCGGCGCGGTTGAGGCTGCCGTGGCGTTCGATCGCTCTGAGGACGAAGACGTCTCCCAGCTCGAGGGAGTGGGGTGGGAGGGTCTCGAGCGGCGCGGCCGCGGGCACGGCCACCGGTGGGCGCGCCATCCGGCGGGAGTGGTCCTGGAACATCGCCTGGATCTCGCCGAGCCGGTGACGCACCTCGCACCGGTGGTCGGTGTGCAGCACGGCTGTGCGGGTTAGGCCCTCGGTGCGCACGTGGGTCAGACCCAGACCTTCGTATGCCGCTCGGTGGGAGGCGGGGATGAGTCCCGCGGCGCGACCCGAGAGGATGAGGATGCGGTGGGCGTGACGGCTCTCCACGACCAGCATCTGGGGGGAGTCCGCAGGGATCTGCAGGAGTGAGGCCAGCAGCGCCGCCTGGGACGCGGTCGCGACCCAGGTGAGGTCCTCGGGCAGGTCCTTGACGCTGCGCACACCTCCCGGGACGTCACGCCCGACGATCCAGAGGTCCTCGTCGAAGAGGGGGATGGTGATGCTGTCCCGGGTGGGACGTGGGGCGCCGGGCACGTCCCAGGCCGCGAGGGCTTCGGTGGACCCACCGTCGAACAGCTCGATCGCGTGCGCGCTGTCCGTCTCGGTGACGTCGACGACCAGTGGGGGGTCGAGCCTGGCCAGGGGGTCGACGTCCATGTGGCTCTCGAGCGAGGACGCGATCCGGATCGCACACCGATCCAGCGGTGTGGCCGCAGCGAAGGTCCCCAGCGAACCGTGCAGGTCCATCGAGGCTCGCAGCAGGAGCTGCCCCTGGGCCGTGAGGGAGGGGGAGCCGGGGCCCGAGGAGACGAGCCGGGCGCTGTTCTTGGACTCGAGCCGATGCACCAGTCGCACGGCCGAGGCCCGGGTCAGGCCGACCGATTTCGCTGCTGAACGCATGCTCCTGCAGCGCAGGATCTCGGCGAGCAGGGAGCATTCGGTGGTGGTCAGGACATCCATGTGTACCCTTCCAGGTCAAAGAAACCAGACGGTTGGTCTGTTCCGAACGTACTGGAGGTTTTGTCCGAGGCACAACAAAGAGCACGTGTCTTTTTGGCATGCATACGGTCAACACCGTCGGGCTATGCGTCTTCACAGGGGGGTATGCCGAGGTGTCCAGCCGATTCGTGGCGTTTGGAAGGGCTGGGTCACGGTTGGTGTGGACATTCGATGCCTGTGAGAGGAACCTGCCCGTGGCCGACGACCGTGTACTTGAGGCTCAGAAGTGGGTCAACGCGACCTATGCAGGGGTGGCCGGCTACTCGCCGTGCCCCGAAACCGGGAACACCGGTTGGTCGACGATGTATGCCCTGACCAACGCCTTGCAGCACGAGCTCGGCATCTCCCCGCTCTCGAGCTCCTTCGGTCCGACGACGATGTCGAAGGTCGACGCGCGCGGCGGAGTGGGTCCGGGTGAGACCAACAAGAACCTCGTCAAGATCGTCCAGGCTGCCTGCTTCTGCAAGGGTTACAACCCCGGTGCCATCGACGGGAACTGGTACCTGCCCGGACCGGGCACCTACTACAGCGTGCACACGGCGATCCAGCAGATGACCTCCGACATGGGGATCGGGGCACAGGGCCGGCTCAACGCCAAGACCTTCAAGGCCCTGCTGACCATGGACGCCTATGTCCTCGTCTCGGGAGGCAACACCGAGGTCCGCGACATCCAGCGGTGGCTCAACGGTCGCTACTGGCAACGGAGCTTCGCCACGATCATCCCGACCGAAGGCCACTACTCGCGCGACGTCCAGACGATGCTGATGAAGGCGCTGCAGTCCGAGTTCGGGATCGCGGACAGCTCGGTCACCGGGAACTTCGGGCCAGCGACGCAGACGGGTCTGCGCAACAACCAGCTCGCTGAAGGCGCCACGGGGATCTTCGTGCAGCTGCTCTCGGCGGCGTGTGTCTTCAACGGCCCGGTCCCGAACTCGGGGGGGTCAACGACATCGACAGTGTTCAAGTCGACCTTCGACAGTGCACTGGGGACCTACCTCAGCGACTTCCAGTGGTTCAGCCTGCTGACCCAGAACCGGCGAGCGGACTACCCGACGTGGTGCCAGCTGCTCGTGTCGATGGGTGACCCGGACCGCCCCGCCGGCGCGTGCGACACCCGCTTCACGATCAACCAGCCCCTGGCCACCTCGCTCGTCAGCAACGGCTACAAGGTCGTCGGACGCTATCTCGACGAGACCGCGACCAGCACGCTCAACAAGGAGATCCAGCCCGGCGAGCTGAGCGCGATCTTCGCCGGCGGGATGAAGGTCTTCCCGATCTGGCAGTACAACGCGCGCCTGCTGGGCGACTTCACCTGGAGCGAGGGCTACTCGCACGCCCAGAAGGCCCATGACCGCATGGTCCACTACGGCTTCAACCGGGGTGCGATCATCTACTTCGCCGTCGACTACGACGCGACCGACCCCGAGATCACGAGCAACATCGTCCCCTACTTCCGTGGCGTCCAGGCTGGCCTGGCCAACCGGGGACACCGCTACCGCGCCGGGGTCTATGGGTCCCGCAACGTCTGCACCCGGGTCTCGAACGAGACGCTCGTCGTGAGCTCGTTCGTCTCGGGGATGTCCTGGGGCTTCTCGGGCAACCTCGGATTCCCCCTGCCGTACAACTGGGCGTTCAACCAGATCAAGGAGTTCCGCTACACCGGTGGCGGGCAGACGATCGACCTCGACCGGGTCGTCCACCGGACCTCCGTGGACCCGGGCATCGGTGCCAGCGGTGTCGGTGGAGGGAACTCCTCGACCGCGGCAGCCATGCTCGCCCACATCGACGAGGTGCACGAGCACGCCCGCCTCCATGACGGGACGACCAGCACGGCGACCATCAACATCCGCGTTCTCCAGTTCCTCAGGTCGCCGAAGTACACCAAGGACTACGGCGGGTGGGACATCCTTCTTGGCCCGTGGGACCAGAACTGGATCGACTCCGCCGCAGCGAGGTTCCCGAACCGGCCCTTCACGTTCGAGGACCCGGTCTACGGAGAGTCGATCTCGATCGACCACCTCGCCGCAACCGCCAACGCCGTGCTCCTCAAGGGTTGGGGCAGCGGGGCGACGGCGAACCGCGGCGACTTCGGTGGGTGGGGTGGTGACCTCGCGACCTTCTATGCCGACTGGATGAACAACGAGAGCAGCTATGCCTCCGGCTATGCCTTCTGCATGGACCGCATGGCCAAGCGGGGAGTCACCTCGTCCTTCGGCTTCTCCGACATGGTCGAGGATGCCGACGGCTTCCTCATGGGCCGTGCCTGCCGCAACGGCTCGGCGTTCAAGACGGCGTTCCGGTCCCACCTCACCGGCACCGGCGCGAGCACCAGGTTCAAGGACCTCTACAGCCTGCGGTTCGGCTCGTCGGTCACCACGGCGGAAGGTGCGGCCAGGCACATGCTGCTCGACACCAGCGACGACGGTCTGAGCACTGTCCGGGCAGGAATCTATGCCGGGATCCTCAAGGATCTCAACGCCACACCGCCGACGCTGCCGGCATACAAGCTCGACCCCTTCCTGAAGGGCTTCGCAGACACCATCAAGAACCAAGCCGCGAACGGCTGAGAGGATGACTCCGATGACGCATGTCCACAGCTCCGTCTCACGTCGCGTGATGCTGGGTGGGCTGGGTGCGGGTGCCATGGCTCTCGCCGCAGCCGAGAGCGCCACCGCTGCCCCCCTGACCGGCGCCCCGTCCGGGCCGAAGCGCTGGACCGGTGCGCGCAGCGAGAACGGTTGGCTGATCGGTGGCAAGACGCGCGAGCTCCCCATCGAGGGCACGCAGTTCAGCGTGACGCTGGCGGTCGGACCCACGGCCGCGCTCCTGCAGCACGCGGCGAGAAGGATCAACTACGAGCTCGACACCCTCCGCGCTGGTGACATCACCGGTGTGACGAGTGACCGAGTCGTGGCATCACCCCAACGTTCCAACCTGCTGTCCGGCACGGCGATCCACTTCCGCCCCGGCTTCTTCCCCCACGGCACCTCCGGGAACCTCTTCCCCGCAGAGGTCGTCGTCATCGAGGACATCGTGGCCGAGTCCGGTGGGGTCCTTGCCTGGGGTGGCCACCTCGAGGTTCCCGACCAGGGGCTGATCTATGTCTCGGGCTCGGCTGGAACGCGGGCCGTCGACATGCTGACGGAGGACTTCTCCGAGGCAGACCGGATGGACAGTGCCGGTGGCGCTGGGGCCATCGATGCGCATGACCCGTCGCGACGCAACGTCGCGAGGAGGCATCGCGAACGCGTGTCATGAGAGTGGTCCCCTGGGCCGTGATCGGCGGCCTGACGAGCGCCCTCCTCGTGGGGTGCGGGCAGGTGCAGGCCGATGCCGACGCCGCTGCGGCGCGGGTCGCCGACCAGGTGCTTCCGGAGGCGGTCGCGGCGGCGATCACCACCTCGGGGGCACGGACTCCCGAGCAGCGAGCAGTTGCGGGCGAGACGTGGCTGTCCGAGCCCGACCCAGCCGTGACCGAGAGCCAGGGGGGCACCACCTGGTTTGTTCGCGGGCGGGAGGGCACGGCGATCCGGCTCGACGTGTACGCGCGGGTCGAGTCGGGCTCCTTCCTCCCGCCAGACCAGGGGCAGGCAGCCTGGGGTGTGGCGTGCCGCAGCTTCGACGTCGGTGAGAAGGTCACGGTGACCCCGGTGGAGTGCCCCGAGGGGACTCCGGAGACACCCTGAGGGAGCGGGTCCGCTGGGCGCTCGGGAGCCGCGCACGTGCCGGTCCGGGACAAACCTGGCGTGTCAGAAGCCGGGAGTAGCGTCGCCAGCATGGACACCACGGCAGCACAACCCACCGCCGACCGTCCCGTGTTCCCGGACGGCTACGGCATCCCGCACACCGCAGAGGGCCAGCTCACCTGGGCCGACGTGGAGCCGCGGCTCGAGCGGTCGATGCACTACTGGATCAGCAGCGTCAGGCCCGACGGCACACCGCACTCCGTGCCGCGGTGGGGCGTCTGGCTCGACGGACGGTTCTGGTACGACGGGGCGCCGACCACGCGGCATACCCGCAACGTCGAGCAGAACCCGGCCGTCACCCTGACGCTCGAGAGCGGCACGGAGGTCGTCATCATCGAGGGCCACTCGGAGGCCACCAGGGCCGAGGCCGACGACCTGGGCGCGCGACTCGCCACGGCCTTCGCGAAGTATGCCGACAGCGGCTACTCCCCCGCCCCCGACTCCTGGTCGGGTGAGGACGGCGGCGGCCTGCGCGTCATTACCCCGCGTCGCGCGATGGCGTGGTTCGCCTTCCCCAAGGACTGCACCCGCTTCACGTTCTAGTCCACGGCAGGGAGGAGGTCACGCACCCGTGGGGCGACCTCCTCACCGAAGAGCCGGATCGACTCCATCCGCAGGTCATGGGGCAGCCGGCCGTTCGAGTACTTGAGCTGGAACCGCGACGCACCGAGCGCTCGGATGGTGTCGACGATCTTGCGGGCGACCGTCTCGGGCGATCCGACGTATGCCGCACCGCTGGGTGACATCTGCGCCCTCGCTGCCGCTTCGGTCATGGGGGCCCACCCGCGCTCGCGGCCGATCTTGCGCATCTGGTGGAGGAAGTGGGGCAGGTACTCCTCGACCGCCGCGTCGTCCGTGGCGGCGACGTGACCCGGTGAGTGCACCCCGACGGGCAGGCCCGGGTGTCCCAGCTCGGTGCAGGCCCGGCGATAGAGGTCGGCGAGGGGGACGAACTGCGCGCTCGAACCGCCGATGATCGCGATGACGATGGGCATGCCGTACTGAGCGGCCCGCACCACCGAGGCGGGGGTGCCGCCGACCCCGACCCAGGTCCGCAGGTGGCCCGACTCGGTGGGCGGCATGACCGGCCCGGACTCGACGGGCGGCCGGACGGTGCCGGACCAGCGGACGTCCCTCTCCTGCAGCACCCGTGCGAGCAGGTCGAGCTTCTCGCTGAACAGCACCTCGTAGTCGTCGAGCGACAACCCGAACAGCGGGAAGGACTCGATGAACGACCCGCGACCGACGGTGATCTCGGCTCGACCGTGGGACAGGGCGTCGACCGTCGAGAAGCGTTGGAACACCCGGATCGGGTCATCGGACGACAGCACGGTCACCGACGTGCCCAGGCGGATCTGTGAGGTCGTCGTCGCCAACCCCGCCAACACGGTGTCGGGCGCCGAGATCGCGTAGTCGGGACGGTGGTGCTCACCCACCCCGAAGAAGTCGAGGCCGAGACGGTCGGCGAGCTGACCCTCGGCGAGGACCTCGCGGATGACCGTCGCCGCAGGCAGTGGCGACCCGTCCGCTCCGAGGGCGATGTCGCCGAACGTGTCGAGTCCGAGCTCGAGGGCGGGAGCGGTGTCGGCCATGCCCACAGCCTAGGAGTGCTGCCCGGCACAGCCGCTCGTCCAGGTCCTTGCGAAGGCGTGACAGGTGACGCCATCGCAAGGACCTGGAGCGAGGGCTCAGCTGTAGAAGCCGATCCGCGTCGTCTCGTAGGTCGAGGTCCCGTCACGGTCGAAGCTGATCGTGCTCTTGACGATGGCCGTGTAGTGGGTGTCCTCGTAGGCCGTGGCCAGGCTGCGGCACTCCGCACCAGCGGTGTCGATGTCGCCGAAGGAGATGGTCGGGCCACGAGAGGTGTTGTCCGGGCGCAGGGTGACCTGGATGACCGCCCGGTCGCGGATGTTGACCTCGTCGGCCCGCACACAGAAGCGGTCCTCGCCGTCGTTGTACCAGACCTTGCCCTGGTAGACCCGTCGCTCGAACGAGTTGGCCGACGCTGCACCGGCGGTCGCGACGAGCGTGAGGGCCGCCATCGAGGCTGCGGCCGAGGTCCTGATCAGTCGCCTGCTGGGACGTGCTGGCATGGGTTGTCCTTTCCCTGGGGGTGGGGGATGCGGGTCGTGCGGGGGAGCTGAGCTCAGGTGTAGAACTGCACCCAGCCGGTTGAGCTGTGGAACGTGTTGGCCCCGCCATAGAGCCGCATCTCGGCCAGCCGGTCCTCAGCGATCGAGAGGTTGCCGGTGCAGTGACGAGGACGTGATGCCGACACGTGGAGGTACTGCGCCGACCCACCGCCGACCAGACGCATGTCGGCGTCCGCGTAGGCACCGGCGGCGCCGGACCGGAGGGTGAGGCACAGCGTGTCGACCGAGTCGTCCCAGCTGAGGACCGAGTGGACCGCCCCGGACGGGCTCGTCAGCTGGATCGTGCGATCCGCCGCGTGGGCCGGGGCCGCCAGGGCCACCGTGGCCAGAGTTGCCGCGGCAAGAGAGCCGAACGCTGTGGCCATGCGCTTCGTCGAGGTGCTCATGTGTAGAAGTTCCCGTCCTTGGAGGCCTTGCCCGGGTAGCTGAGGTTCATCCAGTAGTAGCGGTCCTCGGCGATCGACATGTTGCCCGTGCAGCTCGCCGGCTTGCCGAACCCGGCGTGGTTGACCCCGACGACCGAGCCGCTGCCGCTGTGCGGGCCGATCCTCGCCGATGCCATCTGGCCGTCGACAAAGCTCTTCACGCACAGGTTGTCGGTGAGGTCGTCGTACCAGGCCTTGGCGATGACGGTGCCGCTGGCGTTCTTGATCACCAGGGTGAGGTCGCTCGCGTGGGCCGGAGCCGCAGTGACCATCCCCAGGCTCACGGCCGCGGCCGTCGTGGCGACGACGGCTCCCAGGGAACGCGTCGCCCGGTTTGTCAGGGCGCTCATGTGTAGAACAGCCCGTCGGTGCTGCGGTTCTCGTCGCCGACGATGGCGAAGGCCCGCTTGTCCTCGGGGATCGAGAGGTTGCCCGTGCACGCCGGCGTCGACGAGTAGCCGGAGTGCGACTTCCGCACGATCGGGTAGCTCGGCACGTCGATGAGCTCCATCGTCACGGTGATCGTGCGACCGGCCACGAAGCTGCGGACACAGAGGGTGTCGTGGCTGTCGTCCCACGTGGCCTGGCCGATGAGCGTGCCCGAGGCACTCCTCAGGGGGATCGTCTTGTCAGCCGCGTGGGCCGGGGCAGCGCTCGTGAGAGCGAGGGCAAGGCCGGCGCCCAGTGCGCCGACGGCAGAGAGTGTGCGTTTCATTCGTGGTCCCTTTCGATGCGTTCCATCAGTGCGCCGATGGTTGCGGGGGCTGCTGCGGATGCGCTGCGATTCCACTGCGAGACCAAAATGCAGGGGTATGCCGGCCGCTCACCCGAGCGCCCGGCATACCCCTGGTGTCCTTCGTCGCCCGGAGCCGGGCGGGGTCGAGGGCTGCTAGCGCCCGACCGGCGTGAAGGTGAGCCCGGCGCCGAACTGCGGATCCTCGTCCAGCCAGCGCCCGAGGTGGGTGGCAGCCTCGTCCGCATCGGCCACCGTGGTGCCGTGGTGAGCCGAGCCGTCGGCGTGCTCGAGCAGGAACGAGCCGTCGGACTCGCGATAGATCTGGGCGAGCCACGTCATGAGCTGGGCGGCGGACGCCGCGTACACGATCCGACCGAGACCTACCCAGGCATGGCCGGCTGAGCACATCGGGCAGTGCTCTCCCGACGTGTACACCGTGCACCCCGGCCTGTCCTCCGGCGCCACATGCGCCGCCGCCCACCGGGCCAGCTCGAGCTCGGGGTGACGGGTCTCATCGCCACCAGCGGTGCGATTGCGATCCTCGTGCAGCACCGTGCCCTGAGGGTCGACCAGCACGGTCCCGAAGGGGTCGTCACCCTCGGCCAGCGCCTCGCGAGCGAGCTCGACACATCGGCGGAGGTGAGCGAGGTCGTGCGCGGTCAGCTCGGGCGTCTCGTCCATCCTTCGACCCTAGGACCTCGGGGCCTAGGGCGCCGAGGTCGTGTGACTCGGCACAAGCACAAGGGTGGGTATGCCGCCCGCTCGAGCGGGCGGCATACCCGCGTCACTCCGGTTTGGCGCCGATGCGGCGCACCTCCTGCGGCCAGCCGCACCCCTGCGCCACCTTGCCGGCCCACACCTTCGCGGTCTCGTCGTCGGGCACGTCGATGACGCAGAACCCGCCCAGGAACTCGGTCGTCTCCACGAACGGCCCGTCGGTGATGACGACCTCGCCACTCGTCGCGTCGGCCGAGTAGACCGGGGCGCCCTCCTCGAGGCCCCCCGCGAAGACGTAGACGCCCGCCTCCTGCATCTCGCGGACGACGGCCATCGACGGCTCGACGCGTGAGAGGAACCACTCCCGGGTGTGGTCACCGACCCACTGCTGGTTGAAGTAGATGAGGTACTCGGCCATGGGTGCTCCTCAGTGAGATGTCGCGCCGGACGTGGTGCCCGCGTCACCTCCATGACGAACGAGAGCACCCGGAATCGACACCAGCATTCCCTTGAAGTGGGCGACGCACGGGAGGACGCTGGAATATGGGTGTCATCGAGTTCGAGCTGTCGCGTGTGGTCCACGCTGCGGTCGACGATGTCTTCACCCGCCTTGCCGACATCAACGGCTACAACGACTGGATGCCACGTCGGGGCAGCATCCTGCGGCACACCGAGCAGACGTCGCCCGGTCCGCCGGCTCAGGGCACGACCTACCTCGACAAGACGTCCGTGGGCCCCACACCTGGCGAGATCGCCGAGCTCGTCCGCCCGACCACGCTCGTCTACCACTGGTGGGACAAGACCAAGGGCGGCAGGCTCAAGGCCGAGGGCTGGCCGGCATGGCGGCTCGAGGCCAAGGGCGATCACACGACGCTCGTCCACCACCACGCCAGGGTGGAGACGCACGGCGCCTACCGCTTGGCCACCCCGCTCTTCCGATGGATGGCCGTGCGTGAGCGCAAGGCCACGATCGAGGCCCTCCAGGCGTCCTTCGCCCACCACCACGACGACTGAGGCGCGAGCCACCACCCTGAGAGGGGGAGGTCTAGCGTGCGTTGGGTGAAGCCTTCCGCTCGGGTCCTTGACCTGTATGCCGTGCCCGAGGACTCTGTGCCCCTCGTCGGCGGGCAGGGGCAGAGCGTGCTCGCGGGCGACCTCGTCCTGTCACCAGGACGCAGCCAGCACATCGCCAGCTGGCTCAACCCGATCATCGCGCCCCTCTCGGTCGAGCTCGACCACGAACGCCCGCGCTCGATCCGCATTGCCATGCCGATCCCCACCCGCGACCTCCAGTGGGTCGCAGACGGTTGGGGCGCAACGCGGTTCGAGCCCGGCACCCGCCCGTGCACCGACCTCGACGTCCTCCTCGCCACCGGCCGCCTGCTCCACGCCCGCCTCGCGGCCAAGGTCACGACCGCACCGCACGGCATACGCCACCGCGACGACCGCTGGGCCACAGCGGAACGGGTCGCGTTCGGCGAGAGCCAGCCGACCGGCATACCCACTGCTGTCGGAGCGCTCGTCTCCCGGCTCATGGCCGAGCTCGACACGACGAGCCTGGGCCCCGAGCAGCTCGTCCACGGCGACCTCGCCGGCAACGTCCTCCTCGACGCGAGCGGCATCCCGTTCGTCATCGACGTCTCGCCCTACTGGCGGCCGGCGCTCTGGGCCGAAGCCGTCTGCGTCCTCGACGCCTTGATGTGGATGGGCGCCGACGCCGCGGTGCTGCGCGGCTGGTCCGCAGGAGCGCGACGCCAGGCGATGCTGCGAGCGGCCATGTTCCGGGTGCTCAGCGACGTGGACCCCGACGTGTCGCGCTATGAACGCGTCGTCTCGGATGTGCCATGAGCGACTCCACCCCGGCACGACTCGAGCACGCCATCCTCGACCTGCTCGCCCACCGCGCCGCGGACGCGACGATCTGCCCGAGCGAGGCGGCCCGGCGGGTCGGCGACGACGACTGGCGCGACCTCATGCAGCCGGCGCGTGAGGCGGTCGCGCGACTGGCCGAGGCCGGACTGGTCGCCGCCACTCAGGCCGGCGTCACCGTCGACGCGCTCACCGCCAAGGGCCCCATCCGGGTGGCCGCCCGCCAGCCACACTCCGTCCTCGAGAGCCACCGCGACGGCGACGCGGAACCGCTCTGAGGGGATTGGCGCCGTCGGTGCGTGGTGCCACTCTGTTGTGTATGCCGGTCACGATCGCCGACGTTCGTGCGGTGGCGGCGGGGTTGCCTCGCAGCTACGAGGCGATCGTGCGCGACCGGGTGAAGTTCCGGGTCGGCAGCATTGTCTGGCTGGCGTTCAACCCGGAGGAGACCGAGATGGGCTTCGCGTTCCCCAAGGAGGAGCGCGCTGCCCTGGTCGCGAGCGAGCCCGAGGTGTTCTTCATGCCGCGCCCGTCCGACATGCGGTTCAACTGGGTCGAGTGCCACCTCGACCAGCTCGACGAGGAACGGATGCGTGAGCTCGTCCTCGACGCCTGGCGGATGGTCGTGCCCCAGAGACTCTGGCCCTACGCCGGGAACTGACCTCGTCCGACGACGAGGCCCCGGCGGGGGGCATCGCCGACTCACGCGTCGACGACCACCGGGATGATGAGGGGGCTGCGGCGGTGCGTTCGATGGGCCCAGGTGGACGCGGCCCGGCGGACCAGGTCCTCGATCTGCGCGAGGTCCTCGATGCCGTCCGTCGTCGCCTTGGTGAGGGCCTTCTGGATCAGGGGCGTGGCCCCCGAGAAGTCCAACAGGTCGGGCGGGAAGCCGTGCGCGAGGTAGTCGGGCTCCTCGGCCAGCTTGCCGGTGTCGGGGTCGATGATGCAGACGATGGTGACGACGCCCTCCTCGGCGAGGGTGCGTCGCACGTGGAGCGTCTCCTCGGTGGCGCCACCGACGGTCATCGCGTCGACATAGACCAGCCCGGCGGGGACGGTGCCGGTGATCCGTGCGCGACCGTCGACGAGGTCGATGACACTGCCGTCCTGGGCGATGAGCACCCGATCTGCGTCCACGCCCGTGCGGATGGCGATGTCGGCGTTGGCGCGCAGGTGGCGCCACTCGCCGTGGACGGGCAGCACGTTGGTCGGCTCGATGATGTTGTAGCAGTAGGCCAGCTCGCCGGCGCTGGCATGCCCGGAGACGTGCACCTTGGCGTTGCCCTTGTGGACGACGTTGGCGCCCCAGCGGGTGAGCTCGTTGATGACCCGATAGATCGCGTTCTCGTTGCCGGGGATGAGGGAGCTGGCCATGAGGACGGTGTCGCCGGGGGTGATCTCCACGGGGTGGTCGCGGTTGGCCATGCGGGCCAGGGCCGCCATGGGCTCGCCCTGGGACCCGGTGGCGATGATCGTCTGCTGGTCCGGTCGGAGCCGCTCGAGGGCCTTCATGTCCTTGACGACGAGGCTGTCGGGGATGGTGAGGTAGCCCAGCTCACGGGCGATGCCCATGTTGCGCACCATGGACCGTCCGACGAAGGCGACCTTGCGGTTGTGTCGGTGGGCGGTGTCGAGGACCTGCTGGATGCGGTGCACGTGGCTGGCGAAGCTGGAGACGATGACCCGGCCCTTGGTCTCGCGGAAGACCTTGTCGATGGCGGGGGCGAGCTCGCCCTCGGACACCGTGAACCCGGGCACCTCGGCGTTGGTGGAGTCCGGGAGGAACAGGTCGACGCCCTCCTCGCCCAGCCGGGCGAAGGCGCGCAGGTCGGTGACGCGGCCGTCGAGCGGGAACTGGTCCATCTTGAAGTCGCCGGTGTGCAGCACCAGCCCCGCCTTGGTGCGGATCGCCACGGCGAGCCCGTCGGGGATGGAGTGGTTGACGGCGACGAACTCGCAGTCGAAGGGGCCGAACGAGCGGCGGTCGCCCTCGGCGACCTCGACGGTCCGAGGCTTGATCCGGTGCTCGACCAGCTTGGCCTCGATCAGGGCCAGGGTGAGGCGCGAGCCGACCACGGGGATGTCCGGACGCTCACGCAGCAGGTAGGGAACCCCACCGATGTGGTCCTCGTGCCCGTGGGTGAGGACGATCGCGTCGACCTTGTCGAGGCGGTCCCTGATCCAGCTGAAGTCCGGGATGATGACGTCGACCCCGGGCTGGTGCTCGTCGGGGAAGAGCACTCCGCAGTCGACGATGAGCAGGCGTCCGGCGTGCTCGAAGACGGTCATGTTGCGACCGATCTCGCCGAGCCCGCCCAGCGGCACCACCCTCAGGCCGTGTGGCGGCAGGGTCGGCAGGGAGCCCGTGCGCTTGGTGCGCGTCGACCGCCGACTCATCGCCGCACACCCGTCGTGCGAGCAGGGCTGGGCAGTGAACCTGGGTGGGGTTCGGGCAAGAAGTTCATGTGTGCTCCGTAGGTGAGTGGGCGAGTGCAGCAATGGTCGGCGCGACCGTTCAAGCCGTGCCGAGCCACCGTCCAGCAGCCTCGCGACAGTGAAAGCGTCTCAGATGTGTGGCGGTGGCAGGCGAACCGGGTCCGGCCCCCAGAGCCAGACCTGCGACAGACTGGTCCCCCAAGGGTGTCGTATCCGGCGCTCCCCGTTCGTGGAGGAAGTGAGAGGTAGCCACCGGGGCGCCTCACCGAGGAGGACACCATGACCACCACCTACACCTTCGACGTCTTCTCCAGCCTCGACGGCTTCGGGTCCTACGGCCCGGGCGGCGACTGGGGCGGCTACTGGGGCAAGCAGGGTCCCGAGCTGCTCGCGCACCGAGATGCCCTGTATGCCGTGGACCAGCGGATGGTCTTCGGTGCCGACACCTATCGCGAGTTCGCTGCCATGCTCGGCTCCGCCGACGAGGACTCCGACGTGCGGGACCCGTGGGTGACCCGCATGGTCCACCTGCCCGCCACAATCGTGTCGAGCACGTTGGAGGCGCCGCTCGACTGGCCGGACGCGACGGTCGTGGGCGGCGACGCCGTCGAGGTCGTGGCCCGCCTCAAGGAGGAGTCGGCAGTGCCGCTGCGTTCACACGGCAGCCTGTCGATGAACCGGGCCCTGATGGCCGCGGGCCTGGTCGACCGGGTGCAGGTGACGCTCTTCCCCGTCCTCACCGGCCGGACCGGCACCGCACCGATCTTCGCGGGCGCGGCTGACTTCGACCTGGAGCTGCTCGAGAGTCGCACCCTCGACGGTCACATCCAGGAGCTGACCTACCGCCCCACGCTCCACTGAGCAGAGACGCCGGCACACCTCGGCGGCGTCAGGGCGTGACGTCGAGCGCGGAGGCCACCCACTCCCACAGGCGTCGGCGCTCGTCCGAGCTGGGACTGTTGCGTCCGAGGTAGGCCGTGGGCCGCTCGCGACGATCCATCCAGAGGCCTCCGCCGCGCGCCCGCGGGGTGGTGGCGACGAGCCAGGTCGTCGTGTCGGCACCGGCATCGGCGTCGCGCAGGATGGGCCCCACGACCTTGTCGAAGGTCGGCAGCGACTCGGTCACCCCTGGCGTGCTGGCCCAGCCCGGGTGCATCGCATAGACGGCGACGCCGTCCGCTGCCCAACGGGTGGTGAGGACCGGCAGCAGCTCGACCTGGGCGCGCTTGCTCCTGGCGTATGCCGTGGCACCGGAGTACTCGCCGCTCACGTACTCGGGGTCGTCGACGGGCAGCTTCTGCGCATACATCCCACCGGAGGTGACGAGGACGACGCGCCCCTCGTGAGCGGTGAGGGCCGGCAGGAGAAGGTCGGTGAGCAGGACCGGCCCCAGGACGTGCAGCGACATCGACAGCTCGTGGCCCTGCGGCGACTCGGTGCGCTCGGGTGGCATCGCGCCCGCGTTGTGCACGAGGGCGTGAAGTTCGAGGCCGTCTGCCACGATGCGTCTCGCGCAGTCGCGCACGCTGTCGAGGTCGCCGAGGTCGCAGACCCACGTCGTCGACGGCCCGGGGAGGTCGGCGGCGACCGCGACCGCCTTGTCGGCGTTGCGCACGACGAGGTGGACGTGGGCTCCGAGCTCGCTCAGCTGGCGGGCCGTCGCGACCCCGAGGCCGGAGGTGGCGCCGGTGACGGCGACGTGGCGGCCTGCGAGCGACCCCACCGCCGGGTCGGCCGGCCACGTCGGAAGGCGACGGCGCACGGCATACCCGATGCGTGAGAAGCCGGGCACGACGGCTCGGTCGAGCGCGGTGTCGAGCGCACGGGCCACGGGCCGCAGGGTCATCTCACGACCCTACGTCGGCGACTCCCGTCATGACGCCGGGCGTGAGAGCTGCTGGCTGCTGCCGTGGTCGGTCGGAGCCGGGCTGTCATCCTCGAGAGCTGCTGCGGTCGAGACGAGGAGTCCGCCGAGGAGGAAGCCGATGATCCCGGCGGCCAAGGTGTTGGTGTTCATGTCGTGCTCCTGGTGGGAGAAGAGTTGGGGTCGCTCAGTGGTGGTGTCCGGCCCCGTGGGAGCCGTGGTGACCGGGATCCGAGTCCGGGTGCTCGTCGCCGTGCATGAGCTGGTGCGTCAGGGCGTGCCCCTTGCCCTTGTCGATGAGATAGCGGTTGACGGGGAACGCGGCCACGAAGGCGACGGACAGGGCGATGATCATGCCGAGCCAGAAGACCGGGTTGACGATGCCGGCGTCCATGGCGCCGGGGATGGCGGCCATGACGGCGTTGTCGACGATCTCCATGATGGCGATGGAGAGGGTGTCGGCGGCGAAGACGACGCTGAGCGCGGCGAAGAAGCCCAGGCCGGCCTTGACGAGCGGCAGCGTGGACAGGGCGTAGCCGAAGAGGAAAGCCAGGCTGATCGCCAGGGCGATCGTGGCGCCGGTCGACAGGCCCAGGGCGGTGCCGATCATGAGGCCGGCGATCTCGCCGATGGCACAGCCGGTGAGGCAGTGCAGGGTGGCGTTGGCCGCCATGCTGTTGCGGGCGTTCATCAGGGGTCCTCTCGTGCGGGTGGGTCAGCTCACCTTAGCAACTACCCCCGGGGGGTATGCATTCCCCGCTGACCCTACAACCCATTGACCGGTGAGTCAGCGTCCGGCCAGCAGGGCGGCGATCTCGGTGTAACCCTTGGTCTGCGCGTGCTCGAGCGCCGTGACGCCGTCCTTGTCAGCCAGCGAGGGATCGGCACCCGCGGCGAGGAGGATCTCGACGATCTCCTGGTGTCGCTTCCCGCCGTCGCCGAGGATCACGGCCTCGAGGAGCGCCGTCCAGCCGAGGTCGTTGACGTGGTTGACGTCGATCCCGGTCTGCACGACCCGCCGCACGTACTCGACGTGCCCGCGCTCGCTCGCCGGGATGACCGCCACTCCGCCGTAGCGGTTGCGCACCGTGAGGTCCGGTCCGGCCGGCAGCAGCGCCTCGAGCATCTCGACGCTCCCGGTCACGCCGGTGACGAGCCACGGGGTGTCGTGGCGGTCGTCCAACGCGTCGGCGGAGGCACCCATCGCCACGAGCAGGTGTGCCACCTCGACGCGGTCGAACGTCGCGGCGAGCAGCAGGGGCGTCCGCTGCTGGCCGTCGCGTGCCTCGAGGTTCGCGCCCGCCCGCAGGGCCCGCGCCGCTTGGTCGGCGTCACCCCTCTGGGCTGCCTGCAGCAGAGCCGCATCGGGATCGGCGATCGGTGTCGCGTCGAGCATCCTGGTGAGCACTCCTTCGAGCGTGGGGTGTTCGCGTTCGCGCGCCATCTGCAGGGGCGTGAGCTTCTCCGACCCGGACGGGCGGGTCAGCTCCGCTCCGCCCGCCCCGATAGCGCGGATCGTTCGAGCGTATGCCGGTGTCTCCCGTCCCAGCCAGACCGCCTCGTGGATCGCCTGGTAGCCGATGCGGTTGACGTGGTTGCGGTCGATGCCCGACTGGAGCAGCTGCCCGACGACGAGGTGATGTCCGCGCTCCGCCGCGCGGATGAGCCCGGTGCCGTTCCAGCTGTCCTTGTCGTTGATCGCGGCGCCGTGGTCCAGGGTCAGCCGGAGCAGGTCGAGGTGGCCCTCGCTCGTGGCGATGAGATAGGCCGACTGCACCGTGGAGTCCTTGGCGTTGACGTCGGCGCCCTGCGCGACAAGGGACTTCGCACGTCTCACGTCGTTGGCCCAGGCTGCGTCACGCAGGTCCTCGTCGAGCCGGGTCTGGTCGGGACGCGCGTCTGTGCCTGCGCCAGCGGAGGGACCACCGGCTTGCCCTGCGGTCCGGTCCGCGGGCTGGCACGCCGCCGTGAGGCACAGGAAGAGCACGACGGCGACGGCGTGGGCGAGGAGGCGGGTCACGAGGCGAACGGGTTCGTCACGACCTCGTAGGGCGGCGTCGCCACCGTCTCGTCGAACTTGCTGTCGACGAAGAGGGTGCGGCCGCGCAAGGTCTTGGCGGTCGTGAGCACGCGCGTCGGGTCGGTCGGCTCCTGCGAGACGAGCGAGGCCGACGAACCGTCGCCGGAGAGCTCGAGCGTCGCGAGCATCCGCGAGAAGTTGCGCACGACCGTGAGCCGCGTCCCTTGGCGGACGAGCCCGTCGGCGTTGACGAGGTCCGCGCCGCCGGTCTCGACCTCGCTCACCGCGCCGTCGGCCACGGCGAAACGCCACAGCCGACCCGTCGTCCCCTGTGCGACGACGAACGCGCTGCGGTCCGGGCTGAGGACGATGCCGCCGAGGTTGAAGCCGGTCAGCTGCGGGATGGTCTCGGTCGCGTCGGCCCACAGGTCGACGCCCCAGACGCCGTCCTCAAGAGCGACCCGGAAGACCTGTGGCGCATTGGAGTTCGTGAAGTAGGCCGCGCCGTCCGGGCCGACCCACACGTCGTTGAGGAACGCGTTGTCGCCGGGGGTGCGCAGCGCAGCGAGCAGCTCGCCGCTCGGCGAGTAGACCCAGAGGTCCGGGCGGCCGTTGTCCGTGCCGGTGCTCGCGTCGATGCCGTTCGGTCCGCCGGCGACATAGACGCGGCCGGCGTGGTCCGTGGTGATACCGCGAGCCGTGAACCGGCCGTCCGTGCCGGCGCCCCCGAGCCACTCCTGAATGCCGGTCTGCATGGCGCTACCGCGGTGGATCTCGCCGCCCGTCACCTCGCTGACATAGAGGGTGCCGCGGCGGGCGTCGACGCCGATGCCCTCGAACTTCGAGCCTCCCTCATCCCCGGTGAGGGAGTAGCTCGACGGACGACCACTCTCCGCGGCCCGGGCGGTCGACGTCGCGAGCATGGTGGAGGCGAGCGGGACGGTGGCGGCGGTCAGGGCGATGACGAGGGTGCGCTTCATGGGGACTCCTGGGGTGGTGGTGGGTGCTTCCCTTCCCCACCAACGATTCCGCCCCATCCGGCTTCTCGCGTCGGGCAACCGGGTGGACTCGGATAGCCAGTTGGATGATGCCCCGCTCCGCACACGATCACTAGGCTGACTCGTCGTGGACAGCGACGGATCGAGCGAGGCATCGCCGGCGGGCCGCGGGGTGCGCGGAGTCCTCGCTCCCGTCGCCGAGCTGGACCGCTGGCTCCATGTCGTCCTCGTGGCTCTCGTCGTCGTGAGCGCGGTCCGCTACGTCATGCGTCATCAGCTCGACGCCACCGGGATCTTCATCCTCGTCGGCGCGGTCGGGTTCGTTGCCATGTATGCCGCCCGCCCGCGCCTGCCCGCCGTCCCGTGGGTGGTCGTCGTCGTCACCCTCTGGGCCGCGCTCACCCTCGTGGCGCCGTCCTTCGCCTGGACGGCCGTGCCGGTCGCCTTCGCGGTCCTGCGCGTCATCCCTTTTGCGTATGCCGCGGTGCTCGTCGTCGTGATGACTCTCGTCGTGAGCGGGGCATGGTTGCGGATCACCGACGGCCTCGACCCGACCCTCGTCGCCGGTCCGGCTGGCATCGCCCTCGTCACCGTCATCGCGTTCCGGGCTCTCGAGCGGGAGGCTGCGAGTCGTCAGGAGCTGCTCGACGACCTGACCGCCGCACAGGCGGATCTGGCCGTGGCACAGCGTCATTCGGGGGCCCTGGCGGAGCGGACGCGGCTGTCCCGCGAGATCCACGACTCGGTGGGGCAGGGACTGTCGTCGATCAACCTGCTGCTCAACGCGGCGGAGCAGGACTGGGCGCAGCGACCGGACTCGGCCCGCGCCCATGTGCGCACGGCCGCTGTCACCGCGCGGGACGGGCTCGACGAGGTGAGGCGGGTCGTGCGTGACCTTGCCCCCGCCGGCCTCGAGGAGTCGTCGGCCCAGGCCCTCCCGGTCGCCGTGCGGCGGGCAGTCGCCCAGGCCGCGCACGACCTCACGAGTGAGGTGCGCGTCCACGGGGACCCCGTCCCGGTGCCGCCCGCCGTGGCGAGCGCCGTGGTCCGGAGCGTGCGCGGCGCCCTGGCCAACGTCGTCGAGCACTCCGCCGCCACCCGGGTGGTCGTGTCACTCACCTACAACGCCGACGAGGTCCTGCTCGACGTCCGGGACGACGGCGTCGGCTTCGAACCCGACCACGTGCAGACGGGCGGGGAACGCGGAAGGGGACTGACCGGCATACGCGATCGTGCTGCGGGGCTGGGTGGCAGCGCATCGGTCGAGAGCGCACCGGGCGAGGGGACGACGGTTTCGCTCGCCCTGCCCCTGGCGGCGGGAGAGGACGAGGCATGACGATCCGGATCGTGCTCGTCGACGACCACCCGGTCGTGCGCGCGGGCCTGCGGGCGCTGCTCGACGGGCAGGACGACCTCGACGTCGTCGGTGAGGCGCACGACCTCGCCAGCGCCGAACGCCTCGTCGCGCTCGACCGCCCGGACGTCGTACTCATGGACCTCAACCTGGGCTCCGGGCCCGGTGGCGCCGAGGTCACCGCGCGGCTCCGGCGGGGAGAGCACGCGCCGGAGGTGCTCGTGCTCACGACGTATGACACCGAGGCCGATGTCCTGCGGGCGCTTGACGCCGGCGCGCGCGGCTACCTCCTCAAGGACGCGCCACCGGACGAGCTGTTCGCCGGGATCCGCGCGACTGCTCGCGGCGAGACGGTCCTGGCACCGTCGGTCGCCGCGACGCTGGTGCGGCGCGCGTCCCCGTCCGGCGGTGGGCGCACGGTGACCGAGCGCGAGGTCGAGGTGCTCGAGCTGCTCTCGCAGGGCCTGGGCAACAAGGAGATGGCGCGAGAGCTGCTCGTCTCGGAGGCGACGGTCAAGAGCCACCTGTCGCACATCTACACCAAGCTCGGCGTGGACACCCGCGCCGGCGCGGTGGCAGCGGCGATCGAACGGCGGATCATCCGCACGTGACGGGGACCGCGTCGGGCTGACCCCGAACGCAAGAGACCCCGAACCTGAGGGTTCGGGGTCTTGCCGATGCCCTGAGACATCAGATGTGCGCAAGGGGGGATTTGAACCCCCACGCCCTTTCGGACACTGCGACCTGAACGCAGCGCGTCTGCCGTTCCGCCACTTGCGCTTGGAACTGGTCCAGTGTGCCGTAGACCCGCGCCTGTCTCCAAATGGGTGGTCAGGTCAGCAGCTCGACAGCGCGGCCGACGCCGTCCTCACGACGGATCTCGGCACCGACGCAGGCTGCCCGCGCAGCGCCCTCGCCGCGTGCGAACCCCTTCAGGACCGACACCAGCCACTCCACGCACAGCTCGTGCCGCCGCACCGGTCGCGCCCCGACACCGAGCTCCCACACGCGCCGACCCCAGTAGGGCTGGTCGCCGATGTGCGACACCACCGCCTGCGGCACACCGGCCCTCAGCGCCGCCGCCGTGGTGCCGGCACCGCCGTGGTGCACGACCCCGGCCACCTGCTCGAAGAGCCAGCCGTGCGGCACGTCGCCCACACAGCGCACCCACTCGTCGTCCGTCGACCCGAGGCCCGCCGCCCCTTCGTGCAGCACGACACGCACGCCCGCCGCCCTCGCGGCCTCCGCGACCATCGCGCTCGTCGCGACGGCCTCGCGGGTCGACATCGACCCGAACCCGACATACGTCGGGCGCGGACCTTGTGCGAGGTATGCCGCCAGCTCCCGTTCCGGTGCTGACGTCACCTCCTCGTCGAGGAACCAGTACCCCGTCGGCCTGGGGTTGCCTCCCCAGTCCGCCGGTGGTGGCACGACGAGGGGCGAGGCCGCGAGCACGCCCGGCGTCCGCCGGATGGCGCCGAGGAAGCCGCGTCGACCGGTCTGCGGAAGTCCCAGCTCCGCTCGCACGCGGTCGCCCGGGAGCGAGAACACCGACGAGATCGCCTGCAGAGTGGCCTGTCCCGCAACGACATTCGCGATCGAGGACCGCTTGTGCACTGCTGGTGCCAGGGTGGCTGACGCCGCCCGGGTCGGGCGCATCGGCGCGAGCTCGGCCACGACGTGCCTCCCACCACCGACCGACACCAGCGCGTCGACGGTGTGCACGGTGAGCAGCCCGCTCACCCACAGGTCGGCGGAACCGACGAGCGGGACCAGCGCACCGGCATACCCCTGCGTCGAAGCACGCACGAAGCGGCGCAGGGCCGCGAGCTCGTGGAAGGGGTTGCGGCTCGAGTGGCCGAGCCATTCGACACCGAGCGGGGAGGCGATGAGGTCACCGATGTGCACCCCGGCCGGGACGAAGCGCACGCCGTGGCGGGACACGAGGTCCTCGAAGTCGTCGCCGGCGCACAGGGTGACGTCGTGCCCGGCCCGCGTCAACCCGACGCCGAGCGCCACCATGGGCTGGACGTCGCCGCGCGAACCCGCGGCGAGGATGTTGACCTTCATCGCGTCCGCGGCTCGCGACCCATGGCCCGTGAGACCGAGATGTGCTGGTGGGCCAACCGGCGGAGCGCCGAGAGCACCGGGTCCACGAGCACGGTCCCGAGCACGACCTGTCGCACCGCGCCCTCGGGGTCGGGCGGGACGCTGTCGACGTCGATCCGGCCGATCGCCTCGACGTGGTCGGCATACTCGCTCAGCCGCTGCTCGTCGAGCCCGAGCCCCACGTCGTCGCACGCGGCCCAGGCCCGCTCGAGCTCGTCGATCAACGGGTCGCTCGGGTGGATCTGCCAGCCGCGTGCCTCCAGCCAGGCCGAGGCCCGCGGACCGCGATCCGGGCCGGGGCCCGCACCGCCAGCCGGGTCGGCGCCGTCGTCCCGGCCGCCGACGAGCGCCCGTTGTGCCGTCTCGAGCACCGTGATCCGGTCCTGACCCGGCGTCGTGATGACCTCGAGGACCCGCCCGATCGTCGCGAGGGGGAGGCCGCCGACCTCGCTGAGCGCCCGCACCAGTCGGACCCGCTCGACGTGGGTCTCGTCGTAGTCGGCCTGCGTCCGCGAGACCGCCCGTCCGGGATGGAGCAGCCCCTCGCGTAGGTAGTACTTCAACGTCGCGACCGCGACGCCACTGCTCTCGGACAGCTCGGCCAGCCGCACGGCACACCTCCAGATCCAGGGTGGAAAGTCCTTGACATTGGATAGTAGACCTCTCCAAACTGAGGACAGGCTCAGATAGTCTCGCTATCCCACATCCTGGCGCACCCCATGAAGGACCGCGCCGCACCCACGACCCACGCCCACGAGGGCGAGGTCGTCGTCTTCCACATCGGCATGACGATCCGCAGCTGGCACCGACCGGACCTGTGGATGCCCGTCTTCACCGCGATGCCCCGGATGCTCACCGAGCTCGCCCGCAACAAGGAGGCGGCAGCGCGGGGAGAGGCCGAGGACCTCGGGTTCCTCGGCGCCACCACGCTTCTCGGCGGGCAGGGGCCCTTCGTCGTGCAGTGGTGGCGCAACACGGAGCTGCTCTATGCCTACGCACACCGGGCCGAGAGCGCGCACCTCCCCGCGTGGCGGGCCTTCAACGCTGCTGCCCGCCGACACCCCGGCGCTGTGGGGATCTGGCACGAGACGTATGCCGTCCCCGCCGGTCACATCGAGACGCTCTACGGCAACGGGGCCCGGGTCGGACTGGGTCGCATCACCGGGACGGTTCCCGTGGCACGACGCGGCCGGGCGGCACGCGAGCGACTGGGCGCCTCGTTGTCCTGACTTCTTGCTTTGTGTGCCCGGGGCAGACGTGGACGTCTGCAGCAGACACACAAGGCAGGAGCATCAGGTCAGGCGGACGCGGGCGACGTGGAACCAGAACCTCTCACGGACCTCGTGACGGCTGGCGTCGTCGATGTCATAGAACCCGGCGCGACTCGACAGGTCGAGGAGCAGGGCGCGATCGAGGTCCCCGGGGATCGTCGGCTTCGAGGCTCGGAGCGCCACGAGGGCGTCGGGCGTCGCTGTCCGGCACCACGAGTCGAGGACCGTCTTGGCGACGACGTCGATGAGCTGTGGGTCGAAGACACCGCCCTCGGCGACCGGCCGGTCGCCCGTCGACGTCGACCAGGTGGGAGGTGGCTGGGCTGCGGGCAGCACGACCTCGGTGGCGCGCCTGCGACCGAACACCGCCGGCGTCGGCGTCGGCGTGCTGGGTGGTCCGGCGACTGCTGACTGGCCCTCGGGCGAGTGGATGTCGGCCGTGTCGGGTCCGGGGGGTTCGGCTGCTGCCGACCCGGCCTCGGGCGTCAGGGCCTCGTCGTCCGCGGGGCGCTCGCTCGCAGGTGCCGGTTCGGGGCTCGACGCGCCGGCATCGACCGGCGCCTCAGCGCGGTCGGGGTCAGCACCGTCATCGGCGGGCACGCCCACGCGGTCGAACGAACCCTCGGCCGCCACGACCCTGCCGTCCAGCTGCTCATCGGCCGCACCGTCCGACGTCTCATCGGCCGGGTCCGGGGCGAGACCCTCTGCGAGCGCCCGCGAGCGCACGCACCGGTCGATGATCGCGGGGTCGATCGGCTGCTCGCCGTCGGCCGCGCGCCGCAGGTGCTTCGAGACCGCGTGCCCCTGACCGTTCTGGGCCGGCACGCTCAGGAGGACGACCTGCACCCCGGCGCTCTGGGCCTCCTCGACGGCCTCGGTGAGGTCGTCGTCGCCGGAGACGAGGTAGACGACATCGGCGACCCTGGCCCGCCCCTGCAACGCCAGGTCGAGACCAAGGCGCACGTCCACGCCCTTCTGCTCGCCGGCATACGACAACCGTCCGAGCCTGAGCTTGATCCGGGGGAGCAGCCCGATCTGGTCCTGGTGGTAGTCGGGCTGGCCGCCGGAGCGCGCGCCTGAGTCGTACCAGTTGACCCGCAGCAGGGGCAGTCCCGAGTCCGCCTCGACCTGCGCGACGAGGCCCGCGATGAGGCCCGGGTAGTCGACCTCGATGCCGCTGCGCAACGACGAGCCGGTGACCCGCGTCGCCGCGGATGCGAGGAGGTAGCCGACGTCGACATAGACCGCGCAGTAGGACCTCATGCCCCTACTGTCTCAGCCGTCCGGCACGGCCCTGAGCGTTTTGGAATCGCCGACCGTCGTCTGACTCTGCAGCATCCAGAATCCCGCCCCTGCTCGACCGAGGACGGCCCACGTCCCGAGGCTGGCCGCCGTAGAATCCGAAGGTGGTCACCGAGACGGACGCCGCGGCAAGCGCAGCTCTCGACCGTGCCGCAGCAGCCTTCGAGGGCGGCCGGATCCAGATGGGGATCGACGAGCTGTCTGTTGCTCTGCGTGGCTTCACCGACGCCGGCGACGTCCGGCGGTCGGCCGTCGCGTGCGCCCGCCTCGGCCTGGCCTTCGAGGCTTTCGTCGGCAACAGGGCCGCCGCCAGGGTGTGGTTCGGTCGGGCTGACCGTCTGCTTCGCGACGTGCCGGACTGCCTCGAGCAGGGCTGGGTCGCGATCGCCGGCCTCGGCTGCGACGTCGACGATCCCTCGGAGCTGCGCGCGAGGGCAGGGCTGGCGCTCGACCGGGCACGTCGCTTCGGTGACGTCGACCTGGAGGCCAAGGCTCTCGCGGATGGGGGACTCGCCTGTGTGCAGGCGGGCGAGGTCGCGGACGGCATGCTCATGCTCGATGAGGCCATCGCCCTGTGGTGCGGCCCGGCGGGCGACCGCGACGCGGCGAGCATGGGCGTGTGCTCGTTCTTCACCGCGTGCTACTACTCGGCGGAGTTCGACCGGGCAAGCCACTGGGTGGACGACTTGCGCCGGGTGGGGCTGATCGGCGCTGCACCCGGTTCCCAGATCTTCCTCCGCAGCCACTGCTCCGCCGTCCAGGCCACCGCCCTCATCGAGCTGGGGCGATGGGGCGAGGCGGAGTCGCTCCTGACCTCGTCCTTGGCCGAGTTCGAGGGGTGCATGCCGATTCCCAGCTGGCATCCCGCGATAGCGCTCGCCGACTTGAGGATCAGGCAGGGACTGCTGGCCGACGCGGAGGCGCTCCTCGTCGGCAAGGACGCTCACATGCAGGCCCTGCTTCCCCTGGCACGGCTGCACCTGGCCCGCGGCGACGTCGCCCTGGCGCTCGCCACGGCATCGCGTGGCCTCCGGATGGTCGGGTCGGATCGCCTGCGGGGCGTCGAGCTGCTCGCTCTCGTGGCCGAGGGTGAGCTCGCGGCCTCACGGGTCGAGGCCGCGAGGGACGCGTGCGACCAGCTGATGGAACGGGCCCACGGCCTCGACGTGCCCAGGCTCCGGGCGAAGGCCTGTCGCGCGCAAGCCCTGGTGCTGGCGGCGTCGGGCGACCTTGCCGAGGCGATCCGCACGATGGAGATCGCACTGGATGCCGTGCGCGTCGGCCTGCCGGTCCTCCGTGTGGAGCTGTTCGTCGGCCTGGTCGGCCTGCACGAGCAGGCCGGGAACCGGGCAGCGGCAACGGTGGAGGCGGCCCGCGCCACCAGTGTCCTGGCCGGGCTCGACGTGGCACTCCCCGCCAGTGAACGCGCACTCCTCGAACGTTTCGCGAGAACGACGCGGCCCACGGGCACCACGGCGTCGCTGACCCGCGAGGGAGCTGTCTGGAGCGTGAGCTGCGAGGGGGTCAGGTCCCGGCTGCCCGCGACGAAGGGACTGCGCTATCTGGCCGAGCTGGTCCGCGCCCCGGGTGTCGAGCGGCACGTGCTGGACCTGGTGGACGTGGTCGAGGGCGTGGTCATCGACGGTCCCGACCGGCACCGTCTGGGGGATGCCGGTGAGCTGCTCGATGCCGTGGCTCGCCGCGACTACCGGCGACGGATCGAGCAGCTGCGCACAGAGATCGAGGACGCGCTCGACCACGGGGCCGACGCGCGCGCCGAAGCACTTCAGCAGGAGTGTGACGAGCTCGTCGGCCATCTCGCCGCGGCCTTCGGCCTCGCCGGCCGGAGCCGCACGGCGTCCTCGGCGGCGGAGCGGGCCCGCCTCAACGTCACCCGCTCGGTGCGGACCGCCGTGGCACGGATCGGTGCGGACCTGCCGGCTGCGGGATCGGTGCTGGACCGACGGATCCGCACCGGTCTCTACTGCGCCTTCGAGCCGGCCGCCGAGGACCAGGTCCGCTGGATCGTTCACTCCTGACTGAACGGGCGCGACTCGAACTGAACGCCTCACGGGTATCCACACACCCAGCCCAGGAGGCTCCGATGGACCAGATCTACCAACCCTCATCCGATGTCCACGTGCTGCCCGTGACGATGCCGATGGGCCCCGAAGGGGTCCTCACGGTGAACGCGTTCATGCTGACGGCGCAGGAGCCGGTCCTCGTCGACACCGGTATCGGGCAGTGCGGCGACGAGCTCCTCGAGGCGGTGGACTCCGTCGTCGGTCTGGCCAACCTGAGATGGCTGTGGCTGACGCACGACGACGCCGACCACACGGGAGCCGTCCAACGTGTCATGGACGCCGCACCACAGGTCCGGCTCGTCACGCACGCCTTCTCGGCCATGCGGATGTCGACCTGGTGGCCGGTGCCGCTGGATCGGGTGCACGCGATCCGCCCGGGCGACCGCCTGCACGTGGGCGACCGCACCCTGCGAGCCGTCGCACCGCCGCTCTACGACAGCCCCATGTCCATCGGCGTCCTCGACGAGTCCACCGGAAGCCTGTTCAGCGTCGACTCGTTCGGTGCGGTGCTGCCCGCTGCGACCCAGGACGCCGGGGAGGTTCCTCACGACGCGCTGGCAGGTGGGATGTTGGCCTGGTCGGCCATGGACTCACCGTGGTCCTCGATGCTCGACCGTGCCAAGTTCGGGGAGGTGCTCGACGGCGTCCGTCGGCTGGAACCCAGCCGGATCTTCTCCTCGCACCTGCCAGCCGCGAGCGGGACCTCGCTCGAGCAGTTCCTCGAGGTGCTCGCGAGCGTTCCCGACGCCACGCCTGTCCCTGCCCCGAGCCACACCGAGTTCACCGCGATGATCGAGGGCATGCAGTCGGAGCTGGAGGTCGCTTCGAGCGCGGGTTGAGAGTCTGCGCCCGATGACTCACGGGCGGCCGACCGTGGATGGGGACACGGGCGGCCGCCCGTTGCCGTCGTTCAGCTGCGGGACCGTGCCTCTCCCTCCACGGGATCGGGCCCACTCCGCGTCGCGCCGTGGACAACGGGGGAACCCTTCACGCCAGCCTCACGAGTCACCACAGCCCCGCCGGATAGCATCGAGCGGACCGACGGCTGACCCACGACCGAGCGCAGCACCGACCGCACCACCAGAGGAGGCGTGCCATGGGCCTGTTCGACCGCATGGAGGGCAAGCTCGAACGCGCCGTCAACGGTGTCTTTGCCAAGGCGTTCCGCGCCGAGGTGCAGCCGGTCGAGATCGCGAGCGCCATTCGTCGCGCCATGGATGACCGCGCCGCCAGCTCGGGTCGATCCCGCAGCGTCGTCCCCAACGTCTTCACGATCGAGCTGAGCGAGACCGACTTCGAGCGCCTCACCGACCACGGCGCCGAGCTCGAGAACGAGCTCATCGCCGCCGCCGAGGAGCACGCCGACAGCCAGCACTACCAGCCGGGCGGCCCCATCGACATCCTCTTCGACGAGGACGTCGACCTCGAGACGGGCGTCTTCCGCATCCGCCCCAGCACG
Organism: Knoellia altitudinis; assembly: GCF_042666355.1. Taxonomy (NCBI): domain Bacteria; kingdom Bacillati; phylum Actinomycetota; class Actinomycetes; order Micrococcales; family Intrasporangiaceae; genus Knoellia; species Knoellia altitudinis. The sequence goes on from NZ_JBHTDK010000001.1 coordinate 1,634,022, forward strand.
GCCAAGCGGCCCCGCGCCACCGGCACGACCGGCCAGCACCAGCCCGTTCGCCGACCGTCCCGCCGCCAGGACGACGACGGGTATGCCGGCGAGTCACCCGCCGCTGCCGCCGCACCTCCCGTCGCGGCACCCGCACCAGCGGCCCGGCCACCTCGCGAGCCGGGCCGGCCACGGCACGAACCGGACGACGACGCGCTCGGTGAGACGGCGGCATACCAGCCGACGAAGCCACCTGCCAGGAAGCGGCGCACCAACCCCGCCGACCGCCCCTGGCTCGACGTCGACGGCGAGCGCTACCCGCTCATGGGCGCGATCACCGTCCTCGGCCGGGACGACATCGCCGACATCATCCTCGACGACCCGGGGATCTCGCGTCGGCACAGCGAGATCCGCGTGACCCAGGACGGACCGCACACCGTCGCCACCATCCGTGACCTCGGGTCGACCAACGGCACGTTCGTCGGTGGTGAGCGCATCACGACCACCCACCTCGAGGACGGCGACCGCATCACCGTCGGCCGGACCTCCGTCACCTACCGCGCCGGCCGAAAGTGACAGGAGTGAGCACCTACTAAATGAGCGAACTCACCATCACCCTCATGCGCCTCGGCCTCCTCGTCGCCCTCTGGGCCTTCGTCGTCGCCGTCGTCGGTGTCCTGCGCGGGGACCTCTACGGCACCCAGGTCACCCCGCGACGGTCCTCGAGCGGCCGCACCCCCACACCGCGCCCCGCCGCCCGCGGCGCGAGTCCGGCGGCGGTGCCCGCGGAGCAGCGCCCGGTCACCCCCCGCCCCTCGGGCCGCCCCTCCGGTCGCCGCTTCAACAACCGTCCCGCCGTCGTCGCCCCCAACCACCTCCGCGTCACGAGCGGACCCCTCGCCGGCACGAGCCTGCCGCTGCGTGAGTCCGGAACCCTCGTCGGTCGCGCCCCGGAGTGTGCCCTCGTCCTCGAGGACGACTTCGCCTCCGGCCGGCACGCCCGCATCTACCTCGGCCCCGACGGCTGGGTCGTCGAGGACCTCGGCTCCACCAACGGCACCTTCATCGGCCAGCAGCGCATCACCACACCGACGCCGGTGACGGCCGGGACCGAGATCCGGTTCGGCACGACCGTCGTCGAGCTGCGGAGGTAGCCCGTGGCGATCGCCTTCCACTTCGCCGCCCGCTCCGATGTCGGGATGGTGCGAACCAACAACGAGGACAGCGGGTATGCCGGCCCGCACCTTCTCGCGATGGCCGACGGCATGGGCGGTCACGCCGGCGGCGACGTGGCGTCCTCGGCGATCCTCGGGGCCCTCGTCGGGCTCGACGGAGAGTCCTTCTCCGGCGTGGACGCGACCCAGGCCCTGCTGCGACGCATCACCTCGGCCAACGCCGAGCTCGGCCAGCTGACCCAGGACGATCCTGACCTCGACGGCATGGGCACGACCCTCATCGCCATCCTGCGGGCCCGGGACAAGCTCGTCCTCGCCCACATCGGTGACTCGCGCGCCTATGTCGTGCGCGGCGGCGAGGTCAGCCAGATCACCAAGGACCACAGCTTCGTCCAGTCGCTCGTCGACGAGGGCCGCCTCACCCCCGACGAGGCGTCGACCCACCCGCAACGCTCCCTCGTCACCCGCGTCCTCACCGGCGCCGAGGGCGAGGAGCCGGACGTCGTCGTGCGCCAGGCGATCGTCGGCGACCGCTACCTCATCTGCTCGGACGGGCTCTCCGACTACGTCACGCGCGAGACGATCGACGAGGTCCTCACGACCGAGCGCAAGCCCGACGACTGCGCCGAGCGCCTCGTCCAGCTCGCCCTGCGGGCCGGCGCTCCCGACAACGTCACCGTCGTCATCGGTGACGTCGTGGACCTCACCAAGGGCCCGGTGCCGAGCGACAGCCCCCAGATCGTCGGGGCCGCGGCAGCGATCCGCCGACACACCCGGCCCATCCCCGTCACGCCCGCCGCCAAGGCCGCCGCCCTCTCCCACGAGGCGAGCGGAGCCGGCGACGGGGTCGAGCTCGCCGACGAGACCCCGCGTGGCCGCACCGCGACGATCCTGCGTGCCGCCGGCGTCTCCTTCCTCGCCCTGATCCTGCTCGTCGGTGGTGGGTATGCCGCGTGGGCCTGGTCGCAGGCCCAGGTCTATGTCGGCGTCAACGACGGACGCGTCGCGGTGTTCAAGGGGGTCGACCAGACCCTCGGCCCCATCGAGCTGTCCCAGCCCGAGACGACGAGCAGCATCGCCCTCGACGACCTCCCCGACTTCTACCGCGGGCAGCTCGGCCGCGGCATCAGCATGCCGAACCGCTCCGACGCGGCCTCGCTCGTGCGCAACCTCGAGGTGCAGGCCCAGGCGTGCCGCTACGCCAAGACCCAGGGCCGCTCCTGCGCGACCGTGCCCTCGACCTGGACGACCCCGACGCCCACCCCGACCCCGACGCCCACCGGGACTCCCACGAGCTCCCCCACCGCGGCTCCCTCCCCGCCGACGCTCCCGCCCGCACCCTCATCCACTCCCAGCACCAGTCCCAACGCATGACCACGGTCTCCTCCCTCGCCTCCCGCAAGGGCCGCAACGTCGAGCTCGGACTCCTCGTCTTCGCGGTCGGCATCGTCGCGCTCGCCTACATCAACGTGGGCGTCGCGGTCGAGGGCGCCATCCCACCGAGCCTCGTCGCCGTCGGCTCCGGCTTCCTCATCATCACCGCGGTCTTCCACCTCGTGATGCGCTGGCGCGCACCCTACGCAGACCCCCTCATCCTGCCGATCGCCACCCTGCTCAACGGGCTCGGGCTCGTGATGATCAACCGGCTGGACCTCGCGCGCGGCAAGGACCTCGCCGAGGGGATGGCCCTGCGCCAGCTGATGTGGAGCGCGCTGGCTGCCGGCCTCGCGATCGCCGCCCTCATCATCCTGCGCGACCACCGCATCCTGCGCCGCTACACCTACCTCGCCGGCGCCCTCGGTTTCGGGCTCCTCGTGCTGCCGCTCGTGCCCGGGCTGGGGATCGAGAACTACGGCTCGCGGATCTGGATCAAGCTCGGTCCGTTCTCGTTCCAGCCCGGTGAGGTCGCCAAGGTCGTGCTGGCGGTCTTCTTCGCGGGCTACCTCGTCCAGACCCGCGACGCGCTGTCCGTCGCCGGTCGCCGCATCCTCGGCCTCACCCTGCCCCGGGCCCGCGACCTCGGCCCGATCCTCGTCGCCTGGATGCTCTCGGTCGGAGTCCTCGTCCTCGAGAAGGATCTCGGCTCCTCCCTCCTCTTCTTCGGCCTCTTCGTCGCCATGCTCTACGTCGCGACCGAGCGCACCTCCTGGGTCGCCATCGGCCTGCTGCTCTTCGGCGTCGGCTGCTGGATCGCCAACATGCTCTTCAGCCACGTGCAGCGGCGCGTCCTGCTCTGGCTCGACACGTTCAGCCGTGAGGCCCTCGACACCTCCGACCAGCTGGCGCGAGGGCTGATGGGCATGGCGTCCGGCGGCATGTTCGGCACCGGCCTGGGGCGCGGCCGACCAGAGCTCACCTACTTCGCCGAGAGCGACTTCATCGTCCCCAGCTTCGGCGAGGAGATCGGCCTCGTCGGCCTCTTCGCCCTGCTCCTGCTCTACGTGCTCCTCGTCGAGCGCGGCCTCCGCACCGCCATCGGCGCCCGCGACGGCTTCGGCAAGCTCCTCGCCTCCGGGCTCGCCTTCTCCGTCGCCCTGCAGTGCTTCGTCGTCGTCGGTGGCGTCACCCGCGTCATCCCCCTCACCGGCCTGACCATGCCGTTCCTCTCCCAGGGCGGTTCCTCGCTCCTCGCGAACTGGACCCTGGTCGCTCTCCTCCTGCGGATCAGCGACCACGCCCGCCGTCCCGTCCCCGACCCGGAAGCCCCCAACCCTGTGGCCAGCGAGCAGACCCAGGTGGTGAAGGTGCGATGAACTCCCCGATCCGCCGCCTCTCCTTCGTCGTCGCCTTCCTCTTCGCCTCTCTCCTCGTGTCGACGACGATGATCCAGTTCGTCTACGCCAAGGACCTCAACGCCCGGCCCGACAACCGCCGCACCCTGCTCAGCAGCTATGCCCGCGAGCGCGGCCAGATCCTCGTCGGCGACACCGCCATCGCGAAGTCGGTGCCCGCTGACAACGAGTACAAGTGGCTGCGCACCTACCCCGGCGGCTCGCAGTACGCGCACATCACCGGCTACTACTCCTTCTACGGTGCTGGCAGCGGCCTCGAGCAGGCCGAGAACAGCCTGCTGTCCGGCCGGAGCGACAAGCTCGCCTTCCGTCGGGTCTCCGACTTCTTCACCGGCCGCCGGACGACGGGCGCCAGCCTCGAGCTCACCATCGACTCCAAGGTCCAGCAGGCCGCGATCACCGCCCTCGACGGACGCAAGGGTGCCGCCGTCGCGGTCAACCCCTCGACCGGTGAGATCCTCGCGATGGTGAGCAACCCCGGGTTCAACCCGGCCACCCTCTCGGGTCACGACCTCGGCAAGGTCGACACGGCATACAAGGCCCTCAATGCCGACAAGGACAAGCCGCTGGTCAACCGCGCCATCGGCGGTGACCAGTATCCGCCCGGGTCGGTCTTCAAGATCGTGACCGCTGCGGCAGCGCTGTCGAGCGGCCGGTTCTCGCCCGAGACCGTGCTGCCCGGCCCGGCCGTGCTCGACCTCCCGCAGACGACGGTCGGCCTGCCCAACATCGGCCGACGCGCCTGCGGTGACGACGACAAGACGACGTTCCTGCACGCCATGGAGATCTCGTGCAACGCCGCCTTCGGCCACCTCGGCATGGAGCTCGGCGCCGACGCGCTGCGTGACCAGGCGGCCAAGTTCGGTGTGGGAGACCAGCTCTCGATCCCGATGCGGGTCACGCCGAGCAGCGTCCCGGCCGAGCTCAACCAGCCACAGCTGGCCCAGTCTGCGGTCGGTCAGTACGACGTGCGCGTCACGCCGCTCCAGGTCGCGATGTTCAGCGCCGGCGTCGCCAACGCGGGTGTCGTCATGCGCCCGCACCTCGTGAAGTCGGTGCTGTCGAGCGACCTCAGCGTCATCGAACGCGCCGAGCCCGAGCAGCTCTCCGAGGCGGTCACCCCCGAGGTCGCCGCCCAGCTCACCGAGATGATGGAGGCGGTCGTCGAGAACGGCAGCGGCCAGCCGGCCCAGATCGACGGCGTGCGCGTGGCCGGCAAGACCGGGACCGCCGAGACCGACCTGGTGCAGCGCGCCCACGCCTGGTTCACCGGGTTCGCGCCCGCCGACGACCCGCAGATCGCGGTGGCCGTCGTCATCGAGAACGGCGGCGACCCCGACAGCGAGGCCCGTGGGGGTGGCGCCGTGGGTGGCCCCATCGCCAAGGCCATGATCGAAGCAGGGCTAAAGAAGTGAGGCACCGATGAGCGAGGATCCCCTGCTGCTGGGGGGCCGCTACGAAGTGGGGGAGCTGATCGGCCGTGGCGGCATGGCTGACGTGCACCTGGGCCATGACACCCGTCTGGGCCGTCAGGTCGCCATCAAGATGCTGCGCAGCGACCTCGCGCGCGACCAGTCGTTCATCAAGCGGTTCCGTCGTGAGGCGCAGTCCTCGGCCGGGCTCAACCATGCCTCGATCGTCGCCGTCTACGACTCCGGAGAGGACCACTCGGTCGAGTCCAATGGCGCCAAGGTCGCCGTGCCCTACATGGTGATGGAGTACGTCCAGGGCCGCACCCTGCGCGAGGTCCTCACCGAACGCCACAAGATCCCCACCGAGGAGGCCTCCCGCCTCACCGAAGGGGTCCTCGACGCGCTCGCCTACAGCCACCGCATGGGCATCGTCCACCGCGACATCAAGCCGGCCAACGTCATGATCGCCAAGGACGGCACGATCAAGGTCATGGACTTCGGGATCGCCCGGGCCATCGCCGACACCGCCGCGACCATGACCCAGACGCAGGCCGTCATCGGCACGGCGCAGTACCTCTCGCCCGAGCAGGCGCAGGGCCAGAACGTCGACGCCCGCTCCGACCTCTACTCGGCCGGCTGCATGCTCTACGAGCTCCTCGTCGGACGCCCGCCGTTCGTCGGCGACAGCCCCGTGTCCATCGCCTACCAGCACGTCGGTGAGCAGCCGGTGGCCCCGTCGGCGCGCGAGAGCTCCGTGAGCGAGGACCTCGACGCCGTCGTCCTGCACTCGCTCGCCAAGGACCGCGAGAAGCGCTACCAGGACGCCGGATCCTTCCGCAACGACCTCCAGTCCGCACGCCTCGGACGTCCGGTCAGTGCCGCGGCCCTGGCCTCGCTCGCCGCGCTCACCGCCGGTCCCGGTGCCATCACGACGTCCGAACCCACCGAGGTGTATGCCGCCACCACCCGTCCCAGGGACGTGGCACCCGTGCCGGTGGCCGGGCCGACGACGTCGACCTTCCCGGCAGCGGTCGACCGGGAGGAGCGGCAGAAGCGGCGTGGAGCGACCTACGTCCTGCTCACGATCGCCATCATCGCTGCACTGGCCCTGCTCGCCTTCGGTGCCCAGCAGTACCTCGAGATGCGCGAGGAGGCCAGCAAGGTGACCGTGCCCGTCGTGACGAACCAGCCTCGCGCGACGGCCGTCAAGGAGCTGGGCGACGTCGGGCTGCGGTTCACCGAGACCAGCCAGAAGAACGACACCGTCCCCGCGGGTTCGGTCATCTCCCAGGATCCCAAGCCCGGCGAGCGCGTCGACCCGGCAGAGACCACGGTGCGGCTCGTCATCTCGAGCGGACCCAACGCCGTCGCGGTCCCTCAGCTCGCCGGCATGACCGTGGCCGAGGCCACCGCCGCCCTCACGAGGGCCAAGCTCACCGTCGGACGGACCGTCAAGGTGGACACCGACGACCAGCCGAAGGACCGGGTCATCTCGTCCGACCCCGCGGCGGGCCGGTCGCTGCAGCCGGGTGAGCCCGTCAACCTCAACGTGTCCACCGGTCTCGTCAAGGTGCCCAAGCTGACGACCATGACCCAGGACGCGGCGTCGGCGGCTCTGCTCGCCATCGGGCTCAAGCCCAGGACCGAGTACGAGCAGACCTCGCGGGCCAAGGAGGGCACGGTCATCGACCAGGATCCCGAGGCGGACGAGAAGGTCGCCGCCGGCTCCGAGGTGACGATCGTGGTCGCCCAGAAGGAACCGCCGCCCCCTCCGCCACCGCCGACACCGACGCCGACGCCGACCCCGACGCCCACGCCCACCCCGTCGGCCACGCCGTCTCCCTCTGCGTCGCCCTCGCCCTCCGCCTCCCCGACGGTCCCGTCGAGCAGCCCCACCATCCCGCCCAGCCCTTGACCCCGGGCTTCGGGCACCCACACCGCGCCACCGCACCACCGCGCCGCTGACCGCGGGCGGGACGAGTCGGGGGTCCTGGAACCAGTCGGGGGTTCCGCGAGGCCCGACTCGACACACGACCCCCGACTCGTGGAGCCCCTTGTGGCTGGGGTCAGCCGGTGACCTTGGCGGCGACGTCGGCGCCGTCGTGGACGAGCGGGCTGAGCCCCTGCGAACGCTCGACCGCCTCTGGGTCGCCGCACACCTGGAGCCAGTTGGCGAGCAGCCGGTGCCCACCCTCGGTGAGGACCGACTCGGGGTGGAACTGGACGCCGTGCAGCGGCAGCTCGCGGTGCTGGACCGCCATGATGATGCCGCTCTCGGTGTGACCGGTGCCGACGAGCGAGTCCGGCAGCGTCGGGGGGTCGATCGTCAGCGAGTGGTAGCGGGTGGCCGTGAAGGGCGTCGACAGCCCCTCGAGCACCCCGACCCCGGAGTGGTGGACCAGCGACGTCTTGCCGTGGAGCAGCTCCGGTGCGCGCCCCACGGTGCCGCCGGCGACGACACCGAGCGCCTGGTGTCCGAGGCAGACCCCGAGCATCGGCTGCGACCGCTCACCGCAGGCCTCGATCATCGCCATCGAGACACCGGCCTGCTCCGGGGTGCCCGGGCCGGGGGAGATGAGCACCCCGTCGAAGTCGGCGCCGTCAGCGGCCGCGATGGCGTCGTTGCGGACGACGGTGCACTCGGCGCCGAGCTGCTCGAGGTAGCCGACGATCGTGAAGACGAACGAGTCGTAGTTGTCGATCACGAGGATGCGGCGGGGCGAGGTCGTCACAAGGGCTCCGGGGTCGGGAAGGGCGGGAGTGCCGAGCCACCAGTATCCGTGCCGACGGTGGTCTCGTCGTAGGGCAGCCACGATGCGACCAGCGGGAAGAGCCACTCGAAGCAGACGGCCACGACCGCCGCGAGGAGTGCGAGCAGCAGCACGGCCCGGAGCACAACGGGACCGGGCAACGCACGCCAGAGGGCGGCATACATCAGGGTCCTCCGTTCGCCGAGGCCGTCGACACGGCGAGCGACGGAGGTCCCTGCGCGCGGGTGCGGGTCTCCACGAGGTCGGCGTGGGTGACCCAGCGGAACTTCGCACTGAACCTCGGGTGGCACGCGGTGAGGGTGAGCACGGCCCGGGTCGGCTTCGCGGTGCGGTCGCCCGGCACGGCGGCGATGACCTCGGACTGCGACGGGCGGACGATCTCGTGGGTCGTCACGGCATAGACGGTCCAGCCCTGCCGCGTCTCGACGACGACACGGTCACCCTGCTGCAGCCGGTCGATCTCGGCGAGTGGCTTGCCATACGTCGTCCGGTGTCCCGCAACGGCGAAGTTGCCGATCTCGCCCGGTCCGGCGGTACCCGTGTAGTGGCCGAGGCCCTCGGCGAGCTCTGCGGCGCTCGTGCCCTCGACGAGCGGGCGGGCGTAGTCGGCACCGAAGCGGGGCACCCGCACGATGGCGAAGGCACCCGCGGGCACGCCGGGCACGCCGGGCACGCCGGCCGCGCCGGCCGCGTCGGTGGCGTCGGTGGCGTCCGGTTCGGCCGGACCCTGGCTCGGCGCGTCGGCGAAGGCTCGCGACAGCGACGTCACCGTGGCCGCATGAGCCCGGTCAGACTCGACGTCGGTCCACCACAGCTGCCACACGACGAAGAGCAGCACGAGGGCACCGAGCGTCATGAGCAGCTCGCCGACGACTCCGGCTGCCCCGGCCACCCCGCCGCGGCGCTGCTGGCGGCGGCGGTGCTGTGTCACCTCGCCACCGTGGCGTACTCGGGCGTGATCGACCCCGCGTATGCCGGGAACTCCAGCCGGTCGTGCGTGATCACCTCGTAGCCGAGACCGACGGCCTTGACGTACTCCTGGTAGATCTGGATCTCGGGGGACTGCCCGAGGATGTCGCGCAGCCGGTCAGGATCACCGATGGCGCGGATGCGGTAGGGCGGGGAGTAGACGCGGCCCTGGAGGATGAGGGTGTTGCCGACGCATCGGACGGCGCTCGTCGCGATGATCCGCTGGTCCTGGATCATCATCGCCTCGGCGCCACCGGCCCAGAACGCGTTGACGACGGCCTGCACGTCCTGCTGGTGCACGACGATGTCGTCGACGGTGCGGCCGGGCGGCAGCCGGTCGGAGCTGAGGTCCGAGTCGTCGAGCTGGACCTCGACGCCGGGCCCCTCGAGGGCGGTGCGTCCGGCGGCGAGTCCGAGCGCATCGGCCTCGCGCTCGAGCTCCTCGATGGCGGCGTTGCCCGGGGCTCCGTCGCGGGTGAGCTCGTCGACCTCGAGGGTCAGCTGCTCGAGGTCGCCCGTCATCCGGGCGTTGTCCTGGGTCTGCTCACGGATGATGTCGGGCAGTCCGGCGGCGTCGGAGCGCAGGCTGCGCCCCTGCGCGGCCGAGCCGCTGGTGGCGAAGAGGATGCCTGCGAGGACGGCGACGACCGGCACGGCGATCGACCACGGACCGGGTCGCGTCGTGAGGAACGCCTTGCGCCGCACCATGGGTCCTCCCTCTTCGAAGTTCAGGCTCTACGCTAGGCCACGACACCACACGCCAAGGAGACAGTCCGTGCCAGAGTCCAAGGGTCGTTCCAAGCCCGCCTACACCCCGCCCCGCACGGCGCAGAGCCGGGTCACCAAGCCCAACCCGCGCTGGTTCGTGCCTCTCATGCTCGCACTGATGCTCATCGGGCTCGTCTGGGTCGTCACCTACTACATCTCGGGCGCCAAGGAGTACCCCCTGCCCGAGATCGGCCGCTGGAACCTCGGCGCCGGGTTCGCGTTCATGATGGCCGGCTTCCTCATGACGACGCGCTGGCGCTGACAGCTGCTCCACAGCCTCGCAACGCTGCACGGCCCCTGACCCTCGTGGTCGGGGGCCGTCCTTCGTCCACACGACATCGGGTATGCCGTGTGAACAAGTCTGTGGACAAGTTCGAGTTGTCCACAGGGGTTGTCCCCAATGTGGATGAATGACACCGATGTAATCCAGCGCCCGTGCCGCGCCGGGCCCGATGCGGCGTCCGATTGTCCTCCGGCGGCGCTGTGCACTGCTGCAGCTCAGCGCAGCAGTGCACAGTCCGGTCACAAGGCTGTGCACTGCTGCGGCTGGGCGCAGCAGTGCACAGGGCCGCGGTGGACCTAGATGGGGGAGGAGGTCAGGGCGTACTTGGCCACCGTGAGCACGACGAGCACCGCCGTGATGGCGGCGAGCCCGATCCAGTGGATGCCGAAGCTGGCGCGCTGGGTGCCCCCGGTCTCGGGTCGCTTGCCCAGGTAGGCGAACACGGCGGCGCACGCGACGCCCACGAGGAACCCGCCGAGGTGCGCCTGCCATGCGATGCCCGGCACGACGAACCCGATCACGGCGTTGATGCCGATCGTCGCGTACATCGTCGCTGCCGACCGGCCGAGCCGACGCTGCAGGATGAGGAAGGCACCGAAGAGCCCGAACACCGCACCCGAGGCTCCCACCGCAGCCGTCTCCCACGCACCGAAGTCGCGCTGGTTGAGCTCGTCGATCGTGTGGGGGAAGGCCAGGAGCAGGTAGACGACCGACCCACCGAACGCGGTGATGAGGTAGAGCGCGGCGAACCGGGCCCGCCCGAGCATCGGCTCGAGGTACTGCCCCATGATCCACAGCGCATACATGTTGAAGGCGATGTGGAGGATCATCTGGGGGCTGTGCGCGAACGCCGAGGTGAGGAAGCGCCATGGCTCGGTATCACCGAGGTAGGGGGCGAACGCCACGTCGTCGGTCAGGCCCGGCCTCGCCAGCTGCCCGAGGAAGACCGCCACGCAGATGCCGATGATCGTCATGGTGACCAGAGGACGGCCACCGATGGCGGCGACGTCACCGCCGAAGATCGTGCGCCCCTGACGGATGGACTTCGCGCCTTCACGCACGCAGTCGACGCACTGCACCCCGACCGCCGCCGGGCGCTGGCACTCCGGGCACACCGGCCGCCCGCAGCGCTGGCACCGCACGTAGGACACCCGGTCCGGGTGGCGCGGGCAGACCGGCACCTCTTCCGGCGTGCTGGACTGTCCGTATGCCGTGGGCTCGCTCACCAGCCCGAGTCTAGTGGCGTGGTCTGGGCCTTCCCTGAATGCCGTGAGCGCCCCACCGCCGGTGTGGCGGTGGGGCGCTGCATGCGGTGCGGAGCCCGGTCACGGCTCAGGAGGTCGGCAGCTCAGGCCTCGATGTCGAAGCTCTCGATGACGACGTCGTCCTTGGGCTTGTCCTGGCCACCGGTCTGGACGGCCGCGATCTTGTCGACGACGTCGCGGCTCTCCTGGTCGGCGACCTCACCGAAGATGGTGTGCTTGCCGTTGAGGTGCGGGGTCGGCGTGACGGTGATGAAGAACTGCGAACCGTTGGTGCCCTTGCCCATCTGCTTGCCGGCGTTGGCCATGGCGAGGAGGTAGGGGCGGTCGAACTGGAGCTCCGGGTGGATCTCGTCGTCGAACGCGAAGCCGGGGCCACCGAAGCCCTTGCCGAGCGGGTCGCCGCCCTGGATCATGAAGCCGGGGATGATCCGGTGGAAGATCAGGCCGTCGTAGAAGCGCTCGGGGTTGGTGCGGCCCGCGTCGTCCTTGAACTCGAGCTCGCCCGTCGCGAGGCCCGTGATGGTCTTGACCGTCTTGGGGGCCTGGTCCGCGAAGAGGTTCAGGTTGATGGTGCCGTGGTTGGTCTTCAGAGATGCCTTCATGCCTCCACTCTATGGGTGCTCCGTGGGTGCGCAAACGCCGAGGTGAGGGGGTCGCGGAGGCGGGCGGACGGCATACCGGGGATGTGGTCCGAGGGGGGACCCCCGCTGTCAAGACCAGTGGAAACAGTGTTTGATGGCAGTAGTCGTTCAATCGCCATCGATAGGAGAACGCTGTGTTCCGCACCAAGAGCAAGACCGAGCAGGCGCGCGAAGCCGTGGCCGCTCGCGTCGAGACCGCTGCCTCCACCGCGTCGGACGCCACGTCGTCCGCCCAGTCCACCGCCGCCGACCTCCGGGCCCGCGCCGCTGACCTCAAGGACAAGGCGGCCCCCCGCGTCGAGAGTGCTCGCGAGGCCGCCCGCGTCTACGCCGACCAGGCCGTGCCCAAGGTCCATGAGGCCGCCGACAACATCGCCCCCAAGGTCCAGGACGCCCGGGACACCTTCGTCGAGGACGTCGTGCCCAAGCTGGCGTCCGCGCTCGCGACCGTCATCGCCGGTGCGGCCGCCGCCAAGGGCGCCGCTGCCGAGGCCGCCGACCGTGCGCCCGACGCCTACCACGTGCTCAAGGGTGACGCCGTCGCCAAGCCGGCGCGCCGTGGTGGCAAGGGAGCACTCCTCCTCGGCCTCCTCGCCGCCGGTGCTGCCTTCTTCGCATGGAAGAAGTCGAGCGAGAAGAAGGACCCGTGGGCGACCGCCGGCGCCTACACCCCGCCCGCCGGTGGCCGCGCCTCGACCGTGGGAGGAAACGCCTCGTCCAACGGCGCCTCCGTCGGTGACAAGGTGACCGACCTCGCCGCCGCCGCCAAGGAGAAGGCTGCTGCCGCCGGCTCCGCCGTCAAGGACAAGGCCACCGAGGCCAAGGACGCCGCGACCGACAAGGCTGCCGAGGCCAAGGGAGCAGCCGCTGCCACGTCTGACGAGCTCGCCGACGAGGCCGAGGTTGCCGAGGCCAGCGACTTCGGTGGCGAGCCCACGACCGAGACCGCGACCGAGGGCGACGCCTGGTCGAGCGCCGGTGACTGGGCCGACGGCTCCGCCCCGTCCACGTCGGGCACCTCCGAGAGCTCCGACCTCTCAACGCCCCACCTCGACGAGGGCCGCGACAAGGCCTGACCTCCGCACGACGCCTGATGAGAGGCGGTATGCCGGGTACCCACCCGGCATACCGCCTCTCGTTGTCGGTTGTCGCCCCGCAGCGCGCGGCGGATAGGTTGAGCGCCATGTCATCGCCGTCCCTGCCCGTCGCCTCACCCCTCGTCGACACGGGCATGCGGACGGAGCCCGACCGCGCGTGGGTGCGTGAGGCCATCCGCCGGCTGCGTGCCGACGCGACCCGCACGTCCGACACGCACCTCATCAAGGTGCACCTGCCCGGGTGCGACAGGGTCGACCTCTATCTCAAGGACGAGTCGACCCACCCGACGGGGTCGCTCAAGCACCGGCTGGCGCGCTCGCTCTTCCTCTACGGGCTGTGCAACGGGATCATCGGCCCCCGCACCACGGTCGTCGAGGCCTCGTCCGGGTCGACGGCGGTGAGTGAGGCCCACTTCGCGCGCATGCTGGGAGTGCCGTTCGTCGCGGTCATGGCCTCCTCCACGTCACCGGCCAAGATCAGGCTCATCGAGCGCGAGGGTGGCACGTGCCATCTGGTGGAGGACCCGACGACGGTCTATGACGAGGCTCGTCGGCTGGCCGACGCGGCCGGGGGCGTCTATCTCGACCAGTTCAGCAACGCCGAGCGGGCGACGGACTGGCGGGGCAACAACAACATCGCCGAGTCGATCTTCGAGCAGATGGCGATGGAGGAGCATCCCGTGCCGACCTGGATCGTCGTCGGCGCGGGCACGGGTGGGACGTCGGCGACGATCGGGCGCTACGTCCGCTACCAGGCGCTCGACACCCGCGTCTGCGTCGTCGACCCGGAGCGGTCGGCGTTCCTGCCCGCGTGGCAGGGCGACGGTGAGGCGCGGTTGGCGCCGTCGCGGATCGAGGGCATCGGACGGGCCCGGTTGGAGCCGTCGTTCCTGCCGTTGGTCGTCGACCGGATGCTCGGGGTGCCCGACTGCGCCTCGATCGCGGCGATGCGGTTTCTGCGCGAGCGCACCGGCATCCATGCCGGGCCGTCGACAGGCACCAACATCTATGGCGCGCTGCGGTTGGCGGCCGAGATGGAGGCGGCGGGTGAAGCGGGATCGATCGTGTCGCTGGTGTGCGACCGCGGTGACCGCTACGAGGACACGTACAACAACGACGAGTGGGTCGCCGAGAAGGGTCACGACCTGGCGCCGTATGCCGCCGTGCTCGCCTCCGCGTGGGACGACGGCACCTGGGTGCGCTGAGCCTGAGTCAGCTGAGCTGGGCCGGCTGAGCTCGGGCCGGCTGGGTTTGTGCCGGCTCAGGCGCTGGCGAGCACCACGGCGACGGCCTTGTTGAGCACGACGAGGCCCTCGCGGGTCACCTTGGTGGCGCCACCCCTGGGGGTCGTCCGGTTGTCACACGCGGAGGTCCACTTCAGACCCGACTTCGAGGCGATCAGGGCCGAGGTCTCGGGCATCGTGCCCGCCTTGACGCCGCAGGCCTTGGCCGCGGCGGTGAAGACACCCTGCGGCAGGTTGCCGCCGACGGTCACCTTGGCGGTGGGGATCGAGAGCTGTCGGCAGAGGCGGTCCAGCTGGGCCTGCATGCCGTCGCCGAAGACGTTGCGACCGCCGGCCGGGGACAGGGCCCGGTCGTCGTCACCTCGGCAGGATGCGCACCACTCCGGATTCAAGCCATGCCTGCAGTCGGTGCTCATCCCGTCAACCTAGCCCCTCCCGGCACTCCCTCCGACCGCGTCGATCGGCGAGCGGCTTTCGCCAAGGCCGGGATCCGCGCCTTCCCGAACGCTACGATTCCCAGCGGGGGTCGCGGCTGTTGTGGGGACTCCCTCCTGCCCGTCCCACCCCCAGGAGTCGTCCGTGTCCTCGACCGTCCTCGCTGACTCGCCCGTGCGCCGCATGCGGCGCCTTGTCGTCCTCGTGCTCGCCACCGTCCTCGGTGCCACCCTTGCCCTGGCCGCGGCCACTCCGGCCCAGGCAGCTACGGGACAGGCGCAGACGCAGGCAGCCTCCGACTACGCCATCACCGGCGTCGTCACCGGCCTCGACGCGGCCGGACGTGCGGTCCCGCTCGCTGACGCCTACCTCTATGCCGAGCCGGTCGACTGGGCCGACCCGCGCAACCACTACGGCACGACGGACGCGGCGGGGCGCTTCACGATCGACGTCACCGAGCCGGGCGAGTACACGCTCTATGCCAACTGCCACTCGGGCACGGCCTGCAGCAACACCTACGCGAGCCAGTACTACGACCAGGCCAACGGCCACGGGGCCGCCCAGACCATCGTCGTGAGCACGACGACGCCGGTCACCGCCAACATCCGGCTCCTGCGGTGGGCGACCGTCACGGGCAAGGTCACCGGCCCGGCCGGCGCGCCGATCGCCGGCATCACCGTCGAGTCGTCGCCGATCAACGGTGGCTCCGTCGTGAGCACCCTGACCGACGCCACCGGCGCCTACACGCTCGCCAAGGTCATCCCGGGCCAGGCGCAGATCACCGCTCGCGAGGACTGGGACAAGCACTACTGGGCCCCCGAGTACTGGAACGGCACGACCACGAGCACCCCGGCATACCCCGATCCGGCACCGATCCTGCCCGAGGGACCGACGGTCACGACGGCCAACTTCCAGCTCGCACCGCAGACCGGCTTCACCGCTGAGGCCGTGGACACGGCGGGCGCTCCCATCCAAGGGCTCAGCTGGACGGTCTACACCCACAACACTGAGACCGGTCAGTGGGACACCCCGCAGTACGGCCCTCGCCAGACGGACACCAAGGGCCAGTTCTTCTGGAGGACCGCAGTGGGCGGCCGCTACAAGATCTGCTTCTCCGACGACTACTACGGTCCGGAGGCACCCGCCCGCGACCTCCGCTACGGCTCGCGCTGCTGGGACAACGCGGCCGACAGCACCACCGCGACGATCTTCACCCAGCCCGCGACGCCCGAGCAGCGCACGATGCGCGTCGTCCTGCCCGTCGTCGGCAAGTCCCTCACCGCGAGCGACCCGTGGGTCAACGGGGCCGCCCGGGTCGGGTCGCCGTTGACGGTCCACCCGGGTGCCTGGGGCCCGACCGGCGTGCAGCTCGCCTACCAGTGGGGCATTCGCGAGGCCGCCACCGACTACGTCTTCACCCCGATCGCCGGTGCCACGGGTGCCAGCTTCACCCCGACCACCGCCCACCAGGGCAAGTCGGTCTCCGTCCGCGTGACAGGAACCCTCGCCGGTTATGCTCCCGCGACGATGTGGAGCATCGGGTATGCCGTGGGCTCGGGTGTCGTCCTCACCTCACCGTTGCGGATCGACGGGACGGTCGCCACGGGTCAGGTGCTCACGGCGAACCACGGCACCCCGAGCAGTGGCGCTGCCATCGACTACGACTCCTACGAGTGGCGCGTCGACGGCGGGACCGTGGGCTGGGACAAGACGCTGACCGTGACCGCGGCCATGGCCGGCAAGGCGATCAGCGTGCGCTACTACCTCCGCACCGATGCCGGCAACGACGACACGACCTATGTCGCGACGGTCGGAGGCAGCCAGGGCACGCTCACGGCCCCGACCCCCACGATCACCGGCACGGCGAAGGCGGGCTCCACGTTCACGGCCAACCCCGGCACGTGGGGACCGGCTCCCGTCACCCTGACCTACCAGTGGAAGCGGGCCGGCGTCGCCATCGCCGGAGCGACGGCCAGCACCTTGGCGCTCACCGGCGCCGACACGGGCAAGACGCTCACCGTCACCGTGACAGGCACCAAGTCGGGCTACACCACGACGGCCAAGACCTCAGCGGCCACGGCCGTCGTCGCAGCCGGCACCCTCACGGCGCCGACACCGACGATCAGTGGGTCCACGACCGTCGGCTCCACCCTCACGGCCGTGCCCGGCACGTGGGGTCCGGCACCGGTGACGCTGGCCCACCAGTGGTACCGCGCGGGTGTCGCCATCTCGGGCGCCACCGCGAGCACCTACAAGCTCACCAGCACCGACCTCGGCAAGACCCTCACCGTTCGCGTCGTCGGCTCCAAGACCGGCTACACCGCGGTGGCGAAGACCTCGATGGCGACCTCCACGGTCCTTGCGGCACTCACGGCCCCGACGCCGACGATCACCGGGACGGCCAAGGCCGGCTCCCGGCTCACGGCCAACCCCGGCACCTGGGGTCCGGCTCCGGTCACCCTCGCCTACCAATGGCGCCGGGCCGGCGTGGCCATCACCGGAGCCACCGCGAGCAGCTACGTGCTCACCGGCACCGACACGGGCAAGACGATCACGGTCACCGTGACCGGGACGAAGTCCGGCCACACCTCGGTCGCCAGGACCTCCGCGGCCACGGCCGTGATCGCCGCCGGCACGCTCACCGCGCCGACACCCACCATCACCGGGACCAGGACCGTCGGCTACACCCTCACCGCCACGCCCGGCACCTGGGGACCGGCCCCGGTCACGCTGGCCTACCAGTGGTACCGCGCGGGTGTCGCGATCTCAGGCGCCACGGCGAGCACCTACAAGCTCACGACAACCGACCAGGGCAAGACCCTCACGGTGCGGGTCACCGGCTCGAAGACCGGCTACACGGCGGTGGCCAAGATGTCCGCCGCGACCACCGCGGTGCTGGGTGCGCTGACCTCGGCCGTCCCGACGATCACCGGGACGACCCGGGTCAGCTACACCCTCACCGCCACGCCCGGCACCTGGGGACCGGCCCCGGTCACCTTCGCCTACCAGTGGTACCGCGCGGGTGTCGCCATCTCGGGCGCCACGGCGAGCACTTACAAGCTCACCACCACCGACCGGGGCAAGACCCTCACGGTGCGGGTCACCGGCTCGAAGGCCGGCTACATGACGGCAGGCCGGATCTCCGTCGCGACGGCGACCATCCTCTGAGCCTCATCGAGGGGTGTGGACGCGGAACTCGTTGCCGTCGGGATCGACCATTGCGACCCAGCTGACGTCGCCTTGACCGATGTCGACGCGTGAGGCGCCGAGGGCGACGAGGCGCTCCACCTCGGCCTCGTGGTCACCGTCGACGGACGTGGCGAGCTCGAGGTGAAGCCGGTCCTTGCCGTCCTGCTGGGCGACGGGCGGTCCGCTCCACGTCACCTTCGAGCCGCCCCGGGGTGACTGGATCGCGGTCTCCTGGGCCTGGTCCCAGACGAGCGGCCACGTCAGAGCCTTGCTCCAGAAGTAGCCGACCGCCTGGGTGCCCTCGCAGTTCACCGCCCCGATGAGGTCGGTGTCGGCGAGGAAGGTGTTGCCGGGCGGGATGACGCAGAACTCGTTGCCCTCGGGGTCGGCGAGCACCACGTGACCCTCCTCGGGGAGCTGGCCGACATCGAGGTGGGTGCCACCCAGTCCGAGCGCCCGCTCGATCGTCGACTGCATCACCTCGTCGGACGAGCTCGTGAGGTCGAAGTGGATCCGGTTGGGGCCGACACGTGGCTTGGTCGACGGCATGAACCGGACCTTGAAGCCGTGGTCGTCGCGCGGCGGCAGGACGATGCCCCCCTCCTGATCGACGGTCATGACGCGACCCAGGACCCCGCCCCAGAACTGCGCGAGCACAGCCGGATCGCTCGCGTCGAACGTGACGGCGAGGAGGTGAGAGGTCATCGGCAAGCTCCGCTCTGCAGGCTCACCGGCGCTGGTGGGGTGCTCCCGCCGGTCGGCCGGTGAGGCGAACCACGCTAGGTCGCGTGCGGCATACGCAGCAATGTGTTTTCGGGGCGCGAGCCTCAGCGGGAGGGGGCATGGCGGCTGATCGCGTCAGTGAGCCGCTCGACCAGGGGTGAACGCAGGCGCCAGGACTGCCAGTGGAGCGGCACGTCCACGTGGTCGCGAGCGCTGAGCCGGACCAGGCTGCCGCTCTCGAGGTCGGCAGCGCACTGCACCAGGGGCAGCGCTCCCCACCCCAGACCCGCTCGGACAGCCTCGGCGAAGGCCTCCGACGACGGGATGCGGTGCGTCGGTGGGTCGACCTCGACTCCGTGGCGACGCAGGACCCGCCGTTGGAGGTCGTCGTGGTCGTTGAACTCGAGCACCGGCAGGCGAGCCCAGTCCACGCCACGACCCGTCGCGAACCGGGCGCGCAGGTCGGGCGTGGCCACGGGGAGGTAGCGCATCGCCCCGATCCGCTCGACCGAACACCCTTGCACCGGGGTCGGGTTCGACGTGACGGCGCCCAGCACGGTGCCGGCACGGAGGAGCTCGTGGCTGTGCCCCTCGTCCTCGACGTGGAGCCTCAGCACGACACCGTCCCACACGGCGACCTCGGCCAGGATCGGCCGGAACCAGCTCGCCAGCGAGTCCGCGTTGACGGCGACGGGCAGCTCGCGCGGGGCGGCGGACTCGTCGAGAGCGGCCCGCGCCTCCTGCTCGAGCAGGTGCTGCTGGCGGGCGAGCCGGACGAGCACCTCGCCGGCAGTCGTCGGCTCGCACGGCAGCCCACGTCGCACGACCACCTGACCCATCGACTGCTCGAGCGCCTTGATCCGCTGGCTCACCGCCGAGGGGGTGATGTGCAGCTGTCGAGCGGCCGCCTCGAAGGTCCCGCCGTCGACGACGGCCAGGAGCGCGCGGAGCTGTTCGGTGTGCACGGTCTCGATCCTAGATGAAGCGGCACTAAGGGATACTCAGAAATCTTCGCTGGTCTTCACAAGCGCCGGGACCTAACGTCGAGGGCGATGAACACCACGATCCTTGCCACCGTCCTCGCCGGCATGCTGTCCGGCCTCTCGCTCATCGTCGCCATCGGCGCCCAGAACGCGTTCGTCCTGCGTCAGGGAGTGGCGCGTCAGCACGTCGGCGTCGTCGTCGCGATCTGTGCTGTCAGCGACGTCGCCCTCATCGTCGCGGGAGTGGTCGGGGTGGGGGCTGTCGTCGAGGGGCACCCCACGGTCCTCCGCATCGTCACCGTCGGCGGGGCGGCATACCTCGTCTGGTTCGGTGTGCGATCCCTCCTCGCAGCCCGGCACCCGAAGGCACTCACCGCCGGCCTGCCCACCGCGAAGTCCTCCGTCGTGGGGACGGCCTTCGCGCTCACGTGGCTCAACCCGCACGTCTACCTCGACACGGTGCTCATGCTCGGCAACCTCAGCACGAGCCACGGGCCGACCGGGCGGTGGTGGTTCGGTCTGGGTGCCTGCGTCGCGAGTCTGCTGTGGTTCGCCGGCCTGGGGTATGCCGCCCGCCTCGCCTCCCGCTGGTTCGCTCAGCCGCGCACGTGGCAGGTGCTCGACGTCGTCATCGGGCTGGTGATGTTCGCGCTCGCGGGGATGCTGCTGCGCTCCATCTTCTGAGGGTTGCTGGTCGGTTCGCGTGCCAGACTCCTCGGCGTGGCCATGCACCCGAGCGACCTGTCCGACGACGCCCTCACCTTCCTGCAGGATCGGCACCTGGCGACGTTGACGACGCTGCGTCGGGACGGGAGTCCGCACGTCGTGCCGGTGGGCTTCACTTGGGACGCCGACGCGCACGTCGCTCGCGTCATCACCAGCGGCAGCTCCCAGAAGGCCCGCAACGCCGCGCGGTCCGGCCGGGTCGCGATCTGCCAGGTGGACGGGCGGCGATGGCTGTCGTTCGAAGGCACGGGTCGCGTGCTCGACGACCCGGAGTCGGTGGCTGACGCCGTGACGAGATATGCCGTCCGCTACCGGCAGCCACGGGTCAACCCGGCTCGGGTCGTCATCGAGGTCGCCGTCGACCGCATCCTCGGCAACGTCTGATCCGCTGAGCGCCGGGTGACGGCACTGGTCACCCCTGGCCCGAAAGTGTCACGGGCCCACTGACGAGTGGGCCTTCCGCGGCGGGTCGCGAAGGCGGATCATCAGGTGTGTGTGGGCCGTGCGCCCGTCCGGCTCCGCGCAGGAGGTGGACCGTGTCCTACCCACGTCGTGTCGCCGCAGGTGTGGTCGCAGCTCTGGGGGCTCTGGCGATCGGCATCGTCGTGCCCGCCCCTGCCATCGCCGAGCCCAGCACTCCCGCCAGCTACCCGACCGCATCCTCGGCCACCCGACTGCAGGGTTACTTCTTCGACACCTGCACCGCCCCGTCGCTGAGCGCCCTGGCCGCCTGGCGCGGGAGGTCGCCCTACACGGGCGTCAACATCTACTTCGGCGGTCGCAACCGTGGCTGCGCGCAACCCAACCTCACACCGTCGTGGGTCCAGAGCGCGGCTGCCGCTGGGTGGTCGCTCGTCCCGACGTACTTCGGTGACCAGCCGTTCTGCATGTCCGGGAGCAAGCCCTACCGGTATGCCGCGAGCGGCGCCGCTGCACGTGGGGCGGCTGACGGCAACGACGCGGTGGCCAAGGCGCGCGCCCTGGGGCTGCGTGCGGGCAGCGCGCTGTATGCCGACGTCGAGCACTACGACCGCGCAGCTGCCGGGTGCACCCCGGCCGTCCGGACCTATGTCTCGGAGTGGACGCGTGCCCTGCACCGGGCCGGCTTCCTGGCCGGCGTCTATGTGCACCAGGAATCCGGGCTGCGTGACCTCGCCTACGGCTACAACTGGACGTCGTACGCCCGGCCGGACGCGGTCTGGATGGCGCGGTGGGACAACGTCGCCACGGTCACCAACTGGCCCACGGCGAGCAACAGCCTGTGGGCCGAGTGGCAGCGATCCAAGCAGTACCGCGGTGACCACAACGAGACCTGGGGCGGCGTGACGATGAACATCGACAGCGACGTCATCAAGGGCCCGGTCGCCACCGTCGCCAAGAACTACCGCGTTACGAGCACGTCCACCCTCAACGTCCGCAGCGGCCCCTCGAGCGCCTACCCGATCATTGGCACGCTGGCCCCGAACGCCACGGTGTCGGTGGTCTGCCAGTCCCGCGGCCAGGTCGTCGGCACCACGTCCGTGTGGGACCGGATCACGAGCGGTGGCTTCGTCACCGACCGATATGTGTCGACTCCCTCCACGACCGGCTTCAGTGCCGGGTTGCCCATCTGCAGCTATCCGGGGCAGCTCAACATCTCGACACCGGTCAACACGCGCTCGGGTCCCGGGACGGCGTATGCCGCGAACGGCACCGTCCAGGGCGGCGGCCTGGCCTACGTGGCGTGCCAGAAGGCCGGGACGAAGGTCGGCACGACCAGCGTCTGGAACCAGCTCGTCGACGGCCGCTGGCTCAGCGACTACTACGTCGCGAACGCCTCCAACACGACCTACAGCGCCCCCGTCCCCCGCTGCCCCTGAGCGGCAGCTGAGGCGGGCGGGGGGTCAGACCTTGCCGCGCAGGATCCGCTTGAAGTACGTCACCGGCAGCGCGTAACGGTCGACAACCCACGTCATCCGTCGCGGCTGGACGAGGTCGGGGAAGGGCACTGTCGGCGCGGGCTGACCCTCACGGTCGATCTCGACGAGCATGAGCCTGTGGCGGGCCACCGTGATCGGCATGACGGTGTAGCCGTCGTACTGCTCGAGCTCGTCCGTGTCCTTGGCGAGGATGTTGGGCGAGAGGACCGCAACCTGTTTGCGCAGGGCACCACCCGAGGGCTTGATGCCGAGGTTGGCGACGTCACCGAGCGACCACACCGCGTCGTGTCGTCGGTGGCGCAGGGTCAGCGGGTCGACGTCGACCAGGCCGGCCTCGCTGTCTCCGGCCAGACCGCTGTCGGCGATCCACGTGGGGGCGCGGTAGGTCGGGATGACGTGGGCGTAGGTGAGGTCGTCGAGAACGATCTCGCCGTCGGGAGTCGTCACCGTCACCTGCCGCGCGCCCGCCCCGGTGACGCGCGCGTTGCGCAGAACCTGCACGCCGTATGCCGCGAGCACGCCTTCGAGGATCGCGTCCGCCCTGGGCACGCCGAGGGGTGTGGGGCCGGGCAGCACAAGGTGCACGTCGATGTCCTCCAGCACCCCCTCCTGCTGCCAGTGGTCGCACGCCATGGACAGCGGCTTGAGGGCGGTCGCCGCACAGGGCGCTGGTTCGGGAGGCATCGAGAACACGACCCGCCCCCTCGTGAGGTCCCGCAGGGCAGGCCACACCTTCGGGGAACTCTCGACGAGGAAGGTCGACCCGGCCCAGCCCGCGGCATACCCTGCTTTGAGTCCGGGGATGGCATCCCAGTCCTCGTCGAGGCCGGTGGCGACGACGAGTGTGGTGCAACCGATCGTGCGGCCGTCGCGTGTCGTGACACTCGGCCCGCCGGGGTCGCAGGAGACGACGCGGTCCTGGATCCACGTCGCGTCGTCGGGCATCACCGAGGCGGCTGGCCGCTCGAGGTCGTCCATCGTCGCCTCACCGCCCCCGACGTAGTTGAGCATCGGGCGGTAGCGGTGGACCGACTCCGACTCGGCGATCGCGACGTCCTGCGCACCGTCACGAATCAGCCTGGCTGCCAACGAGATCCCCGCGTTGCCACCCCCGACGATCAAGACCTCGTGATGGTCCATGTCGTCCTCCGTCAGTTGCGACCTGGACCTCCGACCGTAGTTGCAGGAGTCAGACCGTGGCGGGGCGGCGAGGGGTCAATCCGCTGACCACGAGCGCGGTTGCGCCCAGCACGACCGTGAGCTCGGCCTCATCCTCCTCCGACGAGGAGGATGAGGCCGAGGCCCCACATCCCGGTCCCGTCGGCGGTGGCTGAGCGACCGTCCTCAGGCGAAACCCTTGGGCCAGGTGGTATCTGTGCCGATGGAAGGGCTAGACATGGAGGGTGCCCCATGCCCCGAGCGACCACTTCGTCCATGTCCGCGGAGCCACCGAGAACAACCTCAAGAACATCGACGTCGACCTGCCGCGCGATGCGATCGTCGCGTTCACCGGTGTCTCCGGCTCGGGGAAGTCCTCGCTGGCGTTCGGCACGCTCTACGCCGAGGCGCAGCGCCGCTACTTCGAGTCCGTCGCGCCCTATGCCCGCCGACTGCTCCAACAGGTCGGCGCCCCGCACGTGCAGGAGGTCACCGGACTGCCTCCGGCCGTGGCGCTGCAGCAGCGACGTGG
This sequence comes from Knoellia altitudinis, assembly GCF_042666355.1. Taxonomy (NCBI): domain Bacteria; kingdom Bacillati; phylum Actinomycetota; class Actinomycetes; order Micrococcales; family Intrasporangiaceae; genus Knoellia; species Knoellia altitudinis. The sequence continues at coordinate 1,658,083 of NZ_JBHTDK010000001.1, forward strand.
TGCGCCGAGCTCGCGCTCGAGCGTGGGGACCCTGACAACGCTGTCGAACCTCGTGCGGATGCTCTACTCGCGTGCCGGCACCTACCCCGAGGGTGCGAACAGGCTTGAAGCAGAGGCGTTCTCGCCCAACACCGTCGCCGGTGCGTGTCCGCGCTGCCACGGACTGGGGGAGGAGCACGACGTCACCGAGGAGCTGATGGTGCCGGACACCTCGCTGAGCATCCGCGAGGGCGCGATCGCCGCGTGGCCCGGTGCCTGGCAGGGCGCGAACCTGCGCAGCATCGTCTCGGGGCTGGGGATCGACGTCGACACACCGTGGCGCAAGCTCAAGGCCAAGGACCGCAAGTGGCTGCTCTTCACCGACGAGCAGCCCAAGGTGCTGATCAAGCCCGAGCGCGACCGGATCGACCACGGCTACTACGGCCTGTTCTGGAGCGCCCGCGCGCACGTCAACCACGTCCTTGCGACCTCCAAGAGCCAGATGATGCGCGACAAGGCGATGCGCTTCGTCCGCAGCATGCCGTGCTCGGCGTGCGGGGGCACCGGGCTGCAGGCCGAGTCGCTCCGCGTGACCTTCCGGGGCCTCAACATCGCGCAGACCAACGCGTTGTCGTTCATCGAGCTGGTCGAGCTGCTGCGTCCGGTCGCCGAGCTCACCGAGGCCGGGGCGGCGACGTCGTCGGCCGACTCGGGGGAGGCGACCGAGGTGGCGGTGCGGATCAGTGCCGACCTCGTGGCGCGGGTGCAGGTGCTGCTCGACCTGGGGTTGGGCTACCTGTCGCTGGGGCGCAGCTCGACCACGCTCTCGCCAGGAGAGGCGCAGCGCCTGCGGATCGCGACCCAGCTGCGCTCGGGGCTCTTCGGGGTCGTCTACGTGCTCGACGAGCCCTCCGCAGGGCTGCACCCGGCCGATGCCGAGCCGCTGCTCAACGTGCTCGACACCCTCAAGAACTCGGGCAACTCGCTCTTCGTCGTCGAGCACGACCTCGACTTCGTGCGGCGGGCCGACTGGGTCGTCGACATCGGTCCGGGCGCGGGGGAGCACGGCGGTGAGGTCCTCTACTCAGGGCCGGTCGCGGGGTTGGCGACGGTCGAGGCGTCGATCACCGGCGACCACCTCTTCGGTCGCGCGGTCCCGCTGGAGCGGCCTCAGCGCACCCCTCACGGATGGCTGCACCTGCACGGGGTCAGCCGGCACAACCTCGTGGACCTCTCGGTCGACATCCCGCTGTGCGTCATGACGACGGTGACGGGGGTGTCGGGCTCGGGCAAGTCGACGCTCGTCTCGCAGGTGCTCGCCGAGCTCGTCCGACGCCACCTGGGCCAGGCCGTCGACGACGCGGAGGACAGTGAGCTCGAGATCGACGTCGACGACGCCACCGGACTGGAGGCCTTCGACCGGATCGTGCGCGTCGACCAGCGCCCGATCGGTCGCACGCCACGCTCGAACCTCGCCACCTACACCGGACTCTTCGACGCGGTGCGCAAGGTGTATGCCGCCACACCTGAAGCGCGTACGCGCGGCTACGGGGCCGGTCGCTTCTCCTTCAACGTGGCCGAGGGTCGGTGTGAGACCTGTCAGGGCGAGGGCTTCGTCTCGGTCGAGCTGCTCTTCCTCCCTGGCACGTACGCACCGTGCCCGACCTGCCACGGAGCGCGCTACAACGCGGAGACCCTGGAGATCGAGTACCGCGGCAAGAACGTCGCCGAGGTGCTGGCGCTGTCGGTGGACGAGGCTGCCGAGTTCTTGGCCGACGTGCCGGCCGCCGCCCGCAGTCTCACGACGTTGCGCGAGGTGGGGCTGGGGTATCTGCGGTTGGGCCAGCCGGCGACGGAGCTGAGCGGCGGTGAAGCCCAGCGGATCAAGCTGGCCACCGAGCTCCAACGAGCCCGACGCGGGCACGCGCTGTATCTCCTCGACGAGCCGACGGCCGGGCTGCACCCCGCCGACATCGCGCTGCTGCTGCGTCAGCTGCACCGTCTGGTGGACGCCGGCAACACCGTGGTGCTGGTCGAGCACGACCTCGACACCATCGTCAGCGCGGACTGGGTCATCGACCTCGGTCCCGGCGGCGGCGACCAGGGTGGTCGCGTGGTCGCCACAGGGACTCCTGAGCAGGTCGCCACGGCAGAAGGCAGCGCCACCGCGCCGTACCTCGCCGCCCGACTCGCCTCGCACGGCAAGGGCCAGTAGCCGTGTCGAACGGCCACTGACGAAGGATCGCGACACCTCCAGGCAGGAAATCTCGCCGTGCCGACACGCTTCGCCGCAAGACCACGGAGCTCGACCGTGCCCACGGTCGAGAGGAGGCGGCGGTGCGCACCAGAGCGACCGGGTGGACCACATCGACGACGACGTCCTGCGACTCATCTTTCTGACCCGGCACCCCGTCCTGACCCCGGAGTCCCGTGTCGCCCCTGGAGCTGCGCCTCGTGGGCGGACTCAGCACCGCCGAGACCGCCTGCGGGTTCCTGGTCACCGAGTCGACCATGGGTCAGCGGATCTCGCGGGTAGAGGAGACGCTCTCGGCGAACCTCGTCGAGGTCGAGCTTCTACCGGGCCAGCTCGGACCCAGCGCATCGACGACGTCATGGCCGTGAACTACCTGATCTTCAACGAGGGATCCAGCTGCTGGGGGCCACGCGCCGAGAACGTGCGGGACCAAGTCGGTACCTGCGAAGCGGTCTATTTTCCGAGCCCACGAACAGCGATCGAGAACCTCGTGGACGGGCATCGTGTGGGTGCGCGCGCGTATGCCACAGAGCGGCAGCGAACCGGTGCCGAAGACGACTTCCGACTGCTCGTGAAGGACTCCACTTCAGCCGCGTTTGAGTTCTTCGAGGCGCTAACCGGGACTCGTGGCCGGGAGTGGCTCGTCATCAAAGCACTGCCGCATGTCATGGGGGTACGGACGCGAAACCCCTTCCCGATAGACAGGAAGGGCCTTCGACCTGTGGTGGAGACTAGGGGGTTCGAACCCCTGACCCCCGCCTTGCAAAGGCGGTGCTCTACCAGCTGAGCTAAGTCCCCGTGTTGAGTTGGTGTCAGCTGCCTGCGGTGGGGGTGACCGCGGGGCGGTCGTCGGTGGCCTCGGCCCACAACCGCTGGTCGGCGCCCTGCGCGTCGAGCTTCTTCTTGACAAGGCCGGCGGTGAGCGCGGACAGGGCGACGAAGAGGATCTTCTTCACAGGAGTACCACCTTGTGGGTCGAGGATCGGATGGTGGGCCTAAGAGGACTTGAACCTCTGGCCTCTTCCTTATCAGGGAAGCGCTCTAACCGTCTGAGCTATAGGCCCGTCGCCAATCCGGCGGCGCCCCCGTCACGGCGGCGCGAGAGACGAGGTTACCCCACCCCTGCGCCTACCCACAAAACGGTATGCCGCCCGCTCACGAGAGCGGGCGGCATACCGGATGTTCGTGCTCGCGGTTTCGCACCGGAAGCTCTCACTTCGCTGCATCGCGGCGGTCAGGCGAGGTGAGAGAAACCCACTTCAGGCGGGAAAGGTCAGTCGTCGGTGAGGGTCAGCTGGAGGCCGCCGACGAGGCTGCTCGACACGTTGTAGAGGAAGGCCGCGAGGGTCGCGAGCGCCGTCATGAGGATGACGTCGATGACGCCGACGACGATCGCGAGGGAGACGACCCGGCCGAAGCCGAGGAAGTCCATGATGTCGAAGGTGTTCTCGCCGTCCTGGATGATCTGGCCGACGAGGCCGTTGACCTGGTCGAAGACACCCATGCCGGCGAGGATCATCCACAGCACCGAGACCATGACGACACCGGCGATGCCGAGCGCCACGGACAGCAGGAACGACATCTTCATCGCCGACCAGGGGTCGACGCGGGAGACGGTGAGTCGCACGCGGCGACCGGTTGCGCGGGCAGCCTGCGGTGCGGCGGCCGAGGACCCGTTGGCCACCCGGCCGTCGCGCTCGGCGCGCGGAAGCGGACGCGAGGACTCAGGCGAAGAACCCGACACCGATCGCATCGAGGTGCCTGCCTGGTCTGCCGTGCTCACTCGTCGCCTCCGTCGCCCTCTGCGCCACCGGCAGCGTCGTTGTCGTCGTCGCCGTCGGTGCTCTTGTCCACCGACGGTACGCCATCGGCCACGTCGCGGTCACGCTCGGCGCCTGTGTCCGTGGACGTGTCGAGATCGGTCTCCACGTCGGTGCCGGGGTCGGTGTCCACCGGCGTCCCGTCCACCGGGGAGACACCCTCGGCGTCGGCCTCGGCGACCTCCTCCTCGACGACCTTCTCGGCGTTCCGGGCCACTCCGACGATCGCGTCGTTCTTGCCCGGCTTCGCGAACCAGACGCCGCCGGTGTTGCGGCCGGTGAGCCGGACCTCGTCGACGCGCGAGCGGACGATGTTGCCGCGCTCGAAGACGACCATGACCTCGTCGTCCCCGGAGACGGTGAGGGCGCCGACGAGGTCGCCACCCTTCTCGGTCTGCTTCGCGACCGTGACACCGAGGATCGCGCGACCCTTGACGTTCCACTGCGAGGCCAGCGAGCGCTTGGCCAGGCCGGACTCGAAGACGACGAAGACGTCGGGGTCGGTGCCGTCCTCGATGACCGACATCGCGAGGAGCGAGTCATCGCCCCGGAACTTCATGCCGGTGACCCCCGACGTCGAGCGACCCATCGGTCGCAGCGTCGCGTCGTCGGCGTGGAAGCGGACCGACTGACCCTTCTTGGACACGAGGAGCAGGTCGTCGGCCGACGACGTCAGGCCGGCGCCGACGAGCTCGTCGCCGTCGCGCAGGTTGACGGCAATGAGACCGCCGGTGCGCGGGGAGTCGTACTCGGCCAGCCTCGTCTTCTTGACGAGGCCGTTCTTCGTGGCGAGGACGAGGTAGGGCGAGTCGCTGTAGTTGCGCAGCGCGAGGACCTGGGCGATGTGCTCGTCGGGCTGGAACGCCATGATGTTGGCGACGTGCTGGCCCTTGGCGTCACGGCTGGCGTCGGGCAGCTCGTAGGCCTTGGCGCGGTAGACCCGGCCGAGGTTGGTGAAGAAGAGCAGCCAGTGGTGCGACGTGGTCGTGAAGAAGTGCGCCACGACGTCCTCGCCACGCAGCTGCGCACCCTTGACGCCCTTGCCGCCGCGCTTCTGCGAGCGGTAGGCGTCGACCTTGGTGCGCTTGGCGTAGCCACCCCGGGTGATCGTCACGACGACGTCCTCCTCGGGGATGAGGTCCTCCATCGACATGTCGCCGTCGAAGCCGTGGATGATCGAGCGGCGCTCGTCGCCGTACTTCGCCACGATCTCGGCGAGCTCCTCGGACACGATGGTCCGCTGACGCTCGGGCTTGGCGAGGATGTCCTGGTAGTCCTCGATCTCGCGCTGGATCGCGTCGTGCTCGTCGATGATCTTCTGGCGCTCCAGGGCAGCCAGACGGCGGAGCTGGAGCTCGAGGATCGCGCGAGCCTGGATCTCGTCGATCTCGAGGAGCTCGATGAGGCCGTCGCGGGCCGCCTCGGCCGTGGGGCTGCGACGGATGAGGGCGATGACCTCGTCGAGCAGGTCGAGCGCCTTGAGGAGTCCACGGAGGATGTGGATGCGGTCCTCGGCCTCCTTGAGGAGGTAGGCCGTGCGGCGCTGGATGACATCGATCTGGTGGTCGACCCAGTGCCGGATGAACGCGTCGATCGGCAGCGTGCGCGGCACCCCGTCGACGAGCGCGAGCATGTTGGCGCTGTAGTTGGACTGCAGCTGGGTGTGCTTGAAGAGGTTGTTGAGCACGACCTTGGCGACGGCGTCACGGCGTAGCACGATGACGAGGCGCTGACCGGTGCGGCCGGACGTCTCGTCACGGATGTCGGCGATGCCGTGCAGGCGTCCGTCCTTGACGTGCTCGGCGATCTTCTGCGCGAGGCTGTCGGGGTTGACCTGGTAGGGCAGCTCGGTGATGACGAGGCACTGCCGGCCCTGGATCTCCTCGACCTCGACGACGGCCCGCATGATGATCGAGCCGCGGCCCGTGCGGTAGGCGTCCTCGATGCCCTTGCGGCCCATGATGAGCGCGCCGGTGGGGAAGTCGGGGCCCTGGATCCGCGCCATGACGGCGTCGAGCATCTCGTCGCGCGTCGCCTCGGGGTGCTCGAGCACCCACAGGGCGGCGTCCGAGACCTCGCGCAGGTTGTGCGGCGGGATCTGGGTGGCCATGCCGACCGCGATGCCCGACGAGCCGTTGACGAGCAGGTTGGGGAAGCGCGCCGGCAGCACCGTCGGCTCCAGCGTCTTGCCGTCGTAGTTCGGGGCGAAGTCGACGGTCTTCTTGTCGATGTCGCGCACGAGCTCCATCGACAGCGGCGCCATGCGGCACTCGGTGTATCGCGGAGCAGCGGCCGGGTCGTCGCCGGGGCTGCCGAAGTTGCCCTGCCCCTGCACCAGCGGGTAGCGCAGCGACCAGTCCTGGACCAACCGGACCAACGCGTCATAGATCGCGCCATCACCGTGCGGGTGGTACTGACCCATGACGTCACCGACGACGCGGCTGCACTTGTTGAAGCCGCGGTCGGGCCGGTAGCCACCGTCGTACATCGCGTAGATGACGCGCCGGTGCACCGGCTTCATGCCGTCCCGCACATCCGGCAGCGCCCGCGACACGATGACCGACATCGCGTACTCGATGTAGCTGCGCTGCATCTCGGTATTGAGGTCGATCGGCTCGACCCGGTCCGTCTCCCCAGGAGACCGGTCCTGCACCACAGATCCAAGCTCGTTGGGCGCGTCAACGTCCACGTTCTCGTTGTCGGTGCCATCGATGTCGTCAGCCATCAGTTCCCTTGTCTCTCAGTGCAATTCAGAAGCAGCTGTATGCCGCAAAGTTCAGTTCGTGCGGAGGCCGAGTGCCGCCGTGGCCCGGGAGTGAGCCGACGTGCCGTTCAAGGCAACAGCGCTTGGAAGGTGCCGTCCACAGGAGCGGACGAACGTCCCGTTCGCCGCTGGCTGGGCCTGGCGGGAGCGCGGAGCGCGGCCAGCGCGCGCAGCGCGGATGGGACTGCGGCGAACGGGATGTTCGTCCGCGACCCAGCACACCGGCATACGCATCAGATGTCGAGAAAACGCACGTCGCGAGCGTTGCGTTGGATGAACGACCGCCTCGACTCGACGTCCTCGCCCATGAGCACCGAGAAGATCTCATCGGCAGCGGCGGCGTCGTCGAGGGTGATCTGGAGCAGGACCCGGTTGTCGGGGTCCATCGTGGTCTCCCACAGTTCCTGGTAGTCCATCTCGCCGAGGCCCTTGTAGCGCTGGATGCCGTTGTCCTTGGGCATGCGGCGACCCTTGCTCTGACCCTCGGCGACGAGGGCGTCTCGCTCGCGGTCGGTGAACGCGAACTCGTGGGCGGAGTTGCTCCACTTGATGCGGTAGAGCGGGGGCTGCGCGAGGTAGACGTAGCCGGCCTCGATGAGCGGCTTCATGAACCGGAAGAGCAGGGTCAGCAGCAGCGTGCGGATGTGCATGCCGTCGACGTCGGCATCGGCCATGATCACGATCTTGTGATAGCGGGCCTTGTCGATGTTGAAGTCCTCGCCGATGCCGGTGCCGAAGGCCGAGATCAGCGCCTGGACCTCCTGGTTGGCCAGGGCCTTGTCGAGGCGGGCGCGCTCGACGTTGAGGATCTTGCCGCGGATCGGGAGGATCGCCTGGTTGAAGGGGTTGCGGCCACGCACGGCCGAGCCACCGGCGGAGTCACCCTCGACGATGTAGACCTCGGAGACCGCGGGGTCCTTGGCCTGGCAGTCGCGCAGCTTGCCGGGAAGGCCGCCTGACTCGAGGACGCGCTTGCGGGTGGCCTCGCGGGCCTTGCGCGCGGCGAGGCGGGCGGTCTGGGCCTGGATCGCCTTGCGGACGATCTCCCTGCCCTCGTTGGGGTGGCGCTCGAGCCAGTCACCGAACGAGTCGGTCATGGCGCGCTGGACGAAGCCCTTGACCTCGGAGTTGCCGAGCTTGGTCTTGGTCTGGCCCTCGAACTGGGGCTCGCCGAGCTTGACGCTGATGACGGCGGTGAGGCCCTCGCGGACGTCGTCGCCGGTGAGGTTCTCGTCCTTGTCCTTGAGCTGGTTCTGCTTGCGCGCGAAGTCGTTGATCATCTTCGTCAGCGCCGCGCGGAAGCCCTCCTCGTGCGTGCCACCCTCGTGGGTGTTGACCGTGTTGGCGTAGGTATGGACCGACTCGCTGTAGGCGGTGGTCCACTGCATGGCGAGCTCGAGGTTGAGCTCGCGGGAGGCGTCCTCGACCTCGATGCTGATGATGTCGGGGTGGACCGGGTCGGACTTCTTGCTCTGCACCAGGTGCGTGACGTAGTCGATGAGGCCGCCGGGGTAGCAGTAGCTGACCTCGCGCTTCTGGCTCTCGCTCGCGTCGACCGTCTCGGCCTCGTCCTCGGCGCTCTGCTGCACCCGCTCGTCACGCAGGTTGATCGTCAGGCCCTTGTTGAGGAAGGCGTACTGCTGGAAGCGGGCCCGGATCGTCTCGTAGTCGTAGGCGACCGTCTCGAAGATCTGGTCGTCGGCCCAGTAGGTGATCGTCGTGCCGTGGTCGTCGCTCTCGCCGACCTGCTCGAGGGGGGCGAGACGCTCACCGTGGTCGAACTCGATGCGCCACACGTGCCCGAGCTGACGGACCTCGGCGATGAGCCGGGTGGCGAGCGCGTTGACGACGGACGAGCCGACGCCGTGGAGCCCACCGGAGACCTTGTAGCCACCGCCGCCGAACTTGCCGCCCGCGTGCAGCTGGGTGAGGACGAGCTCGACCGTGGAGACACCGTAGGCGTCGTTCATGCCGGTTGGGATGCCACGGCCGTTGTCGGCCACGCGCACGCCACCGTCGGCGAGGAGGGTGACGTCGATCGTGTCGGCGTGGCCGGCGAGGGACTCGTCGACCGCGTTGTCGACGATCTCCCAGACGAGGTGGTGCAGGCCGCGCTCACCGGTGGAGCCGATGTACATGCCCGGACGCTTGCGGACCGCCTCGAGGCCCTCGAGGACCTGGATGGCTGACGCGTCGTAGGTCGCGTCGTCGGCGACCCTGGAGGTGTTGCCGGTCGGTGTCGTCAGCGCGCCCTCCACGGGAGTAGCGGGGGCTGCAGCGGGCGTCTGCGCCGCGGCGCTCGGGGACGGGTCCGGCACCGCTGCTGCGGTGGTGTCCTGCGTCTCGATGCTGTTGTCGTCGGGCGTGCTGGGCACGGTGCTCCTTCAGCTGGTCTGGCTCATGCCGCGCGCCCGGGGCGGGAAAGGGCCCTGGGCGCGACGTTCACCCTGAAGTTTACCCGTCAGCACCGTCAGCGCGAGCCAGTGCAGGCCCGGGAAGCCACTTTTCTCAGGTTTTCATGGGTGGCGACGACCCGGCATACGCCCCCCACCCCTCTCCGGCCCTCTGAGGCAGGTTTTGGACTCTGCCCCGGCGCCTCCGCCGGGAACCTCTCACCTCGCCTGACCGCGGCGGCCGGGCGAGGTGAGAGAAACCCACTTCAGGCGGGAAAGGTGAGGTCAGCGGCCGGTGGTGAAGAAGGTCCAGGTGCCGTCGCCGGCGATGCCGACCCGGTAGCCGGTGTAGCCGCCGTCGTTCGTGCGCATCCGGTCCGCGGCCGACCTGGTCAGCAGTCCGGAGGCCACGACCTTGTCCCACTCTGCCTCGTCCTGGGCATACCGCTCCGAGAAGACCTTGGGCTGGATCGTCCCGTCGAAGGTCTCGGTCGGCTCCATGGCGAGCAGGGTCGCGAGGGCGACGAAGTTCTGCGGCGTGCTCGAGGTGAAGATCGCCGAGGGCGCCCTCTCGCCGGCCAGGCCGGTCGAGTCCGCCTGGGCCAGGGCGATCAGTGTCCTGGCGTCACAGGCCTTGGCCGCGCTGTGGATCTTCCTGGCCTTGGCCGCGGCCGCAGCGGACATGCCCGTCGTCCTCGTCGCGCCCGCCCTGGCGGCAGAGCATGAGGGCTCGGGGGCGGGCGGCTTGGTCGTCGGTGCGGCAGTGGTCCTGGTGGGCGTCTCGCTGGGAGTTGCCGTCCGGGTGGCCGAGGGTGTCGCCGTGACGGTGGGGGTGACGCTGGGCGTCGTCGGGGTGGGCGTCGGCGTCGGGGTCTCCGACTCGCTCTCGCTCGTGCTCGCCGAGGCCGAGGCCGAGGGCGAGGTCTCGCTCGACGTCGAGGCCGAGGGGGCGGCCGTGGGTTCGTCGTCCGAGCACGCGGTCAGGGCGAGGGCGGCCAGGAGCAGTGGCGCCGCAGCGCGCGTGAAGCGTGCGGACAGGAGGGTTCCCCGAGGCGTCATGGCGACCACTGTAACGGGAGTGACTGATGTGACTCGGGATGCCGGTGCCCGCGTCGTGCGGTGGTCACCCCTGGGCGGCGCGGTTGCGCTCGACGACCTCGCGCACGACGTCCGGCAACGCGACCGTGTGCCGGTCGGTCCGGTCGACATAGACCTGCGCCCAGAGCCCGTGCGCGGCAAGGTCGTCGCGGCCCTCGGCGAAGAGGCCGAAGGCGAAGGTGACGCTCTTGGTGCCGACGCGCTCGACCCGGACGCCGACGTCGATCGGCTGGGGGTAGGCCAGCTCGGAGTAGAAGCGGCACGACGACTCAGCGACGACACCCAGCGACTGCGAGGTCGTCTCGTCGATGCCGGTCTCGCGGATGAGCCAGGCGTTGAGGACCGAGTCGAAGAGCTCGTAGTAGACGGCGTTGTTGAGGTGGCCGTACATGTCGTTGTCCGACCAGCGCGTCGAGACCCGCTGGATCTCCGGGAAGTCGGAGCGTCGCAGCGTGCGTGGATCTGCGGTGCTTCCAGGGGTTCCGGCGTCCGGCGTCATGGGCCGAGCCTAGTTCGGCCCTCGGTGCGAGGATGCGACCCATGGATCGCATGGCGCTGCTGTCGGACGTGCACGGCAACCTCACGGCATACGAAGCCGTGCTGGCCGACATCGAGCGCCGCGGGATCGAGCGCATCGCCAACCTCGGTGACTACGTGGGCAAGGGGCCCCGGGGGCGCGAGGTGGTCGAGCTGTCGCAGCAGCGGTGCGAGGTCAACCTGCTCGGCAACTGGGACGACTTCCTGCCCGATCCGCAGCGGGACTACGACGACGCGGCCATGCAGTTCTGGCTCGGGCAGCTCGCCCCCGGGCAGGGCGACTGGTTGCGGGCGCTGCCCTTCAGCCACGACTTCTGGCTGAGTGGGCGTCGCGTCCGGCTCTTCCACGCGAGTGAGGAGACGGTGCATCGGCGGGTCCACTACGTGCGCACGCAGAGCGAGTTCGAGGCCCTGTTCACCAACACCGCTGCCACGGGTGACGGCCCGCTGCCAGACCTCGTCGGCTACGCGGACACCCATGACCCGATGTACGAGTGCCAGAGCCAGGGGCGCACCGTCTTCAACACCGGCAGCGTGGGCAACTGCATGGGTGACCCGACGCCCATCTACTGCATCCTCGAGGGCGAGCTCGGCAGCGAGGAGCCTGCTCCGTGGTCGGTGGCCTACGTGCGCGTGCCCTACGACGTCGAGTCCGAGCTGGCCGTGGCCCGGGAGATGGGTATGCCGCAGCTCGACGCCTACGAGCTGGAGCTCCGCCACGGCGTCTACCGTGGGGCGCTCGACCAGTGGCGCGCCGGGAAGCCGGCCACCGGCTATCACGAGCGATAGCCGGCGACCGGCGACGTCGACCCGCGATCAGGCGGCGGGGAGCACCGAGCCGTCGGACCAGGTCTTCTCGATGAAGGCCTTGACCTCGGGCGAGTGGAGCAGCTCGTCGAGCTTCTTGAGCGACGCGTTGTCCTTGTCCGACTCCTGCACGGCGAGGAAGTTGGCATAGGGGTTGCCCTCCGCGTCCTCGACGAGGATCGCGTCCTTGGACGGCGACAGGTTGGCCTCGAGGGCGTAGTTGCCGTTGATGACGGCGACGTCGAGGTCGTCGAGCGAGCGCACGAGCTGAGCCGGGTCGGTCTCGACGAACTTCAGCTTCTTGGCGTTCTGGTCGACGTCGTAGATCGTCGCGTTGGTGGCGTCCTTGCCCTCCTTGAGGGTGATGACACCCGCCTCGGCGAGGAGCTCGAGCGCGCGGCCCTGGTTGGACGGGTCGTTGTTGATGCCGACCTGGGCGCCGGAGGGCAGGGCCGCGACGTCCTTGACCTTCTTGGAGTACAGCGCGAACGGCTCGATGTGGACGCCCTCGTAGTGCGCGAACTTGTAGCCGCGGTCCTTCACCTGCGCCTCGTAGTAAGGCAGGTGCTGGTAGAAGTTCGCGTCGAGGGTGCCCTCGGCGAGCTGCACGTTGGGCTGGACGTAGTCGTCGAAGGACTTGATGTCGAGGTCGAGACCGGCCTTCGGCGCGAGCTCCTTGTCGACGAACTCGAGGATCTTGGCGTGCGGCGTCGGGGACGCACCGACGACGAGCGTGGTGATGCCCTTGTCGTCGGCCTCGGGTCCGCTGGAGTCGCCGCCTCCGGCACCACAGGCCACGAGGCTCGAGACGGCGAAGAGGGAGATGCCGGCGACGAGTGCGGGGCGGCGGAGCGAGGACATGGGTGTTTCCTTCCGGTATGCCGGTCAGTGACCGACGTGGGTTGAGCCGCCGTGGGCGGCCGATCAGGTGCGCCGACCACGTTGTCGGGAGCGGGCGGCATACGCCGCGGTGGTTCGGGGGCGGTTCAGCGGTGGTCGACGGTGCGGGCCACACGGTCGCCGACGACCTGGACGAGCTGGACGACGACGACCAGCAGGACGACTGCGGCGATCATGACGTCGGTCTGGAAACGGTTGTAGCCGTAGGACATCGCCGTCGCGCCGAGCCCTCCGCCACCGACGGCACCGGCCATGGCGCTGTAGCCGATGAGGGCGATGACCGTCGTCGTGAGGCCGGCGACGATGCCGGGCAGGGCCTCGGGGAGGAGCACCTTGCGGGTGACGTCCCAGCGGGTCGCGCCCATGATCGTCGCAGCCTCGACCTTGCCGGAGGACACCTCACGCAGTGACGTCTCGACGAGGCGGGCGAAGAACGGCACCGCGCCGACGGTGAGCGGCACGATCATGGCCCGCCACCCGACGGTCGTCCCCGCGATGAAGCGGGTGATCGGGATGATCGAGATCATCAGGATGAGGAACGGCAGTGAGCGTCCGACGTTGACGACCGCACCGAGGACCCGGTTGACGCCCCCGTTGGGGGCGATGCCGCCCGGGGAGCTGTTGTGGAGGAGCACGCCGACGACGACGCCGAGCACGGCCGTGATGAGCGCCGAGCCGAGGGTCATGGCCAGGGTCTCCCAGAGCGCGGTCGGGAGCCCGTCGGTGATGACCGGGTTGTCGAGCCAGGTGGGGTCGGTCTCGAAGGTCATGCGGCCACCTCCGGGTGGAGGCGGGCGTTCTCGAGGAGCTCCCGGGCGTGCTCGGTGGTCGAGGCGTCGGCGAGCTCGACGAGCAGCCGGCCAACCCGACGGCCGGCGATCGTCTCGACCGTGGCCGCGGCGACATCGGACTCGATGCCCTCGTTGCGCAGGAGGGCGATGACCCCGTCGATGGTGCCGACCGTGGACTCGGGATGTCCGAGGGCGACCTGAAGGCGCGCGAGTCCGCCCGGAGCCGGTTCGACGAGGGGGATCAGCTCGCGGTGCAGCCGGGTGGTCGGGTCGGCGATGACGTCACCGAGACGCCCCTGCTCGACCACGGCGCCATCACCGAGGAGGGTCACGGCGTCGCAGATCTCGCGGACGACCGAGGGCTCGTGGGTGATGATGACGACGGTGATGCCCAGCCGGTCGCGCAGCTCACGGAGCAGGGCGAGGATCGAGCCGGTCGTGCTGGCGTCGAGGGCCGAGGTGGGCTCGTCGCAGAGCAGGATCTCGGGGCCCGCGGCGAGCGCCCGGGCGATGCCGACGCGCTGCTGCTGGCCGCCTGAGAGCTGGCCCGGGTGGTTCTGGGCGCGGTCGGCGAGTCCGACGAGGTCGAGGAGCTCGGCGACCCGGGCGTCGCGCCGGGCCTTGTCCCAGCCGGCGATCTCGAGGGGCAGCGCGACGTTGTCGGCGGCCGTGCGGGAGTCGAGGAGGTTGGCGTGCTGGTAGACGACCCCGAACCGGCGGCGGGCCGCGCGCAGCTCCTCGCCGCGCAGGGTCGTGATGTCCTCGCCGGCGACGACGACCTCGCCCGCGGTGGGGCGTTCGAGTCCGGTGAGGCAGCGGATCAGGGTCGACTTGCCGGCGCCGGACCGCCCGACGATGCCGTGGATCTCGCCACGCGGGACGATGAGCGAGACCCCGTCGAGGGCCTTGACCGTCGCGCCGCGAGCGTCGAAGACCTTGGTGAGGTCACGTACGGCCAGTGCCGCCTGATCAGATGAATCGTCAACCACGCGCTCATAATGCCAAGTTATTCAAGTGATAACCAAATCGCGCGGATGGGGGTGGGTTTGTGCAGGTGGCGCGCGCCGCGCAGACCCTGACGCGCCGCGCCCCCATGGGTGCGCGGCTGCTCACGTCGAGCGCGGCTGGTGCCAACCGCGCAGAAGCTCGGGGCGCTGAGGAGTCAGCCGGGGTCGGCGGTTCGGGGGAAGCCGGAAGCGGGGGCGGGCGAGTCGCCGAGGGTGCGCTCACCGTCGAGCAGGCTCGGGACGATGCCGCGCACCAGCGAGACCTCGACGTCGGTGCCCACCCCGAGGCGCACCGAGTGCGGCTGCCAGGAGCGCACCGTGCAGCCCGACCGGAGTCGCACGGTGTGCAGGACGAACGCCCCGTGGTACTCGACGCGCGTCACCACCGCCCTGGCCCCCCGTGCCCGCGCCTCGTCCCCGCCGGCCGTCGTTGCGTCTGCGGAGGTGGTCGTTCCAGCGACCCCCTCCGCAGAGGCGACGGGCAGGAGGGCCACCTCGTGCGGCCGGAGCACGACCTCGGCCACGGCGATGTCGGTCCGGGGCGAGACCACACCGAGCTCGCACACGAGCCCGTCGGCGCCGAGCGAGGCCGGCAGGAAGTCGGCGTCGCCCATGAACGACGCGACGAAGCGGCTCACCGGCCGCTCGAAGACCTCGACGGGAGAGCCCAGCTGCTCGACGACGCCCTCGCGCATCACGCCGATCCGGTCGCCCACCGTGAGCGCTTCGGTCTGGTCGTGGGTGACGAGGACAGCGGTGGTGCCGGTGTCGCGCAGCACGTCGACGGTGTCGGTGCGCACCCGCGCCCTGAGCGACTCGTCGAGCGAGGAGAAGGGCTCGTCGAGCAGCACGACCTCGGGCCGGGGCGCGAGGGCACGCGCCAGCGCCACCCGCTGCTGCTCGCCTCCCGAGAGCTCGTGCGGATAGCGGTCCGCGACGTGAGCGAGATGGACGAGCTCCAGCACCTCCGCCACGCGCGCGTCCTGGTCCGGACGGGCGTGGCCGTCGAGGCCGAAGCGGATGTTGTCGCTGACCCGCAGGTGAGGGAAGAGCGCGTGCTCCTGGAAGACCAGACCCACGCGGCGACGCTCGGGCGGCACCCAGGCGGACCCGGCGACGACCTCGGCACCGACCCGGACGGTGCCGGCATCAGGGCGTTCCAGCCCGGCGACGAGGCGGAGCAGCGTCGACTTGCCACACCCCGAGGGGCCGATGAGCGCCAGGATCTCGCCCTGCTCGATGCGGAGGTCCAGAGCACACACGGCCGGCGTCGCGCCATAGGCCTTGGAGAGGCCGGTGAGCTCGAGGGCCGCCGTCATGACGTCACCTGCTTGTGGGGTTCGGCGAGCCGCACCTGCCGGACGAGGAACCACACCGGCACGATCGCGAGACCGACGATGAGCAGCGCGGGCAGGGCGGCCTGCTCCCAGAAGTTCTCGTTGGCCAGCTCATAGACCCACACCGACACGGTCGTGAAACCGAACGGACGCAGGAGCAGCACCAGCGGCAGCTCCTTGACGGCATCGACGGCCACGAGCACGAGTGCGACGGCGATGCCCGACCGGGACAGCGGCAGGTGGACCCGACGCAGCACCCGCATCGGGCTGGCGCCCAGCGAGAACGCGGAGTTGGTCACCGACGGCGAGATCGTCGTGAAGCTCGCATCGACCGCTTGGTATGCCGGCGCGAGGAACCTCACGACATAGCTCGCCAGGATGCCGAGCACCGAACCGGTCACGACGAGCCCCGTCCCGCCCGGCACCCCCAGAGCCTCGAGCCATCCGTCGAGGGCCGCGAAGGCGACGAGGACGCCGATACCGATGACGGCGCCCGGCACGGCATACCCGAAGGTCGTGAGCTGCGCGGCACCCCGGGCGAGACGGCCGCCGGTCATGCGCACCCCGTGGGTGAGCAGCAAGGCAAGGGTGACGCAGGCGAAGGCGGCGAGCCCGGCCATGACGGCGCTGTTGGTGAGGTTGGTGGCGAAGCGTCCGGTCGAGAGGGCCGACGAGTCGGCGAGCGTCGCGGTGACGGCCCACCACAGGAGCTGCGCCACGGGCAGGAGGAAGCCGGTCGCCAGCACCGATCCGGCGGCGGCGAAGGCCCACCAGCGACGGGCCCCGGTGAGGAGGTGCGGAGCTGCAGGGGGCCGGTGCCCGCCGCGGGAGTCATAGCGAGCGCCGCCGCGCAGGATCCGCTCGACGGTGAGGACCATGACGGCGAAGGCGAGGACGAGCACCGACAGCTGGGCCGCTGACGCGAAGTCGAACGTGCCCTTCCAGGTGAGGTAGACGCCGACCGAGACGGTGCGGACCCCGAAGTACTGCACCGTCGCGAAGTCGGTGAGGGTCTCCATCATGACGACGGCGAGGCCACCGGCGAGGGCGGGGCGAGCGAGTGGGAGGAGCACCTGGCGGAAGGCACGCCACGGCGAGGCGCCGAGCATGCGGGCTGCGTCCCAGGTCGCCTGCCCCTGGCCGCGGAACGACGCCCGCGCGAGGAGGTAGACGTAGGGGTAGAGCGTGAGGGTGAGCACGACCGGCGCCCCGAGGGCACCCGAGAGGAGCTCGACGACGCGCGAGTCGCCAAAGACCGCCCGGGACAGCCGCGCTGGCCCGCCGGCCGGGCCGAACGTCGACAGGAAGAGGAAGCCGAGCACGTAGGCCGGCATCGCCAGCGGCAGGACGAGCAGCCACGAGAAGAGCCGTCGCCCCGGGAAGTCGTAGGCCGTGACGAGCCAGGCGAGCCCCACGCCGAGGACCGCGGTGCCGACACCCACCGCTGCCAGAAGCAGCACCGTCGTCACGAGCATCTCGGCCAGGTCGCCGGGCAGGGCCGGGCGACCGGCACCGAGCGCCGCAACCAGCACCGACACGACCGGCACCGACACCGCGACAGCGATGACGACGACGACCGCCGACCAGCGGGGGCGGCCGGCCCCGGGAAGCCGCGGGGCGCGCAACCCGGCTCGGGAGCCGGGAGTGCGCTCCGGAGCCGGGTCGATGCGGCTCTCGAGGCTCACGACGGCTCGCGAGCCGTCTCGTCAGCCCGGCCCGTCAGGGTCACTTGTAGCCGGCCTCGGACAGGATCTTGACGGCCTCGGCGTTCTGCGACCCGTAGGCCTCGGCCGACAGCGGCATGCGCTTGAACTCGCCGAACTTCGCGATGACGGGCTCGGGCTCGACGGACTCGTTGACGGGGTACTCGTGGTTGCCGTCGACGAAGGCGCTCTGGCCCTTGGTCGCGAGCCACTCGACGAGCTGCTGCGCCTGGGCGGCGTTGTCGGAGGTCTTGACGACGCCCGCGCCGGAGATGTTGACGTGCGTGCCCGCGTCGCCCTGCGAGGCCCAGAACGGCTTGACCTTGAGGTCCGGCTTCTTCTCCAGCTCGCGGGCGAGGTAGTAGTGGTTCGTGATGCCGACGTCGCACGTGCCCGCGTCGATGGCCTTGAGGAGCTCGACGTCGTTGGACTTGATGTCGACGCCGTTGGCGACCCAGCCCTTGACGGTCGCGAGCGTGGCGTCGGCGCCCCTGAGGCCGACCAGGCTGGCGACGAGGCTCTGGGTGTAGGCCGACGTGGAGTCGCGCATGCAGAGGCGACCCTTCCACTTCGGGTCGGCCAGGCCGGCATACGTGTCCTTGGGGTCGAAGTCCGCGGGCTTGACCTTGTCCGGGTTGTACATCGTCGTGCGGGCGCGCATCGCCAGCCCGAACCACTGGTTGCCGCTGTCGCGCAGGTCGGCGGGGACGGCCTCGGTCAGCGCGGCGGACTCGACCGGCTTGAGGACGCCCTCCTCGCCGGCGTTCCACAGCGCCCCGGCGTCGACCGTCATGAAGACGTCGGCCTCACCGTCGGCGCCCTCGGCCTTGATGCGCTGGAGCAGCTCGGCGTCGTTGCCCGAGATGAACTCGACACTGACGCCGGTCTCGTCCTGGAAGTCCTTGAACGCGCCCTCGAGGTCGTAGTGGCGCGCCGAGTAGATCTGGAGGTCGGCGTTGCTGCCGCCGAGACCGAGCACTCCGCAACCGGCGAGCGGCAGCGTGAGGCCGACGGCGGCGGTGGCAGCCAGGGCGCGGGCGGTGCGAGGCGGGCGGCGAGAGGGCACGGGGACTCCTGAGGGGTGTGACGCTGACAGCCCATTCTTGCGGTGTTAGGTAAGCCATACCAAATCCCCTTATCATCGTCGGTTGTGACCGCCGTTGCCCGCTCCCAGCACCGGGTCGCCCTCGTCGGGCGGCTGCGGTCCTTCGGCGACGCCTCGGCGCTGCGCTGGATGGGCCCTGCGGGCCTGCAGACGATGGCGTATGCCGCCCTCGCCGACCAGGTCGACGACCGTCGCGTCGCGCTCGGTGGGGCTCCCCGCCTCGTGCTGCTCGAGGCCGGCAACGACGTCGAGACCGTCGTGACGCTCCTCGCCGCCCTCGCCGGCGGGCACCCCGTCATCGTCACCGCGCCGGGGGAGTCGCGGCTCGTCGACGCCTGGGATCCCGATGTCGTGGCTCGCGGACCCCGGCTCGAGGCGAGACGCGCCGGCACGGCCCACGCGCTCCACCCCGACCTCGCCCTGCTCCTGTCGACGTCCGGCAGCACCGGCTCTCCCAAGCTCGTGCGACTGAGCACCCACAACCTCGACTGCAACGCCGGTCAGATCGTCGACGCGCTGTCGCTGCGGCCCGACGACGTCGCTGCCACGACGCTGCCGCTGCAGTACTGCTACGGCCTCTCGGTCCTGCTGAGCCACCTCTCGGTGGGAGCCAGCGTCCTGCTCACCGACCTGTCCGTCGTCGACGCGTGCTTCTGGGACGCGTTCCGGGAGTCCGGCGGGACGACGCTCGCGGGGGTGCCCTACACCTTCGACCTGCTCGACGCCGTGGGCTTCGCGGCGATGGACCTGCCGCGCCTGCGTCTCCTGACCCAGGCGGGCGGGCGGATGGAGCCGGCCGCGGTCCGGCGGTGGGCGGAGCTCGGGAAGCAGCGCGGCTTCGAGCTCGCTGTGATGTATGGCCAGACCGAGGCCACGGCCCGGATGGCCACCCTCCCGACGCATCTCGCCGCATCGAACCCGTCGAGCATCGGCGTCGCCGTCCGCGGCGGCCACTTCAGCCTCGCGCGCGTCGACGGTGTCGCGGCCGGGGTCGGCGAGCTGGTCTACGAGGGCGGCAACGTCATGATGGGCTACGCCTCCTCGACGGCCGACCTCGCCGAGGGGCCCGGGCCCAGCACGCTCCCCACCGGTGACCTCGCCCGGTTCACCCCGGACGGGCTCGTCGAGATCGTCGGCCGCCTCAGTCGTCTGGCCAAGGTCTGCGGACTGCGGATCGACCTCGACCGGGTCGAGGCCGACCTCGCCGCGGACGGGCACCCGGCCCACGTCATGGACGGCGGCGACCGGCTCCTCGTGGCGCTCGCGGGCTCCGACGGCTCCGCCGCCGATGACGTCCTACGAGACGTCAGTGAGCGGTATGCCGTCCCGCGCGCCTCCGTCGTGGTCGCCACGGTCGACGAGGTCCCGCGCACCGGGTCGGGCAAGGTCGACCGCCCAGCCCTCAGAGACCGGCTCCTGGCGCAGTCCGTCGAGCGCCGCGCAGCGGGGGACGTCCCAGTGCGCGATGAGTCGGCGGTTGGTGTCGCGGTGGACGAGGTGCGGAGGCTGTATGCCGAGCTGCTCGACCGACCCGACGCCACCGACGGCGACTCCTTCGTCAGCCTCCGCGGCGACTCGCTGTCCTACGTCGAGATGTCCGTGCGGCTCGAGGGCCTGTTGGGGACGCTGCCGCCCTCCTGGCACGTCCGGGCCATCGCCGACCTCGCCGCAACCCACGGCGCCCCGCCCGCGCAGCTCGCCCGGTCGCGGCGCACCCCAGGATGGCTGCGCTGGCGCGTGCTCGAGACCTCGGTCGTGCTCCGCGGCCTCGCCATCGCACTCATCGTCCTCACTCACGCCGGGGTACTGGAGGTCCGAGGTGGCGCCCACGTGCTCCTGGCCGTGGCGGGCTACGCGTTCGCGCGCTTCCAGCTCTCCGGCGCCGAGCGGTCGGACAGGGTCGCCCACCTCCTCGAGTCGATCACGCGCATCGCCCTGCCCAGCGCGGTGTGGATCGGCGTCATCGTGCTCATCGACGACCGGTTCTCGTGGTGGAACGCCGCCCTGATGACCTCGGTCGGTGGGGGGACCGGCCACATCCAGTGGCGCTACTGGTTCGTCGAGGCACTGGTCCACCTGCTGGCCGGTCTCACGGTGATGCTCTGCGTGCCCGCACTCGACCGGCTCGAGCGCGCCCGGCCCTTCGCGGTTCCGCTGGGGCTGGCGGTGGCCGGGCTGGTGTTCCGGTTCGGGCTCGTCGGCGTCGGTTCGCACCACGTCAACGGTCGCGCCGCCATGGTGCTCTGGCTCTTCGCGCTCGGGTGGGCCATGGCCCGCGCGGACGCACGGTGGCAGCGATGGCTGCTCACGGCATACGTCGCCGTTGTCGTTCCCGGGTTCTTCGGTGACCCGATGCGCGAGCTGGCCGTGGCCGCCGGCCTGCTCACGCTGCTGTGGGTGCACTCCCTGCGGGTGCCGGCGTTCGCCGTCCCAGTGCTCGTCCCCCTCGCCTCGGCCTCGCTGTTCATCTACCTCGTGCATTTCGAGGTCATGGGTCGGGTGGGCTACTCCCTGCTCGGCGCCGCCGTGTCCCTGCTCACGGGCTACATCGCCTGGCGTGGGGCGTCACCGATCGTCGAGCCCGTCGCCCGACGGGTCGGCGGGCAGGTGCGCCGCATTCTCAGCTGAGGATGTCCTGGCGGCGGAACCGTCGGTAGCCGAGCGCGACGAAGAGCACCGTGTAGAGGACCGACCACAGGGCGCCGTGCCGCAGGTCGACCCAGTCCACCGGGCCGGAGACGAGCAGGTCGAGCCAGGCCCGTGAGTAGTGCGCCGGCAGCGCCTTGCGCCAGTCCCCGAGGGCGTCGATCGAGTCGAGGATGCCGGAGACGATGAGCAGGATGAGCGCGCCGCCGACCGCAGCGAGCGGGGTCTGGCTGCGGACCCCGACCCAGAACGAGAAGGCGCCGACGGGTGCGATCGACAGCAGGACGAAGCCCACCGCGATGGCCATGCGCGGGGCCCAGTCGCCCCACGCCATCTCGCCGCCACCGAGGATCGTGAACGGTTCGCTCCCATAGGCGAGGGTGCCGACGAGGAGGGTCCACGCCGGCAGCACGACGACCAGCGCTGCGGTGGAGAGGAGGCCTACGACGAGCTTGCTCGTGAGCAGCCGCGCCCGCGTGACCGGAGCGGTGAGCAGGTAGCGCAGCGATGCCCACGACGCCTCGGCGGGGACGGGGTCGCCGGCGAAAAGGGCGGCCACCCCGAAGAGCAGGAGCTCGGCGGAGACGACGAAGGTGAAGACGGTGAAGTTCGGGCCGCCGCTCGTCGCGAGGTCGACGAGCCGGACCGTGGTGTCGCCCTCGCGGCCCGGGTCGTCGTCGAGCGA
Source organism: Knoellia altitudinis (assembly GCF_042666355.1). NCBI lineage: Bacteria > Bacillati > Actinomycetota > Actinomycetes > Micrococcales > Intrasporangiaceae > Knoellia > Knoellia altitudinis. The sequence continues at coordinate 1,679,909 of NZ_JBHTDK010000001.1, forward strand.
GAACGCCGCGACGAGGATGAGCGGCAGGACGGCCACGATGCCGATGACCCAGAGGGTGCGGCGGCGCCCGAGCTGGCGGCGCAGCTCGGACCGCCAGGAGAGTGGGCGGCTCATCGGGCCCGCACCTGTCGCAGGCGCTCGATGAGCGAGGCGTCCGGGGTGTCGTCGTCGGACCCCGGCTGCGACGCCGCGATGACTCCGAGGAAGACCTCCTCCAGGTGGCGCCGGCTACCGACGCCGACGACATCGGCTCCCGAGGCGACGACCTCGCGGACGACGAGCTCGCGGGGTCGGTCCGCGACGACGGTGAGCGTGGGCCTGAAGGGGTCGTCGACCGTGTCGAGCGAGCGTATGCCGTCCGCTCCCGCGAGCGCCGCGCGTGCCGGTTCCAGGGACTCGACCGACGCAAGCTCGAAGACGGTCGTGTCGTCGCTGGCGAGCAGGTCGGCGACCGGCCCCGCGGTGACGACCCGGCCGGCGTGCATGACGACGACGTGGCTGCAGGTGAGCTCCACCTCGGCGAGCAGGTGGCTCGAGACGACGACGGTGCGTCCCGTGGCGGCATACGACTGCAGGATCGGCCGCATCGCCGCGATCTGGGGCGGGTCGAGTCCGTTGGTCGGCTCGTCGAGGAACAGCAGCTCCGGTTTGCCGAGCATCGCCTGCGCGATCCCCAGCCGCTGCTTCATGCCGTGGCTGTAGGTGCGGACCGGTCGGTCCAGGGCGCCGCCGAGAGCCGCGACGTCGAGGGCCTCGTCGATGCCGGCCTCCTCGGCGGGGCGGCCGGTCGCGGCCCAGTACGCCGTGAGGTTCTCGCGTCCCGTGAGGTGCGGGAGGAAGCCCGGCCCTTCGACAAGGGCACCGACTCGTCCGAGCACCTCGGAGCCCGGGTGCACCGGACGACCCAGGACGTGCACCGAGCCTGAGTCGGGGCAGATGAGCCCGAGCATCATTCGCATCGTCGTCGTCTTGCCCGCCCCGTTGGGGCCGAGCAGCCCCACGACCTGGCCGCGTTCGGCCCGCCAGGACACGTCGTCGACGGCACGGTGGCCGTCGGCATACGTCTTGACCAGGCTGTCGACGACGAGCGGGACGTCGGCGTAGTCGTCACGGACGACCTCGCGCTGTCGACGGCGTCGCCGCAGGAGCGAGGACGCCGTGATCGCCGCGAGGAGCGCGACGATGCCGCCGGCCAGGGCGAGCGACTCGGTGTCGCGCTCCGTGGTCGCGGCGAGGATCGCGCCCGACGCCGTGGGGACGGTGAGAGTGGCGGCGGCCAGGGTGACGCGGTCGGCGCGAGCCTCCCGGGGGACGGTGAACGCGCTGTCCGTCGAGGTGACGAGGACGCGCCACTGGCTGCCGGCCGCCATCGACCAGACCGACGCGGGGAGGTTCACGGTCACGTCCGTCGGCTGGCCCGGCGTCAGCGCCACTCTGACCGGCGCGGTGAGGGCCCGCTGCTGGACCGCGTCGGTGCCCTCGACCCGCCACAGGGAGACGAACATCGTGGCCTCGGGACCCGTGGACGAGACCCGGAGCCGGACCGTCGGTGAGCCCACCACGGTGAGCGAGCGCGACAGGGTGGGACTGTCGAACGCGACCGACATCCCCGGCAGGGCCGCGAGCCGGTAGGTCGGCAGCTGCAGGGAGCCGAGTCCCGGGATGGAGGTCATCGAGTTCGGCTGGCCGCCCGGCGGGGTGAGGAGGACGGCCGGGCTGGCCGGGGCGCGCAACGTGAGCTGCTGAGTGCCTGCGCCCAGTCCGGGGTAGCGGTCGAGGGTCGCGACGGGCGCGGCGTCACTGCGCCGGGGGACCGGCAACGAGTAGGTGAAGGCGGGCACGGGGAGCGGGTCGGTCCGGCTGCCCTCGAGGTAGGTGCGCAGCCAGGTCGCAGCGGCGGCCTCGTCGAGGCCGGGGTTCGAGGAGGCGCCGTCGTGCCCGCCGTCGGTCCAGCGCACAGCGTGGCGGGTGCCCGCTTTGGCGAGACCGGCGGCGTTGGCGTCGGCCTGGTCGAGCCCGAAGAGGGTGTCCTCCTCGCCCTGCACGAGGAGCGTGGGCGCGGTGACCCTGTCGATCGTGCCGCGAGGGCTGTTGCGGCGCAGGGTCGCGGCGAGCCCGCTACTCGGCCGGCCGTTCACCGCCGCCGCCTGGAGCTCGGCGCAGAGCGTGGGGTCGAAGCGGCCGCAGAGTGCGTCGGCGGGTGACCCGGTCGACCCGCTCGGGGATGCGGATGGCGGAGTCGGCCCGGCGCCCCCGATGCTGCTCCCCACGGGGCCGAGGCTCGCAGTGAAGAAGCGGGTTCCCCACAGCTGCTTGTAGGGGCCGGGGGTGGTGCTCCCCGAGGCTGCCTGGGGGAAGAGGGCGGCTCCGAGGTCGTGCCAGGTGATGGCGGCGACGGTGGCGTCGACCCGCGCGTCCGCCCCCGCGAGCATGAGGGCGAAGGCCCCGCCGTAGGACCCTCCCGCGACGGCGACGCGCGGGTCCTCGGGTCCGTCGCTCACCACGTCGGGCCGTCCGGCCAGGACGTCGAGGAGGGCGGTCCCGTCCGCGATCTCGTGGTCCGGGGAGTTCAGGTGGATGCGGCCGCCGGACCGGCCGAAGCCCCGGGCCGTGAAGGTGAGGACGACGTGGCCATCGGCGGCATACCGCTTCGCCTCCCCGTCGACGCTCTCCTTGCTGCCGCCGAAGCCGTGCGCGAGGAGGACCGCTGGGTGCGGGCCGTCACCGGCAGGGAGGTAGAGGCGGGTGTCGAGCCGGACCGGGCTGCCGTCGCTCTCGGCCCGGACGTCGACGAACTGGTCGGTCGTCGTCACCGAAGGAGTGTTCTCGGCCGCGAGCTGGGTGGTGACGGGCGCGGCCTGCGCGGCGCCGGCGAGCACGACGATCCCGGTGAGGGACAGCGCGGCTGCGGCCACGACGAGTCCACGAGGACGTGGACGAGCGAACCGCTGCATGGCTCATCCTCTCCCGACGGAGCCCACTGAGTCGTTCAGCGCCTGCCGCACACCGGAGCAACGGTTCGGTCCCCACTGTGGTTCCGCCGGCGCCCGGCTCATGGCTCGGCCCACAGGTCGGTGCTGCTCAGAAATCTGTGCTGCTCAAAGATCGAGGGTCCTGTCGAAGAGCTCGCGCACGGGGTCGGGCAGGGACGGCTCCTGGATCGTCACGTCGAGCGGCGGCACCTCACACGTCACGCCGTAGCAGAAGCGGTCGGGTTGGGCCGGCCCGCCGGCGAAGGACTGCAGCTCGGGATGGGGTCCGGCGAGCAGGGTGCGCCAGGCGGAGGCATCCGGCGCCGGGAGCTCGTCGAGGACCACCGTCCGCTCACGAACGAGCCCGGCGAAGCCGCCCGTGCGGCGGACCTGCACCTCCTGGGGCTCGGTCCCGGGAGCGGGTGCCGGAGCGGGCTCTGGAGTCGGCTCCGGCTCGGGGGTGGGCTCCGGCTCCGGTGTAAGTGCGGGGGTCGGCGCGGGGTCCGTCCCGGCACCGTCGGTGACGCCGACCTCACGCCAGGCGTTGCGCACCGCCTCGGCCTCCGGTGAGTCCGCGCCGTGCGCGTCGACGGCGGCCGCCTCGGTGAGCGCGGCGAAGGTCGCGAAGTCACAGTCGGCCTTGATGTCACCGGTGATCACGGCATACCAGATGGCACCGGGAGCCTCCCAGGCGTTGCCACCGAGCGCCGTCGCGACGAGGTGGAACGCCCGGTTGGGGATGCCGGAGTTGATGTGCACGCCGCCGCTGTCCTCGTCGGTGACGACGAAGTCGTCCATGTGACCGGGCTGCGGGTCCTTGCCCAGGCGCGGGTCGTCGTAGGCCGTGCCGGGCGCCTTCATCGACCTCAGCCCGACACCGTTGACCCCCGGGGCGAGCAGCTCCGCGCCGATGACCCAGTCGGACTGCTCGGCGCTCTGCCCGAGGAGCCGCTGCTTGACGAGGATGCCAAAGACGTCGGACACGTGCTCGTTGAGCGCGCCGGCCTGGTCCTGGTAGACGAGGCCGGAGGTGTACTGGGTGACGCCGTGCGCGAGCTCGTGGCCGATGACGTCAAGGCTGCGGGTGAAGCCGAGGAAGATCTCGCCGTCCCCGTCGCCGAAGACCATCTGCGACCCGTCCCAGAACGCGTTGTCGTAGTTGGTGCTGTAGTGCACCGTGGCGACGAGCCCGAGGCCCTTGTCGTCCAGCGAGTTGCGACCGTATGCCGCGTGCCAGAGCTCCCAGGTCGCCCCCAGTCCGTCGTAGGCCTCGTTGACCGCGACGTCGTCGGTGGCCGGCTCTCCCTCGGCACGCACCTGGGTGCCGGGCAGGGTGGTGCCGTTCTCGGCGTCGTGGAGCAGTCGGTTGGGAGCGTCGGTCGTCGCCCTCGTGGCCGAGCGGCTGACCCGCCGACCGGTGTCGCGCAGCGCGTGCTCGCGGGCGTGCCGCTCATAACGGAGCTGGTCCAGGCGCAGCGTCTCCCGGGCTCGCTCCGCGAGGTGCGGCTCGCCCGACGTCGCGAGCGCCTCGAGCAGGTAGGGCGGCACGATCGGGCAGGAGTGCGGGGCCGGGTTCGTCGTCATGCCCCCATCCTCACCTCCACCTCCGACACCCGCACCTCGTCCGGCCCAGCCGGATCTATTCGACCAACAGGCTCGAGTCGTGCCACACATCGAGGTGGTCCGGTGCATAGATCAAGCGAGTGCCGGGCTCCAGAGCGAGATGAGGTTCAAGTCCGGGGATGAGGTCCACAAGGTGTCGTGTGTGCCACGGGCGGAAGAAGGAGTCATCACTCAGCAGCTCGCCCGTCCAGAAGTACCAGCCGGTCGTCTGACCGGACGGGAGGTGACGCAAAGCGTGGAGGGGCCAGTCGACATCCCCGGAGATGAGTCGCTGCCACGCGCCAACGATCCCGTCTGCCATGCCCCCATCCTTGCAACACGCCACCTGAGAGTCCTGCCGAACGCGTCATGTCTGACGCGTTTGGCAGGATCTTGGACGCCACACGCCCCGTTCGGCCGTAGGCGTTCAGCCGTAGGTGTCGCGGGGGCCACGCCCGTCCTGGACCCGGCGCATCCCCTTGGACCATGACGGTGCGCTCGGTCCGACGACCTTGATCTGGGTCACCGTGCCCTCGCCCACCTCACGGGCCAGGCTGCCCATGAGCGTCGTCGACATGAGGCGCAGGTTCGTCGCCCACGCCGTCGACTCGCAGCGGACCGTCAGCACCGAGTCGACGAACTCGACCGGCTGACAGTGCTGCGCCACCTCTTCCCCGACGATCGTGGACCACCGCCCGATGACGGCGCCGACCGCGACGTCGACCTTCCACCCGCGCTCGGTCACGAAGGCATCGAGCTCGTCGCCGAGCAGCATCGGGTCCCGCCCGCCCTTGCGCCCACCCATGCCGTCTGGCACGTCCCTGAACCGGCGCTTCGGCTTCACGCCCGGTCGCAGCCCACGTGACCGCGCCGCCGCTCGCGCCCGCGAGAGCGCGTCCGCGGGAGCGCTCATGAAGTCCTCCGGGGTTTCACGTGAAACGTCGGCGTCCCCGTCGCCCTTCGACGATGTCGATGAGTCACCCTGTCCCGCAGTCCGATTCGCGTCGTCACTCACGGACGGTCACCTCACCGAGCGACACGGCATACGTGCGTCCTCGTAGTTCGGACGGGACGTCCGCCTCGACCGCGGCAGTGATGAGCACCTGCTCGCAGTCGGCGACCATCGCCGCCAACCGCTCGCGCCGGCCGGAGTCGAGCTCGGCGAAGACGTCGTCGAGGATGAGGACCGGGTCGTCCCCGAGATCGTGACGAAGCAGGTGGTATGCCGCGAGCTTGAGTCCCAGCGCGAACGACCAGCTCTCGCCGTGGCTGGCATAGCCCTTGGCCGGCAGCTCGCCGAGGGTGAGCACGACGTCGTCGCGGTGAGGACCGACCAACGTCACGCCGCGCTCGATCTCCTGGCCACGGACTTCCGCGAACGAGGCCAGCAGCTCGGCGTGCAGCTCCTCGAGCTCGGGCACCTCACCAGCAGCGATCCGCGCCGCGAACTCCTCACGCAGCGACGCCTTGTAGCTCACCTTGGCATCCGACTGTCCAGCGCTCACCTCGTCGTAGGCCTTGCCGAGCAGCGGCGCCAGGTCGCGCAGCAGCCGCAGCCGGGCATAGAGCAGGGGGGCGGCCACCTGGGCGAGCTGGGCGTTCCACACGTCGAGGGTGTGCAGGGCCGCCTCTCGCTCAGAGACGGCATCGGCCCCCTCGACCGGCCGCCGCTGCTTGCCCCGACCGCGCAGGACGGGCGCCGCCGACTTCAGCAGGGCGTTGCGCTGCTTGAGGATTCGGTCGTAGTCGCCCCGCGCTCCCGCCCACCGAGGCTGGCGCGCGACGAGCAGGTCATCGAGGAAGCGCCGCCGCTCGGACGGGTCGCCCTTGACCAGGGACAGGTCCTCGGGGGCGAAGAGCACCGTCCGGACCTGGCCCAGCACGTCCCGCGGACGGGTCAGGGCCGACTTGTTGAGCCGCGCCCGGTTGGCCCGCCCGGGAGTGATCTCGAGCTCGACCATCGCCTCGCGGCCGTCCCGGACGACGGCGCCGCGGATGATCGCCTGGGCCGCACCGAACCTGACGAGCGGTGCGTCGTTGGCCACCCGGTGCGACGACAGCGACGCGAGGTAGCCGATCGCCTCGACGAGGTTGGTCTTGCCCTGCCCGTTGAGCCCGACGAACGTCGTGATGCCCGGCTCGAGCGGGACCTCGGCGCTCGGATAGCTCCGGAAGTCGCCGACGGTCAGGTGCCGGACATACACCCCTGATCGCTCAGGACTTCGTGGCGCTCTTGGCGCTCTTCCGCGTCGAGCCCGTCTTCGTCGAGCCCGTCCGGGTGGAGCCGGTGCCGGACGTCGGAGAGGAGGCTCCGGTCGAGCCCGAACCGGAGGAGGGGCCGGCGGCGGCGGCCTGGCGGCCCTTGGCGGCGGCCTGGCTGGCGCTCTTGGTCGGCTTCTCCTTGCGGGCGGCCTTGGCCTTGGCGGCGGTCGCGGACTTCGGGCCTGCGGCGGCCTCGGAGCGGAGCTTGTCGCCCTCGTCGATCGTCATCACCTGGTGTCCACCGAACTCGCCGCGCAGTGCCGCGACGGCCTGCATCGTCGGTGAGTGGTCCTGGCGCGAGGCGAAGCGCGCGAACAGTGAGGCCGAGATGACCGGCATGGGGACGGCGTTGGCGATGCCCTCCTCGACGGTCCAGCGACCCTCGCCGGAGTCGGCGGTGTAGTCCGAGACGTCGTCGAGCCCGGGGTTCTCCTCGAGCGCCTTGACCATGAGGTCGAGCAGCCAGGAGCGGACGACGGTGCCGCGGCTCCAGGCCTTGAACGAGCCCGGCACGTCCTTGACGATGTCCTTCTTGGCGAGCAGCTCGTAGCCCTCGGCGTAGGCGTGCATCAGGCCGTACTCGATGCCGTTGTGCACCATCTTGACGTAGTGGCCGGCGCCGATGTCGCCGGCGTGGACGAAGCCCTCGTCGCGCGGACCCTCGGGCCGCAGCGCGTCGAAGATCGGCATCGCCTTGGCGACGTTGGCCTTGGTGCCGCCGACCATGAGGCCGTAGCCGTTCTCGAGGCCCCAGATCCCGCCGGACACCCCGCAGTCGAGGTAGCCGATGCCCTTGGCCTTGAGCAGCTTCTCGTTCTCGATGTCGTCGGTGAAGCGGCTGTTGCCCCCGTCGATGACGAGGTCGCCCTTGTCGAGCAGCTCGCCGAGCTTGGCGACGGTCTCGCGGGTCGGGTCGCCGTGCGGCACCATCACCCAGACGACGCGTGGGGCGTCGAGCTTCTTGACCAGCGCCGCGAGGGTCCGGACGTCCGAGACCTCGGGGTTGTGGTCGAAGCCCACGACCTCGTGGCCGGCGCGGCGGATGCGCTCGCGCATGTTGCCGCCCATCTTGCCGAGCCCGATGAGTCCCAGTTGCATTGACTACCCCTTCACGTGGCGGAGGTGCTGGTCTGTTCTCTGTTCTGACAATCGACGGTATGCCGTCCGCTCACCCGAGTGCGCGGCATACCCCGCCCGTGCTCGGCGGCTGTGCGTCAGGCTACGCCGGTCAGCTCGCGAAGCGCACCGGCATGATGACGTAGCGATAGCTGGTGTCGGCCTCGCCGTCAGCCTCGGCCTGACCGCTGAGGACCGCGGGGCGCGACGGCTGTGTGAACGAGAGCCGGCTGAACTCGGTGCCGACGGCGCCGAGGCCGTCCAGGAGGAAGCCGGGGTTGAACGCGACCTCGACGTCGGGGCCGGTGAGCGTGGCCTCCACGGCCTCGCTCGCCTGGGCGTCCTCGCCGGTGCCGGCCTCGATCGCGACCTGGCCCTCGGTGAAGCGCAGCCGCACAGGGGTGTTGCGCTCGGCGACGAGCGCGACCCGCTTGACCGCTTCGACGAGCTCGGCCGTGTTGATGACCGACTCGGTGTCGGAGCTGGTCGGGAAGATGGAGCTGACCTTGGGGTACTCGCCGTCGAGCAGGCGCGTGGTGGTGCGCCGGGACCCGGCCTCGAAGCCGACGAGGCCGTCGCCACCCGCGGCCGAGCCGAGGGCGACGTCGATCGAGCCGGAGGCGCCCAGCGACCGGGCCGTGTCGGCGAGGGTGCGCGCGGGCACGAGCACGATGTGGCTCGCGGCGCTGTCGGTGGGGTTCCACGTGAGCTCACGCATCGCCAGGCGGTAGCGGTCGGTGGCGAGGAGCGTCATCTTGTCGCCCTCGATCTCGACGCGGACACCGGTGAGGATCGGGAGCGTGTCGCCGCGGTCGGCGGCCACGGACACCTGGCTGACCGCCTGGGTGAAGAGCTGACCGTCGATCGAGCCGCTGGGTTCGGGTGACGTGGGCAGCGTCGGGTAGTCGTCGGAGGGCATCTGGAGCAGGCTGAAGCGGCTCGAGCCGCAGACGACCTGGACCTTGGATCCCTGGACCTCGACGTCGACCGGCTTGTTGGGGAGGTTGCGGGAGATGTCGGCGAGCAGGCGCCCCAGCACGAGCACGGTCCCGGACTCGCTGACCTCGGCGGCGACGGTCAGGCGGGCGGACACCTCGTAGTCGAAGGCGGAGAGCGTCACGGTGCCCTCGTCGTTCGCCTCGATGAGGATGCCGGCCAGAACGGGCACCGGAGGGCGGGCAGGGAGTCCGCGGGCGACCCAGGTGACTGCCTCGGCCAGGACTTCACGCTCGACGCGGAACTTCACGGCATACCGACCTAACTGTGTGGGGTGGAGCAGGCACGACAACGTCTTGGACCGCAGGCACCCCACAGGGTGCGGGCATGCGGGAAAGATGACATTAGTGCACAGAGGAGGGCGGGGACACCCGAGCCGGAAGTTGTCATCCGCCCGACCCTCCCACCGTCGAGAGGGCCCTCTCGGGGTGACGTTCCACAGGCAGGTGCTCGGGGCAGGACAATTGATAGGGGGATCTCGTCAGAGTTGTAGGAGGTGTGGATCCTGTGGACAACCGGGTGTCCCTGCAGGTCAGCGGCGCTCCGGCCCGGTGGATGACCCGTGGACGGGGTGTGGAGCGGAGGGTCGTGCCTGTTGACGGCCACTGCGTCGTCCGGTCCCGTCCACGGGGCCGACACCTCTCGTCCACCCTCACCGGACAGTTGTCCACAGTTGTCCACAGGGCCTGTGGACGAACGCAGGTGTGGGGACGTCCCCAGGTTGTCCACAGGGCTCTTCTCCACAGAGTTCTCCACAGCCCGTGGATGGTGCAGGGCGAGACCGCAACGGGCGGCGCAAGGTGTCGAACGGGTGACGAGGTGCCCACAGCTGTGGATCAACCTGTGGACAACGAGACGGAAGCGTCAGCGCGTCTGCTGCTTGATCCGGTTCGTCAGCTCGGTCACCTGGTTGTAGATCGCTCGCCGCTCGGCCATGAGCTGGCGGATCTTCTTGTCCGCGTGCATGACCGTCGTGTGGTCACGACCGCCGAACTGCTGCCCGATCTTGGGCAGCGACAGGTCGGTGAGCTCACGGCACAGGTACATCGCGATCTGGCGTGCCGTGACGAGCACCCGGGAGCGTGACTGCCCCTGCAGGTCCTCGAGGGTGAGTCCGAAGTAGGCAGCCGTCTGCGCCATGATCGTGGCGCTCGTGATCTGGTTGGCGGAGTCGTGCGGGATGAGGTCCTTGAGCACGATCTCGGCGAGGGAGATGTCGACCGGCTGACGGTTGAGGCTGGCGAAGGCCGTGACCCGGATGAGGGCGCCCTCGAGCTCACGGATGTTGGTGGTGATCCGCGAGGCGATGAACTCGAGCACGTCGTCGGGGACGCTGAGCCTCTCCTGGGCGGCCTTCTTGCGCAGGATGGCGATCCGGGTCTCGAGGTCGGGAGGCTGCACGTCGGTCATCAGGCCCCACTCGAACCGACTGCGCATCCGCTCCTCGAAGCCGCTGAGCAGCTTGGGCGGGAGGTCGCTCGTGATGACGACCTGCTTGTTGGCGTTGTGGAGGGTGTTGAACGTGTGGAAGAACTCCTCCTGCGTCTGCACCTTGCCTTGGAGGAACTGGATGTCGTCGATGAGGAGCACGTCGACGTCGCGGTATCGGCGCTGGAAGTTCGCGGCCTTGTCGTCGCGGATGCTGTTGATGAAGTCGTTGGTGAACTCCTCGGAGTTCACGTAGCGCACCTTGACGTGCGGGAAGAGGTTGCGGGCGTAATGGCCGATCGCGTGGAGCAGGTGGGTCTTGCCCAGGCCGGACTCGCCATAGATGAAGAGCGGGTTGTAGGCCTTGGCCGGCGTCTCGGCGACGGCGAGCGCGGCCGCGTTGGCGAAGCGGTTGGAGGCCCCGATGACGAACGTGTCGAAGGTGTACTTCGGGTTGAGCCGGGTCAGCTCGACCTGCTCGGGGACGGCGGCACCGGGGCGGGGGCGCAGCGCGCCGGGTGATCGCCTCCGGACCACCGATCCGTCGCGGCGGCCGTCGTCGTCGTCCTCGTCGTCCTCGACCAGGGCGATGCCGTCGAGCTCGGCCCGGCGCTTGGCTCGGCGCCCGTCGGCGTCGGTCGACCCGGGCTCGGTCGGCGTGGCTCGCGCGACCTGGTCGGCGCCCTCGGCCGAGGCGTCGTGGGGCGGGAGCTGGGCCGGCACGTCCGCGAGCGACTGGTCGACCGTCACGGCGAGGCGCACGTCGTGGCCGAGCTGGCTGCTCAAGGTCTCGGTGACCCGCTCGCGCAGCCGGGTCTCGACGATGTCCTTGGTGAAGTCGTTGGGGACGGCGATGAGGGCGGTCTCGTCGAGCAGGCCCACGAGCTTGGCGAGCGAGAGGAAGGCGCGCTGCTGGACAGGGATTCCGTCAGAGTCGAGCGCGTCGAGGGTGGTGCGCCAGATCTGGTCCATCCCGACATCCGGCACCTGATCACCCAGACCTTTCAGTGTCACTTGTGCGTGGGACGAGGATGTCCACAGAGTTTTCCACAGACTGTGGGTATGCCGGGTGACGCTAACAAGGGGGTGGCCCTGCGGCAAGCCGAAACGTGGTACCGATCCATCCTCTGCGTGGAACGTCCCGCGTGTCGGGTCAGCGGTGACACCGTGAGGTGAGAGCATAGGCGGTTCTCTGCCCGGAGCGCTTCCCCTCAGCGAGTTTGACCCGGTATGCCGCCCTCACGTACCTTTGACAGGCCTGTTGTGGCGGCCGTTGACGCCTGCCCACAGCCTCTGAGCCAGCACGACCCAGACAGCCCCAAACCATGCGGTTTTTGTCCGTATGGGTCCGTCCCGTGAGAAGAGATTTCCCGTGAGCAAGCGTACGTTCCAGCCCAACACCCGTCGCCGGTCCAAGACCCACGGCTTCCGTCTGCGCATGCGCACCCGTGCGGGTCGCGCCATCCTCGGTGCCCGTCGCCGCAAGGGCCGCTCCGAACTCTCCGCCTGAGGCTTCGGTGCTGCCGGCGCCGCACCGACTGCGGAAGCGGTCGGACTTCGCGTCGGCGATCCGTGCCCCTGGTGCGACGCGAGCGGGATCGAGGATCCTCGTGGTGCACGCCAACGTGACCGGCTCTCGTGCGGGACTTCCGCCGCGGGTCGGTTTCGTCGTGTCAAAGGCCGTGGGCAACGCGGTCGTGCGCAACCGGACCAAGCGTCGACTGCGGGCTGCAATGGCCGGCGAGCTGGCCGGCATACCGGCGGGTGTCGACATCGTCGTCCGGGCTCAGCCGGCCTCTGCGAAGGCCACGTTCACTGACCTGTCGGCAACGCTGAAACCGTTGCTGCACAAGGCAACTCGTCGCTTCGAGGTTACCCAGTGACACTGGTTCAGGTTGCTGCCAAGCCGCTCGTCTGGCTCGTGCGCGCCTACCAGCTCGTCCTCTCACCCATGCTGCCGGCCACCTGCCGCTACTACCCCTCCTGCTCGGCGTATGCCGTGACCGCCCTGGGCCGCCACGGCCTGTTCCGGGGAACCTGGCTCACGCTCCGGCGGTTGGGCAGATGTCACCCTTGGTCTGCCGGCGGGGTCGACCACGTGCCAGCACTGCCCGGAGAACCGGATGACGGCGAGCTCGTCGCTCGTCACATCCCCCACGAGACCACCACCTGACCCACACATCTGCACCACCGTGTGGGCCCATCCCGGCCGAGATGCCGGACTGACCAAAGGACAGCATGGGAGACTTCTTCAACACCCTGCTCCGCCCGATCGAGCTCCTCGTCGCGTGGATCATGTACGGCTTCCACTCGGCATTCACGACGATCGGGCTCGACCCGGCGTCCGGCCTCGCGTGGGGCCTGTCGATCATCGGCCTCGTCCTGGTCATGCGTGCGGCGATGATCCCGCTGTTCGTCAAGCAGATCAACGCCTCCCGCAAGATGCAGCTCATCCAGCCGGAGCTGCAGAAGATCCAGAAGAAGTACAAGGGCAAGAACGACCCTGAGTCCCGCCAGGCGATGACCCAGGAGACGATGGGGCTCTATCGCAAGGAGGGCACCAACCCGTTCTCCTCGTGTCTGCCGATCCTCGTGCAGTCACCCTTCTTCTTCGGTCTCTTCCGCGTCCTCAACGGCCTCGAGAAGATCTCCACCGGACAGAACGAGGAGATCGGGCCGATCACCCGGGAGGTCGCGGCGCAGGCCGAGCAGGCCACGCTCTTCGGCGCCCAGCTCTCCGACACCTTCCTCGGGGCGGACAACACCGCGACCTACGTCGTCACGGTCATCCTCATCATCCTCATGTCGGCCACGACCTTCACGACGCAGCGTCAGCTGATGACCAAGAACATGCCGGCTTCTGCGCTGGACAACCCGTTCGCGAAGCAGCAGAAGCTGATCATGTACGTCATGCCGATCGTCTTCGCCGTCTCCGGCATCAACTTCCCCATCGGTGTCCTCCTCTACTGGTTCACCACCAACGTGTGGTCGATGGTCCAGCAGTTCTATGTGATCCGGAAGATGCCCGCGCCGGGTTCGGCGGCCGAGAAGGCTCTGCACGAGCGGCTCGCCAAGCGCGGGAAGCCCATCCCCGGTGAGGCCGAGCGGAAGGCCGCGGAGGCTGCTGAGGCCGAGGCAGCGGCCGAACGGACCCGTCAGCGGGTCCAGCCCAAGGGCAAGAAGCGCGCCAAGAAGAAGAGTGGCGCCGGCCCTGTCGCCGAGAAGAAGCCCCAGACCAACGCCTGAGACCATACCTGCCGTATCAGGGCTCTGACCTGTGACGATACGGCGCCGGACCGGCAGACGACGTCGTCAGCCGCCATGAGAGGAACGACGAGATGACCGAACTGACCGACCAGGAGACCGCGGATCCGACCGTTGTCGACGAGGCCGCCACGGCGACCGAGGCACCGACAAGCGGCGAGGCGAGCGATCGTGAGGCAGACAGCGCGCCGGACGCAGACCTCACCGGCGAGGATGGTGCGGACGACACCACCGACACCGCCTCGGCCAAGGAGGCGCCCGCCGATCTCGAGAAGGAGGGGGAGGTTGCTGCCGACTTCCTCGAGAACCTCCTCGACATCTGCGACCTCGACGGCGACATCGACGTCGACATCGACGGTGACCGCGCTGCCGTGGCGATCGTCGACTCCGAGGAGGGGCGCGTCCCCAGGCGCCTCGTCGGCGACAACGCCAAGGTCCTCGACGCGTTGCAGGAGCTCACCCGCCTGGCCGTGCAGTCGGCGACCGGACACCGCAGCCGGCTCATGCTCGACGTCGCCGGCCACCGCGCCGGTCGCCGCGCCGAGCTCGTCGAGGTGGCCAAGGTGGCCATCGCGTCCGTCAAGGAGTCGGGCGAGCAGGTCGCCCTCGATCCGATGACCGCATTCGAGCGCAAGGTCGTGCACGACGAGGTCCTCGCCGCCGGTCTGTCCTCCGAGTCCGAGGGCGTCGAGCCCCGACGCCACGTCGTGGTCCTTCCCGCGTGAGCGATGTTTCACGTGAAACGGTGACGGACGAAACGTTCGACATGACCCCGCCAGCCGCACCTTCGGGTGCGGCTGCGGTCTTTGCCGACCGTATGCCGTCCGCCACCCGATTCGTCGAGATCCTCGCCGACACCGGAGTGACGCACGGGCTCATCGGACCGCGCGAGGTCCCCCGTCTCTGGGAGCGGCACGTCCTCAACTGCGCCGTCATCGAGGACGCCTTCCCCGTGGGCGCCAAGCTCGTCGACGTCGGCTCCGGCGCCGGCCTGCCCGGGATCGCACTGGGCATCGCCCGCCCGGACCTGGATATCCACCTCGTCGAACCGATGCAACGTCGCACGGACTGGCTCAGCTCCAAGGTCAGCGAGCTCGGACTCGACAACGTCACCGTGCACCGGGGCCGCGCCGAGGAGCTCGTCGGCGTGCTCTCTGCCCCGTGGGTCACCGCCCGCGCCGTCGCCCGCATCGCCAAGCTCGCCCGGTGGTGCGTTCCCCTCCTCGACGGGCGCGGCACCGTCGTCGCCATGAAGGGCCGCTCCGCACAGGAGGAGCTCGACGCCGACCGGCGCGAGCTCAACAAGCTCGGCCTCGTGGCCGACGCCATCACCGCCCACGGATCCGCCGTCCTCGACGAACCCACCCTGACACTCGATCTCACCTTCCAGCCCAAGACCCGCGTCGCCAAGGGCAAGAAGAAGCGCTGACCCTTCTTCACTGCGGCTCCGGTCCTCCTCATCGGGGCCGCTTCGTTTCGATGCTGTACGTCGCAGCGAAGTGCTCGTTCGCCGCAGTCCCATCCGCGCTCCGGGCGTAGACCGCGCTCCGCGCTCCCGCCAGACCCAGCCAGCGGCGAACGAGCACTTCCCTGCTCCCGTTTCGCACCGCCCAGCGTGGTCCCGGTGGTGAAATCTTCCGCCCCTACCTGTGTCACCGCTGCGTCCTGCTACTTCCGCTCCCAGCCCCCACCGTGGTCCGGTACGCGCGACACGTCACCCTTGTGGTCGTTGGAGACCTTCCCGCAAACTCCTCTCCCAACACGACTCGTCATCCTCCATGACGGGTCCGAGGCCGCGCTGTGAGGTCACGGGGAGACGGAGCCACACCGCGAGTTGGTTCGCGAACACGTGACATGGGTGGGGCGGCGTTTCACGTGAAACATGACTACAGCGGCGGGGACCGGGTGGAGTGGTGGTTGTCCGTGTCGCCGCTGGCTGGGTCTGGCGGGAGCGCGAAGTGCGGTCTGCGCGCGCAGCGCGGATGGGACTGGGGCGACACGGATGACCACCACGGACACGACCACGGACACCCGATCCACGTCATGTTTCACGTGAAACGTTGTGCTGTGAGCGGAACTCCCGAGGTGGAGGTGCTCGGGGTTTGGCGTGTCGGGGGTGGTTGGGTTTGGATTGGGTGTTCCCGACCAACGACTGTGAGGTGGATCCCGACGATGGCAGTCGAGGCCGTACGCCGCGTGACCCCTGGGCTGGGATTTCCCGCCCTTGCCGGCCCCGAATCCGCTCCGCTGGGATGGCCTGGTCCAGATGGCGTCGACCGGGGAGATGTTTCACGTGAAACGACCGTTTTGCGGGCAGTTTCTGAGCTGAATGTGACGTCAAGCGCTGAGGCGTCGGCTGGGGACGAGGCCTCAGCGGGGGAGACTGACTCGGTGACAGTGACTGAGGGTGTCGACGACGTTTCACGTGAAACGTTGCCTATCGAGTCGGAGAAGGCCGCCGATGCGCTGGACCGCGTGTCCCGCGAGGTGCAGGAGGGGGACGTGGCCGACATCCCGGCTGCTGGAGCGGACACACCCTTGGCCCAAGCGGTGGCGGCGGACACTCGCAAGCGGATGACTCTCGCGGGGCGGGAGCTGCCACGCCCGGCCCAGACCCGCGTGCTCACCGTGGCGAACCAGAAGGGTGGGGTCGGCAAGACGACGACCACGGTGAACGTCGCAGCCGCGTTGGCTCAGGCGGGTGCGACGGTGCTGGTCATCGATCTCGATCCCCAGGGCAACGCGAGCACGGCGCTGGGCATCGACCACCACGCCGAGGTCCCGAGCATCTACGACGTGCTCGTGGACGGCGATCCCTTGAGCACGGTCGTGCAACCCTGTCCAGACGTGCCAGGACTGTTCTGTGCACCGGCGACGATCGACCTGGCCGGCGCCGAGATCGAGCTCGTCTCGCTGGTGGCTCGGGAGACACGGCTGCAGAGAGCGGTCTCGAAGTACGTCACCGAGCTCACCGAGCAGGGGCAGGCCCTCGACTACGTGTTCATCGACTGCCCGCCCAGCCTTGGCCTGCTCACCGTGAACGCCTTCGTTGCCGGCAGTGAGGTGTTCATCCCGATCCAGTGCGAGTACTACGCGCTGGAAGGGCTGTCGCAGCTGCTCAAGAACATCGAGCTGATCCGCGACCACCTCAACCCCAACCTCCATGTGTCGACCATCCTGCTCACCATGTTCGACGGACGCACCCGGCTCTCGGCCCAAGTCGCCGACGAGGTTCGCAGTCATTTCCCCGACCAGACGCTCAAGGCCTCCGTACCGCGCTCGGTCCGCATCTCCGAGGCGCCCAGCCACGGTCAGACCGTCATGACCTATGACCCCAACAGCAGCGGCGCCCTCTCGTACCTCGAGGCCGCCTCCGAGATGGCAGCGCAGAACGCGGCCGAGAACAGTGAGGATCGCTCATGAGCGACAAGCGACGTGCCCTCGGCCGCGGACTCGGCGCCCTCATCCCACCCGGTGCCGGTGGCGCGACGAACCGCCCCACCGACGTCTTCTTCAAGGAGCGCCCCCCGGAAGAAGCGGGGTCCGGAGCGGTGGACCCAGCCTCACGTCCGCCCGCGGACCCGGATTCCATCGACATCCCCGGCGGTAGCCAGGAGGCGGATCGAACCACGGACCGGGACGCATCGTCGCAGGTCAGCGGCCCCCACGCTGGTGAGCAGTCCTCGTCCACCACTTCGGACAGCCCTGAGCTCGTGACCGTTCCGGGTGCCCGGTTCGCGGACCTGCCTCTCGACGCCATCCGCCCCAACCCACGCCAGCCACGCACGGTCTTCGACGAGGACGATCTCGCTGAGCTCGTCCACAGCATCCGTGAGATCGGCGTCCTGCAGCCCGTCGTCGTCCGCCCCATCTCTCCGGACGCCACCGATGTCCCCGAAGGTGTCGAGTTCGAGCTCATCATGGGCGAGCGCCGATGGCGGGCCAGCCGCGAAGCCGGCAACGACACCGTCCCCGCGATCATCAAGGCGACCGAGGACGACGACCTCCTGCGTGACGCGCTCCTGGAGAACCTGCATCGCAGCAATCTCAACGCCCTCGAGGAGGCCGCTGCCTACCAGCAGCTCCTCGACGACTTCGCTTGCACCCAGGAGGAGCTCGCCACCCGCATCGGTCGCTCGCGTCCCCAGATCAGCAACACCCTGCGCCTGCTCAAGCTGCCTCCGATCGTGGCCCGCCGCGTCGCCGCCGGAGTCCTCTCCGCAGGGCACGCCCGCGCCCTCCTCGGCGTCTCCGACAACGCGGCCATGGAGCGCCTCGCCCAGCGCATCGTCGCGGAGGGTCTGTCCGTCCGCTCGGTCGAGGAGATCGTCTCCCTCGGAGTCGAGGACGAGAAGCCGGCCAGGCGTCGTCCCCGTGCCGGTGGGCGCCATCCGCAGCTCGACGACCTCGCCGCCAGCCTCTCGGACCGCCTCGAGACCCGCGTCGGCATCGCGCTCGGCAAGGCCAAGGGAAAGGTCACCATCGAGTTTGCCTCCGTCGAGGACCTCAACCGGATCCTCGACGCCATGCAGCTCCGCTCACCCAGCTGAGCCTCCTTCGGGCGAGGCCCTCCTGCCCGCTTCGCGTGAACCCCCCCGTGCGCCGCAGTCCCATCCGCGCTGCGCACGAGACGCTCCTGCCCGCTGCGCGTGCACAAACCCGTTCGCCGCAGTCCCATCCGCGGTCCGCGCGCTGGCCGCGCTCCGCGCTCCCGCCAGGCCCAGCCAGCGGCGAACGGGCTTGTGCTCGCTCCGCTCCGTCCCACATGCGCCTCGCGAATTCGGTTGTGCTGCACCGTGATTCGCTTCGATCGTGACACGACAACGCCCCCCGGCGTGTGGCTGGGGGGCGTCGTCGTGTGGTGGGGAAGCTGTCAGGCGAGGAAGGGCTCGAGCTCGCGGAGGAGCTTGGGCTTGGGCATGGCACCGACGATGGTCTTGACGATCTCGCCGTCCTTGTAGACGTGCATCGTCGGGATCGAGGTGATGCCGAGCTTGCCGGTGACGGCAGGGTTCTCGTCGGTGTTGAGCTTGACGACGTCGAGGGTGTCGGCGTGGTCGCGCGCGATCTCCTCGAGGACGGGGGCGATCGCCTTGCAGGGACCACACCAGGGGGCCCAGAAGTCGACGAGGGTGACCTTGCTGTTCTTGAGGACGTCAGCCTCGAACGAGGCGTCATCGGTGGTGCGGGTGGCTCCCATGGGCTGGGGTCCTTCCTGGGTTGGGGTCAAAGGGCGGGCTTGGTGGTGTGGAGGGGTGGTCAGGGCGCGACGAGCGTCGCGATGAGGGCGGCGTCGCGAGCCGGAGCGTCCTCGTGCTCGATCGCCGCGATGAAGCGCTCGGCGTCCAGGGCGGCAGCGCAGCCGGAGCCCGCCGCCGTGATGGCCTGACGGTAGGTGTGGTCGACGAGGTCTCCACAGGCGAAGACACCGGGCAGGTTCGTGCGCGTCGAGCGGCCCTCGACGAGGACGTAACCCTCCGCGTCCAGGTTGACGACGCCCTGGATCAGCTCGTTGCGCGGGTCGTGGCCAATGGCGATGAACAGGCCTGTGACCGCGAGCTCGCTCGTGGCGCCGGTGGTGGTGTCACGCAGCGTGACACCGGAGAGCTTGTCGCCGCCATGGATCTCGGCGACCTCGCTGTTCCAGGCGAACCTGATCCTGTCGTTGCTCAGCGCCCGGTCGACCATGATCTTCGAGGCGCGCAGCTCGCCGCGCCGGTGCACGATCGTCACGCTCCGCGCGAACTTGGTGAGGAACGTGGCCTCCTCGACGGCGGAGTCGCCTCCACCGACGACGGCGATGTCCTGGTCGCGGAAGAAGAAGCCGTCACAGGTCGCACACCACGAGACGCCGTGGCCGGAGAGACGCTTCTCGTCGGGCAGTCCCAGCTCGCGGTAGGCCGAACCCATGGCCAGGATGATGGCCCGGGCACGCCAGGTGCGGCCCTCGCCGTCGACGACGCTCTTGATCTCGCCGTCGAGCGAGACCGACTCGATGTCGTCGGTGACGAGCTCGGCGCCGAAGCGCTCGGCCTGGGCACGCATCTCGTCCATGAGGTCCGGGCCCATGATGCCGTCACGGAAGCCGGGGAAGTTCTCGACCTCGGTCGTGTTCATCAGGGCACCGCCAGCGGTGACGGCTCCCTCGAAGAGGACCGGCTGGAGGCTGGCGCGAGCGGCATACACGGCAGCGGTGTAGCCCGCCGGGCCGGAGCCGATGATGATGACGTTGCGGACGTCCTGGTCGTCGGTCGCGATCACGGTCGCGTCGGCGGAGGAGCTCACGAACACCGTCCCTTGTGGCTGTGGTGGGGACCAACCGCTACATGCGGTGGTCACGATGCAACTGATCCTAGGCGCTCGGTGTTCCCGACACGTGGCCCGACCCGCGGTCAGGGAAGGGCCACCGGACCGGCGAGGACGGCCGGGTTGTCGGTGGTGCAGTCCCGAGCGACGGCGTATGCCGTCCGCTCACCTCCCACGGTCACGATGACGACCGCTGCGGGTGCCCCGTCGAAGACCGCGAGATCGACCTCCGCGGCCGTGGCACGGGGGAGGCCGAGCGCCTCGAGGCAGGAGCGCACCCCCAGCTCGGTGCCGATCGGACCGATGCTCGGGGCCTCGGCCGTCAGGGGGGGCACGGGGGGTGCGCTCGCGGGCTCGTCCAGCTGAGTCCTGAGGGCGGCAGCCGTGTAGGCACGTCCCGACTGCCGCACGACGACCGCTCCCGGATCGGCGTCACGCAGACGCTTCCCGGTGGTAGTCAGGTCCGAGTCCTGAGGGCCGGAGGCGTCCGCATCGGGTGGCGACCCGGTGAAGGACTCGGCGTCACTCGCTGCGCTGTCGGACACCGCGCCCCCAGCGGTGCTCTCCACGCCCGACTGCCGGTCGAGAAGGCCCAGCTGTCCGCTGACCAGCGCTCCGCCCCCGAGGAGGACGACCGCAGCGACTGCGGCGTGACCTGCGTGTCTGCTCCACCAGGACCGTCGCGTGTGGGTCGGCGTTCCACGTGAAACGCCCTCGGGAGATGCGTGGGTCTCGCCTTCAAGCGCAGGCTGCTCGGCCAGCGAGGCGTGGATGCGGCGGACCAGGTCGTCGGGCATCGGCCCCGGGTCCGGGAGCCCACGCAGTAGCGCGCGCATCCCCGTCGGGTCCAGATCGTCGTCCTGCGCGCTCACCACCAGCTCCTCATCCCAGGTCTCGTACCGGCCGCACCAGCGTCAGGGGGCCGACGCCAGCGGACACGCCACTCTCGATAGGACGTCACGACGTGGCCTCAGGTTCCCGGGAGGCGCCCTCTGCGGGCCGGCCGAGGAGCTCGGCGAGCGCCGAGCGGCCGCGCGCGCAGCGCGACTTCACGGTGCCCACGGGCACCTCGAGCAGTTCCGCGACCTCCGCGACCGGCATACCGTGCATGTCGACGAGCACGAGGACGACGCGCTGGTGCTCCGGGAGCCCGGCGAGGGCCGCTCGGACGTCGAGCCCGGTCTCGGCCTCACCGTGCCGGTCGTGCGTGTCGATGATGTCGATGTCAGCCGCGTCACCGGCTCGGCGCAGCACGTCCCGCTCGCGCCGGAGCCGGTCGAGGCAGGCGTTGACGACGATCCGGTGCAGCCACGTCGAGACAGCCGCGTCGCCGCGATAGGACCCGGCACGCCGGAACGCGTTGATGAAGCCCTCCTGCACGCAGTCCGCAGCGAGCTCGGGGTCGCCGGTCGTGCGCACGGCCACGGCCCAGAGGCGGTCCTTGTGACGGCGGAAGATCTCACCGAAGGCCTCGGTGTCGCCGGCGACGTGAGCGGCCATGAGGGCGCGGTCGTCAGCGCCCTCGACATCGGCCATGTCAGTTCTTGACCTCGACCTCGCCGAGAAGGGCGCGGTAGCGGCCGGTGCTGTCGGTGGTGAGCCCGGTGAACCAGACGATGACGTACTGACCCTGGGTGCCTGCCTTGACCGGGAAGGTCACCGGGCCCTCGACCCCGGCCTTCTCGCCCACCTTGATGGCCGAGCTGAGCGAGCGCTCGCTGTTGATGTAGACCGCGACGTCGGCCTCGTTGGTCAGGGTCAGCGTGACCGAGCGGGCGGCGACGTTGGGACCGAGGTCGACGCTCACGCCGACACCTTGCTTGAGCCCGCCGAACTCGGCGGACGAGTAGCCCTCGGACTGCCACGAGGTCGACGGGTTGCCGTCGAAGACTCGAGGCGCCCGCGTGCCGTTCTCGCGCCCGTCGCCCTGGGGGTCGAAGCCGTCCGCGCCGAGGATCTGCAGCGGCTCACCGGTCGTCGCGCTCGGGCTGGCGGTGCCAGAGCCGGTCGGGGTGGGGCTGCGGGTGGCGCTGGGAGTCGAGGCCCGGTCGGGCACGCCACCGAAGTCGAGGTCGGTGTTGGAGCCGATCTGCATCACTCCGCGCACACCGAAGGCGAGAGCGAGCACGAGGAACGCGGCGACGATGCCGAGCGCGAGCTTGGACTCGCGCCGGTTGAGCGGCTGGGCGGGCACGAGGGGCGCAGGTGCCTCGAGGAACGCGTCCCTGCCGGTGCCGGGCCGCAGGCGTTCGCCGTCGGGTGTCAGTCCGGGAGCGTTCGGGCCGGTGACCCGCTCACGGAACCCGCGGCGCTCGGCGGCCTTCTCGGCCGCCCGGTCCCCCACCTGGCGGCCCAGGGACCCGACGCGTGAGCCGACTCGGCCCACGGCGCCCGCCACGGCCGAGCCGGCCCCGGCCATGGCCGCGCCGGCAGCGGAAGCAGCTGCGGCAGCCCTCGCGGCGGCTGCGGCGTTGGTACCTGGCGTCGGGCGAGGCGACCTGGCGGCGGCATCGTCCGGACGCGCAGGGGTGTCGTCGTCCGAGCCGCGGCCCGCCTCAGGCCCTGGCCCGGTGTCGTCATCGCCCGAGGGAGGAGCGGGCCGGACCGGCTGCAGCTCGGCGGTGCTGTCGAGGTCGCTCCTGCCAGGGGTCTCGCCAGCTGCAACGGCCGGGTCGGCCACCGGGATCGCCTCGGTGGCCGGGGTGGTCTCGATGGTCTGGGTGGACTCGTCGGGCGCGGTGTCCGCGAGCCCGGAACGGTCGATGACCCTGGTCGGCACGTCCTCCGCGGGGACCTCGTCCGACTCCCTGCTCTCGACCGGTTCGAGCGGAGCAGTGGACTCGTCCGGCACCGCCGCGCCCGCCGCGCCAGCCGCGGAGGCTGCGGGGGTCGCGGAGGTGGGACGAGCGGACGGAGCGAGCGCGGCCGGGGTCAGCGCCGTCGGCACGCGCGGGTCGACCACACCCGTGGTCGCGATGGTGGACCGTCCGGCGACCTGGCGTGACGGCCAGGGGGCGATCTGGCGGGCGAAGTCACCCGGCGACGTCGGTCCCTGGTCCTCACCGAGCGTCAGGCGGCACAACGCGTCGAGGTCTCGCGGCACCCCCGCCGCGATCTCGGACGGGGCAGCGACCCCGTTGACGACGCGCGGAGCGGGCCCGAGCGACGTCTGACCCTCACCCGGCCACAGACCGGTGAGACCGGCATACGCCAGGGAGACGACGCCGATGGCGTCGCGACGGGATGCGTCCTCGGACTCGAGGTCGTCCAGCTCGAGGAGAGCGGCGGTGGTGGCGACACCGCGCACCCGCACCTCACCGTCGAGGGTGCGCAGGACGTCCTCAGGACGCAGGTCGAGGTGGTGCAGGCCACGCTGGCGGGCCGACTCGAGGGCGGTGGCGACCTCGCCGACGATGCGGCGCACCTCGTCGGCCGGCAGGCCACCCTCGTGGACGAGCTGGGCGAGCGAACGGGCACCGGCGCTCTCGGCCTCCACGACCCAGGCAAGGCCGCGCTCGCGACCGACGTCGAGGACGCGGAGGAGGGTGGGAGCCTCGAGACCGGCGGCGCGGCGAGCGGCGTCGAGCAGGGCGCTGGCACGGTGGTCCTCGTCGGGGAGGCAGAGCACCACGACGGAGCGCCCGAGGGTCGTGTCGTCAGCGGTCCAGCGTTCGCCCCCGTGGCGCTGCTCGATCCTGCGCTGCGTGGTGTACCGCCCATCGAGGGTGGTTCCCGGTCCGACGCCCTCCAACGGGTGCCCCTTCCGCTCAGTGTGGCGCCCATCCTAGGCGGGGCCGGGGTCCCCGACCCGGCTCAGTCTCCGGCGAGCCGTTGCCAGGCGATCCGGGCGATGCGGCGCTCGTTGGGGAAGGTGAGGTGCCGGTGCGCATCACGCAGCGCGAACCACGCGACGTCGATCGCCTCGTGGTCGGGGTCGTTCTCGATGGTGAGGACACCACCGACCGCCTCGAGGAGGTAGTGGTGGACGTACTTGTGGATCCGCCGGTCACCGACCGCGAACCAGTAGTCGATGGTGCCCAGCTCGATGAGGACCTTGCCCTGTATGCCGGTCTCCTCCGCGACCTCGCGGGCGGCGGTCTGCGGGAGGGTCTCGGCACCTTCGATGTGTCCCTTGGGCAGGCACCACTCGACCCGGCCGGCGCGGTTGCGGCGGGCGATGACGGCGATCCGCGCCTCTCCGTCGTGCACGTCGACCACGACACCGCCTGCGGATCGCTCCTCGACCGCAGGAAGCCGCCGGGTGACCCGGGGTGGTTCCGCTGCGGCATGGCTCATCTGGTCACTCTAACCACGCACCCTGATGCACCTACTCTTGTCACTCGTGTCACCCACCCCACCGCACACCCCACCTCCGGCCGCGCTCATGGAGCAGGCCGTCGCCCGTCTCGCCCCGGTGCTGCCGCTCCTCACCGAGCTCGGCGCACGGTTCACCGGGGCCGGTCACGAGCTGGCCCTGGTGGGCGGTCCGGTGCGTGACGCGTTCCTCGACCGGACCCCTCCTGACCTCGACTTCACCACGAGCGCCTCGCCCGACGAGACCGAGGCCATCCTGCGTTCGTGGGGGAGCGCGACGTGGGACATGGGTCGCGAGTTCGGGACGATCGGGGCGCGGCGACGCGACGGCGGGGTCGAGACGGTCGTCGAGGTCACGACCTACCGCGCCGACGCCTATGACGGCGTGACCCGCAAACCCGTCGTGGCGTTCGGCGAGTCGCTCGAGGAGGACCTCGTCCGCCGCGACTTCACCGTCAACGCGATGGCGCTGCGCCTGCCGTCGCTGGAGTTCGTGGACCCCCACGGAGGTTTGGCCGACCTCCGGGCCGGCGTGCTGCGCACCCCGGCTGCACCGGAGGTGAGCTTTGGTGACGACCCGCTCCGGATGCTGCGGGCCGTGCGCTTCGTCGCCCAGCTCGGAGTGGTCCCGGCTCCTGAGGTGTATGCCGCGATGCAGGCCATGTCGGCCAGTCTCGCGATCGTCTCGGCCGAGCGCGTGCGCGACGAGCTGGTCAAGCTGGTGCTCGCTCCCCGGCCCCGGGCGGGCCTGGAGCTGCTCACGGCGACAGGGCTCGCGGCGCACGTGCTGCCCGAGCTCCCGGCGCTGCAGCTGGAGGTCGACGAGCACCACCGCCACAAGGACGTCTACGACCACTCGCTGATCGTCCTCGAGCAGGCGATCGCCCTCGAGGGTCCGGCCGACGGGCCGCCCGAGTCGGTGCCGGGGCCGGACCTCGTCCTGCGCCTCGCGGCCCTGCTCCACGACATCGGCAAGCCGGCGACGCGCCGCTTCGAGCCCGCGGGAGGTGTGAGCTTCCACCATCACGAGGTCGTCGGCGCCAAGCTGACCGCCAAGCGGCTCAAGGCGCTGCGGTTCGACAAGGACACGGTCAAGGCGGTGTCTCGGCTCGTCGAGCTGCACCTGCGCTTCCACGGCTACGGCGACGGGCAGTGGACCGACTCGGCGGTGCGGCGCTACATCACCGATGCGGGACCGCTCCTTCCCCGACTGCACCGGCTGACCCGCGCCGACTGCACGACCCGCAACGTCCGCAAGGCGCAGCGGCTGTCGCGCACCTATGACGAGCTCGAACGTCGGATCGACCTCCTGCTCGAGCAGGAGGAGCTGGCGGCGGTGCGGCCCGAGCTCGACGGCAACGAGATCGCCGAGGTGCTCGGCATCCGCCCCGGTCCGGTGCTGGGCCGGGCCTACAAGTTCCTCCTGTCGGTGCGGCTCGACGAGGGGCCCATCGGACCCGAGGCCGCTGCCGACCGGCTGCGCACCTGGTGGGCCGACCAGCCCGAGTCATCGAACCGCTGAACGGGGAGTTCTCCCCATCGTGCGCACCGGCGCCGCAGGGCTAGGCTGGCTCGGATCATGAACGGCGCCCGGTGAGGGCGCTGCCCCCGACTGCCTGGAGGTGGCCCCGATGCCCACGGTGGGCCACCCGAGCGCGCTCAGCCCCCAGCTCCCGACCATCGAGCTGGCCGTGCCCGACAGCTGGGTCGTCGAGCCGGGCGGTGACGCGCTCTTCCGCGCCGTCCACGGCAGGGGAGGGGACCTCGCACCGCGGCTCACGGCATACGTGCACACGTCGCGTGACGCGACTCCCAACGAACTCGTCGAGGATCTCGTCGTCGAGGCGGAGGCCCACGACGAGGGCGAGGCCGACCCGACGTTCGTCGTCGACCTCGACGGCCGCAGCTGGACCGGCCTCAACGTCTCCTGGATCGAGGACGGCGAGCCCGTCTACCTCGTGCACCTCCTCACGTCGGTCGACGCCGGCGAGGTCACCCAGCTCGTCCGCATCACCGGACGCATCGCCGGCCCGGACTCCGAGCGCGACTACGACGAGGTCCAGGACGCCATGGAGACCGCGCGGGTGAGCCCCGCGGGCGGAGCCGGCGCGTGAGCGGCCGTCACTATGCCTCCCTCACGGGTCCGGACGTGCACATCCGCTCGGGCGCCGCGACCCACGTCGGCCGGGTGCGCGCCCACAACGAGGACAACCTCATCGCGGAGGGTCGCGTCTACGCCATCGCCGACGGCATGGGCGGTCACGCTGCCGGTGAGGTCGCGAGCCAGATCGCGGTGCAGTGCCTGGGCGAGCTCAACACCCGCGAGCACGTCCGCTCCGAGGACGTCGTCGCGCTGCTGCGCCGCACCAACGACCGCATCCTCGAGTCCGCCGGGCAGCACCCCGAGCAGACCGGCATGGGCACGACCGTCGCCGGGCTCACAGTCGTCGACGCGGGCGGCGCCGACCACTGGATCGTCTTCAACGTCGGTGACTCCCGCGTCTACCGCTTCCTCGGCAACCGGATGAGCATGGTCACCCAGGACCATTCCGAGGTCCGCGAGATGGTCGACGCCGGACTCATCACCGCAGAGGAGGCGCTGCGACACCCGCTCCGCAACATCATCACGCGCTCGCTCGGCACCGAGCCGGGGCCCCACGCCGACGTCTGGGTCTTCCCGCCGCACCCGGGTGAACGCTTCGTCCTCTGCAGCGACGGCCTCTCCAACGAGCTGGACGACCGCACGATCATGGTGGCGCTGCAGAAGTACGACGACCCCCAGCAGGCTGCGGACTCGCTCTGCCGGGCCGCCGTGGAGGCCGGTGGTCGTGACAACATCAGTGTTGTTGTCGTCGCCTTCGACTCCGACGAAGATGACAGTGACGAGGCCGACACGGCTCCCCGTCACACCCTGATGCCGACCTGAGGACGATCGCAGTGAGCAGCACCGAGGTCACGACCCAGCCCGCCGTCGGGTGGGTGGCGCTGTCGGCCGACGACCGTCACCTCATCGTCCGGGGGCCCTCGGTCGTCGCGGACGAGCTCCGCGGTCCACTGGAGTCGGGCCTCGTCGAGGTGCTCGAAGCCCTGGGTCGTGACGGTCTCCGGGCCCTGCCCGACTTCGCCCTCGTCGACGCCTCCGGCGAGCAGGCGCGAGTGATTGTGCGCGGCGAAGCCACCGTGCGGGCCGACGGTTCTGCCGTCACCGCAGACGGGCGTATGCCGTGGCGTGACCTGGATGTCGACGCTGCGGTGCTCGAGCTGGGTGACGGTCCGAAGGGTGGCTGGCGGCGCCCCACCCGTCTGGGTCGACCAGTCGGCGTCGCCGCGCCCGCGCCCCAGCCGGAGCCCGAGCCTGACCCCCAACCGGAGCCAGAGCCCGAGCCGGACCCCCAGCTCGAACCAGAGCCCGGAGTGGAGCAGGAGGCGGCGGCCGTGGCCGGCGAGTCCGAGCCTGAGGTCGACACAGAGCCCGAGGTCGACGCGGAGCCTGACGTCGACGCGGAGCCGGACGCGGATGCGGAGCCGGAGCCCGCTGAGGAGTCCGCCCCCGACGTGCCCGAGCTGCCACCCGCCGCCCCGCCGGTGCCCCCGGCCGACCTGACGCTGCCACCCTCCGAGGAGTACGCCGGATCCCCTCCGGCGCAGCGCATCCCCCCGGCCGCCGTGGCCGAGTCCGGCAAGAAGGCCCTCATCGACAGCGTTCCGTGGCGCACGCTCCCCGAGGGGCAGGGCGCTGGTGCCGCCCCGTCCCCGGTGCCCGCCCCGGTCCCGGAACCGCACCCGGCCGACGGGCCCACCGGACCCGACAACTGGGGCATGACCGGCCCCGCTCCCCAGCAGCCGCCGTCGGTCGACGAGCCCGCACCTCCGCCCGTGGCCGACCGTGCCCCGGCCGCGAACCCGGCCCCCGACGTGACGATGGACCGCAGCGCGCTGACCCCCGGCACCGAGGGTCCGGCCGACAGCCCGGTCGT
The DNA here is from genome assembly GCF_042666355.1 of Knoellia altitudinis. Classification (NCBI taxonomy): domain Bacteria; kingdom Bacillati; phylum Actinomycetota; class Actinomycetes; order Micrococcales; family Intrasporangiaceae; genus Knoellia; species Knoellia altitudinis. The sequence goes on from NZ_JBHTDK010000001.1 coordinate 1,708,146, forward strand.
CCTGGCCGTCATCTGCCCGGCCGGTCACCACTCCTCACCGCACGCGAGCACCTGCCGGGTGTGCGAGCGAGACATCCCGACGCAGCAGCCGTTCCAGACGCCCCGCCCCCAGCTCGGGACGTTGCGGGTCTCCTCGGGTGGCGTCGTGCCGCTGGACCGCGGGATCCTGCTCGGCCGCGCGCCCAAGGTGAACGCCGACCTCCCTCCCAGCAGCCGCCCCCACCTCGTCCGGCTCGCCTCCCGCGACAACGACATCTCCCGCAACCACGCCGAGGTCATCCTCGAGGGGTGGCACGTGCTGGTGCGTGACCTCGGCTCGACCAACGGCACGACCGTCACCCTGCCCGGACAGGAGCCGGTGCGGCTGCGCCCGACCGAGGACTTCGGCATCGAGCCGGGCGCCATCCTCACCCTGGCCGACGAGGTCTCCCTCACCTACGAGGTCTCCGAGTGACCCGAGCAGCACCGGACGCGGCCCCCGACATCCCGGGCCTCGTCTATCGCCAACCCCTTGGCTCGGGAGGCTACGCCGACGTCTTCCTCTACGAGCAGCAGCAGCCCCGCATGCCGGTGGCCGTCAAGGTGCTCAAGCGAGAGGGGCTCACGCCCACGATCCTGAGGCAGTTCGTCGACGAGGCCAACACGATGGCCCAGCTCGCGGACCACCCCTACATCGTCCAGGTCTTCCGCAGCGAGACGCTTCCCGACGGCGGGGCCTACCTCGTCATGAAGTACTACCCGCCGCCCAACCTCGCAACCCGGGCCAAGCGGGAGCGGCTCAGCGTCGAGGAGGTGCTGCGCACCGGCATACAGCTGGCCAGTGCGGTCGAGACCGCGCACCGGGCGGGCATCACCCACCGCGACATCAAGCCGGCCAACGTCCTCATCAGCCAGTACGGCGCGCCCGGCCTCACCGACTTCGGCATCGCCGGACGCGCGGTCGGGCAGGAGGAGCACGACGAGGACGTGGGTGTCTCCGTGCCGTGGTCCCCACCGGAGGTGCTCTACGGGCAGAGCAACGGCGATGCCCGCAGCGACGTCTACTCGCTCGCGGCCACCCTGTGGCACCTCCTCGTCGGGCGCTCGCCGTTCGAGCAGCCCGGCGGCGACAACTCCGCCTACTCGCTCATGCCGCGCATCCGGGCCACCCCCGTGCCGCAGACCGGGCGGGCCGACGTCCCGCTGAGCCTCGAACGGCTGCTCGGTCACGCGATGGCCAAGAAGCCCGACACCCGACCCCAGACCGCCATCGACCTCGCTCGGGCCCTTCAGGCGATCGAGCAGGAGCAGCGGTTCGCCCGCACCCCGATCGTCGTCCTCGACGAGTCCGGTCACACGACCGTCGCCGACAGCAGGGGTCAGGCGGCGCCGGAGCACACCGACCCCGACCGCACGAGTGTCCGCGCACCCACGGTGACGTCCGCCCAGTCCTATGCCCCCGGGCCCGCCAGCCGACCGGCCACCACCGAGACCGACGAAGGGCCCCCGCCGACCACCATCAGCGGCGGCGCACTCCTGGCCGGGATCGGCGTGCTCATGGTCCTGCTCGTGGGCACCGTGGTGTGGGCGATCGGCTTCCGCGGCGGCGACGAACCGAGTGACCTGGCGACCGATGCCCCGTCGGCCTCGGTGACCGGCGGCCAGGGCGAACCCGTCGTCGACATCCCCCAGGACGTGGCGATCGACGGCCGGTCCGTCTCCGGTGGAGTCACCTTCCTGTGGAACTACGCCGGCGTCCGCAAGGGCGACTTCTATCGCATGCGCATCGCCGCCAGCGAGGCCGAGGTCGCGCAGGCCGAGGTGACGACCGTGCGCAAGCTGCCGCACACCGTGCCCGCCAAGTCCGGTGCGTCCGTGTGCGCGCAGGTCGCGGTGGCACGCGCGGCCGGCGCCACGTCCGCATACTCACCCATCAAGTGCGTGAAGGGAGGCTGACCGATGGCAGTGACCGTGGAGTTCTGTGGCGAGGAGTTCAGGGCGCCCGATGACGCGCCCCTGACGATCGGGCGCGTCGCCGACGTCGAGATCGACGACAACCCCTATCTCCACCGCGTCTTCCTGCAGGTCCACCGCGAGCACGAGCTGTGGTGGCTCACCAACGTCGGCTCGACGCTCACCGCGACGGTCGGCGACCGCCAGGGACTCTTCCAGGCGTGGCTCTCACCCGGGGCCCGCATCCCGCTCGCGCTCGAGGCCTTCACGGTCTGGTTCACCGCCGGCCCCACGACCTATGACTTCGACATCACCGTCGACGACGCGACGTTCACGTCCATCGTCACCGAGCCCGAGCTGGAGCCCGAGGACTCTCCGGGCGAGACCACGGTCGGTCGGGTCTCCATGACACCCGACCAGAAGCTGCTCATCGTCGCGCTCTGCGAGAGCTTCGTGCGCACGACGTATGCCGGCCAGGGCCAGATCCCGTCCTCCGCCCAGGCCGCCGCCCGTCTCGGGTGGACGACGACGAAGTTCAACCGCAAGCTCGACAACGTCTGTCAGAAGCTGGCCGACGCCGGCACCCGAGGGCTGCACGGTGGTCCCGGCAAGCTCGCCAGCAACCGCAAGTCGCGCCTTGTCGAGCACGCGCTGTCCACGCGCATGGTCACGGAAGCCGATCTCGCGCTGCTCGACTGACTCGGCTTTGTTGCGTATGCCGTTGGGCTGCCTGCGCCTATGCCGGTTCGCCGCAGTCCCATCCGCGCTGCGCGCGCAGACCGCACTCCGCGCTCCCGCCAGGCCCAGCCAGCGGCGAACCGGCATACGCGCTGTCCGCACGTCGCGTCCGCGACCCGTCGACGCACGTCTCGCCCCGCAAGGACTGGCCGGCGCGGATCTGGGGGGGTGGCCAGCGGCGTGACTGGGCTGGTCTTTTGGGTGGGGGTGGGGGTTCGGGGTGACCACTCGTCGCAAACTTCTTCCCTAGTGGGGAGTGACGCGGCAGAATGCACAGAAGTTCGTGCAATGGAGTGCGGACGCCCGGGCTCCGGTCCGGTTCCTTGAGGAGAGACATGACAGCTCGCAGATCCTCGCGCGCGCGGTGGCGTTACCTCGCAATCGCGCCCGCTGTTGCACTGGCCGCGACCGGACTGACCCTCGGGTCGGGCTCCGTCGCTGCCGCCCCCAACCCAGGTCCGGCCAGTGCCGACACCGACGCCGCTGCGTCGCAGGGCTACATCAACTATGTGGCCCCGCGGATGGAGAGCGCCTTCGGGACGGACAAGGCCGTCAAGGTCAACGGCAAGGCGGTGTCGAAGAAGTCGGCTGCCGAGAAGCAGTCGGCGATGGCCAAGGCCAAGCAGGTCGACCGCAAGCACAGCCAGGGCAACCCGGTGGCTGCGCGGCAGCTGGCCAAGCTCGAGGCCGAGGCGATCAAGACCGGCAAGAGCCCCAAGGCGATCAAGGCGACCAAGGCCAAGAAGTTCAAGCAGGCCAAGACGACACAGGAAGCCAAGCTCCTCACGATCCTCGTGGAGTTCAGCGAGACCGCGAACGACGACTTCAGCGGCTCGATGGTCCCCGACGGCTACGGCGCCGAGAACTGTGTCCCCGGCAACGTCCAGAACGGGCCGACGCACAACCAGATCCCCAACCCGGCAGGCAGCGCGCTCGCCGACAACAACTCGATGTGGGTCCCGGACTTCTCGTCCGAGCACTTCAACACGATGCTCTACACTAAGGAAGGCATCACGGAGCGCGTCCGCCCGGACCTGACCGGTCCTGACGGCAAGCCCGGCGTCGACATCTCCGGCTACACCATGAAGAACATGTACGAGGAGATGTCGAAGGGTGCCTACACCGTGGGCGGCTCCGCGACCCCGTGGATCACGGTCCCGCACTCCGAGGGCTACTACGGCGCGACCACCTGCCACAAGGACGAGAACGGCGAGTGGGTCTACAGCGCCGTCCAGGACATGCAGGGTCACCCCGACAACCCCCGCGGTCCGGGCCAGCTACCCATCGACGCCGTAGCCTCGCTTGCCAAGGCGCAGCCGAACTTCCCCTGGGCCGACTACGACCTCGAGGACCAGGGCGACCGCGACGGTGACGGCAACCTCCTCGAGCCCGACGGTGTCATCGACCACGTCGTGCTCGTCCACGCCGGTGAGGACAAGTCCGGTGGTGGGGGCGCCGAGGGCCCCTACGCCATCTGGGCGCACTCGTCGGCCGTGCCCGGTGGGGCTGCGGTCCCCGGCACCAACCTGCGGCTGTCCAACTACATCGTCCAGCCCGAGGACTCCGGCGTCGGCGTCTTCGCGCACGAGTACGGCCACGACCTCGGACTCCCCGACCTCTACGACACCGCCAGTGGTGGTGACTCGGACGTCGACTTCTGGGACCTCATGAGCTCCGGCTCCCACTCGGGCCCGATCTTCCAGTCGATGCCCACCCACATGGGCCTCTGGGACAAGTGGGTCCTCGGTTGGGTCGACCCGGTCCAGATCAACCCCGGTGACGACCCCACGGCCGTCAAGGTGGGCCAGACCAGCCGCACCCCGAAGGGCTCGGCGGACGGTGTCAAGATCAACCTGCCGCCGAAGTCGCTCACCCTGGCCACGCCGCACAGCGGGGCCAACATGTGGTGGGGTCAGAACGACCAGAGCTGGGCGAAGAACACCCTCACCCGGTCGGTCACCGTCCCGGCAGCCGCGGACAGCAAGTTCTGGATGTGGAACAACTACGTCATCGAGAAGGACTGGGACTTCGGCTTCGTCGAGGTCTCCACTGACGGGGGTGCCACCTGGACCCCGCAGAAGGTCTACAACGAGGCCGGCACCGCGGTCACCACGCCAGACGGCTACCCCGACCCCAACGGCAACCTCGCGTCCTTCGGGAACCGCAAGTACGGCCTCACCGGGACGAGCAACGGCTGGCGACACGACTACATCGACCTGTCGCAGTGGAGTGGGAAGACCATCCAGGTCCGCCTGCTCATGGGCACCGATGCAGCGTTCACCGAGCGTGGCTGGTTCGCCGACGACTTCTCGGTCACCGGTGGCGGCGCCACCACGTGGTCCGACGACGTCGAAGGTGGCGCAGCCGGCTGGACGGCGACCAAGGGCACGTGGGTGGACGGTTCGGCGCTGGGAGCGGGCTGGGTCATCGACACCGGCTCGAGCTCGCGCGAGCAGTACTACCTCGTGGAGTGGCGCAACTTCGACGGGTTCGACGAGGGCCTGAAGTACGCCTACGACACGACGTACCAGAAGCTGGGTGAGGACGGAGCGTGGAAGGTCGAGAAGATCAAGTACAACGCTCCCGGTGCTCTCGTCTGGTACCGCGACACGTCGTACGGCGACGCCAACCACGTCCTCAACAACCTCACGAGCCTGCCCAGTGAGGGAGCCAAGGGTGGTCTGCTCATCGTCGACAGCCACTTCGACCCACTGCGACGGACCGGAGCCAACGCGGCCCTGGACCCGAGCACGTTGAAGAACCTGCCGTCCCGTCCGCAGTCGTCCAACGCCGCGTTCAACCTGTTCGGGACCTACCCGTTCAAGGAGTGCTCGACGAAGGCCGACTTCACCGGTGAGGCGTGCAACACCTTCGGTACCCAGGCACCCGTGAAGTCGTTCACCGACAACAAGGGCTGGTACCCCGGCATCGAGATCCGAGGCGAGAGCCTCTTCTACCGTGACGCGGACGCGTCCACGGTGGTTCCGAGCTTGGGCAACGCGCCCTACAGCACGCGCGTCGTCGACGCCAACGGCAAGCCGTTGCCGCAGTACTACGGCCTTGACATCGGCCTGGTGACCCCCCTCGGTACGGGTAACCCGGCAGATGACGGTGTCGGTCTGGGCACGACGGTGACCGTCTCGAAGGCCTACAAGGGCAACATGGCCGCTCAGATCAAGATCACTCCGCCCAGCGCGAAGTAGTCAAGGCGACCGACCACCGGGCCCGCATCCCTGACGGGGTGCGGGCCCGGTGCTGCCCGGAGGTGAACGGACGGCATACCCACGGTCTCGAATGCGGGAGAACTGCGCGAACGCCAGCCACGGTCGCGGCCGGGCCGTAGGTTGGGGCCAACCGGTCAACGACGCCGACCCCCTAGGACCGCCCGACGTGGGTACGGACACCCATGGGGGAGGTGGGGACAGCCGGTAGCATTCAGCACGGCATACGTGGGACTTCTTGACATGACGAGCGGTCCGCAGGTGTGTGAGCACCCACGGGGGGTGAGCATCGGTGCCGGGGGCCAGGCAGGGGCCTCCCCCGATCCGACGTCTGACCCCACCACCGCGACGAGAGGACCCCGACCCATGACGGTCACCCATGACCAGGCCGCGTGGTTCACCAAGACCTTCGAGGCGATGGTGAGCAACGTCGACAAGGCCGTGCTCGGCAAGGAGCACGTCATCCGACTGGCCCTCACGTGCATGCTCTCGGAGGGGCACCTGCTCCTCGAGGACTTCCCCGGAACCGGCAAGACGCAGCTCGCCCGTGCGCTGTCGAGCACGGTGCACGGCACCAACAGCCGCATCCAGTTCACGCCCGACCTGCTGCCGAGCGACGTCACCGGTGTGACGATCTATGACCCCAACACCAAGGTGTTCGAGTTCCACAAGGGTCCGATCTTCGCGACGATCGTCCTCGCGGACGAGATCAACCGCGCGTCGCCCAAGACGCAGTCGGCGCTCCTCGAGGTCATGGAGGAGGGCAAGGTCACCGTCGACGGCACCCGCCACGAGGTCGGCGAGCCGTTCATGGTCGTCGCCACCCAGAACCCCATCGAGCAGGCCGGGACCTACCGCCTGCCCGAGGCCCAGCTCGACCGCTTCCTCATGAAGACGACGCTCGGCTACCCCGACCACGAGGCCACCGTGCGGGTGCTGCGTGACGCCAAGACCCGCGACCGCACCAAGGCCCTCGAGCCCGTCGTCACCTCGCAGGTCATCCTCGACATGGCAGAGCTGGCCGACGAGGTCCACGTCGACGACGCGATCCTCGACTACGTCTCGCGCCTGGCCGAGGAGACCCGTCGTCACGTGAGCGTCCGCCTCGGTCTCTCGGTGCGTGGCTGCCTCGCGTTCATCCGTTGCGCCAAGACCTGGGCCATCGGCCAGGGCCGCACCCACGTCATCCCCGACGACATCAAGATGCTCGCCCACCCGGTCCTCAACCACCGCCTGCTCGTGACCGCCGAGGCGCAGTTCGCCGGCATCACGGTCGACCAGGTCATCAACCAGATCCTCGGTGAGGTCGCGCCGCCGACCGAGCGAGTCGCCTGACGATGTCCGACCCGGTGGGGCCCGACGACGAGTCGGCCACGATCCGGCGCTCCGACCTGCGTGGTGGGGCGTCGCGCCCTGCCGCGCCCGCGCAGGACCCGTCGACCCCTGTCGACGGCGACGAGTCCACCGTCTCGCGCTCCTCCCTCAAGGTCCGCCCGGCGCAGCAGCAGCCCAGCCGGCAGCGCTCCTCCGGCGCGACCGCGACCGGCGGGTCCCGGTGGCGCTCGCTCCTTGGCCTCTCCAGGCCCGAGGCCGACACCCAGGACGTGCGCCGCAACGACGTCCCGGGCCGTGGGGCGGGCGGCGCCGGGGGAGCTGGCGCGGCTGGTCGCGTCGGTGGCGTCAGCAACCGCTCGACCCGGCGACGCCCCGAGCTCCCCACGATCACCCTGCCCCGGGTGCAGATCCCGACCGCGATCACCCAGACCGGCGCCCGCATCCTCGACCTCACCGGCGACCGCATCAGGCCGCTCGCCCGGGCCTCCGAGCCGGTGTGGCGCCCGATCTCGCGCGCGCTGGCGTGGGTGTCACCGCTCGGGTGGACCGTCTTCGCCCTGGGTCTGGTCGCCTGGTTCCTGGCGAGCCGCTACGAGTGGACCGAGCTGGCGATGATCGCGGTCGCCTGCCTCGTGCTCTTCCTCGCCTGCGTCGCCCTGGCCATCGGCCATGCCAAGGTCGAGATCCGCACCGACGTCGACCCGACGCGCGTCACCGTCGGCGAGCCCGCCACCGGTCGCATCGAGGTCCGCAACCTCTCCGGGCGCGGCATGCTCCCGCTGCTCGTCGAGCTGCCCGTGGGCCGCTCCGCGGCCCGCTTCACCCTGCCCTCGCTCGGCTCCGGCAAGTCCCACGAGGAGCTCTTCGTCGTCCCGACCGAGCGCCGGGGCGTCATCCAGGTCGGACCCGCGACGACGGTGCACGGCGACCCGCTCGGGCTCGTGCGACGCACCATGGAGTGGACCGAGCAGAGCGAGCTCTTCGTCCACCCCCTGACGACCTCGCTCGAGTCGCTCGGGGCCGGGCTGCTGCGCGACCTCGAGGGCGAGGTGACCCCCGACCTGTCGATGTCCGACCTCGCGTTCCACGCCCTGCGCGAGTACCAGCCGGGCGACGACCGCCGCTACATCCACTGGCGCTCCAGCGCCAAGCACGGCCGCCTCCTCGTGCGGCAGTTCCTCGACACCCGCCGGTCCCACCTCGCGGTCGTCGTCGACACCTCACCCGAGGTCTACACCGGTGAGGACGCGGCCGTGGAGCTCGCGATCTCGTGTGCCGCCTCGCTAGCGGTGCGCTCGATCCTCGACGAGCAGGACACGACGATCGTCTGCAACGACCAGCGCATCTCCCGCTCCACGGCGCCGCTGACCCTCGACACGTTCGCCCGCGCCACCGTCGGGCCCATGGACGTGTTCGCGTCCACCGGTGACGCCGCCGCCCTGGCCCCCGACGCCAGCATCGCGATCCTCGTCACCGGTTCGCACCGTCCCTTCATCCAGGTCCAGCGAGCGCTCGGGCAGTTCGAGGTCGAGGTCATCAAGGTCGCCCTCGTCATCGACCCCGACGCCCAGGTCGGTGTCCGTCGCGCGGGTGGCCTGACGATCCTCACCGTCCGGGAGCTCGCCGACGTCCGACGCGTCCTCTTCAGTGGAGCTCTGGCATGAGCACCCCACGAAGTTCTGCCCACGCAGACCGTGGGACCCGCCCCGCTGCGCTCCTCCAGATACTTCGCAGGGACCCCGCATGAGCATCGACGCCACCGCCAGCCGGCGGTCCCGCGCGGGCGAGCGCGTCACGCGCCAGGCCGCCGACCGTCCTTCGATCTTCGGTATGCCGTCGCGCGACTCGCTCGTCGACCTCGCCTTCGCCCTCGCTCTGGTCACGATCGCCCTCGTGGGCTTCCGGACCGGCTTCATCGGCTGGGAGTGGGTGCTGGCTGCGGGCGCCGGTGTCGTCATCGGCACTCTCGTCGCTCACGTGGCCCACGTGCGGTCGTGGCCTCTCATCATCACGGCCCTCGTCCTCGTCGTCACCCACTTCGTCCTCGGGGGGCCCGTGGCGGTGCGGGGCGACCTCATCGGCGGAGTCCTGCCTTCCGTGCAGACCTTCCAGGACCTCGCCGTCACACCGGTCACCGGATGGAAGGAGTGGCTGACGCTCCTGCCTCCGGTTGACGCGCGCGGGCCGCTCGTGGCGCTGCCGTGGCTCACCGGACTCCTCGGGTCGGCCGCGACCTATGGCGTCGCCCGCCGGTTCGCCAACGTCGGAGCCGCGGCGCTCGCCCCCGTCATCCTGCTCATCGGGAGCATCGCCCTCGGCACGCAGCAACCGGCGGCCAAGCTCGTGCAGGGTGTCCTCTTCGCCCTCGTCCTCATCCTCTGGCTCGTCGCCCGGGCCGCACGCACCCGAGCCGCCATGCAGAACGGCGCGGGGCGCCAGGCACGCACCATCACCAGCGTCGCCCTGCTCGTCGTCGCCGCGCTCGCGGGCTCCTTCCTGGGGCAGTTCCTGCCGGGCACCGACGAGGGGTCCGCTCGCGCCGTCGTCCGCACCGAGCTCACCCCGCCCTACGACGTCGCCCAGTTCACGAGCCCCCTCTCGGGCTTCCGGCGCTACACCGAGCCCAACTCGGCCGACCTCTACGACACCGAGATCCTCAGGGTCACCGGTCTGCCCCAGGGCGCACCCCTGCGCTTCGCCACGCTCGACAACTACGACGGCCTCGTCTGGGGCGCCGCCGACCGGGCGATGGACGGCACGCCCTTCCAGCAGGTGGGTTCGAGAATCGCGCCCCGCAGCACCGGCGATCCGGTGACGGCCACGGTGACCGTCCCGGAGGGCGGCTACCAGGGCGCCTGGCTGCCGATCGCCGGCTCGACGACCGGGGTGCGCTTCACCGGCACCCGCAGCGACGACCTCGCCGACGCCCTGTGGCTCAACACCGCGACCGAGACGGCGGTCGTCCCGGCCCTGGTGCAGCCCGGCGACACCTACAGCTTCGACGCGGTCGTCGACCCCAGGACCTGGTCCGACAAGCTCCCCAAGGAGCTCGACGTCGCGAGCGGCGGCCAGGTCGCCGAGGACACGAGCTTCCTCGACGCCAAGCTCGACGCCTGGACCGGTCAGGCCGGCAGCCCGTGGGAGAAGTTCGCGGCGGTCGCCAAGACGATGACGCAGGACGGCGCCTACACCGACGGTGGCACGGCCAACTCCTACGAGAAGGTCTACCTCCCCGGGCACGCCCTCGGCCGGCTCGGCCGCTTCGTCGGCTCGACCCAGCTCGCCGGCAACGACGAGCAGTACGCCGCGACCCTCGCCCTCGCCGGCAACCGGCTCGGCATCCCGACCCGAGTCGTCATGGGGGCGATTCCCGCCTCCGACGGGGCCGTCAAGGGCAAGGACGTGCACGCCTGGGTCGAGGTCCAGGAGGACAACGGCACGTGGCACGCCCTGCTGCCCTCGACCTTCCTGCCCGACCGCAACAAGAAGCCGAACGAGCAGCAGCTCAAGTCCGAGGAGCAGAAGGTCGGCGCCCAAGTGCCGCCGCCCGCAGGGGTGAACCCCCCGTCGGTGCTGCAGGGGCCGGACCAGGCGCAGAACGCCACGGACATCAAGAAGAAGAAGCGCAACCCGCTCGACATCAGCGCCTGGCCGCTCTGGCTCAAGCTCCTCGTCCTCGCACTGGTGCTGCCCCTCCTCCTGGCGCTGACGGCATACGTCGTCATCCGCTGGCTCAAATCTCGCCGACGGCGCCGGCACGCGAGCACCGGCCCCACCCCGTCCCGCGCGGCGTGGGTCTGGCGCGACCTCGTCACCGACGCGCGCAGCCTGGGCATCGTCGTGCCGCGGGGCGCCACCCGGCTCGAGCAGGCGACCGCCTTCCCCGAGAGCGTGGCGGCGGAGCCCATCGCGACCGGTGCCAACCTGGCCGTCTTCGGTCCCGGTGATCCCGAGCCCGAGGTCGCGACCGCCCTGCTCGCCGACGCCGACCTCGTCCGGCGCGAGCTGCGGGGGTCGGTCTCGAGGTGGCGCCGGGTGCGTTCCGACTTCGACCTCCGCCCCCTCCTCGAGCGGGACCGGCGCAAGCGCACGGACGGGCGGCGACTGCCGACCCTGCCCTCGATCCGCCGCGCCCGCGGAGCGGAAGGCACCGCGTGAGACTCTCGCGCCGTCCGACCGGCTCGACCCGTGCGCAGCGCAAGATGCGCCGCGGGCCGAGCGGACGCCGTGCCCGGATCGCGTCGACCCTCGTCGTCGTGCTGGCGGCGGGGACCCTGGGCTACGCCGCCGTGACGTCCCAAGGGGCCACGGTGCACGAGGCCGACGTCGGTGACGGTGGCGTCTGGATCACCTCCGACGTCCAGGCCAAGTTCGGTCGGCTCAACAAGGCGGCGTCGCAGCTCGACGCCGGTGTCGCGGCCGACGTCGCACCGGGCTCCGGCATCGACGTCCTCCAGGACGGTGCCGCAGTCATCGCGTGGTCCAAGGCGACCGCCCAGCTGCAGCCGATCGACGTGCGGACGGCCCTGTTCCGTGAGGAGACCGCGACGGCACCAGGCGTCCCCGCGCGCGAGCCCGGTCGCATCGCAGCGACCCTCGTCGACCTGCGTGGCGGCACCGTCGCCGCCGTCGATCCCAAGACCGGCAAGGTCTGGGCCCAGCGCGTCGACCCCCGCGGCGGCATCGACAACCTCGCCGGCCTCGGCACGGGCGCCAAGCCGTTGGCCACCGTCGGCGCCGACGCGGTCCTCGCCGTCGGTGAAGACGGTGCCATCCACGTCGCCTCCGGTGGCAAGGGCACGGTGACGACGATTCGCCCGGCCGGTCGCGCCTTCACCAAGCCCGTCACCGAGAAGAGCGGTGCCACTGGCAGCCTCCTGCAGGTGACGGCCATGGGCCCGGCCTGGGCCATCTATGACCCCGAGCACGATGCCGTGCACAGCAGCGGTCGGACCGAGGGCGTTCCGGCCGGTTTCGCTGCGGCACCGGGCGAGCGAGCGAATGCCGCGGTGCAGCTCCCCGGTCCGCGCGCCGAAGCGGTGGCCGTGTCCGCGGGATCCGGGCTGCGGATGGTCCGCCTCGACGGCGCCGCACCGACCGGCGGCATCGAGATCGCCGAACAGGTCAACCGCAGTGGCGGCGTCCCGCTACCGGCGCACCCCGTCGTCCTGGCCGGCTGCGTCCACGGCGCCTGGTCCGAGGTGGGCAAGGTCTTCTACGCCGCCAACTGCGGACGCGAGCAGCCGGTCCCGACGGGGACCATCGACAACGTCAGCGAGACCCCCCTGCGCGACGGGGTCGCCTTCCGCGTCAACCGTGGCGTCCTCGTCCTCAACGACCTCGACAACGGCTCGGCCTGGGACGTCCAGCGCAACCAGCAGAAGATCGACAACTGGGACGCCCTCATCCCGCCACCGCAGCGCGACGAGGACAACAAGAAGAAGGACAAGAACCTCGTCGACGACGCCGTCGCGCAGCAGCCGCCGACGGCGAAGCCGGACAACCTGACCGTCCGACCGGGGCGCACGAGCAAGCTCCACGTCCTCGACAACGACACCGACGCGGCGGGTTCCGTCCTCGCCATCGACCCGCGTGACGTGAGCGCGACGTCCAACCAGGACATCCGCGCATCGGTCTCGGCCGACGGCCAGAGCATCGACGTCACCGTTCCCGCCGACGCGACTGCTCCCTTCCAGTTCACCTATCTCGTCGGCAACGGCAAGGTCAAGGCCAAGGCGCGCGCGGCGGTCAAGGTGAGCATCGCCCAGCAGAGCACCAACAACGCCCCCTTCCTCCGTGAGGGGCAGGCCAAGCTGGCCAGGACGGCATACCCCGTCCTGGCCGGCAAGCGCCTCGCGGTCCCGGTCATCGCCGACTGGCGCGACCCCGAGTCCGACCCGGTCATCGCCACGGTCGAGGACGACTCGCTGAGCATCGACGGTCAGGGACGTCTCGCCTACCTCGCGCCACCGACGGCCGGCAAGGCGCAGATCGGCTACGTCACCGACGACGGCCGGGGTGGCCGCACCAAGGGCACGGTCCCCGTCGAGGTGATCGCCCTCACCGAGACCCGGGCCCGACCGCCGGTGACCCAGCCCGACGTCATCCGCGGAGTCGTCGGCAAGTCGCTGCAGATCGAGCCCCTCGGCAACGACATCGCCGGAGCCGACCCGAGCGACCCCGACGACCCGATGCACCTTGCCGGCGAGGTCCGGGCGACGGGCGCCCTCGTCGTCGACACCAACCTCGACACCAACCTCGTCACCATCACCCCCTCGGGCCCGGGCACCTTCGAGCTCTCCTACGGCGCGCAGGTCGGTGGCGGCGTCACTCCGGGCCGCATCCGCGTCGACGTCATCGAGGCGGCGGACCCGGACGCGCCCCCCGTGGCCGTCGGTGACACCGCGACGCTGCGCGACCAGTCGCCGACGCTCATCGACCCGCTCGCCAACGACTACAGCCCACGCGCCGACGTCCTCGTCACCCAGGGCGCGACCGGGGCGAGCGGCGACGACTCGTGGCTCCAGGCCTCGATCTACCAAGGCCGCTGGATCCGGGTGGTCGCGCTCGAGCCCGCGGGTGCTGCCGCCGACGCGACGCGTCGTGGCACCCTGCGCTACACCGTGAGCGACGGGTCCAAGCGCGCGACCGGTGAGGTCACCGTGACCCAGAAGCCGGCGCTCGACCTCAACCCGGTGGTCGAGGACGACAAGGCGGTCGTGCGTGAGGGCGACACCGTCGCTGTGCCGGTGCTCGACAACGACACGATGGCGGACGGCATACCGCTCAAGATCGACCCCAACAGCGTCAAGGTCCTGGGCGAGGGCGTCGAGCAGACCGCGTTCGCCTCCGGCAACGTCGTGCGCTTCGTCCCGTGGGCCAAGGGGCTCAAGACCGAGCAGCCGGTCACCGTGGAGTACGCCGCCTATCCGGAGGGTATGCCGCAGCGCGCCCAGACGGGCCGCATCACCATCCGCGTCACCCCGCTCCCGACGACGGCCGCCCCCAACCAGGTGCCCGTGGCACGCAGCTTCTCGTCGTCCGTGACGGCTGGAGACCCGCTCACGATCACGGTGCCCACGTCGGGGGTCGACCCCGACGGTGACACCGTCGGTGTCACCGGGGTCGTCGGCACCGACGGCGGGCCGGTCAACCTCAGCCTCGGACGCGTGGTCTCCACCGGGCCGTCGACGATCCGCTACGAGTCCTTCCCGACGGCGTCCGGCACCGAGGTCATCAACTACGAGGTCGTCGACCGCTTCGGTGGCGTCAGCAGGGCGTTCGTCCGCATCGGCGTCGTCGCTCCGGGTGATGCGCAGCCACCGGTGGCCATCGACGACTCGGTGACCGCCGCGCCCGGCAAGACCGTCACGGTGCCGGTGACGGCCAACGACCTCATCGCCCGCGGTGACTCGGTCGAGCTCGAGCACGAGGAGCTCAACCCGGACTCGGAGAAGTCCCAGTGGAAGGTCGATGGCGACGAGCAGACCGTGTCGACCAAGGTCCCGGAGGAGGGCGCCCCGGTCCACGACTTCGTCTATGGCATCACCAACGGCCTCTTCGACCCGTCCCGCGCGAGCCTCCTCGTGCGTGGCCAGCAGGACTGGGTCAACCCACCGACGGCCACCGACGACGTCGCCAAGCCCAAGCAGGGCGAGCTCGCCACGATCGTCGACGCGCTGGCCAACGACACTGACATCGACTCGGACCCGGGGACGCTGCGGATCGTCGACGTCCTCTCGCCGAACGCCAAGCTCCAGGGTGGCAAGGTCTCGGTCACGGTCCTCGACCACCCGCACACCGTGCCCTACGTCATCGAGGACGAGGACGAGGCCCGGGCGATGGCCGTCATCCATGTCCCACGAGGGTCGGGCGGCACACCCTTCGTCGTCGAGGGCGCCCTCATCGAGATGGACAAGGACGCGACCAGGACGGTCGCGCTCGGGGACTACGTGAAGTCGCCGCAAGCCCGCACCCTGGGCATCACGTCCGCCAGCACCATCTCGACCGCGCCCTCGCGCAACCTGCGCCTCACCGCCGACAGCGACGGCAACCTCACGCTGACGTCGTCCGGGGGCTACGTCGGGCCGGCGTCGGTGATGTTCGAGGTCACCGACCAGATGACCGACGACCAGAAGGACGTCCACACCGCCTACGTCTCGGTGCCCGTGCAGATCGGACCCAGGGTCCCGCTCCTGCGCTGCCCGGCCGCTGCCGTGACCGTCCTTGCGGGTGGTCTGCCTCGGTCGCTCGACCTCCCCACGCTGTGCCGGGTCTGGCTGCCGGTGGGCATGTCCATGGACGACATCGTCTTCACCTCCGACTGGGAGCGCGAGGCGTCCGACGTCCGCCTCGAGCGCAGCGGCACGGGCGAGCGCATCCTCACGGTGAGTGCTGGCTCGGATGCCCGGTCGGGCAAGGGCGTGCTCCGCGTGGGTGTCGAGGGGTCCGACATCGCGGCCAAGGTCAACGTCACCGTCGTGGGTCGGCCACCCGAGCAGGTCAGCGCCGCTGAGCCGGTCGTCGCCCCGATTCCCCCGCCACGGCTGCGTCCGATCTCCGTCAACGGGCTCCAGGAGGGTGAGAGCCAGGAGGTCGACGTCCGCTCCTACCTCGATTCACCGCTCCAGGACGCCAAGTGCTCCGTCGACGCCGCGTCGGTGACGAGTGGTCAGGGACTCACCGTGACCCGCAGCGGGTGCACCCTCACCGTGTCCGCCGGGCCGAAGCCAAGTCCGAGTGGTCGCATCATCATCAGCGTGTCCGACGCACCGGGACGCACCGCCAACGGTGCCGTCAACGTCACGATGCTCGGTCGACCGGGCGCCCCGACGGCGGTTGCGGCACAGGCGGATCGCGATGCGGGTGGCCGGGCCCGAGTGAGCTGGTCAGCACCGGCATACGACGGTGGCGCGCCCATCCGCACCTACACCGCGAAGTGGACCGGGGGGTCCTCGGGCACCCAGGACTGCACGGCGTCGCCCTGCACCATCGCCGGCCTCACCAACGGCAAGGACTACTTCTTCACCGTCACCGCGACCAACGTCGTCGGCGAGGGCGACCCGGGTGGACCCAGCACCGCTGCTCGTCCGGACACCAAGCCGGGGGCGGTGTCGGGCGTGACGATGGCCGGCCGTGACGACGGCTCGCTGACGATCCGGTGGACCCCGCCCGAGAACAAGGGATCACCCGTCTCCAAGTACCTCGTGCGGCTCATCCCCGACGGCGGTGGTGCAGCCCGCACCGCAGAGGTGGCGGCGCCCGCCACCACGACCACGGTGACCGGTCTCAACAACATGGCCCAGTACTCCGTGGCCGCCCAGGCCTACAACGAGGCGGGCCCTGGACCGTTCGGCCCGGCGGTGACGATGCAGTCGGCCGGCACGCCGCTCCCGCCGGCGAGCCTCAAGGCGACGCCCGACGGCCCGGGGGCCAACAAGGACCTCGCGGCGATCACCCTCGACTGGAACGCCACGTCGCCCAACGGGCCACCGACGAAGAGCTTCACCGTCAAGCGACGAGTCAACGGGGGCGCGTGGGCGGTCCTCAGGACGACACCCGCCACCACGACGTCGGCGACCGACCAGGTCACCTATGACGGGCGCACCTACGACTACGTCGTGACCCAGACCAACGGCGCCGACAAGGAGTCACCCAACAGCAACGTCGAGTCGTTCACCTCGATCGGCATCCCGTCCGACCCCGAGGTCACGGCCGCGACGCCGACCAACGACGAGCGGGCCCGGCTCACCGTCAACCTCGGCCAGCCTCGCGCCGGTGGCTTCCAGTCGGTGCAGTGGGCGTCGTCCGACGGCCGCAGCGGCACGTACTCCTGCGGGTCCTGCCCCGCGGGCGGCACGGTGACGATCACGACCAGTCAGCTGCGCACGGTGGACCAGTCGTTCACCGTGACGACCAGCAACGGGACGCGCACGTCCAACCCGGCGCGCAGCAACTCGGTCCAGCCCTACGGAGCCACTCCCCAGCCCACTGAGAACGGCGGGTCGACGTCGGGGCAGAGCGTGACCTACAACTGGAACCTCCCGACCAACGGCCGCCCCATCACCCGGGTGCGCGTCACAGGTGCTGCCTCGCACGACGGGGGTCCGATCACCTCGATCTCCGCGAGCGGCGGCTGGGCGCAGGACCTCACCATCCGCATCACCGCCTTCTCCGAGGGCGGAGAGTCACCGACCCTGACCATGACCCGCAGGACCGACAACCCGCCACCGCCACCGAAGCCCCAGGTGACGAACCTTCGTCCTGGCGCGAACTACATCGACTCCGATGGTGTGGGGTCATGCCGCGTCTCCCCGGGTTGTCCGCGGGTCAGGTTCGACTACTCCCAGTTCCCGTCCGGCGGAGGCTCCTACACCTGTGAGGACGGACGGTCTGCCCTCGGCCCGTACTCGTTCACGAGCACCGGCAGCGGGACGGTCGAAGGATGGTGCATCTTCGCCCAGAACAGCAACAACCGGATCCGGATCGTCGCGACCGTGAATGGGCAGACCGGCACGTCAGACTGGGTGAACTGGTAGCCATGGCTCGATTCGCGGGGGGAGTGCTCCCCATCCCCCGACGCCGCACCGCGTGGGATGCTTCGTCGGAGGGAAGGGGACACTCATCGACGCCGGTGAGTGAGGCAAGGTCATGAAACGGACAACACGCCGGGTCGCGGGGACGCCGCGCGGACGCCGAGGGGTCGCCTCCGTCGGTGTCGTCGCCATCGCTGCCTCGATGCTGGCGTATGCCGCCGTGACCAGCCAGGGCTCCACCGTCCACGAGGCCGAGGTCGGCGACGGCGGTGTCTGGGTCTCGTCCTCGGCGCAGGCCAAGTTCGGCCGGCTCAACACCCAGGCCCGCCAGCTCGACGCCGGAGTCTCGACCGCGCTCGCGGACGGGTCCAAGGTCGACATCCTCCAGGACGGCGCAGCCGTCGTCGGCATCGCCACCGGCAACACGCTCCTGCCCATCGACGTCCGCACGGCGACCTCCGAGGAGTCCGGCGCCTCCGCCCCGGTGCGGCCCTCGAGCGACGCCGGCATCTTCGCCCCACCGACCGTCGACCTGCGCGGTGGGACCATCGCCACCGTCGACCCCAGGACTGGCAAGGTCTGGGCCCAGCGCGTCGACACCCGTGACGGGATCGACTCGCTCCAGGCCATCAGCTCGACCTCCAAGCCGCTGGCCACGATAGGCGGCAACGCCTCCGTGGCCGTCGACCTCTCCGGCACCGTCATCGCCGCCTCCGGCTCGACCGGCCGGGTCGTCACCATCACACCCCGCGGCCAAGAGCTCGCCAAGCCCGTCACCGTCACGACGGGCGTGCGGGCTCCACTCCTCGACATCACGGCGGTGGGGGACACCTGGGTGCTCTACGACCCTACAAAGGACGAGCTCCACGTCGAGGGACGTGACGAGCCGGTGAGTGCGGGTGCAGCGCTCGGTGACGGTCCGGCATACGCCGCACTGCAGCAGCCCGGACCGCCCGCCGACTCGGTGGTCGTCGCCAACATCGCCGCCGCCCGACCCGTGAAGCTCAGCGGGGGTGACGGGGTCGGGGGCGTCCAGATCCAGGAGCAGGCCAACCGCTCCGTCGAGCCACCGCTCGTGACCCGGCCCGTCGTCCTGCGTGGCTGCCTCCATGCGGCCTGGGCCGAGACGGGCAACGTCTTCTATGGCGCCAACTGCGGTCGCGTCGACGCGGTGGCGGCCGGGACGCTCGCCGGTGGCGGCAAGGCCGTCGTCCGTGACGGGGTCGCCCTGCGCGTCAACCGCGGTCACATCGTCCTCAACCAGCTCGACACCGGTGACGTCTGGGACCTCGACTCGACGAAGCAGAAGATCGACAACTGGGACGCGCTCATCCCGCCGACCAAGAAGGACGACGACAACGACAAGAAGGACGAGAACGTCGTCGACGACCAGCAGGTGAGCCAGCCGCCCAAGGCGATGCCCGACAACCTGCGCGTCCGACCGGGTCGCACGAGCAAGATCCACCCGCTCGACAACGACACCGACGCCAAGGGCTCCATCCTCGCGATCGACCCCAAGGACCTCACGGCGCCGAGCGCCTCCGACGTGTCCGCCACCGTGTCCAGCGACGGGCAGACGGTCGACGTCAACGTCCCGGCCACCCCGTCCGCGTCGACGATCACGTTCTCCTACAAGGTGAGCAACGGCAAGGCCAAGGAGAAGGGCACCGCCAAGGTCGTCCTCACGGTCGTCGGTGACGAGGTCAACACCCCGCCGAAGCTGCGTGAGGGCGGAGCCCAGCTCGCCAGGACGACCTACCCCGTGGTCTCGGGTGGTCGCGTCGCCGCCTCCGTCCTCGGTGACTGGCGCGACGGTGAGAACGACCCGCTGACCGTGGACTCGGTCGACCCGACGAGCGTCATCGACGGGCAGAGCCGGATCGGGGTCACGGCGCCGGTCAAGCCCGGACCCGCCACGGTGGCCTACGCGGTCAACGACGGCCGCCAGAGCACCAAGGGCGAGGTCAACCTCACCGTCCTCGACCTCGCGCAGCCCAACGCCGTGCCGCCCAAGACCCAGCCGGACGTCGTCCGTGCCGTCCTCGGCAAGCCGGTGCAGCTCGAGCCGCTCGGCAACGACATCCCGGGCGCCGACCCCGGCGACCCCGACGCGCGCATGCGGCTCGCGGGCGAGGTCGCCGCGTCGGGGCCGCTCGACGTCGACTCCAACCTCACGACCGGCGTCGTCACCATCACCCCCAACGGGCTGGGGACGACCGAGCTGGCGTATGCCGCGCAGTCCGGTGGCACCGTGGCTCCCGGCCGGATCCGCATCGACGTCGTGCAGCCCGCCGACCCGGAGGCGCCCCCGGTGGCCGTGCCGGACGGTGCGACGCTGCGCGACCAGTCACCGACGATCGTCGACGTCCTCGCCAACGACTACAGCCCTCGGGCCGACGTCGTCGTCACCCAGAGCGCCAAGGTGGACGGCGACAACACGTGGCTGCGGCCGACGATCTACCAGGGTCGGTGGGTGCGCATCGAGGCCCTCGAACCGTCGCCGATCAGTGGCGAGGGCAGCCGCCAGGGCACGGTCGAGTACGTCATCAGCGACGGCGTCAAGCGCACGACCGGACGCATCAACGTCGTCCAGCGCCCACCCCTGCCCGGCGCGTCCCCGACGGTGGAGGACGACCGTTCCACGGTGCGCGAGGGCGACAGCGTCTCGGTCAGCGTGCTCGACAACGACACGATGGCTGACGGCATCCCGTTGGTCCTCGACCCCGGCAGCGTCAAGGTCATCAGCGGCGGCGAGCCGCGGGCGTTCGCCTCCGGCAACCTCATCCGCTACGTGCCCGAGCTCAAGGCCCTCAAGGCGCCCAAGGACGTGGTCATCGAGTACGCCGCGTATGCCGAGGGCTCGCCCGAACGTGCCAAGACCGGTCGTCTCACGGTCACCGTCAACCCCCTCCCGACCAGGGCGTCGCCCAACCAGGCGCCCGTCGCGCGCAGCTTCTCCGGGTCCGTGACCGCTGGCGAGTCGGTCACCCTGACGATCCCGTCCACCGGCGTCGACCCCGACGGTGACACGGTGACGATGCGCGGGATCGTCGGCAAGGACGCGGACGCCCTCGACCTCACCTTCGGTCGGGTCGTGTCCGTCGGTCCGTCGACGATCCGCTACGAGGGCTACCCCAACGCCGCAGGCACCGAGCTCATCCGCTACGAGGTCCAGGACCGCTTCGGCGCGACGAGCCAGGCGTTCGTCCGGGTGGGTGTGGTCCGCCCCGGCGACCCGCAGCCCCCCGTCGCCGTCGAGGACGAGGTCGTCGCCGCCCCGGGCAAGCGCGTCACCGCCCACGTGCTGCGCAACGACCTCATCGCCCGCGGTGACGCCGTGCGCATGGACTACAAGGACCTCAACCTCGGCGACGTCCAGAAGCAGTGGACCGTCGACGAGGACGACAGCACCATCACGACGGTCGCGCCGCAGCCCGACGCCCCGACGCACGAGTTCGTCTACGGCATCGACAACGGCATCTTCGACCCGTCGCGCACGACCGTCCTCGTGCGTGGCGTCAAGGGACACATCAACCCGCCGATCGCCCAGGACGACGTCGCCAAGGCCACCCCGGGTGAGCCGACGTCGCTCGTGGACGTGCTCGCCAACGACACCGACATCGACTCCGACCCGGCCACCCTCAAGATCGTCGAGGTGCTCTCTCCGCAGGGCAGGATCGAGGACGGCAAGGTCCGCGTCACCCTGCTCGACCACCCGCAGACCGTGCCCTACGTCATCGAGGACGACGACCAGGCCCGCGCCCTCGCGCTCATCTATGTCCCCTCCGGCAGCAACGCGGCCCCGTTCGTCGTCGAGGGCACCCTCATCGAGATGGACAAGGACTCGACCAAGACGGTCAAGCTGTCCGACCACGTGAAGTCCCCCCGCGGCAAGGCCATCAGCATCACCGCGGCAGCGACCGTCTCGGCCTCGCCCGCGCAGGCGGTCTCGGCCTCCGCCGAGGGACGCGACGAGATCACCCTCGCCTCGCGCGGTGGCTACATCGGCCCCGGGGCGCTCATGCTCGAGGTGAGCGACCAGGAGAACGCCGACGACAAGGACGCGCGGACGGCATACGTGTCGATCCCCGTCCAGGTCGGACCCAAGGTGCCGCTGCTGCGCTGCCCGGACGCGCCGCTGGTCCTGGCCGCCGGCGGCCGCGCGCGCGAGGTCGACATCCCCACCTACTGCCGCGCCTGGCTGCCCGTCGGCATGAACCTCGACGAGGTCCGCTTCGAGGCGAAGTGGGACCCGCAGGCCAAGGGCGCCGACCTCGAGCAGGCCGAGACCGGCGGTCGGCTCGTGACGTTGAAGGCCGACGAGCGTGCCCCGTCCGGGACCGGTTCGGTCACCGTGACGTCGGACGGTATGCCGCCCGTGAAGTTCCCGGTGCGCGTCCTCGGCCGCCCGGGCGACTCCGAGGCCGAGCGTGCCGCTGCCGAGGCAGCTGCCGCAGCTGGTGGCGCGGCCGCTGCCGCCGCGGCTGCGCTCGGCCCGCCGCGCATGCGTCCGATCAGGGTCGACGGCCTCAACGAGGGTGAGTCGGAGTCGATCGAGGTGAGTCGCTATCTCGACTCGCCGCTCGAGAAGCCGTCCTGCTCCATCGAGGCCGCAGCGCTCGAGAGCGGCACCGGCATCGAGGTCTCCCGCAGCGGCTGCACCCTGACGCTGCGTGCCACGTCACAGCCGAGCCCCACCGCCACCATCTCGCTCTCGGTCTCCGACGGCCCCGGCCGACGGGCCGCGGGGCGCGTCACCGTGACGATGCGCGGCAAGCCGATCGCGCCGACCGGGGTGAGTGCCGTCGCCGACCGCATCGCCGGCGGTCAGGCTCGGGTGTCGTGGGTGGCGCCCAGCTATGACGGTGGCGTCACCATCTCCCGCTACACCGTCAGGTGGACCGGTGGCAGCTCGGGGACGCTCGACTGCACGTCATCGCCGTGCACGGTCACCGGCCTGACCAACGGCAAGGACTACACCTTCACCGTCATGGCCAGGAACGCGATCGGTGACAGCCCGCCGAGCGCGCCGAGCAACGTCGTCCGTCCCGACACCAAGCCCGAGGCGACCTCCGGCGTGCGGATGGTCTCCCGCGGTGACGGGACTCTCAACATCGCCTGGTCGCCTGCCCCCAACAAGGGGTCCGCGATCAGCAAGTACGTCGTCCGCCTCATCCCGACGAGCTCGGGCTCCGCGCCGCGCACCGTCCAGGTGGCCGGTGGTGCGACGAGCGCGACGGCCGGTGGGCTCACCAACAACACGCCGTACTCCGTCGCCGTCCAGGCCTGGAACGGCGCGGGCGCCGGACCCTTCGGACCCGCCGTCCAGATGCAGTCCGCGGGCACCCCGTCAGCCGTGACCGGGATCAACGGCGCCACCCGCGGTCCGGGCGCCGGGTTCGACTCCGAGTCGATCACGGTGTCGTGGAACCAGCAGACCGACCCCAACGGTCCTCCGCTCAAGCACTACACGATCTATCGCAACGTGGAAGGGGGTGGCTGGACGCAGATCGGACGGGTCGGTGCCCAGACCCGCACCCTGGCCGACAGCATCCCCTACGACGGTCGTCGCTACGGCTACACCGTCACCGCGACCAACGGCGCCGACCTCGAGTCCCCCAAGGGCGACACGTGGACCTACACCTCGATCGGCGTCCCGTCCGACCCCAGCGTGCAGGCGGAGACCCCGCGTGCCGACAAGTCCGTCGTCGTCCACGTGCAGGTCGGCCAGCCACGCGCGGGTGCCTTCCAGGCCATCCGCTGGCGCGGGGGCGGCAAGTCGGGCACGCACTCGTGCGGGTGCTCGCCGGGCTCGACCGTGACGTTCACCGTGCCCAACATGGGCATCGACCCGCTGACGATCAAGGCCAAGACGGTCAACACCGGTGGCCGCGAGTCCAGCGAGGCGACGAGCGGGCAGGTCCAGCCCTACGGCCCGACCCTGGCACCCAACAACCTCACCGCCGAGGTCAACGGACGCACGATCGTCTGGCGCTGGGACCTGCGCACCAACGGTCGTCCCATCGACAACGTGCAGATCCGGACGTTCGACGGTCGTGGCTGGCGCGCGCCGGACAACCGGCAGAGCCACAGCCAGACCTTCGGCTACTCGGAGACCCACAAGCTCGAGGTCCGGGCGCACGCGACCCCGACGAGCTGGAGCGATGCCGCCGGACCCCGCGAGGCGAGGACCATTGACGAGCCCTTCAACCCCGAGATCACCGGCTCCAGCGAGAAGCGCGGCTGTTCGGGCCCGAGCGGTCAGCCTTGCGTCCAGTTCTCCGTGAGCGGTTTCAAGCCCGGCACCTACAACGTGATCTTCAACCACAGCTCAGAGCCGGGGAACTTCGACACGGCAACGCCCCTGCAGGTGGGCCCGGGTGGCAACGGAACGTGGGACGGCTACTACTACGTCCGCAAGTACGGCACCGCGCTCAACATCAGGTTCATCGGTCAGGGCAAGGACTTCAGGCTGTCGACAAGGTGGTAGCCCGGGCGTTCCTCCGGCAGATCACCCGATGATCGCGAGGATGTCGCCCTCCTGGACGACGTCACCGACCTCGACCTTGACCTCCGAGACGGTGCCAGCCTGCTCGGTGAGGACGGGGATCTCCATCTTCATCGACTCGAGCAGCGCGATCTCGGCGCCCACCTCGACGGGGTCACCCACGCGAACTGCGATGGACAGGACATTGGCGACGAGGTCGGAGACGACGTGGTGCGGCATACCCGCGACCGTATCCACTACGCACCGGTAACCCTTCCTTGCGCCGCCCACTCGCAGCCGTTTCGCAGATCGCAGACGGCAACGTCGTCGACTCCGTCGTGCAGGGCAACGTCTTCAGCCGGGAGGCCGTTCACTACGAGACGAGCAACAAGGCCTGCTGAGTCCACGACCGCGCAGTGGTGAGCAGTCGGCATACCCGGAAAGGACCGGTCGTATGCCGTCCGCTCACGTTGGCAGGGTGAGCGACGACCCGTGCGCGTCGGGTTATCCCGAACGCGCCGAGGCTATGTGTCTGGGGGCGCCACACCTACCCCTGACTGCCGTGCCATCGCCATGCTGACGCCATCGGAGTCCTCCGAACTCGCTCGCGAAAGGGCCAGTCATGCGCCTCACTATGCGCTCCCGTCTCGTGGTCGCCGCAACCGCGGCGGCGCTCGTCACGTCCACGTTCGGAGCCGCCTCCGTCCCGGCGTCGGCCTCCCCCGACCCACGCGAGCGCACGGCGCCTGCAGGGTCCACCGTCGCCGGGCGACCACAGCAGGTGCCCAACGACGGTCAGGTCGCCGTCCCCAGCGACGATCGCAACAAGGTCCTGGGTTCGGGTCACCGCACCTCGGGCGACACGGCGTGGACCACCTCGGGCGACGGCAAGGGGTTCCACGTCCTGGCGGCCGACGCCAAGGACGGTTATGCCTGGCGCACCCTGGCGACCCTGGCCGAGCCGGGGGTCGAGGCCGACGCCTGGATCGGCAACGCCTGCATGACCGGTGACGCCCGTTCCATCGTCGTCACCTATGCGCCCCGAGTGGCGACCAACAAGGCTGAGCTCTTCGACCGCGGCGGGTTCGTCGCCGTCGTGCGGCTGAGCGACGGCGCCGTGACCAAGCTTCCGGTGACCAGCTCGCTCGCCTACTTCTCACCGTCGTGCGGCACCGGGTCCACTGCCCTGGTCACCCAGTTCCGCGAGGACGCGAAGGACGGGGCCGGGTCCACCGGCGGCCAGACCCGGGTCCTGAAGATCGACGCGCGCACGGGCAAGGTGGCAGCGCCGGTGCAGGTGCCCGGCGAGCTCACCTCGGCCGTCCCCGTGGGCAACGCCATCGTCGCGGCAGATGCCAATGCGCTCGTCAGCGTCGACGCCAAGGGGACCCGCCGCATCGTCGCGGTCGGCCGCAGCGGTCCGTTCCAGCTCACCCCGGACGCCGACGGGGGCGTGGTCTTCCTCGACCGGCAGGACGCGACGGCCACCTACCACCGGGTCTCCGCCGCCGGACTGGCGGGCAAGCGGGTCGTCCCAGCGGTGCTCGCGAGCGGTCCGCTGGACAAGGTCGGGATCACGCGCACGCCGTCCGGCAGGGTGTTCCTCACGGGCGAGGTGACCCCCGAGGTCGCCCTGCCGTCCGGCATCTCGAAGCTCGAGGGCAGCACCTCACGCACCACCGTCTCGAGCACCGGCGCGCTGAACATCGACTCGGTCCAGGCCTCCGGGAAGTCACCCCGGGGCAGCGGAGACGACCCGACCCAGCTCCAGCGTCCGGTGCAGATCCGCACCACCGTCCGGGTGACCGGAGCCCGGCCGACCTTCGTCGTCACCCCGTCCTCGCGCACCACCATCGCGGCGGAGAAGCCGCACCCCGCTCTGCGCGTCAGGGCCGCGGACGACACGTCCGGTGCCAGGATCATGGCGGCCGGCTCGCCGACCGACCCGGTCGAGGCGGAGCGCTACTGCTCCGTCGCGCGCAACGACGTCCGCAACCAGGCCATGCAGCCCAAGCCCCGACAGGTCGAGTGGGCGGTCAACCAGGCGGTGAGCGGGACGCTCACCACCTCGCGGCCGGCCAACTGGAAGAACCTCGGTATGGCTGCATACACCCCGCAGGGCATCTTC
Source organism: Knoellia altitudinis (assembly GCF_042666355.1). Lineage (NCBI taxonomy): Bacteria > Bacillati > Actinomycetota > Actinomycetes > Micrococcales > Intrasporangiaceae > Knoellia > Knoellia altitudinis. The sequence continues at coordinate 1,734,522 of NZ_JBHTDK010000001.1, forward strand.
CCGCCGCGAACCCTGTCCGGGGGTGGCGCAGTGCCCTCGCAGGTCTTCCTGGCGATCATCGCCCAGGAGTCGAACATGTGGATGGCCCCCGGCAGCGTCATTCCGGGCGTCACGGGCAACCCGCTCATCGGCAACTACTACGGGCTCCAGATCTACGACTCGTCCTCGGCCAATGACTGGGACATCGACTTCACCGACGCCGACTGTGGCTACGGAGTCACCCAGATCACCGACGGCATGCGGCTTGCCGGCCGGACCAAGCCCGGCGAGACCGCGCTGCCCTACAACACCCAGCGAGCTGCCGGCCTCGACTTCGCCGCGAACGTCGCCGGCGGGCTGCGAATCCTCCAGGACAAGTGGAACCAGACCCGCGCCGCCGGGCTCACCATCAACAACGGTGACGTCTCCAAGATCGAGAACTGGTTCTATGCCGTGTGGGCCTACAACTCCGGCTTCTACCCCCAGTCGACCGCGTCGGCCAACGGTGGCGCCTGGGGTGTGGGCTGGCTCAACAACCCGGCCAACCCGAAGTACCCCGCGAACCGCCAGCCCTTCCTCGAGTACACCTATGAGGACGCGCGCAACCCGCAGCAGTGGCCCTACCCCGAGAAGGTCATGGGATGGGCCGGTCACCCCGTCGAGATCCTCGAGTCGCCCGGAACGCTGGTCGCCGGCTACCGCTCGGCATGGTGGAACGGCGACGAGACCTCGGGCCCGGCCAACCGGGCGGCCGTCAAGCCGCCGGTCACCCAGTTCTGCACGAGCGCCAACAACTGCGTCCCCGGAGCGAAGTACACCCCGAACGCGCCCGAGGTCCTGGGTGAGCCGGCCGGCCCATGTGCTCACAAGAACAGTGCGGGACAGTACGACCTCAAGTGCTGGGCCCACTCGGCGAGCACGTGGAAGTCGGACTGCAGCTACAGCTGCGGCAACGCCCTGCTGCGCTTCAGCCCGGGCTACGCCTACCAGGAGGACGGCACGGCCTACCCGCCGAACTGTGGCCTCACCGGGCTTCCCTCGGGCGCGCTCGTCATCGACGACCAGGCCGACTCCGTGCCGATCGTGAGGCCGGGCTGTGCTCGTCCGCACACCAACCAGGGCACCTTCTCGCTGAACTTCGCGGCCGACGCGAACGGCGAGTACCCGTCCAAGACAGACCTGCAGCAGCTCGGTGCCGGGTTCAGCGGCCACTTCTGGTACGCCCACACCCGCACCCCCAACCTGCGTGGCGGGTCGATGAACGTCACCGGCACCTGGACGCTCAACCGCTCCCTCACCCAGTGGGCCCGCGTCTTCGTCCACATGCCCGACCACGGTGCGCATACGCAGCAGGCCCGCTACGAGGTGGACCTGGGCAACGGCACGCGCACCCGGGTCCTCCTCCAGCGCACGATGGCCAACAAGTGGGTGTCCCTGGGCTCGTTCCCCTTCAGCGGCACGCCCAAAGTGCGCCTCGTGAGCAACACCTACGACGGCGATGACGGCGTCAAGCCGATCGAGAACGAGGACATCGCGTTCGACGCGGTCGCCTTCCAGCCCCTGTCCGCGAAGCCGTCGAACATCGTCGTCTCGATGGGTGACTCCTACTCCTCGGGCGAGGGTGGGTCGTCCGTGGACGGTGCGAACTACTACACCGACAGCGACAACAACGGCAGCGACCCCCAGTCGCAGAACGCCTGCCATCGCTCCACCCAGACGTGGTCCCGCCGGGCCACCATCGCCGGGACCTCCGGCACCATCGGAGCGCTCAGCGATGCACGGAGCTCGCAGGTCGAGCACCACCTCATCGCCTGCTCCGGGGCGCAGTCGGAGCAGCTCCTCCCGTATCACACGGCGGGCGCGACGAAGCCGACGAACGCCTGGGGCCAGACCGGTCGCGGTCAGTACGGCGAGCTCTCCCAGCTGGACAAGGGTTTCCTCGATGCCGACACGACCCTGGTCACGTTCTCCATCGGAGGCAACGACTCGAGGTTCGCGGACGTCATCGCCGAGTGCATCTTCCTGGCGGGCCTGAAGCTGTGCCAGGACGCGCAGCTGCCCGACAGCACGGTGCCGGCCGGTGAGGAGATCCCCGCGCTCATCAAGGGCAAGGTGGAGGACTCGCTGGTCACGGTGCTCGCCGAGGTGCGCAAGAAGGCGCCCAACGCCAAGGTCCTGCTCATGGGCTACCCGAAGCTCTTCGAGGGCGACGGACAGTGCGTGGTCGGCGTGGGGACGGGTGAGGCGCCCTGGCTGAACTCGATGGGTGACCTGCTGCTCGTGCACATGCAGGAAGCCGTCGACCGAGCCAACGCCGCCGCGGGCAAGACCTTTGTCCGGTTCTCGAACCCGAGCGTGCCCTTCGCCGGGAAGGCCGTCTGCGGCAACCCCGAGACGGTGCACGGAATCGTCGCCCCGTGGAACAAGACCCCCGGCGAGTCCTCGGGTGCGAGTCCCTCGCAGCAGTCGTTCCACCCCAAGATCGACGGGCACGGCCACTACGCCACGTCGATGAACACGACGCTGCGGCTGCTGGGTCTGTAGTGGGTCGACCCGACCGGGCGCACCATCGGACGCCGGCCACGAGCACGCCGCTCGTGGCCGGCGTCGCCGTGCTCGCGCTCCTCGTCCTGACCGGGTGCACGAGCACACGGGAGCAGGCCCGGGAGGGGTCGGTCACGAGGGTGCGCGCCATGGCCGAGACGCTTCGCGAGGACCTGGCCGGTGCCGGTCGCGGCAGCTCCGGGGAGGCCCAGCTCGAGGCGGTGCGAGCGGCCCTCCCGGACCTGCCGCTCACGCCCCGGCCCGACGGTGAGGGTGTGACTGTCACCGGGGCGATGACCGCCACCTCTGAGACGGGGGGCGGACTGTCGTACGAGAGCTTCGTCGCTCGCCTCTGCCTCTCCTACCGCATCGCGCCAGGCTCGGGGGAGACCGAGGTGGCCGATGCCCCGTGCCCTGCGGACCTGGCTGCCGTGGCGCCCGCGGACGAGACCGTCCGCCTCAGGGAGTGACGCTCAACGGCGCCGGTATGCCGCCCGCGTGCGTCCCAGGGGCCGTTCCTCGGTTCGTCCGGGTCGCGAGGAGGCCATTACCGTGGTGGGTCGAATTGCCCGGAAACGCCCCCAGCACGAAGGACTCACCATGGACTGCCGCTCCTGCGGAGCCGACCTGCACCACGACGCCGCCTACTGCCAGCGCTGCGGCACGCGGGTCGAGCTCGGGTCGGTCCTCGGTGTCGGGACGGACCTGCCCTCGGTGCCGGGCCTCTCGAGGACGGCAGCCCTCCCGCGGCAGCAGTCGGCTCCTCCATCGGAGCAGGCTGCCCGGCCGGCCCAGGCAGAGCCCTTCTCCACGCCCACCACCGGACACTCGCGCGGCTCGGTCCTCGCGATGGTCGCGACGTTCGTGGTGCTGACGCTCATCGGCACGTTCGCGCTGACTCGCCTGTTCGGTTCGGGCGCACCGGAGCCGTCGGTGGCCGTGGGCGCCACGCCCTCCGCAACCTCCAGGCAAGAGGGCCGGGGCCCTTCCGCCACATCTCCTGTCGCCCCCGACGCACGTCCGTCGACGACCCGGACTCCATTTCCTCCTGAGAGGTCCTCAGCACCGGGCGTGGACCTCCCTGCCGCGGCACGGAGCTGCTCCGTGAGTGGGAGCGACGCCGTCGCCCAGGCCTACGCCGCGACCGACCGGACCTCGTGCGAGTTCGCTGCCTCGGTCCGCGACGCCTACCGCACGGCGGGAACACCCGAAGGTGCGACGACCCTTCGCGCCTGGAGCCCGGTCACCGAGAAGTGGTACTCCCTCTCCTGCGACGGCGGGGCACCCGTGCGCTGCACCTCGACGACCGACGCGGTCGTCCTCCTCGCCCCCTGAGCCCGGCGCAGGGTCGGGCGACCCGATGAACGGCCGCTCGACCCGACCTGGCAGGTCGGGTCGAGCGGGACGAACTCGGGTCGAGTGAGGAGAGCGGTCAGCGCTCCTCGGTGCCGGCGATGAACGCCTCGAGCTTCTCGCGACCCAGGTCGTCGGGACGCTGCTCCGGCGGGGACTTCATGAGGTAGGACGACGCGGACAGCAGGGCGCCACCGACGCCGCGGTCCTTGGCGATCTTCGCCGCACGGATGGCGTCGATGATGATGCCGGCCGAGTTGGGGGAGTCCCAGACCTCGAGCTTGTACTCGAGGTTCAGCGGCACGTCACCGAAGGCGCGACCCTCGAGACGCACGTAGGCCCACTTGCGGTCGTCGAGCCACGCGACGTAGTCCGACGGGCCGATGTGCACGTTGCGGCTGTCGGTCAGACCGGCGAGCGAACCGGTGAGGTTCGACGTGACCGCCTGCGTCTTGGAGACCTTCTTGGACTCGAGGCGCTCGCGCTCGAGCATGTTCTTGAAGTCCATGTTGCCGCCGACGTTGAGCTGGTAGGTGCGGTCGAGCGTGACGCCGCGGTCCTCGAAGAGCTTGGCCATGACGCGGTGGGTGATGGTCGCGCCGACCTGGCTCTTGATGTCGTCGCCGATGACCGGGACGCCGGCGTCCTCGAACTTCTTGGCCCACTCGGGGTCGGAGGCGATGAAGACGGGCAGGGCGTTGACGAACGCGACCTTGGCGTCGATGGCGCACTGCGCATAGAACTTGTCGGCCTGCTCGGAGCCGACCGGGAGGTAGGACACGAGCACGTCGACCTTGGCGTCCTTGAGGGCCTGGACGACGTCGACCGGGTCGGCGCCCGACAGCTCGATGGTCTGGGCGTAGTACTTGCCGATGCCGTCGAGGGTGTGACCCCGCTGGACCTCGACACCCGTGGTGGGGACGTCGGCGATCTTGATGGTGTTGTTCTCGGAGGCGTTGATCGCCTCGGCGAGGTCCTTGCCGACCTTCTTGTCGTCGACGTCGAACGCCGCGACGAACTCGACGTCCTTGACGTGGTACTCGCCGAACTCGACGTGCATGAGACCGGGCACCGCGGCGGTGGGGTCTGCGTCCTTGTAGTACTCGACTCCCTGTACGAGGCTGCTCGCACAGTTGCCGACGCCGACGATGGCGACGCGAATCGAACCCATGGTGGTGTTCTCCTTCTTCTTGGGTGGCCGTCAATCGGCGTATGCCGTGTGGCTCGGTTGGTCTTGCTGTCCAGCTGGTCCGTGACCGGTCTAGGGCTGCGGGCCCGGGTCTGTGGGGTGCCGTCGCTCGGCGTCGATGAGCTCGGTGAGCCAGCGCACCTCGCGTTCGGTGCCCTCCTCGCCGTGGCGCTGGAGGGCGGCGGTCCAGGAGTCCAGGCGCTCACGGCTCCGACTGGAGTTGGACCGGACGATCTCGAGCTGCTCCTCGACCCGCGAGCGACGCCCCTCGAGGATGCGGAGGCGGACGTCGGCCTCGGTCCGGGCGAAGAAGGCCAGGCGCACCCCGAAGCCGTCGTCCTCGTAGGCCGCGGTGTCGATGCGTCGGGCGGCGTCCTCGAACGTCTCCTTGCCGGCAGCGGTGATCTCGTAGACGATCCGGTTGCGTCCCGCGGACTTGCCCGCGGTCACGGGCTTGCCCGCAGCGGTCGACTGGGCGATGAGGCCGCGGTCGAGCAGTCCGGACAGGGCCGGGTAGAGCGTCCCGTAGGACAACGCGCGGAAGGCGCCGAGGGCGTCGTTGAGGCGCTGACGCAGCTGGTAGCCGTGGGCAGGGCCTTCGTGGAGGAGGCCGAGGAGCGCGAAGTCGAGCAGCTCGGATCGCTTGCTCATGCTGGGCACCTCCTGCTCACGTCGCGTCACAGATGGTGACAAACTCCGACCTTGTCAGCAGGACTGTACCCGATGGTTATATCGCCGCGATACATCCACCGCACCCATGGCACATCCGTACCCGGTGTCAGGGGTGCAGGCTCAGCCCCTTGGTGATCTTGTCGGCGTCACGGCGCTCGGTGCGGAAGGCCAGCCCGGTGAGGGCGAGCTCGGCGCGCGGCACGGCAGCCACGGCGGCGCGGTTCGCCTGGTCGTGACCCGTCGCGAACAGCTGCTCGGTGAACACGGCCGGGGTGGCCCCGCGCGACACCGCCCGTTCGAGGGTTGGCCTCGACGGCCGCGCTCCAGGACTTCGTGCTCGACGCGTTGACGGGCCGCAAGGAGGTCGCCGATGCCCGGACGTCCGTCGTCTTCGAGCACGTGCACAACCCCGTTGTCGCGCCCGGCTGACGCGGGCCGGTCAGCCGGCCGAGGGTGCCGCGTCGGCGAGGAGCCGGGCCAGGCGAGCGGGCTGGGTGAACATCGGCCAGTGACCGGAGTCGATGTCCACGAGCTCGAGGTGCTCGATCTTGGCGAGCTCGGGGGTGTCGCCACCATCGATCCATTCCTTGGCCTGGTCCGGCGAGAACTCTGGGCAGACGAGCACCGACGGAAGGGCGAACCGTCGCTCGTCCCGCAGGTGCACGACTCCGCGGGTGACCCCGACGGGCACACCGTGGGCCTCGGAGAGGAAGCGGGCCTTGAGCTCGTCGTCCATGTCGTCCGAGTCGGGTCCCTCGAACTTCTCCCACCCCGGGAACTCCATGAGTCCGTCGACCGGCTCGAAGAAGTCGGCATAGGTCGCCCCGTCCTCCTCGGGGAACCCCCCGATGAAGACGACCGACGCGACCTTCTCGGGTCGTGCGTCGGCGGCAAGCCACGCCAGACTGCACGCCGCAGAGTGACCCACGACGACCGCGCCCTCCGGAGCAGCGTCGACCGCGGCGATCACGGCGGCGACTTGGTCCTCCAGAGTGGCCGACGCATCGCCCGTCCCCTGTCCGGGCAGCGTCACTGCGACCGGGGTGTGTCCGAGTCGGGTGAGCTCGGGGACGACTGCGTCCCACGCGGTGCCGTCGAGCCAGAGTCCGCCGATGAGGACGATGTGCATGGTCGGGTCTCCTTGGGTCGGGTGTCGTGCTCGGTTCCGACCACCGTAGGACGCGTTGCGGACGAAACACTTCCGGTATGCCGTGTGGCGTGCCATCGTTCTCGTCGTGCCTTCCGCGTCCGTCCCGTCATCGGAGATGAGCCCGACGGCCCGCGCCCTGCGCACCCTCGAGGTGCTGCAGAACCGGCCCGGGGTCACCGCCGGAGAGCTGGCCCGTCGGTTGGGAGTGACCGAGCGGGCGACGCGCCGCCACATCGCGATCCTGCGCGAGGCGGGCATACCGGTCGTCTCGACGCGCGGTCCGCACGGCGGCTACACCCTGGGGCGCGGTGCGGCCCTCGCCCCCGTCGTCTTCACCGAGACCGAGGCGCTCAGCCTGGTCATGGCGGTCATCGACAGCCACCCCAGCGCGGCGAGCGCCACCGGGGTCGACGGCGAGGTCGATGCCGTCGGCTCCGCTCTCGACAAGGTGGTCCGTGCCCTGCCCCGGGCCGCGAGCCGCGAGGCGACAGCGTTGCGTGAGCACGCCTGCGCCACACCGGATCGCCACCCGAGCCGCCCCGACCCGGCGACGACGAGCGCTCTCGTGGCTGCGAGCGCCGGCCGCCGACAGGTCCGCATCACCTATGCGAGCGAGTCGGGTTCGACCTGGCAGGACGTCACCGACCCGTGGGCCGTCGTCGTGCGCCACACGCGCTGGTACCTCCTGTGCCGCTCCCACCGGGCCGACGCGGTGCGCACCTACCGGATCGACCGGATCCGTGAGGTGGTCGGTCTCGACGTCAGCTTCACGCCACCGGCCGACCTCGACCCCGTCGCCTCGCTCGAGAAGCACCTCGGCATCGGCTGGGAGTTCGAGACACGGGTCGTGTTCGAGGTGCCCCCCGAGGAGGCACGGCGCTGGGTGCACCCGGCCATGGGAGCCCTCGAACGGCATACCGATGGTTGTGTCCTCCTGGGCAGCACGAGCAACCCGACCATGTATGCCAGGGAGTGGCTCGCCCGCATCCCCCTGCCCCTGCGGGTCGAGGGTGGGCCCGAGCTGGTCGACACGATGCGGTCCGTCGCCACGCAGCTGCAGGCCGCGGTGGGACCCACCACCTGAGCACGGGGTGGGATTTCCTGAACGTCGCACCCAGGTTCGGGACGGCATACTGGATGAGGTGCTCCCTGCCTCTCGGGGTGGGGTGCGCCCTCGTCCGCATCGTCTGCCCCGAAAGTTCTCCATGAGCATCACACCCCGTTCGCGCGCCGAGGCCCGCCAGGACGCCAGCCCCCGCCGTGGGCGCAAGGGCGCCCGCCGGTCGTGGCCGCGCCGGATCCTCTACACGCTCCTCGGGCTCTTCCTCCTCGGCCTCGCCGGCGTCGGCGTCGCCTACGCGATGACCGACGTGCCGAAGCCCAACGACCTCGCCGTGGCGCAGACGAACGTCATCTTCTTCGCCGACGGCAAGACCGAGATGGGCCGGTTCTCCGAGCAGAACCGTGAGCCGGTCGAGCTGAAGCAGATCCCGAAGCACGTGCAGCAGGCGATGCTCGCGGCCGAGGACCGCAACTTCTACGAGAACAACGGCATCTCGCCGACCGGTATCGCCCGCGCGGTCTGGGTCGCCGTCAAGGGTGGCGAGGCGACGCAGGGTGGCTCCACGATCACGCAGCAGTACGTCAAGAACTACTTCCTCAGCCAGGACCGCACGCTCTCCCGCAAGGCCCGAGAGATCCTCATCTCGGTCAAGATCGACGGCCAGCAGTCCAAGGACCAGATCCTCGAGAACTACTTCAACACCATCTACTACGGACGGGGTGCCTACGGCATCCAGACGGCGGCCAAGGCCTACTTCGGCAAGGACGTCTCCAAGCTCACCCCGGCCGAGGGCGCCTTCCTCGCCTCCGCCATCCGAGGCCCGTCGTTCTACGACCCCCGACTCGGCGCCGAGCAGAAGAAGAACGCGCAGACCCGGTCGGGCTACATCCTCGACGCCATGAAGGACCAGGGGTGGTTGACGGCCGAGCAGCGCGCTGCGGCCACGTTCCCCACCGACAAGCAGTTCAGGCCCTACTCGCCGCCGACCGCCGGCGGAGCCAACGGCTACGTCATCCAGAAGGTCAAGGAGGAGCTAAGCGGGAAGCTCAAGCTCACCGAGGCCGAGACCGCACGTGGTGGCCTGCGCATCGTCACGACGATCGACGCCAAGAAGCAGAAGGCTGCCCAGGACGCCGTCAGGGAGCGCATCCCCAAGGCAGCGACCGACATCAAGGTCGGACTCGTCTCCATCAAGCCCGGCGACGGGGCCGTCGAGGCGCTCTACGGCGGCACGGACTACGCCAAGAACCAGTTCAGCACGGCCACCGATGCCACGATGCAGGCCGGGTCGGTGTTCAAGATCTTCACCCTCATCGCCGCACTGCAGGGCGGGGAGATCAGCATCCGCAACACCTTCAACGGCGCCAGCCCGCAGTACTTCGAGGAGTTCGAGAACCCCGGCGGGGAGACGGACTTCAACCGGCGCGGTGGGGTCCGCAACTTCAACCAGGAGGACTACGGCCGGATCACCGTCGCCACCGCCACGGCGAACTCGGTCAACACCGTCTATGCGCGCATGAACATCCTCGCCGGACCCGAGAAGACCGCTGCCGCTGCCGCCGCCGCCGGCATCACGACCAAGCTCACCCCCAACTACGCCAACGTGCTCGGCAGCGACAGCGTCAAGGTCATCGACATGGCCAACGCGTACGCCACCCTCGCGGCCGAGGGCGTCCGGGCCACGCCGTACTTCGTCAAGAAGGTCTCCACGACCGACGAGTCCTTCGACTACACCGCGAAGCCGAGCACCAAGCGCGTCTTCGACAAGGAGCTCGTCTCCGACGTCGTCTACTCCATGCGGCAGGTCATCGAGCGCGGCAGCGGTGAGTATGCCGGCGACCGTCTCGACCGTGAGGCGGCCGGCAAGACGGGCACCTCGAGCGACAACTACTCCGCCTGGTTCGACGGCTTCACCCCGCAGCTCGCGACGGCCGTCGGCATGTACAAGGGCGACGGGAAGGTCAAGGAGGCGAACCAGATGAATGACGTCCCGGGATGGGGCCCCATCACCGGCGGCACGATCCCGGTGCGCATCTGGACCGACTACATGCGCACCGCCACGGACGGCATGGAGCGCAAGGAGTTCCCCGAGCCGGCCTACATCAACAGGGACGCGGTCCCCAAGCAGACGCAGCCTCCCAGCGACACGGGCGACAACACCAGCGAGCCGACCCGCGAGCCCGAGCCGGATCCGGAGCCTGAGACCACGACGCGGGCGCCGTCGTCCACGACCCCACCGCCCTCGCCGACGCCCGAGCCCACGACACCGGAGCCCACGACTCCCGACCCGGAGCCGACGCAACCCAGCCCCGAGCCGACGAAGTCCCCGGGCAGGCCGACGATCCCCGTGCCCACGATCTCGCCCTCGGGCAACGGCGACGCGCCCAGCTGACCCATGCCCCCATCCGGAGCAGTGCGTCGGCGGGACCGGCTGCGCCCGTCCGACCTCGCCCTCGGGCCGATGGCGCTGCTGGCTGCGCTGCCGGTGCTCGTGTCGGTGTGGAAGCAGGGGCCCTGCCTCGACAAGGGCTGGGGCGGGACCGAGCCCTTCTGGCGGTTCTGCTACTCCGACCTCGCCGTGACGATCCAGACGGCGGGAGCGGAACGGGGACTTCCGGCATACCTGTCGGGTGACGTCCGTCTCGACCAGCCTCCGCTGACCGGCAGCGTCGTCGCGCTCGTCGCCGGCCTCGGGCCGGGCGAGGGCGCCCTCGCCACGCAGCGCTGGGTCCTCGGCGTGTGGGCAGTCCTGGCGATCGCGGCCCTGGTCCTGATGACGTGGTGGGTCCGCACGAGCCTCGACCACCCCGGCGCGGACCCGTTGCAGGTCGCCGTCGCGCCGGTCGTCGCCCTCACTGTGCTCCTCTCGCCGGACCTGCTCGGGGTGGTCCTCGCGACCGGCGGGCTGTGGGCGTGGAGCCGCCGCCGTCCGGCACTGGCCGGGGCGCTGCTCGGCGCGGGGGTGATGGCCCGGACCTATCCCGCCCTGCTGCTCGTCGTGGTCGCCCTCGTGGCCTGGCGCACCGGGCGCGAGCGCGACCTCGGGCGGTTCGCCGGTGGCGCCGCGGCTGCCGTCGTCCTCGTCGCGGTCCCGTTCCTCGTCCTGTCCCCGGGCACCCTCGTCCACTCGTGGTCGACCTGGCTCGAGACCCCCGCCGGCCTCGGGTCGGTCTGGTACCTGCCGACGCTGGCGGGCAGCCCGTGGCCGGCGTCGGTGGTCACCGTCGTCGCCGGGACCGGCATGATCGTCGCCCTGGTCCTCGCGGCCCTGCTCGCGCTCGGCGCCCCGTCGGCGCCGCGGCTGGCGTCGGTCGCGCTGGTCGCCGTCGCCGTCGTCCTGGTGAGCGGCACCGCCTTCCCGGTGCAGTCGTCGCTGTGGCTCGTGCCGCTCGTGGCCCTGGCCGGGATGCGCTGGCGCGACCACCTCGTGTGGGCGCTCGCGGAAGCGGTGCATTTCGTCGGCGTCTGGCTCTACCTCGGCGGCCTTCAGGTCACGAACCGCTCCCTGCCCGCAGGCTGGTATGCCGTGGCTCTCCTCGTGCGGGTCGCCGCCGTCGTCTTCCTGGCCGTCCGCGCCTGGCAGACCGCCACAAGTTTCCCGCCGGAAGCGGGTTTCTCTCACGTCGCAGGGGATCCGCAGCCAGGCAAGGTGAGAACTTCCGAAGCGAGGTCGCCCTCGGTTCCAGCGATTTAGGGCGTATGCCGTCCAGCCGGTACCCTTGCCGAGTTACCAGTGCCCTGTGGACAACTCCACAGCCGTGTCGGTAGCGATGCATACCCTCCTGTCACGGAGAGACCGTGACCGTTCAGACCGAAGGAGGCGGGTTAACGCATGCGTCAGTACGAACTCATGGTCATCCTCGACCCGGAACTCGACGACCGCACGGTTCAGCCGTCGCTCGACAAGTTCCTCACCGTCATCACCAAGGACGGGGGCACCGTCGACAACGTCGACATCTGGGGCCGCCGTCGCCTGGCCTACGAGATCAAGAAGAAGGCCGAGGGCATCTACGCCATCGTCAACTTCACCTCGGAGCCGGCAACCGCCAAGGAGCTGGACCGTCAGCTCGGGCTCAACGAGTCGATCATGCGGACCAAGCTCCTGCGCCCCGGCGCCTGAGCTCTCCTCACCGACTTCCCGGCCGACCCAGCGACTCGTCGCTGACCGGCCAACGCTGACCACACCGCATACGAATCCTTTCGTTGTTGCACCCAGACCAAAGGGGATCTGATCCATGGCAGGCGAGACCGTCATCACGATCGTCGGGAACCTCACCGGTGACCCCGAGCTGCGCTTCACTCCGTCCGGCGCTGCCGTCGCGAACTTCACCGTGGCCTCGACGCCGCGCACGTTCGACCGTCAGTCCAACGAGTGGAAGGACGGCGAGACGCTGTTCATGCGTTGCTCGGTCTGGCGTGACGCTGCGGAGAACGTCGCCGAGTCCCTCCAGCGGGGCACTCGCGTCATCGTCACCGGCCGCCTGAAGTCTCGTTCGTACGAGACCAAGGAAGGCGAGAAGCGCACCGTCATCGAGATGGACGTCGACGAGGTCGGCCCCTCGATGAAGTACGCGACCGCCAAGGTCAACAAGACCTCCCGCGGCGGAAGCGGCGGCGGTTTCGGCGGCGACGGCGGCTCCGGCGGCGGTCAGGACCCGTGGGCGACCGGCGGCTCCGCACCTCAGGGTGGGGCGTCCTCGGGAGGCCAGGGTCAGGGCGGCGGTTGGAACCAGCCGGCCGGCGGCCAGCCCGCCGGTGGGCAGTCGGCACCGCAGGGCCAGCCGGGTCAGCAGGGCGGCGCTCAGGGAGGGTGGGGCAACGCCCCGTCCTACGACGAGCCCCCGTTCTGATCCAGGAGTCCTGCACCACACCCAGATCCACACCATCCCTGGGAGACCAGGGCTCATCCGCTGAGACACTCGGCAGAAGGAGAGCACCACGATGGCTAAGCCAGTTGTGCGCAAGCCCAAGAAGAAGGCCAACCCGCTCAAGGCGGCGAAGGTCGAGAACATCGACTACAAGGACACTGCGCTGCTGCGCAAGTTCATCTCCGACCGCGGCAAGATCCGCGCTCGTCGGGTGACCGGCGTGTCCGTCCAGGAGCAGCGTCTGATCGCCAACGCGGTCAAGAACGCCCGTGAGATGGCGCTCCTTCCCTACTCCAGCTCGTCCCGCTGACGCGCGACCCGAAGCCAGAAGGAGAGCTGAACAATGAAGGTGATTCTCACGCACGAGGTCTCCAGCCTCGGCACCGCCGGTGACGTCGTCGACGTCAAGGACGGCTACGCCCGCAACTTCCTCTTCCGTCGCGGTCTCGCGACGCAGTGGACCAAGGGCGCACAGAAGCAGGTCGACGCGATCGCCAAGGGCCGTGAGGTCCGCGAGGTGGCATCGCTCGAGGAGGCCCAGTCGATCAAGGGCAACCTCGAGTCCAAGCCCGTGACCGTGCCCGCGCACGCCGGCAAGGAGGGACGTCTCTTCGGTGCCGTTTCGTCCGCCGACATCGCTGCCGCGGTCAAGGAAGCCATCGGCACCGAGCTCGACAAGCGCAAGATCGAGGTCCCGACCCCGATCAAGTCCACGGGTACCCACGAGGCACTCGTGCGCCTGCACCCCGAGGTGCAGGCCAAGGTCGAGCTCAACGTCGTCCCCGGCTGACACCTCTGACTGACGCTCGCTCAGCACTGACAGCGCCCGGTTCCCCTGTGGGGACCGGGCGCTGTGGCGTGTGCCGCGTGCTTGGCTGGGGGCGAAGCGCTGTTTTCGCGCCGAGTCGGGGCCCGTGTGACGAGTCGGACCCCGTGTGACGAGTCGGGGTGTCACGACCCGCCGACTCGTCCCAGAACCCCCGACCCGTGGGCGCGGTGGGTCGCCACGCGCCGACGGGTGGACGATGCGGGCCCCTGACCGGCGCACGCCTACGCTTTCACCCATGAACTGGGACGACTACTCGGCTGCGCTGTTCGACCTCGACGGGGTCGTCACCCCGACCGCGGAGGTCCACATGCGGGCGTGGTCGGCGATGTTCAACGAGTTCCTCACCGCCCGCGGGGTCGCCGAGCCCTACACGGACGACGACTACTTCGCGCACGTCGACGGCAAACCGCGCTACGAGGGGGTCGCCGCGTTCCTCGCCTCGCGCGGCATCGACCTGCCACAGGGTGACCCGTCCGACGACCCGTCGGCGCAGACCGTGTGCGGTCTCGGCAACCGCAAGAACGACGCCTTCAACGAGGTGCTGGAGGCCGATGGCGTGCAGGCCTACCCCGGGTCGGTGCGCCTGCTCGAGGCGCTCGCCGCGCGCAGCATGCCGATGGCCATCGTCTCGTCGTCCAACAACGCCCCGGCCGTCCTCGAGACCGCCGGCGTCGCCCACTTCTTCTCGTTCGTCATGCACGGTGGTGTCGCGTCCGAGCGCGGCATCGCCGGCAAACCGGCCCCGGACACGTTCGTCGTCGCGGCGCAGGAGCTCGGCGTGACGCCCGCGCAGGCCGTCGTGCTCGAGGACGCCCTGAGTGGCGTGCAGGCGGGCGCCGCAGGCCACTTCGGCCTCGTCATCGGCGTCGACCGCGGCGCAGGCACCGCGGCCCTCACCGACGCCGGCGCCACCCTCGTCGTCAAGGACCTCGAGGAGCTCCTGTGAACGCGATGCCGCGCGACGTCGACGACGACCCGCTGGACCGCAGCCGCTTCCCCGTCGACGAGTGGGCCCTCACCGAGACCCGCTTCGAGGCCGACGACCTCGGCGTCACCGAGTCGCTCTTCGCCGTCGGCAACGGCTACCTCGGACTGCGTGGCAACTACGAGGAGAGCCGGGACGCCCACGTCAACGGCTCCTACATCAACGGCTTCCACGAGACCTGGCCGATCACCCACGCCGAGGAGGCCTACGGCTTTGCCAGGGTCGGCCAGACGATCGTCAACGCCCCTGACGCCAAGGTCATCCGCCTCTACGTCGACGACGAGCCGTTGCAGCTCTCGACGGCGGACCTCCTCGACTACGACCGCACCCTCGACTTCCGCACGGGAGTCCTCTCGCGCACGCTACTGTGGCACACCCCGAGCGGCAAGCGGGTCGAGGTCAAGAGCACGCGCATGGTCTCGCTCACCCAGCGCCACCTCGCCGTCATGACCTACGAGGTCACCCTCCTCGACGGGGACGGACCGGTGCAGATCTCCTCGCAGGTCCTCAACCGCCAGGACCGCCTCGCGGAGGGGCCCGAAGCCGAGAGCGCCGGCATCGCCGACCCGCGCAAGGCCGAGACCTTCCACGGCCGGGTGCTGCTGCCCGAGGTCAGCGAGGGCGACCTCGAGAGCGGGCGGCTGTGGCTGGGCTACCGGTGCGCCGACAGCGGGATGACGCTCGGTCTCGTCACCGACCACCTGCTCGAGACCGAGAACTCCTACCGCGCGACAGTCCACAGCGACGACGACTCGGTCAAGATGATCTATCGCCTCCAGGGCCAGCAGGGCGTGCCCATCAGGCTGACCAAGTTCGTCTCGGCCCACACAGCGGGCAGCGTCCCGCCACGTGAGCTCATCGACCGGTGCGAGCGCACGCTCGACCGCGTCACCGAGGCGGGTCTGCAGCAGCAGCTCGACGAGCAGCGCGAGTGGCTCGATTCCTTCTGGCAGCGGGCCGACGTCGAGATCCCGGGCCACCCGGAGATCCAGCAGGCCACCCGCTGGAACCTCTTCGCACTCGCCCAGGCGTCGGCGCGCGCCGAGACCTACGGCATCCCGGCCAAGGGAGTCACCGGCTCGGGCTACGGCGGGCACTACTTCTGGGACACCGAGATCTATGTGATGCCGTTCCTGACCTACACGATGCCGTATGCCGCCCGCAACGCCATGCGCTTCCGTCTCTCGTTGCTCGACTCGGCAAAGGCCCGTGCGCGTGAGCTCTCGCAGAAGGGTGCGCTCTTCCCGTGGCGCACCATCAACGGCCACGAGGCCTCGGCGTACTACGCGGCCGGCACGGCGCAGTACCACATCGACGCCGACATCGCCTATGCCCTGAGCCAGTACGTCGGCGCCACCGGCGACCTCGAGTTCCTCGACCGCGAGGCCATCGACGTCTTCGTCGAGACGGCGCGGCTGTGGGCCGACCTGGGGTTCTGGCGCATGCACCCCTCGCGTGAGCGGACCTTCCACATCCACGGCGTGACCGGGCCGGACGAGTACACCACGGTGGTCAACGACAACCTCTACACCAACGTCCTCGCGCGCTTCAACCTCCGGCGAGCGGCCGAGGCGGTGGAGGCGCTCGCGGAAGATGACCCGGCGGCATACGAGCAGATGGTCCGTAGGACCGAGCTTGAGCCGGGCGAGGTCAGCGAGTGGCGCGACTGCGCCGCGGGGATGGCGATCCCGTTCGACGAGCACCTCGGCATCCACCCCCAAGACGACCACTTCCTCGAGCGGGAGATGTGGGATCTCGGCAACACGCCCTCGTCGGTGCGGCCCCTGCTGCTGCACCACCACCCGCTCGTGATCTACCGGTTCCAGGTGCTCAAGCAGGCCGACGTCGTCCTCGCGCTCTTCCTCCAGGGGGAGGACTTCACGCCCGAGCAGAAGCTCGCCGACTTCGAGTACTACGACCCGATCACCACGGGCGACTCCACGCTCTCCGCGGTCGTACAGTCGATCATCGCGGCGGAGGTGGGCTACCAGGACCTGGCCTACGGCTACTTCCTGGCGGCGCTCTTCGTCGACCTGGCCGACCGGCACGCCAACACGTCCGACGGCGTGCACGTCGCCTCGACCGGTGGCGTGTGGAGCGCGCTGGTGTCGGGCTTCGGTGGGTTCCGCGACCACGGCAGCGACGAGCGCGAGGGACAGTTCGCCATCGACCCGCGGTTGCCGCAGGACTGGGAGTCGCTCACCTATCGGCTCTGCCTGCGCGGCACCCGGGTGCGGGTCACGGTGCGCGCCCCCGAGCTGGAGCTGGTCATCGAGGATGGTGATGGTCCACTGACGTTCGCGGTGCGCGGCGAGTCGGTGACGCTGACGCCCGAGACGGCGGTCACGGTGGCGCTGGCCGACCAGGGCCCGCGCATCGAGGGCACCCCCAAGGCGCCGAGCGAGATCGTGCGCGAGGACGGGACGGTCATCTCGAGCGTCGTGCCGACGGGCGACACGCGGCGTATGCCGGTCCCCACCGGCCACTGACCCCTCAACCTTCCCGCCGGAAGTGGGTTGCTCTCACCTCGCCTGATCGCCGCGATCAGGCGAGGTGAGAGAAACCCACACCCGACGGCGGGGTGGGGGTGTTCGGGCCGAGCGATTGCCTGTCAGAGCCCTCGCCTAGGTTGGCGCGCATGGCAGCGAAGACGACCCGGCCGGCCTACCGGTGCACGGAGTGCGGGTGGACCACGGGCAAGTGGGTCGGTCGCTGTGGCGAGTGCCAGGCCTGGGGGTCGGTGACCGAGGTCGGCGCCGTCTCGGCCAGGACGACGGCCGCGACGTCGGTGCAGCGTCCCGCCGTGCCCATCGGCGATGTCGACGTGACCCGCGCACAGGCACGGGGGACAGGTGTCCCCGAGTTCGACCGGGTGCTCGGCGGCGGGCTCGTGCCCGGGGCCGTCGTGCTCGTCGCGGGTGAGCCCGGGATCGGGAAGTCGACCCTGCTGCTCGACGTCGCCGGGCGCGCCGCCCGCGGTGGTGAGCCGGGCGAGGAGCGACGCGTCCTCTATGTCAGCGGCGAGGAGTCCGCGGCGCAGGTGCGCAGCCGGGCCGAGCGGATCGAGGCGATGGCGCGCACGCTCTTCCTCGCCTCCGAGACCGACCTCGCGACGGTGCTCGGCCAGATCGACCAGGTCGAGCCCGAGCTCGTCATCATCGACTCGGTCCAGACGATCAGCAGCGCCGAGGTCGAGGGGTCTGCCGGCAACGTCTCCCAGGTGCGAGAGGTCGCCGCCAGCCTCATCGCCATGGCCAAGTCCCGGGGCATCTCGTGCCTCCTCGTCGGGCACGTCACCAAGGACGGCTCCATCGCCGGGCCCCGTGTGCTCGAGCACCTCGTCGACGTCGTCGTGCAGTTCGAGGGCGACCGGCACAGCCGGCTGCGGCTCGTGCGCGCGGTCAAGAACCGCTACGGCCCCACCGACGAGGTCGGCTGCTTCGACCTGTCCGACATCGGCATCACCGGGCTGGCCGACCCCAGCGGGTTGTTCCTGTCCAACCGCACGGCCGCCGTCGCCGGCACCTGCGTCACCGTGACCCTGGAGGGGCGCCGGCCGCTCGTCACCGAGGTCCAGGCCCTCGTCGACCAGACCGAGATGCCCAACCCGCGCCGGGCCACGAGCGGTCTCGACTCCGCGCGCGTCGGCATGATCCTCGCCGTGCTCGGTGCCCGCGCCAAGGCGCCGATCGGTCGCAAGGACGTCTTCGTCTCGACCGTGGGTGGGGTGCGCATCACCGAGCCGGCGGCTGACCTCGCGCTGACCCTGGCGCTCGCGAGCGCGATCAACGACCAGCCGCTGCCCGTCGGCACCGTGGCCTTCGGCGAGGTGGGCCTCGCGGGCGAGCTGCGTCCTGTCACCGGCGCCCACCGCCGGCTGGCGGAGGCCGCGCGACTCGGGTTCACCACGGCCATCGTGCCGCCCGGGGTCCTCGGTGGTGGACCCGTGCCCGACGGGCTGCGGGTCGTCGAGGTCGCCACCGTGCTCGAGGCCGTGACGATGACGGCCGCCACAGCGCCGGCTCGCTGACCGCCTCGGTCCGAGCGCGGCGGGGTGTGGGGCAGCCACAAGGTGACCGGGCCGTGACTGAACGACGGGACCGGACGGCATACCCGCGCCGTTAGACTCCCCACGAGGGCCGGGGTGGCTGACCGCGCCCAGAGCGACGAGACCGAAGGGGGACCCACATGGCCACGCCGCTGGTGGATGACGAGCTGATGAGGACGACGCTCGCTGCCGTCGCGCCCGGGACCGAGCTGCGCGACGGGCTCGAGCGCATCCTGCGCGGCCGCACCGGCGCCCTCATCGTTCTCGGCACCGACAAGGTCATCGACGAGATCGCCACCGGTGGCTTCCCGCTCGACGTTGAGTTCTCCGCCACCCGCCTGCGCGAGCTCGCCAAGATGGACGGCGCCATCGTCTGCGATCGCGACGTCACCAAGATCCTGCGCGCAGCGACCCAGCTCGTGCCGGACGCCACCATCGAGACGAGCGAGTCCGGCACCCGCCACCGCACCGCTGAGCGCGTGGCCAAGCAGACCGGGTTCCCCGTCGTGTCGGTGAGCCAGTCGATGCGCATCGTCGCGCTCTATGTCGGCGGCAACCGGTTCGTCGTCGAGGACTCCAGCGCCATCCTGTCCCGAGGCAACCAGGCGCTGCAGACCCTCGAGCGTTACAAGCAGCGGCTCGACGAGGTCACCGGCACCCTCTCGGCCCTCGAGATCGAGGACCTCGTCACCGTGCGCGACGTCGCCAACGTCCTGCAGCGCCTCGAGATGGTGCGCCGGATCAAGGACGAGATCGGCGACTACGTCCTCCAGCTCGGCACCGACGGCCGGCTCCTCAGCCTCCAGCTCGAGGAGCTCACCGGCGGCCTGTCCGACGACCTCGGGCTCGTCATCCGCGACTACCTGCACGACTCGCGCGGCAACCTCGAGCTCGGGCAGGCCATCGCCAACCTCACCGACATCGACGCCACCGAGCTCCTCGACCCGGCCGCGGGCGCCAAGGCCCTCGGCTTCACCGTCGTCGGCGACGCGCTCGACTCCTCGGTGAGCCCGCTGGGCTACCGCATGCTGAGCAAGGTGCCGCGTCTGCCCGGCGCTATCGTCGACCGTCTCGTCGAGCACTTCGGCAGCCTCCAGAAGCTCCTCGCCGCCGGTGTCGACGACCTCATGGGTGTTGACGGTGTCGGTGAGGGTCGCGCCCGACTCGTGCGCGAAGGCCTGTCGCGACTGGCGGAGAGCAGCATCCTCGAGCGCTACGTCTGACCCGAGGGCTGACGACGTGAGCGGCTCGCGCCTGCCCGGGACCGACGTGCGCCTCCTGCACCAGTCGATCCTTGCCTGGTATGCCGCCCACTCGCGTCCCCTGCCCTGGCGGGACCCGTCGTGCTCACCGTGGGGTGTGCTCGTGTCCGAGGTCATGGCGCAGCAGACACCCGTGTCCCGGGTCGTTCCGGCGTGGCAGGACTGGATGTCGCGCTGGCCGACGCCGGCGGACCTGGCCCGTGAGTCACCGGGAGAGGTCGTGCGGGCGTGGGGGCGACTGGGCTATCCGCGCCGGGCGCTGCGGCTGCGCGATGCCGCCATCGCCATCGTCGAGCGCCACGACGGCGAGGTGCCGCGCGACCAGTCCGAGCTGCGCGCCCTGCCCGGCATCGGCGACTACACGGCGGCGGCCGTGGCAGCGTTCGCGTTCGGCGACCGGTCGGTCGTCGTCGACACCAACGTGCGCCGGGTGCAGGCCCGCGTCGTCTCCGGCCTGGCGCAGGCGGCGCCGTCGCTCACCCGGGCCGAGGTCGACCTGGCCCGAGAGCTGCTGCCGGTCGTTGATCACGACGCGGCAGTGTGGAACGTTGCAGTCATGGAGCTCGGCGCGCTGGTCTGCACGGCCCGGGCTCCCCGGTGTGGGGACTGTCCCGTCCGAGCGAGGTGCGCCTGGGTGCTGGCCGGCTCACCGGCATACGACGGCCCGGTCCGCAGGGGGCAGAAGTGGCACGGCACCGACCGGCAGGTGCGCGGCATCATCGTGCAGGCGCTGCGCGAGGCGACCGGTCCTGTCGGACGCGCCGCGCTCGCGCCGGGCCGGGACGAGCAGCAGGTGGACCGCTGCCTCGCCGGGCTCATCGAGGACGGGCTCGTCGAGCCGCTCAGCGCCGACCGGTTCGCCCTCCCCGGGCTCGTGGAGGCCTCGGGATGAGCAGCCGCGACGAGCCCACCGAGCCGCTCCGTCCCCTGGACCCGACCGAACCGATCCACCGGGCACCGGGTCACTCGGCTGGTCCGGGGCCGGAGACCGCGACGGGAGCCGAGGGAGTCGAAGGCACTGGTCGCCGTCCGCCCCCCGACCCCTACGGCGTGCGCGCCGGGGCCGGGAAGGTGTTCCGCGTCCTGGGGCGTGGCACCGTCGGCGGAGCGCGGTTCGCGGGGCGGGGGAGTCGGGCGGGCACGCAGAAGGCCCGCGCCTACGTCCAGTCCTCCGGCGCAGGTGAGAGCGGCCTGGCCCGCCTCGTCGAGCTGCACTTCGTGAACATCTGCGGCGACGCCGCCCTGACCGTCAGTCTGGCGGGCACCATCTTCGCGATCCCCACCGACGAGGCCCGAGCCCAGGTGGCGCAGTTCCTCGTGCTGACCATGGCACCGTTCGCGCTGCTCGCACCCTTCATCGGGCCGCTGCTCGACCGGTTCAGGCACGGACGACGCTGGGCCATCGGGACGACCCTCGCCCTGCGCGCCTTCCTCTGCTGGGTGCTGGCGGGCGCCGTCGCCACCGGATCGGCATGGCTCTTCCCGGCCGCCCTCGGCTGCCTCGTCGCGTCGAAGGCCTATGGCGTGACCCGCTCGGCGGCCATCCCGCGCCTGCTGCCACCGGGCTTCACCCTCGTCAACGCCAACTCGCGCATCGCCCTCGCCGGTGTCGCGGCCATGGCGGTGGGCGGTGGGCTCGCCGGTGCCGTGTCGCGCATCGGGCCGGACTGGTCGCTGCGGCTGGCGTTCGCCATCTATGTCGTCGGCACGGTGCTGGCCATCAGGCTGCCTGCCCGGGTGGACTCCGCGGTCGGTGAGCTCGACATCGAGGACACGCGCCCGGCGCCACCGCCGAGCACCAACGAGGTCGTGGCCCACGTCGAGCGCCAGGGACGACTCGGTCGGACCAGCGGCCGACTGCGGGCCCGGGTCCTGGCCCTGCCGGTCAGCGTGCGCGCCACCCTCGTGAGTGCCATGGGAGCGCGGCTGCTCACGGGGTTCCTCACGCTCTTCATGGCGTTCCTCATGCGCGAGCACCCGATCCCCGGCCACAGCGGGACGCTCGTGCTCGCCCTCGTGGTCGGTGCGGCCGGGGCCGGCAACGCCCTCGGGACGGTCGTGGGCAACGCTGCGCGACGGCTGCCACCCGACCGGCTCGTCGCCGCGGCTCTCCTCGTCATCGTCACGGCAGCGCTGGCCACCGCCGTCTTCTACTCGCTCGCCACGCTGCTCGTCCTAGGACTGTGCGCAGGGCTGTGCGCGCAGATCATCAAGCTGAGCACCGACGCGATCATCCAGCGTGATGTCGCCGAGAACGTGCGCACCCAGATGTTCGCATGGTCCGAGACCGTCCTGCAGATCGCCTGGGTCGCCGGCGGGGGGCTCGGCATCGCCCTGCCGCTCATCCCCCAGCTGGGGTTCGGGGTCATCAGCGGCCTGCTCGTCGTCGTGCTGCTGCTCTCGATCCGGCTGCGGCGCACGCAGTCGCCTCGTCCCATCGGGTGATGCTCAGAGGACGCGGAGCATCCTCGTGTTGCCCAGGGTGTTGGGCTTGACCCGCTCGAGGTCGAGGAACTCCGCGACACCCTCGTCATACGAACGCAGCAGCTCGGCATAGACCTCGGGCTCGACCGCTCGGCCTTCGATGGCTGTGAAACCGTGCCGCGCGAAGAAGGCCGTCTCGAAGGTCAGGCAGAAGAGCCGCTCCACGCCCAGCGCCCGTGCCCGCTCCACGAGCTGGGTGAGGATCTGGCTCCCGACACCGAGACCCAGGGCCGACGACGCCACGGCCAGCGTGCGGATCTCGGCGAGGTCCTCCCAGAGCACGTGCACCGCCCCGCAGCCGATGACCTCACCGTTCCGCTCGGCGACGACGAAGTCCGCGACCGACTCGTAGTAGGCCACCGCCTCCTTCTGGAGGAGCACCCGCTGATCGGCGAGCGGCGCGACCAGCGCTCGCATCGCGCGCACGTCCGCGGTGCGTGCAGACCGGATCCGTATGCCGTCCGCGTCATCGGGCGAGGCGTCTGGTTCGTCGGGGCGCGCGGGTGCGGTGGTCACGCCCCCCAGTATCGCGGCATACGTGAAGGAGGCACCGCTCAGTTCGTCGTGTACGCGGTGCGGATGCGCGCGAGGTCGGTCGCCGTCGGTGTCCACGCGCGTCCTGCCAGGGTCTCGCTCTTGGAGATGAACGGCCTCATGATGTGCGGGTGCGTCGCGTGGTCCCAGTGCCCGAGACAGTGCGCGACCTCGTGCGAGACGATCGCGGCGAGCCATGTGCCGTAGGGACGACCGACGCCACGGACATGGGTGTTGACGTTGACGATGCAGTCGCCGATCTCGTAGGCCCTCTGCGGCCCGCTGGTGAGCCAGGTCGGCACCTCCACCCACCCGCCGACCGAGGTGTGTGCCCTCGCCGAGCTCCACCTGATCGTGATGCCACGGGACGGCTCGGACGACACCGGGACCAGGTCGATCCCCGTGCCGACCTCCCAGCGGTGCGCGGCAGTGGTCGTGCCGACCACTCTCAGGGTGTTGTAGACGGGGATCGTGTCCTTGTAGAACGGGTAGTCCACCCAGGCCGTCGCGGCGACGGCACTCGGAGGCGCGAGCAGGGCCGCGGCAACGGTGAACAGTGCAGCGACGAACGCGGTGGTACGAACCTTCATGGTGGTGCTCCTCGCGGGCCATAGGCACCCATGGTCATTATGGGTGAGCCTATGGTGGCCCAAAAGTGCACAGAAGAGGATAGGGGGTGGGTAATAGTTACTAGTTCGTAGCCGCTCTGAGTGGTACGGAGAGGGACAGACGACGAACCGGCCGCCCGTGCACGAGGCACGGACGGCCGGTCCGGAGAACCCTCACGGGTTCAGTGGTGCGGTTCAGCGAGTCGCGAAGACCGGGGGGGTCTGCGGGTTGTACTCGTCCATCTTCACGTCGGCAGCCTTCTTGAGGCTGGGGTCGGTGATCTTGAGGACGTCGAAGCCCTTGCCCAGGTCGGACGAGAACACGTGGCCGTTGTAGTAGTACGACGACCAGGTGCCACCGCCGTCCGTGGCTCCGGGCTTGACGGGGCCACGCTCGAAGTAGCCGATCTCACGCGGGTTGTCGGAGTCGGTGAAGTCCCAGAAGGACGTTCCACCCATGTACCAGGACTGGACCATGACGTCGCGCCCGTTGAGCGGGATCATCGAGCCGTTGTGGGCGACGCAGTTCTCGGAGTCGTTCTGGTGACGGGCGATCTTGTAGTACGACTTGAAGGTCAGCTGGTTGTCGGCCGACAGGTCGTAGATGCCGTTGGCGCCGCGGGTGGGGCCGACCTTGGTGTTGCAGGTCGCGCGTCCACCGCCACCGAGCTCGTCGGTGAAGACGACCTTGGTGCCCTTGTTGTTGAAGATGGCGGAGTGCCAGAAGGCGAAGTTCGCGGTGTCCTGGACCCGCTCGATGACCTTAGGGGCCACCGGGTCGGAGATGTCCATGATGATGCCGTCGCCCATGCAGGCGCCGGCAGCGATGTTCTTCGCCGGGAAGGCGGTGATGTCGTGGCAGCCCGTGGTGGCGGAGTAGGTGTCACCGGACGGGTGGACACCACCGGGGTTGCCGCCGTCGGGGAAGAGGTTGGGCTCGGCGACGACCTTCGCGGAGGTCGGGTCGGCCTTGGGGACCTCGACGATGCTGATCGAGTCGTGTGGCGGCTGGCAGTCCGGGTAGTCGGCGCGCGGGGAGTACGACGACACGTAAATGAAGTCGCTCTTCTCGCTCGGGACGAGGGTGTTGGTGTGCGAGCCACACTTGGTCTCGACGGCCTTGATGTACTTGGGACTGCGCGGGTCGGAGACATCAAAGATCTTGATGCCCTCCCACGAAGCCTTGGCCTGAGCCGGGGCCGTCGTGGACTCGCACGAGGTGTCGCTGCGGGAGGAGTCCGTGGACAGGTAGAGGAGGTCACCGGAGATGGTGATGTCGTTCTGCGAGCCGGGGCAGAGGACCCGGGCGAGGACCTCGGGCTTGGCCGCGTTGGTCACGTCGTAGATGACGAAGCCGTCGTAGTTGCCGACGAACGCCTTGTTGCCCGAGAAGGCGATGTCGCTGCCCGTGCTGTCGACAGGGGCGATGTGCGGGGTGTTGAAGAGGTGCTGCACGTTCTTGCTGCGACCGATCTGGTCAGGTGCGAGCTGGGTGCCGGACACGCCGACTGCTTCCGGTTCGACGTCAGCGGCGCCGGCTGAAGCCACGCCCCAGCCGCTCGCGGCGAGCGCGGCAACGGCCGCGACCCCCACTGTGCGGAAAAGCCTCATGGTTCCTCCTGAAGTTGGACAGCCAGGGACTGCCCAGGTGATTGTGCGGTGAGGTCATGGTCGTCCAAAAGTTCCGGCAGGTGGGTAAAGGGAAGGTAAGAACTCACTACTGACCGGTTTCCCGGACCCGCAGGACAAGCGCGCCTCCCGACGGTCAGGGATGGGAACTACAGTGCCGCGCATGCGCTCTGCTTCCCGCCACCTCGCGGCTCTCGCCCTGACCGGACTCCTCGCCGTCGCCGGTTGTTCCGGAGACGACTCCGTGCCGGTGCCTCGACGGACGGCCCCGACCTCGAGCGACCCGGTCATCCAGCCGGGGCTTCCGGGGGAGCCCAACCAGACGATGAGCGGCAGCGCTGCGACCCAGCAGCCGGCACCCACGGTCGCGCGCGGGGACGTCACCTTCTACCAGGACATGATCGTCCACCACGCCCAGGCCCTCGTCATGGTCGAGACCGCTCTCCCACGGATGAGCGACACCCAGGCCAAGTCCATCGCCTCGCGCATCGGTGACGAGCAGAAGCCCGAGATCCTGGCGATGACGACGTGGCTGGAGGAGCGCAAGCAGGAGGTTCCGCCGCAGGCGACCAACCCGCGGCTGGGCGACCATGAGCACGCCGGGATGCCGGGGATGGCGACGCCGGCACAGCTGGCCGAGCTCGCCAAGGCGAGTGGCGTGGCGGCCGATCGGCTCTTCCTCAGCCTGATGATCGAGCACCACAAGGGTGCCCTGAAGATGGTCGGTGACCACGGCGACGTGGCCGGTGAGGAGATCGTGGGCGAGATGGCCGACGAGATCAACGTGACCCAGTCCAAGCAGATCCAGCAGATGCAGACCATGCTGGCGCGCCTCTCCTGACGCTTCCCCGTTCAACACAAAGGCGGGGTATGCCGGGAACTCTCGTTCCGGCATACCCCGCCTTTGTGTGTCTGGCTGGGTGAGGTGCCTGGTTACTCGCCCGAGGCGGCAGCCCCGCTGCTCGGGGGAGCCGACGCGCCGGCCGTGACGACCGGGACCTCGACGATGTCGGCCTTGCGGGCACCAGCGAAGGTGAACGTGTCGTCCTTGCCCTCGCCGGTCGTGTCGACCGCAACGATCTCGCCGGACTTGAGCTCTCCGAAGAGGATCTTCTCGGACAGCACGTCCTCGATCTCGCGCTGGATCGTGCGCCGCAGCGGTCGCGCACCCAGCACGGGGTCGTAGCCGCGCTTGGCGAGCAGGGACTTGGCCGCAGGCGTGAGCTCCATGCCCATGTCCTTGTCCTTGAGCCGCTTGTCGAGCTTGGCGATCTCGAGGTCGACGATCTGGATGATCTCCTCGCGGGTGAGCTGCGGGAAGACGATCGTGTCGTCGACGCGGTTGAGGAACTCGGGACGGAAGTGCTGCTTGAGCTCGTCCGTCACCTTGTTCTTCATCCGGTCGTAGCTGCTCGTCGTGTCCGGGCCGGCGGTGAAGCCGAGGGCGCCCTTGGTGATGTCGCGCGTGCCGAGGTTGGTCGTCATGATGATGACCGTGTTCTTGAAGTCGACGACCCGACCCTGGGAGTCGGTGAGGCGGCCGTCCTCGAGCACCTGCAACAGGGAGTTGAAGATCTCGGGGTGGGCCTTCTCGACCTCGTCGAAGAGGACGACCGAGAACGGCTTGCGCCGCACCTTCTCGGTGAGCTGGCCACCCTCCTCGTAGCCGACGTAGCCGGGAGGCGAGCCGAAGAGCCGCGAGACGGTGTGCTTCTCGCTGTACTCGGACATGTCGAGCTGGATGAGGCTGTCCTCGTCACCGAAGAGGAACTCGGCGAGCGTCTTGGCGAGCTCGGTCTTGCCGACGCCCGTGGGCCCGGCGAAGATGAACGAGCCACCGGGGCGACGCGGGTCCTTGAGGCCGGCGCGGGTGCGACGGATCGCCTGCGAGAGCGCCTTGATGGCGTCGTCCATGCCGACGACGCGCTTGTGCAGCTCGTCCTCCATGTGGAGCAGTCGGCTCGACTCCTCCTCGGTCAGCTTGAAGACCGGGATGCCGGTCGAGGCCGCCAGGACCTCGGCGATGAGCTCCTCGTCGACCTCGGCGACGACGTCGAGGTCACCGGACTTCCACTCGGTCTCACGCTGGGTCTTCTCGTTGCGCAGGTTCTTCTCGTCGTCACGCAGTCGCGCGGCCTTCTCGAAGTCCTGCCCGTCGATCGCCGACTCCTTCTCGCGCACGACGGCCTGGATCTTCTCGTCGAACTCGCGCAGGTCCGGCGGTGCGGTCATGCGGCGGATGCGCAACCGGGCGCCGGCCTCGTCGATGAGGTCGATGGCCTTGTCCGGGAGGAAGCGGTCGTTGATGTAGCGGTCGGCCATGTTGGCCGCCGCGACGAGCGCACCGTCGGTGATGGAGACGCGGTGGTGCGCCTCGTAGCGGTCGCGCAGCCCCTTGAGGATCTCGATGGCGTGGGCCAGCGTCGGCTCGGCCACCTGGATGGGCTGGAAGCGGCGCTCGAGGGCGGCGTCCTTCTCGATGTGCTTGCGGTACTCGTCCAGCGTCGTCGCACCGACGACCTGGAGCTCACCACGGGCCAGCATCGGCTTGAGGATGCTCGCGGCGTCGATTGCGCCCTCGGCCGCACCGGCACCGACGAGGGTGTGGATCTCGTCGATGAACAGCACGATGTCGCCGCGGGTGCGGATCTCCTTGAGGACCTTCTTGAGGCGCTCCTCGAAGTCACCGCGGTAGCGGCTGCCGGCGACGAGCGCGCCGAGGTCCAGCGTGTAGAGCTGCTTGTCCTTGAGCGTCTCGGGGACCTCGCCGCGCACGATGTCCTGGGCGAGACCCTCGACGACGGCGGTCTTGCCGACGCCGGGCTCACCGATGAGGACCGGGTTGTTCTTGGTGCGGCGGGACAGCACCTGCATGACCCGCTCGATCTCCTTCTCACGCCCGATGACGGGGTCGAGCTTGCCCTCGCGGGCAGCCACGGTGAGGTTGCGACCGAACTGGTCGAGCACGAGCGAACCGGCGGGGGTGCCCTCGGCGGGGCCGCCCTGGACTCCGGCCGCAGCGCCCTCCTTGCCACCCTGGTAGCCCGAGATGAGCTGGATGACCTGCTGGCGGACCCGACCGAGGTCGGCGCCGAGCTTGACGAGGACCTGGGCGGCGACGCCCTCGCCCTCGCGGATCAGGCCGAGCAGGATGTGCTCGGTGCCGATGTAGTTGTGGCCGAGCTGCAGCGCCTCACGCAGCGAGAGCTCGAGGACCTTCTTGGCGCGCGGCGTGAACGGGATGTGACCGGTCGGGGCCTGCTGGCCCTGGCCGATGATCTCCTGCACCTGCTCACGGACGGCGTCGAGCGAGATCCCCAGGCTCTCCAGAGCCTTGCTCGCGACACCCTCACCCTCGTGGATGAGGCCGAGCAGGATGTGCTCGGTGCCGATGTAGTTGTGGTTGAGCAGGCGCGCCTCTTCCTGCGCGAGGACGACCACCCGACGGGCCCGGTCTGTGAACCGTTCGAACATTGCTGGCTCCTGACTGATCTTCTAAGTCACCTCGATGCTATCCCCGCTGCCTGTATGTCGCGGCGGCCCGTTCACGCAGGTCCGGTCACAATTCGGCAGGGCGAGGTGTGTCAAGGCGTCCAACGCGGCATACCCGCACAGTGTTCCTTGGGGCTGAGCCGAGGGGACTCATGTTCGCTCTCGGCAGACGGCCGCCCCACCTTTCCCGCCGGAAGTGGGTTCCTCTCACTTCGCCTGACCGCGGCGGTCAAGCGAAGTGAGAGGGACCCGTGGGACGCCAGGCAGGCAGTCACGTGGGTCCGGACGAGGCCGGCTCGTCGTCGCCCACCTTGATGACGAGCTGCGTCCCGAACGGTGCCGACTGGACAAGACGCATCCGGGCCAGCGCCGGGTGGTCGTCGAGCAGCTTGGCGCCGTTGGCGAGCGAGCGGAGCGCCGCGGTCTCGGCCCGGGCCATCTCGAGCTGGGCCGCCCCACGCTGGCGCGCCGTGGCCAGCTCGAGCGTCGCCGCCCGGACCTCGGCCGGGACCATGACGTCCTTGATGACGACCTCGTCCACCGCGATGCCCAGCGGGCGCGCCGCAGCACCCACGGCGGCCGTGAGCGTCGCCGCGTCGAGACCGGACCCGCGCTGGCTCACCGAGTCGAGGGTCAGCGCCGCCACGGAGTCGCGCAGGCCCACCTGGGTTGCCAGGTAGACCAGACCGAGCGGGTCCGCCGCGCGCTCGAGCCACGCGACCGGGTCCGCGACGGTCCACCGCACCGCGGCCGAGACGCGCACCTGCACGCCGTCAGCGGTGAGGATCTCCTGCGGCGCGACGGCGAGCAGCTGCTCGCGCAGGTCCACGTGGACGTAGCTCGCGCGGCGCGCCCGACGGTGGCGGCCGGGCTCGAGCACCCGAACAGGGGTGCCGTCGACGAGCTCGACCGCGGCGGTGTGGGCCGGGACGGTGACATGGATGAACAGCATGGGCAGCCTCCTTCGGGGTGCGCGAGATGGTTGGTGCATGGCGGACTAGACAGGACGGGATGGCGGGGTGATGGTGCCGGGCAGCGGAGCGTCGCGCGGGGCGTCGGGTGTCGACCTGACCACCCGGGCCGCAGAGCACGACGATCCGTGAGCCTGCCCGGCACCACCTGTCGGTTGAGCGGGAGTTGAACCCGAAGCCTTGACAGGGCATACCGTGGAACTCTCGACGAGAGGCGATGCGCAGGACCGGTTCACGGCACGCCGCTCCGACTGCTTCCTCTCGCTCGTCCGTGGTCCAGTGTGACGACGCAGGTATGCCGTCCGCCACCGAATTACGGTGCCCTCACCTCGCGCTGGACGCGTGGGGGGACTCAGCCGCGACGTTGGCAGTTGCCGCACCAGAAGAGGTTGCGACCTGCCACGAGCTGGGTGCGGATCCTCGAGCCGCACACGTGGCACGCCTCGCCCTGACGCTTGTAGACGTAGGAGTCGCGCGTCGTCAGGCGCACGTCCTCACCGGCCTCGAGCGCCTGCGCGACGGCGTCGACCTGCTCGTGGACGGTGACGATCCTGCGCGTCGCCACACCGAGGGGGAGCAGCGCGACGAGGTCCTCCCAGATGGCCCGCCACGTCTTGCGCTGCAGCTTGTTGCCGGGGCGAAAAGGGTTGACCCGCAACCGGAACAGCACCTCGCACCGATAGACGTTGCCCACCCCGGCCAGCACCGACTGGTCCATGAGCAGCTCGGCGATCGGCTTGCCCGACCGCTGGATCCGCCTCCACGCGAGCTCAGGGTCGGACCGGATGTCGCTGGCGCGCAACGGATCAGGGCCCAACCGCGCGAGGACCTCGTCGACCTTCTCCGGCGTCACGACGTCACACACCATGGGGCCGCGCAGGTCGGCGACATGGTCGTCCGTCGCGAAGCGGCACCGCACCTGACCGACAACCGGCAGCTCACCGGCATACGACGTCGTGTCGATCCTGAAGGAGCCGATCAGGCCAAGGTGCACCCACAGAATCCGGTCGCCCGTGAACTCGACGAAGAGGTGCTTGCCCCACGACGTCGCCTCGAGGACCTCGTGCCCGGTGACGAGCGCGGCGCCCTGCGCAAACCTGCCCTGCGGGCTCGTCACCGTCGGCGACGTCCCCCTGAAGGCGGTGTCGAGGTCGCGGGCGAGGGCAAAGAGGGTGTGGCCTTCGGGCATGCGCCCATCATCGGCCACGCCCAGACTGGGCGGCATACCGACCTGCGGTGGGGGTCAGGAGGCCTTCTTGGCAGCCTTCTTCGTGGT
Source organism: Knoellia altitudinis (assembly GCF_042666355.1). Classification (NCBI taxonomy): domain Bacteria; kingdom Bacillati; phylum Actinomycetota; class Actinomycetes; order Micrococcales; family Intrasporangiaceae; genus Knoellia; species Knoellia altitudinis. Next base: position 1,765,458 of record NZ_JBHTDK010000001.1, read on the forward strand.
CGACTTCTTGGCTGCGGCCTTCTTGGTGGGCTTGGCCGCTGCCTTGGCTGCGGACTTCTTGGCGGCCGGCTTGGCGGGTGCTTCGCCGCGGGAGGCCTTGGCCTTCTCGACCGACTTCGCCAGGGCGGCCAGCAGGTCGACGACCTCGCCGGACTCCTCGGCCTCGGCGGCGGGCGCCCGGACCTCGCCACCCTCGACCTTGGCCTTGACGAGCGACTGGAGCGCGATGGCGTAGTCGTCCTCGTAGTCGTCGGCCTCGAAGTCACCGGCGAGCTGCTCGATGAGGAGCTTGGCCATCGCCATCTCCTTGTCGGTCGCGTCCTCGGCCTGCTCGACGCTCGCGAAGTCGGGCTTGCGGATCTCGTCGGGCCACAGCATCGTCTGCATGACGATGACGCCTTCGCGCACCCGCAGCACGGCCATCGTCATCCGGGTGCGGATCGAGACCGTGACCACGGCCATCCGGCCTTCGGACTCGAGCGCCTCGCGCAGCAGCACATAGGGCTTGGTCGCCGTCTTGTCGGGCTCGAGGTAGTAGCTCTTGTCGAGCAGCATCGGGTCGATCTGCTCCGTCGGCACGAACTTCTCGACGTTGATCTCCTTCGAGGACTTGCTCGGCAGGTCCTTGAAGTCCTCGTCGGTGAGGACGACCATGTCGCCGTCCTCGGTCTCGTAGCCCTTGGCGATGTCGTCGAACGCGACCTCCTCGCCGTCGATGCTGCAGGTCCGCTTGTACTTGATCCGGCCGCCGTCCTCGCGGTGCACCTGCCGGAACTGCACGTCATGATTCTCGGTCGCCGAGTAGAGCCGCACGGGGACGTTGACCAGCCCGAACGACACCGCGCCCTTCCAGATCGCACGCATGAATGCATCGTATGCCGCTCGGGGCCCGCGCGGCCGTGGTCGGCTGACTGTCGTCTGGGCCAACGACGAGGGGGCCCGGCTCTCGCCGGACCCCCTCGTCGTGCTCAGACCGATGCCTACTTGGGCTTGCCGTTGACCACCGTCACCGACGTGGTGAAGGTGTCAGAGGCGACGCGAGCGTCACCGGAGTAGGTGAGCTGGATCGACTTCGTTCCGCTCGAGACGAACGGTCCCAGGACGATGGTGGCCGTCCCGTTGGCGTTCAGGGTGACGGTCCTCGTCACTCCGTCGACCAGGACCGTGACCGTGCCGGTCGGCGTCACGTTCGAGGCCGCCGCCGTGATGGTGAGGGTCGTCGTGTCCTTGTTCTTCTGCAGGGTGGTGCGGCTGGCGGTTGCCGTGAGCGTCGAGACCGCCTTGACGACCGTGACACTGACCGTCGTGCTCGAGGGCAGGTACGAGCCGTCACCCGAGTAGGTCACGGTCAGCACGTGGGTGCCGGGCTCGAGGGACTTCGCCGCCAGGGGGACGGTGGCCGTCCCGCTGGAGAGCGCCGCCGAGCCGAGCTGGGTCGCGCCGCTCGAGACCGTCACCGTTCCGGTGGCGTCGGAGGGGGTCACGGTGGCCACGACCGACCCAGCCGCACCGTAGGTGATCTGGTCGGCCGTCGCGCTCACGCTCGACGCAGCCGGGCCCACGTTGATCCCGATGACCTCAGGGTTGTGGTCGGAGGACCGGTACGGGTTGGGGGCGTACAGGTCCGTGACGTTGGTGTTGAACCGGCTGTACTCGTAGTAGACGGACTCGTAGGAGTTGATGTCCCAGATGTCCACCGCGTTGACGTCCGCCGCGGCGGCCTCGTTGACGAGCACGTGGTCGAGCGAGCCGATCTGCCCGTCGAAGTTGTAGCTCTCCTCCGCGGGGTTGCTCGTCGACTCAAGGTGGTCGTACCCGGCTGCCTTGAGGACCTGGATCGGGTCCTCCTCGGTGTAGGCGTTGAAGTCGCCGGCGAGGAACATCCGGCTGATGCCGCGCTGCGTCTGGAAGTCGTTGGCGAAGTTCACCAGCGCGTTGGCCTGGAGGATCCGCCGGTCGTTGGCGTTGCCTTGACCGTTGGGGTCCGGGGTGCCGGAGCCCTTGGACTTGAAGTGGTTGACGATCACGCCGAAGGCCGAGGCATCCGGGGAACCGACCTTCTTGAACGCCTGGGCGACGGGCTCGCGGGCATCCGCGAACGCCTCGGTGCCGGAGGACTGGTCGGCCAGGACGACCGACTCACTGACGAGCGCGGCGTTGGCCGGCTTGTAGATGAAGCCGTTGCGGATGACGTCCTGCTCCGACAGGGGCGGCAGGACGCTGGCCGACGGCACGAAGGCCCACGTGCCGGCACCGGCGTCAGCGTTGAGCGCGTTGACGAGCTCGCCGATGGCGAAGTCACGGTTCTTGCCGAACTGCACCGAGTTCTCGAGCTCCTCGAGGGAGACGATGTCGGCGCCGACGGTGTTGATGGCCGCGACGATCTTGGCCCGCTGGCGGGCGAGGTTGGCCTCGTTCGCCGCTCCTCGGGGACCGTTGGGGTTGCAGCTGTTGACGGTGGTGCGGCCCGAGTCGCGGTCGGTGAAGAACGAGCACGTGCCGAGCCCGGACGAGACGAACTCCTCGCCGGTGGTCGGGAAGAAGTTGAGCACGTTGAACGTGGCCAGCTTGAGGTCCCCGCCGACGTTCTCGGGGGCCGCCGGACGGGTCTGCTCGATCTCCAGCGCTCCCGTGGGTGCGCCGACGACCTGGGCCTGGGGCTGGATCCGCCACGCGTTGAAGCCGTACGTGAAGACGACGGGCTTGGTGAACGTGATGCCCGCGCCCACCCGCATCGAGTGGGTCGGGGTCAGCCACGGGAACGGCTGCTCGTCGTTCTGGGTGGTCGAGTAGGTCAGGCTGGCAGCGTCGTCGAGGATGATCCGGTGCGCGTCGTTGTAGTTCTTGCGCGCGGTGACCTCAGCGGTCGCCTGGGCGTCGATGACCTCGGTCGGGGACACCAGGGGGACCGCACTGTTGGCGGCCACGCCCATCTCGCCGCGGTTCGCGGAGGAGTTGGTGCCGTTGCTGTAGTACGGGCCGCCGTCGTAGACGTCGGTGAGGGTCCACGGCGCGGTCGGCTGGAAGAGCTCGCCCTCGACGACCTCGCGAGCGGTGTCGAGCGCCGCCCCGGTGAGGCAGTCGGTGCCGGGCAGTGCGCAGTCGGTGCCGGGGACGACCGTCTTGGGGATCGCCGCGCCGAGGGAGGCCACAGGCTTCACCGAGGAGGCGATGAGCTGGGTGGTGGTGAAGAACTCGTCGACCTCGCCGGCGACCTCGACGGAGTCGCCGACCGCCGGGTAGGTGGCGAAGCCGCTGGTCCCGCCGTAGACGAAGATGCCGTCCGACGCGTTGGGGGTGTCCGCGCCAGCGGTCTGGATGTAGAAGCCGTTGAGACCACCCGTGGGGTAGCTCGCGGTCACGACGCCCGAGGTGACGAGGTTCTGGCCGTCGAAGGGGCTGGCGCTGCCGGTGCCCTGGATCTCGGCGATCGGGCGGAAGGCCGCGGCGTCGACGATGGTGAAGGTGAAGGTGACGTCGTCGGTGGCCGGGGTCGGCGCAGCGGAGTCGGTCACGGTCGCGGTCACGTTGTAGGTGCCGGCGGTGGTTGGCGTGCCGGACACGGCGCCGTTGGCGGCGACCGTGACACCCGAGGGCAGCCCCGTGGCGGACCAGGAGTACGGCGAGGTGCCGCCGGTTGCTGCCAGCGTGAAGCCGGAGATGGGGGACCCCACCTGGCCGGACTTGTCGCCCGGTGCGGTGGCCTCGAGGGGGGTGGCGACGCTCGTGGCCTTCGTCGGGGTCGGGACGGCCTCGCTGAAGTCGTTGTTGTTGTGGTCGGTGTCGGCGAAGGGCGCCGACCGCTGCGCGGAGGTGATGTTGGTCAGACCGGTGGTCGTCGCCACGGTCTCGTACGAGCCGGCAGCTCCGTAGCCCACCATGTCCACGAGCGCGGGGTTGCCGGCGAGGTTGCCCGTGCTCACCGTGGAGGCCGTCGTGGAGCTGACGAGCAGCACCTGTCCAGCGCCGCCCGCCATGGAGATCGTGCCGGTCGCGTCACCAGCAGGCATGGTCGCTGTTCCGGCGTTGGCCCCGGCCGCCTCGATGACGAGGTAGTGGCTCTTCGGCGGGATGGATCCAGTGAGCGGCGTGATCCCGGAGACGGAGGAACCGGTCGCGCTCCGGTACTGGACGGACCAGCCGGCGACGCTCACGGTCGAGTCGGTGGGGTTGTAGAGCTCGATGAAGTCGTTGCTGTAGGTCGGGTTGGTGCCGTTGCCACCGGCGCCGTAGACCTCGGAGATGACGATGTCGGGGCTGACGGCGTTCGCCGCCGTCATGGGGGCGAGCGGTGCGAGGAAGAGGCCGAGCAGAGCCGCGGCGATGCCTGTGCGACGGCCACGACCCCCTCTCGAAACCACAGCGGAGGGACGAAGCACGGGGATGACCTTTCGGCAGGGACGCGGGGAACACGGGGGTCACTGTGTTCCACAGCGATTGAGGGGGTCCCACCCTTGCGGTCTTTTCCCACAAGCGGATGAGCCGAGATCAAACTAAGGGCAACATCAACGAAACGTAATGGCGAGACTTGCCAAGAGCGGCGGCCGGGCGCCCCGGTCGAAAACCTCGGCATATCTGCAGGTCAGGCGGTGGCGCGTTCCTCGCGGATGCGGTCGAGGACGCGCTGAAGGTGACCATGGCCGCGCGTCTCGTAGCCGACGACGGAGATCCATGGCACGACCATGAGCACGATGACGCACACCCCGAGCGGCGCACCGACCAGGGCGAGCCCGACGCCGACCGCGATGACGACTCCGCTCACCACGAGCAGCAGGGTGTGCAACCCGTCGCGTCCGGGCAGCAGCAGGTGGGTGACCCAGTACGCCAGGCCTATGCACAGCGCGAGAGGGATCGCGATGGACAGGACCGTGCCCAGCAGCCCGATCGTCGTGCCGTTCGCGCGCTCGACGAAGTAGGCCGCCACGTGCAGTCCGGCCCCCACCGCCGCGATGGAGCCATAGAGCGCCAGATGGCAGAGCCCGAAGCGCATGCCGCGCTCCGGCTGCAGCGCGAGTGCCTCGCCCAGGGGCAGCCCGAAGTAGACCCACCAGAGCCCGAAGGCGATCGAGATGCCGGCGGCGATGACGAGCACGGCGTCCCAGGACCAGCCCTGGTGGTCGACGAGGGCCTGCACGGCGACCGTCGTGCCCAGCACGATCTCGCCCAGGCTGATGATCGCGAGCAGACCGAAGCGCTCAGCGATGTGATGTGGGTGCCAGGGCAGGGGCCGGCCCCGCTCCGAGGACCAGGCCGCACCCAGCTCCAGGGCGTAGAGGGCGACCAGCACGGGCAGCAGGACGAGCCACGGCAGGTGGGTGAGAGCGACGACGACCCATCCGCCCTGGGCCAGGAGGGTGATCCAGACGTAGCGGCGCAGGGTGACGCGGTGCGTCGGGTCGTCCTTCGACGCGCGCCACCACAGGGTGGCCATCGAGAGGCGCATCGTGACGTAGCCCGCCACCATGATCTGGTTGTGCAGCTCCCACGCCTCGAAGCTGTGGAAGAGCTGGGGCAGCCCCAGCGCGATGACGACGATGCCGACCATCTGCACGAGGGTCCCGAGCCGCATGAGCCAGTCGTCGGTGTCGTAGGCGGACGCGAACCACGTGTAGCTGATCCAGGCCCACACGATGGCGAAGCAGGAGAAGGCGAACGCCACGACCCCCTGCACCGGGTGGCCGAACGCGATGGCGTGCGCGAAGAGCCCACCGGACACGGAGAAGGCCACGACCACGGTGAGGTCGTAGAGCAGCTCGAGCGGCGTGGCGGCCCGCTCGGGCTCGTGGACGTCGCGACCGGTCATCCGACGCAGACCGTGGAGCAGCTGGGGGTGAGGATTGGTGGACGGCACGGCACTCAGGCTAGGACCTGGGTGCGTCAGGATGGGTTCATGCAGCCCATGCTCGCCGCCGTCGCCGACGGCATCCCGCGCGGCCCCGAGTGGGTGCACGAGGTCAAGTGGGACGGGATGCGGGTCCTCGCCGACGTGCGCGACGGGCGTCTTGTCCTGTCGAGCCGCACCGGCCGCGACGTGTCGGTGAGCTTCCCCGAGCTGGCCGGGCTCACCGACACCTATGACGACCTCCTGCTCGACGGCGAGGTCGTCGCCCTGGACGGCGGGCTCCCGTCCTTCGCAGCGCTCGCCGAGCGGATGCACGTCTCGTCCCCGCGCAAGGCTGCCCAGCTCGCGACGACGCGACCGGTGACCTTCATGGCGTTCGACCTGTTGCGGCTCTTCGGCTCCGACCTCACGACCCAGCCCTGGTCGGCCCGCCGCGAGCTGCTCGAGCGCCTCGAGCTGCACAGCTCGGCCTGGCAGGTCCCGCCGACCTATGACGACGGCGAGGAGCTCTTCGAGGCCACCCGCGACCAAGGGCTCGAGGGGGTCGTGAGCAAGAGGCGAACCTCCCTGTATGCCGCTGGCCGCCGCTCCGCGGACTGGCGCAAGTCGCCGCACCGCGCCACCCTCTCGGTCGTCATCGGCGGGTGGCGCCCCGAGGTGGGGACGACGAACAGGTTGGGCGCCGTCCTCGTCGGCACGCCCGACGGCAGCGGCGGTTGGGAGTATGCAGGGCGCGTCGGTGCCGGACTGGTCGGCACCGCGGGTGCCCGGATCAGCAGCCTGCTGGAACCGTTGTCGCGCAGTGCTTCTCCGTTCTCCAACCCCGTCCCGCGCGAGGACGCGTCCGGCGCGACCTGGGTGGAGCCCACCGTCGTCGTGGAGGTGCAGTCGCTGGGACGAGGGTCGACCGGCAAGCTGCGGCAACCGGCATACCTCGGGGTTCGCACCGATCTCACGCCCTCCGACCTGCACGAGGTGAGCGATGCCTGACAAGTACGTCCCCGAGATCACCCGCGTCGAGGTGGAGGGGCGCACCCTCAAGCTGTCGAGCCTGGGCAAGGTCATGTTCCCGTCGACGGAGACGACCAAGGGTGAGGTGCTCAACTACTTCGCCACGGTGGGGCCGATCCTGCTACAGCACATCGCTGCTCGCCCGGTGACGCGGGTGCGTTGGCCGCACGGGGTCTCGGACCAGAGCTTCTTCGAGAAGAACGTGCCGAGCGGTGCGCCCTCGTGGTTGCCGCGGGTGCAGATCGACGACGTGACCTACCCGCTCGTCGACGACCTGGCCCAGCTGACCTATCTGGTCAACCTCAACTCGCTCGAGGTGCACGTGCCGCAGTGGACGGTCACCGAGGACGGGGAGCGCGAGAACCCCAACCGGCTCGTCATCGACCTCGACCCGGGCCATCCGGCGGGACTGAAGGAGTGCGCTCAGGTCGCCGTGGTCCTGCGGGAGCGGCTCGAGGCGCTCGGGCTCGTGCTCTATCCGGTGACGTCGGGCAGCAAGGGGATGCAGCTCTACGCCCCGCTCGGCGGCGACCTCACGAGCGACCAGGTGCGGGACCTGGCCCAGCAGCTGGCGCAGGAGATGACCAAGAAGCACCCCGAGCTCGTGCTGTGGAAGATGACCAAGTCCCTGCGGCCGGGCAAGATCTTCCTCGACTGGAGCCAGAACGTCGCGGCGAAGACGACGATCAGCCCCTACTCACTGCGCGGCAGGGAGCTGCCCTGCGTCGCCGCCCCCCGGACGTGGGACGAGGTCGAGGCAGGGGCGGCCGGCAAGCGCTTCGAGCAGGTCATGTTCGACGACATGCTCGAGCGGCTGGAGACCCACGGGGACCTGCTCGAAAGCCTCCTCTGACCCCTCCCCGGTCAGCTCGAAGGCGTCTGATCCGGGGCTGGACTCGGCGGGACGCGAGTGGTGCCGCGAGCGGCAGACCCGATCAGGGCGCCTACCACGGAGGGCACCAGCACGAGCAGGACGAGGAAGACCATGGACGAGGCGTCGATGTCGGTGATGTAGTCCCCTCCGTCCCGCAGCTCCATGGCGGCGACGACGACGGCGACCGCCAGGAATGACACGAGGACCCACCGCAGCACCAGGGCGCCGAGTCCGATCGGCTGGCGGCGGGCGATCCCGTCGAGCAGCGACCAGGTGAAGCCCGCGCCCGCGAGCACGGCGAAGACCGCAAGGCCGGCCCCGATGTTGGCCCCGCCCTCCCCGTCGTCGAACGCGGTCATGACGAGGAAGGCGGCCGCAGCCGCAAGGCCGATCCCGAGCGCTCTGGCGATGACTGGCATGACTCCACGATGCCGCTCTGGGCGCTGCTCGACCATGGGGCGGCCTACTCAGATCTGGTGGGACAGTCGAGGGCAGCCGGCGCACTCGTGACATCCGGGGAGGGCAAAGATGAAGCAGCACGACCGCCGCTCGACTGCCGAGCCGAGTCCGTGCCCCGCGGCCCCCCGTGCCTCGCGCAGCGCCATCTCCCACAGGTCGTCGACCATGCCGAACCGCTGCAGGCTCGACATCTTGACACCGCCGTCATACGCGTCGGCGATCTCCTGACCCAGAACCCGGTATGCCGTCCGCGCACCGCGCAGACGGTCCTCCAGTTCTGGTGCGGCCGGGCTCACCGACAGGAAGCCGAGCCGTGCGGGATAGTGGCCGGGGGCCAGGTCGCAGGAGATGCGCGAGTCCTCAAGGGTGCCCAGGTCCACGACCCACGGGCCGGTGACCGCTGCAAATGCGGACAGCTGCGCAGGAATGCTCAGGAGGTGCTGGAGGACAAATGCCGAGGCGACCTGCGGAGGGGAGGCAACGGCATACAGGTTGTTGTTGGTCCGCGTGAGTTGTGCACGCCACTCGTCGGAATATGCAAATGCGCTGGTCAGTGGCCTGTCGAGATGGCGTCCACCGACAAAGGTGAGATATCCGTGACGTCGCGACATGAGGAAGGCGACGGCACCCGCATCGGGTGCCGTCGCCTCACTGGGATCTGTCGAGATCAGCGGTTGGCCTTGTCATAGGCCTCTTGCACCGTTGCCGGAATGCGGCCGCGCTCACTGATGTCGTGACCGTTCTCGCGGGCCCATTCACGGACGGCGGAGACATCCTTGCGACGTGCTCCCGTGCTTCGGGCCGCGGCCTTGCGACCACCCGAACGGCGAGCGTGACCGACCCACGGCGCCAACGCGTCGCGAAGCTTGCCCGCATTGGCGGCGTTGAGGTCGATCTCGTAGCTGACGCCGTCCAGCGCAAAAGTCACGGTCTCGTCGGCGTCGCTGTTGTCGAGGTCGTCGACGAGCAACACCTGCACACGCTGTGCCATCTGGAATTCCCTTCACAAGCCGAATATGTCGTGCAAAGGCTAACAGTCAGGAATTGTCCCCGGTGTCGTTGCGCTCTTCCTTTTCCCACTGGCTCTGCGCGAGGCGCTCGCGACGGTCGCCTTCCAAGATGCTCTTCATGAGGAAATAGAAGAGGGCAGCCACGATGATCGTGGGCAGGATGGCAGCGAGATAGGGCCAGGCGGCATCCCACATGATCAGGCCTCCGGCTTGAGGTGGGGGAAAAGAATGGTCTCGCGAATGTTGGCGCCGGTGAAGAGCATGACGAGTCGGTCGACGCCGAGCCCCAGTCCACCCATGGGCGGCGCGCCGTACTCGAGCGCCCGCAGGAAGTCCTCGTCGAGCTGCATCGCTTCGGGGTCGCCACCGGCCGCCCTGAGCGACTGGTCCTCGAGGACCTTGCGCTGGATGACCGGGTCGACGAGCTCCGAGAAGCCGGTGCCGCGCTCGACCCCGCCGATGATGACGTCCCAGGCCTCGATGAGCCCGGGCTTGCTGCGGTGCGGACGGGCCAGGGGCTGCGCGATGGCGGGGTAGTCGCACAGGAAGGTCGGCTGGAGCAGGCCCGGCTCGACCAGCTCGCCGAGGAGCTCGAGGAAGACCTTGTCCTTGTCCCAGGCCGGGTCGATCGGCACGTCGTGCTTCCGGGCATGCGCCCGCAGGGTCTCGAGGTCGGTGTCGAGGGTGACCGTCTCGCCCACGGCCTCGCTGACTCCGTCGTAGACCGGCAGCCAGCGCCAGTCGCCGTCGAGGTCGATCGTCCCCTTGTCGGTCTCGATCTGGCGCGAGCCGACGGCATCGGCAGCGGCGAGGTAGACGTCCTTGAGCAGCTGCGCGATCGTCGTCTGGTCGCCCCATGCCTGGTAGGCCTCGAGCATCGTGAACTCGGGTGAGTGCGTGGCGTCGACGCCTTCGTTGCGGAAGATCCGGCCCATCTCGTAGACCCGGTCGACGCCACCGACGACAGCCTTCTTCAGGTTGAGCTCGAGGGCGATGCGGAGCGTCATCTCCTGGTCGAAGGCGTTGAGGTGGGTCGTGAAGGGTCGCGCCGCCGCGCCGCCGTGGATGAGCTGGAGGATCGGGGTCTCGACCTCCAGATAGCCCTGGCGCTCGAGCTCGTGACGCATGGCGGTGTAGATCCGAGCCTTGGTCCGCACCATGTCGCGCGCCTCCTGGCGCACGACGAGATCGGCATAGCGCTGGCGCACCCGACTCTCCTCGGAGAGCTCCTTGTGCAGGACGGGCAGGGGACGCAACGCCTTGGACGCCATCGTCCAGCGGGTGGCCATGACGGAGAGCTCGCCGCGGCGGCTGCTGATGACGCGGCCGGTGACGGACACGTGGTCGCCGAGGTCGACGTCGGACTTCCAGGCGGCGAGCGAGCCCTCGCCCACCTCGGCCAGGCTGAGCATGACCTGGAGGCGGATGCCCTCGCCCTCCTGGAGAGTGGCGAACGCGAGCTTGCCGGTGTTGCGGACGAAGACGACGCGGCCGGCGACCGAGACCACGTCGTCGGTCTCCTGCCCGGTCTCGAGGTGTCCCCACTCCGAGCGCACCTCGGCGAGGCTGTGGGTCCGGTCGACCGAGACGGGGTATGCCGGCGTGCCGGCTTCCAACAGACGCTCACGCTTCTCGCGGCGGATGCGCTGCTGCTCGGACAGGTCGATCTCGGGGGCGTTGGTGCTGCTGGCCAGGGTGCCGACGGGGGTCTCACTCACGCGCTCAAGGGTACGAGGGTTCGCTGAGTGCTCGGACGTGACGTCCGCGACCTCCCATGCCGCAGGCAGTAGCTTGATCGCCGTGGAGCCGGAGCAGCGGGTGGGATGGATGGAGCAGCTGCCCGTGCGCCGCGTCCAGCAGAGCCCGTATGCCACCGTGCCGGACGCAGGCGCCTGGCCGGTGACGATCCCGGCCGTCGAGCAGGTGCTTCGCGACGGGCTCGACCTTGGCTCCTGCACGATCCTCGTCGGTGACAACGGGAGCGGGAAGTCGACGCTGATCGAAGCGATCGCGATGGCGTTCGGTCTGAACGCCGAGGGCGGCTCCACCGCCGCGCGGCACAGCACCCATGCCACAGAGTCAGCACTCTGGGAGTGGCTGCAGCTGTCGCGAGGACCGGGGGCGTCGAAGTGGGGCTACTTCGTGCGGGCCGAGACGATGCACGGTTTGATGACCTGGCTCGACACCAATCCCGGTGCACGACCCGAGCCGGTCTTCCACGCCCGCTCCCACGGAGAGTCGTTCGTCTCGTTGCTGTCGACGGGAAGGTTCGACGGGGATGGTTTCTTCGTGTGGGACGAGCCGGAGGCCGGCCTGTCGTTCCCGGCGCAGCTGCATCTCGTGGGCGAGCTGGCGGCGATGGCCGCGCGTCCGCGAGCCCAGGTCCTGCTCGCCACCCACTCGCCGATCCTCGCGTCGGTGCCGAGCGCGACGATCCTCCAGCTGTCCGAGTCGGGCATCGAGCAGGTCGAGTGGCAGGACCTCGAGGTGGTGAGCAACTATCGCCGGTTCCTCGACGCCCCCGACCGCTACCTGCGCCACGTCCTCGACTGAGCCAGGAGTCGTTTCCCCGACGGCGGGACCAGCACACCTTCTCCGCTCGCGCTGTGCATTGCTGCGCTGCAGCGCAGCAATGCTGGCTCTGCTGTGGTGGGGCGCAGCAATGCTGGCTCTGCTGTGGTGGGGCGCAGCAATGTTGGCTCTGCTGCGCTGGGGCGCAGCAGAGCACAGCGCGAACTGGGCACATGCGGGACACCAGGGCTTGGTGCAGTCGCTCACGGAGCCGGTCGGGTGGAGCCTTGACCGCTCCCGCCAGCCTCAGGAGTCGTGCGGGGCACGGCTCGCCGTCCTGCAGCCTCGGCCAAGACCTCCACCTGGGTGCGGCGACGAAAGGATGTCTGTGAAGCTTTGGGCGAGGGCTCGCCCCGGTGTCGGGTCCAGTTGCACGTCGACGAGGTGTTCTCCGCGCACAGCTCGAGATGAGCAGGAAACCGTCGGTCTGCTCGGTCAAGGACGTGCTCGGCCGGGTCGTCCATGTCGGCCCACCGATCGGCAGCCGGATCGGTCAGGACCACCTCGAAGCCCAAGACCTTCAGGATCGCCACCACTTCCTCAAACCCCTCGGACACCGCGCCGTTCTCCCAACGACCTACCTTGGCCCGGTCCCACGAGAGCGCCTCGGCCAACGCCCTTTGGCTGAGTCCCAACCGACGCCGCGCCAAGCGCATCGCCGCACCCACTGCCTCACCGTCGACGCCCGTAGCTCCAGGCCCGTACCCGTCCATCACGACATTCGAGGACACAACGGTGGTGCGCCGCCACCCGTCGTTCACTCTCTGTGGACAGGCCGCAGGTCACCAGGTGCCTGTGGACGACCGAGGTCAGCGTTCGTCCACCATGAGGTCGATCGTGTAGTCCTCGGCGCGATAGCTGTGGTCGCCGTACTCGACGGCCGTCCCCGACCCGTCGAACGCCATGCGGGTCATCGTGAGGACCGGTTGGGTCCCGCGAATCCTGAGGTGCCTGCGCTCGGCGGGCGTCGGCATCCGCGCTGCGATCGACTGGTGAGCGACGACCGCGTGCACGCCGCGGGCGCGCAACGCGGCATACAGGCCGGTCGACTCGAGCTCGTCACGGGAGATGTCCCCGTATGCCGGCGGCAGCCAGTTGCGCATCACGGCGAGCGGGGCGTCGCCAGCCGACCGCAGGCGGACGATGGCGAGCAGGGGTGTGTCGGGCGGGAGGTCGAGGGCGCTCGCGGCGCCCTGGTCGGTCACCGTCTCGTGCTCGAGCAGGACGGTGCGTGGCACCCGACCCTCACGCTGGAGGTCGTCGAAGAGGCTGCTGAGGGCCACCCGTCGGTGCACCTTGCGGTTGGCCACGGTCGTGCCGAGCCCCCGGCGGCGCACGAGCAGTCCTTTGTCCACCATCTCCTGGATGGCCCGCCGCACCGTCGGCCGCGAGATCGACAGGCGCTGTGCGAGAGCCACTTCGTTCTCGAACGGATCCCCCGGTTGGAGCCGGCCGTCGTTGATGGCAGCGCACAGCTGCTCGGAGAGCTGGTGGTAGAGCGGAACCGGCGAACCCCGGTCGATGCTCACGCTCACGAGCTGTGCGGTCATGTCCGGCACAGTAGCGAAGCTGGGTCCAAATGACCATATGTCCTAACAAAGGTTGACACGACCGAGGTCGGCGCGGAACAGTTCTCGTCATGAGGATCGGACTGGCCGGAGTGGGCCGCATCGGCGCCTTCCACGCGAGCACCCTCGCCGGCCTGGACGCCGTCGACGACGTCATCGTCGCCGACCTCGACTCCGCCCTGGCGGAGCGGGTCGCGACCGAGCAGGGCCTGAGCGCGGCGAGCGACATCGACACCCTCCTGGCCTCCGGGATCGACGCCCTGGTCATCGCCACCGCGACCACAGCGCACGCGCCACTGCTCAGGCAGGCGCTCGCGGCCGGCATACCCACGTTCTGCGAGAAGCCGGTCGCGGCATCGCTCGACGAGACCATCGCCCTCACCGAACTCGCGGAGAGCAGCGACACTCCCGTGCACATCGGCTTCCAGCGTCGGTTCGACCTCGGCTACCTGCGTGCCAGGGACGCCGTCGCCGCCGGCGACCTCGGCACCATCCACGCCGTCCGCGCGCTCACGCACGACCAGGAACCGCCCCACGCCGCCTACATCCCGACGAGTGGTGGCATCTTCCGGGACTGCTCGGTGCACGACTTCGACATCGTCCGGTTCGTCACCGGGCGCGAGGTCGACAGCGTCTATGCGACAGGTGAGAACAAGGGCGCTGCCTTCTTCGCTGCGGCCGGGGACGTCGACACCGGCGCCGCGATCCTCACCCTCGACGACGGCACGCTCGTCACCGCGACCTCGACCCGCTACAGCGGGGGCGGTCATGACGTCCGGATGGAGGTCATGGGGTCCGCCGCCAACCTCGCGGTCGGCCTCGACGACTCGCTCGCGCTCCGGTCGGCCGAAGAGGGTGTGGCCTTCCCGGCGGGCCCACCCCATGCCAGCTTCATGCAGCGCTTCCTCGCGGCCTACCGTGCCGAGCTCACCGCCTTCTGCGACGTCGCCGCCGGTCGGATCGCCAGTCCGTGCACCGTCCGCGACGCCCTCCAGGCTTTCCGCACCGCCGAGGCCTGCGAGCTCTCGCGGGCGCAGCGCCGACTGGTGTCGATGCGCGAGATCCCGAACGCCTCCGCGGCACCCGCCGGCTCGTCCTCCTCGTCCTCCCCGACCCCCGCCACGAAGGCCACCGCATGAGCGCGCCCGACCGCCCTCCGCTCACCGAACGCATCGCCGGTGCGCCCATCTCGTGGGGCGTCTGCGAGGTCCCCGGCTGGGGCCACCAGCTTGACGTCGACACCGTGCTGGGCCAGATGCGCGACGTCGGCATCGTGGCCACCGAGTTCGGTCCCGACGGCTTCCTCCCCGACGCACCCGGCGACAAGGCCGCGACCCTGTCCGAGGCCGGGCTTCGCGCCGTCGGCCAGTTCGTGCCAGCTGTCCTTCATGACCCCGACCACGACCCGATCCCCGAGGTCGAGAAGGCGATCGAGGCCCTGGTCGTCGCCGGCGCCACCACCGTGGTGGTTGCCGCGGCCACGGGCGTCGACGGCTACGACGACCGGCCCCTGCTGACCGACGCCCAGTGGGAGACCCTGCTCGAGAACCTCGACCTCGTCACCGCGTCCGCGGAGGCGCACGGGCTGGCAGCGACCCTCCACCCCCACGTCGGCACCATCGTCGAGTCAGGGGTCGAGACCGAGCGCGTCCTCGCCGGCTCACGGATCAGCCTCTGTCTCGACACCGGCCACCTGCTCATCGGGGGCGGCGACCCCGTCGAGCTCGCCCGTCTCCACCCCGAGCGCATCGCCCACGTCCACCTCAAGGACGTGCGCCTCGACCTCGCCAAGGGCGTGCAGGAGGGACGACAGACCTACACGGACGCCGTCGCGGACGGCATGTACGTCCCCCTCGGGGAGGGTGACGTCGACATCGCCGCCATCGTCCGGTCGCTCGAGGACGCCGGGTATGCCGGGTGGTACGTCCTCGAGCAGGACACCGTCCTCACGGGGCCACCTTCACAGACCGGGGTCGACCCGACCGCGGACGTGCGCACGTCGATCGCCCACATCCGCGCCATCGCCCAGCGCCTCGAGAGCGGCACCTGATGGGTGGGGTCACGGCATACGACCTCGTCGCCATCGGGCGCACGGGCGTCGACATCTATCCCCTCCAGCACGGCGTCGGGCTCGAGGACGTCAGCACGTTCCAGAAGTTCCTCGGGGGGAGCGCCACCAACGTCGCCGTCGCCGCCGCAAGGCACGGGCACCGCGTCAGCCTGGTCACGAGGGTGGGAGGGGACGCGTTCGGCCGCTACGTCCAGCAGGAGGCGCAGCGCCTCGGTGTCGACCCCGTCCACATCACGCCGATCGAGGGCGAGCAGGGCCGCGTGCCCCCGACTCCGGTAACGTTCTGCGAGGTGCACCCGCCTGATGACTTCCCGCTCTCCTTCTATCGCTACCCCATCGCTCCGGACCTCTTGGTCGAGCCGACCGAGGCCATCGTCGAGGACGTGCGGGCTGCCAGGGTCCACTGGTCGACCGTCACCGGACTCTCGCAGGAGCCCTCTCGCGCAACGCACTTCGCGCTGTGGGAGGCCCGCGGGCGAACGGAGCACACCATCCTCGACCTCGACTACCGGCCGATGTTCTGGGCCTCGGCCGACGAGGCGCGCGCCCAGGTGAGCCGCGCCCTCGACCACGTGAGCATCGCCGTCGGCAACCGTGAGGAGTGCGAGGTCGCCGTCGGTGAGACCGACCCGCACCGCGCGGCCGACGCCCTCCTCGACCGCGGACTCGAGCTCGCCGTGGTCAAGCAGGGACCGCGCGGGGTGCTCGCCGCCACCCGCGAGGAGCGCGTCGAGGTGGCGCCCTTCCCGGTCGAGGTCGTCAACGGGCTCGGCGCGGGCGACGCGTTCGGTGGCGCGCTCGTGCACGGGCTGCTCGCGGGCTGGGACCTGCGCCGCACGATCGAGTTCGCCAACGTCGCCGGGGCACTCGTCGCCGGTCGGCTCGAGTGCTCGACCGCGATGCCGACGACCGACGAGGTGCGGACCGCACTGCAAGGGGGAAGCTGATGGAGCTCGCCGAGCTCACCCGGATCCGGGTCACCGACCCCGGTCGCATCGACTCGGCCTGGGCGGGTCGTCGACGGCGCCCACTCGTCGGCGACGACGGCCGGATGCTGCTGGTGGCCGCGGACCACCCGGCTCGCGGCGCCCTCGGCGTGCGCGGCGACGCCAGCGCCATGGGCAGCCGGCGCGAGCTCCTCGAGCGGCTCGTCACGGCACTGGCCCGGCCGGGTGTCGACGGGGTGCTCGGCACGCCGGACATCCTCGACGACCTCGCCCTGCTCGGCGCCCTTGACGACAAGGTCGCCATCGGCTCGATGAACCGCGGCGGGCTGCAGGGCGCGGTGTTCGAGCTGGACGACCGCTTCACGGCCTGGACCGCGGACGAGATCGCGGCCCGCGGCCTCGACGGCGGCAAGATGCTCACCCGCATCTGCCTCGGCGACCCCGGCACCGTCGCGACCCTCGAGGCCAGCGCCCACGCGGTCACCGACCTGGCCCGGCAGGGCCTCATGGCGATGGTCGAGCCCTTCCTCTCGGTCGTCGAGGACGGCCGCGTCCGCAACCTCCTCGACCCGGACTCGGTCATCGCGTCGATCGGCATCGCGAGCGGGCTCGGCGCGAGCAGTGCGCACACGTGGCTCAAGCTCCCCGTCGTCGACGACCTCCCCCGCGTCATGGACGCGACCACCCTGCCGACCCTCCTGCTCGGTGGCGACCCGCAAGGAGACCCACACGACACGTATGCCGCGTGGGCCGACGCGCTCAACCTCCCCTCCGTGACCGGTCTCGTGGTCGGCCGCGCCCTCCTCTACCCGCCGGACGGTGACGTCGGTGCCGCCGTCGACATCGCCTCCGGGCTCGTGCACGGGAGGACGACATGACCCGGGGTGGCGGCGTCGGCGCCGACAACGCCCGGTGGGTGGTGGCCCGTGGTGAGGCCGTTTCGGGGCCCTTCGCGGTCGCGATCACCGACGAGGTCGACGGCTGGCAGCACACGAGCCTGCGCGTCGTCGAGCTGGAGGTTGGGGTCGCGATGACCCATGACACGGGCCACGAGGAGGTCGTCGTGGTGCCTCTGGCCGGGTCCGTGACCATCGACATCGACGGCGCCGAGTCGATCGTGCTCGAGGGACGGAGGAGCGTCTTCGACGGGCCCAGCGACACGGCATACCTGCCGCGACAGCGCACGATCACGCTGCGCGAGAGCGGAACTGGGGCACGCGTGGCCTTGTGTGGTGCCCGCGCGACGACCGACCGGGCGCCGCGTCGGATCGCGGCGCACGAGGCCCGACCCGAGCTGCGCGGTGCCGGGACGGCGACTCGTGAGGTGCGCGCCTTCGGGCTGCCGCCCGTCCTCGACGCCGACGCGGTCCTGGTCTGCGAGGTCATCACCCCAGCCGGCAACTGGAGCTCGTGGCCGCCGCACAAGCACGACGAGGACCACCCCGGGGTCGAGTCCGAGCTCGAGGAGATCTACTACTTCGAGATGCGCTCCATCGATCCGCGCGGCACCGACCCCGTGGGCTACCAACGGGTCTACGGCACGGCGGACCGCCCCATCGACGTCCTCGCCGAGGTGCGAACCGGCGACGTCGTGCTCGTTCCCCACGGTTGGCACGGTCCCGCGATGGCGGCGCCGGACGCCGACCTCTACTACCTCAACGTCATGGCCGGGCCGGGCACCGAGCGTGCCTGGCTCATCGCCGACGACCCGGCGCATGCCTGGGTCCGCGAGGGCTGGACGGACACCGCCCCGGACCCGAGACTTCCCTTCAGCAGCGAAGGCAGGAGCGAGCAATGAGTGGGACCGTGCGGCTCACGGTGGCCCAGGCGACGATCCGCTTCCTCGGCCAGCAGTGGTCCGAGCGTGACGGTGAGCGCCAGCGGCTCTTCGCCGGGTGCCTCGGCATCTTCGGTCACGGCAACGTCGCGGGCATCGGCCAGGCACTCCTCCAGGAGGAGCTGCGGGCTGCCGGCCGGGACACGGCCGCCGACCTGCCCTACGTCCTCGTGCGCAACGAGCAGGCCATGGTCCACACCGCCGTCGGCTGCGCCAAGCACAAGGACCGGCTCCAGACCTGGGTCTGCACGGCGTCGGTCGGGCCCGGCTCGACCAACATGCTCACCGGTGCCGCGCTTGCGACCATCAACCGGATCCCGGTGCTGTTGCTGCCTTCGGGCACGTTCGCGACCCGGGTCTCGTCCCCGGTGCTGCAGGAGCTCGAGGCCCCGTATGCCGGTGACGTCACCGTCAACGACGCCTTCCGTCCGTTGTCGCGCTTCTTCGACGAGGTCATGCGTCCCGAGCAGCTGCCGTCCGCGCTGCTGTCGGCGATGCGCGTGCTCACCGACCCGGTCGAGACCGGCGCCGTGACCATCTCGCTGCCGCAGGACGTGCAGGCCGAGGCCTTCGAGTGGCCGGTCGAGCTCTTCGACGAGCGGGTGTGGCACGTGGCTCGTCCGGCGCCGGAGGCGTCACGGATCGCGGCCGCTGCCGACCTCATCCGGTCGGCGAGGAAGCCACTCGTCGTGGCAGGCGGTGGCGTGCACTACTCGGGTGCCGAGGACGCGCTGGCCGCTTTCGCCTCGGCGACCGGCATCCCCGTCGCCGAGACGCAGGCGGGCAAGGGTTCGCTCCTCCACGGGCACCCTCATCTGGTCGGGGCCATCGGCTCGACCGGGACGACGGCCGCCAACGCCCTCGCGGCCGAGGCGGATGTCGTCATCGGCATCGGGACACGCTGGGGGGACTTCACCACGGCATCGCGAACCGCTTTCGCGCGCACCGGCGTTCGCTTCGTCAACCTCAACATCGCAAGCTTCGACGCGGGGAAGCAGGCTGGGCTCTCCGTCGTCGGTGACGCCCGCGAGGCGTTGCTCGCACTCACTGGGGCCCTCGACGGCTGGTCGGTCTCCGACACCTATCGCAGGCGGCAGGGCACCCTGTGGCGCCGGTGGGACAAGGCCGTGGACGCGGCATACGCACCGCCCGCGTCGGTGACCGAGGCCCTGGCCGAGGGACTGCTCACGCAGGCGTCCGTCATCGGTGCCGTCAACGAGCTGAGCGACCCGCGCGACGTCGTGCTGTGTGCGGCCGGGTCGATGCCGGGTGACCTCCACAAGCTGTGGCGGGTGCGCGACCGCAAGGGCTATCACGTCGAGTACGGCTACTCGTGCATGGGCTACGAGGTGCCGGCGTCGATCGGCATCCGCCTCGCCGACCCGACCCGCGACGTCTTCGCGATGGTCGGGGACGGCGGCTACCTCATGATGCCGACCGAGCTGGTCACCGCGGTCCAGGAGCGGGTCAAGGTCATCGTCGTCCTCGTCCAGAACCACGGCTTCCACTCCATCGGGTCGCTGTCGGAAGGGTTGGGATCCCAACGCTTCGGCACGGCATACCGGCGTCGTGGTGTGGATTCGCACCGGCTGGACGGTGACGTCCTGCCCGTCGACCTCGCGGCCAACGCCCGCAGTCTCGGCGCCCATGTCATCGAGGTGCACTCGCGCGACGAGCTCACCGCTGCCATCGCTGAGGCCAAGGCTCGGCCGGCCGACGGCGGACCGGTCGTCATCCACGTCGAGACCGATCCCCGGGTCTTCGCACCGGACAGCGAGAGCTGGTGGGACGTGCCCGTCGCACAGGTGAGCGAGCTCGACTCGACCCGGAGCGCCTTCGACGACTACGTGGTCCACAAGCAGGACCAGAGGACACACCTCGGGCCGGGGGAGCGGTCATGACGGACGTGCTGCGCATCGGCGTCGTCGGTGTCGGGATCATGGGCGCCGACCACGCCGAGCGGCTCGCGCGCCGGACCGCCGGGGCCCGCCTCGTCGCGGTCGCCGACCCTGACGAGGTGCGCGCCAAGGAGCTGGCCGGGCGCTTCGACGGGGTGCGGTCGGGTGGGGACGCGCTCGAGCTCATCGCCGCCGAGGACGTCGACGCCGTGATCCTGGCCTCGCCCGGCTCCGTCCACGAGGAGCAGGTGCTCGCGTGTCTCGCGGCCGGCAAGCCGGTGCTCTGCGAGAAGCCGCTGACGATGGACTCCGAGTCGTCGCTGCGGCTCGTGCAGGCCGATCGGGAGGTCCGAGGGCGCCTCGGCCGCTCCCTGGTCCAGGTCGGGTTCATGCGACGCTTCGACCCCGAGTACTCCCAGCTGCGGTCGGTGCTGGCCGGCGGCACCCTCGGCCGAACCCTGCTGCTGCACAACGTCCACCGCAACGCCTCCGTGCCTCATGCCGACTTCCGCTCCGAGATGATCGTGCGCGACAGCCTCGTCCACGAGATCGACGTCGCCCGCTTCCTCTTCGGTGAGGAGGTCGTGGCCATCCAGGTGATGTCGCCCGCACCCACGACACATGCCTCGCCCGGGGTCGTCGACCCGCAGGTCGCGATCTTCACGATGGCCGGGGGCGGCCTCGTCACCAACGAGGTGTTCGTCAACAGCCAGGTCGGTTACGAGGTGCGGTGCGAGGCGGTCGCCGAGCGCGGGTCCGTGGTCATCGGCCGCCCCTCGGCCGGGTTGTACTCCGCCACGCTCGCGGCCGACGGGTCGGGCCAGTGGGGTGGAACGGTGCCGGCTGACTACCGCACGAGGTTCGCCACGGCATACGACCTCGAAGTCCAGTCGTGGGTCGACTCAGCCCTGCGGGGGGAGTCCGTCGGTCCGTCCGTCTGGGACGGGTATGCCGCCACGGCGGTCTCGAGCGCCGGCATGACCTCGCTCGCCACCGGCGAACGCGTCACCGTCGACCTCGTCGACCCACTCACGTTGTCCCCGAACGCATCCAGCACGAAGGAACCGTCATGAGCACTCCCACCCGCATCACCCACCTCATCGCCGGAGAGGCCTGGGACGGCACGGCAGAACGCACCAGTGCCGTCTACAACCCCGCCACGGGTGAGGAGACCGGCGCCCTCGACCTCGCCTCGGCGGAGCTCGTCGGCGAGGTGGTGGCGAGGGCCAGGGAGGCATGGGCCTCGGGATGGGGCAGCTCGTCGTTGTCCAAGCGGACGCAGGTGCTCTTCCGCTTCCGTGAGCTGCTCAACGAGCGCAAGGAGGACATCGCCGCTCTCATCACCGCCGAGCACGGCAAGGTCCTCTCCGACGCGCTGGGTGAGGTGACGCGCGGTCTCGAGGTCGCTGAGTTCGCCTGCGGCATACCGCATCTGCTCAAGGGCGGCTACACCGAGAACGCCTCGACCAAGGTCGACGTCTACTCGATCAGGCAGTCGCTGGGCGTCGTCGCCGTCATCTCGCCGTTCAACTTCCCGGCGATGGTGCCGTTGTGGTTCGTGCCGGTGGCGATCGCCTGTGGCAACGCCGTCGTCCTCAAGCCCAGCGAGAAGGACCCGTCGGCCGTGCTCGCCGTGGCCGAGCTCTGGCGTGAGGCCGGCCTGCCCGACGGCGTCATGAACGTCGTGCACGGGGACAAGGAGGCGGTCGACGCCCTCCTCACCCACCCCGACGTGCGCGCCGTGTCCTTCGTCGGGTCGACGCCCATCGCGCGCTACGTCTATGAGACGGGGACCGCGCACGGCAAGCGGGTCCAGGCGCTCGGGGGCGCCAAGAACCACATGCTCGTCCTCCCGGACGCCGATCTCGACCTCGCCGCCGACGCGGCCGTCAACGCCGGCTTCGGGTCGGCCGGCGAGCGGTGCATGGCCATCTCGGCCCTCGTGGCCGTCGAGCCGATCGCCGACGAGCTCATCGAGAAGATCAAGGACCGCGTCGGCAAGCTCGTCACCGGCGACGGCACCCGTGGCACGGACATGGGACCGCTCGTCACCAGGCAGCACCGCGACAAGGTGGCGTCCTACCTCGACGCCGGTGTCGAGTCGGGGGCCGAGCTCGTCATCGACGGTCGCGAGAGCGCCATCGACGCCGACGGTGAGGGCTTCTTCCTCGCTCCGACCCTCTTCGACAAGGTCTCGCCGGACATGTCGGTCTATCGGGACGAGATCTTCGGGCCGGTGCTCTCCGTGCTGCGGGTGCAGTCCTATGACGACGGGCTCGAGCTCATCAACGCCAACCCCTACGGCAACGGCACGGCGATCTTCACCAACGACGGTGGCGCCGCGCGACGGTTCCAGAACGAGGTCGAGGTCGGCATGGTGGGGATCAACGTGCCGATCCCCGTGCCGATGGCCTACTACTCCTTCGGCGGATGGAAGGACTCGCTCTTCGGTGACAGCCACGCCCACGGCATGGAGGGCGTGAACTTCTTCACCCGGGGCAAGGTCGTCACCTCACGCTGGCTGGACCCCTCGCACGGTGGCCTCAACCTCGGCTTCCCCCAGAACACCTGAGTCGGGTCCGGCGTCGGTCGGCGCCGGCTGACGGTCACCAGAAGCGGGAGCCCGGCCCGCCCTTGAACGGTCCGACGACCCTGCTCGTGATCCAGCCGCCATAGAAGCCGCCCTCCTGCGGGGTGACCACCTCGTCGTCGACGCGGCACTCGTCCATGGCCGCAGGCATGACGGCGACGTGGTCCAGCAGAGTCTCGAAGCCGGGCGTCGGGTCGGGGTAGGTCCATGCCGCGCTGCGCGCGACTGCCCCACCCCCGACGACGTCGAAATAGGCTGCGGTGCCCTTGAACTCGCACCAGCTCGAGCCCTGAGCACGACGCAGCGCACCGTCGGCGAAGTCAGCCATCGGCACGTAGTAGGTCGGCGGGTGGCTCGTCTCCAGGACGCGCAGAGTCCTCGTGGAGCGGGCAACGACCTCACCACCCAGGCGGATCTGCACCAGCTCGCTGGTCGGCTCGACCCGTGGGGGACGGGGGTAGTCCCACACCGACTCCTGCCCCGGCCCGGGAACGTCCAGTTCGGGCCACGACCGACTCATGAAGTGCCCTCGAACGCCGCCATCATCGTGCCTTCCGGTCGCCGCTGCCAGCTGGCAGGCTCGTTCAGGATAGGTCGCCGTGACGGGCAGGCCCGGTCGCGTCCCACGGGGCTCGAGCGAGCGGCATACCGGGGTCTCTGTCCCTCACGCACCCACTTGGACGTTGGGGACGCCTCGCAACACGACGAAGGTCCCGCACCGGACGGCATACGCCGTGGTGCGGGACCTCGCGACAGCTGACCGAAGAGTCAGTAGCGGCGGCCGCTCGACTTCGTCCTGAGCGCCTTCTTGGCGGCGCGCAGGATCGTCGCGCGACGCGTCGTGCCCTCGCGCTTGGGCGGGAGCGACAGCTCGACGACCTTCCAGTAGACGCCGCCGACCTGCTTGGCGAGCGTGCCGGTGACGTACTTGAGGTCGTTGCGCTCCATGAGGTCGCGGATCCTCGGCGCGATCTCGGCGTAGCGGTTGCTCGGCATGTCCGGGAAGAGGTGGTGCTCGATCTGGTGGCTGAGGTTGCCGGACATCACGTGCATCGCCTTGGAGCCGCGGATGTTGCCCGAGCCGAGCATCTGGCGGAGGTACCACTCGCCGCGCGTCTCGCCCTCGATCGAGGTCTTCTCGAAGGTCTCGATGCCGGGCGGGAAGTGACCGCAGATGATGATCGTGTTGGTCCAGACGTTGCGGACCAGGTTGGCCACGATGTTGGCCGTGAGGGTGTGCCGGGTGGAGCCGGTGAAGGTCGCCGTCGCCATCGCGGGGTGCACGACGTAGTCCTTGGTCGCCTGGCGCTTGATCTTGGCCAGGGTCTCCTGGGCGTTCTTGCGGAACTGCGCCTTCTCCTCCTCGCTCATCCGGTTCTTCTTGGCGAGGTAGCCGCCGAGCTCGAGGTCGTAGGCCGCGATGGAGTACTCGAAGATGAGCGCGTTGACGACGTGCCAGATCGGCTGGAAGAGGTAGAACAGCGCCCACTTCTGGTCCTCGTCGACGCGCAGGATGCCGTAGCCGAGGTCGTTGTCGCGACCGAGCACGTTGGTGAAGGTGTGGTGGATCTCGTTGTGGCTGTGCTTCCACTGGCTCGCCGGGCTGGCGTTGTCCCACTCCCAGGCGGTCGAGTGGATCTTGGGGTCACGCATCCAGTCCCACTGCCCGTGCATGACGTTGTGCCCGATCTCCATGTTCTCGAGGATCTTGGCGACGGACAGGCCGGCCGTGCCGAGCCACCACATGGGGCGGACACCCCTGTACTTCACGCCGGAGAAGAGGAGTGCGGCGCGGCTGCCCATCTCGAGGTAGCGCTGGACCGCGATGACCTTGCGGATGTATGCCGCGTCGGCGGCTCCGCGGGAGTCCATCACCTCGGCGCGGAGCGCGTCGAGCTCGCGGCCGATCTCCTCGATCTGCTCGGGGGAGAGGTGGGCGGCCGGGTTGGGCTTGCCGGACTTCTTGAACTCGGGGCGCTGCGGACGCGGCTCGGCGCTCGTGACGCGCAACCGCGAGTTCACGCTGGCGCTGCGGGTCTGGGTGCGTTCGGGGGCGAGGGTCATGCTGTGTTCAGCTCCTTCACTCTTTGCCTTGTGTGTATGAGCCCACGCCCTGGCGTGGCCTCATACACACAAGGCTGGGTCTTGGGGTCAGAGTTCGATGTCGCAGCGACCGGCGACGGCGCTGACGCAGGTCTGGATCTTCACGTTCTCGCCGTCCTCACCGGACGTGATGTCGCCGCTGCGCAGGTCGCGCACGGATCCCTCACGCATGGTGACGACGCAGCCGAAGCAGATGCCCATGCGGCAGCCGCTCGGCATGAGGACACCAGCGGCTTCGCCGGCGTCGAGGATCGGGGTGCCACCATCGGCGTCGAGGGTGACGTTGCTCTGGGCGAAGGTCACGGTGCCACCCTCGCCGGGCTCGACCACGCTGGGACGGAAGCGCTCGACGTGCAGACGGCCCGCGAGTCCGGCGCTCTCCCAGTGGGACTCGGCAGCATCGAGCAGGCCGGTCGGACCGCAGACCCACACCTCGCGCTCACGCCAGTCCGGCACGAGCCGGTCCAGGGAGGCGAGGTCGAAGATCCCGGCCACGTCGTCGTGGTTCTCGTGCAGCGTGAGCCGGCTCGCGGCGGCATACCCCCGGAGCTCCTCACGGAAGATGACATCGGCCTCGGTCGGTGCGCAGTGGATGTGCGCGACGTCAGGGAGCTCGCCGAGGTGGTTGCGCAGCATGCCGATGACGGGGGTGATGCCGGAGCCGGCCGTGAGGAAGAGCGCCTTGGCCGGCAGGGTCTGCGGAAGGGTGAAGTCGCCCGTCGCCTGGTCGAGCATGACGAGGGTGCCGGGAGCGGTGGCGCGCACGAGCTGGTTGCTCACCTTGCCGTCGTGGATCGCCTTGGTCGTGATGCTGATGAGGCCGTCGCCGCTGTCAGCGCGGTGCGTGAGCGAGTAGGCGCGCCAGTGGCGGACGCCGTCGACGTCGATGCCGACGCGGATGTACTGCCCCGGACGGTGGCCGGCCCAACCGCGACCGGGACGGATCGTGATCGTCGCCGCGTCGGCGGTCTCGGCGGTGACGGACACGATGCGACCGCGCAGGTCGGCGCCGGCGCGCATCGGGTCGATGAGGTCGAGGTAGTCGGCCGGCACGAGGGGACTGGCGAGCGCATGGGCGACCTTGCGGGCTCCGTCGAAGAGACCGGCGAGTCGCGGGGTGCGCTGGCTCGGAGCGGTGCGGTTCAAGGTTGCGGTCACGTACGCCAGCGTAACCTACGCCTACGTAACTTACTAGTCCGTAGGTAGTGAGTTGAGGCACCCCGGACGCAGAGGGTCGCGCCTGCGACGAACACGGGTTGCGGCGTCAGGCGCGGACGTCACTCGCAAGCACTTCGGCGAGCCGAGCGCCGAACTCGACCGACCTGCCGGGCCACGGACCCTCGGCGCTGGCGAACCCGCCGTGACCGCCCGGGAAGGTCGTGACGGGGAGCCCGAGCTCGGCGGCGATGCCGCGTGTGGTGCGCGCCGTGATCGCCTCCCCGGTCTCCTCGCCGGCGGCGAGGACGAGCCGCGGTGAGCCGCCCTTCAAGGCGTCGAGGTCCGGCCGGCTCGAGGTCACGGCGTCCGAGCTGTCGGAGAGCAGCGGGTCGTCGCGGGAGCCGTCGTCCTCGGTGGGCAGCCCGAACTGCGCCGGGTCGGCGGGCGGCTGAGCGAAGTAGTCGCCGGTGAACTCGCCCTGCCAGCTCGTCATCCTGATGAAGGCCGCCATGCCCGCGCCGAAGCCGCGCTCGGCATAGGCCGCGCCGACCTCAGCGGAGGCGCGCTCGACTGCTTCGGCGTCGGGCAGGGCCCAGATCGCGGGGGGTTCGTGCGCCACGACCGTGGCGAGGTCCTCGGGGTGGGTGGCTGCCCAGTGCAGTGCCGTCACGGCGCCGCCGCTGCTCGCGAACAGGTCGACGGGGCCGGCGCCGAGGTGCCCGACGAGGGCGTGGAGGTCAGCCGTCTGGTCGTCGGGGTTCTGGTCGGTGCGGCCGTCCCGCCGCGTCGTGCTGCGGCCGAGACCGCGCGGGTCATAGGTGACGACCGTCCGGTCAGGAAGCTCGAGTGCCAACGCCTCGAACCCGTCGGCGCACATCGGCTGCCCGATCATGAGCAGGGGCGGCCGTCCGTCGGCGCTCGGCAGCGGGCCGCGCACGTCGTGGACGAGGTCCACCTCGGGCAGCTCGAGGGTGGAGGTCCGCACGTCCGGAGGGGAGGTCGTCATGGTCCCCACCCTGTCAGTCCCGGCCACGCGTGAGAAGCCTTGCGTGAGAGGGAGGGTGGCGCATCGCGACGTTCAGCCCCGGCTCAGGAAACGCTGGAACACTGCCGCGCATGACCCGTCACCTCGCCGTCACCCTCCTCGCCGGCGCCGCCCTGCTCGGCGGTTGTCAGGCGGCCGAGGACGTCGCCTCCGACGCGGCGTCCGCGGCCACGTCCGAGGCCAAGGAGTCGGCCCTGCGCCAGCTCCGTGGCACCGTGTGTCCGCTCGTCGCCGACAACAACCTCAACGACGCCGACCGAGCCACCCTCGGCTCTGCCATCGACCTCGCCCAGGGCCTGGGTCTGGAGTCCGAGCTGCTCACCGCAGCCGAGGACGTCGCCGCATCCGACGGCACCCCACCGGAGTCCGCGCTCGCGAAGCTCGCCCAGGAGTGCCGCTGACCCGTCAGCTTTGACCCGTCAGGCGCACCCGTCAGCGTTACCCGTCAATGGGAGTCGGAGTCGCCGGCCATGAGTCGGCCGATCTCGGTGCGGTCGGCGTCCTTGCCGTCGATCTCGGCGACGACCTTGCCGCCGTGGATCACCGCGATCCGGTCCGAGAGCGAGAGGATCTCGTCGAGCTCGGCCGAGACGAGCAGCACGCCGGCGCCCTCGTCGCGGGCCTCGACGATGCGCCGGTGGATGAACTCGATCGAGCCGACGTCGACCCCGCGGGTGGGCTGCGCGGCCATGAGCAGTCGTGGCTTGGCCGACATCTCGCGGGCGACGACGACCTTCTGCTTGTTGCCGCCGGAGAGCGACCCGGCCGGGGCCTCGACGTTGGGCGAGCGGATGTCGAACTCCTCGCGCAGCTCGACCGCGTGCTCACGCACGGCGCCGAAGTCGCGGATGAAACCCTTGGCGAACGGCGCCTCGTCGTAGCGGTTGAGGACGAGGTTGTCGGCGATCGACCAGCCCCCGACGATGCCGTGCTTCTCGCGGTCCTCGGGCACGTGCCCGACACCGGCGTTGTTGGTGTCGCGGGCGTTGGACTTCGTGATGTCGACGGAGTCCTTCCCCGAGCCGAGGTGCACCGAACCGGCGACCGAGGGCCGCATGCCGGCGATGGACTCGACGAGCTCGCGCTGGCCGTTGCCCTCGACACCGGCGAGGCCGACGATCTCGCCGGCGCGCACCTCGAGGTCGAACCCGTTGACGGCGCCGAGCCCACGGTCGTCGCGCACCTCGAGGCCCTTGATCGAGAGGACGGTCTCGGCCGGCGTGGCCTCGGCCTTGTCGATGCGCAGGACGACCTCGCGCCCGACCATCATCGAGGCGAGGTCGCTCGTCGTCGTGCTGGTGAGGTCGTCGAACCCGCCGACGACCTTGCCCTGGCGCAGGACGTAGCAGCGGTCGGCTGCAGCCAGCACCTCACGCAGCTTGTGGGTGATGAAGACGATCGACGTCCCCCCGGCGGCCAGATCGCGCATGACCCCGAGCAGCTCGTCGGTCTCCTGAGGGGTGAGCACCGCGGTCGGCTCGTCGAGGATGAGCAGATCCACCCGACGAGAGAGTGCCTTGAGGATCTCGACGCGCTGCTGGGTGCCGACGGGCAGGTCCTCCACCTCGGCATCGGGGTCGACCTCGAGCTTGTGCCTGGCCGACAGCTCCCGCACCATCTCGCGCGCTCCGTCGAGGTCGAGCACCACACCCTTGGTGCTCTCGTGGCCGAGCATGAGGTTCTCGGCGACGGTCATGACGGGGACGAGCTGGAAGTGCTGGTGCACCATGCCGATGCCCCGGCGGATGGCGTCCTTGGGGTCCTTGACCCGGCTCGAGTCACCCTTGATGGTGATCGTGCCGGCGTCGGGAGTCATCAGACCGAAGATCTGCTTGACCAGCGTCGACTTGCCGGCGCCGTTCTCACCCAGGAGGGCGACGATCTCGCCGCGGTCGACCCGCAGCGAGATGTCCTGGTTGGCGTGGACCGTGCCGAAGGACTTGGACAGGCCCTCGATCTCGAGCAGGGTCTCGCGGCCGCCTGCGGCGGTGCTGGCGTATGCCGCCCGCTCGCCACTCGCGTCCGTCGCACCCGTCGATGCCGGGTCAGAAGCTGTGGTCGCCATGTCAGTCACCCTTCACGAACGGTTGCCCCACGGCGCCCGGTGCACGGACCCGTCCCGCGGCCGCGGCGAGCACGACGAGGGTCAGCACGTAGGGCAGCAGGTTGATGAACTGCTGGGGGATGTCGACGACGTTGCTGGCCTGCAGCTGCGAGGCGGACGCCGACATGAAGCCGAAGAACAGCGCAGCGGCCAGGGCGCGCATCGGCCGCCACGCACCGAAGATGAGGATGGCCAAGGCGAGGAAGCCTCGGCCGGAGCTCATGTCCCGCTCGAAGGTGCTCGTGGCCTCCATGGAGAGGTAGGTGCCGGCGATGCCCGCCAGCGTCCCGGCCACCGTGACGTTGAACAGGCGGAGGCCGATGACGTTGATCCCGGCGGTGTCGGCCGCTGACGGGTACTCCCCGACGGCCCGTGTCCGCAGGCCCCACCGCGTCTTGAAGAGGAGGAAGTGGAGGGTGAACGCGATCACGAGGGCGAAGAGCGCGATCGGCCCGTCCGAGAAGAAGACCGGCCCGATGAGCGGGATGCTCGACAGCAGGGGCACGTCGAAGTTGGGCAGGCCGCGCGGGATCGTCTTGCCGGACTCGTAGTAGAACGACGTGATGCCGGTGGCGACGATGTTGATGACGACACCGGCGATGATCTGGTCGAGCTGGCCGACCACCGTCGAGAACGCGAGGAAGGCGCCCATCGCGATGCCGGACAGCGCGCCGGCGATGACACCGATGACGACCGACTGGGTCGCCGCCGCCGCGAAGAAGGCGGCGAACGCACCCACGAGCATCTGGCCCTCGATGCCGATGTTGACCACACCCGAGCGCTCACCTATGACGCCGACCATGGCGCCGAGGACGAGCGGCACGGCGAGGAACCAGGCGTAGGAGAACATCGAGACCGCGATGTTGGAGTTCACGAAGTAGAACGCGTAGGCCGCGACGAGGACGAGGAGGGCGGTGCTCGCCCAGATCTTGTTGCGGAGGAACCACTGCATGTCAGGACCCCCAGCTTCCGGCGAGCTGGGTCTGTTTGGCCGCGTGCCGTCGGAAGATCCACTTCGCGATGACCGGGAGCGAGACCATCAGGAGGGTGATGGCGAGGAGGACGTCGACGACCTCGGGGCGGATGCCGAGCTCGAACTGCAGGCTCGGGGCGCCGGCTCTCATCGCGCCGACGAGGAGTGCGGCCGGGATGGTGCCGAGCGGGTTGCCCCGGGCGAGCAGGGCGATGGTGATGCCGTCGAAGCCGAGGCTGCCGGCGATGCCGCTCTGGTAGCGGTAGGGCTCGATCTGGAAGAGCTCGAGCGTCCCGGCGAGGCCGGCGAGGGCGCCCGAGGTGGCCATGGCGATGATCGTCGCCTTCGTGGTGGAGATCCCGGCGTAGCCGGCGGCGAAGCGGTTGCGGCCCACGGTCTGCAGCTCGAAGCCGAGCGTGGTCCTCTTGAGCATCCACGCGACGAGGACCGCGAGGAGCAGGGCCACGGGCAGACCCCATGGGAGCACGCCGAGCGGTGTGAGCCGGGCACCCTCGGCCACCGCGTGGGTGGTGGGGAAGACCTGGCTGGTGTCGGCCAAAGGCCCACCGTTGATGAGCCAGTCGATGAGGCCGACGGCGATCGAGTTGAGCATGATCGTCGAGATGACCTCGTGCACGCCGCGGGTCGTCTTGAGCAGCGCGGCGATCGAGGCCCACATCGCTCCGAAGAGCAGGCCCACGACCACACAGACGATGATCAGGAGCGGCGCGGGCAATCCGCGCAGGGAGTAGGCCAGCCACGCGGCCCCGATGCTGCCGGCCATGAGCTGGCCCTGGGCGCCGATGTTGAACAGGCCCACCTTGAGCGGGATCGCGACGGCGAGGCCGACGAGGATGAGCGGCGTCGTCTTCTGCAGCGTCGCGAGCAGCCCGCCCTCGGTGAGGAAGGAGCGCTGGAACAGCCGCTGGTAGGCGTAGGTCGGGTTGAACCCCTGTGCCCGGATGAGGATCGCCCCGATGGCGAACGCCAGCACGACCGCGAGGATCGGCACGACGATCGCCTGGTGACGGACGAGGAAGCCGAGCAGCCCGGTGGGGGGCGGCGGGGCGCCGCGCTCGGCGACGACGGGGACCGCGGGCGCGTCGGCCGGGGCCTTCGCGGGCGCGCCGCTGGCGTCGGCAGGCGTGCCCTTCGCCGGCGGGTGGTCGGGGTCAGCCATGACTCTCCGGTGATGTCGGAACGGAGGAACGGGTGCCCTCCGGAGAGGGCACCCGTTCCGTCGGAAGCATGCTCGGACTGTAGCGGACGAGCGGTCACGAACCGAGGGTTCGCGCGTCACCGCCACGACGCGACGGAGCGTGCAGTCGGGCGTCGGTCAGGCGACCTTGAGGCTGCCGTCCTCGAGCTTCTTGACGACGTCCTCGACCTTGGTCTTGACGTCGGCCGGGATCTTCGAGTCGAAGTCGTGGTACTCGGCCAGGCCGGTCTTGCCAAGGAAGTTGCCGCCCTTGATGGAGCCGTCCTTGGCCTGCTTGAGCAAGTCGGTGGTGCCCTCGACGAGCTTCTTCTCGGCCGAGGTCACGAGGCACGGCTGCGCCTCCGGGACGGTGTCCCACTGGTCGATGTCGACACCGATGCAGTAGAGCTTCGTGCCGGCGCCCGAGGTCTTGGCGACCTCGCCGAGGGCTCCGTTGCCGGTGCCGCCGCCCGCGCCGAAGATGATGTCCGCGCCCTGCGCAAGCATCTTCTTGGCCTCGCCGGCGCCCCACGGGGAGTCGGAGAAGGCGTTGGGCCCGGCGGGGTGGTAGACCTTCGCGACCGAGATCTTGGGGTTCGCGGCCTTGGAACCGAGCTCGTAGCCCTTGGCGTAGGCGGCCGTCGGGGGGATCTCCTCGCCGAGGACGATGCCGATCTTGCTCGTCTTGGTCATGAGACCGGCGAGGTAGCCGGCGGCGTAGCCGGCGTTGGCCTCGGGGAAGATCAGGCCGGTGACGTTGGGCGCGGTGGCGGCCTCGTCCTGGAACTGGTCGACACCCACGAACTTGACCGTGGGGTTGGCCTTGGCCGCAGTGACCGTGGCCTCACCCATGAGGAAGCCGACGGTGACGATCGCGTCGTACTTCTGGTCGGTGAACTGCTTGATGTTCGCCGGGTAGTCCTTGGAGTCCTTGGTCTCGACGTACTTCGTCTGGACACCGTCGCCCTTCAGGGCCTCGACGCCCTCCCAGGCGGCCTGGTTGAAGGACTTGTCGTCGATGGTGCCCTTGTCGGTGACGAGACCGATGCAGAACACGTCCGCCGAGGAGCAGTCCTTGGGGGCTGCCGAGCCGCCGCCGGAGCCGGTGTCACCGGTGCTGCCGCCACAACCGGCGAGGGCGAGCGCGAGGGCGGCGGGAGCCGCGATGAGGAAAGGCTTGGCCTTCATAGGGATACTCCTTGGGGGTGTGCAGGATGCCCCCGAATGGTAGCCGCACGGACCGGGCATTGAGACCGGGTTGCCGAGGGCCGTTGCAGGGTCGTTACTGGCGGGTCAGCGCGGCGATCTCCGCGGCATACCCGGGAAACGCCCCGGTGAGGTGGTCACGGTTCCCGAGGGTGAAGTGCTTCGGCCGATAGGCGGGGCTGCACCAGCAGGACAGCAGGGTCCACTCGCCCATCGTCGCGGCGCCCTGCCAGACACCTCGGCGCACGAGCAGCTGACGGCGCTGCTCACTGAGCAGGGTGAGCGTGCCGTGGTTGCGGCGTGGGCTCTCCTTGAGGCGGAGCAGCGCGGCCGGTGCGCCCTCGAGCCACTGCCAGCCCTCGTCGACCTCGAGCCGGTGCATCGCGGAGAAGCCGTCGGCCTCGGAGGTCAAGAGGACGAGGATCGAGGAGAGCTCCTGCGTGCGCGGACCCTCGACGAACCAGGCGCCCTCGCCGGGGATGGGCTGCATCGTGAGCTCGGCGATGATCTGCTCGGCTGTGCGCATGGTCAGGCTTCCTGGACTGCGAGGACGGCGGCTGCTGCGTCGCGAGCCCTGGCGCGACTCCTCTCGAGGAGGTCACGCGCGTCCACCTGCGTGCTGCGGCGCTCGCTGACGACGATCCTGCCATCGACGAGAACGTCGGTGACATCGCCCCTCCCCGCCGCGTGGACGAGCAGCGCGGGCACGTCGTGGACCGGTGTGAGGTGCGGCTGCTCGAGGTCGACGAGGACGAGGTCGGCGCGTTTGCCGACCTCGATGCTGCCGACGAGGTCGTCCATGCCGACGGCCCGGGCGCCGTCGATGGTGGCCGCGCGCAGGATCTGGGTCGCGTCGACGGCCGGATCACCCGACGTGAGCGCCGCGAGGTGCGCGGCCTGCCGCATGGCCTGCCACACGTCGAGGTCGTTGGAGGATGCGCACCCGTCGGTGCCGATACCGAGATG
Source organism: Knoellia altitudinis (assembly GCF_042666355.1). Lineage (NCBI taxonomy): Bacteria > Bacillati > Actinomycetota > Actinomycetes > Micrococcales > Intrasporangiaceae > Knoellia > Knoellia altitudinis. The sequence continues at coordinate 1,798,889 of NZ_JBHTDK010000001.1, forward strand.
TATGCCGTCCGCTCGCCATCGCTGCCAGTCCAGTGCGCCGGAGGCGAGCTTGAGGTTGGAGCCGGGGCAGTGGGCGACGGTGACGCCGGCAGCGGCCGCGGTGGCCCGGTCGGACCCGGTGAGGTGCACGCCGTGCCCGAACACCACGCGGGCCGGTCCGGTCAGGGCGCCGGCGCGGTCGAGCAGCTTCGTCGGGGTGGCGCCGAAGCGGGCCTGGGTGTCGGCGTTCTCGGCGGCGTTCTCGGAGACATGGGTGTGCAGGACGCCCCGGGAAGTCACCTCGCCCAGGACCGTCGCCACCTCGGCGAGGTGCTCGACCGAACACGTATAGGTACTGTGCGGCATCGCCGCCACCGGCACCTCGGGTCCGCCGGTCGCACGCAGGGCCTCCGGCCAGGCGCGCAGCCCGGCGATCCGCTCCTCCCACTCCAACCCGTCCGGACCGGGGCCGTCGAAGAAGGTCGGCCCACCCACGTGTCGCGAGCCCGCGGCCACGGCCCCACGGTGGGCGGCCTCGTGGTGGAAGTACATGTCGAGCTGGGTGGTGCACCCGCCGAGAAGGGACTCGAGGGCTCCGAGCGTCGCGCCGAGCTCGACCGTCTCAGGGTCCATCACTGCGCCCTCGGCCGCCCACACCCGCGTCAGGAACCCCTGAAGGTCCACGCCCTCGGCGATCCCGCGCAGCAGCGTCATCGGCAGGTGGGTGTGCAGGTTGACGAGTCCCGGTAGCGCGAGGCGACCCCGGCCGTCGACCACGTGATCGTCACCCGCGGCCACGGCGCCGATCTCGGTGATGACTCCGTCCTCGACCGCGATCGAGACGTCGTGCAGCACCGTGTCGTCGGGGTCCACCGTCACCACGAGGGCGAGGTTCCGCAGGACGACTCGACTCATCCGTGGTCTCCGTGGCCGGCATCGGTGTCGTCGGCCGCGAATACCGACCGCGTGTGGACCAGCTCGTCGAGCACGGCGAGCACCTTGGGTGCACCCACCTCGAGCACCGCCGCGATCTCCTCCATCGTGATCGGCTCACCCGGCCGGACGCCGGCCGCAGGGTTCACGACCAGGCTGAGGGCGGCATACCGGAGTCCTGCTTCGGCGGCGAGGGTCACCTCGGGCACGCCGGTCATGCCGGCGACAGTGCCGCCGGCCAGGGCGGCGAGCCTGATCTCGGCGGGCGACTCGAAGCGCGGCCCGTCGAAGCAGACGTAGACACCACCGTCGATGACGGGTTGGCCGATCGAGCTCGCCGCCTCGAGGAGCTCGCGGCGCAGGCCCGGGTCGTAGGCCGTCGTCACGTCGGTGTGCACGACCCCCTCAGGGCCCTCGCCGTCGTGGAACGTCGAGCTGCGCAGCCGGGTGAAGTCGAGGAAGTCGTCGATGCAGACGAGCTCTCCGGCCTCGAGGTCCGGGTCGATGCCGCCGGTGACGTTGACCGCGAGGACGTCGCGGACGCCGAGGTCGGCCAACGCCCGGATGATCGCGCGGTAGTTGACGCGGTGCGGCGGCACGTCGTGTCCGGCTCCGTGCCGCGTGACGAAGACGACGGGCTGGCCGTGCCACGATCCCCGGGTCACGGACGTCTGTCCGTATGCCGTGTCGACCGTCTGGCTGTGCGCGTCGTCGAGCGCGTCGAGGTCGTAGAAGCCGGTGCCGGCGATGATTCCCAGAGGCTGGAGGCTCACGGGCGCCACCGTACCGGTGGTGCGAGGATGCCTCGCATGAGCAGGCAGGTGGCGATCGCGGCGACGGGGCCCGCCTCGCTCGGTGCCGGCCAGCAGGTCGTCGCTGACGGCGGCAACGCGGTCGACGCCGCCATCGCCGCGGCGATCACGGCCATGAGCAGTGAGCCCGGGATCGTCAGCCTCGCAGGTGGTGCCTTCGTCACGGTGTGGCCGGCGTCGGGCTCGCCCGTCGTCCTCGACGGCAACGTCGTGATGCCGGGGCTGGGGCTGGCCCATGAGGCGTTCGGCGGGGGAGTGCGCGAGGTCGTCACGACCTATGGCGGCGGTGTGACGATGTATGCCGGTCACGGCTCGGTCGCCGTTCCCGGCGCCCTCTCCGCGTGCGAGCTGGCCGTGGCGCGGTTCGGGTCCCAGCCGTGGGGGTCCGTCGTGGCTCCGGCCGCGGGAGTGTGCCGGGACGGCTATCCCATCGGAGGGGCCGCGTCGCGCTACCTCGCGCTCGTCGCCGACCCGCTCTTCGGCCACGACGACGGCGCCCGGCTGCTGACCCGGCGCACTGACGGATCCCCCTTTGTCGCAGGTGATCTCGCGCGCAACCCCGACCTCGCCGCGGTGCTGGACGAGGTGGCGCGGGCGGGTGCCTCGATCCTCACGACGGGAGAGCTCGGCCGGGCGCTCGCGGCCGAGATGGCAGCGCACGGTGGGCTGGTCACGGAGGCCGACCTCGCGGCATACGAGGTGGTGGTCCGCGAACCGGTGCGGCGCACGCTCGGCGACTGGGACGTCGCGGTCAACCCGCCGCCGTCGGTCGGGGGACCGCTGCTGGCCGTGATGCTCGCCGAGCTCGAGCGCACGTCCCGAGCCCACCCAGTTGGACGGTCGGGGACGGGACACGCCGGTGCCGGCCCCACCTGGGACGACGTCCTGCGGATCCAGCGCGCGGTGCTCGCCTATCGCGTCAAGGTCCACGACGTCTCGCGCGACCTCGGCGCCGACGGGCACGCGCTCCTCGCGGCTGTCGACCGTCACGGTCTGGCCGGGCTGCCGACGTCGTCCTCGACCGCCCACATCTCGGCGATCGACTCGCACGGGCTGGCGTGCGCCGTGACGATGTCGAGCGGCTACGGGTCGGGCGTGACGATCCCCGGGACGGGGCTGCTCCTCAACAACGCGCTCGGCGAGCCGGAGCTCAACCGGCTGGGGCTGCACGCGCTCACGCCAGGGACGCGGCTGGCGTCCAACATGGCGCCGACGATCGCTCGGGCTGCGGATGGGCGAGTGCTGGCCGTGGGTTCGCCCGGCGCCGACCGCATCACGACCGCGCTCATGCAGGTCCTGTCGCAGCTCTGCCTGGGCGGGGCCGACCTCGACGTCGCGATCCGGGCGCCGCGCATGCACGTGCGGTTCGGGGCATCGGGCGAGCCGGTGGTCGAGCACGAGGCCAGCGCCGACCTCGCTGCCGCCGTGGACCGCGCCGGCCTGACCGGGCTCGACCACGGGGCCCTGTCCATGTACTTCGGCGGGGTGGGTGCGGCACACCTCGACGGTGACGGTGGGCTGCGCGCGGCCGGTGACCCCAGGCGCGAGGCCGCCGTCGCCGTCACCGGCTCCTGACCCTGCACCCACGGGCGTCAGGGGGGTCAGCGGGTGGCGCCGGTGACCATCCAGTGGTCGGTGCGGACGCGGGCCCACATGAGGACCCCGCGGATCGCCATGAACGCGGTGAAGGCGAGCCACAGCCAGGTGACGGCGTTGTCGGACCCGCGCGTGCTGCCGTCCTCGAGGAGCCAGTCGCCCATGAGGTGGACGCCGAGGATGAGCGGCAGGTAGGCGAGGAGGTTGACGAGCATCGCCCGGGCCAGCCAGCGCCCGTCGCCGGCCCCGATGAGGACACCGTCGATGACGAAGGCGTAGCCGCTCAGCGGCTGCGACAGGGCGACGATGATGAGGGCCGCCGCGATGGCCGACTGCACGGCAGGGTCGCTGGTGAACAGGCGCGGCAGGGTCGTGTGGAGCAGGAGCACGATGATGCCCAGGACCACTCCACCGATGACGCCCCACCGGGTCATCAGCGTTGTGGCAGAACGGGTTCGGGCGATGTCACCCGCACCGAGGGTGCGCCCGGTGATGGCCTGGGCGGCGATGGCGATGGCATCGAGGGCGAAGACGAGGAAGGACCAGATCGTGGCCGACACCTGGTATGCCGCGAGGGGCACGTCCCCGAGTCCGGCCGCGACCCAGGTGGTCGTGAGGAGGACGGCCCGCAGGGCCATCGTGCGGATGAGGAGGGGGACGCCCGTGCGTGCCGCTCCGAGGATCCGGGCCGGGTGGGCGCGCAGCGTGACGTGGTGGCGAGCGGCCTCGCGCATGAGCACGGCGACGAGGGCGGCGGCCATGCCGGTCTGGGCGATGACGGTGCCGAGCGCCGATCCGGCTATGCCCCAACCCAATCCGTAGACGAAGAGCAGGTTCAGGACGATGTTGCTCGTGAAGCCGGCGGCGCTCGCGATGAGCGGGGTCTTGGTGTCCTGGAGCCCGCGCAGGACACCGGTCGTGGCCAGGACGACGAGCATCGCGGGGATCGAGATGGCGCTGATGCGCAGGTAGGTGACGGCGTGGCCGAGCGCCTCCGGCGAGGCACCGAAGAGCTGGCAGATCGGCCCGGCGAAGGTTGCCACGAGGACCGCGGTGACGGCGCCGAGCCCGACGGCGAGCCACGTGCCGTCGATGCCCGCGGCGATGGCGCCGTCGCGGTTGCCGGCACCGAGCTGACGTGCGACGACCGATGTCGTGCCGTAGGCGAGGAAGACGAAGATGTTGGCGGCCGTGAGCAGCATGGCGCTCGCGACCCCGAGGCCGGCGAGCTGAGGGGTGCCGAGGTGGCCGACGATCGCGGAGTCGGTGAGCAGGAAGAGGGGTTCGGCGACGAGCGCCAGGAACGCGGGAAGGGCGAGCCGCAGCACCTCGCGGTGCTGACTGGGGGACTCCTGAGGGGTCTGGCTCACACCGAGACGCTAGTCGAGGACTCAGGTGGCGAGCGTGACCCACAGCGCGGCCACGGCGAGCGTGGCGGTGGCGGCGCAGACGACGAGGACCTCGGTCGTCGCCGGTTCGAGTCCGGGCGCGGGGAAGAGCCGACCGATCCGACGCAACCGGGTGCGGGTGTGGAAGAAGAGCCACGTCGCGACGGCCGCCGCGAGGGCGACGACGACCCCGACGACGGGGCCGTGCTGCGTGGTCCAGCGCAGGAACAGCAGCGACGCCGCGACGAACGAGATCGCGGTGCGCTGCCACGCGAGCGACGTGCGCTCGGGCTGCAACCCGCCGTCCGTGCGGGGTGTCGTGGGGTCGGGCATCGTCACTGTCGGACGAGCAGCAGCAGGACGATGGAGGCGACGACGGTCGCGAGGACGAGGAACGGGATGAGCGTCGGGAAGGGCAGCGGCCGGCCCTGGCGCATCGCCTGCTCGACCCGCAGCCAGCGCACTCCCGCCCCGACGGCGACGGTGGCTCCGAGGAGGATGAGCAGGACCGCGAGAACGCCGCGGACGGTCTCGTCGAGGTTGATCGAGAAGCCCTCGATGGCGACCGCACCAGCGATGAGGGCCAGCGCGGTGCGGATCCAGGCGAGGAACGTGCGCTCGTTGGCGAGGGTGAACCGGGGGTCGGGCTCGGTGCCGGGTCCGAGGACGCGCCGGGGTGTCTCTCCCATCTCTTGACCCTATCGACCGCGGGTGGTGAGGCCTTTTGGAAGGCGACTCACCGGCATACATTGAAGGCATGTGCCGAAACATCCGACAGCTGCACAACTTCGAGCCACCCGCCACGGACTCCGAGGTGTATGCCGCGGCGCTCCAGTACGTGCGCAAGGTGAGTGGGGCGACCAAGCCGTCACAGGCGAACCAGGAGGCGTTCGACGCCGCGGTGCGCGAGGTCGCGGACGCGACCCAGCACCTGCTCAACCACCTCGTGACGACGGCGCCGCCCAAGGACCGTGAGGTCGAGGCGGCGAAGGCGAGGGCGCGTTCTGCCGAGAGGTACGGCCGCGCAGGCTGAGCCCGGGCGAACCGTCGCCGGCTATCGCGGCCGGACGGTGAGGATCTGGTTGAGCGTGCCGATCGGGCCGTCCTCGTCATGGACGACGCTGCTCGTCAGGCCGATGCCGTCGTCGCCGAAGGTGACCGTCGTGTCGAAGCCGACCCAGCCGGGTCGCGGCGCCCGGACCATGTGGGCGGTGAGGTCGAGGTTGGGGAAGGCGACCCGGGTCGGGTCCTCGCGCACGGTCATCCCGTTGGCGATGTCGAGGACGCCGATGGCTGCGGCCGTGGTCGACACGGGTTCGTCGGCGACGAGGGGTTCGTCGGTGCGGGCCCAGAAGTGGGCGCGCCCGGGCCCGGTCTGGGCACGGCGCAGGTGGATGGTCCGGATGAACCCCCCGGGCCACACGGTCGTGGGGTCCCAGGGCTCGGTCTCGTCGGGCGAGGGGATGGTCGGGGTGGCGGACCCGGCGACGGACCGGGTGTCACGGGGCTGGAGGAGCCAGGCGCGCAGGATGACGGCGGGGCGGCCACCGTGGCTGAGGGTGGCCTCGACGAGCTCGATGGTGCGACCCGGCCGCTGGACCGTGACGGTCGTGTCGACCTCGCCGATGGGGAGGGTGCCGAGGATGTCGTAGGAGAGGCGGGCGAGCGGTAGGGCGGGGTTGTCCGGGCTGTCTGGACGGCGCTCGTCACGGTCGGTCTCGACCACGTGGGCGAGCAGCCCGAGCGCGGGTGCGATGTGCTGCTCGTCGAGGGCCCAGGCGCCACCGGTGTGGTCGGTGGCGAGGTAGGTGGTGGGGCCGGTGCGTTCGAAGTAGGCCATGGTCCTGATCCTGTCGCACGCTCGCTGCGAGTGGTGGTGCAGGTGGGGCCTACCACGGAGTAGGCAGCTGGAAATGGGGGGTTCGACCGGGTGGTCTGGCCGGCGGTGTGAGCCAGCCCATGTGCACGAGACACGCCCGAATCTTTCTTTTGCGCACACCCGGTGCACGATGAACCTGCAGGTCAGAGCGTTGCGACGGGCTGGGTCAGGATTCTGTCCACAGGGCTGTCCACCGGCTGTGCACAACGAGGTCGGGCGTTTTCCACGAGCCGTCCACAGGTTGTCCTCAGGGGAGTTTCGGGGGATTGGTCACGGGGCCGCAGAGGTCCTACGTTGGGTCGATCCGGGATCGCGGCACAGGTCCGAACCGGGTTCATCGGAGCAGAGTGCGGCGGACTGTCTGAGGTCGCTGACACGCTGTCTCCACGGCATACGAGTGGAAACGGGAAGGGGCGGCGGGTGTCGATCGCGGAGCTCAGCAGCAGCTACACCGGCTCGAGCGACGGTCCGCCCGACGACCGGCTCCCACCCCAGGACCTCGGCGCCGAGCAGTCCGTCCTCGGCTCCATGCTCCTCAACAAGGATGCGATCGCCGACTGCCTCGAGGTGACGAAGTCCACAGACTTCTACCGCCCGGCCCACGAGCTGATCTATGACGCGGTCCTGGACCTGTATGGCCGTGGCGAGCCCGCCGACGCCATCACCGTCGCCGACGAGCTGGGCAAACGCGGCGACCTCACCCGCGTCGGTGGCCAGGCCTACCTCCACCAGCTCATCCAGTCGGTGCCGACCGCCGCCAACGCCGGCTACTACGCCGAGATCGTCCACGAGCGGGCGGTGCTCCGGCGGCTCGTCGAGGCCGGCACGCGCATCGTCCAGATGGGCTACGGCCAGGGTGAGGGCGACGTCGACGAGATCGTCAACCGCGCTCAGGCCGAGGTCTACTCCGTCGCCGAGAAGCGGGGCGGCGAGGACTACCACCAGCTCGGTGAGCTCCTCAACGCGACGATGGAGGAGATCGAGGCGGCCGCCGGCCGCACCGACGACCTGACCGGTGTGCCGACCGGATTCCTCGAGCTCGACACCCTGACCAACGGTCTCCACCCCGGCCAGATGATCGTCATCGCAGCTCGACCTGCCGTGGGCAAATCGACTCTTGGCATCGACATCGCTCGGGCGGCGGCGATCAAGCACAACATGGCGACCGCCGTGTTCTCACTCGAGATGAGCCGCACCGAGATCACGATGCGCATCCTGTCGGCCGAGGCCACGATCCAGCTCCAGGACCTCCGCAAGGGTCTCAAGGGCCAGGAGCAGTGGAACAAGCTGGCGCGGGTCATGGGCAAGATCTCGGATGCGCCTCTCTTCATCGACGACTCGCCCAACATGTCGCTCATGGAGATCCGGTCCAAGTGCCGACGACTCAAGCAGCAGCACAACCTGCGCATGGTGATCATCGACTACCTCCAGCTGATGAGCTCGGGCAAGAAGGTCGAGTCCCGGCAGCAGGAGGTCGCCGAGTTCTCCCGTGCGCTCAAGCTCCTGGCCAAGGAGCTCGAGGTCCCGGTCATCGCGATCTCGCAGCTGAACCGTGGTCCGGAGCAGCGCACCGACAAGCGGCCCCAGATGAGCGACCTTCGTGAGTCGGGATCGATCGAGCAGGACGCCGACATGGTGATCCTGCTCCACCGCGACCGGTCCGACCCCGAGCGTGACGGTGAGGCCGACGTCATCGTGGCCAAGCACCGCAACGGCCCGACCGCAGACATCGTGCTGGCCTTCCAGGGTCACTACAGCCGGTTCAGCAACATGGCGCGCGACGGCGGCTTCTAGCTGTCGTGTTGTGTAGCGACACCGCAGTGTCACCGCTCGCAACATGGAGTGTCACAAGTGACGACCGGAAGTGTCACCAGCTGCGACGTATGAGTGTCACCGTTGATTGTGGATAAGGGTGAGATGCGCCCGCGCCTCCGCGCTCTGCTCCGCCCGGTACTTCACTATCGCAGCCTGCGGGGCGGCCCGGTCCACCCTGGCCACGGCTACGCCCCTAACTCACACGAGTCGGTCGTTAAAGACTCATCACCCCTTCCTCCTTTGCTCTGTCTCCCCATGCGGCTATCCTCTGAATCAGAACGAGGAGAGATGATTCAAAATGACTGTCACCACCACCAGTGACCGGATTCGACGCGCCCGAGAGGCCGCCGGGATCTCCCAGCGCGCCCTCGAAGAGCAAACGGGCATCAACCAGGCCACGCTCTCCCGGATCGAGAGCGGCGCCCGGCCCGCGAAGATGAACGAGATTCTCTCGCTCTCGTGGGCCCTGGGCTGCACGGTGGCCGAACTGACCGGCCGATCCAACGTGCGTGAGCGCGTGGAATGCGCCGCGCGGGCGGGCGACGCGGGGAGCATGGAAGGCGTCATCAACGAACTGACCTTCTACCTCGAACTGGCCGCCTACCTCGAAGACCAGGGCATACCGCGCCCCGCATGACCGCCGAAGCTGAAGGGAAAGCGCGGGCCGAGCATTTCCGGCGCGAACACGACCTGGGTCACGCTCCACTGAGCGACCTCGTCGCCCTCATCGAACAGACCCAGAAGGTCGACGTCGCGATCCTTGACGCCAACGTGGACGAGCACGGCCTTGTCATGCGGGACCCGGTCCGCGACGACCTCGTCCTGTTTGCGGCACGCACACCCCACACGATGCGACAGCGCAGCACCCTCGCTCACGAACTCGCCCACGTCCTGTTCGGTGACCGCAGACCCGCCCAGTCGGGCGGATGGGCCAAGCGCAGCCATGAGGAGATCCGGGCCGACGGGTTCGCCCGACACCTCCTCCTGCCCATCTCCGCGCTCACCCACACCTTCCGCGACGGCAGGACCCCAACGCTGGGCGACCTGTCTGCCCTGGTCCAGGCGTTTCAAATCTCACCGAGCCTGGCTGCGATCCAGTTGCACGGGGCCCGCCTTATCACCGCACAGGTCAAGGGCCAGTGGATGGACACCAGCACCCCCACTCTGGCCGCACGGTACGGCTGGACAGACCAGTACCGGGCGATGCAGCAGGAGTCGATGACGCGCCGGGCACCCCAACAACTCCTTGCCTGGGCTGTTGCTGGGTACACCAACAACGTTGTCGCGCTCCAGTCGCTGGCCCGCATTCGCGGGATAACCGCCGAACAGGTCGCAGCCGACCTCGCCGAAGCAGCCATCGAGCCAGTCACCGAAGAGATCGCCTGGGCATCCCTGAAGGACCTGCCCGTCCCCACCGACGCCGACTTCGCCGAGCTCGACGAACTTGACGACCTTCCTGGACCTCACTCCGACCTGACCGGTGACGACCAGGCCGCCGACTGATGCCCGTCATCATCGACGCGGGTCCAGCGCTTAACTTCCTCGCGACCCGCAACGAGAACATCCTGCTGCGCTCAGTTGGCCGCCTCTCGGCCCCGGAGACCGTCCAAACTGAACTCCACGACAAGGCTGGACGGGACGCCCGGTTCGCCCCAGCACCGGCCGTGTGGACCCGTCTGGTACAGCACAAGTACGTCTCTGTCCTGTTTGACGACGAGACCCCCGAACTCGACGCAGCCGTGCAGCAGATCAGCCACCAACCTCTGGGCATCCGCCGCAGCCAAGCCAAGGACCTCGGCGAACTCATGGTGATCGCCCATGCGGTCACCATCGCCGAGCAGGGAACTGACGTGACCGTCATCATCGACGATCGCAACGGAGTCGATATGGCGGCCGCGCAAGCCCGACGCCTCAACCGGTTGAAGGTTCAGGGGAAGCCATACGGGGCACTGACGCTCACTGACACCCCTCACATCCTCAAAAGCGCGGTGGGTCTCAGCCTCATTGCCGACAAGCCCCACATGCGCAAGGTCTACGAGGCACTGCGCCGGTGCGACGACGGGCTCGTCCACATCACTCAAACGGACCTGCTCGACAGCCCACCCTGGTAGGCGCGAAGGGGCGGGGCTCCCGCGGCTGACGAGGCGACCGTCCTTGGGAGTGTCCGTCCTACGGATGCGCGGGAGCAGGCAAAGTCTCATATACAGCCTGAGCAGCTAGGCCGCCACCAGGGGCCGCCATCTCGGCTCAAGGTCGAGCCAGGGGACACTCGCCACCTAAAGCCGGGGCGGGCTCCGTTACGAGTTCCTGTGGATGAGCGACGTGAGGTGTCACCGGTGACACTTCATGTCGCGAGCGGTGGCAGTTGCTGTCGCTCCACACGTGTGACACGACACACGAAGAGGCGACGATGAGCACGAGCAAGAAAGGGAAGTAGACGACCCACCTGTAGGGACGGGCCAGGGCGCGCCTTCAGCTCCGCAGAGCCACTGTCAGCAGCACGGCAGAGTCCTCGATCGCCTCAAGAGCATGCCGGGAGTCGGGGATGGTCATCAGGTCCCCCGGTGAACCGTTCTCCGTCGTGTCCCCTGCGACGAGGGTGACGCGGCCGTGCAGGACGTGGAGAGTCGCCTCGCCCGGGTTCTCGTGTTCGTCCAGGCTCGACCCCGCGCGCAGCGCGATGAGGGTCTGGCGAAGGCTGTGCTCGTGTCCTCCGTAGATCGTGTGGGCGCTACGCCCGCTCGACGCCGTCGCGGCGGTCGCCAGGTGCTCTTGGACCAGCGCGGTCAGGGACTCTTTCTGCATGGGTTCTCCTCAGTCGTGGACAGTCGATGACGTGGGTGCCGCCGATGGGCGTCGGTGAGCGCCGCCGCGCCCACCGGCAGCAGATGCCTTGAGACGCCTCACCCCACCCGGTCCCAGCCTCGACGTGGCTGGTGGCTGCCGAGCTTGTTGTCGTCGCGGCTGCGGTAGACGATGTAGGGGCGGGTGAGGTAGCCGACGGGCGCGCTGAAGACGTGGACCAAGCGGGTGAAGGGCCACAGCGCGAAGAGTGCGAAGGCGACCAGGGCGTGCAGCTTGAATCCCAACGGTGCCTCCGCCATGAGTGCCGCGTCGGGCTGGAAGGCCAGGAACGACCGGTACCAGACGGACACGCCCTCGCGGTAGTTGTACTCGCCGCCGATCGTCAGGATCGACCCGGCGATGGTGTTCCACATGCCCAGGACGATGACGACTGCGAGGAAGGCATACATGACCTTGTCCATCACCGTGGTCGCTGAGAACACCGGGCCGACGGTGCGTCGGCGGTAGATGAGGATCACCATGCCGACGACCGTCATGACCCCGGCCAAGAGGCCGCCTCCGACGGCCACCACGTGGTACGTGTGCTCGCTGATGCCGGCCCAGTCCGTCCAGGACTGTGGCACGAGCAGGCCGATGATGTGCCCAGCAACGACGCCGAGCATCCCGAAGTGGAAGAGCGGACTTCCGATCCGCAGCAGGCGGTTCTCGTACAGCTGGGACGACCTGGTGGTCCAGCCGAACTTGTCGTAGCGATAGCGCCACAGGTGGCCGACCACGAAGGTCGTCAGGCAGAGGTACGGGAAGATGATGAAGAAGAACTCGTTCATGTGCGGGCTCCCGGGAACGACGGCATGGGCAGCGAGATGGACGCTGATGCAGCACCCGGTGCAGCACCCACGGCGGCGCCGGTGGGCACCCCCGGACTGAACTGCGGGTTCGCGAAGGGAGCGAGCCCGACCTCTTCCTCGGGCGGTCCTTCGGCAGCGAGGCGCCGGACGGCGTCCCGTTCCTCGCCGCGAAGCGGTGGCAGCGTGGCCGTCACCGCGTCGATCAGGCTCGCCCACGGTGAAGCCAGGTCCCGCAGCGAGATACGCAAGAGCTCCAGTCCCGCCCGGTGGTCGAGCATGAGGTCGCGGCCGAGACCCTGGTCGACGGTGGCGGCGAACTCCAGGACCACGCAGAGGTGGTCGGGCAGCTCTGCGTCGTCGAGCGCGAACCCGGCGCTCAGGTACACCTGCTTGAAGCGCAACAACGCCATCCCGCGTTTGCGGGTGTCGCCGTGGGCGAAGTAGGTCAGGAAGAGGTTGCAGCGTCGTCTGTTGTCAAAGGTCTCGACGTAGTCGGCCTGGAGCTCTGGGAGCGGTGTGGCCTCGAGGTGGTCGAGGTAGGCCCGGAGGGAGTCGCCGACCGTGTCCGGCACGCCATGTGATGCCGAGCGGAGCAGGTCGGTGCGGGCGAGGAGGTCCTCGTCCGGGTAGTCGAGGAGGAGGGAGACCGACTGCCACACGATGGTGAGCTGGTCGGGGGGCATGGTCGGTCTGGGTCGCCGGCTGCTCATGAGTCGGAGCCTGTCGGCGGGAACATCCCGGGCGGTGAGCCCTTGCCATCCCAGTTGAGCAGGTTGACGCGGCCTCTCTTGTTCTCCGACCCGGAGAGAGAGTCGGACGTCTGCCGGTCCTGCAACATCTCGAAGTTCTCGACCGCGAGCGGCGTCGGCCTGCCGGAGCCCTCGCCCAGGAGGTCCTGCTGCCCGCCGCCGTACTCCGAGACGGAGCACTCCGTGGACAGCTCTTCCAGTGAGTGCGCCTGCTCGGCGTGCGCGGCGGGAATGACGTAGCGCTCCTCGTACTTCGCGATGGCGAGGAGGCGGTACATGTCATACATCTCCTCCTCGCTCATCCCGACCGCGGCCGGGATCGAACCGTCCGGGTCGCGGCCCATGTTGATGTCGCGCATGTAGCAACGCATGGCTGCGAGCTTCTTGAGCACGGCGTCCACGGGGGCGACGTCGCCAGCCGTGAAGAGCTCAGCAAGGTACTCGACGGGGATGCGCAGGGCGTCGATCGCGGCGAAGAGGTTGCCCTTGTCCTCGGCGTCCTCCCCGGTCTCGGCCACGACGTCGACGACCGGCGACAGAGGCGGGATGTACCAGACCATGGGCATGGTGCGGTACTCCGGGTGCAGCGGCAGGGCGACCTTGAACGTGTTGATCAGTGCATAGATCGGCGAGCGCTGAGCCGCGTCGATCCAGTCCCGGGCGATGCCAGCGGCCTCGGCCTCGCGGATCACCTCGGGGTCGAAGGGGTCAAGGAAGACGTCGCGTTGGGCTTCGTACAGTCCTTGGTCGTCGGTCGTCGACGCGGCCGCGAGAACCTTGTCGGCGTCGTAGAGCATCAGCCCGATGTAGCGCAGTCGGCCCACGCAGGTCTCGGCGCAGACCGTCGGGAGGCCGACCTCGATGCGTGGGAAGCAGAACGTGCACTTCTCGGCCTTGCCGGTGCGGTGGTTGAAGTAGATCTTCTTGTAGGGGCAGCCCGAGACGCACTTGCGCCAGCCGCGGCACTTGTCCTGGTCCACCAGGACGATGCCGTCCTCCTCGCGCTTGTAGATCGCGCCGCTGGGGCACGATGCGGCGCACGAGGGGTTGAGGCAATGCTCGCAGATCCGCGGCAGGTAGAACATGAACGTCTGCTCGAACTCGAACTTCACCTTGTCGGCGATCTTCGCGAGCATCGGGTCACGGTGCGCGGTGGTGGTGGAGCCACCGAGGTCGTCGTCCCAGTTCGCCGACCACTCGATCTTCATGTTCTTGCCGCTGATGAGCGACTTGGGCCGTGCCACGGGCGTGTGCTCCTGGGCCGGCGCGTCGGTCAGGGTCGAGTAGTCGTAGGTCCACGGCTCGTAGTACTCACCGATCGAGGGCAGCTTGGGGTTGGAGAAGATCGTCATGAGGTTCTTCAGGCGCCCGCCGCCCTTGAGCTTCATGCGACCGCCCTTGGTGAGCTCCCAGCCGCCCTTCCACTTCTCCTGGTCCTCGTAGGTGCGCGGGTAGCCCAGGCCGGGTCGGGTCTCCACGTTGTTGAACCAGATGTACTCGGTGCCCGAGCGGTTGGTCCACGCCTGCTTGCACGTGACCGAGCAGGTGTGGCACCCGATGCACTTGTCGAGGTTCATGACCATCGCCATCTGCGCCATGACCTTCATCAGTACGTCACGTCCTGGCTTCGCTTGCGGATGATGGTGACCTCGTCACGTTGGTTGCCGGTGGGGCCGAGATAGTTGAAGGCGAACGTCAGCTGCGCGTAGCCGCCGATGAGGTGACTCGGTTTCACGAGCAGCCGGGTCAGTGAGTTGTGTATGCCGCCGCGCTTGCCTGACGTCTCGGCCAGCGGTACGTCGATGAGCCGGTCCTGCGCGTGGTACATGTACACCGTTCCCTCCGGCATGCGGTGCGAGACGATCGCCCGGGCCACGACGACGCCGTTGCGGTTGACCGCCTCGATCCAGTCGTTGTCCGCGATGCCGACCTTGGCGGCGTCACGGTCGCTCATCCAGATGTTCTGCCCGCCGCGCGACAGCGAGAGCATGAAGAGGTTGTCCTGGTACTCCGAGTGGATCGACCACTTGTTGTGCGGTGTCAGGTAGCGCACGGTCAAGCCCTCGACCTGTCCGGCTGATCCGTCGGACACGGTGCCGAGAGCGGGCTCGGCGAACAGTGCGGCCATGTTGAGCGGTGGTCGATAGACGGGGAGGCCCTCCCCGAGCTCCGTCATCCAGTCGTGGTCGAGATAGAAGTGCATCCGCCCGGTCAGCGTGTGCCAGGGCTTCTTTCGCTCGACGTTGATGGTGAAGGGGGAGTAGCGACGGCCACCCGTCTCGGAGCCCGACCACTCCGGTGAGGTGATGACCGGGACGGGCGGACCTTGGGTGTCGGCGAAGGTGATCTGCTTGCCCTCGTGCTCCTCCGCGAGGTCTGCCAACCGGACGCCGGTGCGCTTCTCGAGGGTCTTGAAACCCTGCGTCGCCAGGTGCCCGTTGGTGGTTCCTGACAGGGCGAGGATCGCCTCGCAGACGTTGACGTCCTTCTTGAGCGACGGCCGTCCGTCGGCCACCCCGCCTCGGACGGCGCCGTTCTTGGCCCTGAGGTTGTCGACCTGCTTGCCCAGCTCGAAGGTCACGCCCTTGGTGGTGGCACCGAGGGTGTCCACCAGAGGGCCGAGGGCGTTCATCTTCTCGGCGACGGCGCCGTAGTCGCGCTCGACCTCGACGAGCTTGGGCATGGTGACCCCGGGGATCGGCTCGCACTCGCCCTTCTTCCAGTCGCGCACGACGCCATGCGGGTTGGCCATCGCGTCCGGCGTGTCATGGGTGAGCGGCACCGCCACCACGTCCTTGCGGACACCGAGGTGGGTGGCCGCGAGCTCGCTGAACTTCTCGGCGATCGTCTGCCACGCGTCCCAGTCGGTGCGGGTCTGCCACGGTGGCGCGATGGCGGGGTTGAAGGAGTGCACGAACGGGTGCATGTCCGTGGTGTTGAGGTCGTGCTTCTCGTACCAGGTCGCAGCCGGGAGGACGACGTCGGAGAAGATCGTCGTGCTCGTCTGGCGGAAGTCGATCGTCATCAGCAAGTCGAGCTTGCCCTCGGGCGCCTCGTCTCGCCACGTGACGTCGATGGGACGCTGCGCCTCGGGTGTCTCGGTGGCGCGGACCGAGGAGTCGGTTCCGAGGAGGTGCTTGAGGAAGTACTCGTTGCCCTTGCCGGACGAGCCCAGCAGGTTGGCCCGCCAGATCGACAGGATCCGTGGGTAGTTGGTGGGTGCGTCGGGGTCCTCGCCGGCGAAGTCCAGGTCGCCGGACTTGAGCTGCTCGACGACGTACTCACCGACAGGTTTCCCTGCAGCCGCGGCGTCGTCACTGAGGTCGAGCGGGTTGCGGTCGAACGTGGGGTAGGACGGCATCCAACCCATCCGCGCGCTCTGGGCGATGACGTCGGCCGTGGACTTGCCCGCAAGCTGACCCTTGCCGGTGGTGGCCGAGAGCGTGTCCGCGCCGAACTGGTCGTAGCGGAACTGGTTGGTGTGCAGGTACCAGTAGGCGGTCTGGATCATGTTGCGCGGAGGGCGGTTCCAGTCGAGGGCGTTGGCGATCTGGGTGTGGCCCGTGATCGGTCGGACCTTCTCCTGACCGACGTAGTGGGCCCAGCCGCCGCCGTTCACTCCCTGGCAGCCGGTGAGGTTGGTCAGGGTGAGGAAGGCGCGGTAGATCGTGTCGGAGTGGAACCAGTGGTTGGTGCCGGCCCCCATGACGATCATGGATCGGCCCTTGGACTCCTCGGCGTTCTGCGCGAACTCACGCCCGATCCGAGCGGCAGTGGCCGCTGGCACACCGGTGATCGTCTCCTGCCACGCCGGCGTGTAAGGCGCCTGCGCGTCGTCGTAACCCTTGTTGTCTCCGGTGGGCCAAGCCCCCGGGAGCGGCTGACCCCGGTGCGATCGACCCACGCCGTACTGGGCGAGCAGGAGGTCGAAGACCGTGGTGACCAGGTGACCATCCACCCGGCGCACGGGCACCCCACGGGGCAGGTCGGCGGCGGCACCATCATGAGTGTCGAAGCGCGGCATACGCACGACGACCACTTCGGATGCGGAGTCAAGGAGGGAGAGAACGGGGTCGACCTCGCCGAGGTCGAGGTTCCACTTGCCCACACCGGCCTCGCCATAGCGGTGACCCAAGGACCCGTTGGGCACGACGGCCTCACCGGTGCTCGAGTCGATGAGCACGGTCTTGAAGGCGGCGTTCTCATCGTCGGCGTGGTCGACGAGGTCTGCGGCGGTGAGGAACTTGCCGGCGGTGTACTCGCCATCAGCAGCCTGCTCGAGGCGCACGAGGTGGGGGAGGTCGGTGTAGGACTTCACGTACTCGGTGA
The DNA here is from genome assembly GCF_042666355.1 of Knoellia altitudinis. NCBI lineage: Bacteria > Bacillati > Actinomycetota > Actinomycetes > Micrococcales > Intrasporangiaceae > Knoellia > Knoellia altitudinis. The sequence goes on from NZ_JBHTDK010000001.1 coordinate 1,816,022, forward strand.
AGTAGGGCGTCGAGCTGTCGACGAAGAACTCCTTGAGCACGACGTGACCCATCGCCATGGCCAGGGCAGCGTCGGTGCCGGGCTTCGCGGGCAGCCACTCGTCGGCGAACTTCACGTTGTCCGCGTAGTCGGGGGCGACGGCGACGACCTTCTGCCCGCGGTAGCGAGCCTCGACCATCCAGTGCGCGTCGGGGGTGCGGGTGACGGGGAGGTTGGACCCCCACATGATGAGGTATCCGGCATTCCACCAGTCACCGGACTCGGGGACGTCGGTCTGGTCGCCGAAGACCTGCGGGGACGCGACGGGGAGGTCTGCGTACCAGTCGTAGAAGCTCAGCATGGAGCCGCCGATGAGGTTGACGAACCTGGCACCGGAGGCGTGGGAGACCATCGACATCGCGGGGATGGGCGAGAACCCGGCGACCCGGTCAGGGCCGTACCTCTTGATCGTGTGGACGTGCGCCGCCGCGACGATCTCGCTGGCCTCGTCCCAGGTCGCCCGGACCAGGCCACCCTTGCCGCGCGCGGACTTGTAGGCCTTGGCCCGTAACGGGTTCTCGACGATGTGCTCCCACGCCCTGACCGGGTCTCCGTCGTTCTGGGCCTTGGCCTCGCGAAACATCTTGAGCAGGACGCCACGGACGTAGGGGTAGCGGACCCGGGTGGGGGAGTAGGTGTACCAGGAGAATGCCGCGCCACGGGGGCATCCGCGCGGCTCGTACTCAGGGGAGTCCGGGCCGACGGAGGGATAGTCGGTCTGCTGGGTCTCCCAGGTGATGATCCCGTCCTTGACGTAGACCTTCCACGAGCAGGAGCCGGTGCAGTTCACCCCATGCGTGGACCGCACAACCTTGTCGTGGCTCCAGCGGTCGCGGTAGAAGTCATCGGCCTCCCGCCCCCCGGTCTGCGAGATGGTCCGAAGGTCGTCGGACACGGTCCCTCGGGTGAAGAACCTCCTGCTGCGAACGAGTGCCTCCGTGAGGGAGCCGTCCATCCCGATGTCGGTCGTGGGCTTCTTCCGGGAGGGGGTCAACGAGATTCCTGTCCTTGGACGGTGCGTCGGACGACGGTGACGGTGAGGAGCAGGGCCAGGGCAGCAGTGAGGCAGAGCATCCAGAGGCCGATGGCGTAGGAGTCGGTGCGGCCGTAGACGTAGCCCATGATCAGCGGCGGGACGAACCCACCGAGACCCCCGGCGGCGCCGACGAGTCCGGTCACACCCCCGACGCGGGACGGTTCCGTCACCTTGGCGATGAGGGCGAAGGTGGCGCCGCTTCCGGAGCCGAGGGCGGCAGCCATCGCGAGGAAGGCGATCGTGCCGATCCCCTGAAGCGGAGGCGTCCCGGCCGAGATGCCGGCGCCCACGACGACGACGCCGAAACCAGCCGCCAGCACCGGTATCGCGCCGAACCTGTCGGCGAGCCAGCCTCCGACGGGACGCATGAGCACGGCAACCAGGACGAAGCCGGCCATGCGGTTGGCCGCGCTGGCCGGAGTGAGCTGGTGAGCCGCCTTGAGGTATGCCGGTAGGTAGACGGAGAACGCGACATACCCACCGAAGGCAACGGCATACAGCAGACAGGCCTGCCACGTGATGGCGAGCCTAGAGTTGGCCGAGATCCGTGACGCCAGCGAGGTGGTGGGCACCACGCGACCGGGTGCGTCACGCAGGGACAGCCAGGCTGCCACGGCATACGCGGCAAGGACGACCGACGTGATGAGGAAGGGTGACTTCCCTCCCAGCCCGTCGGTGAGCTTGACGGTGGTCAACGCACTGATCGCGGTGCCGCCCATGCCGGCGCCGAAGATGCCGATGGCGAGGCCGCGCTTCTCGGGCGGGAACCAGGCATTGACGAAGGGGACACCGACGGCGAAGGCGGTCCCGGCGATCCCGAGGAAGAAGCCGCCCACGAGGAGCAGGGCGTAGGAGTCCAGGGCGAAGAATGCGATGAACAGTGTGGGGATGATGGTCACCCCCGAGACGATGGGGAACATGACCCGGCCGCCATACCGGTCGGTCAGTCCACCGACGATGATGCGGCCGAGGGAGCCCACGATGACCGGCACGGCGACGAGGAGTGCCACGTCGGACTCGGTGAGGTCCCCCAGGGCTCCGGTCGTCCGGAAGAGCGGGCCGAGCGGGCTGATCAGGGCCCAGGCCCAGAAGTTCACCGCAAAGCCGATGGTGGCCATGGTGAGCATCACCCACGGTGATCTGGTGGCCGTCGGAGTCTCGCTTACGGGCGCCAATACGTTCGTCACGATCGTGCCCTCCCGTCGGGGCTCTCCCGGCCCACCATGGACCCCTGCGCCGGGTTTGGCAATGGACGGACTCATGTCATGCGGCCTTTCCGGCGGAAGTGGGACCCGTCAGCTCGCGTGAACCGAACACTGATCCGGGGCAGGTGGTGCGCAGCCAAGGCAACCCGACGAAGCGTTGAACCATCAGGGCCAAAGGTCCCGACTCAGGGGGACGCGAGGATCTTCCGGTCACGGCCTGATGCGGCCTACGGTCTGTCCATGGCCGCCTACGTCAAGTCCGTGACCTTCGACTGCTCGAGCGCGCTGCTGCTGGCGGCCTTCTGGGCGGCAGCGCTCGGATCCACCGTCGACGAGGAGAGCACGGAGGACCGGGCGTGGGTCGAGCCGGCCGGGTGGGGTGGACCCAAGCTGTGGTTCCGTCGGGTCCCCGAGGGCAAGACCGCGAAGAACCGCCAGCACTTCGACCTACGCGCCATGGGCTCGGTGGGGGCCGAGGTCGAGCGGCTTCGTGCTCTTGGTGCCACCGTCATCGGTGAGGACGGCGACATCGTCGTCATGGCCGATCCCGAGGGGAACGAGTTCTGCGTCGAGGCCTGATGCCAGGCCTCGCAGCGGTTTCGCAGAGCTTTCGCAGTGGGGTTTGGGACGTTCTGTGTTGTGCAAGTCAGACATTGCATGAACGGACCAAGACAAGCGAGCGCGGGCTGATGGCATGGGCGTCGTCTCATGATCCTCAACCCCGGTCATCAGCAGACTCGGGAGAACTGTCATGACAGACCACCAGGAATCGTCGCGTATGCCCAGTCGACGGATCATCCTCAGCGGGGGCGCAACGGCCGCCGGACTGGCCCTGGGCGGCATCGCCGCAGCGCCAGCAGCCCAGGCCGCGTCCTACGTGCGGCCGGTGAGGAACCCCACCGCACACCCGATCACCGCAGCGTGGAGGATTCCCGGCGACTGGGCGGCCGGCTATCACACCGGAGTCGACATCGGCTGCCCGGTCGGCACGCCGGTCTACGCGACCATCGGCGGAGATGTCCGCACCGGCCGCGCGGCCTGGGGTGACGCCTACGGCACCATGATCCTCATCAACGACAACGTGGACGGCTCGGACTGGGGCTACTGCCACCTGTCGAGCCGACGCGTCTTCGATGGTGCGCGGGTCTCGACGGGGCAGCTCATCGGCTACTCCGGCAACACCGGCAGAACCTCTGGCCCGCACCTCCACCTGGAGCGCCGCCCCCGCTACGGCGCCTACGGCTCGGACAGGAACCCCAACCTGTGGCCGTGACCGACCTCTGACGCCGGGCCACATGGTCGAGGTCGCTCGATGATGTGACTCGACCCGTGGAACCCGAGAACCTCCGGGTGAGGTGTGGACTTCGCAGTCCCGCCCCGCCCGGAGGTTCTCGCGTCTGGGGCCGACAGGAGCGAAACCGGCTTGCCGCCACCCGCAGGCTCTGGTTCGGTGACCGGGACACTCCTGGCGGAAGGACCTTGATGACCGCGGGCTCACGCACCACCTTCGCGACGGCATACGACCGAGCCGGGCCGAAGGGCGCGCTGCCCGTCGTCCTCATCCACGCCGGCGTCGCCGACCGGCGGATGTGGGACGCGCAGTGGTCCGCACTCACCTCGACGCACGACGCGATCCGCCTGGACCTGCGCGGCTTCGGCGACTCCGACGCCCGACCTGACGGCCCGGTCTCCCACCCGCAGGACGTCCTCGACACCCTCGACGAGCTCGGCATCCAGAGGTGCCACCTGGTCGGCGCGTCCTTCGGCGCGGGCGTCGCGGTCGAGTCCGCACTCCTGGCTCCTGACCGGGTCGAGTCCCTGCTCCTGGCCGCGCCGGGAGGGTCGCTGCTGGCCGAGCTCACCCCGGACCTGCAGGCCTTCTTCGACGCCGAGCGCGCGGCACTGGGGGCCGGCGACCTCGATGCCGCCGTCGAGGCCAACATCACGACCTGGGTGGCCGGCCCGCAGCGCGAGACAGCGGACATGGACGTCAGGCTCTGCGACGACGTTCGGCAGATGCAGCGGCGCGCCTTCGAGGTCACGGCCGACTGGGACGACGTCGAGGAGCGCGAGCTGGAGCCACCCACGCTGGAGCGGCTCGCCGACGTCCGAGCCCGCACGCTCGTCCTCGTCGGTGGACTCGACCTCGACACCGTCCAGGACGCGGCCCGCCAGGTCGTCAAGGGAGTCCCCGGATCCCGACGTGTCGACTGGGCCGACGTCGGTCACCTGCCGTCGATGGAGCGGCCGGCCGACTTCCACACCCTGGTGGACACCTGGCTCTGAGGTCCACCCACGGCCAACCGAAACCGTGATGTATGCCGGGTGGTCCACCCGGGTTGTCAGGCCCGACCGCTGCGCTCACCCCCATCTCCCAAGCCGGCCACGCGGCATACCGCAGCGAAACCGGCCGGGGTGCCGGGCCAGTGGCGCTCGAGTGCCGCCACTCCTGCGCGGCGGACCACGGAACGCAGCACGACCACGACGACCACGGCGTCGTCGGCATACCCGATGACGGGGATGAAGTCCGGCACGAGGTCGATCGGCATGGCCAGGTAGGCCAGGAGGATGCCGAGCCGGAGCCGGACGCCTCGAGGGAGCGAGGAGTCGCCTGCCAACCTGCGGACGAGCCGCACGACATCCGGGAGCAGCCGCAGGGCGTCCCGCAGGCGGAGCTCGTCGGGACGCGCGAACCAGAGAGTGACGAGCAGGCAGGTCCAGAACAGGAGCAGGCCACCCAGGACGGCGAAGGCCAGAGACCACGAGGACTCGTCCACGACACTCACCGGCGCGACCCCCAGAGCTCGATCATCACGAGGTCATCATCACTCACGGAGCGCCGTCGTCGGATGGCCACCAGCGCGGGCCACGACGGCCGCGGTTTCGGTGGGATCCGTCGCTGACCACCGGTTTCCCTCGTCACGGGAAAAAAACTTGGTCGGTGTGTGCAGTCGCATCGAGCGCCTCGGCGTGCCACCCTGCCGTATGGCCCAAACACTGTCGGACACCGGCGAGACGGACACCAAGCTCAAGCGCGGCATCACTCCGCTGCTGCTCTTCTTCTTCATCGTCGGTGACACCCTCGGGGCCGGCATCTACACCCTGGTCGGCAGCATGGCCAAGGACGTCGGTGGCGCCATCTGGCTGCCGCTGATCTTCGCCCTGGTGCTGGCACTGCTCACCGCGGGCACCTACGCCGAGCTGATCACCAAGTACCCGCACGCCGGTGGCGCCGCGCGCTACGCCGAGCGGGCGTTCGACAAGCCCTACGTCACGTTCCTCATCGGCTTCCTCATGCTCTCCTCGGGGATCACCACCTCCGCGGCGCTCGCGAACGCCTTCGCCGGTGACTACCTCAAGGCGCTGATCGACCTGCCGCAGGTGCCGGTGACGCTCGTCTTCATCGCGGCCCTCGTCGCGATCAACCTGCGCGGCGTGCGCGAGTCGCTCATGGCCAACGTGGGCGCGACGGTCATCGAGGCGACCGGACTCATCATCATCATCGTCGTCGCGGCGATCGTGCTCGGGAAGGGCGACGGCGACATCAGCCGGGTGACGACCTTCGCCGAGGGCATCTCCCCGGCCCAGGGCGCCTTCGCGGCGACCATCACCGCGTTCTTCTCGTTCCTCGGCTTCGAGGCCGCGGCCAACATGGCCGAGGAGGTCAAGGACCCCAGCCGGGCCTACCCTCGAGCCCTCTTCGGTGCCCTGCTGACCGCCGGCGTCATCTACATGCTCATCGCCCTGGGCGCTGCCGCAGTGGTGCCGACCGCGGAGCTGGCCGAGTCCGAGGGCCCGCTCCTGTCGGTCATCACCGCCTCCGGCCTGTCGTTCCCGCCGTGGCTGTTCGCGACCATCGCCCTCATCGCCATCGGCAACGGCGCCCTGCTCTTCATGGTCATGGCCAGCCGCGCGACCTACGGCCTGGCCGAGGCGGGCCTGCTGCCCGAGATCTTCGGCCGGGTGGCCCCCACCCGTCGCACGCCGTGGGTCTCGATCCTCGTGATCGGCGCGGTGACGATGGCCATGAGCTTCGTCGGCGACGTCGGCCTCCTCGCGGACACGACCGTGCTGCTCCTCGTGCTGGTCTTCATCTCGGCCAACATCTCTGTCCTCGTCCTCAAGAAGGACAAGGTCGAGCACAAGCACTTCACAGCGCCCAAGGCCGTCTCGATCATTGCCCTGATCGCCAGCATCGCGCTGCTGACCCAGCAGAGCGCCCAAACGTGGTTGATCGCCCTGTCCTACGTCGTGGTCGGGTCCATCCTCTTCTTCATCGCCCGCCACGCCCGCAAGCGTGAGGGCACCGTGGCCGAGGACGCCGAGGAGCTGCAGGACAAGTGAGTGACGTCTTCGGTATGCCGTGCGCACACGGCATACCGAAGCCTTGCGTCACGCGGTGAGCGTGAGACGCATGACCCAGCGCCACTTCGCGATCCGGCGATCGCGCTCGAACCCGAGCTCCTCGAAGAGGCTCTCGGGTCCGGTGTGGAGGTAGGCCCCCCGCTGTGGCGGGCGTTCGTCGACCTGCTCCGGGTAGGCCTCGACGATCCCGCCACCAGCCTCGGCGATCTCCTTCAGAACGGCCGTGACGGCGGCCCGTGCCACACCTTGGCCGCGGTGCCTGCTGCCCGTGAAGATGCACCCGATCCGCCAGTCCGGCAGGTCCGCGGCGTCCTTGTCGTAGGCCTTGCGGTTCTTGATGTTGGGCAGCTCGGCCGGGCTCCCGAACTGGCACCAGCCCACGCACTGGTCGCCGGCATACACGAGCATCTGGTGGACCGTCCCTGCCCTGACGTGAGCCTCCTTGGCTGCTCGGTTGCCGGCGGCGCTCGGCGTGGCACCGAAGCCCTCCGGGTGGAAGCCCATGCACCAGCAGCCTCCCCACACACCGTTGTTCGCCTCGACAAGAGCGGCGAAGTCGTCCCACGTGTCGGCCACCAGCAACCGCGTCGTGTAGTCGTCCTCCATGGACCTGGCTCCAGCCTCAGAGACCGAGCAGCGCTTCGCTGCGTTCCCAGAGACCGCGAGCCAGGGCATCGTCCTTGACCTGCGGGTTGATCTTGCCGACCCTGTCGTTCTCGTAGTAGCGACCGGGCTCCCACGTCGTGCCGGGGATGCCTGCCGCAAGCCGGGTGAGTCGTCCGCCGCCGGACTCCACGCCGGTCAGGAGCCGGGCCAGGGGAGTGCGATAGACGAACCGCATGAGGCTGGAGGTGTCGTTGGCGAAGTTCGTCGCGATGACGCCGGGGTGGAAGGCGACGGCGTTGACTCCCTTGTCGTGGAAGCGGCGGTGCAGCTCTCGCGTGAAGAGGACGTTGGCCAGCTTGCCGTCGCCGTAGGCCTTGTTGGCGCTCCAGCTCCTGGCGTTGCCGAGGTCGTCGAGGTCGAGGTGGCCGAACAACCGGTGGGCGGCGCTCGACGTCTGGATGACGCTGGCGCGGGACTCGACGATCCGGTCCATGAGGAGGTGGGTGAGCAGGAAGGGGGCGAGGTGGTTGACCTGGAACGTCTTGTCGAAGCCGTTCTTCGTGCTCTCCTGACCGAAGAGCCCGCCGGCGTTGTTGGCGAGCACGTCGATGCGTGGGTGGGCGGCGAGCAGCTCGGTGGCCAGCCCGCGGACCTGGTCGAGGTCGGCGAAGTCGGCCACGTGCGAGGGGGCGTCGAGCCGCTGAGCCACGGCTGCTGTCTTCTCGGGGGAGCGGCCGACGAGGACGACCCGGTGGCCCAGGGCCTGGAGCTGGCCCGCGGCCGCGGCGCCGATACCGTCGCTCGCTCCAGTGATGACGATGGTCTGCTGCTCAGCCATGTGGGCCTTCTCCGGGGTGGTCGTGGGTGCCGCGCGTGGGCTCGACTCTCCCACGAGACGCCGAGAGGTCCCACGGAGCACGACGTGCGGGCGCGCTCCGTGGGACCTGGTGTGGCTGTGCCGTGTCGGTCAGGAGGGGTCGCAGTCCGCCGAGTCGGCACCCTCGATCCAGGCGTGGACCATCTGGGTCGGGAGCTCCGAGCCGGCCCCGAAGTACTCCAGACCCTTGCCGTCGGCGCCGTTGGGGTTCATGCGCCCCGTGTGCTTCGGGTCGCCGATCGTCATCTTCTCGAAGATCTTGAGGCCGACGGGGAGGCCGGCGGAGCGCAGGGCCTCGTAGCCCGCATCGACCGCGGCGTCGCACTCGGCCTCGTAGCCGGCCTCGAAGAACGCACCGTCCTGCGCGGACAGGACGAACCAGTTCGCCGAGGTGGGGCCGTCGAGGCTGTACATCGGGACGAAGCAGTGGTGGGCCATCGCCGGCGCCGCGGCGAGAACGGCAGCCGTGCCGGCGGCAGCGACGGCGAGGCCGGCGCGGCGCAGGGTTGTCCGGTGGGTCATGGGTGTTTCCTCCTGTGGGTTTCTGTCCGGTGGTCCGCGTCGGAGCACCGCTGATGCCTGCCAACGGTGCTGGGTCAGGCGTCCCGATCGACAGGGGCAGCGGTCCCGTCCAGCCGGGATCTTCCGGACCAGCCACGGTGAGATCGTGGGACGGTGGGGCGTGATCCTGCCTGAGGTCCGTGACCCGCGACTCGTGACGATCCGCCGTGGGGGGACGCTCACCGACGCCGACCACCATCTCCTCGCGCTGTGGGCCGCCACGTGTGCCGAGCACGTCCTCGACCTCTTCGAGACGATCCAGCCCGGAGACGATCGCCCTCGACGGGCCATCGAGCACGCCCGTGCCTGGGTGCGCAGCGAGGTCCCGATGATGGTGTCGCGGGCCGCTGGTGGCCACGCCATGGGTGCCGCGCGACCCCTGCGTGGGGCGGCACGGTTCGCGGCGTATGCCGCCGGGCAGGCCGCCTGCGTCGCTCACGTTCCCGAGCACGACCTGGGCGCGGCGGCCTATGCGATCAAGGCCGTGGGTGCAGCGGTGGCGTCTGCCGAGCGGGAGGAGGCGATGCGACGTGAGTGCCAGTGGCAGCGTGACCAGCTGCCGGCTCGGGTTCGTGACCTCGTCCTGGAGGACCAGGAGCGGCGCAACGACATCTGCTGGTCCGTCTTCGCAGGTCACGATGGTCAGCGGAGCTGCTGACCTGTGCCACGATCAGGGCATGAGCCCTGTGCAGATTCGACCCGTCGGCGGAGGCAAGGGATGCCTCATGATGATCGTGGTCTCCCTGATCCTCTCCATCCTCCTCACGATCAGTCTCAACCTCTTCATCCGCTGACCGAGGTCAGGTCTGGGCGGCCCGCCGCCGCTCCCGTCTCTGCGACACCAGCTCGAAGCCGGCCGACGTGTAGGTCGCGACCGCCACGGTGGTCTCTGTGCGCACCCATCGGCTCGATGATCCCGGGCCCACCCGGCCCCGCCGACCACACGCTCACCGCTGCGACCGCGTTGCCCGCGTCGTCGTGGGCCACGAGGGACTGCCCGCCTCCCGCACCACGGACCTGCTGACGTCGTGGCGCCAGCGTGCCGTCGTCGGCGTCATCGATCCGTCCTCGGGTGGCACGCGTTCGAGTGAGCCAGAATGGTCGGACCAGGGGCCCTGCAGGCCCGTGGCGCGCACCGTGGACGAACGACCCGGAGGCCCGATGACCGCCCCACCTCGCACCGACCTGCGGGTTGCGCTCTTCGCGACGTGCTTCAACGACACGATGTGGCCCGAGACCCCCAAGGCGACCGTCCGCCTCCTCGAGCGGCTCGGAGTCACCGTCGAGTTCCCGATGCAGCAGACCTGCTGTGGCCAGATGCTGACGAACACCGGGTATGCCGGTGACGCCGTTCCGCTCGTCGCTCGCTTCGTCGACGTGTTCGGGGACTACGACGCGGTCGTCGCTCCCTCGGCATCGTGTGTCGGGTCGGTCCGGGACCAGCACCCGATGATCGCCCAGCTCGCCGGGGACCCTGGGCTGGCGTCGGAGGTCGCCCGGTTGGGTCCCAGGGTCCACGAGCTGTCGGAGTTCCTCGTCGACGTGCTCGGCGTGACGGACGTCGGCGCGTGGTTCCCTCACCGGGTGACCTATCACCCGACCTGCCACTCGCTGCGGATGCTGCGGGTCGGCGACAAGCCGTTGCAGCTCCTGCGGGCCGTCAAGGGCATCGACCTGGTCGAGCTCCCGGGAGCCGAGGAGTGTTGCGGCTTCGGTGGGACCTTCGCGATGAAGAACGCCGACGTGTCCGTCGCCATGGGCACCGACAAGGCCGCGCACGTCGTCGAGACCGCGGCCGAGGTGCTCGTCGCCGGCGACAACTCCTGCCTGGCCCACATCGGTGGGATCCTCGGAAGGCAACGCTCCGGCATACGCCGCATGCATCTGGCCGAGATCCTTGCCTCGACCCAGGAGCACCCGGCATGAGCACCCCACGAAGTTCTTCCCCCGCTGCGCTCCTCCAGATACTTCGCGGGGACCCCGCATGAGCATCGGGCCGGTCCAGCAGACGTCAGCGACCTTCGTCGGTATGCCGGCCTTCCCCGAGGCCGCGCGCACCGCCCTGGCCAACACCCAGCAGCGGAGCAACCTGCGCAACGCGACCTCCACGATCCGCGCCAAGCGCGCCTCCGTCGTCGCCGAGGTGCCCGACTGGGAGGCGCTGCGGGTCGCCGGAGCCGCAGCGAAGGACGAGGCGCTGCACCACCTCGGCGACTATCTCGAGCAGCTCGAGGCGACGCTGACCGCGAACGGGGCTGTCGTCCACTGGGCACGCGACGCCGACGAGGCCAACCAGATCGTCATCGAGATCGCCCGCGCCAAGGAGGTCGAGGAGGTCGTCAAGGTCAAGTCGATGGCGACCCAGGAGATCGAGCTCAACGAGGCCCTCGAAGCGGTCGGCATCAACGCTTGGGAGACCGACCTCGCCGAGCTCATCGTCCAGCTCGGCCACGACCGGCCCAGCCACATCCTCGTGCCGGCGATCCACCGCAACCGCACTGAGATCCGCGACATCTTCACCCGCGAGATGGGCAAGGTCGGGCGCCCGGCACCGGAGGACCTCACCGACGACCCGGCTCGTCTCGCCGAGGCGGCGCGGGTCCACCTGCGCGAGAAGTTCCTGCGCGCCAAGGTTGCCGTCTCGGGCGCGAACTTCGCCATCGCCGAGACCGGGACCCTCGTCGTCGTCGAGTCCGAGGGCAACGGGCGGATGTGCCTGACCCTGCCCGAGACGCTCATCTCCGTGGTCGGCATCGAGAAGGTCCTGCCGAGGTGGGACGACCTCGGGCCGATGCTCCAGCTGTTGCCGCGCTCGAGCACGGGTGAGCGGATGAACCCCTACACGACCATGTGGTCCGGGGTGCACGAGGGCGATGGCCCCCAGGAGGTGCACGTCATCCTCCTCGACAACGGACGCAGCCACGTCCTTGCGGACTCGCTCGGGAGACAGGCGCTCCGGTGCATCCGCTGCTCGGCCTGCCTCAATGTGTGCCCCGTCTACGAACGCACGGGTGGTCACGCCTACGGGTCGGTCTACCCCGGACCGATCGGCGCCATCCTCAACCCGCAGCTGCGGGGGACGGCGAGCGAGATCGACCAGTCGCTGCCCTATGCCTCGAGCCTCTGCGGCGCGTGCTTCGACGCGTGCCCGGTCCGGATCAACATCCCCGAGCTGCTGGTCGAGCTGCGCGGCACCGTCGCGCAGCAGGGCGGTCACCGCGCCGAGTCGGCGGCGATGAAGGCAGCCGCGTGGGTGCTCTCCGACCCGAGGCGGCTGGCCGTGGCCCAGAAGGGCGCCACCACCGCCGGGCGCCTCATCGGGAAGCGCACGGTGCGCAGGGTCCCGGGACTGGGCGCGTGGACCGATGCCCGCGACGTGCCGACGCCACCGAAGGAGACCTTCCGCCAGTGGTGGGCGCGAGAGCACGAGGAACGCGGCGGCGAGGAAGGACAGCAGGAGGGGCGCGACGGCGACGGACCGTCCCCAGGGCGAGCGGACGGCATACCCGGCAGTGAAGGGCAGGGGCGATGAGTGCCCGCGACGAGATCCTCGGCCGGGTCCGAGCGGCCCTCACCGACGTGCAGACAGCGCCCGGCGCAGGTGCGGACCCCGTTGCCTCTGCCGAGGTGGCTGTCGGAGCGACCACCCCCCCAGGCGCGACGCGGGAGACGCTGGAGCTGTTCGCGGAGAACGTCGCCGACTACCGGGCGACCGTCGTCCGGGTCGACTCGGTGCTCGGCGAGGTCGGGGTCGGCTCCGCCGTCGCCGGGGCGCTGCGCGACCGCGGCTGCGCGTCGGCCGTCGTCCCCGGTGGGCTGGACCCCGCCTGGCGGGAGGCCGTCGCGGGGGCCGTCGAGATCCGTGACGAGGCCGACGCGGCGACCCCGCAGGTGCTCGACCAGGTCGACGCCGTCGTCACCGCCTCCGCCGTGGGCATCGCGACGACCGGCACCATCGTCCTCCACCACGGCGCGGACCAGGGGCGACGCGAGCTGACGCTGGTGCCGGACACCCACGTGTGCGTCATCAGGGCCGACCAGGTCGTCCGCGACGTGCCCGAGGCGGTGGCCCGGCTGCGCACCGAGTCCGGCCAGCAGCCGGCCCTCACCTGGATCAGTGGGCCGAGTGCGACGAGCGACATCGAGCTGCAGCGGGTCGAGGGCGTCCACGGTCCTCGTAACCTCATCGTGGTGATCGTCTCGACCGACACCGTGTCCTGAGCGGGCCCGGGTGAGAGGGTGACCTGATGGACATCGTCGACAGCAGCGAGGCGCCTGGTCCCACACCCGTGTTCTTTGTCGCGGGTGGGACCGGGATCTCGGCGGAGACCTTGGGCAACCTCATGCTCGCCCAGTTTCCGGGGCTGCACTTCACCCGTCGCAAGATCCCCTTCATCACCACGGTGGAGCAGGCCCGGACCGTCCTCGCCCAGATCGACGGTGTGACGACCGAGACGGTCGCGCCGTTGGTGTTCTCGACGGTGTCGGACCAGCAGATCCGTCAGGAGCTGCAGCGCACCAAGGCTGCCTTCATCGACCTGTTCGGCTCCCATCTCGACACCGTCGAGCGGGTGCTCCACGTCAACGCCACGCACAGCGCCACGGCCCTGCACGGCGTCGGTGACACCCTCCGCTACGACCGGCGGATGCAGGCCATCGAGTTCGCGATGGAGCACGACGACGGCGCGAGCCTGCGCAACCTCGAGCAGGCCGACCTCATCCTCGTGGCGCCGTCGCGGTGCGGCAAGACGCCGACGTCGATGTATCTCGCGCTCCAGCACGGCCTCAAGGTCGCGAACTACCCTCTCGTGCCCGAGGACTTCGACTCCGACCAGCTCCCGCGCCCCGTCAAGGAGCTCGGCGACAAGTGCTTCGGGCTCCTCTCCACGCCCGCCCGGCTCAGCCAGGTGAGAGGGGAACGCCGACCCGGGTCGACCTATGCGAGCCTCGCCCAGTGCAGCCACGAGCTGCGCCGGGCCGAGGCGCTCTACCGGGCGCACCGGATCCCGTCGATCAACTCCGCCAAGATGTCCGTGGAGGAGATGGCGACCGTCATCATGCAGAGCAGCCGCCTGCCCGACCTCGGCTGACCAGAATCACGAAAGGACCGCCATGACCGCCACCGACCAGGGCACCGCCGACGAGGGCAGCTCCAGCGAGAACGTCGTCTGGTTCGCCGACCTCGGCCTCCACGACGTCGAGCGGGTCGGCGGCAAGAACGCCTCGCTCGGCGAGATGGTCCAGCACCTGTCCAAGGCGGGGGTGCGGGTGCCCGACGGCTTCGCGACCACCGCCGAGGCCTACCGCCGCTTCCTCTCGCACGAGGGCCTCGCCGACCACATCAACTCCGTCCTGGCCGACCTCGACGTGGAGGACACGCGCGCGCTCGTCGTCGCCGGCGCCGAGATCCGCGACTCGGTCGAGAAGCAGCCGTTCCCGGCTGATCTCGAGACCGAGATCCGCACGGCATACGAGCGCCTCGTGGGTGACTCGGGCGAGGAGGTGAGCTGGGCCGTGCGCTCGAGCGCGACGGCCGAGGACCTGCCCGACGCCAGCTTCGCCGGGCAGCAGGAGACCTTCCTCAACGTCCGCGGCATCGACAACATCCTGCTGGCGATCAAGCGGGTCTTCGCCTCGCTCTACAACGACCGGGCCATCGCCTACCGCGTGCACAGCAACTTCGACCACGAGTCGGTCGCGTTGTCGGCCGGCATCCAGCGCATGGTCCGCTCCGACATCGGGTCCTCCGGCGTCATGTTCACCATCGACACCGAGTCCGGCTTCTCCGACGCCGTCTTCATCACGAGCAGCTACGGGCTCGGGGAGGCCGTCGTCCAGGGCGCCGTCAACCCCGACGAGTTCTACGTCTACAAGCCGGCGCTGCGCGAGGGTCGCCTCGCCATCCTCAAGCGCGGCGTCGGTGGCAAGGCCACCAAGATGGTCTACACGCAGGACGACGCCGTCGGTCGCTCGATCGACTTCGTCGACGTCGACCCCGCCGACCAGGCCCGCCTCAGCCTCACCGACGCCGAGGTCACCGAGCTCGCCGAGCACGCCCTCAAGATCGAGGAGCACTACGGCCGCCCCATGGACATCGAGTGGGGCAAGGACGGCGTCGACGGCCAGCTCTACATCCTCCAGGCGCGACCCGAGACGGTGAAGTCGCGACAGACCGGCAACACGCTGCGGCGCTTCCGCATGGACGAGACCGGCCCCGTCCTCGTCGAGGGTCGGGCCATCGGGCAGAAGATCGGCGCCGGAGCGGTCCGCGTCCTGGCGTCGGCCGAGGCCATGCACGACTTCGAGGCGGGCGAGGTGCTCGTCGCCGACATGACCGACCCCGACTGGGAGCCGGTGATGAAGCGCGCCAGCGCCATCGTCACCAACCGCGGCGGCCGCACCTGCCACGCGGCGATCATCGCGCGCGAGCTCGGCATCCCCGCCGTCGTCGGCACCGGCTCGGCGACCCGTGACCTCGCCGACGGGCGCGAGGTCACCGTCTCGTGCGCCGAGGGTGACACCGGCTTGGTCTATGACGGGCTGCGGGAGTTCTCGGTGTCCGAGACCGAGCTCGACGACATGCCCGACGTGCCGGTCAAGATCATGATGAACGTCGGCACCCCGGAGCAGGCCTTCGAGTTCTCCCGCCTGCCGCACAGGGGGATCGGGCTCGCCCGGCTCGAGTTCATCATCAACCGCCAGATCGGGATCCACCCGCGCGCGCTGCTCGAGCTCGACGACCAGGAGCCCGACATCAGGGCCGAGATCGAGGCGCTCATCGCGGCCTATGACTCGCCCCGCGACTTCTTCGTCCAGCGCGTCGCCGAGGGCATCTCGATGTTGGCGGCCGCCTTTGCGCCGGAGCCGGTCATCGTGCGGATGAGCGACTTCAAGTCGAACGAGTATGCCGGCCTGCTGGGTGGCGCTCGCTACGAACCTCACGAGGAGAACCCGATGATCGGCTACCGGGGTGCCGCGAGGTATCTCTCCGCCGACTTCGCCGAGTGCTTCGCGATGGAGGCCGAGGCGTTGAAGCTGGTGCGCGACGAGATGGGGCTGACCAACGTCAAGGTGATGATCCCGTTCGTGCGCACCGTCGCCGAGGCCGAGGGGGTCATCGACCTGCTCGGACAGCACGGCCTCGTGCGCGGCGAGAACGACCTCCAGGTCGTCATGATGTGCGAGGTTCCGTCGAACGCCGTCAACGCCGACGCCTTCCTCGACCACTTCGACGGCTTCTCGATCGGGTCCAACGACCTCACCCAGCTCACCCTCGGGCTCGACCGCGACTCCTCCCTCGTGGCCGGCAGCTTCGACGAGCGCGACCCCGCGGTCAAGAAGATGCTGACCATGGCGATCGAGGCGTGCAAGGCCCGTGGCAAGTACGTCGGCATCTGCGGGCAGGGTCCGTCCGACCACCCCGACCTCGCCGACTGGCTGCTCGACCAGGGCATCGAGTCGATGTCGCTCAACCCGGACACCGTCGTCGACACGTGGCTGCGACTGGCCAAGCGCGCCGGCTGAGCCGAGGACGCCTGCGCGCGAGCGAGCCAGAGGTGGTGAGCCGGCCACCGATGGGTGGTCGGCTCACCGCTTTCTGACTCGCTCGGAGGCGGCTTCAGGCGTAGAAGGCCCGGATCGCTCCGGCCAGCTCCTCAGGCACCTCCATCGAGGCGAAGTGGCCACCGCGCTCGTGCTCGGTCCACGAGACGATGTTGGTGTTGTCGCGCTCGGCGAAGGGGCGCATCGAGCGGAAGTCGTCAGCGAAGACGGCGACCCCGATCCGGCCCTCGTTGACGCGGGCCTCCACCGACTTCTCGGTGTAGTAGTAGCGGGCCGCGGCCGCGCTGCTGTTGGTGAACCAGTAGAGGCTGACCTGGGTGAGGACCTGGTCGCGCGTCAGGGTCGCGGTGCCGTTGCCGAAGTTCTCGAAGAGCTCGTTGTAGGCGAGCTGCCCGACCGGCGAGTCGCTGAGGGCGGCCGCGATCGTCTGCGGGCGTGAGGCGTTCATCTGCGCGAACCCGTTGACGGTCTGGAACCAGCCGGCGAACTCGAGCGCCGCGTAGTCCGTCGGCGTCATCCTCTCGAACTCGGCCGGGTCGCCCGACGGGAACGAGAAGAGCTGGAGGACGTGCGCGCCGAGGAACCCCTCTGGACCCTGCATCGCGAGCTCGCGCGAGACCATCGCGCCGTTGTCGGAGCCGTGGGCGCCGTAGGAGTCGTAGCCGAGGCCGCGCATCAGCGTGTCCCAGGTGCGGGCGACGCGGGCGGTGTCCCACTCGCCGTCCGAGAGCGGCTGGCTGAAGCCGATGCCGGGCAGGCCGGGGATGACGAGGTGGAACGCGTCGGTGAGGTGCGGGATGAGGTCGAGGAAGTCGACGAACGAGCCGGGGTAGGTGTGGGCGAGCAGGAGCGGGGTGGCGTCCTCGTTGGCGCTGCGGACGTGGAGGAAGTGGATGGTCTGGCCGTCGACCTCGGTGAGGAACTGCGGGTGGGCGTTCATCGCCTCCTCCTGGGCGCGCCAGTCGAAGCCGTGCTGCCAGTGCTCGACCATCGTGCGGAGGTAGGAGACCGGGGCGCCGTGGCTCCAGTCGTCGGTGCCGGTCTCGGTGGTGGGCTCGGCGGCGTAGCGGGTGCCGGCCAGGCGGTGCTGGAGGTCGTCCAGCTCGGTCTGCGGGATCGCGACGGTGAAGGGTCGGAGGGACAGAGCCTGGGACTTCTCGTGGGTGGTCATGGAAGGAAGGTATGAGGGGTTCCGGCACGGTTCGTTCCTGATTAGGATCGGTGTCCCAGAAGTTCTCGTGAGGGGGACATGGTGCTCCAGACCTCGGCTCGGCTGCTCGCCCTGCTCGGCCAGCTGCAGGCCCGCGACCTCGTCTCGGGCGCCGAGCTCGCGACTCGCCTCGACGTGGGCGAGCGCACGACCCGCAAGGACATCGAGCGGCTGCGCGAGCTGGGCTACCCGATCGACTCGGTGCGGGGACCTGCCGGCGGCTACCTCTTCGGCGACCATGGCCGGCTGCCGCCGCTGCTTCTCGAGCCGGACGAGGCGGTGGCGGTGGCCGTCGGGCTGGGGTCCGTCGCGGCCGTGCGGGGCATCGAGGAGTCGAGTGCCCTGGCGCTGGCCAAGCTGGAGCACGTGCTGCCGGACCGGCTCCGGCGGCGGGTGCGAGCGCTCCACGAGAGCACCGACATCGGCCTCAACAACACCGAGAGCAACGTCCAGGCCCCGCCCGTCGACGTCGCGGTCCTCGCCGAGCTGGCCTCGGCGGTGCGTGACCGGGAGGGTCTGCGGTTCTTCTATCGACCGGGCGGCCGCGACGAGGAGGAGCGGGTCGAGGCCGACCCCTACCGGCTCGTCAGCTGGCACGAGCGCTGGTACGTCGTCGCCCGTCGTCGCCCGTCAGGGGCCTGGCAGGTCTTCCGCGTCGACTGGCTGCAGCTGCGGACGCCCGGAGCGGGGCGCTTCGTCGCGGATCCCCTCGAGGGTGGCGACTATTCGTCCTTCGTGCTGCGTGAGGTCGCGTTCTCGGGCTGGAGCTTCCACTGCCGGATCGCCGTCGACGCGCCCGCCGCAGAGGTGCTGTCCCGCATCCACGCGGCTGTGGGGGTGGTCGAGACGGTCGACGACACCCACTCCGTCCTTGTCACCGGCGGCGACAGCCTCGAGATCGTCGCCGTGTGGATCGGGATGCTCGGCCTTGACTTCCACGTCACCGAGCCACCCGAGCTCATCGAGCACCTGCGCCTGCTCGGCCGTCGCTACGCCAGGTCCGTTCCGCCGCTCTGAGGTATGCCGTCCGCCCACCTCACAGCATCCGGCGCAGCTGTCCGTGCCTGGCGTGAGCCAGGTGGAGGCCGATGTGGGCCACCAGGGCGGCGAAGAAGGCGATGTGCGCAGCCACGTGCAGGCCCACCCAGTCGGCGCCCGCGAAGAGCAGCAACAGGCCGCTCGCCGGGACGAGGAAGAGACTCGCGAGCAGGGCCTTCTCGGTCAGGCCGGCGACCCTGCGCGCGAGGGGCCCCAGGTGTTCGGCCCACGGTGGGAGTCCCGTCCGCCGCCAGAGCACCCGGACCACGCCGAGGGCGAGGATGAGCAGGCCCAGGCCGACATGGGCGAGTGGGAGGCTGGGCTCGGTCGGGCGGCTGAGCGCATCGCGGACGAACTCGTCCTCGGCCTCGTCCGCCCGGGCATCCAGCTCGTCCTCGAGCCGGTCGACCTCGTCGCGAGCCGTATCCCGCGCGTCACCGTCGAGGTCCTTGGCCTGCTCCTCGAGCTGCTCGAGCCTTGCCTCGTCCACGGCGAACGCCGACTCGTCGGCCTCCATCGTCCAGCCGACGAAGAACTGGGCGGCCAGCACCACGACGGTCAGCCAGTGAAGGGACTTGGTGACGAAGCCGTAGCCGTGAGGGCCGTTGCGCCAGTGCATGCCTCGACCCTAGGGCCCGCGGGGGTCGGGAGCGTCAGGGCAGGACGAAGGCCCCCCGACCACAAGGGTCAGGGGGCCTTCGCTGAGATCAGATGTCTCGAAGGTGGTGAAGGGTCAGATGCCCTTGACCTTCTCAGCCTGCGGGCCCTTGGGGCCCTGCGTGACGTCGAACTCGACCTTCTGGCCTTCCTGGAGCTCGCGGTAGCCGCCGCTCTCGATGGCCGAGTAGTGAACGAAGACGTCAGCGCCGCCGCCGTCCTGCTCGATGAAGCCGAAGCCCTTTTCGCTGTTGAACCACTTCACGGTGCCGGTTGCCACTTGGTGTTGCCTTTTCTGTAGTGCGAGTACTCCCGTGTGGAGCACTCATGCTGCCGATGCTCACACCCGTAGGACCCACGCGAGCCTTCGCGTAGTTTCTCGGTCGTGTCGGCCACGCGGACGTGGACTGGAAAGGCAACAGTGATGACCGTAGCAGCCTTCGTGCCTTCCGTCCTACAGAGCGCCACCGATGTCTGAGACGTGGGCGTGGCGGACACGGAAGGGGGCGGACGGCATACATCGCTCTTGACTTATATAAGTGGTGGCGCAATCATGGACGTGTGCACGCACTCGATGTCCTCGGAGACCCGGTTCGCCGGCGCATCCTCGAGCTGCTGGCTGAGGGCGAGACGAGCGCCGGCGCCGTCGGCGCGACGATCGGTGGAGAGTTCGGGATCAGCCAGCCCGCGGTGTCCCAACACCTGAAGGTGTTGCGGGACAACGGTTTTGCCACTGTGCGACCCGAGGGAACCAGACGTCTGTATGCCGTGGACCCCCGCGGGCCCACTGAGGCGCGGGAGTGGTTGTCGGCCTTCGAGCGCTTCTGGCTGCCCAAGCTGGCCGCCCTCGACACCGAGCTCGCCAGAGGGCGCCGACAGCGCCGTCTCGAGAGCAGTCCCCCGCCGAGCCCCGAGAAGGCCCATCCAGAGCGCAAGCCGAAGTCCACGTCCAAGAACACGTCCAAGAACCCACAGAAGGAGACCTGACCATGGTCGATGTCCTGTCCCAGCTCGGCGCCGTCACCCGCGAGCTCCGCATCGCCGACCTCGACGGGGAGCCGGCGCACGTCCAGTCGCTCCAGCAGAGCTATCCCTCCCCGATCGCCGACGTGTGGGACGCGGTGACGTCGGCCGACCGGATCCAGCGCTGGTTCCTCCCCGTGTCGGGCGACCTCAGGGTCGGTGGACGCTTCCAGTTCGAGGGCCAGGCCGGCGGCGAGATCGTCGAGTGCGAGCCACCCACCGGCGACTCCGCCGACGCCGCGCGGGTCCTCGTGACGTGGGAGTACGGCGGCGGCGTCACGTGGCTGAGCCTGCGACTCACGAGCGAGGGGGAGGGGACCAGCCTCCGGCTCGAGCACGTGGCCAAGGCCGCCGACGTGCCGGCCGAGATGTGGGACGCCTTCGGGCCCGGCGCGACGGGTGTCGGGTGGGACGGCGGGCTGCTCGGCCTCTCGCTCCACCTGGGCGCGGTCGAGGGTTCGCTCGCGCCGAGCGAGGCGCAGGCGTGGGCCGCGACCGACGAGGGCAGGCAGTTCTACCGTGGTGCCGCCGACGGGTGGGGCGCCGCGCACGAGGCGTCCGGCGCCGACCCTGACGTGGCGGCCAAGGGCGCCGACGCGACCTACGGGTTCTACACGGGCACCTGAGATGAGTGCAGTGGTCGACCTCAACAGCGACCTCGGTGAGGGCTTCGGGCGTTGGACCCTCGGTGACGACGAGGCCATGCTCGATCTCGTCACGAGCGCCAACGTGGCCTGTGGCTTCCACGCCGGAGACCCGAGCATCCTGCGACGCGTGTGCGCTCGGGCCGCCGAGCGAGGAGTCGCCGTCGGCGCCCAGGTGGGCTACCGGGACCTCGCGGGCTTCGGCCGCCGGCACATCGACGTCGACCCCGCCGAGCTCGTCAACGAGGTGATCTACCAGATCGGCGCCCTCGACGGCATCGCCCGCGTCGAGGGGAGCCGGGTCATCTACGTCAAGCCGCACGGTGCGCTCTACAACGACGCGGCGAGCAACCAGGCGACAGCGAGGGCTGTCGCCGAGGCCATCGCGCTGTATGACCGATCGCTCCCGCTCGTCGGGCTGGCCGGCTCGGAGCTGCTCGTCGCGGCCGAGGCGGCAGGGCTCGAGGCGGTGGCCGAGGCGTTCGCCGATCGCGCCTACACCGCTGAAGGCCTGCTGGCGTCGCGGCGCGAGGACGGCGCGGTCCTGCACGACCCCGTGGCCATCGCGGCCCGGTGCGTCCGACTCGTCACCGACGGAACCATCGACGCCATCGACGGGTCGAGCGTCCCCGTCGCCGCACGGTCGATCTGTGTGCACGGCGACACCGAGGGCGCTGTCGCCATCGCGGCCGCTGTGCGTCGGGCGCTCGAGGGCGCAGGCATCACGATCCAGGCGTTCACCGCTCCACCGCCCCCGTCGTCCACAGCGTCCGGCTCGACCGGGGCGTGACCACCTCATGAGGCGGCTGCTGTCCGCCGGCCACCGCGGGCTCCTCGTCGAGTGCGACGACCTCGAGGAGGTCATGGCCCTGCACCGCGCCGTCGAGGCGTCGCGTCCCGGCGGGGTCGTCGACCTCGTCCCGGCCGCCCGCACGCTGCTCCTCACCTTCGACGGGACGACGACCCGTGCTGACGTGGCCGCAGCCGTGGACGCCGCCGGAGCCCGCGCCGACGTCGCCGACTCGGCCCCGGACCCGGACCGGCCCGAGGTCGTCATCCCGGTGACCTACGACGGTCCCGACCTGGTCGTCGTCGCGGAGCTGACCGGCCTGCCCGTCGCCGAGGTCGTGCGCCGCCACCAGGGCGCGGAACACGTCGTCGCGTTCACCGGCTTCGCGCCGGGCTTTGCCTACCTCGCGGGCGGTGGCCGCGAGCTGCACGTGCCGCGTCGTGACACCCCTCGCACCCGGGTCCCGGCTGGGTCCGTTGCCCTCGGAGGCGAGTTCACCGGCATCTACCCACGCCAGGGTCCGGGCGGGTGGCAGCTCATCGGCCGGACCGACATCGTCCTGTGGGACCTGCGCCGAGACCAGCCGGCCCTGCTCACTCCCGGGTCGCGGGTCCGCTTCACGGAGGTCGCCTCGTGATCGAGGTGGTGCGTTCCGGCCCGCTCACGACGATCCAGGACCTGGGACGTCCCGGCCACGCACACCTCGGCGTGGGGCGTTCGGGGGCGGTCGACCGTCCGAGCCTGCGCCTGGCCAACCGGCTCGTCGGCAACGCCGAGGGTGCGGCGGCGCTCGAGGCCACCTTCGGCGGACTCGTCCTGCGGGCCACGCACCCCGCCACCGTGGCCCTCACCGGTGCACCCTGCGACGTCGTCGTGGGGAGTCGGGCGCGCGACCTGTTCGCTCCGCTCGCGCTGGCCGCCGGTGACGTGCTCGAGATCGGTATGCCGTCTCGCGGGATCCGCACCTACCTCGCCGTGCGCGGTGGCATCGAGTGTGAGGCCGTCCTCGGGTCGCGCGCCACGGACCTCCTGTCGCGTCTCGGTCCGGCGCCGCTGCGGGACGGCGACGTGCTCGCGGTCGGACGCCCCGACGGCGACGTGCCGGCTGTCGACGTGGTCCCGGTCAGCGCACTGCCCGACGAGCCGGTGCTGAGGGTGGTGCCGGGCCCTCGTGCGGACTGGTTCGCGCCCGAGACGCTGAGCGCTATGGGGCGGACGGCATACCGGGTGACGCCCTCCTCGGACCGGGTCGGCGTGCGTCTCGACGGCCCGCCTCTGGAGCGCTCACACGCCGGAGAGCTCCCGTCCGAGGGGATGGTCGAGGGCGCCCTCCAAGTGCCACCCGACGGGCACCCGGTGATCTTCCTCGCCGACCATCCGGTCACCGGCGGCTACCCG
Source organism: Knoellia altitudinis (assembly GCF_042666355.1). Taxonomy (NCBI): domain Bacteria; kingdom Bacillati; phylum Actinomycetota; class Actinomycetes; order Micrococcales; family Intrasporangiaceae; genus Knoellia; species Knoellia altitudinis. Next base: position 1,839,034 of record NZ_JBHTDK010000001.1, read on the forward strand.
GTCATCGCCGTGGTCCACCCCGACGACGTCCCGGCCGCCGCCCAGCTGCGCCCGGGCCAGCGGGTGCGCTTCGCGCTCGGCCCACCCCTGCTCTGAGCCGGCCCGCGCGCACCGGGCCCGGCTCAGCCCTCCCTAGGGGTGAGGCGCCGGTCGGTGCCCCGAACCTACGGTCAGGTCATGACCGCATACAGCACGGCCGTCCGAGCCATTCACCTCGTGACCAACGCCGCGTGGTTCGGAGGCTCACTCATGGGTGCCGTCGGGCTCAACCCGGCCACCCTCGAGGGAGACACCTCCCAGGAGCGCTCCCGGATCGCTGACACGGGCTGGACCCGCTGGGGCCCGGTCCAGGGAGCAGCTGTCGGCCTGCACCTGCTGAGCGGGTTGGCCATCCTCGCCGACAACCGCCGGCGCACCCTCAGCCACCCTCCGACCACGTCCGCCGTCGTGCTCAAGACCACGCTCACCGGTGCCGCGCTCGCGGCCAGTGGCGCGGCCTACGTCTACGGCGCGAAGCTCGGCGAGGCGCGCGAGGACGCCGACACCAGTGCGTCCGCGCGGACGCAGGCGCGTCAGCTGGACCAGCGCATGCGCTGGCTGCAGTGGGCCACCCCGGTGACCACGGGCGGCATGCTCGTCCTCGATGCCTATCTCGGTGAGCAGCAGCGCGGCGTGGCGGGCCTGCTCGACCGCCCGGCGTCCCTGCTGCGGCGCCGGTGAACGAGCGGTACGACTTCGCCTTCGCCCGGTCCTACCGACTGCCGGCGCTCCTCTTCGGCGTCCGACCCGGGACTGCGGTCGTGACCGTCACCGACCACGAGCTCCGCGTGCGGTTCGGCCCGTGGCGCCTGGCCACGAGCCGCGACAACATCGCCGGGACCGAGCTCACCGAGGACTTCGCGTGGTTCAAGACCGCAGGCCCGGCCCACCTCTCGCTGGCCGACCGCGGGATCACGTTCGCCACGAACGGTGATCGCGCCCTGTGCGTCAGCTTCGCGGAACCCGTCCCCGGCATCGACCCGACCGGCGTCATCCGCCACCCCACGGCCACCCTCACGGTCGCGGACCCGGAGGCGTTGCAACGCGCCCTGCTCTGACCTCGTTCGCCTCGAGCGCTTCGCGGAGGCGTCCGGCACCTGACCCCTGACCCTGACCCCTGACCCCAAGGAGACCGTCGTGGAAGAGACCGCTGTCCAGGGTGGCAGGACGACGTCCTCATCGCGGGTTGCGAGGTGACGCGATGATCCGGGCCGTCCATGTCGTCATCCCGGCACGTGACGAGGAGCAGCTGCTGCCACGGTGTCTTGCGAGCCTCGAACGGGCCCGGCTCGCCCTGCGCGTCGCTCGGCCGGACCTGCTCGTCGACACCAGCGTCGTCCTCGACCGGTGTGGGGACCGGTCGGGTGTTGTCGTCGACGCAGCCCGGGTCCACAGCCGCACCGTCGACTTCGGGATGGTCGGTGCCACTCGTGACGCCGGTGTCCGATGGGCCCTCTCGTCCGGCACGCTCAACGGCATCAGGCCGGACGAGCTGTGGATCGCCTGCACCGACGCCGACACGGTCGTCCCCGAGCACTGGCTCACGGGTCAGCTCGACCTGGCGCTGGCTCACGACGCCGTCATCGGGACCGTCGAGCCCTACGGTCTGACGGACACCGAGGTGCTGGCCCTGTGGCGCGCGCGCCACCACCTCTTCGACGGCCATCCCCACGTCCACGGAGCCAACCTGGGACTCCGCGGGAGCACCTATCTCGAGGTCGGTGGCTTCAGGGCGCTCGCCACCGACGAGGACGTCGACCTCGTCAGGAGAATCCGCGCGCACACCGACCGCTGGGTCGCGACGGACGCCGTCCGGGTGGCCTCGTCGGCACGCCGCATCGGCAGGGCCCGTGGTGGCTTCGCCGACTTCATCGTCGCGTTGGAAGAGGAGGTGGGCTGAGTGCGGATCGCCATGTTCGCGACATCGCGGCACCCGATCGTCGAGCCGTATGCCGGTGGGCAGGAGGCGCACACCGCGCTGCTCGCGCGGGGGCTGCGGCGCCTCGGTCACCACGTCCGGCTCTATGCCTGCGCCGGGACCGACGAGTCGCTGGCGGACGAGATCGTGCCCTACCCGCTGCTCCCACCGCTCAGCGCGGTCGCCCAGCTCGACCACCAGCTCCCCGAGCCTGACTTCCTCAGCGACCATGCCGCCTTCACGAGCGCCGTCGTCGACCTCCTGGCACGGCCCGACGTCGACGTCGTGCACAACCAGAGCCTGCACTTCCTGCCCCTGGCCTTCAGCACGGTCCTGCCCGCCCCACTGGTCACGACCCTGCACACCCCGCCCTTCCCCTGGATGGAGCTGGGCGTGGCCCTCGCGGGTCCGCACGCGGCATACGCCTGCGTGTCCCGAGCGAACGCACGCGACTGGACCACCCTCCCCGTCGCCCCACGGATCATCCTCAACGGGGTCGAGGACGACGGGGTGGGCCCGGGAGTCGGTGGCGACGACCTCGTGTGGATGGGTCGGCTCACGCCCGACAAGGGCGCCGACCTCGCCATCAAGGTGGCTCGACGGGTCGGCCGTCCGCTTCGGCTGGCGGGCCCGGTCAGCGACCGGGTCTGGTTCGAGGAGGTCATCACGCCCGAGCTCCACGGTGGCATCGAGTACGTCGGTCACCTGTCCCACGTGCAGCTCGCCGCGCTGGTGCGCACGAGTGCGGCCGCTCTGGTCACGCCACGCTGGGAGGAGCCCTTCGGGCTGGTTGCTGCCGAAGCCGCCATGTGGGGGACGCCGGTCGTCGCCCTGGCACGGGGTGGACTGGCGGAGGTCGTCACCTCGGGTGTCGGGGCGCTCGTGAGCGGTGGAGGTGGCGACGACCAGCTGGTCATGGCCCTGTCCGAGGGGCTGGACGCGGTGTCGGACCTGCGACGGGTGGACGTGCAGCGGGCCGCGCGCCGTGACCTCGGAGCCGAACGGATGGTGGCCGACTACGTCGGGCTCTATCGCGACCTCGTCACCGGTCGAGGGGTGCGGACATGAAGGTGGGTTGGTACGTGCACCACCACGGCGCCGGACACCGGACGCGTGCGACGGTCGTGGGAGGCGAGCTGGCCGCTCGTGGCGCCGACGTCACCCTGCTCGGCTCTGCCCTCGACCGTGACGCGGCCCGGGCAGCCTCGCTGCGCACCGTCCTCCTGGCCATGGACGCGCCTCTGGCCAGCGTGGGCAGCGAGTCCGGATCGGACGTCACGGTGCACGGCATGATGCACTGGGCGCCGCTGTGGCACAGCGGTTTCCGCGAGCGGATGACGACGATCGCCCGATGGGTGCAGGTGGAGGAGCCCGACGTGTTCGTCGTCGACGTGTCCTGCGAGGTGGCCGTGATGGTGCGCCTCCTCGGCGTCCCCGTCGTCATCGTGGCCCAGCCCGGCGATCGTCGGGATCCGGCGCACTCCGCCGCCCTCGACGCAGCGTCCGCGGTCCTCGCTCCATGGCCCTCGTGGGCCACGGAGCAGATCTGGCGGAGGCGTGAGGGGCCGGACACTGCGACGTCGACACAGGACCCTCCCCCCGTCGTGGCCGTCGGCGGCATCACCCGTCGCGCGGCTGCCGCGCGGTTGGTGCGCTCTCCGGACGCATGCCGGGAGACCTCTCGGCAGCGCCCGCGCGGGCTCATGCTGACCGGCTCCGAGGGCTTCGACGATCCAGCACTGCCCGACGCCATCGCCAGTGCGGTCCCGGAGATCGACTGGACGGTGGCCGGTGGTGGCACGTGGCTGCCGAACGTCCAGCAGCACCTTGCGGCATCGGACATCGTCGTGACCCACGCGGGGCAGAACGCCATCGCCGACGTCGCGGGCTTGCGCGTCCCCGCGGTGGTGGTGCCGCAGAGCCGGCCCTTCGACGAGCAGGCACACATGGGTGAGGTGCTGCGCCGGTCCGGCATCGCCCACGTCGTCCAGCGCGAGGACGTCGAGGGGGCGGACTGGGCCGAGCTCGTGCGTCGTGCCCGCGCCGACGGGGGAGAGAGCTGGGAGAGGTGGGGATGCCAGGGGGCGGCGGAGCGAGCGGCATCGTTGGTCGAGGTGGTGGCCGGTGCCTGAGCAGACCGTGGTGGTGACGATCGCCCATGGCCGGCACCACCACCTGCGTGAGCAACGCCGGGCCCTCCACGCGCTCTCACCTGACACTGCCCACGTCATCGTGGCCATGGACGACCCGGACATCGACGAGGTCGCGGGGCGTGGATCCGGCACGACCGTCGTCCACGTGGCCGGTGACCCCCGTGGTCTGCCACTGGCGCACGCGCGCAACGTCGGCGTCGAGGTGGCCCTGGCCGCCGGCGCCGGGCTGGTCGTGCTGCTCGACGTCGACTGTGCCCCCGGACCCCAGCTCGTCCCGGCCTATGAACGAGCCGCAGCCCTGGCCCCCGGAGCCCTGCTCGCGGGACCGGTGACCTACCTGGACGAAGGCACCGCCATCCCGCCGGACCCCTGGCTCCTCGAGGGTCTGAGGGCACCCCACGCCGTCCGCCCCGACCCCCCGGCCGGTGAGCTCGAGCGCGGCGGCGACCACGACCTCTTCTGGTCGCTCAGCTGCGCCCTGACGCCGGCGACCTGGCGTGCCGTCGGCGGCTTCCACGAGGACTATGTCGGCTATGGCGCCGAGGACACCGACTTCGGCTGGACCGCGCGCTCGCGGGGGGTCGACCTGGTGTGGGTGGGTGGTGCGGACGCCTTCCACCAGTTCCACCCCGTCTCCCACCCACCGGTCGAGCACGTGGCCGACATCGTCCGCAACGCGACGACGTTCCACGAACGATGGGGTCGCTGGCCGATGCACGGGTGGCTGGACGAGTTCGCGCGGCGGGGACTCGTCACCTTCGACGGCGACTCGTTGCGCCTAGTCGGCGCCTGAGCCGCTCAAGCGGTGCCGGTGCCTTCTCCGGGCGACGTACTCTGACAGCCATGAGCGCAGTGCGACGCATCACCGAACCACCCGGCGACCGGCCCCTCACCGTCGCCGTCGTCAACGACCACGAGCTCATCGTGCGCGGTGTGGCGGCGATGCTCGCGCCCTACAAGGACGTCATCGAGGTGGTCGAGCTCGACCTCGACGTGCCGGTCACCCGCGCCGTGGACATCGCGCTCTACGACACCTTCACCTGCACGAACCTGGGGTCGGAGGACCTCGACGACCTGTGCGAGAACCCGCTGGTCGGTCGGGTCGTCCTCTACACGTGGTTGCTCACGGAGGATCTCGTCGACTCCGCGCTGCGCAAGGGGGTCCACTGCGCCCTGCACAAGTCGCTCGACGCCGAGGACCTCGTCGCGGCCCTGCTCTCGGCGCAGGCACAGTCCGTCGAGATCGTGCCCTTCGCCGAGGAGCCGACGCTCGCCAGCAACTCGTGGCCCGGGCGCGACCTCGGCCTCACCGCCCGCGAGTCCGAGATCATCGCCCTGGTCACGGCCGGCCTCAGCAACAACGAGATCGCCGAGCGGACCTACCTCAGCATCAACTCGGTCAAGTCCTACATCCGCACGGCCTATCGCACGATGGGCGTGACGAGCCGGAGCCGGGCCGTCCTCTGGGGCATCGACCACGGGATGGCGCCGACCCGGATGAGGGTGCTCCTGCCGAGCACCGGCACTGACGACGGGTCGACCGCGTTCGCCTCCACAGCCGAGACGTCGTAGTCCCAGCGCGTACTGACAGTGCTGTGCGCCATGCTCGGGTCATGGCGATTCGCAAAGGCAGCAAGGTCAGGTGGAAGTGGGGCTCGTCCTGGGCCAGTGGCACGGTCGACGAGGTGCACCACGACGACGTCGAGCGCACCACCAAGGGGGAGCGCATCACGCGGCACGGGAGCGAGGACAACCCGGCATACGTCATCAAGCAGGACGACGGGACGCTCGTCCTCAAGCTGGCCAGCGAGGTGGAGCGAGTGGACGGCGGCTGAGGTGGCCGAGGGTCACGCGGTCCACGGGACAGCCCAGCGGCTGCGAGCCTTCGTCGGTCAGCCCGTGCGGTCACGCTCTCCCAACGCGACGTTCGACGCGGGGGTGTTCGACGGTCAGGTCGTGGCGGACGCCCAGGCCGTGGGCAAGCACCTGCTCGTCACGGCTCACGGCGTCGGGCCCACCGTCCACCTCCACCTCGCGATGGACGGTGCCTTCGCCGTCCGACGGCACCGCCGCGTCCTCGACGGCGCCTTCCCACGCACCGAGCCGCCAGTGCACGGCAACGTCGCGTGGCGGTTGCTCTCCGCGACGCACCACGGCGAGCTCACCGACCCGGCCGTCTGCGAGCTGCTCGACAGCGACGGTGTCATCGCCCTGCGCGCCCGGCTCGGGCCCGACCCGCTGCGTGACGACGCGGAGCCCGAAGCCGCACGTCGGCGGATCCAGAGCTCTCGCCGCCCGATCGGCGCTCTCCTCGTCGACCAGAAGGTCATCGCCGGCATCGGCAACGTCTATCGCGCCGAGCTGCTATACCGCGCCGGGCTCGACCCTTTCAAAGCGGGCCACGACGTCGACGACGACACCTTCGACGCCCTCTGGCAGGACGCCGTCGACCTCATGACCCTCGGTCTCGGTGCCGGGTGGATCGTCACCGACGAGGCCCAGTTGGCGGCGGCGCGCGCGGTTCTCGTCCGCGACGAGCGCGTGCCGCGCTGGCCCAAACGGTATGCCGTCTATGGTCGCGCCGGGAAGCCGTGCCACGTGTGCGGGACGACCGTGCAGGCGCAGCGGATGGGGCTGCAGCGACTCTTCTGGTGCCCCGGCTGCCAGGCTCCCTGATGCAGGCCCTCGAGCTGCTCCTCGACCGGGCCACCGATGAGGCGGTGCGTCGTGACTGGGAGAGCCTGCGCCGAGCCGGTCTGCCCAGCCAGGCCAACCACCAGGGCGAGACCAACGCCCCGCACATCACGCTGCTCGCGACCGCGCTCCTGCCCGCCGCCGACGACGAGCTGCGCTCGGCTCTCTCCGTGCTGCTGCCCCTGCACCTCACGCTGGGGCCCGTCGTCACCTTCCCGGGGCGACGACTCGTCCTCGCCCGGCTCGTCGTCCTGGACGACGCCCTGCTCGACCTCCACGCGGCCGCCGTCACGGCCAGCGAGGCGGTGCCGTCGCCCCTCACCGAGCCGGGACGATGGGTCCCGCACGTCACTCTGGCGCGAGGGCTGCGGCCGGAGGACGTGGGCACCGCGCTGTCCCTGCTCGGGCAGGGCGCCACCGATGGGACGGCCGTGACCCTGCGACGGTGGGACTCGGACGCACGACAGGTGCACCATCTCGTGGGCTGAGCCCACGGCATACGCCAGGTTCGTGGGTGAGGATGGCGAGGTGAGCAAGAGCGACGACAGCGGCCCCGTGCCCTCCCAAGCCGTGTCCGGTCCCCAGCGCATGGGTGCCAAGACGGCTGGTGCGCTGGTCTTCGGGACGAGCGGCGCGGTGCTCGTCGTCGAGCTCGTCTCGCTCCGCCTGCTCGCGCCCTACCTCGGGCTGACCCTCGAGACGAGCACGCTGGTCATCGGCATCGCGCTCGCCGCGATCGCTGCCGGGGCATGGGTGGGTGGCCGTGCCGCGGACGGGGACGACCCGCGGCGACTGCTCGCGCCGCTGCTCGCGGTCTCGGGTGTCGTCGTGTCGCTCATGCCCTTCGTCGTGCGGGGTGCCGGCGAGCTCGCCGGTCCGGGCGTCTTCCTCGTCGGCGCCCTCGCGATCTTCGTCCCCGGCTCCCTGCTGTCCGCGGTCTCGCCAATCGTCGCCAAGCTGCGCCTCACCGACCTGTCCGAGACGGGGAGCGTGGTCGGTGGGTTGTCGGGCACCGGGACGCTCGGAGCGATCGCCGGCACGGTCCTCACCGGGTTCGTCTTCGTCACGGCGTTCCCGGTGAGCGTGATCCTCGTCGGTCTGGGTGTGCTGCTCGTGCTGGCGTCCCTCGTCGTCGGCCTCCTCGGTCGTGGGCCGCGCCAGGCGGGGCTCGCGGTGGCCCTGCTCGTTCCCGGCGCTCTCGGCGCCGTCTGGGGCCCGGGCAGCTGCGACGCGGAGACCGTCTACCACTGTGCCCAGGTCGTCCCGGACGAGAAGCGCGCCGATGGGCGGCTGCTCGTGCTCGACGGCGTCCGTCACTCCTATGTCGACCTCGCGGACCCCACGCACCTCGAGTTCGAGTACGTCGCAGCGCTGGCCTCCGTCGCGCAGACGCAGTTCCCTCCGGCGGAGCCCCTCACGGCCTATCACCTCGGCGGCGGCGGGCTGACCCTGCCGCGCCACCTCGCCGACGTGCGCCCGGGGACGAGGAGTGTCGTCTCCGAGATCGACGAGGGAGTGCTCGAGGTCGATGTCGAGCGACTCGGCCTGCGCACCGGGCGCGACCTCGACGTGAGGATCGAGGACGCACGGCTGGGTCTGCGAGCGATGGCCGCATCGAGCCAGGACCTCGTCGTCGGGGACGCGTTCGGCGGCGTGACGATCCCGTGGCACCTGACGACGCGTGAGGCCGTGGCCGACGTCCGCCGGGTCCTCGCCCCCGATGGCCGGTATGCCGCCAACCTCATCGACTTCGGTCGGATGGACTTCGTGCGAGCCGAGCTGGCGACGCTGCGTTCGGTGTTCGAGCACGTCGTCCTGACGGCGGAGTCCGAGACGCTCGCGCGAGAGCCCGGCTCGGGCGGCAACCTCGTCGCGATCGCCTCGGACGCGCCCGTCGACACCGCCGCCCTCACCGAGGCGATGGCCGAGCGCGACCTGGGGTGGGAGGCCATCGGAGGCGCCGAGCTCGACGCGTGGGTCGGTGACGCGATGGTGCTCACCGATGACCACGCCCCGGTCGACCAGCTCGTGACGCTCTCACCACCCGCGGCCGCGGCACCCTGACCGAGTGCCGGGCCGCATGGCGTCAGGCGGTGAGGTCACGCTCCCAGTGACGCGGTCCGGCGATCCGAGCGACGTATGCCGTGGCCTCCTTGGCCGTGTCCACGGCCAGGCACGCGTCGTCGAGCTTGCCGGCGAGGCCGGTGGCCGTGACGAGCGCCTGCGTGCCCGCACCCAGCCCGATGACCTTGCAGTGAGCGAAGGCGTCGGTGAGGAAGTCGCGGGCGGCGGGCTCGTCGGCCAGGGCCGGCTCGCCATCCGCGCCGGCGAGGATCGCGACGGTGTCGTAGAGCACGGACGGCGCACCGGCGACGGCCTGCTTCGCCTCGAGCAGGGAGCCGTCGGAGAGGGTGGCCCCGCCGACCTTGAGGGCGATGACCTCGACGGTGCCGCCGACCTTGACGACCGCCTTGGTGAGCCGCTTGACCGCGGCCGCGTCGGCCCCGTCGCCGACGAGGAGCCCGAGCTTGCGCCCCTCGAAGGTCTCCTTGGCGTTGGCGAGGATGCTGAGCGCCGGCGAGGGCTCCGTCTCGATGACGGGAGCGGCCGGCTCGGAAGCCGGCGGAAGCGGCATACCCAGCTTGTCGGCCACGCCCGAGGCGAGGACGTCGTCGACGTTGCGCAGGTTGGCGAGCATCCGCTGGCGGATCGCCGGGATCTCGCACTTGCCGAGCTCGAAGGCGTAGGCGGCGATGATGTGGACCTGCTCGACCGGGGTCTGGCTCAGCCAGAACTGGCGTGCCTGGCTGTAGTGGTCGGCAAAGGACGCCGAGCGGATGCGCCGGGTCTGGCCGGACACCTCGCCCGGGAAGGGCACGTGCCCCTCGGCCCCGGCCGCGCGCGGACCGCGGTCGGCCCCGGTGAACGAGTTCGGCTCGTAGGTCGCGCGACCTGGCTGGGTCGACGTCTGCATGTGGCCGTCTCGCTGGAAGTGCGCGACCGGGCACCGCGGCGCGTTGACCGGCAGCTGGGAGAAGTTCGTGCTGCCGAGCCGCTTGAGCTGGGTGTCGAGGTAGGAGAAGTTGCGGCCCTGGAGCAGGGGGTCGTTGCTGAAGTCGATGCCCGGAGGGACGTTCTGGGTCATGAACGCGACCTGCTCGATCTCGGCGAAGACGTTGTCCACGACGCGGTTGAGCGTCATCTTGCCGACGGGACGCACCGGGACGAGCTCCTCGGGGATGATCTTGGTCGCGTCGAGGACGTCGAAGTCGAAGGAGTCCGCGAAGGCGTCGTCGAAGACCTGGATGCCGAGCTCGTACTCGGGGAACGCGCCGCTCTCGATGGCGTCGAAGAGGTCACGGCGGTGGAAGTCGGGGTCGGCGCCGTTGATCTTCACGGCTTCGTTCCAGACGACCGACTGCATCCCGAGGACCGGCGTCCAGTGGAACTTCACGAAGGTGGACTCACCGGCGGCGTTGACGAAGCGGAAGGTGTGGACGCCGAACCCCTGCATCATCCGGAACGAGCGGGGGATCGCCCGGTCCGACATCTGCCACAACGTCATGTGCGTCGCCTCGGGCATGAGCGAGACGAAGTCCCAGAAGGTGTCGTGTGCCGACTGTGCCTGCGGAAAGCCGCGGTCCGGCTCCTCCTTGACGGAGTGCACCAGGTCGGGGAACTTCACAGCGTCCTGGATGAAGAAGACGGGGATGTTGTTGCCGACGAGGTCCCAGTTGCCCTCGTCCGTGTAGAACTTCGTCGCGAAGCCACGCACGTCTCGGGCGAGGTCGAAGGACCCGAGGTTGCCGGCGACGGTCGAGAAGCGCACGAAGGTCTCGGTCTGCTTGCCGGCCTCGGCGAAGATGCTCGCGCGAGTGATGTCGGCCAGCGACTCGTAGGCCTCGAAGACACCGTGGGCTCCGTAGCCGCGGGCGTGCACCACCCGCTCGGGGATCCGCTCGTGGTCGAAGTGGAAGATCTTCTCGCGGAAGTGGTGGTCCGAGATGAGCGTCGGCCCGCGGTCGCCCGCGCGCAGTGAGTTGTTGTCGTCCTGGACCGGCGCGCCGTGCGCGGTCGTCATGACCGGGCTGTCGCCCCCGGCCCGCTGGTGGAGCTCGCCACCGTTGCCGATCTCGTCGGTCGGCTCGCCGGCCGTGGTGGCCCTGGTGGCCTGGGCTGCCTTGACCGCGGCGGCCTTGGTGGCCTTGGGTCGGGGAGCGGAGTCCTTCTTGGTCGCCATGCTGGTGTCCCTCTCGCAGTGGGTGCCCGGAGGCATCGCCTCGTGGGCCGTGCGCGTTCTGACGACGCTAGGGCGCCGGTCCGACACCCGGCACCCCCCTTCGGGTGTAGTGCCATCCAGGCCCTCCCGACGAGCATGGCTGCAGTTCAGCTGCCTGGCCCGGTGTCGGTTCAGCCGCGCCCCGGTGACCTAGTGTGAGAGCCCCAACTGAGGAGGACCGATGGTCCACATCGTCCGAGAGTTCGAGGTGCCCTGCCCCCAGGACGCTGCCGTGGCCTACCTGGCCGACTTCGCCAACGCCGTGGAGTGGGACCCGGGGACGGTGTCGTGCGAGCGCATCGGCGATCCGGGCGTGCCCGTGGTGCCCGGCACGAAGTGGGCCAACGTCAGCAAGGTGCTCGGTCGCGAGACGTCGCTGGAGTACGAGCTGACGAGTCTGGCACCCGACGGAGTCGTCCTGGCCGGCCACAACGAGACCGCCTCCTCGCGCGACGACATCGGCGTGACCGCCATCGACGACCGGCACAGCCGGATCCGCTACGAGGCCACCATCACGTTCAAGGGGTTGGCGAGGCTGGCCGACCCACTCATGAGCCTGGTCTTCCGCAGGATCGCCGATGAGACGGTGCGCGACATGACCGCCACCCTCACTCGCGTGGGGGTGCAGCATGGCTGACCGGGACCCCAAGGAGCTGACCGCGCAGATCATGAGGGCGACGCGGATCGCCAGCCTGACCTACGTCGACGACGCGGGGCGACTCGTGTCGACGCCGATGGGGACGCAGGACTTCGACGACCCGGGCACGGTGTGGTTCATCACCGAGCTCGACACCGACAAGGTCGCCGCCATCCGGCAGCGACCCGCCGTCAACGTCGCCTACGCCAGCGACGAGGGCTGGGTCTCGCTCGCGGGCCATGCGGTCATCAGTGAGGACCGGGCCAAGCTCGAGGAGCTGTGGGACCCGTCCGTGTCGGCCTTCATGGAGGGTGACGCCCAGTCCCCCAACAACGGGCTCATCCAGGTCACGGCCGACACGGCGGAGTACTGGGACTCGCCGGGCAGGGCCGCGACGATCGTCCACCTCGTCAAGGGTCTGGTCACGAAGGACAAGGCCGAGGACGAGGACGACGACAGCAGCGGGGTCGTCCAGCTCTGACCGGGCACGCAGGCGAGAGAGGGCAGGTGGCAGAGCGATGACCTCCATGCACGCGGCGGACGCCGTCGTGGTCGGGGCGGGGCCGAACGGCCTCGTGGCCGTCAACGCGCTCGCCGACGCCGGCTGGGACGTCGTGCTCGTCGAGACCAACGACGAGGTGGGTGGGGCCGTCCGCAGCGCCGAGGTCACGGCCCCGGGCTACCTCAATGACCTGTTCAGTGCGTTCTACCCGTTGGCGGCAGCCAGCCCGATCATCCGCGACCTGCACCTCGAGCAGCACGGACTGGTCTGGCGCAAGGCGCCCGACGTGCTGGCGCACGCGCTGGACGACGGCAGTGCCGCGGTCCTGCGCGACGCAGCGGAGGACACGGCGGCCGGGCTCGAGGCCGAGGGCGCCGGAGACGGTGACGCCTGGCTCGAGCTCGTGCACGGGTGGGACCGCATCCGCGACCCGCTGCTCGACGCCCTCTTCACCCCGTTCCCGCCCGTCGTGTCCGCTGGCCGGATGCTGCGACGGCTGGGGGCCGCGGACACCCTCGACTTCGCGCGCCTGGCGGTGACACCCGTGCGGCGACTGGCGCAGGAGCGGTTCACCGGTCCCGGTGCCGGACTGCTCCTTACCGGCAACGCGATGCACAGCGACGTCCCTCCGGACGCCGCCGGCAGCGGGATGTTCGGGTGGCTCCTGTGCATGCTCGGTCAGGACGTCGGCTTCCCGGTGCCCGAGGGTGGCGCGGGTGAGCTGGCGCAGTCGCTGCGACGGCGCGCCGAGAGCAAGGGCGCGCGGGTGGTCACGGGGACGGCGGTCACTGCGGTCACCGTGGAGCACGGGCGCGCCAGCGGCGTGCGCCTGGCCGACGGTCGGCAGATCACGGCTCGCCGCGCTGTCCTTGCCGACGTCCCGGCTCCCGCGCTCTACCGAGACCTGCTCGCCGAGCAGCGGCTCCCGTCGCGCCTCCTGCGTGACCTCGACCGCTTCCAGTGGGACAACCCGACGATCAAGGTCAACTGGGCTCTCGACCAGCCGGTGCCGTGGCGGGCCGAGGGCGCCCGGGGGGCCGGCACGGTGCACCTCGGCGTCGACACGGACGGGTTCGTCGACTTCGCGGCCGACCTCTCGGTCGGTCGCACCCCGCAGCGCCCGTTCATCCTCTTCGGCCAGATGACGACCTCGGACCCGAGCCGCTCGCCCAGGGGCACGGAGTCGGCCTGGGCCTACACCCATGTCCCGCACGGGTCCGACTGGACCGGGGACCGGCTCACCGAGCACGTCGACCGCATCGAGGACGCCGTCGAGCGAGTGGCTCCGGGCTTCCGCGAGACCAGGGTCGCCCGGCACGTGCAGTCACCCCAGGACCTCGAGCGCGAGGACGCCAACCTCGTCGACGGCGCGATCAACGCCGGGACCTCAGGTGTGCACCAGCAGCTGGTCTTCCGCCCCACCCCCGGACTCGGTCGACCGGAGACGCCGGTGGCCGGGCTCTATCTCGCGAGCGCGTCGGCGCACCCCGGCGGAGGCGTGCACGGCGCCTGCGGGTGGAATGCCGCCCGCGCCGCGCTCGGTGCCAACGCCCGGCTCACCGGCGGGGCGCGTCGAGCCCTGACCAGGACGGCCTGGAGCCGGTTGCTGCCTCGCGACTGACGTCACTCGTCAGCAGCTCGACGAGCTCCCGGACTCAGGCCGGTGGACGCTGCCTGTTCTGGTGACGGCCCTCGACCAGGAAGGCGAGCCGCCTGAGGGCCTCGACGTTGCGCGGGCCGATCGCGAGCTGACGTGCCGGCTTCGGGATGAGCGTGCCCGGTCCGCTGGAGGCGTCCTCCTCGATCTTCACCGTGCAGCCGCCGTCGCGCGGTGTGATCGAGATGGCCACACGGGCCTCGCCGGCCGGCCAGCCCCGGGCAGTGAGGATCAGCTCACTGGGCTCGGTGGAGCGCTCCACCCTGGTGGTGTCGTTGATGAGCAAGGGCCAGATGCCGAACGAGTGGTGGATCTGAGCGTCCTCGGCGGGCCAGCTGTCGTCGACGTCACGCACGCGCGAGGCGCCCACGACCCAGGTCGCATAGAACCACCCGTCGGCGAGCACGTCCCACACCGCCTGCGCGGGTGCGTCGACGTCACGGGTGACGGTGATGACTCCGTTGCTCTGGTCCATGGTCAGCTCCTTCGGGGTGTCACGCTGCGGACGATGGTGGCGCCGGCACCGACGGCGGCTCCGGCGAGGCTGGCACCGCGCATCCAGTGTCGACCCCAGCGGCCGTGCAGTGCCTCACCCTCAGGGAGGGGAGACAGCACGTTGCCGGGGGAGTTCTCGACCTCACCGTGGGAGAGGCCTCCGACGCGCATGAGCGGGGTCACGATCGCGTCGAAGACCGTCGGTGCCATCCGGAACCCCGTCACGACGAGATGGTTCGCCAGGCCGACCGAGACCTCCCGGCGGGGGTGCGTGAGCGCCCGCACTGCGGCTCGGGCGACCTTCTCGGGAGGGTCGACCGGGGGCGGGGGCCGACCGTGTCGTTCGAGATACGTCCCGGCCTGGAGGTAGACGGGTGTGTCGACCCCACCCGGCCAGACCAGGCTGATGTCGATGCCCGGAGTGCTGCGGGCCTCGAGCTGCAGGGTGCGGACGAGACCATGGACCCCCCACTTCGCCGTGACGTAGGAGCTCATCCACGGGGTGCTGATCTTGCCGAGCAAGGAGCCGATCACCACCAGGCTTCCTCCGCCCTGGGCGGAGAAGGCCTGCAACGCCGCCCGGGCGACGTTGGCCGTGCCGGTGAGGGTGGTGTGGATGGCCGCGTCGAACACCTCCGCGGGCACATCCTCGAAGCGCCCGTAGGCCAGCGCCGCCGCCGAGTGGACCACCCCGTCGACCCGCCCGAACCTCTCCTGTGCCGCGTCGAAGGCGGCGGACACGGCCTCGGGGTCACCCACGTCGGCGACCGTGACGATGGCCTGGCCACCACGCGCCGCGCACTCGTCACGAACCGTCTCGAGGGACTCGCGCGAGCGGGCGAGGAGGGCGAGCGAGGCGCCCTCGTCGGCGAGCTGCAGGGCGGTCGCTCGCCCGATCCCGCTGGAGGCGCCGGTGATCAGGACGGTCCTGCGGGAGCTGGTCATGACCCCAGTCTGCGCCCTCGACCCGTCGAAAGGGTCGTGAGGTCCACCCCCAACCTCTAGTCAGGCGAGCTCGCGTCGGTAGTGCTCGGACAGCGCCGGGAAGTAGTCGTCGAAGTCGATGGCCGCGAGGTCCGCGTCGAGGTCGTCACCTGTCTCCGCCGCCACCAGCCGGTCGAGGTAGTAGTCCCAACCGGGCCCGACGCCCTCGGCCAGCGTGCTGTCGGCGACCTCCTGCGCGAACGTCAACGTCGTCACTCCCTGGGACTCGTCGAGGTCGAGCTGCCACCGCCACTCGAGGCTGTGGTCATCGGGCCGGGCCGACCGCATGACGAGGCGTTGCGGGGCGGAGCACTCGTCGATGTGGATGGTCTCCTCGGGAGCGTCCTCGGCCTCGGCGGTCATCCAGAACGAGACCGCACCCCTCGTCGGGTCGCCGCTCCAGTGACCGATCCAGCGCACCAGCCGGTCCGACTCGGTCACCGCTGCCCAGACATCCTCGATGGGTGCGCGGAAGGTGCGTTCGAAGACCAGGTATGCCGTCCCGTCCCGTTCCTCACGTCGGCCCGTTGCGCTCGCGGTGTGTGTCTTGGTCATGCCGTCTCCTCTGTCGAAGGGGTCGTCCGTGAAGGTGATGCGGAAGGTGATGCGTTGGTCGGGGTGGCGCGGTCGCGGACGGTGCGGCGGACCTCGAGGTCGAGGCCGTCGAGCACCGAGTCGCTGAAGCGTGGCGCGGGTGCGAGGGCAGAGAGGTAGTCGGCCACCGGTGCGAGTCCGCTGCGCTCGAGCCGGTAGTGCCGCTCGCGTCCGACGTCGTCGGCGGTGACGAGTCCGGCCTCGGCGAGGACGCGAAGGTGTCGACTGATGGCCGGCCTGCTGATGGCGTGCTCGCCAGCCAGGTCGATGACCCGGGCCGAGCCGTGCGCCAGCCTCGTGACCAGGTCGCGTCGGACCGGGTCCCCGAGAGCGGCGAAGGCATCCATGACCTATTGGTAACGCAACGGTTACCGATCTGTCAAGGAAAAAGAACTTCGGAAGGCGCGTCGAAATCGACCTGGGTCGTCCGGCATACCGGTCAGAAGGCACCACACCGGCGCCTCGACACCGAAGGAGACGTAGTCATGGGTTCGATCACCAGCAGCCTGTTCATCTCGCTCGACGGCGTCATCGAGTCGCCGGAGAAGTGGCACTTCCCGTACTTCAACGACGAGATGGGTGCCGTCGTCGGCGAGCAGATGGGCAAGGCGGACGCCACCCTCCTCGGGCGCCACACCTACGACGAGTTCGCCGGCTACTGGCCGCAGGCCGACCCGGCGGACCCGTTCACGGCGCAGATGAACGGCGCCCGCAAGTACGTCGTCTCGACCACCCTGGCGGAGGCCGAGTGGGAGAACTCGTCCGTCGTCAGGGGTGACGTCAGAGCCGAGCTGACCGGGCTCAAGGAGCAGCACCACCTCGGCACCACCGGCAGCGCCACGCTGGTCCGGTGGATGCTCGAGCAGGGCCTCGTCGACGAGCTGCACCTGCTCGTCCACCCGATCGTCGTCGGGACCGGCAAGAAGCTGTTCGCCGACGGAGCGAGCGTCCCCCTCACCCTTGCCTCCTCCACTACGTTCAGCACCGGGGTGCTGCACTTGGTCTACGCACCCACGAACGCCTGAGGAGAACAGCGATGCGCTACATGGTCATGCACTACCAGACCCAGGAGATGGAGGACGGCGTCGTCCCGTCACCCGAGGAGCAGGCCGCCATCGGCGAGTACATGCGTGAGGCCGCGATGTCCGGAGTGCTCCTCGGCGGAGAGGGCGTGCACGGCAGCAGCAAGGGCGCCCGGGTCGAGGTCACCGACGGCTCCGTCCGGGTCATCGACGGACCCTTTGCCGAGGCCAAGGAGCTCATCGGAGGCTTCGCGCTCCTCGACGTCTCGTCCCTCGACGAGGCCATCGAGCACGCCCGCAAGTTCGCGCTCCTCGTCGGAACCCACCGAGTCGACGTCCGGCAGGTCGTCGAGTTCGCCGACCTCGCCTGAGATGAGCACGGCAGCGGTCGACGCGACGATCGCCACCCTGTGGCGGGTCGAGTCGCCGCGGCTCATCGCTCGCCTGGGCCGGCTCGTCGGGGACCTCGACACCGCCGAGGAGCTGGCCCAGGACACCTTTGCCGCAGCCTTCGAGAAGTGGCGAGCGGACGGCATACCCGACAACCCGGGAGCGTGGCTCACGACGACGTCGCGCTACCTGGCGATCGACCGGATCCGCCGTCGGGACACCGGTCGTGACAAGCTCCGCACCGTCGCGGCGACCACTGCTGCGACGTTCGAGATCGACGTCGACCGCATCGTCGACGGTGACCTCGCCGACGACCTGCTCGGGCTGGTCCTCATGTCCTGCCACCCGCTGCTGGCGCCGGACGCGCGGTCCGCGCTGGTCCTCAAGCTCGTCTGCGGGCTCACGACGGCTGAGGTGGCGCGGGCCTTCCTGGCGCCGGAAGCGACTGTGGCACAACGGATCGTGCGTGCCAAGCGCACGTTGGCCGCGGCCAACATCCGCTTCGAGCTGCCGTCGGTCGAGCAGCGAGAGGAGCGGCTCGACGGGGTGCGGGAGGTCATCTACCTCCTGTTCAACGAGGGGTATGCCGCCTCGTCGGGTGATGCGTGGGTGCGCACCGACCTGTGCTCCGAAGCGCTGCGACTCGGCCGGGTGCTCGCGGCGCTCACGCCCCATGACCCGGAGTCGCTCGGCCTGCTCGCGCTCATGGAGATCCAGACGTCGCGGCTCGCTGCTCGCGTCGGACCGGACGGCGAGCAGGTGCTGCTGCTCGACCAGGACCGTTCTCGCTGGGACAGGCTGCTCATCCGTCGTGGGCTGGAGCTGATCGACCGGATCGACGACCTGCGGGGGACTGCGGGTCCCTACGCCCTCCAGGCGGCGATCGCTGCGTGCCACGCGCGGGCCATGACGGCCGAGGAGACTGACTGGGTGCGGATCGCCGCGCTCTACGACGGACTCGTCCAGGTCGTGCCGTCACCGGTCGTCGAGCTCAACCGGGCGGTGGCGGTCGGGCGCGCGTTCGGTGCCGAGGCGGGGCTCGAGATCGTCGCTCCCCTGCGGGGTCTGGCCTCGCTCGCGGGCTACCACCTGCTGCCCGCCGTCGCCGGCGATCTCGAGTGCACGGCCGGGCGGCACGAGCAGGCGCGTGAGGACTTCCTGCGTGCGGCATCCCTCGCGGGCAACACGCAGGACCGCGCGACGATGCAGCAGCGGGCCGCGGAGTGCGTAGTGCACTCGACGTGAATTGCATTGTGGCAGTTCCCGATTCGGCCAGATCTCGTGCTAGAGGGGCTTGACAAGCGAACACCTGTTCGAGGACAATAGTGAGTATGGATCAGGCAACCGGGGGCGACATCGCGCGGCTGCGCGCGGTGTTGGAGGGTGCCCGTGACGCGCTGGCTTCTGATGCTGCGGGGGCGGGTCCGTTGGGGGAGGTGCTGGCCCGCTTGAGTGCTTCGGAGCTGGCTGAGTTCATGGGGTTGTTGGATGACGTGAAGGCTCGGGCGGGGGCGGCGCAGGTGCGGGTGGTCGCGGAGGCGGCGCACCGGGGAGAGTTCACCTCGGCCCGGCGTGGGGTGGGGTCGGTGCATGCCTGGGTGCGTGAGCACGCGCCGTCGTTGCAGCAAGCGGGCGCGGGCCAGGTGGCGCAGCTGGCGCAGGAGGTGGCGTGTTCGGTGCCGGGCGGGTTGTGGTCCACGGCTGGTCCGGGCGCGGGGGCGTACGCGGACCCGGAGCGGCCCGAGGGTGTGGTGTGGTCGCGCGTGGTCACCGGTGAGGTGGGTGCGGGGTTGGCGTTGACGGCGCTGAAGGAGATGGCCAAGCTGGCCGACCACCTGCGCCCGGACGCGGTCCCGACGGTGGCAGGCGCGATCCTGGACCATGGGGTGCGGTGGGGGTGTGCCGAGGCCCGCCGTCTGCGGCCGCACTTGTTGGCGATGTTCGGGGTCGAGGGGGAGTTCGACGACGCGCAGCAGCGGTTGCGGAAGGCGGCGTACCTGACCTCGCCCCGGGTCAACGACGCCGACATCACGGAGTACCGGTTGGGGTTGACCCCGGCGCAGGCGGCGACGGTGGAGGCGGCGATCGGGCCGCTGTCGCAACCGGCCCCCAACGATGTCACGGGGGAGCGGGACCTTCGTCCGGCTGAGCAGCGCCGCGCGGAAGCGTTGGCTGCCCTCTGCGGTCGGGTCGCAGCGGAGGACGGCGCGCAGAAGCCTCCGGGTGGGGCGTCGACGACGTTGCACGTGACCATGACGTTGCAGGACCTGATCGAGAAGCTCCGTGCCCAGGACAGCGACAACACCCACGCGAACAGCAACACGGACGCCGGCACTGACGCAGCGGGTGCGAGTGCGGTGTCTGGTGCGGGGTGTGGTCGGGTGATGGTGTCCCGGGCGCAGGCCACGAAGCTGTCCCCGGCGGTCGTGCGGCAGCTCGCGTGCGACGCCGATGTCATCCCGGTGGTGTTGGGTGCCGAGGGTGAGGTCCTCGACCTGGGCCGGGCGGTGCGGTTGTTCACCCGGGCGCAGCGTCGGGCGTTGTGGCACCGCGACGGTGGCTGCACCTACCCCGGGTGTGATGTCCCGGCCGGGTGGGCCAAGGCGCATCATCTGCTCCACTGGGTCGACGGCGGCCCCTCGGACCTGGCCAACGCGGCCTTGTTGTGCCAGCGGCACCACAGCCACGTCCACGACCAGCGCCTCATCGCAACGGTGCACCCACCCGACGAACACGGCCGGTCAGTGACGTGGGACCTGACCCCCGGCTCCTACGACCGCGAGCTCCCCGCACGCCTCACCACGATCCGCCGTGCCCACGCGACGAAACGCACCACCGAGCAACAAGGGCTGGTCGAACACGTCCAGCTCGACACGGGACCACCCGACCCCTGGGCGAACGAACCACCCGCACACCTCGTCGCCCACTGGGTCGACGAGTGGAGGGCCGAGCACGACGCCGAGGACTGGGACCTGACCGCCTGAGCCCGCCGTGCCCACCGGTGGGCGAGCCAGGTCCTAGTCTCAGGCCATGACCACCGTGGCGTTCGTGCTCGCCGGCATCGCAGCTCTCATCCACGTCTACATCTTCCGGCTCGAGTCGCTCGCCTGGACCGACCCGAAGACCCGGGCCGTGTTCGGCACGACCCCCGAGACCGCCGAGGTCACCAAGCCGCTGGCCTACAACCAGGGCTTCTACAACCTCTTCCTCGCGATCATCGCCCTCATCGGAATCGCGGTGGGCGCCTTCGGCCCGGCGTCGTCCGACGATGTCTCGGCCGCACTGATCCTTGTCGCGTGCGGTTCGATGGTCGCGGCGGCGCTGGTCCTCGTGACGAGCGACCGCCGCAAGCTCCGCGCCGCCCTCACCCAGGGTCTGGCACCCGCTCTCGCGGTCATTGCCCTCGTGCTGAGCTGACCCGCGGAGTAGCGTCGCTGACATGCCCGCTCTCGTGACGTTCAACGAGTCCGCCGATCTCGACCCGACGGTGCCGCCCTCCGGCCCCGGCTGCGCCGATTGCACTGCAGCGCAGGGCTGGTGGGTCCACTTGCGGCGCTGCACTGCCTGCGGCCACATCGGCTGCTGCGACTCCTCGCCGGCGCAGCACGCCAGCGCCCACGCCCGGGAGAGCGGCCACCCCATCGTGACGAGCTATGAGCCCGGCGAGGTGTGGTTCTGGAACTACACCACCGAGGAGATGGGCCGAGGACCGGCTCTCGCCGAACCCTCCGCGCACCCGGAGGACCAGCCTGTTCCGGGTCCGCAGGGCCGGGTCCCGGACAACTGGCGCGATCTGATCCACACCTGAGCGAACGGCATACCTGCCTCATGACGGACACGACCCGTCCCCTCGGCGAGCAGCAGTACGTCGAGCTGACGACCTTCCGCCGCAACGGGACCCCGGTCTCCACCCCCGTGTGGATCGCCCCCGACGGCGACGACCTGCTCATCGTCACCGTCGACGAGACGGGAAAGACCAAACGCCTCGCCCACACCGCTCGGGTGGAGCTGCGACCCTGCGACGTGCGTGGCAACGTGCCACCGAACGCTCCGCGGTATGCCGCCCGCGCACGTGTCGATCGTGGCCCTGACGCGGTGGCCCGGGTGAAGCGAGCGATCGGCGCGAAGTACGGATGGTGGTACCGCGCGCTCACCCTCGTCGAGCCCGTCCTCGACCGTCTGCCGGGTCGCAAGGTCCGGGCAGCCGTCGTCGTCACCGACGTCAGGCTGCTCGGGTCCTGAGCTCCTTCTCGATGGACCGGGCGAACCCCGCGCCCATCGCGGCGAGCACACCGTGCATCGTCGCCTGGATGGCCGGCCTGGCGAGCCGCGGGAAGGGCAGCTCCACCGAGACGGTGAGCTCGATCCGCAGCCGCGTGGCTCCCTCGCCGTCGGCGTCGCGGAGGTCGTAGCGCCCGTCTGTCCCGGCGAGCTCCTTGCCCTGTCGCGGTGGTGCGTGGCGGAAGGTGATCGTCGACTTGGGGTCATAGGTCATGGCCTCGGTGAAGCCCAGCTCGAACGACTGGCCGAGGACCGGGATCCTGACCAGCTGCCAGTGCCACAGGTCGCCGTCGGCCGTGATCGAGCGGACCATCGGCGTGAGCCGGGCGATGGTCGCCGGGTCCGTGAGCACGTCCCAGACGAGGTCGCGCGGATGCGACACCGTCGCCTCGGAGGTCTTGGTCGCGGAGAAGGTGGCCACGGTCAGTAGCCCGACGACGAGCTGATGATCGAGACACAGGCGCCGCCGAGCACGAAGCTCCCGATCGCCAGGCCGATCATGAGCCCGACGCCCCAGGGGCGGGTGCTCCTGCCGAAGAGCAGCGGGATGCCCAGGAGCGTCGGGACGACCGTCACAAGCAGCACCTTGAGCTCGACCGGGCCGGGGAGCTCGACGAGGAGGAAGGCCAGCACTGGCGCGAAGATCGACACCGGCAGCCCGATGAGGAACCCGAAGAGCGTCTTGGCCCAGCTGGGGAGTCCGGGGGCCGGCTGGTTCTGCTGGTACGGCCCGTACGGCGGCGGCCCGTACGGCGGTGGCCCCGGCGGGGGACCCGGCGGTGGCCCCGGTGGCGGGCCCTGTGGCGGCAGTCCCCCGGGCGGTGTGCCCGGCGGTGGTCCGGGCGGCAGCTGGGTCATCGTTCCTCCACGGTGTTCGGGGCGGCAGTCACCAGAGCTCCCACGGTCCGTAGCCGACGACGAGAGCGCCGACCCCGACGGCGACGAGCAGGGCGAGATAGGCGAGGACGAGACGGGTGTCGCCGAGCAGGCACTTCGAGCGCATGAGCCCCGCACGCCGGGCCTTGGTGTAGCCCACTGCCCCGAGGCCGGCGAAGAAGACGAGGGCGATCGGCCCGAGCAGCCAGCCGAGGAGCGCGATGGTCGCAAAGATGCACAGCCGCAGCGGGTCGAACACCTCTGGCTCGGCGACGGGCACAGCGCTCTCGAGGGGGACGATGCGCGGGTCGGCCCCGCGCGGGTCGGCCCCGCGCGGCGAGGTCGTGGGCAGCGAGTTCCCTCCCGGTTCACTCATGTCGCCCCCCGGTGGCGGTGGAGATCCGGGTGCGCGACAACGGAGCCCACGCCTGGACCGCGCAGAACGGCGCGCACTGGTGGGCGTCGGTCTCGGCGTTGACGGTCGCGACGTGGACGCAGCACTGGGTCAGCCGCTCCTCGATCATCGTGTTCATGTCCATGAACGGCTTGACCGTCACCCGCAGCACCCGCTCGCCGAGCATCGCCCGCAGCCTCTCGTGCCGGCCGGGGAGCCTCGAGGACGCGAGGGTGGCGAGGGTGCCGATGCCGATGTCGCAGTGGGTGCAGATGTCCCTCCAGACGGAGGCCATCGACGGGTGTGACAACGAGGACTGCTCGCTGAGCAGGTCGAGGAGGGAGCCCTTGACGATCGCCTTCATGGCGTCGGGGATCGTGTCGTCGGCGATCCGGTTGGCGAGCAGGTCGGGCTCGAGGTCGAGCCACTCCTTGAGCCGGTCGTGGCCGATGAGGCTCGTCAGCGACCGCCAGGACCCGGAGTCGTCCTTGAGCAGGTAGCCGACCGAGCAGCAGTGCGGATGGCTGCAGGGCAGCGCGGTCAGGTCGCGCCAGGTCACCTGCCCCGCCGTCTGCTCCTCGAGCCGGGCGAGCACCCCGGTGTGGGTGAGGCGGTCGAGCGGGTCGACGCCGCCGCTGCGCCCACTGCCGAAGACCGGCTGGATCGTCACCCCGCCGACGTAGGGCGTGTCGAGGGCCCGCTTGATGACGTGGCCGATCTCGTCGTCGTTGACGCCGAGGGAGGCGGTCATGGTCAGGGTGGTGAAGACCCCTGCGGCAGAGAGGCGTTCGATCGCCCGCTCCTTGAAGCGACGGATGTCCGCACCCCGGTGCGTGATCGAGGCCTGCGCCGACTCCCCGTCGTACTGCAGGTAGACCTCGACCCGCTCCCGGTGCCGACGGAGCAGCGCGACGAGCTCGTCGTCCTGCGCGACCCGCAACCCGTTGGTGTTGACGAGGATGCGCACGATGGGTCGGGCGATGACCGCCTCGAGCAGCTCGGGCAGCTGCGGATAGAGCGTCGGCTCACCACCCGAGAGCATGAGCACGTCGATCCGCCCGTTCTCGCGCGAGAGGCGGGTGTCGATCGACGCGAGCACCTGCTCGAGCGGCGCCACACTGGCCAGCGCGGGGGACGACTCGGCGAAGCAGGTCGGGCACTTGAGGTTGCAGTGGTCGAGCAGGTCCTCCAGCAGGATGCAGGTGTGCTGGGTCTGCATCTGCGGCAGCCCGTCCTCGTAGGCGCTCGGCACCGGCTTGAAGTTCCCGGCCAGGTCCGGCTGGTGCACCTTCGTCGGGGCGGTCCACTGCTCGAGGTAGGCGAGGATCTCGGGCGACTCGTCATAGAGGGTGCGGACGAGTCCGTGGTCGGGACAACCCCGCTCGAGCCAGACCCGGTCGTCCCGGACGGCGAGCCAGCCGCTGAGGCGACGCACGTCCGCGAGGGGCCGGTCGGGCTGCTCCTCGTGGCACAACGGGCAGAACGCGTTGACATAACGGTGCACGCGGTAGTCGCGCAACGGCATACCGGCTCCTCGGGCACTGCTCACGCCGCCACCTCCGCGAGCCGCCGCTCAGGTGCCCCGGCATAGGCGCCGGAACGCCAGCGCCAGATGATGCGGGCAAGAAGGAGGGGGACGGTCACCGCGAGGAAGAGCTGTGGCCGGGTCATCCCGAGCCAGGCCACGTCGTTGCCGCGGACGAGCTCCACGAGGAACCGGAAGATCCCGTATGCCGCGACGTACCAGACGAACGTCTCTCCCGGCGGGAGACCGCGGTGTCTCAACCAGAACCACAGCACCGCGAACGCGACGAGGTGGAACGCGATCTCGTAGACGAACGACGGGTGCAGCGGCACGCCGGCGACGCTCCCGACGGCCGCGGCCGAGGTCGCGTCCAACGTGATCCCGAAGCCCCAGCCGGTCGGGGTGCCCGGCTCCTCGGTGAGCAGGCAGCCGATGCGACCGACTGCCATGCCGAGAGCCACGGCGGGAGCGAAGAGGTCGCCGGTCCGCAGCCGGTAGCCGGTCAGCCGTTTGGCGACATGCACCCCGAGCCAGGCCCCGACCAGGCCGCCGAGGATCGAGCGGTTGCCATGGGCCCACTGCTCCACGAGCGAGGCGTTGGCACGCAGGTCGACGTGCTGCAGCCACGTGCCCATGCGCATGAGGAGGGCCCCGCCGGTCACCGCCCCCAGCACGACGTGGAGCAGCCGCTCGTCGGACTGTCCGCGCCGCCGCGCCTCGAGGAAGAAGACCGCTGCGGCCACGGCCACGCCGAGTCCCACGAACAGCTCGTGGGTCGGGATCGGGCCGACGTGGGGGATCACCCGTTCACCCTCTCACCGGCACCCGCGCACCGCTCGTCATTGGGCCCGAAGCGAGTACGCGTACCCAGACGATCTGTTCGCCCCCCGGTCACTTCGTGCCAGCCCCGCGTTCGCCCGGGAGCGGGACGGTGGAGCGCCAGCCCGACCTGACGACCCGAGGAGAACCGAAGTTGGTCAACATCGACCGCCGCCGCTTCCTGCAGCTCGCCGGTGGGGCCACTGCCCTCACCATGCTCGACCAGAGCATCGCCCGCGCCGCGAGCATCCCGGCCAACCGTGCCACCGGATCACTCCAGGACGTCGAGCACATCGTCGTGCTGATGCAGGAGAACCGCAGCTTCGAGCACTACCTCGGCACGTTGCGCGGTGTCCGCGGTTTCGGCGACCCGCACCCGGCGATGCTCCCCAGCGGCAGGAACGTCTGGCACCAGAGCGACGGGGTGCGTGACGTCCTGCCCTTCCACCCCACCGTCGACGACCTCGGTGCCGCGTTCCTCGAGGGCCTGCCGCACAGCTGGACCGACGGACAGGAGGCGGTCAACAAGGGGCACTACAACCAGTGGGTCCCCGCCAAGGGCACGACGACCATGGCCTACCTCGAGCGCGAGGACGCGGCCTTCCACTTCGCGCTCGCTGACGCCTTCACGGTGTGCGACGCCTACTTCTGCTCCTTCATCGGCAACACCGACCCCAACCGCTACTACCTCTGGAGCGGCTGGACCGGCAACGACGGCAAGGGCGGCGGGCCCGTGCTCTACAACGACGAGCTCGGCTACGACTGGAAGACCTACCCCGAGCGGCTCGAGGAGGCCGGGGTGAGCTGGAAGGTCTACCAGGACGAGGGCACCGGACTCGACGCGGCCGGGTCGTGGGGCTGGACGTCCGACCCCTACATCGGCAACTACGGCGACAACTCGCTGCTCTACTTCAACTCCTACCGCGACGCGGCACCCGGGGACTACCACTACGAGAAGGCCCGACGGGGCACGAAGGCCCGCGACGGCGAGAGCTACTTCGCTCAGCTGCAGGCCGACGTCACCGCCGACCGGCTCCCGTCCATCTCGTGGATCGCCGCGCCCGAAGCCTTCTCGGAGCACTCGAACTGGCCGACCAACTACGGCGCCTGGTACATCGCGCAGGTCCTCGACGCGCTCACCTCGAACCCCGACGTGTGGAGCAGGACGGCCCTGGTCATCACCTATGACGAGAACGACGGGTTCTTCGACCATGTCGTCCCGCCGATCGCGAACAACGAGCAGATCCCGGGCGCATCCACCGTCCCGACCGACCACGAGTTCTACGAGGGCCGGCACGGCGACGGCGCCTATGGGCTCGCCCCACGCGTGCCGACCTTCGTCGTCTCACCGTGGAGCACCGGTGGTTGGGTGTGCTCGGAGGTCTTCGACCACACCTCGGTCATCCGCCTCATGGAGGCCCGGTTCGGCGTCGAGGAGCCCAACATCACCCCATGGCGCCGGGCCGTCTGCGGCGACCTCACCTCGGCCTTCGACTTCTCCACGTCGGTCGCGGCGGTGCCGACGCTGCCGAGCACCTCGGCGTGGGCGCCCCAGGACAGGCTGCGCCACCCCGACTACAAGCCGGTGCCACCGGTGCGAGGCGAGATGCCCACGCAGGAGCCCGGTACCCGTCCCTCCCGGGCCGTCGACTACCGCCTCGACGTCGTCGAGACCACGGTCGCCGGGCGGGTGGGCATCGACGTGACGAACCGTGGCTCGCTCGGAGCGCACCTCCAGGCGCGGCTTCTCGCGCCCGCCGGCGCGCCCCACAGCTACACGATCGGCGCGGGCGACCGCCTGTCGGCCTCGTGGCCGGTCACCGGGACCTACGACATCCAGGTCCACGGCCCGCACGGTCTCTTCCGTCGGTATGCCGGACAGGCCGACCGCGCGGACGTCACCGCCCGCCTGTCGACCAAGGCCGCCAACGGGACCGTGCGGCTGGACATCGACGCACCCCGTGGGATCGAGGTCGTCGTCACCGACGCGTATGCCGGCCGCGTGCCCGTCAAGGGCGGGCGCGGCACGGGCAAGGGTCACGTCTCCGTCGACACCTCCGACACCGGCGGCTGGTACGACCTCACCGTGACCGTCCCCGGGTCCAGCTGGCTACGAACCTTCGCCGGTCACCTCAGCGACGGCAGGCCGTCGGTGAGCGACCCCGCGCTGGGAGGCTGACCCGCGCACGGGAGCATGCGGCATACCCCATGCAGGTCGGCGGTCCCGGAGGGTGGCCGTCAAGGATGCGTCAAGACGGTGGGGGCGCTGCCGGAACGGCCCTAGCGTGACTCGTCGTGACGACACACACCCCTGCGGGGCCGGTCAGGAAGTGGCTCCTCGACGTCGAGGACGCCGACCCGGGCGGCTACTACGAGGGTGAGCGCGAGGCCGAACGCAAGCAGCACGTCCAGCCGTGGTGGCGGGTCATGTGCCTCACCGGCGTCGACTACTTCTCGACCCTGGGCTACCAGCCCGGGATCGCAGCGCTCGCGGCCGGGGCCCTCGCTCCGGTGGCGACCCTCGTCCTCGTGCTCGTGACCCTCTTCGCAGCCCTGCCGATGTATCGGCGGGTGGCCGCCGAGAGCCCTCACGGCGACGGCAGCCTGTCGATGCTGCAGCGGCTGTTGTCCTACTGGCCGAGCAAGCTGCTCGTCCTGTCGCTGCTCGGCTTCGTCGCGACCGGCTTCGTCGTCACCATCACCCTCTCGGCGGCGGACGCGGCGGCCCACATCACCGAGAACCCCTTCGTCAAGGAGGCCCTCCACGGTCAGGAGGTGGTGATCACCCTCGCACTCATCGCCGCGCTCGCGGCCGTCTTCCTCAAGGGCTTCAGCGAGGCGATCGGCGTGGCCGTCGTCCTCGTGGTGACCTACCTGGGGCTGAGCTCGGTCGTCCTCGTCCGCGGGATCGTCGAGGTGGTCGCGCACCCGACCGTGCTCGGCGACTGGACCGACCACATGACGGCCACCCACTCGATGCCGCTGGGCATCATCGGCGCCTCCCTCCTCGTCTTCCCGGCGCTGGCGCTGGGCCTGTCCGGGTTCGAGACCGGCGTCGTCGTCATGCCGCTGGTCAAGGGCGACCCGACCGACACGCACGACGCGCCGCTCGGTCGGATCCGCAACGCCAAGAAGCTCCTCACCGCCGCGGCGCTCATCATGAGCGTCCTGCTCGTCGGCTCCTCGCTGGTGACCACGCTGCTCATCCCCGAGCAGGAGTTCCAGCCGGGAGGGGAGGCCAACGGTCGCGCCCTGGCCTACCTCGCCCACGAGCTGTTCGGCGACACCTTCGGGACGGCCTACGACCTCGCGACGATCGGCATCCTGTGGTTCGCCGGCGCGAGCGCGCTCGCGGGGCTGCTCAACATCGTCCCGCGCTACCTGCCGAAGTACGGCATGGCGCCGGACTGGGCCAGCTCGACCCGACCCCTCGTCCTCGTCCTCTCGGGCATCGCCGCCGTTGTGACCATCGCCTTCCGGGCCGACGTCGACGAGCAGGCGGGGGCCTACGCCACCGGGGTCCTGGCCCTGATGACCTCCGCGGCCATCGCGGTCTTCCTCACCGAGCTGAGGCGCGGCCACCGGCGGGCGGCGGCGTTCTTCGCTGTCGTGAGCGCGATCTTCGTCTACACCTTCGTCGTGACGATCGTCGAGCGACCCGAGGGCCTGCTCATCGCCCTCCTCTTCATCGCGATGATCCTCGTCGTGTCCGTGGCGTCGCGCATCTCGCGCAGCACCGAGCTCCGGGTGCGTGACGTGGTCTACGACGAGGGCGCGACGGCACTGCTCGAGCGGACCTGCGACGGACGGAACCCGGTCCGCCTCATCGCCAACAAGCTGCAGAAGGGCGACGACTCCGAGTACGACGACAAGAGCCTCGAGGTCCGCGTCGACAACCACCTCAAGGGATGGCAGAAGGCCCTCTTCATCGAGGTCGAGATCACCGACGCGAGCGACTTCGACTCACCGGTCTCGGTGCGGTCGGTCACGGTCGGTCAGCACGAGATCCTGCGCGCTACCGGCACGTCCGTGCCCAACGTCCTCGCCGCCGTGTTCCTCGACATCCGCGACCGCACCGGCATCCCGCCGCACGGCTACTTCGAGTGGAGCGACCGCGCGCCGGGGGCCAACGTGCTGCGCTTCCTCCTCGCCGGCGAGGGCGACGTGCCGCCGCTCACCCACGAGATCCTGCGCCGGGCCGAGCCCGACGAGGCCCGCCGCCCCAAGGTCCACGTCGGCGGCTGAGACCCCGCCTTGTGTGCCCGACACAGACGTAGACGTGTGCGTCAGGCACACGACGCCAGGGTTCAGGGGACGAGGCCGCGGTCCCGCGCGATCGCGGCGGCCTCGGTGCGGGAGGCGGCGCCGAGCTTGGCGAGGATCCGCGAGACGTGGACGCTCGCCGTCTTGGTCGAGATGAACAGCTGCTGCCCGACCTGACCGTTGCTCAGCCCGCGGGCGACAAGCTCGAGCACCTCCTGCTCGCGCGGGGTCAGGGCGTCGGGACCGGCGCCCGTCGTCCCGTTGGCCGCGGTCGCCGCGGCGAGGTCGTCGAGCTCGGCCAGCAGCGGGGCAGCCCCCAGCCGGGTCGCCACCTCACGTGCCAGGTCCGCCTCCCGCCGGGATCCGGCACCATCGCCCGCGGCCTTGAGTGCCGCCGCCAGCCGGGCCCGCGACCGCGCCGTCTCGTAGGCGTGGCCGTAGCGGTCGAAGGCGGCGACCGACTCCTGCCAGGCCGCGACCATCGCCTCGGCCGTGGGCGGCGCTCCGTGCCCTGAACGCCACTGGAGGCGGAGCAGCTCGGCGCGCAGCCGGGCGTCCCACGCCCAGGTCTCGGTGTTGGTCTCCTCGATGGCCTCGGTCGTCGGCTCGAAGAGCCCGCGCGCAGGCCCCGCGACGATCGCGTCCACCTTGTCCACCATGGTCTCGAGATCGGCGCGGGCGCGACGCAGGAGCGTGGCGTCGAGAGCTGGTGCCCGGGTCGCCGCCTGCCCCGCGACGAGAGCGGCCAGCCGGACGATCGCGTGGAACCGTCCCCACGTCCGCTCGAGCTGGCCGACCGCGTCCTCGGCGATGTCGAGGGCACGGGCGAGGTCTCCGCTGTGCCCGTAGTGCTCCACCGCGGGCATCACGAGCTGCACGATGCCGAAACCGTCGACGTGCCACCACTCGCGCACTGCCGTGATCTCGTCCTCCCCGATGGGCTCGCCCCGTCCGGCGCGGACGTTCATCAGCGCGGCCTCGAAGTACGACCGTCCCGGCTGCTGGAGATAGGGGTCGGTGACGTGGAGCCGTCGCCGTGCGCCGTCCCAGTCGCCGATCTCGTATGCCGTGAGCCCACCGACGAGCCGTGACTCCAGACCGAACGGGGCCCAGTCCATGTGCAGCTGGCTCGCCAGGGCGGCCCCGCGGTCGTAGGACTCCAGGGCCTGGCCCAGGCGCCCCCGGCGGTGGTGCATCGTGGCGGCCTGGTGGTGGATCCGCACTCGGAGGGGGTCGGGCCGGGCACCGAGGTCGGCGAGCAGTCCGTCGATGTGGCGCTCGAGCGCGTCGAGGTCGTCATGGACCTCGATGACGCGCGACATGACGGCACGGATCTCGGTGAGGGCGTTCGGCAGGTCGAGGCGCTCCGCCAGGGCGGTGGCCTCCTCGCCGAGGTCGGCGGCCTCGGTGTAGTGGCGGGTGTCGACGAGCTGCTGCATGTGGGCGATGAGGACGAAGAGCCGGTCGGGGCTGTCGCCGGCCGGGACGATCGTCATGGCCTCCTGCGTCATCTGCGGAGCGGTCTCGGCGAAGGCCAGGTCGATGAGGCGACCCCGGTTGGCGCACGTCGCGAGCAGGCGCGCCCGCATCACTGCCGTCTGGCCCGGCCCGGGGTGCTCGATGCGGTCCCGGAGCAGCTGCACCGAGCGCACGACGTCACCGGCCGTCAGTGCGGCGTCAGACGCCTCGAGGCTCACCTCGTCCCGCTCCTCGGCGTCCTCGCGGAGCCATCCGAGCGCCTGCTCCAGGTGCTGCAGCGCGTTGACCGGCCCACCGACGGCGAGGTCGGCGCGAGCGGCGCCGCGGGCGGCGGCCACTGCCGTGGCGAGGTCGCCCGAGGCCGCCGCGTGTCGAGCCAGCTCGGACGCCGGGCCGAGCGTCGGATCGTCAGCCAGCGCACCGGCATACGCACGGTGGAGGCGGAGCCGCTCGCCCGGCAGGAGGTCGTCGGTGATCGTCTCGCCGAGCAGCGCGTGGCGGAAGGCATAGGCGGGGGGCCAGCGGGCCTCGACGACGTGGTGCTCGATCGCGTTGGCCAGGGCGGCCTCGAGCTCGGACTCGGACAGCCCGGTCACGCGCTGGAGGAGCTCGTGGCCGACCGTGCGACCGGCGATGGCCATCGTCCGGACCACCTGCTGGGCGGCGGGGTCGAGCTGCTCGACGCGTGCGCCGAGCACGCGCCCCAGGCCACCGGTCATGGGTCGGCCCGAAACCGCGCTGGCGGCGAGCTCCTCGGCGAAGAAGGGGTTGCCCTCTGCGCGGCGGGCGATCTCGCCGACGGTCCTGTCCGAGATGGCGCTCGCGCCCGGCTGGGCAGGGGTGCCGCCTTGGACGTCGGTGACGATGTCGCGAATGGCGCTGTCCGCCAGGGGTTGGAGGTCGTGGCGCTCGACCCCGGCGATGCGTGCCCAGATGGCCAGGGTCTCGTGGAGCGGGTGACGACGGTGCAGGTCGTCCGAGCGGTAGGTGACGACGAGGGCGACGGGCGAGGCGAAGCCCCGGGTCAGCAGGAGCGTCATGAGGTCGCGCGACGAGGGGTCGGCCCAGTGTGCGTCCTCGATGATGACGAGGAGAGGGGCGATCCGGCCGGCAGCCGTCAGCAGCGCGTGCACGGCCTCGGCGACCTGGCCCGCCGAGTGGGTCGGGCTCGCGGCCTCGCGCCGGCCGGGCAGCAGCACGGCGAGGGCGGGTCGGGTGGAGACGACCTGCTCGACGGCCTCGGGTGCGAGGAGCTCGATGCGCAGGAGCAGCTCGGTGAACGGAAGGTAGGCGACACCGCTGCCGGACTGGCCGACGCAGTGCCCCCAGGCGACCGACCACCCGGCGGACTCGGCGTCGGCGGACACCCTTGCGAGCAGGCTGGACTTCCCGATGCCGGCGTCGCCGGACACGACGACGCCGACCCCACCCGGGTCGTCGAGATGCAGGATCTCGGCGACCCGGGCGAGGTCGGCGTCGCGTCCGACGAGCTCGCGGGCGGGAGGAGTCATGGGTCGAAGTATCGACGACTCGAGATCCTCCGGGGCGAGCTTCACTCCGGTGGCCACCCGCTCAGCGGACGTTGCGTGCGGCCTGGACGCGAGCGCGGACCCGGCGGATCACGTGGAGCGAGGAGCCGGGACGCTCGTGCACGTCGCTGGGGACTCCGTAGCGGGCCCGCATCTCGGCCTTGACGAACTCGGGGCTGAACACCGATGCATACATGGCGTGGTCCTTTCCTGACCTGTGGTTCCTGACCTGTGGTGTGTCGACTCGTGCCGACAGGTCAACAGTCGTCGGGTGAGGTAGGCGGCCACATCGGTCAGGTGCCGTATTTCGTGGTGGCCGGCTACCTCAGGCGTGCGCCCGGACCTACCTCAGGCGCACGTATGCCGGGGGGTGGGGAGTTCCGTGTCGAGACAGTTCCGAACCGGGGAGATCCGGCAGCCGTCGCGTGGAAGTTCTGTGGAACACGCCTTCGTAGCGTTTTCCCCATCAACCCCACACATCGGGAACACCCCGATGGACTCGATCCAGGAGAACGACATGAGCGTCAGCCGCACCAAGAAGATCCTCGTCCCGCTCGCCACCCTGACCGTCGCCGGCGCCATCGCCGTCGGCTCCGGTGCGACCTTCACCTCCACCACCGGCAACACGATCAGCGCGGTCACCGCCGGGTCGCTGACGCACACGAACTCCAAGAGCAACGCAGCGATCTTCAACCTCTCGAACATCAAGCCGGGCGACACCGTCATCGGCTCCGTCACCCTCACCAACACCGGCACGCTTCCTGCCAAGTTCAGCCTCACCGAGACCCTGTCGGCCAACGCGTTCGGCGAGAAGGTCGCGGGTGAGAACTACCTCAAGCTGGCCATCCACAACGTCACGACGAACACCTCGGTCTACTCCGGCAACTTCGGTGGCCTCGTCGACGGCACGGCCACCACCCTCGGTGACTTCGCGGCCGGCGCGGTCAACACCTACCGGTTCACCGTCACGCTGGACACGGACGCCCCGAACAGCCAGCAGGGCCTGTCCGCCAACGCCACCTACCGCTGGGACTCGGTCCAGGGCGCCGCGACGGTCACCGACCAGTCCTGACTCCTGAGCACAACGATCGACATCCGGGTTGAGGCAGGGCGCCCCGTGGGGCGCCCTGCCACCGGCCCGGCCGCACCACCCACCTGAACCACCCCCAGACGCACCCTGCACCGAAGGAGCCCGAGATGCACCGCTTCGCCCAAGCCGCCCGCCGGACCGCGCGACTGCTCGGCACCGTGCTCCTGCTCGCCGTCACCCTCGGCGGCGCCGCCTACATCGTGCCCGGCCTTTTCGGCTACGAGCGCTACGTCATCACGGGTGGATCGATGTCCGGCGCGATCGAGCGCGGCTCGGTGGCCCTCGAGAAGCCCGTCCCCGTCGAGGACCTCGCCGTCGGTGACGTCATCACCTACCTGCCGCCGCCGACCAGCGGTGTCGACACGCTCGTGACGCACCGCATCACGAGGATCGCGCCCGGCAAGGACGGCATGACCGTCTTCAGCACCCAGGGTGACGCCAACCCCGACCCCGACCCGTGGACCTTCAGCCTCGCCGAGGGCACGCAGCCGGTCGTGGAGCACTCCGTTCCCTGGGTCGGCTACGCCTTCGTGGCCCTGGCCGACCCGCAGGTGCGACTCGCCGTCGTCGGCGGTCCCGCCGCGGTCATCGCCCTGCTCGCGCTGCGCGACCTCGTCGGAGCGCTGCGACCCGCACGGACCCGTCGTCCCGAGGTGCCCGCGGCCCTCCGGATCCTCGGGACCGGCCCTGCCCGTCTGAGCCCTGCCGACCGAGCCTGCCCCGGAGCTGCCGCCCCTGTAGCAAACCGGGGAACTCCCGGGGCAGTTCTGTGGAAGAGCAGTGGAGCCCTTCTCACTAGCGTTGGTGCCAACGCCGGAGCTCCTGCCACCCGCCCGCCGCAACACCCCAGAGAAGGAGGACCCCATGATGCGACTTCCCCGTCCCGTGCAGCTCCTCCTCCTCGCCGCCCTCGCCGGCATCCTCACCGTCGGGTTCCCCGGCTTCTCCTCCGCCACTTTCTTGGCAACCACCCAGTCCAGCGCCACCGTCAAGGCCGCTGTCGACTGGACGCCTCCCACCGTCTCGGTCGTGAGTCCCGGCACCGCGGTCAAGGGCATCACGACCGTCTCGGTCACGGCCACGGACGGCGAGACCGGCATCGCGTCCGTCACCCTCGAGCAGTTCGGTCCCGGTGCGGCCACGTGGACGACGGTCTGCACCGACACGGTCGCGCCCTACTCGTGCGCCTGGAGCACCAGCGGCCTCGCCGACGGGCAGTACTCGCTCCGCGCGCGCGCCACCGACAACGCGGGCTACGAGTCGACTTCGGACGTCGTGCGCACCACGGTCGCCAACAACATCCTCGTCGTCCTCGCCTCGCCCGGTGACGTGCTCCGCGGGACCGTGGCGTTGGCCACCTCCGTCTACAACGCGCCTGCCACCAACACGGTGAGGGTCGAGTACGCCCCCACCGGCACGACGCGCTGGACGTCGATCTGCACCAGCCTCACCAGCCCCTACGCCTGCAGCTGGAACACCACGGCCCTGGCCTCGGGCGACTACGACCTCCGCTCGGTCCTCACGTCGGGCAACCTCACGGCCACCTCGGCCCTCGTCGATGCCGTCACGGTCGACAACACGGCGCCGAGCGTCACCATGGTCGACCCGGGCACGCCCCTGAGCGGCATGCGCAGCTTCACCGCGACCGCCACCGACGTGGACTCCGGCGTCGCCCAGGTCGTCATCCAGCACCTGCGCAGCGGCACCTCGACCTGGCAGCACCTGTGCACCGTCTCCACCGAGCCGTGGACCTGCCGCGTGGACACCGCGGTCCTCGCGGACGCGTCCTACTCCTTCCGCGCCGTCGCCACCGACGTCGCCGGCAACCAGGGCACCTCGACCGCCGTGGCCAACCGGGTCGTCGACAACACGATCTCCTCGATCACGGTCGACGTCCCCGCGACGCTCAACGGCACGGTCACCCTCACGGCGGTGGCCAGCTCGACCGCCGGCGTCACGTCGGTCCGGATCCAGGTCGCCCCGACCGGGACGACCAACTGGACCGACCTCTGCACCGACACCACCTCCCCCTACGCCTGCAGCTGGGACACCACGACCGTCACCGACGGCCTCTACGACGTCCGCGGCATCCTGCTGGACGGCAAGGGCCACACACTGACCTCAGCGGTCACCAGTGCGCAGCTCGTCGACAACGCCCCCCTGCGCGGAGCGGACGTGCAGAGCTCCAACGGCGGGGTGTCGGCCGGTCGGGCCGACGCCGGTGACACGGTCACCTTCACGT
Source organism: Knoellia altitudinis (assembly GCF_042666355.1). Taxonomy (NCBI): domain Bacteria; kingdom Bacillati; phylum Actinomycetota; class Actinomycetes; order Micrococcales; family Intrasporangiaceae; genus Knoellia; species Knoellia altitudinis. The sequence continues at coordinate 1,874,896 of NZ_JBHTDK010000001.1, forward strand.
ACACCACCCAGGTGGACCTCACCAAGGTGAGCGCCGGCTGGACCGGTGCGGCCAAGCCCGTCACCGTCCGCCTCCGCGACGGCGCGGTGCTGGGCAGGACGGCCACCGACGACACCCTCGACGTCCTGTCGGGCACCACGCCCGTCAACCTCGGATCCGTGAACCTCCGGCGTGACTACGTCAAGACCGGCAAGACGGCGACGTTCAACGCGACCATGACCGCCGGCACGGTCACGACGAGCACGGGTGTCATCCGTACCACGGTGACGCTGCGACTCGGCGCCATCGTCGCCGGCAACAACACCCTCAGGACGACGAGCACCAACGGCGCGATGATCTGGACGCCTTCGGCCACGGTCACCGACCTCCAGGGCCAGCCCTGCTCGACCACCCCGGTCACCGAGACCGGCACCTCCGACAGGGATCTGTGATGCCCCGCCGGCTGACCCGGTCGTCGCGGTGGGCCGCGGTCGCCGCCATCGTCCTCGCCCTGGTGCTGGTGGAGCGCGCTGCCAACGCGGCCTCCACCAGCGCCATGGTCCTCGAGGGCGTCGTCGCGCTCCTCGCGATGCTCGGTGGCGTCAAGATGTGGGTTCACAACTGCTTCGAGTCGCACCTCGTCGTCGTCCTGGCGGTGGCCGCGACGAGCATCGGGACTCTCCTGAGCCTCACGCTCGGCATGCCGGGCAACGGCCCCACGGAGCTGTCCGCGACCCACGTCGTCACTCTCCTGCTCTCGGTGACCGTCGGGCTCCTGCTCGTGCTCGACGCGCATGAGCGACGTACCGAGCACTGACGACAGCGGAGCCGTATAATCGGGCCCCATGGGGGTACGGGTTCTGGTCGTCGAGGACGACGACAAGATCGCCGCGCCGCTGGTCCGGACCCTCGATCGCGAGGGCTATGAGGTCGAGCGGGTCGCCGAGGGCCTCCCGGCTCTCCCCCGGCTCTCGTCCGGGGAGATCGACCTGCTGCTTCTCGACCTCGGTCTGCCGGACGTCGACGGGCTCGACGTGTGCCGCCGGGCGCGCGAGGACGGGTTCACCGGCGGCATCATCATCCTCACGGCTCGCGACGGGGAGCTCGACCTCGTCGTCGGCCTCGACGTGGGGGCCGACGACTACCTGTCCAAGCCGTTCGGCCTGTCGGTGCTGCTGGCCCGGGTGCGCGCCCTCGTGCGACGGGGGTCCGGGGCGGTCGCGACTGAGCCGGTTGTCGAGGTGCCCGCCGCGCCGGATCTCCCGGGCCTGCGCGTCGACGTCAACGCGCGGCGTATCTGGGTGGGTGACGCCGAGGTGGCGGCCACGTCGAAGGAGTTCGACGTCCTCGCCCTGCTGGACGCGAGTCGGGGCTCGGTCGTCAGCCGGGAGCGTCTCATCAGCGAGGTGTGGGACGAGAACTGGTACGGCTCGACCAAGACCCTCGACGCGACCATCGGTCGGCTCCGACAGAAGCTGGACGACGCGCAGGCCCCGGCCCAGGTCACCACGGTGCGCGGAGTGGGCTTCCGTCTCGAGGACGCCCGCGGTGCGTGAGCGGCTCGTCGCGGCTCTGGTCGGCATGACCATCGCGATGGTCGCGCTCTACGGCGTGCCCCGGGCGTACCTGCTGGCCGACCTCGTGACGACGCAGGAGAACCGCAAGGTCGAGAGGTCCGCGGACCTGCTGACCGTCGTGATCGCCGAACGCACCGCGGACGCCTCCCCGGTGACCTCGGAGTTCCTCGGGGGCCTGCTCAACGAGGGCGAGGGCATCGCGTACGTCGCCCCCGACGACTCGGTCGTGCGTGCCGGTGAGCAGTCCAGCGGCTCGTCCAACGACATCGTGCAGACGCGCAGGCTCGAGGGTGGGGGCTCCCTGACGATGACCCGCTCGGGGGCGCTCGTCGACCAGCGCGTCTCGGAGGCGCTTCTGCCGCTGATCCTCATCGGCCTCGCGCTCGTCGTCCTGGCCGCCGGCGTGGGCTTCGTGCTGGCCCGGCGGCTGGCCCGGCCGTTCGGTGAGCTCGCCGAGGCTGCGGACCACCTGGGGGAGGCACGCTTCGACCTCGAGCTCCCCCACTACTCGATCCCGGAGGCGGAGGCCATCGGCGTGAGCCTGCGCCGCGCGTCGGCCCAGCTCGACCTCCTTGTCGAGCGCGAGCGCGAGTTCGCGGCCAACGTGTCCCACCAGCTGCGCAGCCCGGTCACGGCCCTGCGACTGACCCTCGAGGATCTCTCGATGTGGCCCGAGACGCCGCCGACGGTGGCGGCGGAGCTCACCGAGACCATGTCGGAGCTCGACCGGCTCAGCAGCGCCGTCACCGAGATCCTCGACCTCTCCCGTGGCCGGCGCCTCGGTGACGCGGTGGACCTCGACCTCTCGGGCCTCGTGGCCGAGGCCGTCGCCCGATGGAGACCGAAGCTCGCCGCCGCGGGTCGCGAGCTCGTCCACGAGCCCGCCGAGCCCGTGCTCGCCCACGTCGTGCCCGGGCCGGTGGTCCAGGTCCTCGACGTGCTTCTCGAGAACGCCTGCGCCCACGGGGAGGGCACGGTCGTGGCCGGCGCCAGGGACCTCGGCAAGTTCCTCCACCTGGGTGTCGTCGACGAGGGCGACCGCGCGGTCGGCAACGAGGTGTTCCAACGTGGGGCCAGCTCGCAGGACAGCACGGGCCACGGTCTCGGCCTGACCATCGCCTCGCAGATCGCCATCTCGCTCGGTGGCTACCTGACACTCGCCGACGCTCCCACGACCACGTTCGTCCTGGTGCTGCCCGCCCCTGTCGTGACGCAGGCCTGAGGGCACCCGATCGCCCCGGCGGCAGCTGATGGCCCGGATCCTGTTGTTGCACTCGGCCCTCGGGCTCGGGCCTGCAGTGCTGGAGTTCGCTGAGCGGCTGCGGGAGCTCGGACACGAGGTCGACACGCCCGACTACTACGAGGGTCACCTCTTCGACGACGAGGCAGCGGGCATCGCCCACCGTGACGCGCACCCCGAGTACTTCGGCTCCGTCCGCGCCGCGGCTGCCGAGCTGCCAGCCGGGACCGTCTATGCCGGGTTCTCGCTCGGCGCCTGGTTCGCGCAACGCATCGTGTCCGGCCGGGCCGACGCCGGCGCGGCGATCCTGCTGCACTCGGCGGCCCCACCACCGGGTGCCTGGACGGGAGTGCCCGTCCAGGTGCACCGCCACGCCACGGACCCGTGGATCGACCCGGCCGAGGTGCGTGCCCTCGGTGAGGCGGTGACCGCCAGCGGGGCCACGTTCGAGGACCACGTGACCCCCGGCCGGGGCCACCTCTTCACCGATCTGGCCGGGCCCGATGCTGACGTCGATGCCACCGCGCGGACCCTCGTGCGGATCGACAACTTCTGCCGGGACCAATCCGTGACGCACGTCGCACCGAACCACCAGCGCAACAGAGCTGGGTCGAGCCCTCGACCCTGACTGACGAAGGAGCGCAACGATGCGATTGATTTCGAAGACAGCCCTGGCCCTCCCGGGCACGGCCTTCCTGATCCTGGCTGGTGCCACGGGCGCCAGCGCGGCCGAGAACTACGACATGAAGCTCACCGACACCATGGGGAACGACAGCGGGTCCAGCTCGACCGCTCAGCTCACCGTGGACGGCGACAGCCTCAAGATCTCCATCAAGGGCGAGGGCTTCACGCCCAACTCCCCGCACGCCCAGCACTTCCACGGGTCCTTCTCGGGCGACAAGAAGTTCACCTGTCCCGACTCGTCCTCCGACAAGGACGGCGACGGTCAGGTCAACACCGAAGAGGGTCTGCCGCAGTACGGCGACGTCATCCTCTCGCTGACCACGTCCGGTGACACGAGCCCCAAGAGCGGCCTGGCCATCGACCGCATGCCGACGGCCGACGCCGACGGCAACCTGTCCTACAGCCGCACCATCGAGCTGCCCGCCGGTGCGGGAGCCAAGCTCAAGAACCTCCACGTCGTCCAGCACGGCCTGGACGCCAACGGCAACGACAAGTACGACCTCGAGGCCCTCGGCGAGTCCACCTTCGCCGCGTCCCTCGGCGTCCAGGACATCCCCGAGGAAGCCACCAACCCGGCGACCTGTGGCACCGTCGTGGGCGCATCGGCCGGCGAGACCCCCGAGGGTGGCGTCGACACCGGTGACGGCACGACCAACGGCATCGAGGCCGCTGGCACGTTCGGCATCGCTGGTGCGGCCTTCGCCGCTGCTGGCGGAATGCTGATCTACCGTCGTCGGCTCGCCACGGACCGCGTCTGATTGGCTGCGTCTTCCATGACTGACGACAGAACTGGCCGCAGTCGGCGCCTCACGGCGTCGGCTGCGGCCGTCATGGCCTTCGGCCTGCTGGGCATCGGCGCGACCGGCTATGCCCTGTCGCAGCAGGCCGGCGCCCCGCCCGAGGTGGTCGCTGACCAGGCTGGCCACGTCGGCCACGGCGGCGACCCCTCACCGACCACGCCCGCGCCCTCGAGCACGGCCTCACCGTCGGCATCGGCGTCCGGATCGGCCCAGTCGCCGCACGCCGGGCACGGCGGCACGGCACCGGCGGGAGCGGCATACGAGACCCCGAAGGGCACGCTCATGGAGCGGTCACGCCCCACGAAGGTCACCCTCCCCGGCATCGGCGCAAGCGCCCCGATCATCGACCTGAAGCTCAAGTCGGACAAGCGGATGGAGGTGCCCGACAACGGCACCGAGGCCGGATGGTTCACGAGCAGCCCCACCCCGGGCGAGCTCGGGCCGGCGATCATCGCGGCCCACGTGACGCACAAGAGCAAGCCGGCCGTGTTCTTCGAGCTCAGCGGGATGCGCAAGGGCGAGAAGATCGAGGTCGAGCGTGAGGACGGCACGACCGCGACGTTCGCCGTGACGAGCGTGGGTCAGTACCCCAAGGCGAAGTTCCCCTCCGAGCAGGTCTACGGCTCCGTCGACCGGGCCGCCCTGCGCCTCATCACCTGTGGCGGAGTGCTCGACGGCGAGACCGGCAGCCACGTCGACAACGTGGTCGTCTACGCCGACCTGGTCAGCTAGACGTCACAGCTCCCGGCGGACCCGACAGCCCGCGTTTCCACCGTGGCGGCCACGTGTGCCCTACGGTGAGGGCAAGATGTGGTGGTCCCCGGGGAGGAACCCATGCCCGACGTGCAACGCCGCACCGGCCGACGACGACGCACAGCCGTCGTGGGACTGGCCGGCGTGATCTCCGTGGGCGTCCTCGGTGCCTGCGCGGTCGAGCCGCAGGCCCAGCCCCCGGACCAGATCACGGTCTGGATCCAGGAGGACCTGCCCGACCGGGTCGCGGCGACCCAGAAGATCGTCGACCGGTTCACCGCCGCAAGCGGTGTGTCCGTCGAGCTGGTGCCGGTCGCCGAGGACCAGTTCAACCAGCTCCTCATCTCCAACGCCGCGGCCGGCTCGCTGCCCGACGTCGTCGGTGGCATCTCGCTGCCGCAGGTGCGAACCCTGTCCGCCAACGAGCTCCTCGACACCGACGCCGTCGCCCGCGTCATGGACTCCCTCGACGAGTCGACGTTCACGCCACGAGCGCTGGAGCTGACCAGGGATGGCGAGGACCAGCTCGTGGTCCCCAGCGAGTCCTGGGCCCAGATCCTGGTCTATCGCAAGGACCTCTTCGACAAGGCGGGGCTGCAGCCGCCCACGACCTACGAGTCGATCACGGCGGCAGCCAAGGCTCTCGACAGCGATGAGGTCGCCGGCTTCGTCGGTGGCACCGCGCCGGGCGACGCCTTCACCGTGCAGACCTTCGAGCACGTCGCACTCGGCAACGGGTGCGAGCTCGTCGACGAGGCCGGCGAGGTCACGCTCGAGAGCAAGGCGTGCGAGGGCGCCTTCCGCTTCTTCGGAGACCTGGTCGACAACTACTCCGTCCCGGGCGCCCAGGACGTCGACACCTCGCGCGCGGCCTACTTCGCCGGGCAGGCCGCCATGCTCATCTGGTCGACCTTCGTCCTCGACGAGATGGCCGGGCTTCGCGACGACGCCAAGCCCAGCTGTCCACAGTGCCGACAGGACCCGGCGTTCCTGGCCAAGAACAGCGGCGTCGTGACCGCCATCGCCGGACCCGAGGCCTCCGAGCCGGCGGTCTTCGGTGAGATCACCTCGTGGGGCATCACCGCGGAGTCCTCCACGGATGCCGCGACGCAGTTCGTCGAGTACATGATGTCCGACGGCTACCCACCGTGGATCGGCATCGCCCCCGAGGGCAAGGTGCCCGTGCGCACCGGCACCCCGGACAAGCCCACCACGTTCTCGGACCAGTGGGCCACCCTCCCGGCCGGCGTCGACACCAAGGCGCCGCTGTCCGACTTCTACGCCAAGGACGTCCTCGACCAGGTCGCCGCGGGCCCGGCGGACTTCTCGCGGTGGGCCATCCCCCAGGGACAGGGTGCCCTGCTGGGGGCGCTGCAGGGCGAGCAGCCGGTGGCCGAGGCGGTCAACGAGGTGAGCACCGGTGGTGAGCCCGCCGATGCCGCGCGGTCTGCGGCTGACACGGTTCGCGCGATCGTGGAGTCACAGTGAAAGGGACCACGACCCGGCAGCGGCAGGACGCGCGCACGGGGCTGACCCTGATCACACCGACCTTCGTCGTCGTCTTCGTCATGATCGTCATCCCCATCCTGTGGACGATCTCGCTGGCCTTCCAACGCGTGCGGCTGCTCGACATCCGCGAGGCCGGCTTCCTGGGCACCTACACGTTCGACAACTTCGCCACGGTGCTCACGTCCGGGGGCTTCCTCAAGGCGCTGCTCACCACGGTCACGTACTCCGTGCTCGGCACTGCCCTGGCCATCGGCATCGGCGTCATCGCAGCACTGGCCCTGCGCACGCCGTTCCGCGGCAGGGGCCTGGTCCGGGCCGCGATGCTGCTGCCCTACGTGGCGCCCGTGGTTGCTGCCGCCTTCGTGTGGAGCACCCTGCTCAACCCGCAGTACGGACTCGTCAACGAGTGGGGCCAGGGCCTGCTCGGCTGGGACGAGCCGATCGCCTTCCTCAGCGAGCGCGACAACATCTCGTTCTTCGGGATCCCCCTGCCGATCCCCACGGCCCTGTTCTCGGTGATCCTCTTCGAGGCCTGGCGCTCCTTCCCGTTCGTCTTCCTCTTCCTCACGGCCCGGATCGAGGCGATCCCCGGCACCCTGGAGGAGGCCGCCACGCTGGACGGCGCGACGCCGACCCAGAGGTTCCGGCACATCGTGCTGCCGCAGCTGGCGCCGACGATCGCGGTGCTCGCCGTGCTCCGCTTCATCTGGACGTTCAACAACTTCGACGACATCTACCTGCTGACCGGTGGTGGGGCGGGCACCGAGGTCGTGAGTGTCCGCGTCTTCAACTACCTGACGTCCCGCAGCGACATCGGCGCCGCCGCCGCGCAGGCCCTGGTGCTCGCCGCGATCCTGGCGGTCCTCGTCACCGTCTACCTCAAGTTCTTCGGACGACGGGAGGAGGGCGCATGAGCCAGCCGACGCGGTGGTCGCGCAACACCGTCGAGGAGCGCTTCTTCGCCGTCATCAAGCCGGTCGTCATCGTCGCGCTGCTCGCCCTGGCGGTCTTCCCCTTCTACTACATGCTCCTGCTGTCCTTCCGCCCCCTCGACGCCCTGCTCCAGGACCCGGGTTCGCTGTGGGTGTCCCCGAGCGAGATCGACCCCTCCACCTACACCGACGTGCTCCGCTCGGTCGAGAGCGGTGGACAGGGGTTCCTGAGCTTCATCAGGAACAGCCTGCTGGTCGCGCTCGGGACCGTGGTGGTGTCGCTGCTGATCGCGATTCCCGGCTCGTATGCCGTGAGTCGGCTGAAGTTCGTGGGGCGCGACAAGGTCTCTGCTCTCTTCCTTGCCGTCTACTTCTTCCCCAGCATCCTGCTGGCGGTGCCGCTCTTCGTCTTCTACACGCGGATCGGGCTGCGTGGCTCCCTCATCGGGCTGCTCTTCGTCTACGTCGCCCAGGTCGTCGCGGTGTCGATCTACATGCTGCGCAACTACTTCGACACGATCCCGGTGAGCCTGGAGGAGGCGGCGGCCATGGATGGCTGCAGCAGGTTCGCAACGATGCGCTACGTCAGCCTGCCGCTGGCGGTGCCGGCGATCGTCTCCAACGCCCTCTTCGTCTTCATGATCGCCTGGAACGAGTTCCTGTTCGCGCTGCTCTTCCTCGTCGAGCGGCGGGAGAACTGGACGGTCTCCCTGGGCCTCTCGCAGCTGTCCGGAAGCATCGAGGTGCCGACGACGGTCCTCATGGCCGGGTCGGTCATCCTCACGCTCCCGATCGTCGTGCTCTTCTTCATCGGAGAGCGGTGGCTGGCGGGCGGTCTGACGGCCGGGGCCGAGAAGGGCTGACCAGCCCCGTTCGCACGGCACGGCAGGCGGGAGTGCCGCCAGTGATACTGGGGCCATGCCCGACTACGGCCTCGACCTCCAGTTCGGGATCTTCCCGAGCCCCGACGCGGACCGTCACCACGACGTCGTCGAGCTCGCGCAGCTGGCGGACGTCGTCGGCCTGGAGCACGTGAGCATCCAGGACCACCCCTACCAGGCCGCCCACCTCGACACGTGGACCCTGCTCTCGGCCATCGGCGCCCGGACGAGCCAGATCCGGCTGTCCACCAACGTCGCCAACCTCCCGCTGCGGCCGCCAGTGGTCCTGGCCAAGGCGGCGGCGAGCCTCGACGTCCTCACCGGCGGGCGGGTCGAGCTCGGTCTCGGCGCAGGCGCCTTCTGGGACGGGATCGAGGCCGCCGGGGGAGGGCGCAAGACGCCCAAGGAGTCGGTCGACGCCCTCGTGGAGGCGATCACGATCCTCCGTGCGTTCTGGGCGGGCGAGCCCGGGCGCCTCGACGGCGAGCACTACTCGAACCGCGGTCTCAAGCCGGGGCCGAGGCCGGCCCACGACATCCCCATCTGGCTCGGCGCCTACAAGCCGCGCATGATCCGCCTCACCGGTCAGCTCGCGGACGGCTGGGTCCCGTCGATGGGCTACGCCGACCCGCCGGCCCTGCCCGACCTCAACGCCCGCCTCGACGAGGCAGCGGTGGGCGCCGGTCGCGCCCCTCAGGACATCCGTCGGATCTACAACATCTTCGGCCGGTTCGGCACCGGCTCCGGCGTCTTCGCCGGCACCCCGAGGGACTGGGCCGAGCAGCTCACCGACCTCGCCGTGGGCATCGGGATGAGCACCTTCATCGTCGGGACCGACGATCCCGACTTCGTGCGCCGGTTCGCCGCCGAGGTCGTGCCGCTCACCCGCGAGCTCGTCGCCGCGGAGCGTGAGGGCGGCTCGACGCCCGAGTCAGAGGAGCCGGTCACAGATCCTGCGTCGGCGCCGGACGTGCGCGAGACGGTGGTGGCACGGAGCAGCTCGGGCTTCACCGCCGCCCAGCTCGCCGTCCCGGCACACCTCGTCGAGGTCCACGACTACCTGCGCTCGGAGCTGGCCCAGGTGCGCGACATCGTCAGCCAGGTGCGCGAGGGCCACACGAGCGTGGGTCAGGCGCGCTCGGTCATCAACACGATGACGATGCGCCAGAACAACTGGACCCTCGGCGCCTACTGCGAGTCCTACTGCCGCATCGTCACCGGCCACCACACCAACGAGGACCGAGGGATGTTCCCGCACCTGCTGCGCGCCGACCCGACCCTCGAACCCGTCATCACCCGCCTGCACGACGAGCACGAGGTCGTCGCCGCTCTCCTCGACGAACTCGACCGCGCTCTCGTCGCCCTCGTCGCAGACGCCGGCTACGGCTCCGACGGTCAGCGCGCCCTCGACACCCTGTCCGACGCCCTCGACCGGCTCACCGAGTCGCTGCTGGCCCACCTGACCCATGAGGAGGAGGCGCTCCATGACCCGCTCGCCATCCACGGCTTCGGATGAGCCGGCCGGGGCCGACGTTCCCGGCATCCCGCTCGACGCCGTGGAGTTCTACCGCGAGCTCGAGCAGTCCAACTCGCGGGAGTGGTGGGCGGCCAACAAGCTCCGGTATGCCGTGAGCGTCCAGGAGCCGATGGCTCACCTGGGCGACGTGCTCACCGAGGAGTTCGGGGAGCCGAAGCTCTTCCGCCCCCACCGCGACGTGCGGTTCAGCAAGGACAAGTCGCCCTACAAGAACCACCAGGGACTCTTCGTGCCCACGGCGTCGCGGATGGGCTGGTACGTCCAGGTCGGGGCCGACGGGCTCCGGACCGGGGGCGGCTTCTATGCCTCCGAGTCCGACCAGGTGGCTCGCTACCGTGCGAGCGTCGCCGATGACGTGGCGGGCCGGCAGCTGGTGAGGCTCGTGGATGGGTTGTCGGACAACGGCTTCGACATCGGAGGTGACGTGCTCGCGACGCGGCCACGCGGCATACCGGCAGATCATCCGCGGATCGAGCTGCTCCGTCACCGGACCCTCACAGCGGCACGCGACCACGGCACCCCGGACTGGCTCGAGTCCGACGAGGTCGTCGAGCGGGTGCGTGCGGACTGGGTCGCGCTGCGTCCGCTCATCGAGTGGTGCGAGCAGTACGTCGGGGCCAGCGAGAAGCCCGGGAGGCGCTGATGGCCCGCAAGGCCCGCCCGAGCGACGTCGACGAGATCGCGGCCGGGCTCCCGGAGACCGAGCTCGGCATCTCCTGGGGTGACCGGCCGACGTGGAAGGTGCGCGGCAAGGGCTTCCTTCTCTACCGGATGCCACACAAGACCGCTGTCGACCCGGTGACCGGCGAGATGTGGGACGACCTGCTCGTCGTCATGACCGCGGACGAGGGCGCGACCCTGGCGCTGCTCGAAGGCGGAGGTCCCTTCTTCACGATCGACCACTTCCGGGGGTTCAACGGGGTGCTCGTGCGACTGTCGAGGCTGGGCGAGATCGACCGCGACGAGCTCGCCGAGATCATCACCGAGGCGTGGGCGGCGAAGGCTCCGAAGAAGCTCGTCCGCGAGCACCTCGGCGACTGACACACTGACGAGATGAGCGGACAGGGAACCAAGGAGTCCCCGTGGGAGCTGACCACGGCACCCGGGACGTCGGCCTACACGATGTATCGCGACGAGGAAAGCGACCCTCCCGCGTTGGTCTGCCAGGTCGGGACGACGACGCTGAAGTACCACCTCAGCGCCATCGAGGACCTCCACGCGATGCTCCGGGAGCACGGCGACTGGATGGACCTGGGTGCGGCCGACGAGAAGAAGGACGCCAAGGACGGCACGATCGAGTCGTGGGGGCGTGCGGCCGACAACCCGGTGGGTGGTTGGTACGGCCTGCGCAAGGGCTATCGGGGTCGCTTCGGCATGTATCTCCCGCCGCTGCTCGAGGAGCTCGGTCTCATCGAGCTCGAGCACAACCCCCGCAACAACCGCGCCCGCGCGCTCTGAGGCGCCGGCGACTGACTCCACTGACCTCCGCAGCGGATCCGCAGTGACTTCGCAGCGGCTTGGCGCAACCTGCTCCCATGACCACCTCCCAGGGAGCGCCCCAGGGGTCCGCCCCAGCCATCAGTCGTCGCACCCTCGCCCGCCTCGGCCTCGCGGCCGGTGCCGGAGCCGCCACCACGGTGGCAGCGGCGGGCTCGGCCTCCGCGGTGACCTCGACCTTCCGCGTCGGTCACCTCAACATCCTCAGCACGATCTCGCACGCCGACTTCCTGCACGACCTCAACCTCATCGCCGGTCACTGCCACCTGCTCGGGCTCAACGAGGTGCAGTTCCGTCGCGACGAGCTGCGGAACTGGGCCGACAGCAACGGCTGGCACCTCTACATGCCCTCGGGGACATGGCCCGGCGCCGAGCCCCTGCTCGCTCGCAAGTCCATGTTCCGCGCGACGAGCAGCGGCGACCGGGGATCGACCTTCGTCTGTGACACCGGTGGCAGCGCCGAGCCGCCGCCCCCGCGCTACCTGACCTGGATCAGCTGGGAGCACCTGCCCAGCGGGCGCCACGTCAACCACATCAACAGCCACCTCAACGCGCACATCGACGACAACGGCTCGCCCTACGCCCTGCCCCGCACCGGGGACGCCGAGAAGCACATCCGGATGATCCGCGACCTCGCGGTGGGCCGCTCCGACAACGGGCAGGTCGTCGTCAGCGGTGACTTCAACGTCGACTACCAGGACGACAAGCGGGTGCAGTACTCGCAGTTCCCCTACACGGTGCTCGAGGAGCGCCAGGCGACCGGCGCGATCCCCGGCCTGCGTTCGGGCTACTCGCAGCTCGGCGTGACGAACCTGCCGACCCTCGGGAGCCGCCGCATCGACTACATCTACGAATGGGTGCGGGTCCCGTCCAGCCGCCTCATGGAGATGACGAACCACTATGTCGTCGACGGGACGCGGTCGGACCACAACGGGGTGGTGGCTGCCTTCAGCATGACCCACTGAGACCACCCCGCACCCCCCATCAGGGGGAGTCCTCCCCGGCTCCTCCTGATGACAGGCATGCCCATGGTGGATAGCCTCGCCACGTGGCCAACAGTTCACATGGCAGGACAGCGAGTCGGACTGCCCCGGGGGCACCCGAAGCGGGGCTGTCGGTGTGCGTCCTCGGTCCGGTGCGGCTCGCCCGCCAGGACGAGAACCTGCCGCTCACGCCCTCGGAGCGCCTGCTCGTCGCCGCCCTCGTGGTCGCCGAGCGCCGAGTCGTCACCGTGGATGCCCTCGCCGAGTGGATCTGGGCCGGGCGCTCCCACGCGTCACCCCGCAACCGGGTGCAGGCCGTGGTCTCGGGGCTTCGCCGCAAGGTGGCGCCGGACCTGCTCGTGGTCACCCACGAGGCGGGCTACCGACTCGACGAGGCTGTCTGGACCGACCTCAGCCACCGGGCAGCCCTGACCCGCCGGGCCGCGACGCTCGACCTCACGGACCCCGAGAAGCACGCCCTCCTGCACGAGGCCGAGTCCCTCGGGGTCGGCCCCGCCCTGGAGGGAGTTCCCGACAGCCCCGACGTCGAGGCCCGTCGCAGACGCCTCGACGAGGAGAGCCTCGAGATCGCGCTGGAGCGCATGGAGGTGGGCCTTGCCACCGGTCACCTCGACGGGCTCGTCAGCGAGCTAGGGCACCTCAGCGGGCGCCATCCCTTCGACGAGCACGTGCACGCCCTCCTCATGCGGGTGCTCGTGCGGGTGGGGCGACAGGCGAGCGCGCTCAACATCTACCGTGAGATCCACAGCCGCCTCGACGACGAGCTGGGGGTGCGCCCGGGGCCGATCCTCGCGGCGGCCCACCACGACGTGCTCAGCTTCGACGACGCCGTCGCCCCAGCCGCCCCGAGTGCCCCGACTGCAGCGGGTGGCTCTGGCGGCTCGGACCCCTCCGCCGGCAGCGCGGGCGAGTCGGGAGGCAGTGGTGGTCCCGGCAGGACCCCGGTGTCACCGGCAGGAGTAGCCGAGCCGGCGTCCGACCCCACGGAACCCCCGCGGCTCCGACAGGTCCCCGCGCCGCGCACCGTGCCCCGCAGTGTGGCCAACCTCGTCGGGCGGACCACCGAGCTCGAACGGATCCTCGCGGGCGCGACGGCGACGACGAGTGTCGGACCGGCACCGGTCATCGCCGTCACCGGACTGGGTGGCATGGGCAAGACGGCGCTCGCGGTCGAGGCGGCCCACCGGCTCCGCGACGACTTCCCCGACGGCACGCTCTACCTCCACCTCGACAGCGAGACCGGCCGCGCCGGGGTCACGAGCGTCCTCTCGCACTTCCTCCAGCTCCTCGGTGTCCCGCCCGACGTCCTGCCCGCCACCCATGACGCGCGGGTGGCGATGTATCGCTCGATCCTCGACACGAAGCGCCTGCTCATCGTCCTCGACGACATCGGGGCCGACGTCGACGTGAGCGACCTCCTCCCCGCCCGGGCTCCCTCAGCGGCCATCCTCACGAGCCGGGCGACGCTGACCGAGTGCGAACCCACCGTGCGCATCCTCGTGAGCGCCCTCTCTGCAGGTGAGAGCGAGACCCTCCTCGGCGGACTCGTCGGTGACGGACGTGTGGGCGGCGAGGCCGACGGCCTGAGGGAGCTCGCGCGGGCGTGCCTCGGGCTCCCCCTGCTGCTGCGGATCACGGCCCAGCGGGTGGTCTCGCGGCCGGACCTCTCCCTGCGCCGGGCGGCCTCGTCCCTGGCGAAGGAGATCGGCGGACATCCCGCCAGCGAGCCGTCCGACCGGGCTGTCTACGCCGGGCTCGGCCTCGCGGAGGCGCCACTCAGCGACGGCGCCCGTGCCCTCCTCGCCAACTTCGCCGCCCTCCCCTTCAGAGCCGCCAGCCGATGGTTGTTGTCCTCGCTCGTCGGACCGGACGCCGATGGTGACGCTGCCCTCGACGAGCTGCACGCGGCATACCTGCTCGAGACGGAGTCCCGTGAGGGACTCTCCACGCAGTTCGTCCTCCACGACCTCGTCCGCCTGTATGCCGTCCAGTCCGAGGAGCTGCCCGACGTCGCCGATGCTCTGGGGCAGGTCGCGAAGACCCTGCTCACGACGGCGCTTCCCCACGCGCAGGGGTATCCGGTGCAGTTCCTGCCGCTCCCGGCGTGCCCCGAGGGCGGAAGGCTGCCCCGTGGCGCGAGCGGCGTCGACCCGCACGAGGCGCTCGAGTTCTTCCGCACCGAGCAGGACACCTTCGTCCTCTGCGCGCGCGAGGTTGCCGCGACCGACCCGGCGACGGCGTGGCGGCTTCTGGCCCTGTTGGCGCAGCATGCGCTCAACGGACTGGAGCTCGACCACTGGTTCGCCGTCGCCGCGACGGTCCGGGCGCAGCTCGACCCGGACCTTCAGGACGACCGCCGGGGAATCGCGCATCTCGACCTGGTCGAGGCGCACCTCCGTCACGAGACCGCGCACTCGCGCCTGGCCGCGACCCTCGCGACCCGGGCCCGGCGGACGATGCTGCTCGACGGGGACCTCGCTGGTGCGATCGTCGCTGCCGTCATCCTCGGACGCGCCCACCGCGCCAACGGGGAGCGGGTGGCAGCCGAGGAGGCGTTGGAGTGGTCGACGCGCGCCGGTCACGACGAGGTGGACCCCGTGGTGCGCGCCTACGTCGCCCTCGCGTGGGGCAGTCTCCTCGACGACTACGACGTGCTCGACACGGCGCGCGAGCGCCTGATCGAGGCCACCCGGTTGTTCGAGGGCATCGACGACTGGTCGGGCTCGGCGACGGCGCAGTTCGCCCTGGCGAGGGTGCATCGGCGGTTGCGTGAGTACGCCCCCGGGTTGCCGCTCTGCGACTCGGCGACCGAGCTCTTCGTGCGTCTCGGCGACGTCAACGGGGTGACGGCCGTGCTCGACACCCGGGCCGACATCCTCGTGCAGATGGGCGAGCCCCACCAGGCGCTGCCGGCGGCCGAGCAGGCCGTCGAGCAGGCGGCGGTGCGTCATGACGACTTCATGCTCCACCGTGCCCAGCGCACCCTCGGCCGGGTGCAGGCCGCGCTCGGGCGCCTCTCCGAGAGCGAGTCCGTGCTCCGCGACAGCATCGCCGGGTTCGAGCGGCTCGACCGACCCCTCAGCCGTGCCGCCAGCCTGCGCGACCTCGGTCGCGTCCTCCACCTGCAGGGCAGGGTGCCGCAGGCGATCGACGTCTTCGTCGCCGAGCGTGACGCCCTCGTGCGCGCCGGACTCACCGACACCACCGAGCTCGATGCGATCATCGCCCATCTCTGTGCCGCCCAGGGCTCGCTCCGGCCGCCCGGCGACCACGGGGTGGCATGACCACAGTCGATCCGCAGCGAGTTCGCAGCGCTGGCTGGTCTGCTCACTGCACCAGGCCCGCAGGGGTGTCAGGCAACCGGAAGAGGACGCAGCTCATGGATCAGCCGCAGACCGTGAGGTCACAGGGTTCGACGTCAAGGGGTTCGACGTCACAGGGTTCGAGGCTGCGACACCGAGGGGTTGCGGTCGTCGTGACCACCCTGGCGGCAGCCGTCAGCGTGGGTCTGGCCAGTGGCCCTGCTGCCGGCGCACCCACGGCGGTGACCGTCCTGCCGGTCGTCAACCACGAGCGGCTCGTGCTCGCCGCCCAGCTCGACCCCAGCAAACCCGACCGCGGCCTCACCTCCGGTGCCGAAGCCTCGGTCAAGACCGTCAAGGCGGCCCTGCGAGCCAAGGGGTTCCTCGCCGCCAGCGACACCGATGGCCACTTCGGCCGGGCCACGATGGACGCCTGGCGCACCTGGGAGAACCAGGTCCACGCCTCGCCGAACGCGTGGTCGACCAACGGTCTGCCGAGCCTGTACGAGCTGAACGAGCTGGCGCCCAACCGCTTCACCCTCTCGAACAAGGTCGACCAGGGGTCGTGGGTCGTCGAGGTCCAGGCGGACGCCCCGGCGGACTTCCGCAACCAGGACATCAACGAGCGCACCCGGGCGATGTTCCGCAAGGCCGAGCAGCTCAGCGGCAGCAACATGACCATCAGCCAGGGCCGGGGTGGAGCCAGCGAGTCGGTGGGCACGCACCTCGGCGGCGGAGTCATCGACATCCGGGTCAACGACGCACCGGCCCAGACGAGCGCCCGGGTTGCTGCCCTGCGCGAGGTCGGCTTCGCCGCCTGGTTCCGCAACTGGTCCGGGAACGAGCACATCCACGCCATCGCGGTCGGCGACCCCTGGGTGGCCTACGGCGCGCACCGCAGCCTGTGCCAGATCTACCAGTTCCGCTTCGGCGGCGAGGGTGGCTCCTGCAGCGACAGCACCGCGGGCACCGACCGGCCACTCGTCTGGTGGGAGCAGTACCAGCGCTCCCTCTGACGCCGCAGCCTCGCCAGGCGCTGGCGTCCGTGTCACTCGCGAGAGGTGTGGCCCATGAAGTGCTTGTCCGGGAGGGTGGGCCCGTCGGCGTCCCAGGTGTAGGTCCGGCGGTTGATCTCGTCGCCTGCGACGTTGCCCTCGACGCTGGTCACGACGTTGGTCGTCGCGTTGACGGCGGTGACCACGCCGACGTGCCCCGTCGAGGTGCCGTTGTCCGCTCCCGGTGCGCCTGCTCCGTTCTGCCACACCAGGACGTCCCCGGGCTGGGGCAGGCGACTCTGGGCGAACCGGTAGTAGGGCGTCTTGGCCTCGGTGCGCCACGCCTGCGAACGCATGTAGTACGTCGGGATCCGCGGGAAGGCACTGGTGGAGGGCGTGTTCTCGCCGGTCCACGTCCGGGCGACGAGGTAGCCGCACCAGTCCAGCCCGTTGAAGTCGTTGAGGACGTTGCTGTTGGTGTTGCTGCCGTCCCAGGACAGCAGGTTGCGGGTGGCGCCGGGCTGGGTGCTCAGCCGGATCGTTCCGGCGGCGTCCTCGTACCTGAGGTCGGCCGTGAGCAGGCTGTTGGCCCGGTCGACGGTCTGCTGACGCAGCGTCGACAGGGCGGCGGTGGTGGCGACGGAGGCGGTCGCGTTGGTGGAGACGGTCGCGGCGGCGCTGGCCTGCGCTGCCGGGACGGCGGCCGTGACGAGGCCTGCGGCCGTGGCCAGCATCGCGAACGAGGTGATGGTGCGTGGTGTCATGGGTCCCTCCAGGTCGGTGGACCGGTGTGGCCCGTGCCCACACGGTGACGCGTGCCGCTGCGATTCCGCTGCGAATCGGCCTCCCCACCACGAAGGTCCTGAGCCGGCCTCAGGAAGGAGGTGCGCCGATCGACGTGCGGACCGAGAAGAGCTCGGGGAAGAAGGTGAGCTCCAGCGCCCGCTGGAGGAAGCCGACGCCGCTCGAGCCGCCGGTCCCCGTCTTCATCCCGATGACCCGCTGCACGGTCTTGAGGTGCCGGAAGCGCCACAGCTGGAAGTTGTCCTCGAGGTCGACGAGCTCCTCGCACGCCTCGTAGATGTCCCAGTGGTCCTCGGCGTCCTCATAGATCCCGGTGAGGACCTGGACGAGGCCGTCGTTCGGGACGTGAGCGATGCTCACGTCCCGGTCGAGGATCTCCTGCGGCACGGCATACCCACGTCGAGCGAGGTATCTCAGGAACTCGTCGTAGATGCTCGGGGCCTCGAGGAGCTCCTCGAGGATCGCATATGCCGCGGGGTCGGCCTCGTGGACCTTGAGCATCCCGCGGTGCTTGTTGCCGAGCATGAACTCAACCGCGCGGTACTGCCAGGACTGGAAGCCCGACGCGTGCCCGAGGTAGCCACGGAACTGGCTGTACTCGGTGGGGGTGAGCGTCGCGAGGACGGACCACTGGTCGGTGAGGGTGCGCTGGATGTGCTTGACCCGGGCGATCCGCTTCAGGGCCACGCGCATCTCGTCCTGGGCGAGCAGCGCGGCGGCGGAACGGAGCTCGTGGAGGACGAGCTTGAGCCAGAGCTCGGTCGTCTGGTGCTGGATGATGAAGAGGAGCTCGTCGTGGTGCTCCGGGTCGCTCACCGGGTGCTGGGCGCTGAGCAGCTCGTCGATCGCGAGGTAGGAGCCGTAGTTCATCTCGCGCGCGAAGTCGGTGTGGATGCCGGCCTCGATCGGCCGGGTGTTGTCCTTCGACGTCTCGCTCATGGGCCAACCCTAGGGCGCATGCCCGGGCGACCGAACGCCACGGGCCGCAGCGAGGGGACCGGGCGTGTGAGCGCCGCCTGCTCGCGACCTATGGTTTGGCGGTGACTGCTCTCGCCGGCCCGGACCGCCCGCTCAGTGCACTGTGGGAGCGGCACCGTCGCTACCGTGGCCGGCTTGTGGCCGCCGTGACGATGTCCACGATCAACAAGGTCGCCGACGTCGTGCCGGAGCTGCTCATCGGGGCCGCCGTGGACGTCGTCGTCCGCGGGACCGACTCCTACGTCGGGACCCTGCTCGGCGTCGAGTCGCGCTACGCCCAGCTGGGCTGGCTGGCCGCGATCAACGTCGTCGTCTGGGTCATCGAGTCCCTCTCCCAGTACGTCGCCGACGTGCTCTGGCGCGGCCTGGCCCAGGGGATCGAGCACGACCTGCGCGTCGAGGCCTACGACCATGCGCAGCACCTCGACATGTCGTGGCACGAGGGGCGGGCGAGCGGGACGACGCTGGCCACCCTCAACGACGACGTCAACCAGCTCGAGCGGTTCCTCGACGTCGGCGCCCCGGCGATCCTCCAGACCGCGCTCAACGTGGTGCTCGTCGGAGCCGTCTTCGCGGCAGCCAGCGGGCAGCTGTTCGTCCTCGCGTTCCTGCCGATCCCGCTCGTCATCGCCGGCTCGCTGCTCTTCCAGCGCCGGCTGGAGCCGCTCTACGCCCGGGTGCGCGAGACGGTGGGCGACCTCTCCGGCGCCCTGAGCGCCAACCTCGCCGGCATCGCCACCATCAAGGCGTTCACCGCCGAGGCACGCGAACGCGACCGGATCGCGGTGCTCTCCACGGCATACCGACAGGCCAACGTCGACGCGATCCGGTCCAGCGCGGCCTTCGTCCCCCTCGTCCGGATGGCGATCCTCGCCGGCTTCACCTGCACGCTGCTCTTCGGCGGGTGGGCCACCCTGCGCGGTGACCTGCAGGTCGGGGCCTACTCCGTGCTCGTGTTCATGACCCAGCGTCTGCTCTGGCCGCTCACCGAGGTGGCGACGGTGCTCGACCTCTACCAGCGAGGCCGGGCCTCGGCGGGGCGGATCCTGCGGCTGCTCGACGAACCGGTCACCGTCCCGGCGGGTGCGGGCGTGCTCCAGCGTCCGGTCCGGGGCGCCGTGGAGCTGAGGGGCGTGCGAGCCGGCTACGGGGAGGGCCCGGAGATCCTCCACGGGATCGACATGGTCATCCCTGCCGGGGAGACCCACGCGATCGTCGGTGCGACCGGGTCGGGCAAGTCCACGCTGCTGCGCCTCGTGCTGCGGTTCGACGACCCGCGTCAGGGAGCGGTCATCCTCGACGGTCGGGACGTGCGCGAGCTCGACTGGGACTCGCTGCGCGGCTCGATGGGCTACGTCGCCCAGGACGTCTACATCTTCTCGGGGTCGGTCGCCGACAACATCGCCTACGGACGTCCCGACGCAAGCCGCGAGGAGATCCGCGAGGCGGCGGTGGCGGCTGCTGCCGTGGACTTCATCGAGGCCCTGCCCGAGGGGTTCGACTCGCACCTGGGCGAGCGCGGCGTCAACCTCTCGGGTGGCCAGCGACAGCGGGTGGCCCTGGCCCGGGCACTCCTGCGCGACCCGGCGGTGCTCGTGCTCGACGAGGCCACGAGTGCGGTCGACAACGAGACCGAGGCCGCCATCCAGGCGTCCCTGCGGCGCGCGACCCTGGACCGCACCGCGATCGTCGTGGCCCACCGGCTCTCCACGGTCCGGCACGCGCACCGCATCTGGGTCCTCGACGCCGGTCGGGTGGCCGAGGCCGGCACCCACGACGAGCTGCTGGGTGCCGAGGGCATCTATGCGTCGCTGTGGAAGGTGCAGACCGGCGAGCTCTGATCGAGCCCAGGGGCTGGCGCGCCCACACCTGGCGTGCCGCGCATGTGCTGGACTGCACGGCATGGAGCACACCGCAGTCGTCCTCGTCGCCCACGGCACCCGCGACGCGCGCGGAGCCGAGACGGTGCGTCGGCTCGCGGCGCGCGTGGCCGAGGCCCTGCCCGCCACGGAGGTGGCCCTCGCCTATGTCGACGTGCAGACCCCCCTCGTCGGGGAGGTCCTCGACGACGTCATGACCCGGCACTCCCATGTCGCGGTCGTGCCGCTCCTGCTCAGCCGTGGCTTCCACGTCGACGTCGACATCGCCGACGCGGTGGCGGCACACCCCGGCTCCGTCGCCGTGCCCCAGCTCGGCCCCGACCCGCTGCTGGCGTTCCTGATGGTCGAGCGGCTGAAGGCCCAGGGCGTGGCGCCGGGGGCACACGTCGTCCTGGCCGCGGCCGGCTCGAGTCGCGCCGTGGCGGCCGAGGACGTGGGAAGTGCCGCCGACCAGCTGGCCCAGGAGTGGGACGGGCCCGTCACGGTGGCGTATGCCGCGGGCACCGAGCCGTCGGTGCCCGCCGCCGTGGCTGCTGCTCGGACCGCTGGCGCGCCCACCGTGGCCGTGGCCGCCTACCTCTTGGCCGAGGGCTTCTTCCACGACCGGCTCGCCGATGCCGGCGCCGATGTCGTGACCGCGCCGCTCGGCGACGACGACGCCGTCCTCGCCGTCATCCTCAAACGCCTCGCCTGACCTGCCCCCAACCGTCCAGTTTGGTGGGTTCGGGACAGCACCTCAGGAGTGCGTGATGTGGCGGTGCCAGGACTCGGTCCTGTATGCCGTGACCCACCCGAGCGAGAGATAGAGGCCGTCCGCGCCGGTCGGGGAGTCGTCGTCGACCTCGAGCCCGACGCGGTTGTTGCCGCGCTCGGCAGCATCGCGGATCACGGTGTGCAGCAGCGCCTTCGCGACACCGCGACCGCGGGCGAGGCGGTGCACGCCGATGTAGTCGACATAGGTCCCGAAGGTTCCCGAGGCGTCGGGCGGGACGACTGTCGCGACCAGGGCGCCACCGGGCACCATCTCTCCGTCGACCTCCACCTCGGCGATCCACCAGTGGTCCCAGCGGTGTCCCGGGTCCTCGCGCAGTCGCGACAGGAACTCCGGGAAGGACTCGCGGTAGCTGTTGAAGTGGTCGGCGAACGACTCCTCGAGCATGCGGTGCACGGTCTGGAGGTCGGCCGCGACCGGCAGGCCGGTGTCGTGCTTGGCGACCTGGCGGATCGTCACGCCTTCTCGTGGTCCCGGAAGCGCACCGTCCGCGGCCTCTGCCGCGAGCACCGGCCGTGACATCTGCAACCATGTCCGTGTCTGGCGATAGCCGGCAGCGGCAAGCCACCGGCGCTGCCGTGCGTCGTCGGCGTACGCGCCGGAGTCGAGCTGGGTCCCGTCGAGCTCGCGCCCGGCAGCGATGACGCGCCCGGCCTCCTCGGCCCACGCGAACAGGGCCGCGGCGAGAGCGTCGGCGTCACCCTCGTCGAGGGCGTCGACGGCGACCGTCACCTCGACCAGGGTGCGGCCTCCGGCCCGGTCATGGATCGTCGCCCAGCCGAGGACGGTGCCGTCCGCATCCGTGACCAGCGACTGGTGTCGGGTCCACGACCCCTTGCCCGCGACGTTGCTCTCGACGACGTCGGAGTCGACCGACGCCGATCCCTTGGCCATCTGCTGGTGCGCCTCGGTCAGGGCCACGAGGGCCGTCACGTCGTCACGCGCGGGAACGCGGGCAACCCAGCCGGCCGGCATACCCGTCAGGTCTGGCAGTCCCGACTGTGCCGGCGGAATCTCCGTCTCGGACAACGGGTCTGGCGTGGGAGACGTCATGCGATGGGTCCTCCGGACCGGACGACCTCGACGAGGTCGGCGATCGAGTCCACCACGGCCGTCGGTCGGTAGGGGAACAGCTCGACGTCCGCGGGGCGGGTGGAGCCGGTGAGCACGAGCACGGTGCGCAGCCCGGCCTCGAGACCCGAGACCACGTCGGTGTCCATGCGGTCGCCGACCATGACAGTCGACTCGGAGTGCGCGTCGAGCCGGTTGAGGGCACTGCGCATCATGAGCGGGTTGGGCTTGCCGACGTAGTAGGGCTGCCGGCCCGTCGCCGCCGAGATGAGCGCGGCCACCGACCCGGTCGCGGGGAGGATGCCCTCGGGCGACGGGCCGCTCACGTCGGGGTTGGTCGCGATGAAGCGAGCCCCCTTCTCGATGAGCCGGATGGCCTGGGTGATCTGCTCGAACGAGTAGGTCCGTGTCTCACCGAGGACGACGTAGTCGGGCTTGCGGCTCGTGAGGATGTAGCCGACGTCGTGCAGGGCCGTGGTCATGCCGGCCTCGCCGACGACGTAGGCCGTGCCTCCCGGTCGCTGGTCGGCGAGGAACTGTGCCGTCGCCATCGCCGAGGTCCAGATCGACTCCTCGGGGACGTCGATCCCACTGGCGAGGAGGCGGGCGCGCAGGTCGCGAGCGGTGTAGATCGAGTTGTTCGTGAGGACGAGGAACGGCCGCTGGGCCGCCTTGAGGGCCTCGATGAAGTCGGAGGCCCCGGGGATCGCGTGCTCCTCGTGCACGAGGACACCGTCCATGTCGGTGAGCCAGGTCTGGATGTCGTGCGGCTCGGTCATCGTGGCGCCTCTGTCATGAGCCCATTGTCACGCCTACGGTGGAGACATGGCGGACGCAACGACACACCGGACCGAATCCGACACGATGGGCTCGATCGAGGTGCCCATCGATGCCTACTGGGGCGCCCAGACCCAGCGCAGCATCGAGAACTTCGACATCGGACGCGACGCCTTCGTGTGGGGACGGCCGATGATCCGTGCCCTCGGCATCCTCAAGAAGGCTGCGGCACAGGCGAATGGCGAGCTGGGCGAGCTGCCCACCGACGTGGCCGAGCTCATCGAGCGGGCTGCGGACGACGTGATCTCCGGTTCGCTCGACGCGCAGTTCCCGCTCGTCGTCTTCCAGACCGGCTCCGGCACGCAGTCCAACATGAACGCCAACGAGGTCGTGTCGAACCGCGCCATCGAGCTCGCCGGCGGGGAGCGCGGCTCGAAGTCACCCGTCCACCCCAACGACCACGTCAACCGCGGGCAGTCGAGCAACGACACCTTCCCCACGGCCATGCACATCGCCGTCGTCCTCGAGGTCGTCGAACGTCTCGAGCCAGCGGTCGCGGAGCTGCGCGGTGTCCTCGCGGACAAGGCCACGGCATACGAAGGCGTCGTCATGGTGGGCCGCACCCACCTCCAGGACGCGACCCCGGTGACCCTGGGGCAGGTCTTCGGCGGCTGGGTCGCGCAGCTCGACGACGCCATGAAGGCCTTGGCGTATGCCGTGGAGTCCACTCGCGCTCTGGCGATCGGTGGCACTGCGGTCGGGACCGGCCTCAACGCCCACCCGCGCTTCGGGGCCCTGGCAGCCGAGAAGATCGCCACCGAGACCGGGCAGCCGTTCCGTCAGGCGCCCGACCTCTTCGCGGCCCTGTCGGCGCACGACGCGCTGGTCGGGGTGAGCGCGGGTCTGCGGACACTCGGTGGTGTCCTCATGAAGCTCGCGAACGACGTGCGGTGGTATGCCTCCGGCCCGCGGAACGGGTTGGGGGAGCTGCGGATTCCCGAGAACGAGCCAGGGTCCTCGATCATGCCGGGCAAGGTGAACCCCACCCAGGCGGAGGCGCTCACGATGGTGGCGACGCGCGTCTTCGGCAACGACGCGACGGTGGCGTTCGCCGGTTCACAGGGGAACTTCCAGCTCAACGTCTACAAGCCGGTCATGGCGCACGCGGTGCTCGAGTCGATCCGGCTCCTCGCCGACGGCTGCCGGTCGTTCACGGCCCACTGCGCCCGTGGGATCGAGCCCGACGCAGAGCGCATCGGTGCCAACCTCGCGAGCAACCTCATGCTCGTGACGGCACTCAACCGCCACATCGGCTACGACAAGGCCGCGGCCATCGCCAAGCATGCACATCGGCAAGGCCTCTCACTGCGTGAGGCCGCACTGGCCTCGGGCGAGGTCACGGGTGAGCAGTTCGACGAGTGGGTCGTCCCGGAGGACATGACCCACCCCTGAGGGACGGGGCGGCTATCACAACGGCTCGGGCAGGGTCAAGGTCACGGCGAGTTGTTGCCATGGGCTTGTCCGATCGGACCGCACCTTGTCATCGTCGGACCGTCACGGGTCGGCAGGGGGGTCCGTGGGCGCCCTGTTGCGCGGTTCTCGCGAGCAGAGGTCGGAGGGGGGAGTCTCTCGGGGACCGAGGAGGTTCTCCCCTCCCCGACCGTGGCGTCAGGTGCGGCTGTGCTGCCCGCGGCCGAGCATGTTGAGGATGGCCTCGCCCCGCGAGCGCGCCGCCGTCACCTCGAGGATCGCGACGACGTCCCGGGCCACCGTGCGCTGGGAGATGCCGAGCTGCCGCGCGATGGCCGTGTCGGTCCTGCCGAGACACACCCCTCGGGCCACCTCGAGCTGACGTCGGTCCAACGGCGGCTCGGTCCCGGCGGGCAACGCCGGGCGGGACTCGGCCACGGTGGCATGCCACAACCTGAGCGCACTCTCGAGGAACTCGCCGTGGCTCGCGAGCCAGGCGGTGGTGGCGCCGTCGACCGTGTCAGGGCCCGCGATGACCGCGATCCGCCCGTCGACGACGATCGTGCGGGAGAGGGCGGGGCCGAGGAGCACCTGCGGCATGAAGGACGTGAGCAGCGGGTGGAGCCGCAGCGTCCGCGGCGGCACGACCATGCTCAGCTGGACACCACGCGCAGCGGAGCGTGCGCCCAGCGAGTAGGCGACGTCCTCGGGGTCGAAGGTCAGCGTCGGGGTGATGTTCCAGACCGACCGACGGGTGCGCGCCTCCAAGGTCGCAAGGCCTCGCATCACCTCGCCCTGTCCGACCCCGAAGGGGCTGAGTCCAGCTGGCACGGCACTCCCCGGGCGCGCCACATCGTTCATCCTCCCCATGAGTGTCAGGGCCAGCTGATGCGCCGTCGACAACCTCGTCCCCCTCCGTCGCGGTCCATGCCAAGGTAGCCGGACCTGTCCGGTCCCTGTCCGATGCCGTGTCCTGCGGCGGGTCAGCGCGGTCAGTCAGCGCCGGTCAGTCAGCGCCGATCGGTCAGTGTCGGTCGGTCAGCGCCGCAGGAGCCACCGGACTCCCGGAGGGCGGACGGCTGCGCACACCGGCCCACCGCGGGCGTCGACGAGGGTCAGCCGACCCTCCAGCACGGTGCCCTCGGGCGCTGCGGCCATCTCGGCGGGGTCGAGCACGCCGAGCATCAGCTTGGCGCGCCGGAAGCCGTCGAACCCGTGCGCCGAGTCGTGCCCCCAGCAGAGATAGAGGAAGCGGTCGCCGCGCCTGCCCTGCACCCAGGGCCCGCGATAGTCCACGCCGGCCTCGGTGATGACGACGTCGAGCTCGGCATCGAAGGTCATGCTCTGCCCGTCGACCGGTCGAGGAGAGACGACATCGCGACCACGCTGCATACCGACCAGGACCGCACGACCCTCGATGACGGGGGCCGGTGGGGAGACCCCGACGATGTGCACGTCCATGCCCCCATCGTCGCAAGCGCCGTGGCCCGGGAGCGGGACTTCGTCGGACTAGGTTGTCCGCCATGGACTTCACCGCACCGTCACCTCACACCGGCATGGGGGCCACGCCCGTCGCCGACGGTGTGACCTTCCGGGTCTGGGCACCCAACGCGAAGCACGTCTGGGTCATCGGGGACTTCAACGGGTGGGACAGCGGCAACAACCCCCAGCTCGAGCGTGACGGCGACGGTGGTGCAGGCACCTGGTCGGTGCACGTCCCGGGCGTGAGTGCTGGCGACGAGTACCAGCTCCAGGTCGACACCGGCTCGGAGGTGGTCTGGCGGGCCGACCCCTACGCCCGTCAGATGACCAGCTCGGTCGGCAACTGTGTCGTCTACGACCCGAACTCGTTCGACTGGGGAGACCACGACTTCCGTATGCCGGCGTGGGACGACGTCGTCATCTACGAGATGCATGTCGGCACCTTCGGTCGTGACTCCGGGTCGCGGGGAAGCTTCGCGTCGGCCATCGCCGGGCTGGGGCACCTGCGCGAGCTCGGGGTCTCGGTGATCCAGGTGATGCCGCCGTTCGAGTACGCCGGCGACATCTCCTGGGGCTACAACCCGAGCCACCTGTTCGCGGTGGAGTCGACCTATGGCGGACCCGACGGGTTCAAGCGCTTCATCAAGGCGGCCCACGAGAACGGGATCGCGGTGATCGTCGACGTCGTGCACAACCACATCGGTCCGTCGGACCTCGACCTCTGGCGCTTCGACGGCTGGTCCGAGGGCGAGGGCGGCGGCATCTACTTCTACAACGACGAGCGGGCCGCGACGCCGTGGGGCGCCACGCGTCCCGACTACGGGCGACCCGAGGTGCGGACCTACCTGCGCGACAGCGCGATGCTCTGGCTCGAGGAGTTCCGTTGCGACGGGCTGCGGTTCGACGCGACGAACTACATCCGCTCGGTCACCGGCGGCACGTGGGACGAGGGCGCCGCGATCCCGGACGGCGCCGACTACCTCTCCTGGCTCACGTCCGAGATCCGGGCCAGCCAGCCGTGGAAGCTCCTCATCGCCGAGGACCTGCAGAACGACCCGGTCGTCACGACGACGGCCGAGCAGGGTGGCCTGGGCTTCCACGCACAGTGGGACGCCGGCTTCGTCCACCCCGTCCGCAAGGCCCTCACCCAGCTCAGCGACGAGCACCGGGACGTCGAGGCCGTGGGAAGTGCCGTCCTGGGCGAGGACCGGGGCCCGGCCGGGACACGCGTCATCTACACCGAGTCCCACGACGAGGTCGCCAACGGCAAGACCCGCCTGCCCGAAGCCGTGGCCCCGGGCGACGCCGACTCGTGGGCGGCCAAGAAGCGGGCGGCGCTGGGGTTCGTCACGGTCATGTGCGCCCCGGGACTGCCGATGCTCTTCCAGGGGCAGGAGTTCCTCGAGGACCGCTGGTTCGACGACTCGGTCCAGCTCGACTGGGGCAAGTCCGAGTCGAACTCCGGCATCGTGGCGCTGCACCGTGACCTGATCCGACTGCGCCGCAACGCAGATGGTGTCAGTCGAGGCCTGCGTGGCGCAGGGATCAGCGCGCTGCGGGTCGACAACGACACCAAGCTCATCGCACTGCACCGTTGGGCCGAGGGCGGCGTGCACGACGACACGGTGGTCGTCCTCAACTACTCGACGCAGGTGCGCGGCGATCTGCCCGTGGGCCTGCCCGCGCCGGGGTTGTGGAAGGTGCGGTTCAACTCGGACTCGCCGGTCTACGCGCCCGAGTTCGGTGGGGTCGACGCCTTCGACGTCGAAGCCTCCGGCCCGGCCATGGACGGGTGCGAGCAGAGTGCCGTCCTGACCCTCGGCCCCTACAGCGCCGTCGTCCTCACCCGCGAGAGCTGACCGAGGTCGACCGGCCTAGATGAGAACGGTTATCATCTATGGCATGTCGCATCTTCCCGTCTTCCTCGTCGCCGGCCTGGCGGAGGCACCCATGTCGGCCGCTGCCCTCGGTCTGCAGTGCGACCTCCCCGGGTCGGTCCTCCTTCGCCACGACATCCACGTCGAGCAGCGCACGCTCACCCGCACCATCGCCGACCTGAGTGGCATCCTCGAGCGGGAGGTCATCGACGTCGAGCACCTCTGCGTCGCCTGTGCCGTCCGCGAGGACATCGTCCCGACCCTGGAGCGCCTCGCCGCCCTCGGTCGTTGGGAGGCCGTCGTGACGCACCTTCCGCTCGCGGCCGATCCGACGCAGGTATGCCGTGTGGTCGAGCCTGACCACGGCCGCTCCCGGGGTTTTCGCGTCGCGGGGGTGGTCGTGGGCCTCGAAGGCGAGTCGGTGCGTGCGGACCTGGTGGGTGATGACCTCCTGTCCGAGCGCGGACTGGCGACGTCGGTCGGGGACCGCCGCGGCGTCGCCGAGGTGACGTCCTCCCTCATCGAGTACGCCGACGTCGTCACGGTCTTCGGTGAGAGCGACGGCGTCGACCTCGGCCTCGTCGACGCCCTGTCGCGCCCAGGTGCGATGGTCCTCACCGACTGGCCCGGGCTGCACGCCCGCGACCTGCTCCACGGCATCCACGACCACGCCGCCTCGGAGGCCTGGGTCGACGAGGTGCGCCGTGACGCGGTTCCGCAACCCCGCACGCCGGGAGTCTGGACCCTCGACCTCGTCTCGGACCGTCCCCTGCACCCGGACCGGCTGCAGGCCGAGATCGCCGCCCTCGCCACGGGCGGTCACCGCAGCCGTGGCTGCTTCCACCTGCCCAGCCGGCCTGGGGCCGTCTGCGGCTGGTCCGGCGCCGGTGACGCCCTGAGCATCGGCACGGTCGGGGAGTGGGGCGGCGAGCAGCCGATCACCCGCATCGTGGTGCACGGCCTCGTCGACGAGGGCTCGCTCACCGCGGGGAGCGCCGTCGCAGCGCGCAAGGACGTCATCCAGCGGGCGTTCGAGAGCGCACTGCTGACTGATGATGAGCTCACGAGCGCGGCGTTCCTCGAGCTCCGGAGCGATGGACTGGAGACCTGGCTCGGCCCCATCGACGCCGCGGCCTGAGCACGGGTCCCGACGCGGTCTGGTGCTCTCAGACGCAGTAGGAGTCGGCGACGGCGAGCGCCGCGTCCAGCTTCTCGAGTCCCTCGCGCATCTCGGCGGCCGTCGTCGTGCAGGGCGGCACGACATGGGTGCGGTTGAAGTGGATGAACGGCCACAGCCCGTTCTCCTTGCACGCTGCGGCGAAGGCACCCATCGGCGCAGCCGCGGCGCCGGAGGCGTTGAACGGGACCAACGGCTCACGGGTCTCCCGGGAGCGGACGAGCTCGACGGCATACATGAAACCGACTCCACGGACCTCGCCCACGGACGGGTGCCGGTCCGCGATGGCCTCCAGGCCGGGTCGTAGGACGGTCTCCTCGACGCCGCGCACGTGCTCGAGGATCCCCTCCTCCTTGAAGATACCGATCGAGGCCACCGCCGAGGCGCACGCCAGCGGATGCCCGGAGTAGGTCAGCCCACCGGGGTAGGCGCGGTCCGCGAAGGTCGCTGCGATGGCTGCCGAGATGACGACGCCTCCCAGCGGCACGTAGCCGGAGTTCACGCCCTTCGCGAAGCAGATGAGGTCGGGGGTGACGCCCCAGCGGTCGACGGCGAACCACTCGCCGCAGCGTCCGAAACCGGCCATGACCTCGTCGGCGATGAAGACGATGCCGTGCTCGTCGCAGATCTCGCGGACGCCGGCGAGGTAGCGGTCCGGCGGCACGAGCACCCCGTTGGTGCCGACCACGGGCTCGAGCATGACCGCCGCGATCGTCGATGCCCCCTCGACCATGACCGTGTCGCGCAGGTGCTGCAGCGCACGCTCGCACTCCTCCGCCTCGGTGGTCGCATGGAAGGCCGAGCGATAGAGATAGGGGCCCCAGAAGTGCACGATGCCCGGCACCGCGGGCTCCGACGCCCAGCGGCGGGGCTCACCCGTCGCGGCGATCGCGCCGGCCGTGGCGCCGTGATAGCTGCGGTAGGTCGTGAGGACCTTGTGCCGCCCGGTGTGCAGCCGCGCCATCCGCATCGCGTTCTCGGTGGCCTCGGCACCACCGTTGGTGAAGAACACTGAGTCCAGGTCACCGGGCGCGAGCTCGGCGATGAGCCGGGCGGCCTCCGAGCGGACGTCGTTGGCGAAGGCCGGAGAGACCGTGAGCAGCCGGCCGGCCTGCTCCTGGATCGCGGCGACCAGCTTGGGGTGCTGGTAGCCGATGTTGACGTTGACGAGCTGGCTCGAGAAGTCGAGGTACTTCGTGCCGTCGGCGGTCCAGAAGTGCGACCCGAGAGCCTCGGTGACCTCGAGGGGCGAGATCTGCGCCTGCGCGGACCACGAATGGAACACATGGGCGCGATCGGTGTCCGTGGTGGATGTTCTCGGGTTCGTCGGGTTCGTCGTCGTCACCTTCGGCAGCATATGGGGGTCCGCACGAGTTGTGTCCGGTGTGATGTGGTCGAAGACTGTTCAACCAGTCGGGTTTGTCGCTAATGTGAGTGGTGCCGGGCGCGCGTCGTGAACCCCTGTACCGACGCGCGCCCTGGCATATGCCTGGTTCTCCCATCTCCGCGGTATGCCGTCCGTGCCCGCCGGCCTGCCGACGCGGATGATCTGCGGCCCTCGTGGTGTTGACACCTCTGGTCAGGCACCCCTGGCCGCCCCAGACACCGAGGAGTCCTGCATGGCCACCGTCGAGCTGACCGCCGACACCTTCGAGAAGACCGTCACGAGCAACGGCATCGTCCTCGTCGACTTCTGGGCCGAGTGGTGTGGTCCGTGCAAGCGGTTCGGGCCGGTCTTCGAGGCGGCCTCCGAGAAGCACCCCGACGTCGTCTTCGGCAAGATCGACACCGAGGCCGAGCAGCAGCTGGCCGCTGCCGCACAGATCACGTCGATCCCGACGCTCATGGCCTTCCGCGACTCGATCCTCGTGTTCTCCCAGCCCGGCGCCCTCCCTGCCCCGGCGCTCGAGGGCATCATCGAGAAGATCAAGGAGCTCGACATGGAGGACGTGCGCGCCCGGGTCTCTCAGGAGCAGCAGGCCGGAGCGGCCACTCCCGAGGCCTGATCCCGGGGCGCCTGCTTGGATGGCGTGGTGCCCTCGCCTCCCTACGTCGCCCTCGGCGACTCGTATGCCGCGGGCGTCGGGGGTGGTGACAAGCGCAGCGAGTGCTGGCGTGCCGTCGAGGGTTATCCGGTCCTCGTGGCCCGAAGCCTCGGGCTCGACCTCAGTTACCAGGCGTGCATCGGCACGACGATCGGCAACGTCGAACGCGACCAGCTCGCGGCGCTCGGACCCGAGACCACCCACGTCACCCTGACCGTCGGTGGCAACGACGTCGGCTTCGTGCCGGTCCTCATCGAGTGCGCCAAGCCCTCCTGGATGTCGGACCCGGGCCCGCTCCTCGACGAGGCGCTCACCGTCCTGCGCACCCGGTTCCCCGAGCGGCTCGCGGCCCTCCTGGCGAGCATCCGCGAACGGGCGCCGGACGCACAGGTCGCCGTCACGGCATACCCCGTGCTGTTCAACGGCGAGGACTGCAACGCGCTCACCTTCTTCAGTCCGCACGAGATGCGGCGCATCGAGGAGGGCGTCGACGAGCTGGCCGACGTCATCGGGACCGCGGCGAGGGGCGCGGGCCTGGGGCTCGTCGACCCGCGGGGCGACTTCGAGGGGCACGCGATCTGCGACCCGCAGGAGTGGCTCAACGGCGCGTCGTGGCCGCTGGAGGGGTCCTACCACCCCAACAGCCTCGGGCACGCCGCCTATGCACGCCTCGTCACGACGGCGTTCGGCGGCGAGGTGGGGGAGCTCGGGCCCGGGTCGGACATCCGCATCGTCGAGGGCTCGGCTCGGCGCGGCGACGCACCGACGTTCCGGCTGCCCGACCTGCTCTCCCCGCAGAGTCTCGAGGGGGCCCGACGGCATGGGCTCGACCCCGACCACGTCGCCCGTCTGGCCCACGAGGAGCGGCACGAGGAGCTCCAGCAGCTCGATCGAGCGCTCCGGGCCCGGCTCCGGCAATGAGTCAGCGCTGAACCGACGAGCGGTTCAGCGCTGGGGAGGAG
Organism: Knoellia altitudinis; assembly: GCF_042666355.1. NCBI lineage: Bacteria > Bacillati > Actinomycetota > Actinomycetes > Micrococcales > Intrasporangiaceae > Knoellia > Knoellia altitudinis. The sequence continues at coordinate 1,906,881 of NZ_JBHTDK010000001.1, forward strand.
CAGGCCGGGTCGGTCAGACGTGGCGGTTCTGTCGCTCCCACTGGGAAGCCACCATGAGCTCGTGGTTGGCGCGGGCGAAGTCCATGTCGACGGTCGTCGACCAGCCGGACGTGCCCTGGCGACGGATGCCGCGCAGGCGGTCGGCGATGCGGGCGGCGGTGCTGTGGGTCTGGTTGCGGGGGATCATGAGGACAATGATCCAGCGTTCAACTCCTTAGCACAACGTGACTCTGCTTAGGGGTCGTTAAGCAACGCTGTAGAATGAAGAAATGCTCGACCCGCACCGTCTCCGCGTCTTCCGTGCCGTCGTCGGCAGTGGTTCCGTGCAGGCCGCAGCCGACAACCTGGGGCTCACCTCGAGCGCCGTGAGCCAGCACCTGGGCGCCCTGGCCCGCGAGACGGGGCTCGTGCTCTTCCAGCGTCAGGGGCGTGGCATCACGCCGACACAGGCCGGCCGCGAGCTCGCGGCGCGGAGCGAGGAGGCGATGAGCCAGTGGGGTCGGCTCGACTCCGTCGTCACCGACCTGCGCGAGGGCCGCAGTGGCCGGCTGACCGTGGGCTACTTCGCGTCGGCCGGGTCGGCGTGGATGCCCGATCTCGTCAAACGCCTCGCCCTCGAGCTCCCCGGCCTCACCGTCGACCTCGTCCTCACCGAGGTCACGAGCCGCAACCTCACGCCCGACATCGACATCGTCATCGACCCGCCGGACGGCGGAGGGCGGCCGGGCCATCGTCACGTCCCCCTCGCGAGCGACCCCTTCGTCGCAGTCGTCCCGAGCGCCCATGCCCTGGCGTCTGCTCGCAGCGTCGGGTTGGCGGACCTGCGGGGCGAGACCTGGGTGTCCAACGACGTCATCGGCAGCCAGGGCCACCGGATCGTCGTCTCCGCCTGTGCCGCAGCGGGATTCACTCCACGCTTCACGGTGCAGGCCCAGGAGCACCACTCCGCGATCCAGTTCGTGGCCGCGGGCGTGGGGATCTCGGTGATGCCGCGGCTCGCGGCGCGTGCGCTCCCCTCGGACGTCACCCGCCTGCGCATCACCGACCCCACGCCCGTGCGCGAGATCTCGGCACTCGTGCGTGAGAGCGGCCGGCCCAACCCGGCCGCCGAGCGGCTCCTCGAGATGCTGCTCGAGCTCAACAGGCACCCTGCACGGCGCGGGCGCACCGCCACCCGCTGAGCCCGTCGCCGAGCCGTCAGCCCATCCGGCGAGCGGTATGGGCGCGCGCCGGCGCGAACATGTGTCGTTGACGATGGTGTGCGTCACACACTATCGTGTGAGGCATGGACGATGACCTCATTGCAGGGCACCTGCAGGAGCTGCGCAGGGGCACGGTGGTGCTGGCCTGCCTGACGACCCTCGCCAAGCCTCGATACGGCTACGCGCTGCTGGAGACCCTGGCGGAGGCGGGCTTCGCGGTCGACGGCAACACCCTCTACCCGCTGCTGCGGCGACTCGAGAAGCAGGGGCTGCTCACGAGTGAGTGGAACACCGACGAGGCGCGACCACGCAAGTTCTACCGGGTCAGCCGTGACGGCGCCCGAGTGCTCGACCAGCTGATGACCGAATGGCGCACGCTCGATACCGCGATCGGCGCCCTCGACGGAGGAGACGCACGATGACCGACAACAGGACCAGAACGACGCTCACCGACCGCTACGTCTGGACGGTGACCCGGCACCTGCCCGATGACGTCGGACCCGACGTGGCGCAGGAGCTGCGCGGCACCATCGCCGACGCCGTCGACGGCAAGGTCGAGGCTGGCGTGGACCCCGACGCAGCCGAGGAGCAGGTGATCTCCGAGCTCGGTGACCCCGACGTGCTCGCGCGCCAGTACGGCGGCCGCCCCGGCTACCTCATTGGTCCCGGGGTCTACCCCGACTATGTCCGGCTCATGCGGATCCTCCCGGCCATCGTGCTGCCGATCGTCCTCCTCGCGAACTTCGTCGCACGGGTGACCACGACCGACGAGAACTGGGGCGCGATCCTCCTCGACGCCTTCCTCCTCCTGCTGTCGGTCGCGGTCCACCTGGCCTTCTGGGTGACGCTGACCTTCGCCGTCATCGAGTGGACCCGGCCCGAGGGCGAGCGGGACCGGCCCCTCAGCACGTGGAAGCCCGACCAGCTCACGGCCGAGGTGCCGTGGCGTCACGTGGGGCTGGCCGAGACGCTCTTCCAGGCGCTCTTCGCCGCAGCAATGGCGGTCCTCGTGGCGTGGCAGTTCTCGGGGGTGGGCGGCGACGCCATCCAGGTCCTCAACCCCGACGTCGGCGCCGTCTGGAAGCTCGCCCTCATCGGGCTGTTCGTCCTCGACGCGGCCCTTGCCCTCGTCGTCTGGCGCGTGGGGCGCTGGACCCCCACCCTCGCCGCGGTCAACGTGGCGAGCAACGCTGCCGCGGCGATCCTGCTCATCTGGCTGTTGTCGCGGGGTGAGCTGCTCACCGACCTGCCGACCGTCCTCGGTGAGCGCTTCGGCTGGTCGACGGACTGGTCCATCCCCACCGCCCTCCTGGCCGCAGTCATCGTCGTCATCACCCTCTGGGACGGCATCGAGTCGGTGGTCAAGGCCCGGCGAGCGATCAAGGGACGGCGCGAGCGTCACGGCTGACGATGAAGCCGTTGCCCTCATCGATGGCGTCCTCGTCGCCGGCTCTCGACGCTGTCGATGAGCGCAGCTGCGCTCAGCACCTGTCGAGAGGAATCGGTCATGCAACAACACAGGACACGGTCACTGGTGGGCCGGATGACGGGAGGTTTCGTCGCCGCCGCACTCGCGCTGCTCGGCTCCGTCGCGACATTGCCCGCTGCGTCAGCCGCAGGACCTCGCCCCGTCTTCCAGGTCCCCTTCCCCTGCGGTGAGACGTGGCGGATGACGACCTACGAGGGCCACGGGGGAGGGGACCTCGACTTCAACCTGGCCAGCGGGGCCGAGGATCTGGGCAAGCCGGTCGTCGCCGCCGCGGCGGGCCGAGTCTTCTACTCGGGAGTGCTCGATCCCGGCGGCAACCACATCGAGATCGACCACGGCAACGGCTGGAAGACGGTCTACGCCCACCTGAACACCCGCTCGGTCGCTGCGGGGGCGCAGGTCGCCCAGGGCCAGGTGATCGGCACCGTGGGCAACACCGGGACCTCGACAGGCCCGCACCTGCACTTCGAGACCCGCGCGGACGGGGTCTCGCAACAGGTGTACTTCAACGGCGTCTACGCCGGAGTGAGCGACCTCTCGAACCAGTACGGCCCGGTGTCCATCACCAGCCAGAACTGCGCCGGAGGGTCAGGGACGAGCAGCCCGGCGAGTGGTGACGTGTTCGCCTTCCACCGCAACGACCAGAGCAAGACGTCGGTGCATGGCATGGACAACAGGACGAACTTCCAGAGCTTCTGGATCCAGACCCTCGCCGGCATCCACTCCACCATCGACCCAGCTCGTTTCGAGCATCGAGTGGCCGACTTCAACGCAGACGGAACCGCCGACCTCTACGTCTTCGACCGCGCAGACGCGGGTCAGATCGCGGTGCACGTGCTGGATGGCCGTTCACACTTCCAGAGCTTCGTGGCGCACAGACGCATGCAGCTGCCCGGTATCTCACGCTTCAAGCTGGACGTGGCGGACTACAACGGCGACGGGCGAGCCGAGGTCTACGCCTTCGACACCAACGACAACGGCAGGACGGCCGTCCACGTGCTCGACGCGGCCACGCACTTCGGGACCTTCCTCATGCAGACCCGTTCGGCGCTGGCCGAGACGACGAGTGCGGTCTGGTCGTTCGCTGCTGCCGACTTCAACGGCGACAGGCGGGCGGACGTCTATGCCTTCCACGGGTCTGACACGGGGCGTACGGCGGTCCACGTGCTCGACGCGGCGTCCAACTTCCAAACGTTCTCGATCCACACGCGAACCGCGCTGCCTGCGTTGTCCGGGACGAAGTGGACACTCGACGCGGGTGACTACGACGTCGACGGCAGGGCCGACATCTACGCCATCGACCCCGCTGACGGAGATCGCACGGCGGTGCACGTCCTGTCGCCGACGACCAACTTCCAGTCGTTCACGGTGCAGACGCGGACAGCCCTACCGGTGACGACCGATCCGATCTGGTCGACGTCCGTAGTGCCCTGACCCCTGGGTTCGGCCGAGCGCCCGTCCCCAGCCCAGGCCCTCGAGGCCGGCAGGGGACGGGCCTCAGGGTCGCGAGTGAGGCGGGTGGATCACCGTGGTCGCGACGACGGCCGACGGGTTGAGCGGACCGTGGATGTGCGGGAACTCCTCACCCGTCTCGGGGTTGCCCACCTCGCGCAGCAACGGTGACTCGAGCAGCTCGGGGTCGATGGTGAGCAGGAGGAGGTCGTGCGGGACGTCGGCATAGAACGTCGTCAGGACGAAGTCGAGCTGGTCGGGGTCGCAACAGTGGATGAAGCCCTCCTCCGCCAGGATGCGTCCCAGCGTCGACTCCGTGAAGGTGCCGTCCGCCACGGCCTGCGCCCACGTCTGCGGGCTGGTGAGGTGGAGGACGACACCGCGGGGGGGCGTGGGCGGTGCGGTCACTTCTGGGTGACCTTGTCGATCGACATGACGAGGATGACGCGGTCGGCCTTGTCGGGCGGGACCGGCGTCTCGGGGTTGCCGTAGCGCGCGCCGAGCACCGGGTAGAACGCGCCCTCGGGGTCGGGGACGACCTCGACGAGGCGCCCGCGCAGCTCGACGAAGCGGTAGGCGTCGTCAGGGTCGATGACCTCCATCGCCATCGCCGGGTTCTGCTGCAGGTTGCGGAACTTCGCTCGCTTCGTGGTGTGCGTGAACCGGATGGTGTCGCTCTCGGCGTCGAAGAGGAACCACATCGGGTTGACCTGCGGTGTGCCGTCAGGCCGCACCGTCGCGAGGTGCCCGTAGTTCGGGTCGGTGAGCAGGTGGACGAATTCGTCGGGGACAGTCGCCATGGATCCCAACCTACGCCGCGGCATACGCTCTCGCTCATGACGATCCGTGAGGCGACACCCGACGACGTCCCGGCCATCCTCCAGCTCGTCCGCGACCTCGCGGCCTACGAGAAGGAGCCGGACGCCGTCGAGGCGACCGAGGAGCACTTCCGCGCCGCGCTCTTCCCGGAGAGCGGCGCCCCGACGACGTTCGCGCACGTGGCGGAGGTCGACGGCGAGGTCGTCGGGATGGCGGTCTGGTTCGTCACCTTCTCGACCTGGACGGGGGTCAACGGCATCTGGCTCGAGGACCTCTTCGTCCAGCCGGAGCAGCGCGGCAGCGGCATCGGCCGCGAGCTCCTCGCGACGCTCGCGCGCACCTGCGTCGAGCGCGGCTACCAGCGCCTCGAGTGGTGGGTCCTCAACTGGAACGAGCCGAGCATCGGGTTCTATCGCAGCCTCGGCGCCGTGCCGCAGGACGAGTGGACCGACTTCCGGTTGTCCGGTGACGCGCTCGCCGCCCTGGGCAGCGGCGCCCGCCGCCCCCACGACTTCCCCGGCTGACGACAGGACGAGGACAGGACGCGGTATGCCGGCCGCTCGTCGTGAGCGGCCGGCATACCTTGTGCGTGGTGGTCCGGTCACGGCCAGATCGAGGTGACCCACTCCGGGTGGTCGATGAACGGGTTGCGGTTGCCCTGCCACTGGGCGTGGATGCGGTCGTTGCGCCGCTTCTCGAAGGTCGAGGGCGGGTCGGCCGCGCTCCAGGCCTTGAGCGTCGTGAGCTTGCCGACGTAGGGCGAGGAGCCGTTGCCCGCAATGTTGTTGGGCTCGAGGTTGGCGAAGCCGTCGCCGCCCTCGTAGCGGATCGCCATGTAGAGGATCATCCGGGCGACGTCACCCTTGACGGAGTCGCGCGGCTCGAACGAGTCGCCGTCGCGCCAGCAGTCGGAGCACTGGTTGACCGCCGAGCCGCCGTTGTCGAAGTCGAGGTTGCCGCGGTCGGAGTTCACGGTGACGTCCTCGGGGCGGAGGTGGTGGACGTCGGTGCCGGGGCCGGGGGTCGTGCCGATGCTGCCGTGGCTCTGGGGCCACACGTGCTCACGGTTCCACTGGTCCACGCCACCACCGTTGTCGGACTTGGCGATCGAGCGACCTGAGTAGATCTCGATGACGTTGGCGGTGTTGGCGGGGTCCTGGTCGGTGTCCTTGAGTGCGGTCCACACCTGGTCGTAGGTGAGGACCGTCTGCTCGCTGATGATGCCGTGGAGCGCGGTGCGCAGGGCCGAGCCCGACTTGCCGAGGGCACTCGCGTAGTAGGTGTCCGTGCCACCGCCAGTGGGAGTGGGGGTGGGTGTCGGGGTCGGCGTCCCGGTCGGCGTGGGCGTGGGTGTCGTGCCGACGGACGAGATCGCGGTCGGTGACTTCAGCCCTGCGTGGGAGAAGTAGGCCGACAGCGGTCCCGTCACGTCGAGGACCCTGCCCATGAGGGACGGGTTGCTCTTGAGCCCCCAGGCGCTGCGCCACTGCGTCGTCAGCTGGACGTAGAGCATCTTGCTCGTGTCGCTCTGGCCGGCGGTGTCTGCCAGGGCGATGGCGTAGTCCGCGCTGAACCCGCTGCGGTTGACCGTCGTCGTCGCGACCGGCTCGCCGACGACGTAGCCGCGCACGGTCTGCGACGTGCCGTTCTGGGTGGCGATCGCCTGGGCCACGGTCAGCGGGGTGGCGGCGACCGCCGTGCGCGCCGTGATGGCGGTGAGCGAGAGCGCGCTGAGGAGGGCCACCACGAGCAGCGCCACGAGGGTCGTGACGCGCCTGGAGGTCTGGTGGAGATGGGGCCCGGTGGTGGGGGCCTCAGAGGTGAGGGGCGCGGTGGTGGGCATGCCGCTCAGCCTGCACGCGGCATACGCCGCAGTGGGCAAAGCGCAGGTGCGGAGTCGGCATGATTTCGGCAAAGACGCCCCCACTCGGGGGCCGACCCCGAGTGCCCTCAGGGTCATCCAAGGGATCGGTCGGGTGCCGTCCCCGATGTGTGGGCCCGTGACCGCACGCGAGGGTTGCCCTCATGATCACCGTCGAGTCACTCACCAGGAAGTACGGCGACCACGTCGCCGTCGACAACGTCTCCTTCACCGCCCGCCCCGGCCGGGTCACCGGCTTCCTCGGTCCCAACGGGGCCGGCAAGTCCACGACGATGCGCGTGATGGTCGGGCTCACCCCGCCCACCAGCGGGTCGGCCACCATCGAGGGCAAGCGCTTCGTCGACCTGCCCAACCCGGGGCTCGAGGTCGGCGTCCTGCTCGATGCCTCGGCCCAGCACGCCGGTCGCACCGGGCGCGAGATCCTCACCGTCGCCGCCATGACGATGGGCCTGCCCGCGTCCCGCGTCGACGCGATGCTCCAGCGGGTGAGCCTCACCCCGACCGAGGCCGGTCGGCGGGTGCGCAACTACTCGCTCGGCATGCGCCAGCGGCTCGGCATCGCCACCGCGCTCATCGGGGACCCCCACGTGCTCATCCTCGACGAGCCCGCCAACGGCCTCGACCCGGCGGGCATCCGGTGGATGCGCGACCTCTTGCGTGGCTACGCCAACGCCGGGGGCACCGTGCTGCTGTCCTCCCACCTGCTCCACGAGATCGAGGTCATCGCCGACGACATCGTCGTCATCGGCAACGGGCGGATCGTCGCCCAGGGCACCAAGGACGAGCTCCTCGCCGCCGCCGGCACCGTCGTCCGCACGCCCGATCGCACCGCGCTGTCCGAGGCCCTCACCCGGGGCGGGGTGGAGTTCACCACGTCCGACGACGGGGCCCTGCGCACCACGGCCGACCCGACGCTCGTCGGCCAGATCGCCCGCGACGCCGGGTGCGCCCTCACCGAGCTCAAGTCCGCAGACGGTGCGGGACTCGAGGAGATGTTCCTCGAGCTCACCGCCGACACCCAGCGAGAAGGAGTAGCGGCATGACCGCCACGACCGCACCAGCGTCGACGACCTCGACCTCGACGACCTCGACGACCCCGGCCTCGGCCGACGGCCTCACCGCCAGCCCGGCTGCCGCGCAGCGGCGCTCGGTGCCCGCCGCGATCCCCACCAGCCGACTGCTCAAGGTCGAGCTGCGCAAGATGTTCAACACCCGCTCGGGGATGTGGCTCATGTGCAGCATCGCGATCCTCGCCGTCCTGGCGACGGGGTCCGTCATGCTCTTCGGCGGGGACGCGGACCTGACCTACGACAACTTCGGTGCCGCTGTCGGCTTCCCGATGGTGATCATCCTCCCGATCATCGCGACCCTCTCGGTGACGAGTGAGTGGAGCCAGCGAAGCGGCCTCACGACCTTCACGCTCGTGCCGCACCGCGGCCGGGTCATCACGGCCAAGCTGGCGGTGGCGGTCGCGGTCGGTGTCGCGGCCATGGGCGTGGCGCTGGCAGTCGGTGCCCTGGGCAACTTGCTCGGAGCAGCCCTCGCCGGCATCGACCCGGTCTGGGACCTCTCCGTCCCGCAGATGCTCACGATCACCCTCGCCACCGTGCTCAGCATGCTCATCGGCTTCATGCTCGGTGTCCTCATCCGCAACTCACCGGGCGCCATCGTGGGCTACTTCGTCTACAACTTCGTCCTCACGCCCCTGACCATGCTCCTGGCCTCGAGCCAGGAGTGGTTCCGGGACCTGCAGCCGTGGGTGGACTTCAACTTCGCCCAGGGCGCCCTCTTCGAGGGTGACCTGACGGGCACGCAGTGGGCACAGCTGGGGGTCACCGGCCTGTTCTGGCTGGCCATCCCGCTCGCGGTCGGCCTGTTCCTGGTCCGTCGCTCCGAGGTCAAGTAGCACCACGAGGTCCATGCCGCTCGGTCGGGTTGTCACAGAACCCGACCGGGCGGCGTCTTCATGTCGAGGGCAGCGCAGGGCGGCCCTTCACTGACACGAAGGAGATGGACATGAGCAGGACCACCCAGAGCGCCAGGATCCCCACCGGCGAGGTCGACGGCCTCTTCGGAGCCGTCGTCAAGGTGATGTCGCGCCGCATGTTCGGCAAGGTGCCCGAGTCCATGGGCGTCATGTGGCACCACAAGGACGTGCTCAAGGCGTCGATGGGCTACGGGCGGAAGGTGGAGAAGTGGGACGCCGTCGACAAGGACGTCGTGGCGTACGCCGCGATGGCCACGGCGGCATACATCGGGTGCAGCTGGTGCCTGGACTTCCACTACTTCCTGTCGCACCACAAGGGGCTCGACGAGACCAAGGCGCGCGAGGTCCCGCGCTGGCGCGAGTCCACGCTGTTCAGCCCGGTCGAGAGGCGGGCCATGGAGTACGCCGAGGCGATGTCCCAGACGCCGGTGGCGGTCACCGACGAGCTGTCCGCGGCACTCCTCGAGGACCTCGGCCCGGCCGGCCTCGTCGAGCTCACCGCTCGGGTGGGGTTCATGAACGCCACCGCCCGCGGCAACGTCGCGATGGGCATCCACTCCGAGGAGTTCGCGGACGCCTGCGGTCTTCCACCCCTCTCCGCGCCCTCGGCCCGCGCGGCGACCGTAACCTCGGTGGCATGAACGCAGACGTCACGACCGCGGAGGCCAGTGACCCGTTCAGCACCCACCGCAGCCTGCTCTTCACGGTGGCCTACGAGATGCTCGGCTCGGCCGCCGATGCCGAGGACGTCGTCCAGGACGCCTGGCTCAAGTGGGACAGGGTCGACCAGGGCGAGGTCCAGGACCCGCGGGCCTACCTCGTGCGGGTCGTGAGCCGGACCGCGCTCGACCGGCTCCGGACGGTGTCCCGGCGACGGGAGGACTACGTCGGACCGTGGCTGCCCGAGCCGCTGGTCACGACCCGCGACGTGGCCGAGGACGTCGAGCTCGCCGACAGCCTGTCGATGGCCATGCTGCTCGTCCTCGAGACGCTCTCGCCGACCGAGCGCGTCGTCTTCGTCCTGCGCGAGGTCTTCGCCCTGGACTACGACGAGCTGGCCGAGGCGGTCGAGAAGACGCCGGAGGCGGTGCGCCAGATCGCCCATCGGGCCCGCTCCCACGTCGCCGCCCGGCGGCCCCGTGGCCGGACCACCCCGGACCAGGCGCGGGGAGCGTTCGAGGCGTTCCAGCGTGCCGTCACGACGGGTGACCTGCAGGCTCTCGTCGACGTCCTCGCCCCCGACGTCGTCATGCTCGGTGACGGTGGCGGCATCAAGCAGGCGCTGGCCCACCCGGTCGTCGGCGTCGACAAGGTGTCGCGCCTGCTCCTGGGTGGCTTCGGCAAGTTCGGGGCCGTCACGTTCGAGCCGGTCGACGTCAACGGCCGCCCGGCCCTCGTCGTCCACCTCGAGGGCGCGCTCGACAGCATCCTCACGGTGGAGGTCGCGGACGGGCTCATCACCGGCGTCTATGCCGTCCGCAACCCCGAGAAGCTGTCGCGCATCGGCGCCGAGACCGACGTCAGCCGCTGAGGGTGGTGGTCAGCGCTTGAAGATCTCGGCGGCCGGAGGTGCCGCGAAGGGTGCGACGGCGTCCCACTCCGTGAAGGTGAGCTCGCCGGGCTCGTCCTTGGGGCCGGTGAGCTTGAGAAGCCGGTTCTTGCCGTCGGCCGAGGTGACCAGCGAGCCGTTGTCGGCGACCTTGTCGGTCACGACATAGACCTTCGCGCCGTCCAGGGTGCTCTCCTTGACCGACGTGAGGACCGCCTCGAGCTTGCCGAGGTCGGAGTCCTCGAACAGCTCCTTGAGCAGTGTGCTCACCGTGGTGTCAGCCATCCCCTTGGCCTCCTCTGGCGGCAGCTCGATCCACTTGGCTCCGATGGCATCGGCTGCTGCGGCGTCCCCGGTGCTCTTGGTCCAGAAGGTGCTGTCGCCCTTGACCCAGTACTTGCCCGCCACCGTACGGACGGTCGCCGTGCCGTCCGCGCCGATCGTGACACTGGCTTCCTGGTTCTTGCCGTCGGTCGTGCCACTGAGGTCGATCGAGGTCTTCTCACCGTCCTCGGTGAAGCTGCCCTTGACGTGGGCGCTCTTGGCCGAGAGCGCCGCGTCGCGGACCTGCTTGTAGAGGGCGCCGGCAGCGGGCGCCTTGGCCTTGGTCGGCTTGGCAGAGGCGGAGGCGGAGGCAGAGGTGGACGGCTTGACCTCGGTGGCGGTGTCCGAGTCCCCGCCGCAGGCGGTGAGCGAGACGCAGAGTGAGGATGCTGCGAGAACGGGTACGCAGCGGCGAAGGACGGTGTTCACGTTGCAGTCTCCCCAAGGCTCAGGCCTCGCTGACCCCAGCGAGCGATGAGCGAGACTAACTCACGGCGATCAGTCCCGCTCAGCTACGAGGAACATTGCGCTCGATCTCGGCCAGCCAGGCCGCGGACGAGACGTCGGACGGCATGCGCCAGTCACCACGAGGCGACATCGTGCCGCCGCCGACGACCTTGGGCCCGTTGGGCAGCGCGCTGCGCTTGAACTGGTTGGCGAAGTAGCGCTTGACGAAGACCTCCAGCCAGTGCCGGATCGTCGCGAGGTCGTATGCCGGACGCTCACCTTCGGGATAGCCCGCCGGCCAGCTCCCGTGTGTCGCGTCGGACCAGGCGTGCTCGGCGAGGAAGGCGATCTTGCTCGGCCGGTAGCCCCAGCGCAGGACGTGGTAGAGCGTGAAGTCCTGGAGGGCGTACGGCCCCACGGAGTCCTCGGTGGACTGGATCCGCTCACCCTCCTTCGTCGGGACCAGCTCGGGGCTGATCTCCTGCTCGAGGATCTCGGAGAGGGTCTGGTTCACGGTCTCGCCGCCGCTGCCCTCCCCCTCGAACTGACCGGAGGAGACCACCCACCGGATGAGGTGCTGCATGAGCGTCTTGGGGACGCCGGTGTTCACGCCGTAGTGGCTCATCTGGTCACCGACGCCGTAGGTGCACCAGCCGAGCGCGAGCTCCGAGAGGTCGCCGGTGCCGAGGACGATGCCACCGCGCTGGTTCGCCGCGCGGAAGAGGTAGTCGGTGCGCAAGCCGGCCTGGACGTTCTCGAAGGTGACGTCGTAGACCTCCTCCCCCCTGCCGAAGGGGTGGCCGAGGTCGGTGAGCATCTGTGTCGCGGCGGGCCGGATGTCGAGCGTCTCGTAGGTGATGCCGAGCGACTCCATGAGGTGGACGGCGTTGCTCCTGGTGCCCTCGCTCGTCGCGAACCCCGGCATGGTGAAGCCGATGATGTCGGTGCGGGGGCGGCCGAGCCGGTCGAGCGCCTTGGCGGCGACGATGAGCGCGTGGGTGCTGTCGAGGCCGCCGCTGACCCCGATGACGATCTTGGGCTGGCCGATGGCACGCAGGCGCTGCTCGAGGCCGGACACCTGGATGTTGTAGGCCTCGTAGCAGTCGAGGGCCAGGCGCTCGGGGTCGTCGGGGACGAACGGGAAGCGGTCGAGCTTGCGGCGCAGCCCGATGTCTCCGGTGGGTGGCTCGAGCTCGAACGCGATGACGCGGAACGACTCACCGCCCGGCTCGCCGATGCCCTCGACCCTCCGGTTGTCGTCGAAGCTGCCCTGCCGGATGCGCTCCTGCCGCAACAGGTCGAGGTCGACGTCGACGACGGTCGCCTGCGGTCCGCTCGGAAAGCGCTCGGTCTCGCCGAGGAGGTCGCCCAGCTCGTAGACCATCGTCATGCCGTCCCACGAGAGGTCGGTGGTCGACTCACCCTCGGACGCGGCGGCATACAGGTATGCCGCGTTGCACCGTGCGCTCGCGGAGCGCGCGAGCAGGTGTCGCTCGTCGGCGCGTCCGACGGTGATGGGGGAGGCGCTGAGGTTGAGGAGCACGGTCGCCCCGGCGAGCGCGGCGCGGTGGCTCGGCGGCACCGGCACCCACAGGTCCTCGCAGATCTCGACGTGGACGGTCAGACCGGGGACGTCGGTCGCCTCGAAGAGCAGGTCGGTGCCGTAGGCGATGTCGCCGTCCTCGTCGGCACCCGGCCAGTGCGGACGGTTGATGAGGGTGTCGACCGCGTCGTCGCCGGCGGCGAACCAGCGCTTCTCGTAGAACTCGCGGTAGTTGGGGAGGTAGGACTTCGGCGCGACCCCGATGACCTCGCCGCCCTGGATGACCACGGCGCAGTTGAGCAGCCGGTTGCCGATCAGCAGCGGGGCGCCGACGACGACCATCGGGGTGAGCTTGGCGGTCGCGTCGGCGATGGCGACGATCGCCCGGTCGACCTCCTCGAGCAGGACGTCCTGCATGAAGAGGTCGTCGATGGCATAGCCGGACAGGCCCAGCTCGGGGAAGAGCGCGACGGCCACTCCGTCCTCGTGGAGCGTGCGGACCTGCTCGATGGTGGCCTCCGCGTTCTTGGCGGGGTCGGCCATCGTCACGGGCAGCGTGCAGGCGGCCACGCGGGCGAATCCGTGCGCGTAGGCGTTGCGGAAGTCCATGGGCCAAGTCTGTCAGGTGCACCGACCCAGGGCCGTCAGGTGCGCTCTCAGGCGATGGATCGGCGCAGGACGGCGCCACGTCGCGCGAAGCGGTCCGGGCTCAGCCAGGCGAGCCCCGGGTCGTCGCGGTGGTCGATGGCCTGGCCGGCGATGAGCCTGGCCGTGACCGGAGCCAGGATGAGACCCCACATGCCGTGGCCCGTGGCCACCGAGAGGTTCGGCACGGCGTGGGTGGGCCCGATGACGGGCACGCCGTCCGGGGTGCACGGCCGCTCGCCTGCCCAGCGGTCGAGCACGGGAGCGCCCCGCAGCCCGGGCACGGCTCGTGTCGCGACCTCGAACAACGCGTCCGCACGCCTCAGGTCCGCGAAGCGCGCCTCGTCACCGAACTCGATGGACCCGGCCACGCGGACCCGGTCCGGCAGAGGTGTGATGACCACTCGGTGCTCCTTGAGTCGCACCGGCTGCGCGAGGGCTCCGTCAGGCGCCGCCACGTCCACGACGTAGCCGCGACCTCCTCGCAGCGGCAGCCGCACGCCCACCTGGTCCGCCAAGACTCCCGAGTCGACGCCCGAGGCGAGCACGACGTGACCAACCCGGATCCTGCCGAGCGTGGTGTCGAGAGCCGCAACCCGCCCACCGCTGAGCAGCTGGTGCTGCACCTGGGCGCCGAAGAGCACCTCAGCGCCGTGCGCCATGGCGTCGTCGAGCATCGCGCGCACATAGCTGCGACTCTCGACGACCCATTCCTCGGTGTGGTGCAGGCCCCCGGCAACAGGCGCCAGTCCCGGCTCCAGGTCACGCACCTCGGTGGGTGAGAGCAGCCCCGCGACCCGGCCGCGCGGACGACGCAGGTAGACGTCGATGGCACCTGTCTTGCGCAACGTGGGGTTGAGGCTGTGGGCGCCGAGCTCGCGGTGGAGGTGGGTGCTCTCGTTGGCCAGCTGCCGCAGCCTGGCTTGAGCGACCCGCGCTCGAGTCGGCGTGGCCGACGCAGCCAGCTCGCCCAGCCAGGGCGCCAAACCGGATGCGGGCCGCACCCGCACGGCGGGTGGGCGGCGCACCATCTGAAGAGGGGCCTCGCGCAGGAGCGCCGGCGTCGCCAGAGGAGACACGTGGTCGGGGGCCAGGATGCCGGCGTTGGCGTAGGAACAGCCACCTCCGACCCCGCTGGCCCTGTCGAGCACGACGACGCTGGCCCCACGTCGGGCCAGCTCTCGAGCAGTGCTGGCGCCGATGACGCCGGCGCCGATCACGGCAAAGTCAAAGCTGCGCTGTCGGGTCACGTCGAGCTGTGTCGCCATACCTCGACCGTAGGAACTTCGGCACCTGCTCCACCTCATCCCTGAGGGAGGATCATCAGTGGGCCCGACGAGGCGGCACCGGAGTCCGCACGCGTGGCCACAGAGGAAGGACTGGCTTGGACGTCATCAGGGTGCTGCTGGTCGAGGACCACCCGGTCGTCCTGCGTGGGTTGCGAACCCTCACGGCCGAGCACGCCGAGTTCGAGGTCGTGGGCGAGGCCACGAGCGCATCGCAGGCGCTCGACGCGGCAGCGCGCCTGCGGCCTGACGTGGTCGTCCTGCCGGTCAGGCTCGGTGGCGCCCACAGCGGGATCGAGCTGTGTCGGTCCATCAAGACCGTGTGCGACGCCCGGGTCGTGGTGTTCACGTCCTTCACCCGGCAGATCGACGTCCAGATCGCCAGGCTGGCCGGTGCCGACGCACTCGTCAGCAAGACGGCTCCCGATGACGCCTTCATCGCGGCGCTGCGTCAGGTGCGCGTCGGTCCGCACGCGTTGGTCATGGAAGCCGGCCAGGCGTCGTGGGTCGAGGCTCGACGGTTCGCGCCGGTCGAGCCCCTGACCGAGCGGGAGAACGAGATCCTGCACCTGATGATGGAGGGCCTGACCAACCCCGACATGGCGGCTCGCCTCACCATCGAGGTCTCGACGGTGAAGACGCACGTGCGCAGCATCCTGCGCAAGCTCGGGGTGGACAACCGGAAGGACCTGTTCCGCGGGGTGTGAGTGTCAGGACTGGGTGGGAGCGTGGACCGCATGCTCATCCATGCCGACGCCGACGCCTTCTTTGCGTCGGTCGAGCAACGCGACTTCCCCGCCCTGCGCGGGCGGCCGATGGTCGTCGGTCCGCAGGTGGTCGCCTGTGCGAGCTATGAGGCGCGAGCGCTCGGCGTCCATGCCGGTATGCCGCTGTTCCAGGCCCGGCGTCGCTGGCCCGAGCTGCTCGTGGCCGACTTCCGGAGCGGTGCCTATGAGTCTGCGAGCGCCGACCTCATGGCGCTCTTTCGAGAGGTGACCTCACTGGTCGAGCCGGGATCGATGGAGGAGGCCTTCCTCGACGTGTCCGCGCTCGACGGTGGCTCGGTCGAGGAGGCCGGTCGCATCGCCGGCAGGCTGCGCGAGCGGGCCCGACGCGAGCTCGGGTTGCCCGTGTCCTGCGGGGTGGCCCGAGCCAAGCTCTTCGCCAAGCTCGCCAGCCGACGCGCCAAGCCCGATGGCCTGTTCGTGGTCGATGCCGAGACCGAGGCCCGGGTGCGACCACGGCTGCCGGTCGCCGACCTCTGGGGTGTCGGCCCCATGACGACGGCCAGGCTCCACGACGCCGGCATCGTCCTCGTGGCCGACCTTGCGGGATGGACGGTGGAGAGCCTGGTCGAGCGCCGGGTGGCCAAGGCGATGGCCAAGAACCTCGTCGCCATCCGCGACGGCGTCGACGACGCGACCATCCGCCTGCCCACGGCGCGCAGGTCGGTGTCGTCCCAGCGCTCGCTGGGTCGCTCGACCCGTCAGCGCTCCGTCATCCAGGAGGCGTTGCGCGGCAACGTCATCCGCGCCCTGGCTCGGCTCGGGGACGACCCCCGACCGGCCACCCGCCTCGACGTCCACCTCCGTTACGACGACGACCATGCCGTCACGGTGCCCGGCGCGATCGACAGGCCCACGAGGGACCCAGCCATCCTCGTCGGCGCAGCGATCTCGGCGCTGGAGCGGACGGCATACGAGGAGGACGGTCGGGGCGTGACGATGGTCGGCGTGACGTTCGGCCTACCGCAAGTCGCCGACCCGGGCGTCAGGGCGTGAGGAGGACCTTGCCCGTGGCGCGGCGCTCGTCGAGGTCACGCAGCGCGGCGCCGATCTCGTCGAGCGAGCGCACCGACCCGATCACCGGGTCGAGCCGGCCCGACTCGAGCAGCGGCACGAGCTCGTCCCACTGCCGTCGCACGAACCCCGGGCCACCGGCCCCGGTCCAGTAGGCGCCCCATCCGACCCCGACGACGTCGAGGTTGTTCAGCAGCAACCGGTTGACCTTGACCTCGGGGATCGAGCCCGCCGCGAAGCCGATGACGAGGAGCCGGCCCAGCGGAGCCAGGCAGCGGAGCGAGTCGGTGAAGCGGTCGCCACCAACCGGGTCCACGACGACGTCGACGCCGTGGCCCGACGCGAGGTCGGCGACCGCGTCCTTGAAGCCCTCCGCCAGCACGACCTCGTCGGCGCCGGCGTCGCGCGCGACGTCCGCCTTCGCGGAGTCGGACACCACGGCATACACGGTTGCACCCCAGGCCTTGGCGAGCTGGATGGCCGCGGTCCCGACGCCGCCGGCGGCGCCGTGCACGAGGACCTTCTCCCCCTCGGCGAGGCGACCACGGTGGCGCAGGGCGAAGTGGCAGGTGAGGTAGTTCATCGGCAGCGCGGCGCCCCGGTCGAACGTCACCCCGTCCGGCAGCGGGAAGACGAGCGCTGGGTCGCAGACGACCTGCTCGGCGAAGCCTCCGAGGACGGGGAACGCCACCACCCGGTCGCCCACCGACAGCCCGCTGCCCGCGGGTGCGACGCGGACGACACCCGCGACCTCGGCGCCCGGGACGAAGGGCAGGGACGGCTTCAGCTGGTACTCCCCCCGGGTCAGCAGGACGTCGGGGAAGGCCACGCCGGCAGCCGCGACGTCGATGAGCGCCTGACCCTCCGGGACGTCAGGGGCGGGGACGTCGACGACCTCCACGGCGTCGGGTCCGTCGAGTCGGGTCACCTGGGCTGCACGCATGCACCGATCCTAGGAGCGGGCGGACCCCACGAGGCTCCCGTGGGCCAGGGACCGGGTTCTCGCAACAGCCCCACGGAACCTGCTCGGCGGTGGTGAGATGAGTCATGAACCTCGAGCAGGTTCGCGCTCTCGCAGCCATCGTCGACACCGGCAGCTTCGAACTGGCCGCCCGGGCGCTGCACCTCACCCCCTCGGCGGTCAGCCAGCGCGTGCGGGCGCTCGAGTCGAGCGTGGGGCAGGTGGTGGTCCGACGGGTCCACCCGTGCACCGCCACCGAAGCAGGCGCCGTCCTCGTGCGCCTGGCGCGGCAGGTCGAGCTGCTCGAGGAGGACTCGCGCGACCTGCTCGGGATCGCCCGCGAGGCGCCGGTCGTGCTGCGCATCGCCGTCAACGCCGACTCCCTCGACACCTGGCTCGTGGATCTCCTCGATGCCGCGGCGTCATGGGACGACAGCCGGCTGCGGTTCTCGATCGTCCACGAGGACCGCACTCTGACCCTGCTCCGTCAGGGGGAGTGCGCTGCTGCGGTCAGCACCGTTTCCCAGCCGGTTCCCGGCTGCCGGTCCCACCCCCTCGGGGTCATGCGCTACCTCCCCGTCGCGGCGCCGGGGCTGGCGGCTCGGTTCAGCGGGACCGACGGTGAGCTCGACTGGGACGCCATGCCGGTGCTGCGCTACGACGACCACGACCACGTCCAGGAGCAGTTCCTCGCAGCCCGTGGGCGCGCGACGTCGTCACCGGCCTCGCAGGTGCCGTCATCCCCGGGCCTGAAGTCCGCGCTTCTCGCCGGGATGGGATGGCTTCTCGTCCCCGAGGCGACGGTGGCCGAGGAGCTCACTGACGGCCGGATCGTCACCCTCTCCGACGAGTTCGTCGACGTCGTCCTCCACTGGCACGTGTGGAAGGTGCCGTCCCACCGCCTCGAACGACTCAACGACGCGGTCCTGCAGGCGGCTCGGACGGGTCTGCGCCCCCTCCCGAAGCGGCCTCGCGGAGCCCGCTCCGGCCAGCGAGTCCGCTCGTCGGGACGCGAGAGGGACGGTGAGCCCCGCCTCGTAGATTGACTCCTCGTGCCCCCTCCCCGTCATGCTCTCCTCGCCACCATCGCCCTCGTGGTCGGTGGATTCGCCATCGGCACGACCGAGTTCGTCACCATGGGGCTCCTGCCCGACATCGCCGAGGGCGTCTCCGTCTCGATCCCCACCGCCGGACACAGCATCTCGGCGTATGCCGCGGGGGTCGTCGTCGGCGCGCCCCTCCTCGCCGTGCTCGGGGCGACGTGGCCGCGCAAGGAGCTCCTGATCGGGCTCACCGTCGCGTTCGTCATCGGCAACGTGGGGACGGCCCTGGCTCCGGACTACGGCTGGCTCCTCGTGGCCCGCTTCGTCGCCGGCATGCCGCACGGTGCCTTCTTCGGGGTGGCGGCACTCGTGGCCGTGGATCTGGCCCGCAAGGGTCAGGCGGGGCGCGCAGTCAGCCGGGTCATGCTCGGCATACCGGTCGCCAACGTCGCCGGTGTCCCCGGGGCGACGTGGCTGGGACAGAACTTCGGCTGGCGATCGGCCTACTGGCTCGTGGCGGTGCTCGGCCTCGTGACGATCGGGCTGCTCGTGGCCTTCGTCCCGCACATCGAGCGCAACCTCGAGAGCACGATCAAGCGTGAGCTCAAGGGCTTCGCGACGACCCAGGTGGCGCTGACGCTCCTCGTCGGGGCGATCGGATTCGGCGGCATGTTCGCGATGGCGAGCTACATCGCGCCCACCGTCACGGACGTCACCGGGCTCGATGCCGGCGCGGTGCCGATCTTCCTCCTCGCGGCCGGCATCGGTGGCCTGGTCGGCACCCCCCTCGCCGGTCGGCTGGCCGAGTGGTCGGTGCTCCGGTCGATCACCATCGGGTGCGTCGGCATGGGGGTCAACCTCGTGGCGTTCGCCCTCACCGCGCAGTGGTGGCCGACGGCGATCTTCTTCTACTTCCTCTCGTCGGTGCTGGCGGGAATCCTCGTCGTCAACCTCCAGCTGCGGCTCATGCAGGTCGCCGGTCAGGCGCAGACCCTGGCAGCAGCGAGCAACCACGCCGCGCTCAACACGGCCAACGCGCTCGGCGCCTGGCTCGGGGGCATCGTCATCGCGAACGGCTGGGGCTACACCGCCCCCAGCTGGGTGGGCGCCGGCCTCTCCGTCCTGGGTGCGGGCGTCCTCGGCCTCAGCCTGCGCAAGCACCGCGCCGACGCCCGGACCGCGCTCGCCTGAGCCGGGCCTAGAGTGCGGCCCATGAGCGAACTCGTCACCACCCGCGTCGAGAATGGCGTCGCCCACGTCGCCCTCAACCGCCCCGACAAGCTCAACGCCCTCACGCTCGACACCCTCGAGCAGCTCATCGCCACGGCGCGGCGGCTGCGGTCCGACCGCACCCTGCGGTCCGTGGTCCTCTCGGGTGAGGGTGGCTCGTTCTGCGCCGGGCTCGACTTCGGCACGGTCCTGGGTGAGCCGAAGCGCGTCGCGCGGGCCTTCGTCCCCAGGCCGTGGCGCGGCACCAACGTCTTCCAGGAGGCCTGCTGGGCCTGGCGGCGACTCCCCGTGCCGGTCATCGCGGCCGTGCACGGTCACTGCCTCGGCGGCGGGGTCCAGATCGCGCTTGCGGCCGACTTCCGGATCACGTCACCCGCAGCGACGTGGAGCGTCCTCGAGGCGAAGTGGGGGATCATCCCCGACATGACCGGCATCAGGACGCTGTCGCAGCAGGTCGGCATGGACGTGGCGAAACGCCTCACCATGACCGGTGCAAGCGTCACCGGCACCGAAGCCGTCCGGCTCGGCCTGGCGACGGAGGAGAACATCGACCCGTATGCCGGTGCGCTGGCTCTCGCATCCGCCATCGCCGAACGCTCGCCGGACTCGGTGGCCGCGACCAAACGCCTCTTCGACCGCACCTGGTCGGCGAGTGACCGCCGCACCTTCATGTGGGAGCGGCTCGAGCAGGCCCGCCTCCTCATGGGCGCCAACGCCGCCGAGGCTCGCCGCGCGAACACGCGCCGTGAGTCGCCGGCATACCGGCCCCGTGCCGGAGTCGACCCGAGAGGCTGAACCTGCCGGTCAGGCATCCTGTTCGAGGTCTGAGGACCGCCTCAGGCTGCGGTGCGCCATGTCGAACGTCGACAGCACCTCCAGGAGGAAGTCCGACGCCGCGTGGGTGGCTGTCACCGCATCGGCGCCGGTCATGTCCTCGATGAGCTCGGCCAGGACGACGTGGTGGACGCCGACGAGGTCGAGGAGGCTGACGCCGTCGTCGACGGCTCGCCGCCCGAGCTGGTAGCCCAACGTCAACGCGGCCTCGCTGCGCTGGGGGAGGTAGCGCAGGAAGGCCGCCCGGTAGTCGAGCGTCAGGTCGGCGAGGTCAGCCACGAGCGTTCCCCACCTCGCGAAGCCTCGCGAGGTGGGCCATCCCCTCCTCGAGGTCCAGGGCCGTGGTGACCTCACCCATCCCCATGCCCAGTCGGACCATGGCGAAGGCGACGTCCGGCTGGATCCCCACGATGACCGTCACGGCTCCGCGCAGCCGCGCGATGTCGGCGATGGTCTGCAGGGTGCGCGACGCGAAGCTGTCGATCACGTCGAGCGCGGCGACGTCGATGATCACACCTCGTGCCCGGTACTCGCCGATCTGCCGCACGAGGTCGTTCTGGAACCGGACCATCTCCGAGTCGTCCAGGGCAGTGTGGACCGATGCGACGAGGGTGTCACCCTGCCGCAGGATGGAGACGAGAGCCGGTCCTGAGTTCACGAGCCGTCCGTCACCCCTGTGCGGGTGACCTTGAAGCCCAGCAGACGCTCTGCTTCCTCGAGGCCGCCCTGGAGGTCTCCGATGGTGTTCATCTTGCTGAGGTCCACGCCGATGGTCACCAGGGTCTGGGCGATGGTGGGGGAGAGCCCGGTGATGATGACGCTGGCTCCCATGAGGCGCGAGGCGTCGACGGTCTGGACGAGGTGGTTGGCCACTGCCTCGTCGACCTCGGGTGCTCCGGTGATGTCGATGACCACGACCTTGGCACGATGCGTGCGGATGCCGCTCAGGAGCTGCTCGGTGAGCTGCTTGGCACGCTCACCGTCGAGGACGCCGATGATGGGCAGGATGAGGAGGCGCTCGCGCACCGGCAGCACCGGCGTCGACAGCTCCCGGATCGCGTCCTGCTGCTGGCGGATGACGCGTTCGCGCTCGTCGACGAAGCTCACCGCGACCGTGTTCGCGATGCGGTTGGCTGCCGGCTCGTAGGCGTCAAGCACCCGGTTGAGCAGTCCGACGTCGCCCTGGTACTTCTCGAACAGCGACCGGGCGAGCACGTCGCGCAGGAGCAGCACGATGCCGACGACCTCGTGGGTCTCCACCCCGCGCGGGATGATGCGCTCGGAGAGGTCTCGGGCGTAGTGCTGCAGGGCCTCGACGCTCCCGGTCTCGAGCACCTCGACGTAGTTGTCGTAGACCGAGGTGGTCTCGGCAACCATCTCCTGCGGGGTCATGGCCTCCAGCAGGTGCGCGTCGTGGATCCGTGAGGCCCAGTCGTCGCGAAGCGTCGCGCGATGTTCCCGGAGGTGGGCCACGAGCTGCGGAAGCAGCAGGTCGCCGGATGCCGGTTGGTCCTCCTGCACGGCGGACTCCTCGGAGCTGTGAGCGTCCATGCTCATCCCTTCTTCTCGATCCATTTGGTCATGGTCACCGTCGTGCCCTGGCCGGGCTCGGAGACGATGCTGAACTCGTCCATCAGTCTTCGGGAGCCCGGCAGTCCCAGACCCAGTCCTTGGTAGGTGCTGAACCCGTCCTGCAGGGCACGGTCGATGTCGCGGATGCCGGGCCCGGTGTCCCTGGCCACCACGCGGATGCCGGTCCTCGGCCTGTCCAGCAGCTCGATGCTCACCTCGCCGCCCGAGGCGAACCGGACGATGTTGCGCGCCACCTCGGAGACGGCGGTGGCCAGCATCGTGAGGTCGGTGCCGGTGAAGCCAGCCTCGACCGCAAGCTCTCGTGCGGCCTGGCGAGCCGCGACGATGTCCGGGTCGGCGGTGATGGTCACGTTGATCTCGTCATGTCGGACCGGTCCCCGGCCCAGGAGCGGCTCGCTCAGCCGAGCGCAGACGGCGCACTCCAGGAGGTGGCGGCCGGCATCCACCTCACGCTGCCGGCGACGGTCCGCGCTGGACAGGGCCAGCAGCACCGGTCGGCAGCGGTCGGTCGGCGGTTCGATGCCCTCGAGGGCCAGGACGTACTCGACCCGCAGCCGTGCGCGCGTCCGCTTGAGCTGGGCGGCGACGGCGCCCGCCGTGCTCCCGGTCTCGTCGGCCAACGACTGGGTCGCCTGGCCACCCACCTCGTGGGCCAGCAGGATCTGGCGTTCGCGGTCGGTCAGGCGCTGCAGGGCCTCGGCGATGGCGGACTGCTCCTCGGAGGCGACGAGGAGCTCCTCGGCCACGTCCGGCTCGCTCGGGTCGTGCATCCGGTGCTGGTTGCGGGCCTCCCGGTCGTTTGCGCGCCACATCGTCGCGATGACGTTGCGCACGGTGGTGATCGCGTAGGGCTCGAGCATGCCGGGCTGGATACGGTCCTCCGCCGTGAGCACGCGGAGCAACGTCTCCTGCACGATGTCCTCGGCTGCCGGATGCAGACCCACACGGGCCGCGACGATCCGCCGCAGCATGGGCAGGAGGGCGGCGACTTCCGCCGACTCCACCCGGTCCTGCGACTCGTCGCTGGCGGGCGTCGGGCTCACCTTTCCGACCCTACGCGCGATCCCCGCGGCCGCAGCCTCAGGGCGCAGGCAGAACCGGCCTCATCGGTGCTCTGTGGACTTGAGGCCCTGACGCGGACGCGAGTACCGGGACCGGTCGGCATCTCCGTACGTGTCCTCGGCACTGCTCCCGGCCAACGGCTCGACGTAGCCCGGCGGTGGCGGGGGGTCACGCAGGAGGGGGGCCTGCGGAGCGTGCTCGGGGTGCGGCGTCGGTGGCGTGATCATCAAGAAGTTCCTTCGTGGTGGTCGTCGGATGCTGGCCACCGGCCGCTCTGTCCAGGCCTCCAACCGCTGGAGAAGGAGGAGGACCGCGAGAACGAGCAGGGGTGTCAGCAGGGCAAGAGCCTTCATCGCGGCTGGATCCGGCCCATCTGACGAGTGTTGGGACTGCGACGGGGACGACGGTCGATGCGCGTGGGGGCCGGTGGGAACGGCACGGAGGGAACGACGGCGAAGGGGACGACGTCGACGAGGATCCCCATGAGGTCCAGCTGCATGGGCCGGATGACCGCCTCGAGGCCGGCATCGTCGCGCTGCAGGTCTGCAGGGACCGTGCAACGCCGGCTGTCCACCCCGATGACGGTGCCGTCGGGCTCACGCAGCTCACCGGTGAAGACGCCTGTCACGAAGACGCCTCTCGGGACGATCACGATCCGCTGCAGCCGCAGGTGTCCCTTCATCGTCCCCGCCCGTCCACGCGGTGACCTGAAGACCCCGGTGAAGAGGTTCCCCTCGTCCTGACCGGGCTCCACCTCGACGGCGGGGCGTCGGGGACGGAAGGCAATGACAGTCATCGCTGGCCTCCTGCGCGGTGGGGTGGGATGGGGCGTTCGGTGGAGCACCGGTGGCGCCCTGGTCTGACCAGAGCAGGGCGCCACCGGCAGGTGGGTGTCCTCGGTCAGAGACCGAGACCGAGACCGGAGAGGATCCGGTTGAGCAGCGCGACGATGCCATTGAGAGCCCCGCCCGGACCGTCGAACAGGCCTGCCACGGCGCAGAGGAGGTTGCCGAGCAGGTTGCCCGGGCCGGGCACAGCGGTGATGTCCAGCGAGACGGGCGCCAGGTCGATGACCAGGCCGAGCAGGTCCAGGTTGAGCGGTCCGAGGTCCAGGGTGAGGATCTTGCATCCCTGGGTGGCCACGAGGTCCTGGATCGGCGCGGTGAAGGTCGTGCCGGCGGCCGGCAGCCCGGTGCCGGTGACGGTGCCCGTGAGCTGGACGACGCCGCCCACCACGGACGTGGTCAGGTTGCTCAGGGCGCCGCTGAACGCGGTGCCGTTGGGCAGGGTTCCGGTGACCGGGAGCGTGGTGGCTGCCGGCTGGGCCGCGGCGACGGCCTTGGCCGGTGAGTGCGATGCGGCACTGGCGGAGGCTGCGCCGGGGACCATGCCCAGGGCACCTGCCAGCAGGACGGCTGTTCCGGTTCCGATGATCTTGGACTTCAACATGAATGCTCCTTCGTTGGGGCCCGGTCGGGCACCTTGGGGGTTCCGTCGTGGCGGATGCGTGGGTTGCAGTCCACCCGTCACGGTGATGAAGACGGCGTTCCCGCCCCCGCGTGACGTGGGCTCCCGACCCGTTCGCCCTCCTCGCTCCACCGGCCACGCGGGACCGACCTCCCCATGCCGAGAAGTACGTCCGATGTCCCGCGTCATGCACCGCGGGTCAAGGCGTCAGGCCGCCCGGGAGCACGGATGACCGCCCCACGAGGCGCTCTGCCACCCCGCCATGACCCGTGTGTTTCCCCCCGAGGGCACCTACTGTGAGTCCGAGAGGCGAACAGATCTGGAGCGGCGAGACACCGGACCCGCGCGACGGTGAGAAGGAGCTCGACATGGTGACGGCAGGCGGTCCCGGTGACGACTGACGCGACGACGGTGCGACACATCACCTGCGTCCTGTGTGAGGCGTCCTGCGGGCTCGAGGTGCAGCTGCGCGGCCCAGAGATCGTCAGCATCAAGGGCCATGCCGACGACCCGCTGTCGCAGGGGCACATCTGCCCCAAGGGTGTCGCGCTGCAGGACCTCCACACCGATCCCGACCGGCTGCGTCGACCGGTCAGACGGGTCGGGGACGACTTCGTCGAGATCGACTGGCCCGAGGCGATCGCGCTCGCGGCCGACCTGCTCCACGGTGTCCAGGAGCGGCACGGCCGGGACGCCGTCGCGACCTACCTCGGCAACCCCAACGTGCACAGCCTCGGCGCACTGACCCACGGCACCGCCATCCCGCGCACGCTCGGCAGCAAGCACGTCTTCAGTGCGACGAGCGTCGACCAGCTCCCGCACCACGTCGTGGCCTGGGCGATGTACGGCCACCAGTTCCTCCTGCCCGTCCCGGACATCGACCGGACCCGGCTGCTCGTCCTCGTCGGCACGAACCCGATGGCGTCGAACGGGTCGCTGTGGACCGTCCCCGACTTTCCCGGCCGGCTGCGGAAGCTGCGATCTCGCGGCGGGCGTCTCGTCGTCCTCGACCCGCGCCGCACGGAGACCGCGGCCATCGCCGACGAGCACCACTTCGTCAGACCGGGGACCGACGCAGCCGTCCTGCTGGCTCTCGTGCACGTCGTCCTTGCCGAAGGGCTGGCCCGCCCCGCTGCTCACGTCGACGACCTCGACGATCTCCGTGTCGCCGTCGCGGACTTCACGCCCGAGCTGGCCGAGGCCGTGAGCGGTGTCGGGGCACCGGCGATCCGTGCCCTGGCCCGTGACGTGGCCGCGGGAGAGGCGGCGGTGCACGGACGCATGGGGGTGTCGACCCAGGAGTTCGGGGTCCTGTGCCAGTGGGCGATCCAGTGCCTCATGGTGATCACCGGCAACCTCGATCGACCCGGAGGCACGATGTTCACCACCCCCGCCATCGACATCGTCGGGCGTGGGTTGATCGGCCGGGGTCACCGGGGGCGGACGTCGTCCGCGGTCCGTGGCCTGCCCGAGTTCGGCGGGGAGCTGCCCGTGTCGGTCCTGGCGGAGGAGATGGCCGGGCCGACCCCCGCGATCCGAGGGCTCATCACCATCGCCGGGAACCCGGTCTCGTCGACGCCCGCGGGTTCCCGGCTGGCGCAGAGGATCGCGGAGCTCGAGGCGGTCGTGGCAATCGACCCCTACATCAACGAGACCACCCGGCAGGCCCACGTCATCCTGCCGCCGACCGGGCCCCTGGAGCGGGACCACTACGACCTCGTCTTCCACACGCTGGCAGTGCGCAACACCGCTCGCTGGTCCCCGGCGCTCTTCCCTCGCGGTGCCGACCAGCGGCACGACTGGGAGATCGCCCGGGACCTCGTGTTCGCCCTCGCCCGTCGTCGGGGTCGCAGGGTGCCGGTGCGGCAACAGGTCCGGTTGCGGGTCCCGCCCCGGGTCGCGGTCGACGTCCTGCTCCGCACGAGCCGGCGTGGACTGTCGGTGCGCAGGCTCGCCCGGACACCGGGCGGGGTCGACCTCGGTGCGCTCGAGCCGAGGCTGCCCGAGCGCCTGCGCACCGAGGGTGGCCGCATCTCGCTCACCCCGCCGGTCCTCACCGCGGGCCTGGCAACGTTGCGTGCCCGCGTTCCCGAGCTCCGGGCGGCCGCCCGGAGCGACGACCTGCTGCTCATCGGGCGTCGCCACCAACGCGACAACAACTCCTGGATGCACAACTCGCCACGCCTCACCAGGGGTCGTCCGCGCCACCAGCTGCTCATGCACCCCGACGACCTCGTCGCCCGCGGGCTCACCGATGGTGCCTTCGTCACGGTCACCTCCGAGGTCTCGTCGCTGCAGGTGGAGGTGCGCTCCAGCGACGAGGTCATGCCCGGCGTCGTCTCCCTGCCGCACGGCTACGGCCACCGCCGACCGGGGGTGCGGCTGAGCAACGCCGTCGAGGTCCCCGGTGTGACGATGAACGACCTCACCGACCCGGCCCGCGTCGAAGGTGTGTCGGGCAACGCGGTGCTCAACGGCATACCCGTCGTCGTCACCCCCGCTGTGAACGCCCAGCCACCCGCGGAAGGACCACCCTCTTCCGGCTAAGCGGTCGCTCACCTAGGTTGGGTCCATGGACTTCTCATCGTCGGAGCGCTCGCTCGACCTGACCCAGCGGGTCAGGGACTTCATCGACAGCGACATCGAGCCGGCCGAGCGGGTCATCGCCGCCGACGTCGCGGCTCGACGGGCGGCGGGTGAGGACCCGTGGCCGGGCCACCCGTTGCTCAAGGAGCTCCAGGGCCGGGCGCGGGAGCAGGGGCTGTGGAACCTCTTCCTTCCTGCCGGACACGAGGGCCCGTATGCCGCCCGGTTCGGTACCGATGGCGGTGCCGGACTGTCGAACGCGGACTATGCACCCATCGCCGAGGCGATGGGCCGCTCCTTCTCGGCGCCGCTGATCTTCAACTGCAACGCGCCGGACACCGGCAACATGGAGGTGCTGCTCAAGTACGGCACCGACGAGCAGAAGGCGCAGTGGCTCGAGCCGCTTCTCGACGGTCGGATCCGCAGTGCCTTCCTCATGACCGAGCCGGGGGTGGCCTCGTCCGACGCGACCAACATGGAGGCCAGCGCCGTGCTCGACGGCGACGAGGTCGTCCTCAACGGTCGCAAGTGGTGGTCGACCGGCGTCGGCAACCCGGACTGCAAGGTCGCGATCTTCATGGGCGTCACCGACCCCGGGGCGTCACGGCACGCGCGGCACTCGATGGTCCTCGTGCCCTTCGACCACCCGGGTGTCAAGGTCGAGCGGATGCTGTCGGCCCTCGGTCACCACGACGAGCCGATCGGGCACGGCGAGGTCTCGCTCACCGACGTGCGCCTGCCCGCCACCAACATCATCGCCGGGCCCGGGCGTGCGTTCGAGATCGCCCAGGGGCGACTGGGACCCGGACGGGTGCACCACTGCATGCGCCTCATCGGGCTCGCGGAGCGCGCGCTGGAGCTCGCGTGCGAGCGGGCCACGACCCGGGTCGCCTTCGGCAAGCCGATCGCCAACCTCGGCGGCAACCGTGAGCGGCTGGCCCACGCGCGCATCGCCATCAACCAGGCCCGGCTGCTCGTGCACCACGCTGCGTGGAAGCTGGACCGAGAGGGTTCGGTGGGTGCCCTCAGCGAGGTCAGCGAGATCAAGGTCGCCGTCCCGCAGATGGCCTGCGACGTCATCGACATGGCGATCCAGATCCACGGCGGTGCGGGGATGTCCGAGGACTTCCCGCTGTCGGCGGCCTACTCCAACGCCCGCTCGCTGCGTCTGGCCGACGGTCCGGACGAGGTCCACCTCGGCGTCATCGCCCGCATCCTGCTCCACCCCTACGCCGAGAAGGCGAGCCGCTCATGAGCCGTCGTGTCCTCATCACCGGCGGGGCCTCTGGCCTCGGCCTCGCGCTGGCCAAGGCGTTCGTCGGCCGTGGCGACCGGGTCCTCGTCGTCGACCTCGCCGATGCCAGGCCGGCCTCCGTGCCCGAGGCGGTCGACTACTTCCGCGTCGACGTCCGCAGCCAGCAGGACTGGGACGCCGTGCTCGCCCACGTCCGTGACCTCTGGGGCGGGCTCGACATCCTCGTCAACAACGCCGGCGTCGCGACGGGCGGTCGCATCGACGTCGAGTCGATCTCGGACTGGGAGCGCGTGCTCGACATCAACCTGCTCGGCGTGGTCCGCGGCTGCCAGACCTTCACGCCGCTGTTCAAGGACCAGAAGTCCGGGCACATCGTCAACACCGCGTCGCTCGCCGGGCTCGTCCACGGCCCCGGCATGTCGTCCTACAACGCCGCCAAGGCCGGCGTCGTCGCCCTCTCCGAGACACTCGGCTTCGAGCTCGCTCCCTGGGGCATCCACGTCTCCGCCATCTGCCCCGCCTTCTTCAGGACCAACCTGCACGAGTCGCTCCAGGGCAAGGACACCGAGATGGAGGCGACCGCCGTCAGGCTCATCACCAAGGCCGACATGACCGCCGACGAGGTCGCCCGGATCGTGCTGAAGGGCATCGACAAGCACAAGCGGATCATCCTCACCGACCGGCTCGGGCGGCAGGCCTACTGGACCAAGCGACTGGCGCGACCGGCATACAACAAGATGGCCGGCAAGGCCGCTGAGCGACTGCAGCGCAAGGCGTGACGATGGCCGAGTCCGCTGCCGCCGTCCGTGACGAGGACGCGTTCGACGTCGAGGCGCTCGCGGCCTGGCTGCGCGCGAACGCGCCCGAGACGTCCGGTCTCGACGCGACACCGGAGGTGCGGCAGTTCACCGGTGGGGCCTCCAACCTCACCTACCTGCTCCGCTATCCCACGCGCGACCTCATCCTGCGACGCCCGCCCGGTGGCACCAAGGCCAAGGGTGCCCACGACATGCGCCGCGAGAGTGACATCCAGTCCTCGCTCGGCCACGTCTATGACCGGGTGCCGGAGATCGTGGCCTACTGCGGTGACGAGGCGGTCATCGGCTCCGAGTTCTATGTCATGGAGCGACTCGTCGGGACGATCCTGAGGCGGGACGTGCCGTCCTCGCTCGGACTCTCGCCTGACGACGTGAACCGACTGTGCCGCAACGCTCTTGACACCCTGGTGGACCTGCACCGCGTCGACCTCGCGGCAGCGGGACTCGAGGCCCTCAGCAGGGGCGACGGCTACGTCGAACGCCAGGTCACGGGCTGGTCGGCGCGCTACCGCAAGGCGCGCACCCCCGACGTCGGCTCGTTCGAAGGCGTCATGGGGTGGCTCGAGGCCAACCGGCCCGACGACTGCGGCCAGGTCCTCATCCACAACGACTTCCGTTTCGACAACCTCGTCCTCGCGCAGGACGACCCGACTCGCGTCGTCGGTGTCCTCGACTGGGAGATGGCGACGGTCGGTGACCCGCTCATGGACCTCGGTGGGGCGATGGCCTACTGGGTGCAGGCGAGCGACGACCCGGTCGCGAGGGCGCTGCGCCTCCAGCCCACTCACACCCCGGGGATGCTGACCCGCATCGAGGCGGTCCGCTACTACTGCGACCGGATGGGCATCCCCATGGACGCCGAGCGGTGGGCGTTCTACGAGGTCTTCGGGCTGTTCCGCCTCGCCGTCATCGCCCAGCAGATCTACCTGCGCACCTATCGCGGCGAGACGACGAACCCACGGGCCAAGCGGATGCGCTGGTTCGTGCTCTATCTCGACCTGCGCTGCCGGGTGCTGCTCCGCGGGCACCGGCGGGCGACGCGTCGCGCCGGCCGTCGATGAGCTGTCGATGAGCCGTCGATGAGCCGGATCATCCTCGTCCGCCACGGTCAGGCGTCGTGGGGCAAGAAGGACTACGACAAGCTGTCCGACCTCGGTTACGAGCAGGCCCGCGTCGTGGGTGCGGCGCTCACCGAGCGCGGCATCACGCCCACGACCGTCGTCAGCGGTTCGATGCGGCGTCAGCGCGACACGGCCGCCGGCCTCGTCGCCGCGGCCGGGTGGCCGCTCGAACCCGTGACGGACAACGCATGGGACGAGTACGCGCACGCTGCGATCCTCACGGCATACAAGCCCGCCTATCGGTCGATGACCGTCATGAAGGCCGACCTCGCGCGCACGATGCGTCCCCGCAAGGCCTTCGACGAGATGTATGCCGTGGCGACCGAACGCTGGGTCGCCGGCGAGCACGCTGCCGACTACGACGAACCGTTCGCCACCTTCGGCGCGCGCGTGCTGTCGGGCCTGACGCCCGTGGTGGAGAACCTCGGACGCGGCGAGACCGCGGTCGTCGTCAGCTCGGCCGGAGCCATCTCGTGGGTGGCGGCATCACTGCTCGGTGGGGGAGCGCCGGTCTGGACGTCCATGCAGCGCGTCATCGCCAACGCCTCGCTCACGACCGTGTCGATCGGCGCCGGCGGACCAGTCCTGCGCACCTTCAATGACACCTCGCACCTCGAACACACCCCTGACCTGCTCACCACCCGCTGAGGAGAACCCTGCTCATGACCACCACCCTCATCACCGGCGCCAGCTCCGGCATCGGCGCCGAGCTGGCCCGGCAGCTCGCGGCCGCCGGCCACGACCTGGCGCTGTGTGCCCGCCGCACCGAGCGGCTTGACGAGCTCGCCGGTGAGATCACGGCCGCCCACCCGGAGCGGAGGGTCGCGGTCAAGGCGCTCGACGTCACCGACGACGATGCGGTCTTCCGGGTCTTCCACGAGTTCGACGTCGAGCTGGGTGGAGTGGAGCGGGTCGTCGTCAACGCGGGCCTCGGCAAGGGGGCGCCGATCGGTGCCGGGGGCTACGCGGCGAACCGGGCCACGGCGATGACCAACTTCATCGGCGCGCTGGCCCAGTGCGAGGCGGCGATGGAGATCTTCCGGGCCAGGAAGCACGGCCACCTCGTCGTCGTCTCGTCCATGTCGGCCATGCGGGGCATGCCCAGGACCATGACGTCGTATGCCGCGTCCAAGGCCGGTGTCGCCGCGCTGGCCGAGGGCATCCGCTCCGAGATGCTCGGCAAGCCCGACCTCGACATCACGGTGACGACGATCTTCCCGGGCTACATCCGCTCCGAGATGAACGAGAAGGTCGAGCAGCAGACGAGGTTCATGGTCGACACCGAGACGGGAGTGCGCGGCATCGTCGAGGCGATCGAGAAGGGTGTCGACACCGCCCGCGTCCCGGCCTGGCCGTGGAAGCCGCTCGGCACCGCGATGCGTCACCTGCCGCTGGGGGTCGTCCGCAGGCTCGGTTGAGCGCCGACAGCGAGCCCCGACCTCATCAGCAGCGCGGCCTGGTCGTCGCGCTCCGACTCGCGTGGGCGCCGGACCAGGCGGGCGACCTCGGCGAGCCCGACGTCGGCGGCGAGGCTGGCGACGTCGTCGGCCGTGTAGAGGTGACGCTCGAGCTCGACGTCGTGACCGAACCTCGCGTATGCCGCCGAGACGTCTCGGGTGCCTTCGCCCGCCTGCAGCCCGATGAGGAAGTGGCCGCCGGGCCGGAGCACCCGTGCCACCTCCGCGAAGATCAGTGGCTGACCCTCCGGTGGGGTGTGGATCGCGGAGTACCAGACCATGACACCGGCGAATGTGTCGTCGGGGAACGGCAGCTCGGTGAGAGAGGCCACCGAGAACTCGAGGTCAGGGTGGTCGCGACGAGCCATGTCGACCATTCCGCGCGAGAGGTCCACGCCCTGCACGGCACAGCCGCGGTCGGCGAGGTAGCGGCTCATCCTGCCGGCGCCACAGCCGGCATCCAGCACTCGAGCGCCCGTCTCGGCCGTGACTGCGGCGGCGAAGGCATCGACCACAGCAAGCTCCAGCGGTGACTCGGCCCGGGTGTCGGGGAAGTAGTCCGCGTAGGTGCCGGCCACCGTGTCGTAGGCACGCTGCACGCCGGGCTGACCGAGGTCGTCGAAGAGTGGTGGCACGCCCCGATGCTCCCACTGGGTCCCGCACGCACATCGCTGAAACCCGCACGATTCGCCGACGTTGTCGCGAACCGCGCGGGTTTCAGCGCATCGAGCGATCCCCCGCCGGGGCTCAGGCGTCGATCGTCGACATGTCGCCGTATCGGGCGCCGACCACGGCATCGCGCGGCACGGCCGTCGCGAGCGCGTCGAGGTCGGCGTCGCTGAGCTCGATGGCCGCGGCCCCGACGTTCTCCTCGAGGTAGGTGATGCGCTTGGTGCCGGGGATCGGGGCGATGTCCGAGCCCTGCGCCAGCACCCACGCCAGCGCGAGCTGACCAGCGGTCGCACCCTTCTCCTCGGCGATCTCGCGCACCTTGGCGACGAGGGCGAGGTTGGCGTCCAGGGCCTCGCCCTGAAAACGCGGGAAGTATGCCGTGCGTCGCGAGTCGTTCGGGTCGAGATCCGCTTCGGCCGTGATCGCACCCGTGAGGATGCCGCGACCCAGGGGTGAGTAGGGGACCAGCCCGATGCCGAGCTCGCGGATCGTGGGCAGGATGTCGTCCTCGATGTCGCGGGTGAAGAGCGAGTACTCCGTCTGCAGGGCCGTGATCGGGTGGACGGCATGGGCCCGGCGGATGGTGTCGGACGAGGCCTCCGAGAGGCCGAGGTGGCGGACCTTGCCCGCGGCCACCAGCTCGGCCATGGCGCCGACGGTCTCCTCGATCGGGACGTCCTTGTCGACCCGGTGCTGGTAGTAGAGGTCGAGGTGGTCGACGCCGAGGCGCTGGAGCGAGGCGTCGGCGGCGCGGTGCACGTAGTCGGGGCGGCCGTTGACGCCGAGGCTGGTGCCGTCCTCCGTCCGCTCGTTGCCGAACTTCGTGGCGAGGACGACCTCGTCCCGGCGCCCGGCGATGGCCTTGCCGACGAGGCGCTCGTTGGTGAAGGGGCCGTACATGTCGGCGGTGTCGAGGAAGGTCACGCCGAGGTCGAGGGCGCGGTGGATGGTCGCGATGCCGGTGGCTTCGTCGCCGGTGCCGTAGAACTCGGACATGCCCATGCAGCCCAGGCCGAGCGCGGAGACGGAGAGGGCAGCCGGGCCGGTGCCCAGGGTGCGAGAAGGAAGGGTGGCGGGGTGCGTGGTCGCGTCGTTCGATGTCATGACATCGAGTCAACGGCTTCGAGCGCGCTCGAAGTCAAGAGCCGCTCGAGCGGCAGGACTACTCCGCGTCGACCTCCACCTTGGACCGGTAGATGCCGATCTTGTTGTCGATCGCACCCAGGTGCTCGGTCACCTCGGCCAGCTGGGTGAGGACCCGGGCGCGGTGAGCCTTGAGCAGGTCGAGCCGCTGGGCCTCGTTGCCGGTCCCGGCCTGGCACAGCGCGGCGTACTGCTTCACCTCGCGAATCGGCATGCCGGTGGCCCGAAGTCGGGTCAGCATCGTCACCCACCGCAGGTCCGCCTCGCCGTAGACCCGATGCCCCGAGCTCGAGCGCGGAACCTCGCGCAGCATCAGGCCGTCGCGCTCGTAGTAGCGCAACGTGTGTGCGGTGAGGCCGGTCTGCTCAGCGGCCTCGGCGATCGTCAGTCCGACGGGTGGGGCGATGGTGCTCACTCGTCCATCCTCGACCTTCGAGTACACTCGAAGTCAAGGCGCTCAGAGGTGCTGGTGCATGACGTGCAGACCCACGCGTCCGTGGGCACGGCTCTCGAACGCCTCGGGCACGGTCCCGACGATCCTGAACCCCAGGTCCTGCCAGAGAGCCACGGCGGCGACGTTGGTCTCGACGACGGCGTTGAACTGCATGGCGGCGTAGCCCTGCTCGCGGGCCCACGCAAGGACCCACTCGCCCAGCGCCCGCCCGACCCCCTCACCACGCGCGGCCGACGACACCATGAACGACGCGGTGGCGACGTGCGACCCACGACCCGGTCGGTTGGGCCCGGTCTTGGCGGATCCCAGCACGGCGCCCGACGCCTCGTCGACCACGACCACGGTCACGCCGGGCGGCGACTCCACCCACCAGCCGCGGGCCTCGTCGATCGTCAGCCCGACGGGGTAGGCATAGGTCTCGCCCGCGTCGACCACCTCCGTGAAGGTCGGGAAGAAGTCGACCCAGTCCGCCTCGGTGATCTCCCGGATCATCATGGGCGGCGGCTCGTCGTGAACTCGAAGTCGAAGCCCTCCAGCCGGGAGACCAGTGCGTCGCCCAGGGCCACCGACGGTGTGAGCACGCCGCCACGAGAACCCAGCTCGTCCTCGACCAGCGACAGACCCGCTTGGCCGAGCATGACGGCCGTGCCCGAATAACCCGGGTCGTATGCCGCCGCCACCCGCGTGCGGTATCGCGCACCTGTCGTCGTGGTCGTCTCGACGTCCATGACGAAACGGCCCTTGGCCATCGTCTCGTCCGACGGC
Organism: Knoellia altitudinis; assembly: GCF_042666355.1. Taxonomy (NCBI): domain Bacteria; kingdom Bacillati; phylum Actinomycetota; class Actinomycetes; order Micrococcales; family Intrasporangiaceae; genus Knoellia; species Knoellia altitudinis. The sequence goes on from NZ_JBHTDK010000001.1 coordinate 1,941,766, forward strand.
CCCTCGCCGGGCTTGGGCAGGACGCGGTCGAGCACCGACCGGGTGGGAGCCGTGGACATCCCGGCGAAGAGCCCGCCGAGGACGGCCGAGGTGAGCCCGGCCTTGACCGCGCCGAGTGGCCCGCGCCCGGTGTCCATGACCTCGTCGTAGCGGAACTCGCGACCGTAGGACCAGTCACTCAAGGCGTTGCTGCGACGCACGATCCGGGTGTTGAACGACGCCATGAAGAAGGGGGCGACCCAGCGCCCGGTGACCTCGTCGAAGCGGGTCCCCGCGGCGGCCTGCACCTTGTCGAGGGCACCAGAGACGCCGGTGGGCCTGGGCCCCGTGGGGCGGTTGCGCGACGGCGGCTCGGCCTCGCGGTCGGGGCTCAGGCCGTAGGGGTCGGTGACCGCACGGCGGCGGGCCTTGTCGGCGCCGGACTCGATGGCCTGCTGGCGCATCGAGTCGATCGTCCCGCCGCTGATGCCGCCGCGCAGCGTGCGCACGTGCAGCACGGTCTCGCCGAGGGTGCCTTCGCCGTCAGCAGCCACCTGCTGCGCGGTCCGCCACACCCCGAGGTCCGACGGGATCGAGTCGAAGCCGCAGGAGTGCACGATCTTGGCCCCGGTCCGCTCGGCCTCGCGGTGGTTGGCGTCGATGCTGTCACGCACGAAGAGGACCTCGCCGGTGAGGTCCGCGTAGTGGGTGCCCGCCGCAGCGCACGCGGAAGCGAGCGGCATACCCAGCTTTGCGTAGGGACCCACGGTGGTGACGACGACGCGCGTGCGACCGGCCAGGTCGACCACGGCCGCAGCGTCGGTCGTGTCGACCACAAGGAGCGGCCAGTCCGCTGCCGCGCCGGGCAGGGATGCACGCACGTCCGCGAGGCGTGACTCCGACCGGCCCGCCAGGGCGATGCGCACCGTCTCGGGCGCGTGCTCCGCGAGGTGGGCTGCGGTCAACCGGCCGACGAAACCGGTGGCGCCGACGAGGACGAGGTCGAACTCACGCGAGGTGCTCATCCCCGAAATCTAGGCGATCCCTGACGCCGCCGGACGACGGGTGCGAGGCGTGCGGCACAGTGGGTGCATGGCGAGAAGACCGAAGGTGCTGGCGATCGTCCAGGCGGGCGGCAAGGGCTCACGCATGGACGTCCTCACCCGCGAGCGGGCCAAGCCTGCCCTGCCGTATGCCGGGCAGTACCAGCTCGTCGACTTCGCCCTGTCGTCGCTGGCGCACAGTGCGGTCACCGACGTGTGGGTGTCCGTGCAGTTCCAGGCCACGAGCCTGCACAAGCACGTCGCGAACGGCCGGCCCTGGGACCTCGACCGCACCCGTGGTGGGTTGCAGTGGCTGCCCCCCGAGGAGGGGAGTGGCGCGGCCTCCCAGGATGGCTTCAGTGAGGGCAACGGTGACGACCTCTATCGCAACCTCGACGCGATCCGCGACTTCGGTGCCGACGTCGTGCTCGTCCTCAGCGCCGACTCCGTGTGCTCGGTCGACCTGCGCGACGTCGTCGACCAGCACCTCGACCGAGGCTCGTCGTGCACGATCGTCACTGCCGAGGTCATGCGCTCCCAGGCAGCCGACAAGGGAGTGGTGGAGGTGGACCGTGACGGTCTGGTCAAGACCTTCGACTACAAGCCGGAGAACCCCGCGACCACGACGGTCGCGGCCGAGATCTTCGCCTACGACCCCGCCCGGCTCTCGAGCGCGCTGGAGGACCTCAGGGCCGAGCGGGTCAACGCGGCCGATGGCGAGGACTCCGGCGTCGGCGACTTCGGGGAGCACCTCATCCCGCGGCTGGTCGACGGGGGCGACGTGCATGCCTTCGAACTGTCCGGCTACTGGCGCGACCTCGGCACGCCGAGCGAGTACGTCGCGGCACACCGTGACCTGCTCGCAGGTCGAGTCGACGTGTTCGACGACCCGGAGCGACCGATCCTCACGCGCTGGCCCGAGCTCCCGTCGGCGATGATCCATCGGGATGCCACGGTGAACGGCTCGGTCATCAGTGCCGGCGCCGACGTCGCGGGCACCGTGGTGCGCAGCGTCCTGGGCCCGGGGGTGCGGGTCGCCAAGGGCGCCGTCGTCGAGGACTCCGTCGTGTTCGCCCAGACGACCATCGAGGCGGGGGCCGAGGTGCGCGGTGCCATCGTGGACTCGGCGTGCACGATCGCACGCGGTGCCCGGGTCGGCGAGACCCCTCCCGGCACCCGCATCGGCGACGACCGTCTCGTCCTCGTCGGCCGGGACAGTCGGGTCGGTCGTGGCGTCGTCGTCCCACCGGGAGCCCGGCTCGAGCCGGGTTCGACCGCCTGACGCGCGAAAGCACCCCTTGGTGGGTAGCGGCGACGGCCGTCGAGCAGGTAGACAGAACGAACCGGCACCGAACCAGGCGCCGGCCCACACATGGAGGTACGCGATGACGCAGAACCCGACCAGTGGCACCACTCCCGACGAGAACCTCTCCGACCTCGGCCAGGCGCCCGCCGGCACCTCGGGACTCGAGACCGAAGGCCCCGCAGACAGCGGCGCGGGCGAGAGCGGCGCGCCTGACGAGCAGGACGGCGGCGCCGACGGCGGCGCGGACGACGCGGAGGGCCCGGCCGACAGCGGCGCGGACCAGTCGGCCGTCCCCGGCGAGCACGATGGCGGCGCCGACGGTGGGGCCGACGGCTCCGAGTGACCGAACCGCCCGAGAACCCGCGGTCCGAGACTGTCGTCTCGACCGCGGGTTCTCCTGCGCTGGCGCGACTTGTCGGTATGCCGCCCGCAGACTTCGCGTCCCGTGCCTGGTCCCGATCTCCGCTGCTGACCCGCGCCGCCGAGCTCCGTCGTGACTTCTCCGACCTCTTCGGCGCCGACGCGGTCGACGAGCTCGTGGCTGGCCGCGGGCTACGCACCCCCTTTGCCCGGATGGCGCGTGACGGGGCCACGTTGCCCGCCAGCCGGCTCACGCTCGGTGGCGGCGTCGGCGCCGGCATCGCGGATCAGCTGAGCGAGGACCGCATCCTGCGTGAGTTCGCCTCCGGCGCAACGCTGGTGCTCCAGGCACTGCACCGGACGTGGGCACCGATCCAGTCCTTCGCCGCTGCCCTGTCCGACGACCTCGGGCACCCGGTGCAGGTCAACGCCTATGTCACCCCACCGCAGAACCAGGGCTTCTCCGACCACTACGACGTCCACGACGTCTTCGTCCTGCAGATCGCCGGCGAGAAGCAGTGGCGCATCCGACCCCCTGTCCTCGAGGCGCCCCTGCGTGACCAACCGTGGGAGCAGCACCGAGCCGCCGTCGAGAAGGCCACCACCACCGAGCCGCTCCTCGAGGAGACCCTGAGCCCGGGCGACTGCCTCTACCTCCCGCGCGGCTACCTCCACTCCGCGACGGCCCTCGGCGGGACGAGCATCCACCTGACCATCGGGGTGCACGCATGGACTCGCCGCCACCTCGTGGATGCGCTGCTGGAGCGGGTCGGATCCCGCCTCGCGCAGGATGTCGAAGCCCGGCGGTCCCTGCCCCTGACGCCGGGCGGCAACCAGTCCTCGGAGGTGGCGTTCGGCGACGACGCCGAGGTCGTCCGGTCACTCGTGGCCAAGGCGCTGCAGGACGTCGGCGTGGACGAGCTCGTCGACGCGCTCCGGCCCAAGGTCCGTGCGGCCCGGCGCGCCGAACCACTCAGGGTCCTCAATCAGGCCGAGCGCGCCGGCGACGGCGAGACGACCTGGCGCCTGCGCGGTGGTCTCGCCGGTCACTGGGAGCACGACGGTGAGGGCGCCGTGCACGTCAGCCGCGTGGGTCGACTGAAGGTGACCGCTGACGAACGGGACGCGGTCACGGACGTGCTGGACGGCATACAGGATCCGAGGTCCCTGGACATCGAGCTCACGCGACGCCTCGCGCTCGCCGGCCTCCTCGTCCCCGTGGACGTCAGCGACGCTTGACCTGACCGGCGTCGACCTCCCACCGCTGGTCGAGGGCGACGTTCTCGAGGAGCCGGCGGTCGTGCGAGACGAGGAGCAGTGCGCCGTCATAGGAGGCCAGCGCCTCCTCGAGCTGCTCGATGGCGGGCAGGTCGAGGTGGTTGGTGGGTTCGTCGAGGACCAGGAGGTTGACGCCGCGCGCCTGCAGGAGGGCCATGGCCGCCCGCGTCCGCTCTCCGGGTGAGAGTCGCGACACCGGGCTCGTCACCTGGTCGGCGCGCAGGCCGAACTTGGCGAGCAGGGTGCGACGCTCGGCGGGGACGAGGTCGGGCACCGCCTCACCGAAGGCGTCGGCGAGGGCCAGGTCGTCCCGCAGGCCGGTGCGGGCCTGGTCGATCTCACCGACGGCGACGCTGGCGCCGAGGCTGGCGCTGCCCCGGTCCGGGCTGAGGCGGCCGAGGAGGAGGCCCAGGAGCGTGGTCTTGCCGGCGCCGTTGGGCCCGGTGATGCCGATGCGGTCGCCCGCGTCGACCTGCAGCGAGACGGGTCCGAGGGTGAAGTCACCGCGGTCCACGCTCGCCTCGTTGAGGGTGGCGACGACCGAGCTCGAGCGTGGCGCCTCTCCGATGGAGAACTGCAGGACCCACTCCTTGCGTGGCTCCTCGACCTCGTCGAGCCGCGCGATGCGTGACTCCATCTGGCGCACCTTGCGGGCCTGCTTCTCGGCGGAGTCGATGCTGGCGGCCCGCCGGATCTTGTCGTTGTCGGGGCTCTTCCTCATCGCGTTGCGCACGCCCTTGCTGCTCCACTCCCGCTGGGTGCGCGCTCGCGACTCGAGGTCGGCCTTGGTGCCGGCGAACTCCTCGTAGGCCTCGCGGGCATGGCGGCGGGCGACCTCGCGCTCCTCGAGCCAGGACTCGTAGCCACCGTCGTGGACGGAGACGGAGTTCTGCGCGAGGTCGAGCTCGACGATGCGGGTCACGCAGCGGGCCAGGAACTCACGGTCGTGCGAGACGAGGACGACCCCGCCTCGCAGCCCGGTCACGAACGCCTCGAGGCGGGCGAGCCCGGCGAGGTCGAGGTCGTTGGTCGGCTCGTCGAGCAGGACGATGTCGAACCGGCTGAGCAGCAGGGCCGCCAGCGCCGCGCGGGCGGCCTGCCCGCCCGAGAGCGAGGTCATGAGGGCGTCGCGACCGACGTCGAGGCCGAGCTCGCCGAGCATCGCCGGGATGCGCTCCTCGAGATCGGGGGCACCGCTGGCGAGCCAACGGTCGAGCGAAACGGCATACACGTCGTCTGCGTCCGGGTCGTCGCTGCCCAGGGCGGCCGCCGCCAGCTCCATCGCCTCGGTCGCGTCGGTGGCACCGGTGCGGCGGGAGATGTAGTCGGTCACCGTCTCGCCGGCGAGGCGCTCGTGCTCCTGGGGGAGCCAGCCGACGAAAGCATCGGCAGGGGCCGTGGCGACGCTGCCGGCCAAGGGTGTGGCCTCCCCGGCGAGGAGCCGCAACAACGTGGTCTTGCCGGCCCCGTTGGCGCCGACGACCCCGACGACGTCGCCGGGCGCCACTGTGAGGTCGAGGTGCTCGAAGAGGGTCCGGTGGGCGTGCCCTCCGGACAGGTCCTTCGCCACGAGGGTTGCACTCACTCGCTCAGCCTAGGTGCACGGGACCGTGGACCCGGACCTCGATATGCACGTCGGTGCGAACCGCGCTCGACGTGGTCAGCCGTGTAGGCATGGTGGCGCGGCTGGCCACGCTCTGCGCGGGTGGACCGTCAGCTGGGTATGCCGTGCAGCTGGGTTCGCAGGGCGGCGTACCGTCCGCGGAGCTCGGCGACCCGTTCGCTCATCCTGGCGTCCGGCTCGAGGACGGCATCAGTCTCCACCGTCCAGTCGGCCACGTCGGTGCCGAGGAGCGTGGCGGCGGCCTGGCGGGCCGCTCCGAGGGCGACGTACTCGCCCGAAACGGGCACGTGGACCTCGGCTCCGAAGAGGTCGGCGGCCATGGACTGCACCGCGGCGGAGGCGGACGCGCCGCCGATGAGGAGCACACGCTCGACGCGAACTCCCTGTCCCCGCAACGCATCCAGCGCCTCCGCGAGGTTGGCCAGCATGCCCTCGACCACGGCGCGAGCGAGGTTCTCGGGGGAGGCGTTGCCGCGGGTCAGGCCGGAGAGGGTGCCGGTGGCCGTGGGCAGGTTGGGGGTGCGCTCGCCGTCGAGATAGGGGAGCAGGGTGAGGCCGCCCGCGCCGGGTTCGGCGGCCAGGGCGAGTCGGTCGAGCTCCGCGAGCTCCACGCCCAGCATGGACGCGCCGGCCGTGAGGACCCGCGCCGCGTTGAGGGTGGCGAGCAGCGGCAGGAAGCCGCCGGTGGCGTCGGCGAACGACGCCACGGCACCACTGGCATCGGCAATGGCGGCGTCGTGGCGGGCAAAGGCCGTGCCGCTGGTCCCGAGGGAGATGACGGCGTCGCCCGGGCGCAGGCCCAGCCCGAGTGCGGCACCCATGTTGTCGCCCGTGCCCGGTGCGACGACGAGTCCGGACTGGGTGCGTCCGGCCGCCTCGGTCGGCCCGAGGACCCGGGGCAGCTCGATCTGCCGGCCGATGGCGAGGTCGAGGATCTCGGGGAGGTAGTCGCCAGAGCCCGTGGACCAGTAGCCCGTGCCGGACGCGTCCCCACGGTCCGTCGTCCACGCCTCGAAACCGCTGCCCTGCTTGAGGATCTGTCCGGTCAGCCAGTCGTGAGGGAGCACGCAGGCTCGCGTGCGCTCGAGGGACTCGGGCTCCGAGCGGTGCAACCACCTCAGCTTGGTCACCGTGAACGATGCGACCGGCACGACGCCGACCTCACGCGCCCACCGCTGCGCCCCACCGAACTCCTCGATGAGGTCGGTCGCGTCCTGCGCCGAACGCGTGTCGTTCCACAGCAGCGCCGGTCGCACGACCTCGTCGGAGTCGTCGAGGGTGACCATGCCGTGCTGCTGCCCCCCGACAGCGATGGCGGAGACCCCGTCGAGCAGACCGCCACTCGTGGCGGACTCGTAGGCCGTCCACCACTTCCCCGGGTGGATCTCGGTTCCGTCCGGGTGCGACGCGCGGCCCTGCCGGACGACCTCGCCGGTCTCTGCGTCACAGACGAGCACCTTGCACGACTGGGTCGAGCTGTCGACGCCGGCCACGAGCTGCTGATCGGAGGTCGAAGGCATGACAGCATCCTCCCTGACGCGAGGTGATCTCGCACGGATCAGCCACGGAGCGGCCGGTCCTGGTCGGCAGCATCGGCGGCGGGGAGTGCTCCCCACTGACGCGTGCGCGGATCCGTGCTTGGATTCCGAGAAGGTGTGTCGCTACCGAGTGGCCGCCATGTGGGGAGGGAGTGCTGATGGTCGATCCTCAGGATCTCTATCGCAGGCTCGTCTCGGGCAGCTCCGCCACGCTCAGGGGCGAGGCGGACGTCGTCGGTGACGCGATGAAGAAGGTCAACGAGGCATCGACCCGCGTCGCCGAGGCCGCAGACCGCCCGCAGTGGACCAGCGCGGCCTCCGCTGGCTACCGCGTCCGAACGGCAGGGGTGAGCCAGGGCATCGAGGTCAACTACTTCGTCCTCGGGCGGATCCAGACCGCCCTGACCACCAGCGCCAACGAGTACGACGTGATGGCCGGCAACGCCGACACGGTCATCGCTCACTGGCGCAACCGGCCCGCTGGGCTCAACCCCGTGATCAAGGGCCTGCTCGCCCTGGTGGTCCACGGCCGGCTGCTCAGTGTGTCGGCGGACTACAACACGCGGCTGGGGACCGTTGCCGCGTTCGCGTCGGGCGAGACCATCGACCCCAGCTCCCTCGACGCGGACACCCTGGAGTGGCTGCAGTCCGGCATGACCCAGACCGCCGAGTGGTTGCGGGAGAACGGTGGTGGCTTCGGACCGCTCATCCCGAACCTCGGGGTCTCGGGCGACGGCCGTGGCCTCATCCCGCAGGGGCTCGGTCTCGACCCTGACACGGGGTGGATCATCCAGACGAGCTACTCCAAGGACGAGGGCCAGAACTCGACGCTGTCGATGGTCGACCCGACCACGGGTCAGGAGATGGTGGACGTTGAGCTGGGTGGCCACGGCAACATCACGACTCCCGACCACGCCGGTGGGGTGGCCTCCGACGGCGAGTACACCTACGTGACCTCGAGCGGGGAGCCCTCGCACGTCTTCACCTACCGCAACTCGGACCTGATGAGCGGCGGCAGCGCACCCGTCGACCCGATCGGGCCACCCACGCAGCTGCCCAACGGTGCCGGCGCCTACGGCACCCTCAGTGACGGCGCGCTCTACGTCGGGACACACAGCGAGGACATCGGGGGTGGGGGCAACGCCTACGACGGCGAGGACGACGACGGCAGGCTGTACCGCTACCTTCCGGACGGGCGCGGTGGGTGGACGCAGGACACCGGCTTCGGGGGTGGCAGCGGCTACGTGCACACGCCACCGCAGGCCCAGGGCGTCGTCGTGCGCGACGGGGAGTACGTCTTCTCCACCTCTCTCGGCCGCACCGAGCCCGGACGGCTGATCACCCAGGAGCGTCAGGACGACGAGTCGGGCAACGGCAACCGCGGTGAACCCTACGAGCTGCCCAACATGTCCGAGGGGATCATCGAGCTCGACGGCCAGATCATCACGACCTACGAGTCGGCGGCCGACGAGTACGGCCCTGACGGCTCCGGCGACGACGAGCTGTGGGCCAACCCCTACATGACCCAGACCTCGCTGGCCGAGCTGGGGCTCAGCGAGGAGGTCGACGTCTCACCGGAGACGTTGCGCGGTGCGGCCTCGGACCTGGACACCGCGGCAAGGCCCCTCACGGGTGCCGCCAACCTCGTCGGGGGCATCACCGTCGCAGCGAGCAGCCTCGGCGAGGTCCCCGCCGCGACAACGCTGGCGACGGCCCTGAACAAACAGCTGGGCCAGTCGGAGCGGAGCCTGGACACCGGAGCGCGCGCCGTCCACCGGGCGTCGGCGACCCTGTCGGGCAATGCGCGCACCTACACCGGAACCGATGACATGGCCGCGGAAGGGATCCGTCGTTTCGGACCTACGTTGTCGTGATCACCCGTCCCAGGTGATGACGACCTTGCCGGAGGCGCCCGCGGCGGCGACGGCATACGCATCTGCGGCGTCGGCGAGCGCGAAGCGGTGGGTGACGATCCGCTCGGGGTGCTCACCCCATCGGGCGAGCAGGTCGAGCAGCTCGGCCATGTGACCCAGGGACGTCACCCAGGACCCGTGCATCGTGATCTGGTGGTGGATGAGCAGGTCCGAGACGGGGAAGGTCATCTGGCCGCCCTCGCCCACCATGACGCAGTGGCCCCGGTTGGCGGTGTTCGAGAGCGCTGCGAGACGCGCGTGCTCGTTGCCGCTGCAGTCGATGCTCACCTCGCACCCCCGCCCGCCCGTCGCGTCACCGACGGCGTCAGCCAGCTCGCCGGGATCGGTGACCACGACGTCGACGAGGTCGAGCTCGCGGGCCAGGGCAGCGCGTTCGGCGTTGGGTTCGAGCCCGATGACGGTCGCGGCACCCAGGTGCCTGCCGAGCATGGCTGCCGCGAGCCCGACCGGACCCAACCCCGTGACGAGCAGCCGGTCGCGACCGCTGACGCCGGCGCGGAGCAAGCCTTCGTATGCCGTGCCGAACCCGCACGAGACCAGCGCACCATCGACGTGGGTCACGCCCTCGGGCAGGCGCAGGCACGACACCGACTCGGCAAGCATGAACTCGGCATGTCCGCCGTCGCGCTGCCAGCCGTGGGCCGCGCGGGTCGGCGCGGTGCAGCCGATGGGATAGCCGATGCGGCACTCGGCACACGCGCCGCAGCCGGTGATGTGATAGACCGCGACCCCGTCGCTCACCTCGAGCGTCGTGACCCCCGGGCCGAGCTCGACGACGTCGCCGCAGGGCTCGTGGCCGGCGACGACACCTTGGTAGGCCTCGGCTCCGTGGCCGAGGTGCTCGCGATAGATCGCGCGGATGTCACTGCCGCACACCGATGATGCGCGCATCCGCAGCAGCACCTGGCCCGGCCCGGGCGTCGGCACGTCCACCGTCACGTGCTCCACCGTGCTGTCGCCCGGCAACCGCACCGCCGCCATCGTCCTCATCCGGCGGTGACCTCAGCCGTCGCCACCGGGTGGATGATCGACTTGATGGCCTGGGGGTCGGTGCGGGCGGCGGTGAGGGCGCCCTCGGTGCCTTCGAGGTCGAAGTGGCCGGTCGCCAGCGGCCTGAGCGTGACCCGACCAGAGGCGACGAGGTCGATCGCGGTGGGCCAGGTGTTGGCGTAGCGGAAGACACCGGTCACCCACAGCTCGCGGTTCTGCACCTCTCCCAGCGGCAGCCCGAGCGTGTCGCCGCCCATGCCGATGAGCACGACCCGACCAGCCGGGGCCGCCACCCGGATCGCGGCCTGCGTCGAACCCTCGTGACCCGAGCACTCGAGGACGACCTCGGGACCGGGGCGGCCGGCATACGCCTCCGCCAGGGACGTCGACGACACGTCCACCGTCCTCGTGGCTCCCAACGAGGAGGCCACCGACAGACGGTGCGCGTTGACGTCGGCCACGACGACCTCCGAGGCGCCGAAGGCCACCGCGACCTGCGCGGCCAGCTGGCCGACCGGCCCGGCGCCCGTGACGAGCACCCGCACCCCCGGCGCGACCCCAGCCCGTCGGCAGGCCCAGATCCCCACGGACAGCGGCTCGAGCAGGGCGCCCTCGTCGAGCGAGACCGAGTCCGGCAGCGAGAACGCGAACGACGACGGGTGCACGACGTACTCCGCGAGGGTCCCGTCGATCGGTGGCGTCGCGTGGAAGGCCATGTCGGGGCAGAGGTTGTAGTGCCCACCCAGGCACTGCGCGCACGAACGGCACGGAACGCCCGGCTCGATCGCGACCCGCTCACCGACGCGTGCCGGGTCGACCCCGGTCCCCACCGCCACGATGACGCCGGCGCTCTCGTGCCCCAGCACCAGGGGACCCGTGACGACGAGGTCACCGATCCGGCCATGGTCGTAGTAGTGCGTGTCGGATCCACACACGCCGACCGAGCGCACCTCGATGAGCACCTCGCCGGCGGCGGGCGTGGGCACCGGACGCGACTCCATGACGATCGACCCCGGCTCGGCCAGGACGGCCACCCTCATCGACTCGGGCAGCCGGTCAGTGGTCATCGATTGGACTCCAGATCCTCGAGGGTGGTGCGAGCGCCATTGTCGTGCAGCGACTTCAGGAACGCGATGTATGCCGTCGTGAAGGGCTCGTTGTCGACGAGACTCCCGAAGAGGTCCCGGTCGCGCAGGAAGGCGAGCTCATCCTCCTCGTACTTCCGGGCGGCAGCCATCACCCTGTCACGGTGCCGGTCGACGACCTCGATGGGCTCCCCCGACTCGTCGACTCCCTCGGCGTAGCGCGCCCACGACGCCACGACGAGCGCCGATCGCTCGAAGCCGCCGCCGGCACCGAGGTTCGCCTGGATGACGGGGACGAGCCACTTGGGGATGCGGTCCGAGCTCTCCGCACAGAGCCGGGCCAGGGTGTCGCGGACCTCGGGGTTGGCGAAGCGCTCGATGAGCTGTCGCCGATATACGCCGAGGTCGACGCCGGGGACCTCGGGCAGCGTCGGCGAGGCCTCCTCCTGCATGTAGCCCAGGAGGAACTCGGCAAAGAGGGGGTCCTGTGCCACCTCGTGCGCATAGCGGTAGCCGGACAGGTAGCCGAGGTAGCAGAGCGCCTGGTGGCTCGCGTTGAGCAGCCGCAGCTTCATCAGCTCGTAGGGCACGACGTCGTCGACGATCTGCACCCCGACGTCCTCGAGTGGCGGTCTGCCAGACGGGAAGTGGTCCTCGAGCACCCACTGGGTGAACGGCTCGCACACCACGGGCCACGCATCGTCGACTCCGAAGGTCGAGGCCAGGGCCGCGATGTCCTCGGCTGAGGTGACGGGCGTGATCCGGTCGACCATGCAGTTGGGGAACGCGACGTTCTCCTCCATCCACGCCCCCAGGTCGTCGTCCACCAGCCGGGCGAACGCCACGATCATCTTCCTGGCGACGTCACCGTTGCCCGGGAGGTTGTCGCACGACATGACCGTGAACGGGTCGGTGCCGGCCGCCCGGCGCCGCCGCGCGGCCTCGACGACGAAGCCGAACATGCTCTGCGGCATACCCCCGTTGTCAAGGTCTGCGGCCAGGTCGGCCTGCAGGACAGGGTCATTCGCATCGAACTCCCCGGTCACCTGGTTGACGTGGTAGCCACCCTCGGTGACCGTCAGCGACACGATCCGGGTCGCCGGGTCGACGAGCCGGTCGAGCACGGCTGACGGGTCGTCGGGTGCGAAGAGGTAGTCGACCATCGACCCGATGACCCGCGGCTCGAGCCGACCGTCCGGGTGCTTCACGACGAGCGTGAAGAGGTTGTCCTGAGCCGCCATCGCGTCACGCATCCGGGCATCACCGGGCATGAGACCGACGCCGACGATGCCCCAGTCGAGGGCCTCGCCCTGGTTCATGAGCAGGTCGAGGTACATCGCCTGGTGTGCCCGGTGGAAGCCGCCGACACCGAAGTGGACGATGCCGGGGGTCACCGTCGAGCGGTCGTATGCCGGCCGCCCCACGTCCTCGGGCAGCTCCCCGAGCGTCGTCGAAGAGAGCTTCACCCGTTCCGACGTCGAGCGGCCCGGCGTCACTTGACGGCGCCCATCGAGAGGCCCTGCACGAGCTTGTCCTGCGCGGCGAACCCAGCGGCGAGCACCGGCAGCGAGACGACGAAGGAGGCCGCACACACCTTGGCGAGGAAGAGGCCCTGACTGGTCACGAACCCAGTCAAGAACACCGGAGCGGTTCCCGCAACGGTCCCGGTGAGGACGCGAGCCAGGAGCAGCTCGTTCCAGCTGAAGATGAAGCAGATGAGCCCGGCCGCGGCGATGCCGGGCATGACGACGGGCGCGATGATCTTGCGCAGCGTCACGAGGAGCGAGGCGCCGTCGACCTGGGCCGCCTCGAGCATCTCGACCGGCACCTCGGCGAGGAACGACCTCAGCATCCAGACCGCGATCGGCAGGTTCATCGACGTGTAGAGGATGATGAGCAGCCAGATGTTGTCGAGCAGGTTGAACTGCTGCGCGAAGAGGTAGATGGGCAGGATGCCCGCGACGATCGGCAGCATCTTGGTCGACAGGAAGAAGAAGAGGACGTCGGTCCACTTCTTCACCGGCCGGATCGACAGGGCGTACGCCGCGGGGAAGGCCAGCGCGAGCACGAGGATGGTCGACACCACGCTCGCCGTGAGCGAGTTGGCCAGCGGCGGCCACGGCCCGGCGTCGAAGAACGCCCGGTAGCCGTCGAGGCTGAGCGGCGCGAAGACGCTCGGCGGGTTGGTTGCCGCGTCCTCCTCCTTGTGGAACGACGTGAGGATCATCCACGCCACGGGCAGGGCGAACAGCAGGCCGCACGCCCAGGCCGCGACCGTGAGCAGGATGTGCGACTTGGGGCTCTGCGCATGGTTGATCGGCTGCCGCGGCGCATCCGGGTGGGCGACCCGCGCTCCGTCCTTGTAGTAGGCCTCGGGCTCGAGGCCCTGCCGTTCGGTGGTGCTCATGACTTGTTGTCCTCCTGGAAGAGGCTGAACGCGGTTCGCAACGCGAGGGTCGCGATGATGATGGTGCCGACGACGACGACAACGCCTGCGGCAGAGGCGCGCCCGTAGTCCTGGGCGGTGTAGAAGGTCTGGTAGATGAAGTACGGCAGGTTCGCCGTGCCGAGGCCACCGGACGTGATCGTGAAGACGTGGTCGAAGTTCTGGACGACATAGATCGCGCCGAGCAGACCGCTTAGCTCGATGTACTGCCTCATGTGCGGCAGCGTCATCGTCCGGAAGATCTGCCACGAGCTGGCCCCGTCGATCCGCGCGGCCTCGACGACGTCGAGCGGTCGGGACTGCAGACCGGCGAGCAGGATGAGCATCATGAAGGGCGTCCACTGCCAGACGAGGGCGGCGATGATCGCGATGAGCGGGTTGTTGCTGATCCAGTCGGGCTGGGGGGCGTCGTCGCCCAGGACCGTCGTGAGCAGCCCGTTGAGCAGCCCGTACTCGGGGTTGTAGAGCGCGTGCTTCCACAGCAGCGCCGCCGCGACGGGCACGACGAGGAACGGCGTGATCATCAGCGTTCGCACGATCCCGCGACCCATGAACCTGCGGTCGAGGAGGAGCGCGATGAGCATGCCCAGCACCAGGCTGATGCCGACGACGGACACCGTGAGCACGATCGTCACCATGACCGCGTTGCGGGTGTTGCTGTCGGTGAAGACGCGGGCGAAGTTGTCGAAGCCCGCGAACCCGCGCTCGTCCGGGTAGTAGGCGTTCCAGTTCATGAACGACACCACGATCGTCGCGACGAACGGGAGCTGGGTGAGGATGACGACGAAGATCAGGGCCGGCAGCAGGGGCGCCCGCCGGGACCAGTCACCCGCCTTGGCCAACCGGGTCGCCCGCTCGGCGTTCTCCTGCGGCGTCCTGCCCGAGGTGTCCGAACCGGCAGCCGACGACGGCAGGGGACTGTCCGGCATACCCGATGTCCTGACGTCCGAACTCATGATCCACTCCTCGTCTGGTAGCGCTCGGCGACGTCCTCGGCGAGGTCCTGACCGCGGTCGAGGGCCTCCTTGACGGTCATCTGTCCGGCGATGGCGGAGCTGACGTCCTGGCTCACCTGGGTCCCGAGGTCGGGGAACTCGGGGATGTCGACGAACTGGATGCCGATGGCGGGTCGCGGCTGGACGCCGGGGTTCGTCGGGTCGGCCGCCTCGATCGCGGCCCTCGTCGGCTCGGCGAACGCAGACGCGACCTTGAGGTAGTCGGCGTTCTCGTAGGTCGAGGCGCGCTTGCCGGCGGGGACGCTGGTCCAGCCGATCTCCTCACCAACGAGCTGCTCGTACTCCTTGCCCGAGGCCCACGAGATGAACTTCCACGCGTTGTCCTTCTTCTCGCTGGCCTGCTGGATGCTCCACGACCAGGCATAGAGCCAGCCGGCGGAGTCGGTCTCGACGACGGGCGCCGGCGCGTAGCCGAACTTGCCCTTGGTGGGCGAGTCGTCGGCCTCGAGCGAACCGGCGGCCGAGGTCGCGTCGTACCACATGGCGACGTTGCCCTGGACGAGGTTGTTGAGGCACTCGGTGAACCCGGACTGCGGAGCGCCGTTCTGACCGTGCTCGCGGACGAGGTCGACGTAGAACTGCACCGCCTCGGTGAACTCGGGGGAGTTCACCTTGGGCGTCCAGTCCTTCTCGAACCACGTGCCGCCGAACGTGTTGACGACGGTCGTGAGCGGCGCGAAGATCTGGCCCCACCCCGGCTGGCCACGCAGGCAGATGCCGGCCATCCCCGGCTCGGCGCCGTCGACCTTGGCCGCGATGTCCGCGACCTCCTGCCACGTCGGCTTCTCGGGCATCGTGATGCCCTCTGCGGCGAAGACGTCCTTGCGGTACATGAGGAACGAGCTCTCCCCATAGAACGGCTGCCCGTAGATCTTGCCGTCGCTCGACAGCGAGGTCGTCATGGGCTTGAGGATGTCGTCCTGGTCGAAGTCGGGGTCGCTGGCGATGTAGTCGTCCATCGGCGCGATCCACTTGGCCTTGGCATAGATCGGGATCTCGAAGTTCGACAGGGACGCCACGTCGTACTGGCCGGCCTGGCTCGAGAACTCCTGGCTGATCTTGTCGCGCACGTCGTTCTCGGGGAGGACGGTGAAGTTGACCCGGATGCCGGTCTCGGCCGTGAAGTGCTGGGCGGTGAGCTTCTGCAGGTCGACCATCTGGGGGTTGTTGACCATGAGGACGTCGATCGAGTCGGCGCCGCCACCGCCCACCGCGCCGCCACCCCAGCCGGCGCAGCCGGTGAGCGCCAAGCTGACCGCCCCGGCCGTCGCGACCGCGGCCCACCTCCCGCGTCGTCTGCCATGAGTCGGGGTATGCCGTGTGCTTCCGGGCATCGTCGCCCTCCTGTTTCGCCGTCGCCGTTGACTGTCGAGCCGTGTGGTCGTTCCCACTCGTGCGCTCAAATGAGCGAGTATGGTGCACACATGAGCCTGTCGGGAAAGTGCCGCCCTGTCAACAGGTCAACTTGTCGTCGCGCGAGCGGAAGGCAGTGTCCGGAGGTGGCCTCCGGGACACGAGGCCGCTGGGAGGATGGTGCGCGTGCCTGAAGCCCTCGGTCCCTCGGAGGCCGTCCTGGCTGCCGCCGTGGCGCGGCGGCACCTCATCGACGGCGAGTCCAAGGTCGACCTCGCGACGTCGCTGGGCATCAGCCGCTTCAAGGTCGCCCGGCTGCTCGAGTCCGCTCGGGAGAGCGGCATGGTCAAGATCGAGATCGTCTCGCCCCTGGGCATCGACACCGACCGGTCGGCGGAGCTGCGGGAGGTCCTGGGACTCCATCACTGTGTCGTCGTCCCCGGGTCGGGCGCCGAGGCCGACCCGGGTGTGTCCGCCGCTGCCGCAGCGCTGCTCACCGAGCTCGTGACCGACCGCGACGTCCTGGGCCTGCCGTGGAGCCGCTCCGTGAGCCGCATGGTCGATGCGCTCGAGCGGCTCCCGGAGATCCCCGTCGTGCAGCTCAGCGGCGCGATGGTCACACCCGAGGAGGACAGCAGCTCGGTCGACGTCGTGCGCCGCGCGGCCCGGATCGCCGGAGGTGGGCGCCACGTCTTCTACTCCCCCCTGCTCCTGGACGACGCCGCGAGCGCCGAGGTGATGCGGCGCCAACCTCCCGTGCGGGAGGCGCTCGACCACGTGGCCGACGTGACCCTGGCCGTCATCGGGCTCGGGGCCTGGGCCCCGGACGTGTCGACCATCCACGACGTCCTCAGCCCGGCCGAGCGCAGAGGGGTGACCCGGGCCGGGGCCGTCGGCGAGGCGGCCGGGGTCTTCTTCGACGCCGAGGGCGTCGTCGTCGACACCCCGCTCACGGCCCGGATCGTCGGGCTCACGGGAACCCAGCTGCACGGCATACGCCAGGTCATCGCCATCGCCCACGGGGCGGAGAAGGTCGCGGCCATCGGGGCGGCCGTCCGGGGTGGGCTCATCCACTCACTGGTCACCACGGCCGAGACCGCCGACCTCCTCCTCGCCCGTCACTGACGAGTCGACCGGTCAGGAGCTGGCGCGGGCTGGCTGCCCGAGGAAGCCGGCGTCGGTGAGGTTCTGGACGAGGGACTCGTCGAGCGGGGTGAACCCACCGCCGAAGCGCTCGGCCGTCTCGGAGGCGTCGACGAGGAACGGCCGGTGGAACTGGTAGGCCATCTCCAGGGTGGCCTTGGCCATGGAGCTGAAGACCCCGGCCCCTTGCACGGCGAGGCGGGGCAGGTGGCTCAACCTGACCGGCGGCCACCCCGCGATCGTCCCCGCCCGCTCGGCGAGCACGCGGACCGACACCGCGGGAGCACTCGGCACCAACCAGTAGCGCCCGTGGAACTGTGGGTCGAGGGCTGCCTCGACGAGCAGCCGACCGGCATCGCCCGGGTTGGTCCACGTGTGGGGAGCGTCGAGGTCGGCCGGCACGAAGGCCCGCTTGCCCTGAGCCGCACGCGCATAGACGAGCAGGCTGACCAGCGAGGGTCCGGCCCCGACGTAGTCCGAGCCGCGCACGGCCACGGCACCGGAGATGCGGCCGGACTCGACCGCGGCGAGGAGGTCCTGCCACATCCGCATCCGGATCGCGCCCTTGACGCTGCTCGGTCGGTCGGGCAGGGCGGCCGACATCGGGACGTCGACGGGCCCGAACGGGTAGAGGTTGTCGACGACCGCCACGACGGCGCCGGAGCGCTCGGCGGCGGTGAGGATCGAGGCCGCGAGCGGCGGCCAGGTCGTCGGCCAGGCGTTGTAGTCCGCCGGGTTGAGGGCGTTGTAGATGACCTGCGCACCCTCGGCGACCGCGGACAGGGCTGTCGCATCGGCGACATCCGTCCGGACCCGGGTCGTGCCTTCGGGACCTCCGCCGGAACGCGTCACCACGGTGACGTCCTCACCTCGCTCGAGCAGGTTGGTCGCGATCGCCGATCCCACCGGTCCCGCTCCCAGCACCACGTGTCGTGCCATGTCCACTCCTGACCTCACGGCTCGCCCAGGTTGAGAGAGCACTGCTCTCACAATGTAGGGCCTCGTACGCGACTTGGCAAGAGCAGTGCTCTCTCAGGGGAGCGGTGCTCGCTGAGTCGTGCCAGAATCGAGTGATGACGACGACGCGAGAGCGGCTCCGGGCGGAGACGCTCGAGGAGATCAAGGCGGCGGCGCGGGCCCGCCTGGCCGTCGACGGTGCCAACCTCTCGCTGCGGGCCGTGGCCCGGGACGTCGGGCTGGTCTCGTCGGCCGTCTATCGCTACTTCCCTTCGCGCGACGCCCTGCTCACCGCCCTGATCATCGACTCCTACAACGACATGGGTGAGGCCGTCGAGGCCGCAGAGGCCGCCCAGCCACGCGAGGACCTGCACGCCAGGTTCGTCGCGCTGGCCGGGGCGATCCGCGACTGGGCGCTGTCGTCACCGAACGAGTACGCCCTGATCTTCGGTAGCCCGGTCCCGGGCTACGCCGCCCCCCAGGACACGCTCGCCCCGGCCATGCGGGTGACCACGGTGCTCGCGGGCCTCCTCGCGGACGGGCTGGCCAGTGGCGCTCTCACCGACCCGGGCGACCCCGTCGACGAGGAGCTCGCCGTGGACCTGGCCGCCCTCACGGCGGCGCCGCCGTTCGTCGGTGTGCCGCTCGCGCTCATGGCCCGCGGCATGGCGGCCTGGTCCGCGGTCTACGGGTTGGTGAGCTTCGAGCTGTTCCATGCCTATGGGCCGCTCACCGCTCCTGCCGCCCTGTTCGAGCACCAGGTCCTTGGGATCACGCGCCAGATGGGACTCGTTCCGCCCAGCGGCAGGGCGCCTCGACAGCGCGCGCGGGGCACGTAGCATCGAACGTGTGACACCAGAAGCCGTCCGCTGCTCCAACGCCTTCCGTGGGCGAGGTGAACCCATGCTCGGGTCGGCCCCCGTGGCTCGCCGCTGGCTGCTCATCGAGCACCCCGGCCCGTGGTCGAAGGACCACCTCGAGACACCCGGCATCGCCGGCCCGGTGGCGCGTGCCATCGAGGCCACCTGCGCCGAGCTGCAGGGTCGTTCGCTCCTCATGCGCCGTCCCGGCCGCCGCGACCCCGACCAGTCACCCGCCTGGTATGCCGTGGACACCGCCCACGGGACCATGGTCTCCGGCACGTGGCGCACGAGTGACGACCTGCTGGCTGCCGTCGCGGCGCTCGGGTCTCCCCTGACCCACTCCGAGACGCTCGCCGAACCGATGCTGCTCGTCTGCACCCAGGGGACGCGCGACGCGTGCTGCGCTCTGCGGGGTCGCCCGGTCACGGCAGCGCTCGCGAGGGTCTGGCCGGACGAGGTGTGGGAGTGCACGCATCTCGGTGGCCACCGCTTCGCCGGGACGTTCATCTCGATGCCCGACGGCACCTGCTTCGGCACGGTCGACCTGCCCAACGCCGTCGAGGTCGTGCGCTCGCACCGCTCCGGCGAGGTCGACGTGTCCCACCTGCGTGGGCTCGCCCGCTTCTCGCCGGCAGTGCAGGCTGCCACCGGGTCGGTGCTCGCGGCCCACGGGCCCGCACCCATCACGGCTGCCCGACCGGGGACCGTCGACGTCGTCTCCGACACCGTGACTCGCGTCGAGGTCATCGGCGACGATCCCCTGCCCGACACGACCTGGGTCGAGGTCCTGGCCGAAGCACTCCCGCCCGCCCCGCTGTCGTGCGGCAAGGGCCCGGGTGAGCACACGGCATACCGGACGTCTGTCGTGACCGATCTGCGCTGAGCGCTTCCTGGGTGGCAGGGTGAGCCCATGACAGCGACGTCGACGACCGAGACCGAGGCGACCCGGAGATATCGAGCCGCCCGCGACCAGATCCTGGCGTGGCGGGGCGACCACGAGGGCGCGGTCCGTGACTTCTCCTTCCCCGACCTCGGGAAGCGCTTCAACTGGGCGGTCGACTGGTTCGACGTCATTGCCCGCGGCAACTCCACCAACGCCCTCGTGGTCGTCGAGGAGGACGGCTCGTCCACGCAGTTCACCTTTGACGCGATGGCCAGCCGCTCCGACCGGGTTGGCCAGTGGTTGGCGGATCGTGGTGTGGCACAGGGTGATCCAGTGATCATCATGCTCGACAACCAGGTCGAGCTTTGGGACTGCATGCTGGCCGTGATGAAGCTCGGCGCCGTCATCATGCCGACGACCTCGGCTGCGGGAGCCGCCGACCTCGAGGACCGCGTGGCCCGTGGCGGCGCCCGGCACGTCATCGCCAACTCGACGCAGGTCGAGAAGTTCGTCGGCCTCCCCGGGGACGTCTCGCGGATCAGCGTCGGGCCTGCGGACGGCTGGCACGACCTCCACGACGCGTATGCCGTGGACGCACCACCTCTGCCCCACCCCGGCACTGCCCCGACCGACCCGTTGCTGCTCTACTTCACGTCCGGGACGACGAGCAGGCCCAAGCTCGTCGAGCACACCCAGGTCTCCTATCCGCTCGGCCACCTCTCGACGGTCTTCTGGCTCGGGCTCCAGCCGGGCGACGTGCACCTCAACATCTCGTCGCCCGGTTGGGCGAAGCATGCGTGGTCCTGCTTCTTCGCCCCGTGGATCGCGGAGGCGTCGATCCTCGTCTACAACTACACCCGCTTCGACGCGCAATCGCTTCTGGATGTGCTGCGGCACAGCGGAGTCACGACGTTCTGCGCACCGCCCACCGTCTGGCGGATGCTCATCAACGCCGACCTGTCGGAGGGGCCGGGCGCGCTGCGTGAGGTCATCGGTGCCGGTGAGCCGCTCAACCCCGAGGTCATCGCCCAGGTGCGCGACAAATGGGGCCTGGACCTGCGTGACGGCTACGGCCAGACCGAGATGACCGCGGCCGTCGGCAACACACCGGGCTCACCGATCAAGCCCGGGTCGATGGGGCGGCCGCTCCCGGGGTGCCCGGTGGTGCTGGTGGACCCGGCGACGGGTGAGCGGGTGGCCGGGGTCGGGGAGGGCGAGCTGTGCCTCGACCTCGCGGCGTCACCGCTGCCGCTCATGACCGGCTACCGGGGCGATCCCGAGCGCAACGCCGAGGCCATGGCCGACGGTTTCTACCACACGGGCGACGTGGCCTCCGTCGACGCGGACGGCTACATCACCTACGTCGGTCGCACCGATGACGTCTTCAAGGCGAGCGACTACAAGATCAGCCCGTTCGAGCTGGAGTCGGTGTTGATCGAGCACCCGGCCGTGGCCGAGGCAGCGATCGTGCCGGCTCCGGACGAGGTGCGGCTCGCGGTGCCCAAGGCCTACGTCGTGCTGGCCCCCGGGCACGAGCCGACCGAGGAGACGGCCCGCTCGATCCTCGCCCATGCCCGCGAGCACCTGCAGCCGTGGCAGCGGGTGCGACGCCTTGAGTTCGGCGAGCTCCCCAAGACGATCTCGGGCAAGATCCGGCGGGTCGAGCTGCGCGGCCGCGAGGAGCAGATGGCCCGCGGGGAGGTCGAGCCGCCCGAGAACGAATGGCGCGACGACATCCTGAGTGGCGACTGACCGGCATACGGGAGTCGTCACGTGAAGGTCGACCTGCTCGTCATCGGTGCCGGACCCGCCGGCGCCGCCACCGCGCTCGGTGCGCTCACCGAGGACCCTTCCCTGCGCGTGGTGCTGCTGGACCGCAGCGACTTCCCGCGTGACAAGTCGTGCGGTGACGGCATCGCTCCTCACGTCGTCACCGCTCTCGCCGCGGTGGGCGCCGCCGACGCCGTGCAGGGGTGGCAGCCGGTGCGCCAGCTGGAGCTCTCGCACGGGGACGTGCGCGTCGATGGCGCCATGGACCGAGAGGTCCACGTCATCCCGCGCAAGGTCTTCGACGCGCGCCTCGTCGAGCGCGCTGTGGCGGCCGGCGCTGAGCTGCGTCGTCAGCGAGTCACGGCACTGAGCACCGACCCGCTCGGTGTCGCGGGCGAGATCGAGGCCTCCGTGGTCGTCGGTGCCGACGGGGCCAGCTCGGTGGTGCGCACCCAGCTGCTCGGGCGCCGCCGGGACCCGCGTGCCCTGGCCCTGCGCGGCTACGCCCCGGTCACCGACGCGTGGCGGGGGCGCCAGGTCATCCGCTACGGCGACCGTCGCCAGCCCTCCTACGCCTGGGCGTTCGACTGCGGCAACGGGCTCGTCAACGTCGGCTACGGCGAGCTGCTCCCGGGCGAGGGGTCCGGGCGTCCGGCGCCCAGCCGCCAGCTCCTGCTCGACCAGCTCGAGTCGCTCCTGCCCGGCGCCGCGAGCACGGGCTCGGGCTGGCTCGGTCATCACCTGCCGCTCAGCTCGTGGCGCTGGGACCAGCCCGACGGTGCCGTGCTCCTCGTCGGCGACGCCGCGGGGCTGGTCAACCCGATGACGGGTGAGGGGATCTACTACGCCATCGCGACGGGGATCACAGGCGGTCGCACCGCTGCTCGTGCGGTGCGGGCCGGTCGCCCCTTCGATGCCGGCGCGGCGCACCGCCGCGAGGTCCGGCAACTTCTCGGCACCCACCTCAGGCACACGTGGCTCTCGTCCCGGCTCGCGCAGTCACCAGCCGTGGTGGACGCGGGGATCCGCGCCGCCGGCCGCGACCGTCGGGTCTTCGACGCGCTCGTCGAGCTCGGTCTGGGCGACGGCCGGATCAACCGACCGCTCGTCACCGGACTCGTGGGAGCGCTCAGGCCAGCGCGGACCTGACCTTGTCGAGGACGGCCTGCTCCTCCGGGCTGACGCCGTCGGAGGCGTCGGCGACGGCCTGCGTGGCCTCGAGGATGACGCCCTTGAACGCCTGCGCCGAACCGTCGGCCTTCGACTCGAGGACGCCCACGGCCTGGCTCAGGCCGGCGAGGACAGCCTGCTCCTGCGCTGCCGAGTCACCGGTCGGGGGCTTGGGCAGCCCTCCGCCGCGCAGGATCTCGGTGATCTCCTTGGGGGCGGCGGCCAGTGCCTTGGACCCGGCCAGGCTCTCCTTGAACGACGAGAGGAAGCCGGGGTCGGCCTTGCTCACGAGGGCGATGGCCCCGAAAGCGGCGTTGCGGACGGTGTCACGTTCTGCATCGGTGTAGTCAGCCATGGTCCTCAGTCTGCCTCGCTCGGCGTCGGCTCGGGAGATTGGGCCGGGACCTCTCGCACCGTGACGATGTCGAGCGGTGCGGCGCCGGGTTCCGGCCTCTCACACGTCCGCTCGGGGTCGGTCATCGTGTCGATGCGGCTCCCGTTGACGAGGCTGACGTCGTCGTATGCCGGCCGCCCCTCGATGACGTTGCGGTAGCGGTAGCGGGTCACCGAGGTCAGGCGGCACGTCTCGCCGAAGGTCAGCACGTCGAAGGCGGACGGCTGACCGATGAGCTCCTCGCCGTCCTCCTCACCGACGAAGTGCGTCAGCGGGCCGCCTCCCGTGAAGGTTCCGGCCTGGATGCGGTTGCCCTCGAGGTCGGGCGTGTGCATGTGGCCGTTGACGGCGACATCGGCGCGGGGCACGTCCTGCACGGCCCACGGCTCGTGCGACACGAGGAGGTCGAGCGGTTCCTCGTCCGTGAACGCGTCGATGAAGGCCTCCCTGGCCGGTTGCTGCTTGTCCTTGCTCCGCTTGCCGTCGTCACCGAACCATCGGGGGTCGTTGAAACCACCGATGCGTATGCCGCCTGCCTCGATGACGTTGTAGGTCTCCGCATCAGGCTGCAGCAGAACGACGTTGGGGATGCGCGCCATGCGGTCGAGCAGGCTGCGGTCGGTCGCCGAGGTCGCGTCGTGGTTCCCGCGGGTGAAGAGGTAGGGGACCGGGAGGGAGGCGATGCCGGCGAACATCCCGGACGCCTCACCCTCCGTGACCGTCCCGAAGTTCACGAGGTCCCCGGTGTCGACGACGAGGTCGACGTCCTCCTCCTCGACGACCGTGCGCATGAGCGAGAACTGGTTGCCGGCGTGCAGGTCGGACACGAGCAGGACGCGCAGTGCCGACGGTTGGTTGAGCTCGGTGGGTGAGTACTTGTCCTGGAGTGCCGACGACAGGGCAATGAGGTTGCGCAGGTAGGGCGAGACCTGCGCCGTGCGCGCCTCGACGTCCGAGAGGAGCGACTGGTTGCGCTGCACCGTCCCGAGGACACCGGTGGAGGTGAACTCGTGCTGCCGGACCGGCTGGTAGGTCTGCCACATACCCAGGCCCGTGGCGCCACAGGCGATGGCCCATGCGAGCGAGGCCCCCACCACGACCCTGGTCGAGGGCGGGCGGCGGCGGACCAGCGCCCCGACGCACAGCCACAGCGCCACGACGACGAGCGCGCCACCGGCGAACCGCAGGCCGACGTCGCGGGCAGCCGCTCGGACGGCGTCGCTGAGCTCTGCCTGCCCAGGTTGGAGGCTCGAGACGGAGATGCCCGGCCGGCTCAGGAGCTGGGCGATCGACGCCTTGACCTGGGGGGTGGCCTCGATGCCCGGGGCGAACCCGGTGAAGCCGACGTCGATGTCGCCGAAGAGGGTCTGGGCCACGAGATGGCTCGAGGTGCGCGGGTCCATCGACAGCTGGACCTCCGCCGAGTAGTGCGTCGTCTCGGCCGTGGCAGGCGCGAGACGGGTGGCGGCGGTCCCCCCGGCGGCACAGGCGAGAACGAGGGCGCCGACCGTGAGGAGGCTGCGCACCCGGCGCTCCCCGATCCGGTGACCCAGCGTCCACCAGGCGACGACCGCCGTGGCCAGGGGCCACAGCGCGAGCAGTGCGGCGACGACGCGCTCGTGCGCACCGAACGGCATACCGGCTCGTGCGCCCACGGTGAGCGAGGCGACGAGGGCGAGCATGACGGCGGCCGCGGGCCGCGCCACGCCAGGACGCACCAGTGCGGTGCTCGACCTGTCGGCCGCGAACCACGGCCAGATCGCGAGCAGCACGAAGCTCGCCGAGGCGATGAGCGTGTGGGCGAGGGACCCGTCGGAGCGGGAGGGGAGCGGCACGAGCGCCACCCCGATGGTGGCGAGCCCGGCAGCACCGAGCACCCCACGACCCGCTCGCCGCAGGCCGGGCAGCATGACCGCCGAGCCGATGTGGGCCAGGCCGGTGAGCACGAGCGCGACGGTCATGATCCAGCGGTGCGGCGTCTCGACGGCGGCGAGGGCGCTGATCGACTCGCGCACGGAGTCGAAACCCGCCGGCTGCTGCGTCGCCGCCCAGGTCCAGCCCCCGACGAGCGCGACGACGGCCGTGGTCGCACTCAGCAGGGCGCCACGGGGACGTCCCGGACCAGGACCAGACATGGGTCCCACCCTAGGGTGACCGCATGGATGCAACTGGCCTGCTGCCGGATGGTGCCCGCATCGTCAGGGACGAGCACGGCATTCCGCACATCTGGGCGTCGTCGGTGGCCGATGTGGCCTTCGCCCAGGGCGTCGAGGCCGCGTCGAGCCGGACGTGGCAGCTCGATGCCGATCGGCGTCACGCCGAGGGTGTCGTCGCGGCCCTGCTCGGCAAGGCTGCGCTCGAGTGGGACACCTTCGCTCGACGCGCCCGGATCGCCGAGACGGCGCGTGGTGCCTTCGCCGCCCTCGACTCCGAGAGCCAGGACTTCTTTGCCGCGTATGCCGCGGGCGTGAGCGCCGCTTTTGCCGCCGGGGCCACCTGCGCCGAGCTCGTCGAGCGGGGGGTGGCACCCGGTGCGTGGGAGCCGTGGACGCCACTGGCCGTCTTCTCGGTCAACAACATCCTCTTCTCGACGTTCCCGGACAAGCTGTGGCGTCAGGCGTTGGTGGACGCTGTGGGGCAGCCGCTGGCTGGTCTGGTGGTGCGTGAGCCGGGGCGGGCCCCGGGGTCGAACGCCTTCGTGCTCGATGGCTCCCGGACCGTGTCGGGCCTGCCGATCGTCGCCGGTGATCCCCATCGCCTGTTCGAGAGCCCCAACGTGTATGCGCAGGTTCACCTGGCCTGTCCGGAGTTCGACGTCGCCGGCTTCACCTTCGCCGGTGTGCCGGGGGTCCAGCACTTCGCGCATGCCGGCTCGGTCGCGTGGGCGATCACGAACTGCATGGCCGACTACCAGGACGTGGGGATCGAGGTCCTCGTCGCGCAGGGCGGCCGGGTGATGGCGCAGGGTCCGGGTGGGCTCGAGGAGTGCGACGTCGTCTCCGAGGTGGTCGAGGTGTCGGGCGGAGCACCCGTCGAGATCGAGTGTGTGATGACTGCGCGCGGGCCCGTGGTCATCGACCAACGTGACTCGGGCGGCGGCGCGCTCAGCCTCGCGATGCCGTCTCAACGGGAGGGCGACCTTGGGCTCGGCGCGATCCTGCCGCTGCTGCGCGCACGATCGGTCGCGGACGTCGAGGCGGCCTTCGCCGCCTGGGTCGAGCCGGTCAACAACCTCGTCGTGGCCGATGTCGCCGGTGCCATCGCGCACCATGTCGTGGGGCGCGTGCCGGTGCGGGCCTCGGGCCGGATCCCCGTGGTGCCGGCCGCGCCGGGGGAGCACGACTGGGTGGGGTTTCACACCGAGCTGCCGCAGATCCCACCCACCGACGGTGTCGTGGTCACGGCCAACCATCGTGGGACCGCTGCCTATGACGCGATCTGCACGTCCTGCTCGGCGCCGTTTCGGGCTCGTCGCCTCACCGAGCGACTTGACGAGCGCAAGCAGTGGGATGCCAGCGGGCTGCGTGAGGTCCTGGTCGACGACCGGCAGATCGCGGGGTCCGCGCTGCTCGACGCGATCTCCGCCCTGGCCGCACCCGCGTCCGGCGGGGAGCTCGACGCCTCGGCCGCTGCGCTCGTGGACGAGATCATGGGGTGGGACCGCCAAATGCGCAGCGACAGCGTGACCGCGGCGAGGTTCGCCCAGGTCCGCGCACGGATCGCCGGGCACTTGGTGACACACCCGGCATACGCCGGCGTTCCGTCCTCGTCACCGCACGGCCGCCTGTATGACGCGTGGTTCAGTCTCGCCGGGCGCATCGAGGCCTGCCTGCCGGCGTTCTTCGACTCCTCGTCGGTGCCGGTGCTCGAGAGTGCCGGGATCGACCTCGACCTCCTGGTGCGCCGGAGCGTGACCGAGGTGGCAGCCGCACCGACCGACCAACCCTGGGGCGATCACCACCGCTATCACCCGATCTCGGTGCTCGAGCGGCTCGGGCTGCCACAGGTGGCTCCGGCCGTGTCCGGGCGGCCGCTGCCCGGCGACATCGACTGCGTCAACGCCTCGGGCTGGCTCGCGGCACGGGAGATCTCGATCCGCGGCCCGGTCGCGCGCTACGTGTGGGACCTGGCCGACCGCGACGCCGGGCACTGGGCGGTGCCCCTGGGAGCCGACGGCGGCATGGGCGCTCCACATCGCGACGACCAGTTCGAGCGGTGGCTCGATGGGACGCTCCTGCCCGTGCTGACAGACTGGGCCGTGCTGGACCACCTCGACGACGCCAGCGCGACCTGACCGACGTCCTCCGCACGGATGACGAGACGAAAGAGGACCTGATCGTGGGTTTCGAGACCTTGTGTCGTCGACCCGTGGACCCCGCAGGCGATGCGGCGCTGCTCCACGGATGGGTGCAGGAGGACCGCGCCGAGTTCTGGGGGATGCAGGAGCACACGCTCGAGGACGTGCGTGACACCTATGCGTGGATCGACGAGCAGCCTCACCTGACGGCCGACCTCGTGGAGCTGGACGGGGAGGCACTGGCGCTGGTGCAGACCTATGACCCGGCGGTGGACGAGATCGGCAAGCACTATGACCGGCGGCCGGGCGATCTCGGCATCCACCTCTTCATGCGTCCGGGGGCTCGTCCGTCGGGCTCGCTCGAGGCGCTCCTCGGGTTCTTCCTCGGGCAGGTGTTCGGCGACGCGGGGGTGCAGCGGCTCGTCCTGGAACCGGATGTGCGCAACGAGAAGTCCATCGCGCTGGTGCACCGCTTCGCCGACGAGCTGGGCCCGGTCGTGGAGCTGCCCCATCCCGTGCCCGGAGTGCCGCCCAAGACGGCACAGTTCGCCTTCGTGCATCGGCCGGAGGGTCTGTGAGCGCCGTGCTGTGGGGCGCCTATCCCGCCCGGACGTTCGCTGGCGTGCTCTTCGACATGGACGGCACGCTCATCGACTCCTTGGCGGCGGTCAACCGTTCCTGGCTGCAGTGGTGCGAGGAGTTCGGGATCGCCCCCGCTGCGCTGGACGGTGCCCATGGCCGGACGAGCGCCAACACGATCAACATCGTCATGGCTGACCGTTCCGAGGCGGAGCGGTCGGTGGCTCACGCGCGGATCGGTGAGATCGAGGTCGCCGACACCGAGGGGATCGTCGTGCTGCCAGGTGCCGCCGAGGCCTTCGAGACGCTCGACCGACTGGGGGTGCCGCACGCCATCGTCACGTCCTGCGAGCGCGACCTGGCGCAGGCGCGGTTGGCTGCAACCGGGCTGCCGCGGCCCACGGTCGTGGTGACGGCGAGCGACGTGTCGCACGGCAAGCCCGGGCCGGAGCCCTATGTGCGAGGCGCCGCGCTGTTGGGTGTGCCTGTCGGCGACTGTGTCGTCGTCGAGGACGCGACCGCGGGGCTGGTGTCGGGCCGGACAGCCGCCGCCGGTGTGCTGGTGGCCGTGCTGGGCACGACGACGGTCGACGTCCTGGCCCGTGACGCCGACGTCGTCGTGACCTCAGTGGCCGACATCCCCTGGGCCGAGCTCACCCGTCCGTCGCCCTGACCTGTCCCCAAGCGCCGGACGTGGGTCCGGTCGGGACCCTGTCGAGCGGGACGGGACCGACCGGCACACCCATGCGTCTGTGGGGAGCCCGGGGCGGGCGATAGGTTGAGCCGTATGGACGCTGACGCCCTTGTCGTCGGGGCCGGCCTCGCCGGTCTCGTCGCTGCCAACGAGCTCGCTGACGCCGGACGTTCGGTCGTCCTCCTCGACCAGGAGAGCGAGGCCAACCTCGGGGGTCAGGCGTGGTGGAGCTTCGGGGGGCTCTTCCTCGTGGGCAGCCCCGAGCAGCGGCGGATGGGCGTCAAGGACAGCCTCGACCTCGCGTGGCAGGACTGGCAGGGGAGCGCCGGTTGGGACCGCGACGAGGACTACTGGCCGCGCCAGTGGGGCCGGGCCTACGTCGAGTGGGCCGCCGGTGAGAAGCGTGAGTGGCTGCGCTCCTTCGGCATCAGCTTCTTCCCCGTCGTCGGGTGGGCCGAACGTGGCGATGGTCGCGCGGGCGGTCACGGCAACTCGGTCCCGCGCTTCCACATCCCGTGGGGCACGGGCACCGGCGTGGTCGCGCCGTTCATCGAGCGCGTGCAGCAGCACATCGCCGGCGGTCGCATCATCTATCGGCCGCGCCACCGGGTCGACGAGCTCATCACCACCGGGGGAGCCGTCACCGGGGTGCGTGGATCCGTTCTTGCAGAGGATCTTTCGCTTCGTGGTGTGGCATCCAACCGTGAGGTCGTGGGGGACTTCGAGTTCGGGGCGAACGCCGTCCTCGTGACGAGTGGCGGCATCGGCGGCAACCACGACCTCGTCCGCGCCAACTGGCCCGACCGCCTCGGTGGGGCGCCAGAGCACATGATCACGGGCGTCCCGGCCTACGTCGACGGGCGGATGCTCGCCATCACCGAGAGCGCCGGCGGCACGGTCATTAACCGCGACCGCATGTGGCACTACGTCGAGGGCATCAACAACTGGGACCCGGTCTGGCCGAGCCACGCGATCCGCATCCTGCCCGGTCCGTCATCGCTGTGGTTCGACGGCAACGGTGACCGGCTTCCGCCGCCGAACTTCCCCGGCTTCGACACCCTCGGCACCCTGGCGCACCTGCGCACGACCGGTCACGACCACTCGTGGTTCGTCACCAACCGCACCTTGGTGGGCAAGGAGTTCGCGCTCTCGGGCAGCGAGCAGAACCTCGACCTCACCGACCGGAGCTACCGCGACATCGTCCGGCGGCCGATCACCGCCGTGCAGCCGTCGATGCAGGCGTTCCTCGACCGCGGGGTCGACTTCGTCCAGGCCGACACCCTGCGCGAGCTCGTCGACGGGATGAACGAGCTGACCCCTGAGGCACCCGTCGACTTCAAGCACATCGAGCGCCAGGTGCTGGAGCGCGACCGCCAGATCGACAACCCCTACAGCAAGGACGCGCAGGTTGCTGCGATCCACGTCGCCCGGCAGTACCGCGGCGACAGGCTCACCAAGCGGGCCTTCCCGCCCCACCGGATCCTGGACCCGAAGCGCGGCCCCCTCGTCGCCGTGCGCCTCAACATCCTCACCCGCAAGTCACTCGGCGGGCTGCAGACCAACCTCGACAGCCAGGTCATCGGCGCCTCGGGGGATCCCGTGCCCGGCCTGTATGCCGCCGGTGAGGTTGCCGGGTTCGGCGGCGGTGGCGTGCACGGATACCGCTCTCTCGAGGGCACGTTCGTGGGCGGGTGCCTGTTCTCCGGTCGGGCAGCGGGACGCGCGGCGGCCCGAGAGGTCAGCTGACCGGCATACCGACTTCTCCAGCGCACAGGGAGCCGGGCAGGCGAGCGTGCGGAGCCGTCAGATGTTCATGCGGGCGGCAAGGGTGTCGCGCTTGTCCTCGAACCGGGAGGCCTTGGTGTCGAGCCCGGACATGAAGTCGGCGAGCTCGGTCCGCGCCTGCTCCCCCTCGGCGGAGAGGTTCTCGAGCTCGAAGACCTTCCAGAAGCGGAGCACCGGTGCGACGACGTCGTCACGGTGCTGGCGGAGGTCGTAGATCCCGGCGACGGCCATCTCGACGGCCTTGCGCTGGAAGCCGGGGATGTCGGTGCCCGGCATCGCGAAGTTGAGGACGACGTCGCGGATGGCCATCACCGATGCGCTGGGGTCGAGCTCGAGCGCGGCGCCCATGAGGTTGCGGTAGAAGATCATGTGGAGGTTCTCGTCGGCCGCGATCCGCTGGAGCAGCTGGTCGGCCATGGGGTCGCTCGTGAACTTGCCGGTGTTGCGGTGGGACACCCGGGTCGCGAGCTCCTGGAACGACACGTAGGCGAGCGAGTGCAGCAGCTCGCCACTGTGCGCGGACTCGTAGCCCTGCGACATGTGCGTCATCCGGAAGTCCTCGAGGGCCGCGGGGTCGACCATCCGCTTGACGAGCATGTAGTCGCGCATCGCGATGCCGTGCCGACCCTCCTCGGCGGTCCAGCGGTGCACCCACTCACCCCACGCGTCGTCGCGGCCGAAGATGATCGCGATCTCGTGGTGGTAGCTCGGCAGGTTGTCCTCGGTGAGGAGGTTGACGATGAGCGCGGACCGGGCGACGTCGGAGATCGGCGCGTCGTCCGGGCTCCACGCGTCACCGCCCATGAGGCCGTCGAAGTTGCGCCCGTCGCTCCACGGGATGAAGTCGTGCGGGTACCAGTTCTTGGCCACCCCGATGTGCCGGTTGAGGTTGGCCTCGACAACGGGACTGAGCTCTCGGAGCAGGTCGGTCTGGCTCCACGTGGTGGCGGTCATGTTCGCCAACTTACGCTTCCGTAGGTTTCCGTGGCTAGTTACTCGTCAGTTGAGTTCCGCCTTGTGTGTATGAGGCCACGCGAGAGCGTGGCCTCATACACACAAGGCAGGGGGTTGGGCGGGTGTCAGAGGGTTCCGACGCGTCCCTTGCCGCCGGCGGCCCAGCAGGCGCCGTCGTTCGTGCAGTCGAGAGTGTGGAACCCGACCTCGCTGAACTGCTCCCACGAGCGCCCACCGTCGGTGGACACGCTGCTGCCGCCGACCGGTCCGCTCTCACCGACGACGACAACCGAACGACGCAGGTATGCCGCGTCCTCACCCAGGTGCCCGAGGTCGCCTCCGCTGGTCCACGACTTCCCGTCCCGGGTCGTCGCCGAGGCGTCGACACCGTCAGCGGCCGCAGCGAAGTCGCCGCCGACCGCGATGCCCTGTCGCGGGTTCTTGAAGGCGAGCCCGAAGACGCCGGCCGCCTCGCCGGCCGGGATGGTCGAGTCGGTCGCTGTCCACGTCAGTCCGCGGTCGGTCGAGTGGAAGATGCGCGACTGTGCTCCTCCGGACCCGAACCACGCGTCGTGCCCCGAGATCGTGAGGCAGTCGCCACTGGCCGAGAAGTTGGCTTCCCCTGTGGAGTCGGGCATCCCGGCATCCGGCAGCACCGACCAGGAGCGGCCACCGTCGTCGGTCGAGATGATCCGGAACTTGCCGTCCACCGGGTCGCTCACGGCGAGCCCGCGCTTGCCGCCGGGGTAGAAGTCCATGCAGTTGTAGAACGCGGTGGGCTCGGTGTTGCGGAAGGTCTCGGTCCAGGTGGTTCCGCCGTCGGTCGTGCGATAGATCCGCGAGGCCTCCCCCTCACCGATCGCGAGAACCGTTGCGGTGCGGGCGTCCTCTGCCTCGACGTCGCGGAAGTTGAGGCCGGCGCTGTCGGTCGGGCTGACGTCGTCCCAGGTCGTGCCACCGTCCTGGGTGAGATAGATGCGCGCGTCGCCCCCACTCACACTCGCGCCGCTCACCCACGCGGTGTCCCGGTCCACGGCGTCGAGGCCGCGGAAGCTCTGGTCGGCGTCGACCGCGGTCACCGACCACTCGAGGTCGGACGGGGTCGGAGGTCTGGCAGCCGAAGGAGCGGCGAGCGCGACGGGAGCCACCAGCGCGGCGAGCGCCACGGCATACAGAGGGGTGTTGAGCATTCTCGAGAAGGTGCGCATGACCAGCACCCTGCCCCACCACTGCGCCGCGTGGGGCTTTGAGGTAGTGGCTGGATTCGGTGGCCCGTCCGACATGTTGGGCATACCTATCGGGCTGATCAGAAGGGCTCCAGGCGAATGTCCATGGCCGGACAAGCCTGCTCCGATCCATTGACCCTGTTCACCCGACCTGCGTGACTTCCGTGACCGGAGCATCCTCAACGTCGAAGGAGATCGCTCGTGTCCCACGTCGAGCACAGTCCGAAGACCCCGCCGCCGACCACGTCGCGCCTCACGCGCCGGACCTTCGCCGCCGGCCTGGTCGGCGCCGCAGCCGCCGTACCCCTCGGGGCGGCACCCGCCCACGCCGCCGGACCGACACCGTCCACCACGAGGTGGGCGCGACGCGCTGCGACGTCCTACGCGGCGCTGCGGACCTACTTCGCCGCCGACCACGGGCTCTATCGGGAGCAGTATCCGGTCGGGCCGGACGACCGGCCGTACTCCTACGAGTGGCCGTTCTCCCAGGCCCATGTCGCCGCCCTCGACCTGAGCGGGATGGCTGGGGTCGGTGCCCGCTACCGCGACGCCCTGAGCGATCATCGTCGGGCCCAACAGCTCTACTGGAAGCAGGCTGGCAGCACGGGCCTGCCCGGCTTCGCCTCCTACGTGACACCGCCGCACGGCGACGGCGGCGACTTCTTCTACGACGACAACGAGTGGGTCGCCCTCGCCGACCTGCAGCACAACGCGATGTACCGAGATCGTGGTTCGGTCGCGCAGGCCCGTCAGCTGTTCGACCTCGTCGTCTCGGGCTGGGACACCGACGAGAGCCATGCCGCGCCCGGCGGGGTCTTCTGGACTCAGGCACCCTGGAGCAGTGACCGCAACACCGTCTCGAACATGCCAGGTGCCCAGATCGGGCTCCGGCTCCACCAGCTGACCGGACGTCCCTCAGACCTCGAGTGGTCGCTGCGCATGTACCGCTGGACCAACCAGTACCTGCAGCGTCCCGACGGGCTCTACCACGACCATCTCGATCTCCTGGGCACGGTCGAGAAGACGATCTGGTCCTACAACCAGGGCGTTCCCGTCAGTGTCAACGCGCTGTTGTCCGCCATCACCGGGGAGCGGCACTATCTCGATGAGGCCGTCCGCATCGCCGACGCAGCAGCCGACTTCTACGGCCAGGCCGAGGGCAACCGAACCCGACTCGACGCCCAGCCGCCGTTCTTCAACTCGATCTACTTCAAGAACCTGCTTCGCCTCGAGTCGATCACCGGCGGTCAGCGCCACCGCCGGGCGATGGAGGAGTACGCCGAGCGCACCTGGGACACCAGACGCGATCCGAGGACCGGACTCTTCTCCTTCGGTGAGGACGCAGAGGTCGCCGGCAGGACGCAGATGATCGAGCAGGCGGCCATGGTCCAGATTTTGGCCGTGCTGGGCTGGTCCCCCGATCGGCACCGGCTGCTCTACTGACCGGACGTGCCGGACGCTCGCTCGGGTCAGAGGTACTGGCCGGTGCCCTCGGCGTGGCCGCCCTCACCGGGCGCCGGCGGGCCGGACGGCATGGTGGGCATCCCCATGGGGCCGCTGGGTTGGCCGGGTGCCGGCGCGTGGCCGGGAGGGAGCTGGCGCATCTGCTGGAGCTGCGCCTGAGCGGCCATCTGCTGGGCGACGAGGGCTGTCTGGATGCCATGGAAGAGGCCCTCGAGCCACCCGACGAGCTGGGCCTGGGCGACGCGGAGCTCGGCGTCGGAGGGCGCGTCCTCGCTGAACGGCAGCGAGATCCGCTCGAGCTCCTCGACGAGCTCGGGGGCGAGGCCGTCCTTGAGCTCGGAGAGCGAGCGCTCGTGGACGTCGGCGAGCCGCGCGCGACCCTTCTCGTCGAGGGGAGCGTTGCGGACCTCCTCGAGGAGCTGCTTGATCATCGATCCGATGCGCATGACCTTGGCGGGCTGCTCGACGAGGTCGGCCGGGTTCTGGCTCGGCTTGCCCTCGGGGTCGCGGTCGGCGATGCCCATGCCCTCGGGCGTCACGACGACCACCTTGTCGTCATCGATGGTGGCAGTCCCGTGCACCTCACGGGCCTCCTGCGAGTCCTGCTCGGTGCTCGGATCTGTGGGCTGGCGCGGCTGGTCACTCATGTCAGCCATCCTGCCCCACGCTCGGCTCCGGTCTCAGGCGGGCGGGGTCCAGGAGGGGTCGCGACCGATGAAGCCGACGAGCTTGTCGGTGATGTCGGCCGAGTCGGGGACGGGCACCCGTGGGCCGTACTGTCCCGAGCTCCGCAGCATCTCGTCGTACTGCTCCATCCCACTGAACAGCTGGTTGGCGAAGTCCGCGTCGAGCCGGTCCGGTTGCCCGCTCGCCCGCGACAGGTCCCAGGTGTGCATGAAGATGTCGGCGGTGTAGAACTGGTCGATCGCCTGCGGCAGCGGCACGTCACCCATGTGCGGGTTGCTCAGCACCTTGGTCTCGGTCGCAGGGTCGTCGAGCAGCGCCTGCACGTTGTCCGCGTGGGCTGTCCACGCACCGACCGGGTCGTCGTCCACGGACGGCACGGCGGGCAGGGTGATCCCGGCCCCGCCCTCGAGGAACCCCGGGAACCACTCGACGAGGTGCCGCACGACGTCCCGCGCCGCCCAGCCTTCGACGGGTGCCGGAGCGTCCCAGTCGCTCACCCCGCGCACACGCTCGGTGAAGGTGTCGGCGATCGCGCGGTGACGTCCGGCTGGGTCGGTGGGAAGCGGCATACGGGTCAGTCTGTCAGTCAGGCCGTGCGGTGGGTGGCGTCCGGAGCCTTGCGTATGCCGGCCGCGGCCAGTCCCGCCGAGATCACCGGGACGGCGATGGCGAACCCGAGCAGGATGAGCCACGGGAAGACGAGGACCGGGTCGCCCATGATCGAGTTGCCGGTGAGGGGGTCGTAGGACTGTGCGGTCAGCGGATAGGCGAGCGCGATGCCGGGGACGATGCCGACCGCGACTCCAAGGACGACGCCGATGATGCACAGCGTGAACGCCTGCGCCGCTGCCATGAGTCGGCGGGTGCCGCGTCCCGAGCCCAGGGCCGCGAGGGTGGCCTGGTCGTTCTCCTGCTCGGCGAGCGTCAGCGCCGTCGATGTCAGGGTGATGACGAGGAGCAGCAGCATGAAGACGCCGAGGAGAACGGCGATGATCGGGCCGAGCTCGGAGACGAAGCCGCGCTCGGTCGTGAGGTAGACGTCGTCGGCAGCCTCGAAGCCGAGCCGCTCGGTGAGGTCCTCCGAGATCGGTCCGGTCGGGTCGTGGAGGGTGAGCTGGCTGGTGCGGGTGGACCAGCCGTGGGCCTGGGCGGCGTCCGTGGTCGCGAGCAGGCTCGAGTTGAACAGTGCACCGGCCGTGTCACGGGTGATGTCGACCTCGACGGCGGGGACCGTGGTCGTCCTGATGTCGCGCAGGTTCGCTGAGGGGTCTGTGACCTCGGTGTCCATCGGGTCGTTGCGCTGGGTGGCGGTCATGACGGTGATCGCGCCGTTCTCGACGAGGCGCTTGGCCCCGGGAGGGCGGGTCACGACGACCGCGCCCTTGCGGACGGCGTCGATGTCGGCGGCGTGGCCGACCGCGGTGAGGCGCCGTGCGAGCTCGTCGGCGGTCGTGAAGTTCATCTGGGATCCCGAGTTGCCCATGCCGTGGGTCCCGATGGCTTGGCATGGGGGCCGGCCGGACTCGTCCAGGCTCGGGCTCGGGTCGTGGACGGTCTGCCGCGGGGTGCACCCGGGCGGTACGACGTTGACGGCCCGTGTGTCGTAGGGCTTGGACGGGGGGTTCGGGCTCATCGAAGTCATCATCGGGTCGCCAGAGTCGATCAGCGCGACCGGTGAGACGACGAGACCGGGTCGGACGGAGCGGAATCCGTCCGCGAGGCGCTCAAGGTCCTCGGGCTGGGGGTTCTCCCCGTTGACGAACACCGTGGTGTCGCCAAGGAGGTTCTGCGCCGCGTACTGGCGGCGGCTCTGCTCCTCGTCGCTGCCGCTGGCGATGAGCACCATCGTGAGGGCTGCGACGCCCGCGAGGATCGCCGCCACCGATGGCACGCTGCGGGACCGCTGCCGGCCAGCGTCACGCGTGGCCATTCGCAGCGAGACAGGCAGGCGCGAGCTGAGTCGGGCGATGCCGACGAGAACCATGGGAGAGAGCATCACGGCACCCAGGACAAGCGCGATCGTGGCCACGACCGTGCCGACCTCGCCCCCGTCTCGACCGGTCGCGGCCTGCGACGCCGCCAACGAGATCACCGCAGTGCCGCCGACTCCCGCGAGGACGGCACCGATTAGGAAGACCACCTTGCTGGGTCGGGGCGAGACGCTCTGGCCCTTCATGACGCCGATGATGTCGAGCCGGCCCAACCGCCGGGCAGGGATCAGGGCGGCGATGACGGCGCTGGCCATCGCCGTGACGGTCGTGCCGAGGACGGGCAGGAGTGGCACCTCGAACGGCCCGGTGAGGGCAAAGTTCTCGGAGAACCACACCCGATGGGTGAGGAGCCACGCGGCGCCGATGCCCAGCACCGCGCCGACCGCTGCGGCGATGACGCCGAGGACAACGGCCTGGGCGAGCACGGTGTGCCGCAGCTGGGCGGTGGTCGAACCATTGCTCGCCGCGAGCGCGAGCGTGCGTCGCTGGCGGGCGGCGCTCACCGCGAACGCAGGCCCCACGAGGAGAGTGGTGATGATGAGGAGGAGCGCTCCGCCGATCGCCACGAAGCTCCCGGTGCGGTCGCCGTCGAAGGTGGCCATGTCCTGCATCTGGGGCGGGAGCTCGCTCATCGCAGGCGGGTTGCGCAGCACCTCGGCGGACCAGACGGTCAGCCCGTAGCGGTTGAGCTCCATGACCTCGGACCAGGTCACGGGCTCGTCGTCGAGGAGGATCCATGTGCCACCGGAGACGTCCGGGGTCATGGGCTGCGACGTGACGAGGTCGAGGTACGCCCCACCGCTGTCCGAGACAGCCTCTGCGGTGCCCACGACGTC
This sequence comes from Knoellia altitudinis, assembly GCF_042666355.1. Classification (NCBI taxonomy): domain Bacteria; kingdom Bacillati; phylum Actinomycetota; class Actinomycetes; order Micrococcales; family Intrasporangiaceae; genus Knoellia; species Knoellia altitudinis. Next base: position 1,979,411 of record NZ_JBHTDK010000001.1, read on the forward strand.
CACCTCGACGTCCTCGACACCCGCGCGCACGTCGAGCTTGCCGCTGGTCGGCAGCCCGCGGTCGGCGCCGCTCGTGGTCACGAGCACCTCACCGGCGCGCTCGGGGAAGCGCCCGCTCGTGAGTGTCACCTTGCCGGTGACTCCCTGGCGGGCGTCGAGAGCCAGGGACTGAAGGGTGAGGCGTCGACCGTCTCGCCGAGTCGTCACGGTCTCCTCGAAGAGCGGCACGGCCTTGGTGCCGGTGAGGGTGCTCATCACGGCGGCGTTGTCGAACGACGATCCGCCCTCGACCCATTGCGGGATGTCCTTGCCGCCCTCGCTCGAGCTCGTGCCCCCGGCATTGGGATCGGGGGTCTGTTCGACGGCCATGCCGGGCTGCGGGTAGTCGACCATCGCGACCCCGTTGGCGATGCGGCTGGGGATCTGCTCGGCGCCAGTGACCTGGCTGGTCGCGGCGGCGACGATCGCGAAGACGAGCAGGGCGGTCGGCAGCGCCACCATGACCATGATGAGCGCGCTGCGGCCCTTGTGGCGGCGGACGTCGCGGCGAGCCATGCGCAGGGCGATGCCCCAGCTGCCCTTGAAGCGACCCCACGCCGAGCGCTTGGCGCTGGGGGTGGGGGTGGCGCTCGCGGTCATCGGTTCGCGCTCGCGGAGTCGAGCAGGTCCTCGGCCGAGCTGGCGCGCCCGGTCGAGTCGACGACGACCCCGTCACGCAGGAACACGACCCGGTCGGCCCAGGCCGCGTGCCGGGCCTCGTGGGTGACGAGGAGGCCGGCGACGCCCGCGTCGCAGCGCTCACGCAGGACCCGGAGGACGTCCTCGCCGGTGTGGCTGTCGAGGGCGCCGGTGGGCTCGTCGGCGAGGACGAGGCGGCGGCTGCCCACGAGGGCACGGGCGATGGCGACGCGCTGCTGCTGCCCGCCGGACATCTGGTCGGGGAAGCGGTCCGACAGCTCGCGCAGCCCCATGAGGTCGAGGCTCTGGCGGGCGTGGCGACGGGCCTGGCCGGCGCGTTCGCCGTCGAGCTCGAGGGGGAGGGCGACGTTCTCGGCGGCGGTGAGGCTGGGGATGAGGTTGTAGTCCTGGAAGACGAACCCCACTCTCCTGCGCCGCAGCTGCGCGATGCCCTTCGCGCTGAGGCCGGTGAGGTCCTCGCCCTCGATGACGACTCGTCCGCTCGTCGCCTGGTCGAGCCCGCCGGCGAGGTTGAGCAGCGTGGACTTGCCGGAGCCGCTCGGTCCCATGACGGCGACGAGCTCGCCGGGCATGACCTCGAGGCTCACCCCGTCGAGGGCGCGGACTGCCGTGTCACCGGTGCCGTGGACCCGGGTGACGTTGTCGAGGAGCAGGCTGGGGGCGGTCATCGACGTGCCTCCGTCTGGCTCGCGCCGGCCTGTTGCCGGGCCTGCTCACGCCGGTATGCCGTCTCCTCGGCCGCCGCTCGTGCCGCCGCCTCGCCGGTTGCCCCCGAGCGAGGAAAAGGGCGCAGCGACTCCCGGTGGAGGCGGGTCTCGACGTGGTCGAGCCAGCGGACCTCGGCCTCAGCCGTGAAGATGAGGTTCTCGAGGACGAGCAGCCAGGCGAGGTCGTGGTTGGCCACGCCCTCGGCCTGCTCGGCGCTCTCGGCCTCGCGCTGCTTGCGCATCACCTGCTGCTTGAGCCGGGTGAGGTCATGCAGGTGCTTGAGGGTCGAGGTGCGCTGCGTCTGGGCGACCGCCTGGACGTCGACACCCGGCACGGTCACGGCCAGCGCGAGCTTGATCGTCAGCTCGTTGCGCGGTGTGGTGTCGCGGTCGACCGGCGTGGTCCACCAAGTGCTGACCTCGGTGCGACCCGCGTCGGTGAGGCGGTAGGAGATGCGTCCCTCGCCGTCGGCCTCGCCGGTCGGCTCGACGAGCCCGTCACGCTCGAGGCGGTTGAGGGTCGTGTAGACCTGCCCGACGTTGAGCGGCCACGTGCCCCCCGTCCGCTCCTCGAACTCGACTCGCAGCCGAGCCCCATACATCGGGCCCTCCGCGAGGAGCGCCATGAGCCCTTGCTTGACCGACATCGGTGTTCTCCTTCGACGTGTGACGCGGGAACCCCTGCGCTCCCGCGTACGGTGCCGAGCCGGCATACCGGGGAAGTTCAGCTGGCCCCTGATCCGACTGAATACCCGGTATGCCGTGCTCGACAGAGACATGTATACCGAGTATTCACCCGCTTCGCAAGTCCCGACCTTCCCGCCGGAAGTGGGTCTCTCTCACCTTGCTTGGCGTCCGCGGTCAAGCGAAGTGAGAGGTCGCTGCGCGGAGCTGGTATGCCGTCAGCTCGTGAGGAGGAGGATCTTGCCGATGTGCTGGCTGGCTTCCATCTCGGCATGGGCGGCGGCCGCGTCGGCCAAGGGGTGGCGCGAGTGGATGATCGGCCGGACGCGACCATCGGCGATCATGGGCCAGACGTGCTCGCGCACAGCGGCGACGATCGTGGCCTTCTCGGCGACAGGGCGGGCGCGCAGGCTCGTGGCGATGACGGCGCCGCGTTTGCGCAGGAGCTTGCCGAGGTCGAGCTCACCCTTGACGCCGCCCTGCATGCCGATGACGACGAGGCGGCCGGCGGTGGCCAGGGCCTGGACGTTGCGGGGGAGGTACTTCGCGCCCATGTTGTCGAGGATGACGTCGGCGCCGTGGCCGTCGGTCGCCTTCCTGAGCTCCTCGACGAAGTCCTGCTCCCTGTAGTTGATGAGGATCTCGGCGCCGAGCTCACGGCACACGTCGAGCTTCTCCTGGGAGCCGGCGGTGACGGCGACGCGGGCACCGACCTCGCGGGCGAGCTGGATCGCCATGGTCCCGATGCCGGAGGAGCCGCCGTGGACGAGGAGGGTCTCGCCCGGCTGCAGGTTCGCCGTGAGGAAGACGTTGGACCAGACGGTCGAGGCGACCTCGGGGAGGGCTGCAGCGTCCTTGAGGTCGACCCCGGCGGGGATCGGGAGGACCTGGCCGGCAGGCACGGTGACCTGCTCGGCGTAGCCGCCGCCGACGAGCAGCGCGCAGACCCCGTCGCCCACGACCCATTCGGTGACGTCCTCGCCGACGGCATCGATGACGCCCGAAACCTCGAGCCCTGGGACCTCGGTCATGCCGGGCGGCGGGTCGTAGTGGCCCATCCGCTGCATGACGTCGGCCCGGTTGACGCCCGCGGCGGCAACCTTGATGCGGACCTCACCGGCCTGGGGCTCGGGGGTGTCGACGTCGGTGAGGACGAGGGCCTCGGGGCCGCCCGGCTCGGAGATGGTGATGGCCTTCATGCGTCCCAACGTACGACTCGGCTCGGGCCACTGACCGCGGAGGACCGGATCCGGGCTCAGCGCCGCACCAGCTCCGTCACCACCACGACAGCCAGCACCAGGTAGACCGCGCCCGCGATGTGGCTCAGGACCGCACTGGCTCCTCGGGCACCGATGAAGCGCGAGTGGAAGGCACCCGCGAGCAGCCCGATCGCCCCGTAGAGGACGACTTCGGCAAGGACGTTGACTGCACCCAGCATCGCCAGCTGCATCCCAGCGTTCTCTGCCTCGCCCATGAACTGTGGGAGGACTGCCAGGAAGAAGAGGATCAGCTTGGGGTTGGTCAGGCTCACCAGGAGGCCCTGTGCATACGGTCGCCCGGTCGAGGGGCCGTGGGAACCACTGGTGCTCTGGCGCGCATGGCGGAAGGTGACGAACGCCAGCCACGCCAGATAGGTCGCACCGAACACCTTGACCGCGTCGAGGAGCAGCGGGTGCGACTCGGCGAGCCTCCCCAGTCCGATGACGACCGCGGTGGCGTAGATGCTCATGCCCGTGCCGATGCCGAGGATCGCCGCGAGGGCCGCGTGGCGACCGCGCTCGAGGCCCACGGCGAGCATGTAGGCCATGTCGGGTCCGGGCGGGATGAGGAACAGCAGAATCACCGCGACGAAGCCCGGCAGAACCCCGACATCAACCATCGTCGTGCACCTTCCGTCCCGGCGAGTGTCCGAACGTCCTCGAGAGGGATGAACGATGAACCGGCTAAGACGGTTCTACCAGCCCGTCAAGATCCGGGCAACCGGCTAAGGTGGTTCCGTGGCTTCTGAGTTTCCTGACTTCCGTCTCGGCGCCGTGCTGGCGACCAGCTTCACCGGGACGCTGTCGGAGCGTCACGGCACCCCGGTGGAGCGCATCCCCACGCCGCAGCGGCTCGTGGACTGGCTGGCGGTGAACGGGCTCGCCGTGGGCTCCTGCACACCAGCCCAGCTGGATCTCGCCCGGGAGCTGAGGGAGTCGATTCACGCCGCCGCGACGGCGGCCGCCCTCCAGAAGTCGTTGCCAAAAGCCGCTGTTCGCGTCATCAACGACTGCAGTTTCCAGGGTCGGGCCGCGGCCATCCTCACAACCAAGGGCACACGACTATGGCGACTCAGCTCGCCGGCGTCCGTCGAGGATGCGCTCAGCGTGATCGCCGCCGACGCGATCGACATCATCGCGGGAGAGCGCGACGGACAGCTGGCCCTGTGCGCCTCAGCCACCTGTCGTGCGGCATTCTTCGACACGAGCCAGAGCCGGAGCCGCAGGTGGTGTGACATGAACACCTGCGGGAACCGTCAGAAGAAGGCCCGGTTCAGGGCCAACCACGGCAAGCCCTCCGCAGCAGCGGGCTCCTCCTGACGTCTCCTTGCTCCGGGCAGGGCATTGGACGTTGTGAGATGCGTGTGCGGCGACAGGCGTCGTTCACCCGCATTGACCCGCTTCGATCAGAGCAGGGCAAGGAACCGCTCTGCGTCGCCCGCGCGGGGAAGGTTGTTGAACATGACGTACGGCGACGGCCTGCCGTCAACCATGTCCCGCAGCCGGCGCAGCTCGTCATCAGTGTGGACGTGTCGCGAGCCATCTGTGCCGTGCAGCCGGTAGTAGGTCTGCTCCGGCGTCACAGTCTCGGTCTGCATCGGGTCGACGACGTGGACGAGGTCCAGCTCGGCGCAGAGCTCCGACAGCAGCTGCGCGGGCCACTCGCCACGCGGCTCCCACAGAAGGCGCCCGCCGGGCCGCTCCACCTGCGCCATGAAGCTGCGCAGACGTCCGACGTTGTCGGCCGTCGGGCGAAAGCTTCTCGGGCACTGAAGCAGGACGGCGGTGGCCCTCAGGAGTGCGGCGCACTCGAGGGTCCGCTGCCAGCCTGCAAGCACTGGCTCCGTGGTCCGGAACGCTCCGACCTGGCCACGTGCGGCGTCCGGCAGAGGCTGCTTCATGCGCCGGTAGGTGGGGCTGTTGGACTCGTGGGTGACGATCTGCCACGCCTTGATCGTGAACTCAAAACCGGGCGGCACCTGGTTCCGCCAGCGCATCAGCACGGCATCCGACGGGGGTTCGTAAAAGGTGTGCTGCACCTCGAGGACGGGGAAGCGACGAACATACGAAGACTGGGAGACCGTCCAGCCGCACAGCCCCACGCGAACGTCCATCTGTCCATCCGTCCCGGGTGTAGCGAGCTTGAACCGACTCCCTGCGCAGCCATGAACCAGTTGGCCACACAGCGGGCTCAGGGTCAATTGCTCTGGGTGTGGAGGCTCCGCGCCAGCGTGGGGATCATCACCGCGGCAGCGACGAGGTGGAGGGCGACGAGAGCGGCAACTGTGCTGGGGGCTGCGCCTGACAGGAAGGGCGGGATGAGTGAGATCGCGGTCAGGGACACCGCTGCCTGGACGAAGCGCTTGGCCGGCTGAGCGTTCCACCGAAGCGACGCGGCGGCGATGACGACGCCGGCGACCGAGACGATGCCGGTCACGAAGGCGATGCCGGACAGCGGGATCGTCTCGCCACCATCCGAGATCTCGAACTCGACGCCGACGGGCTTCGCCAGTGCAGCGACAACAGTGGTGGCCGCGGCTGCTGCGACGGCGCCAAGCAGGCCCCTGCTGACGAGTCGGGGGACTCGAGGCTTGTCAGTCGAGCTCGCCTGGCTCGAGGCCGGGCCTGGGTTGAGCTGGGTGTCCTTGATGTTGCTCATGACATTCCTCCATCAGTCGTTCTTGAGTGTGCTCGGGTGTGGCGATGCGGACCATGGCAGGGTGAGGGCCGGGGTTGAGCAGGGCGCGGATGCCGGTGCCCTGGATCCAGAGCCCGGCGTCCTGTCCGAGGACCGGCCCTACCGAGCCGTCACGCAGCTCCAGCTGCACCTCCCCCTCGGTGACGACGCCGAACGCGTCCATCCACTCCGCCGGGACGACGGCGACTCGCTCGCCGCCACGCAGCGCGAGCGTCCGCACGGACCTACTCCGTGCCGTCAGCCGACAGTCTCTCCGGCAGCCCGAACCGGGCGAACTGGTCGTCGTGGAACGTGATGATCTCGGCGACCGCCCCGTCGGTGACGCGCAGGACGTCGATCGTCAACGGCACGTACGAGCTCTCAGCCCTGCGCCAGTGGTAGTAGGCGATGGCGGGTTGACGGTTGGCCGACGTCATCACGGCACGCAGGCCGGTCATGCCCTCGAAGCCGCTCTCGACCCAGTAGCTCACCACGGCGTCGCGGCCGATCTGCAGGCCAGGGGTGGGCGGCATCGAGCTGCGGACATCGTCGCGAACCAGGGTGGCCAGCACGTCGATGTCTGAGGTGACGCTGGCCTCGGTGTAGCGGCGCACCAGCTCACGCAGGTCCGCGTCCTCCTCGGCAGCCGCACCACCCGTCCAGTCCTGCCGCTCCTCAGGCAGGTGCTCGCGCATCCCCGCCCGCGCTCGCTGCAATGCCGAGTTCACGGAGTTGACCGAGTCACCGAGCAGCTCGGCGACGTCCTTCGCCGGCCAGCCAAGCACGTCCCGCAGGATCAGCACGGCCCGCGGACGCGGCGCAAGATGCTGCACCGCAACGACGTAGGCCAGCTCGATCGTCTCCCGCGCCACCGCGACCGCCTCCGGCTCGTCGCCCGCCACCGCGGGCAGCTCGTCGAGCAACGCATCCGGGTAGGGCTGCAGCCACAGCACCTCACCACCGGTCGCCGGCTGTGGCCGACCCTTGGCCAGCAGGTCGAGGCAGGCGTTCGTCGCGATCCTGTAGAGCCACGCCCGGAACGTCGACCGCCCCTCGAAGGTCTCCCGAGCCCGCCACGCCCGCAGGAAGGTCTCCTGCACCGCGTCCTCGGCGTCCTCGAACGAGCCGAGCATCCGGTAGCAGTGCACGTGCAGCTCGAGCCGGTGCTTCTGCGCCAGCGCCGTGAACGCCGGCTCGTCGACGTCACCCAGTCCGTTGGCACCGAGTTCGTTGGCACCGAGTTCGTTGGCAGCGAGTCCGCTCACGTCCAGTCCCTCCAGTCGTGCGTCCGCACTCATCGCGTCATCCTTCCGTCTTGTCCCTTGTCCTGATGTAGGTAAGACGGGGGCGGGCGCGAAAACTCATCACTCTGGTCGTTCGGCACCTTCCAGATCCGCAGGAGTGTCGATGTCGTGGACCTCAGTCTCGGGCCGGACCAGGGCATGCGAAAGAGACAACAGAGTCCGCGCAGGAAGGTTCGCGGGCGCGCTGGGCATCGCGCCCCTCAGGGCGTTGACCCGGTATGCCGCGATGAGCGGATTCGGTTGTCCCTCACCGTCGCTCAGGACCGCACCATCCACTGACGGGTCAGCCTCCAGAGCAGCCACCAGCGACGGCAGCATCTTGCCGGCTCGTGGCACGTCACCCGCAGCGACACACACCACGTCACCACTCACCTGGGACAGCCCCGCAGCCACCCCCGCCAGCGGCCCACCACCCACGGGCGACTCCCGGACGAACCGCACCCGGGCCACCACGGCTGGCGGGACCACCCGCGAAGGCCCGACGACGACGACGGGCCAGCCGGACGGCATACCCGACAGGCAGTGATCGAGGACCGAACGACCATCGGACAGCAACGCAGCGAGCTTGTCGGAGCCAAAACGGCGCGACGTGCCACCGGCCAGCACGATCACGCTCACGGAAGGCACCACGTGACCATTGTCCCCGGCGACCATCGCGGCATACGTTGATCCGATCCCCTGAACCACAAAGGAGTGGCGACATGGCAGTTGACGATCACACGGCAAAGCGGCGCACCGTTCTCAAGGGTGCGGCGGCCGCAGCAGGCGCCACCGCGCTCGCCGGACCGTTCCAAGGACTGGTGGCCGGACCGGCCGGAGCCGCCCCCGTCGGCAAGCTCGGCGGACCCGCCTTCCGCGGCCTGCGCGCCATCCCCGACGAGCGCGACGGCAAGGTGCGCCTGCACCTGCCGGAGGGCTTCCGGTACCGCTCCTTCCACGACACCGAGCAGCCGGTCGTCCTCGACGACAAGACCGTCCTGCCCGGTCGTCACGACGGCATGGGCGCGTTCGACGGTCCCGGTGGCAACGTCACCCTGATCCGCAACCACGAGGTCAACGCCCCCGGCCCCGCCTTCGGGCCCGTCGGCGACCACACCTACGACCCCATGGCGCAGGGCGGCTGCACGCACATCGACGTCAGTGAGAGGGGTCAGGTCGCCCACGCCTACACCGCGCTCAACGGCACGATGATGAACTGCTCCGGAGGCCAGATGCCGTGGGGCGCCTGGATCACCTGCGAGGAGACCGTCAACGGGCCGGACGTCAGCCCCGACTTCACGGGCACGTCCAACGTCCCGCTGACCAAGCCGCACGGCTACATCTTCGAGGTGCCCGTGGACGGGCACTCGAACGGCGAGCCGATCACCAACGCTGGTCGCTTCCCGCACGAGGCCGTGTCGTTCGACCCGCGCGAGGGCCGCCTCTATCTCACCGAGGACAACTTCGCCTTCCCCTCGGGCTTCTACCGCTACACGCCGCGGACCAACCCCATGGAGAGCGGCCATCTCGACAACGACGGCACCCTCCAGATGCTCGCGGTCCAGGGCCAGCCGCAGGCCCACCTCGAGGGGCACCAGCCCAAGGGCGCGACCTACAAGGTCGAGTGGGTCGACATCGACGACCCGGACCCGACGTTCCCCTACACGCCCGGCCAGCCCGCGTCGACTCCCAACGACACGGCGCTGAGGTACGTCGGCGACCAGGGCCGCGCCAAGGGTGCCGCCGGCTTCTCGCGGCTCGAGGGGCAGGTCTACGACAACGGCGTCGTCTACTTCACCTCGACCCAGGGCGGCGGCGCTCCCGAGACCGGCGACGAGCTGATCAACGGCTATGGCAACGGTTTTGGCCAGGTCTGGGCCTACGACACCCGCTCCGAGAAGCTCCGCCTCCTCTACCAGTCGCCGGGCAAGGAGACCTTCGACTTCCCGGACAACATCACCGTCAGCGAGCGAGGCACTCTCGTGGTCTGCGAGGACAGCTCGGGCGACAACTACCTCCGCGGCCTCAGCCGTGGTGGCCAGCTCTGGAACATCGCCCTCAACCGGCTCCGCGTCGGTGGCGACCCCGAAGGCGCACCGCGGTTCGGTGACGAGTTCGCGGGGTCGACGTTCAGTCCGGACGGGTCGACCCTCTTCGTCAACATCCAGTCCTCGCGCGGCATGAGCCTCGCCATCTGGGGTCCCTGGCAGCGCATCGGCGTCTGACCGCTGGACACCCCCGGACGGGCGTATGCCGGGTGCTCGCCACCCGGCATACGCCCGCCTTGGCGTCGTGGCCGTGGGATCCGCGAGTCGAGGTAGCACGACCTGCCGAGAAGTCGCGCTCAGTACGGCGTGTCGTGCTACCTCGACTGGGAGCCGGTCGCCCGGGCCCTTCTTCATGTCCAGAAACTCACTGGCGCGGTGTCAGTGCTCGGGTGTTGGCTGGAGCCAACCTCGAGCCAGCGGGTGAGTCCAGGGTGGGCTTGACCTCAAGCTGACCTGAGGTATGAGGATTCGAGCCATGGCCCGCCAGGACACCAACACCGAGATCGGTGACGCGCACAGCGACACCACGACGCGCGCGTCGGCGGAGCCCGTCGAGCGCAAGCTGCCGCGCGCGCTCACGCCCTTCCGCGGTGCGGCATACCGGCGTCTTGCCGTGGCTCTCGTCTTCTCGACGTTCGCCGGTGGCGTGTGGGCGGTCGCTCAGGTGTGGGAGGTCGTCCGCATCGGCGGAGGCGCCTCGCAGCTCAGCGTCGTCGCGACGGCCTCCGCGCTCGGTGTGATCGTCCCGGCCCTGCTCGCCGGTGTCGTCGCCGACCGCATCCCCCAGAAGCGCATCCTCCTCGTCGTCGCCGGTGTCGAGCTCCTCTGCATGTCGGTCGTCGCCACGCTCTCCCTGCTCGACATCACCCGGCTGTGGATGCTCGCGGTCGTCGCGTTCGTCAACGGGATGGCGATGGCGTTCTACTACCCGGCCTACTCCGCGTGGCTCCCGGCCCTCGTCGAGGAGCGCGACCTCATGGCCGTCAACGGCTTCGAGGGCATGGTCCGGCCGACGATCGGTCAGGCCATCGGGCCCGCCGTCGCCGGTGCCGCCGTCGCCGCCGCGAGCCCGGGCGCCGCGGTCGTCATCGCTGCCGCCTCCGTGCTGCTCGGGCTGCTCGCCCTCATGTCCGTCCCGGAGACGCCGTTGCGCCGACAGCTCGATGTGACCCATGCGCAGCACCCCATCGGCTCTGCCTTCGCGGACATGCGTGAGGGCTTCTCCTACATGGTGCGCACGCCGTGGCTGCTCGCGACGCTCCTCTTCGCCAGCGGCATGGTCCTCGTCTTCATGGGTCCGTTCGAGGTGCTCGTGCCGTTCCTCATCAAGGACCGTCTGGGCGGCGGACCGCGCGAGCACGCCTGGGTCCTCGCGGCCTTCGGTATCGGTGCGGCAGTGGGCTCGCTCGTCATGGCGTCCTTGCGTATGCCGCGTCGCTACCTCACGTGGATGAACCTCCTGTGGGGACTTGGTTCCCTCCCACTCGCCGTGTTCGGGTTCGCCAGCAACATCTGGGTGCTCGTCGTCGCCGCGCTCGTCCTCGGCGCGACGTTCTCGGCACCGATGGTGATCTGGGGGACGCTCCTGCAACGACGGGTGCCGCCGGCACTCATCGGACGAGTGTCGAGCCTCGACTTCTTCGTGTCGATCTCGCTCATGCCCGTGTCGATGGCGATGGCCGGCCCGGTGTCCGAGGCGATCGGGATCCGCACGACGTTCCTCATCGCCGGGATCGTGCCGGGCATCATCGCGGTCATCGCGATCCTCTGGGCGCGGCTGCCCGAGGACGAGATCGCCCACCCGTTGCGTGACGAGGACGGGCCAGAACCCTCCGGAGTCGTCCCCTCCGAGACGGCCTGATCGCCGACCCAGATTGCCCGGACGCTAACCCTGCAGGTCAGGGCCGTGCGGCGTAACGTGCTGCAGGGCCCGGCAGCCGCCGAGCCCTCCGAACCGTTCCCAGGGGAGTACGGATGTCGACCGCTGACGTCGCCGAAGACAAGCTCGAAGACAAGCCCACACGCAGCCTCATCCCGGCGCGCATGCACGACATGCCCTGGACGAAGTTCCATTGGATGGTCATCGTGGGTCTCGGCACCGCCTGGATCCTCGACGGTCTCGAGGTGCAGATCGTCGCGGCGGGCGGGTTCGAGAAGTCCCTCTCGATGAGCACCGCCGATGTCGGCCTCGCCGGCACGGTCTACCTCCTGGGCCAGGTCGTGGGAGCCCTCCTCTTCGGACGCCTCACCGACACACTGGGCCGCAAGAAGCTGTTCACGATGACCCTGGCGCTCTACCTCATCGCCTCCGGTCTGGCCGCGTTCTCACCCAACATGCTCGTCTTCCTCGCGCTGCGCTTCGTCGCCGGCATGGGCATCGGTGGTGAGTACTCCGCGGTGAACTCGGCCGTCGACGAGCTCATCCCCGGGCGCTTCCGCGGACGCGTCGACCTGGCGATCAACGGCACCTACTGGTTCGGTGCCGGCATCGGCGCCTTCGCCAGCCTCTTCCTGCTCGACACCGAGCGCTTCGGCGAGGACCTCGGCTGGCGCATCGCCTTCCTCATCGGCCCGGTCCTGGGTCTCGCGATCATCTACCTGCGTCGCCACATCCCCGAGAGCCCGCGCTGGATGGTCACTCACGGCAAGGGTGACGAGGCCGAGCGCATCGTCTCCGGCATCGAGGCGGAGGTCGAGGCTGCGGGCAAGAAGCTGCCCAAGCTCGACGAGGAGAAGGACGGCATGTGGGTCAAGCCGCGCGAGGGCCTCACTCCCAAGCAGCTCGCCTACGTCTTCTTCAAGCTGTACCCGAAGCGGACCGTGCTCGGCGCGACGTTGATGATCACGCAGTCCTTCCTCTACAACGCGATCTTCTTCACCTACTCGCTCGTGCTGCAGAACTTCTACGACAAGACGGCGTCGAGTGCGGCCGTCTACTTCTTCCCGTTCGCGATCGGCAACCTGCTCGGACCGCTGCTCCTCGGCCCGTTCTTCGACACCGTCGGTCGGCGCAAGATGATCGGTGGCTGCTACGCCTTCGCGGCGATCGTGCTGGCGATCTCGGCGTTCCTCTTCAACGCCGGCACCCTGACGGCGGGGACGCACACGGCCTTCTGGTGTGTCGCCTTCTTCTTCGCCTCAGCAGGTGCGTCGGCCGGCTACCTCACCGTGTCCGAGATCTTCCCGCAGGAGGCACGTGGACAGGCGATCTCGTACTTCTTCGCCATCGCCCAGATCTTCGGTGCGATCGGCCCGGTCTTCTACGGCTGGCTCATCGGCGAGGGCGAGGACCGCACCCCGATGTTCTGGGGCTACCTCATCGCCTCGGGCATCATGCTCATCGGCGCGGGCGTCGCGGCCGTGTGGGGTGTCGACGCCGAGGGCAAGTCGCTCGAGGAGATCGCACCTCCGCTGAGCAGCTACGACAAGGACGGCAACGAGACCGTCAACCTTCCGGTCTGAGGTGGTCGACATGGACGAGTCCGTTGCCGCAGAGCCGACCAAGGGCGCCCGCCCCTACACCGTCGTGGTCGGGGTGAGTGCCGGCTCGAAGTCACCGGCGGCGCTCGAGTGGGCAGCCGCGCAGGCCGCCCAGAACGGCGGTCGGCTCATCGCCGTGCGTGCCTGGCGGCCACAGGTCCCGACGGGGACCACCTCGGGTCCGATCGCCGCGCGCGTCACCGACGAGCCGGAGGCCGCCCGCTCCGCCCAGGCGGCGTTGGAGGCCGATGTCGCCGAGGTCCTCGGTGACGACCACACCGCGGAGGTCCAAGCCGTCCGTGGGGGCAAGCGCAAGGTCCTCCTCGCCGTCGCGGTCGAGGCAGACCTGCTCGTCGTCGACTCCCCGCGCGCGCTGACCGGTGCTCCGCTGTTCGCACAGCGGATCGTGGATGCCGCGACCTGCCCCGTCGTGGTCATGCCGCCGCGCGTCTCGCAGGAGCCGCCCAGCCCGATCGAACGCGCGGGTCGTGCCGTGGGTCGGGCAGCGGTGAGGTCGGCCGCCCTCGCCGGTCGTCCGGGTTATCGCCCGCCCATGGCGCGCGACTGAGGACTGGCGCCTGGTCCACGCGGCTGCCGGTGCAGTCGCGTGGACAGGTCCTCGCCGGCCTCACCCACGGCGAACACGATCCGAGCGAACGCCACCTCGTCGACCAGCTCGGAGCGGAACGTCACGGCGACCGAGGCCACCGGGTGGTCGCTGTGGTCGAGCACGGCGACGGCCACGGACTTCAGTCCACTCGTGATGTGACCGTCCTCCACGGCATACCCGCGTTGTCGGACGGCCTGCAGGAGCGAGCGGAGCTGGCCGGTCGTGGACGGTCCGTGGCCGTCGCGCTGCACCAGCGCGTCCGCGTGCGGGAAGAGCGCCCGCACCTGGCCGGCAGGCAGTGAGGCGAGCATCGACAGCCCCGTGGCGGTGAGCGTGGCCGGCAGTCGGACGCCCACGTCGGACACGAGGACCGGCCCGTTGGGTGCGCGCTGCTCGATGACATAGAGGACGTCGCGACCGTGCAGCACCGCGAGGTGCGCGTTGTGACCGGTGGCATCGACCAGCCGGTCGAGGGTGCTTCGGGCCATGCGTTGCAGGGGCGCCTGCCGCTGGTAGGCCGAACCCAGCTCGTATGCCGCGACGCCCAGTCCGTAGCGTCGCTCACCTTCGAGGTGGGAGACGTAGCCGCGGTCCCTCAGCACCGCGAGCAGGTGGTAGGTGCTGGAGCGGGGGAGTCCGAGCTCGCGAGCGACGGTCGCGGCGGGCAACGGCTCACCGCGACGCGCGAGCAGCTCGAGCACGTCGAGCGCGTTCGCCGCCCCGGGAACCGAAGTCATCAGCGGTCCTCGACGAGTCCGGTGAGGATGCGGGTGAGCGTGGCACGGTCGCGCTCGCTGAGGTCCGCGAAGTAGCTCTCGTGGTCGGCGCGCCGCGCCGTGTCGAGCTCGCCGAGGATCTTGCGGCCACTCGGAGTCAGGGCAACCTGGGTGGCGCGGCGATCGGTCGGGTCGGCCTCTCGCACAACGAAACCGCGCCGCTCCAGCGAGTCGACCACGTCGGTCACGGACCGGGGGGCGATGCGCAGGTGCTGGGCCACGACTCCGAGGCGAGTGGGCTCGTGGGTGCCGATGACCCGCAGGGCCCGCGCCTCGTGCGGCGTCACGCCCCACGGCTCCAGCGTCTGCGCATGACGCCGCCGCAGTCCTCGGGCCACCTGCATGACCAGCTCACCCAGGCCGGGCTCGGTGGTGGACGCACGGGGGGCGGACGGCATACGGGAATAGTAGTCGGCGTTAGCCGGTTTGACTCATTGTGAGTTAGCCTCACTAACAGACTCCAGCACCGACAGAAGGGAGGGCCTCCATGACAGCCACACCTCATGAAGCTCCCAACCACACCGGCCCACGCCTCCCCGGCGGCAAGGGCCTCGGCATCGGAGGAGGCCGCGGCGGCGGTGGCGGACCGATGCAGGTCGACCCGCGCGACCGCGCCCAGCTCGAGATCGCCCCCGTCCCGCTCACTCGGGTCACGGGCCTCTTCCGTGGCTTCGGCCGCCCCATCGGCATCGTCACCGCGATCATCGTCGTCACCTCGGTCGTCTCGATGGCCCAGCCGTTCCTCGTGCGCGAGGTCGTGGACAAGGCCATCCCGCAGCAGGACGTGCGCCTGCTGCTCCTCTCGGTCGGCGCCATGCTCGCCGTCGCCGCGAGCACCCAGGTCCTCGGCGTCGTGCAGACCTGGATGTCCACCGGGGTCGGCCAGCGCGTCATGCACCGCCTGCGGACCGACCTCTTCGCCCACCTGCAGCAGCAGTCGCTGGGGTTCTTCACCCGCACTCGCGCCGGCGAGGTCCAGTCGCGCCTCACCAACGACATCAACGGCATGCAGGGCGTCGTCACGACGACCGCGACCTCGATCGCCAGCAACCTCACGACCGCGATCGCCACGTCGGTCGCGATGGTCGCCCTCTCGTGGCGCCTGTCGCTCCTCTCGCTCGTCGTCATCCCGCCGGCCGTGTGGATGACCCGCCGCGTCGCGCTCATCCGCCGCGAGGTCACCGCACGCCAGCAGGCTCGCCGCGCCGACCTCAACGTCCAGATCGAGGAGGGGCTCTCGGTCTCGGGCGTGCGCCTGTCCAAGACCCTCGGCGCCGGTCGCCGCCACGCCGACCGCTTCGCCTCGACCTCCGAGGAGCTGGTCGACCTCGAGCTCCGCAGCCAGCTCGCCGGACGCTGGCGCATGGCCACGATGCAGGTCATCTTCGCGGCCATCCCCGCGCTCATCTACCTCGTGGCCGGGCTGCCTGCGACCTCCGGTGGTATGACCATCGGGACGCTCATCGCCTTCACCACGCTCCAGGCCGGCATCTTCCGCCCGCTCATGGGCCTGCTCAACGTCGGCGCCCAGTGGGTCTCGTCGATGGCGCTCTTCTCCCGCGTCTTCGAGTACCTCGACCTCATCCCCGACGTCGCCGCGCCCCTGGCTCCCGTCTCGCTCGACCCGGCTGGCGTGCGCGGCGAGGTGCGCTTCGAGAACGTGAGCTTCGCGTATGCCGCAGACTCACCTCTCGCTGTCGCCGACATCGACGCCGTGGTCCCGGCCGGCGGCTCGCTGGCGCTGGTCGGCCACACCGGGTCCGGCAAGTCCACCCTCGCCTCGCTCGTCGCACGCCTGCACGACCCGACCTCGGGGCGCGTCACCGTCGACGGGGTCGACCTCCGCGATCTCGACCCCGAGGTGCTCGCTCGCATCGTCGGAGTCGTGTCGCAGGAGACCTATCTCGTGCACGCCT
Source organism: Knoellia altitudinis (assembly GCF_042666355.1). Taxonomy (NCBI): domain Bacteria; kingdom Bacillati; phylum Actinomycetota; class Actinomycetes; order Micrococcales; family Intrasporangiaceae; genus Knoellia; species Knoellia altitudinis. The sequence goes on from NZ_JBHTDK010000001.1 coordinate 1,995,550, forward strand.
CGATCCGCGAGAACCTGCTCCTGGCAGCGCCCGAGGCCACCGAGGCCGAGCTGTGGCAGGCCCTCGGCGCCGCCCAAGTCGCCGACCTCGTCGCCACCCTCCCCGAGGGTCTCGACACCGTCGTCGGCGCCCGTGGACACCGCTTCTCGGGTGGTGAGCAACAGCGCATCGCGATCGCCCGCACCATCCTGCGCAACCCTCGCGTCCTCGTGCTCGACGAGGCCACGAGCGCCCTCGACAACGACACCGAGCGGGCCGTGCAGAAGGCTCTCGACGAGCTGGTGCGGGGGCGCACGACGATCACCATCGCCCACCGTCTCTCCACGATCGAGGACGCGGACGAGATCGCGGTCCTCGACCACGGACGCATCGTCGAGCGGGGTACGCACCGCAAGCTGCTGGACCTCGAAGGGCGGTACGCGGCCCTCGCCGGCATCCCGGCATACGCCACTGCCTGAGGCTCGGACCGGTTTCGACGAGCGGGCTAGTCCATTTAGTGCCACTCTCCTAGTCATGAGCGCGATCAGAGCAGGCAGAGCCGTCCTCGCCAGTGCCGCGGCCTCCGTCGCCGCGCTGGCCCTCGTGGCAGGAGGCTCGGTCCTGCCGGCTAGCGCCGAGGGACCGCCCGGCCCCACGTCCCGGCCCGAGTCCTCACCTCCCCCCGACCCGCCCTCGCACCGGCTGCCCCAGCCGTCCGACGGGCAGCTGGCCCTCACCGCCTCGGACACCCGGACCATCCCGCAACGTCTTGCAGCGGCAGGCGCCGACCCGGCTCTGGGGAGCAGGGTGAGCGCGGTCGTCCTCGACGCGACGACCGGTGCCGTGATCTACAGCCGCAACTCCTCGCTGGCGCTCATGCCGGCCTCGAACCAGAAGCTCGTCACCGCCTTCGTCGCCATCAGCACCATGGCCCGCGACAAGACCTTGACGACGCAGGTCAGGACCAATGCCAGCAGGAACACGGTGTGGCTCGTGGGTGGCGGTGACCCCGCACTGTGGGTGACCAAGGCCCGGGAGATGGCAGGCACGACGCGGTCGGCCCTGGTCGCGGCGGGTGTGAGGACGGTGGCCGTGCGGGTCGACGACACGCTGTTCCCGCCACCCACCAACGCCACCGGCTGGAAGCCGAGCTACCTGCCCGGCGACGTGGTGCCGGTCCGGCCGCTGGTCGTCGGCGGGCGCAATGCCATGGACACGGGGCTCGACGCCGGCGTGATCTTCGCCAACGAGCTCAAGCGCCTGGGCATCGGAGTCTCCTCGACCATCCGGGGCAAGGTGCCCACGGGAGCGCCGACCATCGTCAGTGCGACGTCCCCCTACATCGGCACCCTCACCGCCAACTTCATCAACACGTCGGACAACGACTACGCCGAGAACATCCACCGGCACTCGTCGCTGACCGTGGGCAAGGGAGCGACCTGGACCGCCGCCAACGCTCATGCTCTCGCCGTCCTCAAGGCTCGTGGGGTCAACACCACGGGCGTGGCGGTCCACGACGGGTCGGGCCTGTCGCGGTCCGACCGGGCGAGTGCGGCCACGATGACCAGCCTCCTCCTCCGCGCCAAGCGTGACGCGGCCGTCGCGCAGGTGTTCAACGCGTCCACGAGCATGCCGACAGCCGGCGTCTCGGGCAGCCTCAGGACCCGCTTCGCCACTGCGGACACCCAGTGCGCCAGGGGCAAGGTGCGGGCCAAGACGGGCTGGCTCAGCGACGCCATCGCCCTCTCGGGCACCGCCTACGGCGTGGACGGCCGCGAGCGGATCTTCTCGATCATCGAGAACGGCGCCGCGGATCCGACGGCGGCCCGGCTGGCCATCGAGCGCTTCGCCACGGCAGCCACGGGGTGCAACCCGGCCTGACTGTCAGCGCAGGGCCGGCCCGGCCGGCCTGCACTCCCGTCGGAAGTCCTCAGTGGCCCCAGTGGTCCTCGACCATGGCCTCGACGATGCCGTGCCGCTCGACGACGGTCGTGCGCTCGGAGTCGAGGGGGCCGCTCCGGTGCCGGCCGAAGTGGCTGGGAACGGGGGCGGCGAGCGCCGACATCAGCGCGCGGAAGGACCGGTCGGGGCTCGTCGCCTCCCGCAGTGCCCGCGCGACCGGACCGGGGTCGACGCCGAGGGCCGACGCGAAGAGCGTCGCCATGGTCTCCGCGTCCGCCGCCGACAGGGCGTTCACCTCGCCCGACGTCCAGCCGACCCGCGCCCGGCGCCGTCCCCCGTGCCACAGCTGGACACCGGTCCGGAGCTCGCCCACCACGAGGAGCAGGGCAGGGCCGAACGCACTGACCTCCTCGGCGACCCGCTCCAGCGCCGCCTGGTTCGGCGCGCCGACATCGGCGATGGTCCACCCCGCCTGCTCGCTGTCGACCAACCGGACACGGGTTCGCGCCCAGATGACCGGCCGCTGGAGCTCGGCCGCCGTCGCCCGGACGAGCAGGATCATCGAGGTCACGACGCGCCGGCCGCCAGCGTGACGATGTGGGAGCGGTGGGTGAGGAACTCCTCGCGGGCATCGCCCCAGTAGCGCCACGGGTACGACGTCGCGTGCGGACCCATGGCCTGCAGCTGCTCGTAGGCCTCGCCATGCCGCTCCAGGTGGAAGAGCACGCGCGCCAGGACGTTGCGCGTCTGGGCGGTGAGCTGGTGGCCCGCCTCCGGGTTGGCGTCGAGGAAACCTCGGGCTCGCGCGATGGCCTCCTCGACGCGCTCCGGGTCCTGGGTGAGGGCCGATGGTTCGGCGCCGAGGTGCTCGAGGACGGCGTCGAGGAGCAGGGACTGGACCCGGGCCTCCCTGGGCGCCGCCTCCACGCTCGCCCGCGCGAACTCGTACATCTCGTCGTGCGAGCCGAACCACTTGGCGCAGACGAACTGCATCGCCTCGTAGCGAGCTCCGTAGTGGTGGGGATCGGTCGACTCGAGGGCGCTGAGATAGCCCTCGAACGTCTCTCGGTCGACCTCCGTGCCGTGTGCGTGGCGCAGGGCGAGCGCCCAGGGCACGGGGTCGCCGGGAGAACCATCCACGGCCTGCTGGATCCGCTGGGTGGCGCTCTCCAGGAGCTGGTGGAACGCAGCGAGCTGCTCCTGGCTCACCTGGCTCGCGTCGTTGTGCGACCGTCGCTCCCACGCCTGCTCGACCAGTCGGCGAGCATCGACGACGGCAAGGTCAGGGTTGTCGGGGTCGCTCTCGTGCCAGGCGTCGAGCCACTGTGGAGCCCTGAGCGACAGTCGGCCGAGGTTGGCGACGTCGACGTCGCGGTCCTCCCAGGCTCTGCCCTCGCGCGAACGTCGGAGCAGCTCGGCCGCCGGCTCGAACTGCCCGTCGAGCGCCGCGTCGATCGCGGGCCGCGCGGCATCGGACGGTGCGTCGAACACGACCGCGTCGTCCGGGACGAGGGCACCTGCAAGGTCGTCGCCGTGCTCGAGATAGGCCTTGGTCGCCTTGAGCTTCTTGAACATCCAGTCCTCCGGTCTCGATCCCTGCACGCTAGCGTCGCCGCTGGCGCCGTGTCACCGGTGAAAGTCGGCGGTTGAGCGTCTGGAATCCGAGACGGTATGCCGGTCGCGTGGCTGCCGCTCCCGGCATACCGGCGCTTTGCTTGAGACATGACGGACACCCAGAGGCAGCAGCAACCGGTCGCCCTCGGCGGCGAACACCTCAGCATCGACGACGTCGTCCGGGTGGCGCGTCACGGTGCGCAGGTCGAGCTCACTCCGGCCTCCCTCGACGCCGTCCGCGCGACCCGCGGCACGATCGAGGGCCTCGCCAACGACACGGTGGCGCACTACGGCGTCTCGACCGGGTTCGGTGCGCTGGCGACGCGGCACATCCCGGTGGAGCTGCGGGCCCAGCTGCAGCGCTCGCTCGTCCGATCGCATGCGGCGGGTGCCGGGCCGGAGGTCGAGCGGGAGGTCGTGCGGGCGCTCATGCTGCTGCGCATCGCCACCCTCGCGACCGGGCGCACGGGGATCAGGGCCGAGACGCTCGAGACCTACATCGCCATCCTCAACGCGGGGATCACACCGGTCGTGCACGAGTACGGCTCGCTCGGCTGCTCCGGTGACCTGGCTCCGTTGTCGCACTGTGCCCTCGCGCTCATGGGCGAGGGTCGGGTGCGCGACGGGAACGGTGAGGTGATGGAGGCGGCCCAGGCGTTGGCGGCGGCCGGGATCACGCCCGTCGAGCTCGCCGAGAAGGAGGGGCTCGCGCTCATCAACGGCACCGACGGCATGCTCGGCATGCTCTGCCTCGCCATCGCCGACCTGCGCCGGCTCGTCACGACCGCCGACATCTCCGCGGCCATGAGCGTCGAGGGTCTGCTCGGCACCGATGACGTCTTTGCGGCTGACCTGCACGCCCTGCGCCCCCAGCCGGGCCAGGCGCGTTCGGCCGAGAACATGCGGAAGGTGCTGTCCGACAGTCCGATTCGCGAGTCGCACCGTGACCCCGAGGCCTGCACGCGCGTCCAGGACGCCTACTCACTGCGGTGCGCTCCCCAGGTGGCCGGGGGAGTGCGCGACACGATCGACCATGCCGCTCGCGTCGCTGAGTGGGAGCTCGCCTCGGCCATCGACAACCCGGTCGTGACGCTCGACGGTCGGGTCGAGTCGAACGGCAACTTCCATGGTGCCCCGGTCGCCTATGTGCTGGACTTCCTCGCGATCGTGGCCGCCGACCTTGCCTCGATCTCGGAGCGTCGCACCGACCGCTTCCTCGACAAGGCGCGCAGCAACGGCCTGCCGCCGTTCCTCGCCGACGATCCCGGGGTGGACTCGGGGCTCATGATCGCGCAGTACACCCAGGCCGCGATGGTCTCCGAGATGAAGCGCCTGGCCGTCCCGGCAAGCGTCGACTCGATCCCGAGCAGCGCCATGCAGGAGGACCATGTCTCCATGGGCTGGTCCGCCGCCCGCAAGCTGCGTCGCTCGGTCGACGCGTTGACGCGGGTGCTGGCGATCGAGCTGGTCGCCGCCTCGCGCGGGATCCAGCTGCGCGCACCGCTGCAGCCGGCTCCCGCCACCGGCGCTGTCATCGCCGGGCTGGGCGAGCTCGGCAACGTCGCTCCGGGGCCGGACCGCTTCCTCGCACCGGACCTGGAAGCGGCGTACGAGGCAGTTCTCGACGGCGCCGTGGTGAGGTCAGCCGAGTCGGTGACCGGTCGCCTCAGCTGAGACCCCCGCCTTGTGTGCCTGAGGCCACGTCAGAGCGCGGCCGCAGACACACAAGGCCTGGTGAGAGGTCAGCGTCCGGCGTAGGACAGGTCGGCGCCGATGAGGCGGGCCGCCTCCTGGAGCCGGGCCGCGGCCTCGTCGACGGCCGCATCAGTGACCCGAGTCGTGGGACCGGACATCGACAGGGCCATGGGCCGGGGGGCGTCGGGGACGGCCACCGCGACACAGCGCACCCCGACCTCCTGCTCGCCCTCGTCGAGGGCGTAGCCGCGCTCGCGGGCCACGTCCAGGGCGGCGAGGAACGCGTCGGGCGTCGTCAACGTGTGCTCGGTCCGCTGCGGCATACCCGTCCGGCTCAGCAGGGAGCGCACCGTGCCGGGGTCGGTGTCGAGCAGCATGGCCTTGCCGACGGCCGTGCTGTGGGGCAGGGTGCGTCGGCCCACCTCGGTGAACATCCGCATGAAGTTCTTGGACGGCTGGACCTGCGCGATGTAGACGACCTCGTCGCCGTCCATCATCGCCAGGTTGACCGACTCGCCGAGGTCCTCGACGGCGGCCAGCATGTGCGGGTGCGCCCACGCCGCCACGCGCTTGGAGGCGGCATCGGCGAGGCGCATGAGCCGCGGGCCGAGGGAGTACTGGCGGGACTCCTCCTGACGGAGGTAGCCGAGGTCGACGAGGGTGCGCACGAGGCGGTGGATCGTGGCCAGCGGGAGCCCCGAGCGCTCGGCGAGCTGGGACAGGCCCATGACGCCCCCGGACTCGGCGAGGGTCTCGAGGATGGCGAACGCGCGGTCGATCGACTGGACCCCGCCCTTGGGCACCTGGTCCTTGGTGTCGGCTGCGGCCTCGAGGGCGGCGTCATCGATGCTGGTGTCGGCCTGCGGTGCGGTCAACGGTGGCTCCTCGGTGGGGAACGGACTGTGCGGGCCCAGTCTATTCCGTATATTGGAACAGTTCTTCCGTTCATGAGTCCAAGGAGACCCTGTCGTGCCCTCCATCGTTGTCACCGGCCCCCACGTCGACGGGCAGTCCGAGATCCTCACCGCGGAGGCTCTGGATCTGCTGGCCGGTCTGCACCGCGAGTTCGGGGCGAGGCGCGCCGAGCTGCTGGCCGCCCGGGTGCAGCGACGCGAGCAGATCTCCCGCACCGGCACGCTGGACTTCCTGCCCGAGACGGCATCGGTGCGCGAGGCCGACTGGCAGGTGGCGCCCGCGCCCGCCGACCTGCGCGACCGCCGGGTCGAGATCACCGGTCCGACCGACCGCAAGATGGGGATCAACGCCCTGAACTCCGGGGCCAAGGTGTGGCTGGCCGACCTTGAGGACGCCAACACGCCCCACTGGCGCAACGTCATCGGCGGTCAGCTCACCCTGCGCGACGCCAACCTGCGCACCATCGAGCTGACGACGCCCGAGGGCAAGCACTATGCCCTCAAGGACCCCGACAGCGTCCCCGTCATCCTGCCGCGCCCGCGCGGGTGGCACCTCGACGAGGCCCACCTCACCCTCGACGGCGAGCCGCTAGTGGGTGCGCTCGTCGACTTCGGCCTGTATGCCGTCCACAACGCGCGCGAGCTCGTCGAGCGGGGCAGCGGCCCCTACTTCTACCTGCCCAAGATGGAGTCCCACCTCGAGGCCCGGCTCTGGAACGACGTCTTCGTGTGGACCCAGGACCGGCTCGGCATCCCGCAGGGGACCATCCGCGCCACCGTCCTCATCGAGACCATCACCGCTGCCTTCGAGATGCACGAGATCCTCTTCGAGCTGCGCGAGCACGCCAGCGGCCTCAACGCCGGACGCTGGGACTACCTCTTCAGCATCATCAAGAACTTCCGCGACGCCCCCGGTGACACCACGCTCCCGGACCGCAACGCGGTGACGATGGACGCTCCGATGATGAAGGCCTACTCGGACCTGCTCGTGCAGACCTGCCACCGCCGGGGCGCGTTCGCGATGGGTGGCATGGCTGCGTTCATCCCCTCGCGCCGTGACGAGGAGGTCAACCGCGTCGCCTTCGAGAAGGTGCGCGCCGACAAGACCCGTGAGGCGCAGGCCGGCTTCGACGGGTCGTGGGTCGCCCACCCCGACCTCGTGCCGGTGTGCACCGAGATCTTCGACAGCGTCCTCGAGGGCGACAACCAGGTTGACCGCCAGCGCGACGACGTCTCGGTCACGGCCTCCGACCTGCTCGCCCTCGACCGCACACCGGGCGAGCGCACGGAGGCCGGCCTGCGGGGCAACGTCGCGGTCGGCATCACCTATCTCGCGGCGTGGCTCTCGGGCAACGGTGCCGCAGCCATCCACAACCTCATGGAGGACGCCGCCACCGCCGAGATCTCGCGCTCGCAGATCTGGCAGTGGACGCACAACGGGGCCAGCCTCGACACCGGCGAGACGATCACCCGCGAGCTCGTCGAGCGGGTCGTCGAGGAGGAGTATGCCGGGCTGGTCGAGGCGGGTGCCTACGCCGAGCACCTCCCGCTGGCGCGTGAGCTCTTCGTGCGCACAGCGCTCGACGACGACTACGCGGACTTCCTCACGCTCCCGGCATACGCAGAGGTCCTCCGCGCAGGCGAGTGAGCCGACAGCGCCAGCTCAACGCTGAAGCTGTTGTCCCGCAACCCAGCTCGCGGTCACCGACGGTGACGTGCCCAGAGCGAAGGCCTTGGCGAGCGCGTCCTCGGGCGAGAACGCGTGCCGCAGCGCGACGTCCATCGTCGACCCCTGCGCCGGGTTGACCCACACGGCGTCGAACTGCTTGCCCACCGAGAAGTCACCCACCGTGTCCGCGAGCCCGAGGGCGTCGGCTCCGGCCATCGTCGCGAGGTGCAGCAGGTCGGATGCGGCGAGCGGGCGGCCGCGGTCACCGAGGAGCTGCTGCATGAAGTAGGCCTGCAGCCCCTCCTTGAGGATCGAGAAGCCGGTCCCTGCGCCGACGTCGGAGCCGAGGGCCACCCGCACACCGTGGTCGAGGTGCTCCTTGAGCGGGAAGAGGCCGCTGCCCAAGGCCGAGTTGCTCGTCGGGCAGTGGGCGACGGTCGCGTCCGCGGCGGCGAGGTCGCGCAGCTCACCATCGGTCGGGTGGACGTTGTGGGCAAAGATGCTCCGGCGCCCCACGAGGCCGTGCGCGGCATAGGTCTGCAGGTAGTCCTCCGCGTTGAAGAGCTCCTTGACCGTGGTGACCTCGGCGATGTTCTCGTTGATGTGCGAGGTGAACCAGGCGTCGGGGACGTCCTTGAGCAGCGCCCGGCAGGAGTCGAGCAGCTCGTCACTGCACGAGAGCGAGAAGCGCGGGATGACGGCATACCGGTTGCGTCGCGTGCCGTGCCACTTGTCGGCGAGGGCCTTGCCGGCGGTGTAGGCCTCGTCGGGGTCGGTGTGCAGGTCCTCGCGCAGGATGCGGTCGCTCACGACGAGCCCGCTCGTGACCCGCAGCCCGACCCGGTCGGCCTCGGTGAACAGTGCGTCGACGGCGCCCGGGAAGTGTGAGCCGAAGACGAGTGCCGTCGTGGTCCCGGAGCGCACCAGCCCGCCAGTGAACTCGGTGGCGATCTCCTGTGCGTATGCCGTGTCGGCCAGACGCGCTTCCTCCGGGAGTGCGGACTTCTCGAGCCAGTCGAGCAGTGGCATGCCGAGCGCGCCGATGGTCCGGATCTGCGGGTAGTGCACGTGGGTGTCGACGAAGCCGGGCAGGACGAGCCCTCCGGTGAGGTCCTCGACGTCGTCCTGAGGGTGCCGCTCGCGGACCTCGGCCCAGGGTCCACGGTCGGTGATCGTGCCGTCGACGACGCGGATGCCGCCGTCCTGCTCCGAGCGCAGGACGCCGCCGGTGAAGGGGTTGTCCGGGACGTCGAAGAAGGTGCCTCGGAAGAGGGTCATCGCGTGCTCTCCTGGGCGTGACGGCCTGGCTCCGTGTCCGTGCCCGCTGTGTCCTCCGTGCCCGCTGTGCCCTCTGTGTCGGTGTCATCGGGTGGGGCGTGGCGGGTCGGTGCGAACGACTGGAGCAGGGCGGCGGCGATGCTGACGGCGATGGTCGCCGGGTCCTTGCCGCTCAGCGTCGTCAGTCCGATGGGGGTGGTGATCCGGGACAGGTCGGCTTCGTCGTGGCCTTCGGAGAGCAGCTTGCGGCGGAAGCGCTGCCACTTGGCGCTCGACCCGATCAGGCCGATGGACGCGAGCTCCTCGGTGCGCAGGGCTGCGTCGATGAGGGCGGCGTCCTCGGCGTGGTCGTGCGTCATGACGAGGACGTGGCTGCCGCGGGGAAGCTCCGACAGGACGAGCTCGGGCAGGACCGGGACGTGGTGCACATGGACCGCGGCCTCGGCGTCGGCCAATGGCGCGAGGACGTCGTCGGTGAGGAAGCCCTCGCGTGAGTCGACGAGGTGGAGCTCGAGGTCGTGACGGGCGAGGACTCGTGCCAGCTCCTGCCCGACGTGACCCATGCCGAAGATCGCGACGGAGGGGCGCACGGCCAGCGGCTCGAGGAGGACCTCGACGACGCCGCCACAGCACTGCACGCCGTGTTGGTACTTCGCCTTGTCGGACAGGTTCGCGGTGAAGCTGACCGGCTCGGAAGTGTTGTCCTGCACCATGGTTCGGGCACGGCGGATGGCATCCTCCTCGAGGTTGCCACCGCCGATCGTGCCCCACGTGCGGGTGGCCGAGACGACCATCTTGGTCCCGGCCTCGCGCGGTGCGTGGCCGCGCACGGAGGTGAGGGTGACGAGGACGCCCGACTCCCTGCTCGTGCGCAGAGCGCGGACCGCGTCGACCCAGGACATGTCAGCCACCCGCCAGGGAGCGCACGGCGACCTCGGACTCGGGCATCCGGGTGGGCGCGTCAGGGTCGGGCTCATCGGGGTGGTGGCCCGGGAAGCCTTCGTCGACGTGCCCGCCTGCCTGCCCGTGTGCGGCCCGCGCCTCCTCGACCGCCCAGAACACCTGCTCGGGGGTGGAGGGACAGCCGAGGTCGACGCTGGTCCCCGTGGGTCCGAACGCTGCCGCCGCCTGGCGCAGGGCCTCGCGGACCGAGAAGGCGAGCATCAGCGGAGGCTCGCCCACGGCCTTGGACCCATAGACCGCGCCCTCCTCGTGGGCCTGCTCCAGGAGTGCGACGTTGAACGTCTCGGGCATCTCCGAGAAGCTCGGCAGCTTGTAGGTGCTGGCCGCCTGGGTGAGGACTCGACCGCGCCCCGGCCCGTCGCTCTCGTCCCACCGCAGGTCCTCGAGGGTGAGCCAGCCGGCGCCCTGGACGTAGCCACCCTCGACCTGCCCGATGTCGACGAGCGGCGAGAGGCTGTCGCCGACGTCGTGGACGATGTCGACCCGGCGGGTCCGGTAGGCCCCGGTCCAGCCGTCGACCTCGACCTCGGTGGCGGCCACGCCGTGGGCGAAGTACTTGAATGGCGAGCCCTGCATGACCCGGGAGTCCCAGTGCAGGCCCTCGGTGCGATAGAAACCGGCCGCCGAGAGCTGGACCCGGGCGAAGTATGCCGCGTGCACCAGCTCTGCCCACGGCACCTGGACGTCCGAGCCGAGCCCGGTCACGAGACCGTCGGTGATGCGGATGTCCGCGGGCGGGACGCCGATCTTGGCGGAGGCGGTGACAGCCAGGCGCTCGCGAATCTGCTCGCAGGCGTTCTTGACGGCGCCGCCGTTGAGGTCGGCACCGGACGACGCCGCGGTCGCCGAGGTGTTGGGCACCTTGTCGGTGCGGGTCGGTGCGAGCCGCACCGTGGACAGTGGCACACCCAACGTCGTGGCGGCCACCTGGAGCATCTTGGTGTGCAGCCCCTGGCCCATCTCGGTGCCGCCGTGGTTGATGAGCACCGAACCGTCCTTGTAGACGTGGACGAGCGCCCCGGCCTGGTTGAAGGCGGTGAGGTTGAAGGAGATGCCGAACTTCACCGGCGTGATGGCCAGTCCGCGCTTGGTGTGGGGGTGGGCCCGGTTGAACTCCTCGATCTGCGCCCAGCGCTCGATGACGTCCGCCGACTCCAGCACCTGGTCCCAGGCGCGCGCCAACCGGTCGGCCTGGGTGACCGGCTGGCCATAGGGCGTGGTCTGGCCGTTGGCATAGAAGTTGCGGCGGCGCAGCTCAGCGGCGTCGATGCCGAGCAGGGGGGCACAGCGCCCGAGGATGTCCTCGATGACGAGCATCCCCTGCGGTCCGCCGAAACCACGGAAGGCCGTCTGCGACGTCTTGTTGCTCCTGGCGACGCGGCCGTTCACCTTGATGTCGGGGATCCAGTAGGCGTTGTCGATGTGGCACAGGGCCCGCGCCAGGACCGGCTCGGAGAGGTCGAGGCTCCACCCCCCGTCGGAGGTGAGGGTGGCCTCGAGGGCCTGGAGGTGACCGCTGTCGTCGAACCCGACCCGCCACTGCGAGTGGAAGCCGTGGCGCTTGCCGCTCATCGTCATGTCGAGGTTGCGGCTCAGGCGCAGGCGCACGGGGCGGCCGGTGAGGATGGAGCCGAGGGAGGCGATCGCCGCGAACCCGTGGGGCTGCATCTCCTTGCCGCCGAACCCGCCACCCATGCGCAGGCACTGCACCGTGACCTCGCTGGAGGAGCGGCCGAGGACGTGCGCCACGATCTCCTGGGTCTCGCTGGGGTGCTGTGTGGAGCACTGGACGAACACCTGGCCGTTCTCGTCCACGAGAGCGAGCGAGCAGTGCGTCTCGAGGTAGAAGTGCTCCTGCCCGGCGAACTCGAACTCTCCGCTGAAGACGTGGGCAGCCTGCTCCAGGCCCGCCTCGACGTTGCCGCGCTCCACGGTGGGCTGGGCGCCCTGGAAGCTCTCGGCGGCGATGGCCTCACGCACCGAGATGATGGACGGCAGGGGCTCATAGCCGACGACGACGGCGGCGGCACCACGACGGGCAGCCTCCAGCGTCTCGCCGAGGACCCAGCAGACGGCGTGCCCGACGAACTGCACCTCGTCGGGGAAGAGCGGCTCGTCGTGCTTGACCCCCGCATCGTTGACTCCGGGGACGTCAGCGCCGGTGAGCACGCGCACGACACCTGGCACGGCCATCGCAGGACTCGTGTCGACGTCGAGGACTCGGGCGTGGGCGTGGGGCGACTGCACCGGGTAGGCGTGCAGGCAGTCCTTGGTCCGGCCGACGAGGTCGTCGGTGTAGAGGGCGGCACCGGTCACGTGGAGGTTGGCCGCCTCGTGCGGCATCGACGTGCCGACGACGACGTTCTGACCGTTGACGCCCTGCTCGGGAAGGGCAGACAGGTGGCTCATGCGCTGATCCCCTCGGTGGCCGCGTGCTCGGCATGGAACTTGCGCAGGGACTGTCCGAGCATCGCGGCGCGGTAGCGGGACGAGGCGCGGTGGTCGTCCAGGGGCGTGCCCTCACCTGTCAGGACCTGGGCGGCGGCCTCGACGGTCTGGGTGTCCCAGGGGCGGCCGACGAGCGCCTGCTCGGTGGCGGTGGCGCGCAGGGGGGTGGCGGCCACCCCGCCGAGGCCGATCCGGGCCTGCCGCACGATGCCGTCGACGACGTCCACGGCGAAGCCGACGGCGACGGAGGAGATGTCGTCGAAGCGACGCTTGGCCATCTTGTGGAACGCCGTGTGCTGGGCCAGAGGCAGGGGCAGCCGGATCTCGCGGATCAGCTCGTCGGCCTGCTTGACGGTCTGCCGGTAGCCGGTGAAGTAGTCAGACAGCGGCACGACCCGCTCGCCGCGCCGGCTCGACAGGACGAGTCGGGCGTCGAGGGCGAGCAGGGCCGGTGGTGCGTCGCCGATGGGGGAGCCGGTGCCGAGGTTGCCACCGAGCGTGGCGCCGTTGCGGATGAGCCGTGAGGCGAACTGGGGGAAGAGCTCGGCGAGCAGGGGCACGCGTCCGTCGAGCCGTCGCTCGATCTCGGTGAAGGTGAGGGCAGCGCCGATGCGGATCTCGTCGTCGTCCTCGTCGAGGCCCCGCAGCTCGGGCAGTCGGTCGATCGCCACAAGAAGTGGCGGGCGCGAGCCGCGGAGGTTGAGCTCGACGCCGATGTCGGTCGAGCCGGCGACGAGCAGGGCATCCGGTCGCTCGGCGATCAGCGCGAGCGCCTCGTCGAGGCTCTCCGGGCGGACGTATGCCGCCCCGTCGGCTTCGAGACGCGTGTGCACCGGTGCGGGGGTCGGGTTCGTGGCGCGGGAGGCGAGGGCATCATCGAAGGCCGGTGCATCGGGCAGGGCGTACGCGGCGTCGCGGATAGGCCGGTAGCCGGTGCAGCGGCACAGGTTGCCGCTGAGGGCGTGCAGGTCGAAGCCGTTGGGACCGTGCTCGGCATCCTCGCCGTGCTCGGCGTCAGCGCCCTCGGAACGCCCTGGCCGGTAGTACTCGGCGGCCATCGAGCAGACGAATCCCGGTGTGCAGTAGCCACACTGGGAGCCGCCACGGTCTGCCATCTCGCGCTGGACGGGGTGGAGGTTGTCCGGGGTTCCCAGTCCTTCGGCGGTCACGACCTCTTGTCCGTCGAGGCCAGCAGCGGGGATGAGGCAGGCGTTGATGGCGACCCACTCGGTGCTTGCGCCGTCGGTCACGGCGGGCCTGGCCACCATGACCGAGCACGCGCCGCACTCGCCCTCGGCGCAGCCCTCCTTGGCTCCCGTCAGGCCGCTGTTGCGCAGCCAGTCGAGCGCCGTCGTGTGGGGCGTGACGCTCGCCAGCGTCAGCGGCGTCCCGTTGACCAAGACCGTTGGCTGCATTGCCAGCTCCTCATCGACATCGTCCCGGCCGTGTGTCGTCGGGAGCATGGTTGCGAAGTGGCGACCCGCCGGTTGTCCATGCGAACGACGGGTTGCCCTCAGGGTACCGACCGATGGCGCCCAAGAGAAGTGATCTGGAAAAACTTTTCCATCAAGTGGGACAGGCGCGTCCCGGTCAGGGGTCAGACGAACTGGCGACTCAGCGTCGCATGCCGGTTGACGTCCTTGTAGAGGAGATAGCGGAACCGTCCGGGCCCACCGGCGTAGCAGGCTTGGGGACAGAACGCCCGCAGCCACATGAAGTCTCCGGCCTCGACCTCGACCCAGTCCTCGTTGAGCAGGTAGACGGCCTTTCCCTCGAGGACGTAGAGGCCGTGCTCCATGACGTGGGTCTCAGGGAAGGGGATGGCACCGCCGGGCTCGAAGCTGACGATGTTGACGTGCATGTCGTGCCGGACGTCGGTGGGGTCGGCGAAGCGCTGGGTCCTCCAGGCCCCGTCGGTGCCAGGCATCTCGAGGCCCTCGACCTCGGCGTCGGACGTGACGAAGGCCGGCGGGACGTCGATGCCGTCGACGTGCTGGTAGGCCTTGCGGATCCAGTGGAAGCTCGCCACCTCGTCGCCGCGGTTGTGCAGGGTCCACTCGCTCGAGGGCGGGATGAACGCGTAGCCACCGGGCGCGAGCTGGTGCACCTCGCCGCTGAGAGTGAGCTCGAGCGTCCCGGACACGACGAAGAGCACGCCCTCGGCGCCGGGGTCGAGCTCGGGACGGTCGGACCCGCCACCGGGGGAGACCTCGACGATGTACTGGCTGAAGGTCTCGGCAAAACCGCTGAGCGGGCGCGCGATGAGCCACATCCGCATGCCCTCCCAGAACGGGAGCAACGACGTGACGATGTCGGTCATCGTCCCCTTGGGCAGGACGGCATACGCCGTCGTGAACCTGGCCCGGTCGGTCGTGAGCTGGGTCTGCGGCGGCAGGCCCCCGTGTGGTGCGTAGTAGCTCGTCATCGCTGTCCTCTCGTGAGCAACCGGCCGCCGGGTGCGCTGTCGTTCGTGATGGGTATGCCGTGCAGCCAGGTCTGTCTGACCTGGCCGTGCAGGTTGTGGTCGGCCCACGCCGACACCGGGTTCTTGTGGTGCAGGGCGGTCACGTCGACGACCCACTCCTCCTCGGGGGCGAACACGACGAAGTCGGCGTCGGCACCGACGGCGAGGCGACCCTTGTGGGTCAAGCCAACGCGGTCCGCCGTGGCGGTCGCCATCCACCGCACCACGTCGGCGAGCGTGTGTCCGCGCTCGCGGGCGGCACTCCACATGGCGGGGAGCCCTAGCTGCAGGGAGGCGATGCCTCCCCAGGCGAGGCCGAAGTCGCCGACGTCGAACTGCTTGAGGTCTGCGGTGGAGGGCGAGTGGTCGGACACGACGAAGTCGATGTCGCCGGCGGCCAGCCCCGCCCAGAGCTCGTCCTGGTTGGTGTGGTCCCGGATCGGTGGGCAGCACTTGAACTGGGTGGCACCGTCGGCGATCTCGTCGGCGTCCAGCGCGAGGTAGTGCGGGCACGACTCGACACTGAGGTCGAGTCCTTCGGCGCGGGCCGCGTGCAGGCTGCCCAGCGCGCTGGCACTCGACAGGTGCAGGACGTGCGACCTGCCCCCGGTCTCACGGGTCACGTCGATGACCAAGCCGATGGCGACGTCCTCGGCGGTCGGTGGTCGTGAGGCGAGGAAGTCGCCGTAGGCCCGTCCGCTGGCGGGGACAGCGGCCTCGAGCGTCCCGGCGTCCTCGGCGTGCACGATGAGCAGCGCACCCAGTCGGGCAGTCTTCGTCATGGCCGCCCGGAACTGGTCGGGGTCCAGCGGTGGGAACTCCTCGACCCCGGAGTCGGCGAGGAAGCACTTGAACCCGAAGACGCCGGCCTCGTGCAGGGCCTCGATGTCGGAGAGGTGGTCGGGCACCGCACCGCCCCAGAAGCCCACGTCGACGTGGACCTGAGGAGCGGCCACCTCCTGCTTGGCCCGCAACGCGTCCACCGTCACGGTCGACGGGATGCTGTTGAGCGGCATGTCGATGATCGTCGTGACGCCTCCAGCAGCCGCAGCGCGGGTGGCGCTGTCGAAGCCCTCCCAGTCGGTGCGGCCGGGTTCGTTGACATGGACGTGGGTGTCGACGAGCCCGGGCAGGAGGACCTCGTCGTCGGTCAGCTCGACGACCCGTGCTCCATCGGCCCCGCCGTCACCGCCGTCACCGGCGGCAGCATCGAAGGCGTCGACCGCGACGATGCGCCCCTCGCGCACCGACACCACAGCGGGCCGCTCCCGGCCGTCGATGATCGCCCGCGGTGCTCTGATGACGAGATCGGCCTGCACACCCCTCATCGTGGACCACTTGCGCCCACGGGGGAGCGGTGGAGCCCGAGAACACCGCCATCTGCCTCGACGAGGTCACCCTCGCGCAGGTAGGGCCGCGGCTCGGCCCGGGTGACCGCCGTCCCCACGGGCGTGCCGGTGAGGACCACGTCGCCCGGCTCCAAGGTCATGAGGCCACTGAGGTGGACGAGAATGTCGGGGACGTCGAAGACCATGTCCGAGGTGGAGCCGTCCTGCATCCCGACTCCGTTGACCGAGAGCCGCAGAGCCACCGAGCTCGGGTCCCTCACTTCGTCGGGTGTCACGAGCCACGGACCCAGCGGGCAGAACGTGTCGGCGCACTTGCCCCTGGCCCAGGGCCCACCACCGGCGGCGAGGTCGCGGTCGGTGACGTCGTTGGCGAGGGTGTAGCCGGCCACGGCCGCCAGCGCGGTGTCGCGGTCGACGAGCCCGCGCAGCCGGTGCCCGATGACGAGGGCCAGCTCGACCTCGAAGTCGGTGCTCGTCGAGCCCGGCAGGGGTCGGATGGCGTCGGTCGGCCCGCACACCGACGACGGCGCCTTGAGGAACACCACGGGCGACCCGGGCGGATCGACACCGAGCCCGGCGGCATACGACCGGTAGTTGAGGCCGATCCCGATGACCTTGCTCGGCCCTGCGACCGGGGGCCCGAAGCGGGCATCGGCGCGGTCGAGCGTCGGGAGGTCGCGCGGATCCAGGCCCGGGAGAACGGTGTCGAGGAAGGCGCCGTTGATGTCAGGAGTCACGGACGACAGGTCGCGTAGGACGCCGTCCATCTCCACCACCGGTGTCTCGCGACCGGGTTCGCCGATGCGGGCAAGTCTCATGAGGTCTTCCTGTCTCGTTCGAGGAGCCAGCGGCCGATCTCGGCCCCGGCTCGCTCGAGCAGTGGTCCGGGGGCGCGGAACGCCTCGTCCGGTTCGGTGGCCAGGTCGGTGAGTGCCCACGCACGCTCGATCCCGGCTGTTGCCAACGTCTCTGGGCTCAGCTCGCACCGTCCCGCAACGGCCACGACAGGTATGCCGTGTGCTCGCGCTGCGCGCGCCACTCCTGCGGGTGCCTTCCCGTTGAGGGTCTGCTCGTCGAGGGAGCCCTCGCCGGTGACGACGAGGTCGGCGCCCTCGAGGGCGCGGGCGAAGCCGGTGAGGTCGAGCGCGAGCTCGACGCCGGGCCGGAGCCGGCCGCCGAGGGCGACCAGTGCGGCATATCCGACACCACCGGCGGCGCCTGCACCGGGAACGTCCCGTCCCTCGGCACCGGTCGCGGTGTCGAGGAGGTCTGCCCACCGGCTCAGTGCCGCGTCCAGGGCTTCGACCTGCTCGGGGTCGGCGCCCTTCTGTGGTCCATAGACGGCGGCTGCCCCGCGCACACCCGTGAGCGGGTTGTCGACGTCGCAGGCCACGTGTAGCTCGACCTCGGGGAGGCGAGGGTGCAGGCCGGTCAAATCGACTCCAGCGGCCGAGGCCAGCGCTCCTCCTCCGTCGGGGAGCTCCTGCCCGGACGCGTCGAAAACTTGGGCACCGAGGGCGGCGAGCATGCCGGCGCCGCCGTCGGTCGAGGCACTCCCACCTATGCCCAGGACGACGCGCTCGGCGCCGGCGTCGAGCGCGTGCGCCAGCGCCTCACCCAGGCCACGGCTGGACGCCGTGAGCGGCGCGAGGTCGTCGCCGAGCAGGGCGAGCCCGCACAGCCCGGCCATCTCGATGACCGCGCCGGTGCCGGACACGGCATACGCACCCTGCCGAGGTGTCCCGGTCGGGCCGCTCACCGTGACGGCGACCTCGGTGTGGCCCGCCTCGAGCGCAGCCGCGACCATCCCGTCACCACCGTCTGCGACGGCGACCCGGGTGATGACGACCCCGTCCTCGACGTCGCCCAGGGCCGCCCGCAGTCCGCGACCGACGTGCTCGGCCACCTCGGCAGCCGTGAGTGTCCCCTTGAACTTGTCAGGGGCGAGCAGGACCCGGGTCATGACGCTCAGTCGAGGTTGGCATAGAGCGCGGTCGGGGCGTCGGCGCCACTGTCTGCGAGCTCCTCGAACTCGACGACGTTGTCGATCTCGGTGCCCATCGAGACGTTGGTGACGCGCTCGAGGATCACCTCGACGATGACGGGGACGCGGTGCTCGACGATGAGCTTCTTGGCCAGCTCGAGGGCGGGCAGGATCTCCTCGGGGTCGAAGACGCGAATGGCCCTGCAGCCCAGGCCTTCTGCGACCTTGACGTGGTCGACGCCGTAACCGCCCAGTTCCGGGCTGTTGATGTTGTCAAAGGACAGCTGCACGCAGTAGTCCATGTCGAACCCGCGCTGCGCCTGGCGGATGAGGCCGAGGTAGGCGTTGTTCACGAGGACGTGGATGTAGGGGACGTTGAACTGCGCGCCGACCGCGAGCTCCTCGATCATGAACTGGAAGTCGTAGTCGCCTGAGATCGCGACGACGGTCGCGTCCGGGTCGGCCGTCGCGACGCCGATCGCTGCCGGGACGGTCCAGCCGAGCGGCCCGGCCTGGCCGGCGTTGATCCAGTGGCGGTCCTTGAAGACGTGGAGCATCTGCGCCGCCTGGATCTGCGAGAGCCCGATCGTCGAGACGTAGCGGACGTCCTTGCCGAAGGCCTTGTTCATCTCCTGGTAGACGCGCTGCGGCTTGATGGGGGTGACGTCGAAGTTGGTCTTGCGCCACAGCTTCTGCTTGCGCTGGCGCACGTCCTGCGCCCAGGCCGAACGGTCCGCCAGCTCGTCGCGGCGCTCCTTGGCGACCTCGACGAACAGCGCGAGCGCGGCCCTGGCGTCGGAGACGATCCCGAAGTCCGGCGCGAAGACGCGACCGATCTGGGTCGGCTCGATGTCGACGTGCACGAACTTCCGGCCCTTGGTGTAGGTGTCGATGCCACCGGTGTGGCGGTTGGCCCAGCGGTTGCCGATGCCGAGGACGAAGTCGGACGCGAGCATCGTCTCGTTGCCGTAGCGGTGCGAGGTCTGGAGCCCGACCATGCCGGCGTGCAGCTCGTGGTCGTCGGGGATGGCGCCCCACCCCATGAGCGTCGGGACGACAGGGACGCCGGTGAGCTCGGCGAACTCGACGAGCAGCTCGGCGGCGTCGGCGTTGATGATGCCGCCACCGGCGACGATGAGGGGGCGCTCCGACGCGGCGAGCATGTCGAGCGCCTTCTCGATCTGCTTGCGGCTCGCGGCCGGTTTGAAGGCGGGCAACGGCTCATAGGTGTCGATGTCGAACTCGATCTCGGCCAGCTGCACGTCGATGGGAAGGTCGATGAGGACCGGGCCCGGTCGCCCGGAGCGCATGAGGTGGAACGCCTGCTGGAACGTGCCCGGGACCTGGGCCGGCTCGAGGACGGTCACCGCCATCTTGGTGAGCGGCCCCGCGATCGAGGCGATGTCGACGGCCTGGAAGTCCTCCTTGTGAAGCTTGGCCACGGGTGCCTGCCCGGTGATGCAGAGGATCGGGATCGAGTCCGCCGATGCGGAGTAGAGGCCGGTGATCATGTCGGTCCCGGCCGGACCGCTCGTGCCGACACAGACGCCGATGTTGCCGGCCTTGGCACGGGTGTATCCCTCTGCCATGTGCGAGGCGCCCTCGACGTGTCGCGCGAGCGTGTGGTGCAACCCGCCCTGCGTCTGCATCGCCTTGTAGAAGGGGTTGATGGCAGCGCCCGGGAGTCCGAAGACGTTGCTGATGCCCTCCTTCTTCATGATCTCGACTGCAACTTCGGCGGTCTTCATCCGTGCCATGGTCGTGTCCTGTCTGGTGTGCTGCGAAAGGGGCGGGTATGCCGCGAAGCCGGCTGTGCGGCGTACCCGGCGGTGGTCGTCTCTGTCAGGTGAGGTCGGCGCCGGAGAGGCGCTCGACGCCCCGGAGCAGGCCGGAGTGGTCGAGGCCGCCGTCGCCGTTGGCGCGGGCGCTGGCCATGAGCTGGGCCATGACTGCGCCCACGGGCAGGACGACACCGGCCTCGCGGGCAGCGCTGGTGACGATGCCCATGTCCTTGTGGTGCAGGTCGATCCGGAAGCCCGGGTCGAACGTGCGGGTCAGCATGTTCTGCTTCTTCTGGTTCAGGACCGCCGACCCAGCGAGCCCACCACCGAGCACCTCGAGCGAGGCCTCCATGTCGACGCCGTAGGCCTCGAGGAAGACGACGGCCTCGGCAACGGCCTGGATGTTGGTCGCGACGATGAGCTGGTTGGCGGCCTTGACGGTCTGGCCGGCGCCGTGCGGTCCGACGAGCACGACGGTCTTGCCGACGGCGTCGAGGATGGGCTTGGCGGTGTCGAAGACGTCCTGGGTGCCGCCAACCATGATCGAGAGGGCGGCGTTCTTGGCGCCGGCCTCGCCTCCGGAGACGGGGGCGTCGAGGATGGGGAAGCCGTGGGCCGTGGCCTGGTCGGCGAGGGCGGCCGAGACGTCGGGCCGGATGCTCGAGAAGTCGATGATGAGGGTGCCAGGCTTGGCGGAGGCGAAGACACCGTCCTCGCCCGTGAGCACGTCCTGGACGTCGGGGCTGTCGGGGACCATCACCGCGACGACGTCGACGTCGGACACGGCCTCTGCGATGGAGCCGGCGGCGGTGCCACCCGCGGCGATGAGGTCCGCGGTGCGGTCCGGCGTGAGGTTGTAGCCGACGACGTCGTGGCCGGCGTTCTGCAGGTGGACCGACATGGGGCTGCCCATGATGCCCAGGCCGATGAAGGCGATGCGTGACATGTGGTTTCTCCTTCGGAGGTGGCGGTCAGGCGGTGCGTGAGGTGGAGGTCGCCGCCCTGCGGCGCTCGAGCGGGAGCCAGGCGAGGCTCTCGTCGGTCGTGGTGGTCGGCTTGTACTCGAGGCCGATCCAGCCGGCGTAGCCGCGGGCGGCGAGGTCGGTGAGCAGTCCGTCGAGGTCGAGGTCACCGGAGCCCGGCTCGCCCCGCCCGGGGGCGTCGGCGATCTGGACGTGGGCGGTGACACCGGTGTGGGCCGCGACCGCTGCAGCGGGGTCGTCCCCGTTGTTGGCGAGGTGGAACAGGTCGCAGAGGAAGCCGACGTTGTCGTGGCCGTCGGCCCGAACGCGCCCGACGACGGCCACCGCATCGGCTGCGGTGCGCAGCGGGTAGGGCTTGGGGCCGCTCACCGGCTCGACGAGCACGGTGGCGCCGATCGACGCGGCGGCGTCCGCAGCGAGACCGAGGTTGGTGCGGGCCAGCTCGTCCTGCTCCTGCGGTGTCGCGGAGTCGACGCGGATGCCGTAGAGCGCGTTGAAGGCGCTCACCCCGAGCCGCTCCCCGATGGCGACGGCGACCGGCAGGTTGGCCCGGAACTCCTCCGAACGAGTGGGGATCGACAGGACCCCGGCGTCCGGGCCGGCGAGGTCTCCGGCAAAGAAGTTGAGCCCGACGAGCTGCACTCCCGCGTCGCGCACGGCCGCGACGAAGGCGTCGACCTCCGACTGCGGCGGGGTGGGCTGGTCCGGCCAGGGCCACCAGAACTCGATGGCGTCGAAGCCCGCGGCCCGGGCGGCAGCGGGACGCTCGAGCAGGGGCAGCTCGGTGAAGAGCATCGAGCAGTTCGCGAGGAACCGCAGGCCGTGGTCGAGTGTCATGTCGTCTCCTTGATTCCACAATATGGAAAAGTATTTCCAACAAGTGAGAGAGTAGGGGTCGAGGTCAGGAGGCGTCAAGGTGGTGGATCGGGAATGAGACGGGGCCGTGCGTGACCCCCGGGGTGCTGACCTCGCTCACGGCCCACGGACAGGAGAACTCGGGGCGTGGGACGACGTCGTGATCGCCGAACTCGAAGCCGCATGGCGCGCTCCTGGGGCCGATAGGCTCCCCGCCGGGGGTCATGGTCGTACCGCAGCCCTCGTCCACATCCGTCGGGGAGCGCGTCCCCGCCCCCGCAATCACCAAAGGAGCAGCACATGAAGTTGGCTTCGAAGTTTGCCTCCGTGGCCGCCGCCGCGGCCACGGCGTCCGTGGCCGTGGTGACGATGGCAGCGCCGGCCCATGCAGCAGACCACACCTTGTTCTCGGCGAGTGGGAAGGCCTACGGCTGGTACGACGATGCGAACAATCGACTCGTGATCTGCGACATGGCCAGCGGGGACGGCGACGGGGCGAATGCCTCGATCCAAGGAGGTGGATGGGCGTGGGGTGGCAACATCGTCTACAACGGCTGCGTGTCAGCTGGTGGGGTCGCCGATGGTGTGAGCGTCAGGATGACGGTCTGCGACTGGGTCTGGTCACAGGCGCAGCAGATGCGGACGACCACGGGCTGCAGGAACGACTGGTTCACGTCTTGACCGACTCGCGGAGCCCCAGGCGGCTCTGCACCTGCTGATCCCTCGGTCGAGTCCGAGGGTGCCCCGCTCGTCGGCTGTCTCGGCATCAGCGATGTGGTGGCTGATGCCGTGATGCGCCTGCCGAGTTGTGACGAGGTGGCGCACCGGGTTGATGCGGTTGTCCGGTCAGCCCGGTGCGTCGAGAAGGCGACGGTGTGCGGCCAGCGCCTCGCGGGTCACGGCGGTCTCATCGACTGTGACCAGCCGGTCGCGTTCGACGACCGGGCGACCCGCGACCGTGAGGAGATCCAGCGGCGGCGTGACCCCGAGGACGAGTGCCGCCACCGGGTCGACGATGCCGGCATGGTCGAGCGTGTCGAGCCGCCAGAGGGCGAGGTCCGCCTGCTTGCCGACCTCGAGCGAGCCGATCTGGTCGTCCCAACCGAGGACGCGAGCGCCGCCGATCGTCGCCGTGTGCAGCGCGTCCCGCACCGTGAGCGCGCGGGGCCCCCCACGAGCCCGGGCGACGAGCACCGACTGGCGCACCTCGGTGATGAGCGAGCCGGCCTCGTTGCTGGCCGTCCCGTCGACGCCCAGGCCGACGGGTGCCCCGGCCGCTCGCAGGTCGTGCACCCTGGCGATGCCGGCGCCGAGGCGGGAGTTCGACGAGGGGCAGTGTGCGACACCGGTTCCGGTGCGGGCTAGCTCCGCGACCCCGGCGTCGTCGAAGTGGATCCCGTGGGCGAACCACACGTCCGGCCCGAGCCACCCGAGGGAGCCCATGTGGTCGACCGGCGAGGCACCGAAGTGCTCGCGGCAGTAGGCGTCCTCGTCGAGCGTCTCGGCGACGTGGGTGTGCAGGCGCACGCCCTTGTCGCGCGCGAGGGCCGCCGACTCCACGAGCAGCTCCTTGGTCACCGAGAAGGGTGAGCAGGGTGCGAGCCCGATCCGCAGCATCGAGTCGGGCGAGGCGTCGTGGTGCTCGTCGATCGCCGCGACGCTGGCGGCGAGGATCGCGTCGACGTCCTCGACGACGTGGTCGGGCGGCAGTCCTCCGCGGGACTCGCCGAGGTCCATCGACCCACGTGTGGCCAGGAACCGCAGCCCGACCGCGCGGGACGCCTCGATCTCGGCGCCGAGCACGTCACCGCCCTCGCGTGTGAAGACGTAGTGGTGGTCCATCGACGTCGTGCAGCCGGTGCGGGCCAGCCAGGCCAGCCCTGCCGCCGCAGACGCACCGACCACGTCCTCGTCGATGTGCGCCCAGACCGGATAGAGCGTGGTCAGCCACTCGAAGAGGGTCGAGTCGACGGCGAGCCCGCGGGTTGCCCACTGGTAGAGGTGGTGGTGGGTGTTGACCAGACCCGGGGTGAGCAGGCATCCGCGGCCATCCACCCGTCTCGGACCCGCCAGCTCAGGGGTCTGTGGCGCCGGCCCGGACCCGACCGCCACGATCCGGGAGCCGGCCACGACGACGTGCCCCACGGCATACTCGCTGCGGTTGCCGTCCATGGTGACGACGGCGCAGCCGTCGACGACGAGCGTGGGCTCAGCTGCCGCGGTAGGTCGAGTAGCCATAGGGGTTGAGCAGCAGCGGCACGTGGTAGTGCTCAGAGCCGTCGCTGATCGTGAAGGTGATGGTGACGTTGGGATAGAAGCCGGTGGCCCCCGACGCCGTGAAGTAGTCGCCGGTGGCGAAGGTGAGCGCGTAGTCGCCGGCCTCGAGCACCTCAGGGCCCAGGGTGCCGACCCTCCCGTCGCTGTCGGTGGTCGCCCTGGCGAGCTCGGTGCCGTCGTCGGTGGCGAGGGTGACCGCCAGTCCGGCAGCCGGGCGGCCGAGCGAGGTGTCGAGGACGTGCGTGCTGAGGGTTCCCATGGCTACACCACCTGTTCGAGTCGGAGCAGGGCGATCTGGCGGAGGTTGTCGACGACCTCGGCCCGCTCGCTCTCATCATCGTTGCCCAGACGCCGTTCGAGCTCGGCGAGGATCTGCGGCGCGGTGCGGCCTGCCGCCCGGATGAGGAACACGCGGTCGAACCTTCTCTCGTATGCCGCGTTGCCGGCGCGCAGACGTTCCGTCACCTCCGCGTCGCTGCGGTCGACGGCGGCCTGTTCGCGGGCGGAGGCCTCGACGTTGTGACCGGCCTGGGCTCGCTCACCGATGCGCGGGTGGCCGGCGAGCGCAGCCTCCACCTCGGCATCGGTGAGCTGGCGGGCCGCGCGATCGGCGGCGTCGACGAGAGCCTGGCGCGCGGCATACGGCCGCCCGGCCTCGACGTCGTCGACCCAGCGGGCGACGTCGAGGCAGGCGGCCAGCTGACGCTTCGCCTCTGCCGGGTCGAGTGCGTTGAAGCGCTCGAGAGTGGTCTGCTCAGACATCGCTCGTGGACCCTCGCTGACGTGCCGAGTGGATCGGGTTGGCCGTTGCCACGAGGTCGTTGAACCGGTAGTTCGCGATCTTGGCGATCTCGACGAGCGCGGCCGCCTGCTCCTGGGAGGCGCCGTTCTCGAGCCGTTGCTGGCCCTGCTTGAGCACGGTCTTGAACGAGGCGTGGTCGCGCACGCAGATGACGAGCGGGAACCCGAACTTGTCGCGGTAGGCCTGGGTCAGCCCGGCGAGCTCGTCGTGCTCGTGGTCGGCGAGGCGGGTGAGGCCGACCGTCCCCTGGTCGCGGGTGGACTCCTCGCCCTCGTCACCGTGGGCCACGGCTGTCGCACCCAACGCGGGGTAGGCGCCGATGAGCTGCTTCTGCTCCTCCTCGGAGGCGCCGAACAGGGCCTCCTGGAACGCGCGCCGCAGGTCGTGGGTGTCGCTGAACGGCCGCAGGTCGTAGGCGGCGTCGACGACCCAGCCCGGCCCCTGGTAGAGCCCGGCGAACGTGGCGCCGAACTCCTCGCGGGACATCTCGTTGACCTGCTCGAGACGGATGGTGGCACCCGGGGCGCCGGCCACGGCAGGGCCCCAGCTCTTGCCCACGTGGTGGAAGATCAGGTTGAGGAAGATGGCGGTGATGCTGCCGAGGGTGATGCCGCTGCCGAAGATGATCTGGGCCCATTCGGGGACGGCCTTGGCGACGTCGGGCTGCGCCGTGACATACATGGCCAGACCCACGGAGGTCGCGACGATCACGACGTTGCGGTGGTCGTGGAAGTCCACGCGCGAGAGGGTCTGGAAGCCGACGACGGCGACGGTGGCAAACATCGCGAGTGCGGCGCCGCCGAGGACGGGGTGCGGGATCCCGGCGACGATCGCGCCAGCCTTGGGGATGAGACCGATGACGATCATGATGGCGCCGGCCGCGGCGACCACGAAGCGGCTCTTGACCTGGGTGAGGCGCACGAGCCCGACGTTCTCGGCGAAGCAGGTGTAGGGGAAGGAGTTGAGGACCCCACCGAGGGTGGTCGCGAGACCGTCGGCGCGCAGGGCACGGGCGATGTCCTCCTGGCCGACCCGCTTCTCGACGATCTCGCCGGTGGCGAAGACGTCACCGGTGGTCTCGACGGCGGTGATGAGCATGACGACGATCATCGAGATGATCGCGGCTGCCGAGAACTGCGGCCAGCCGAAGTAGAACGGCGTGGTCACACCGGCCCAGGAGGACTCGCCGACGGCGTCGAAGTTCGCGTCCCCGAGCATCCAGGCGACGAGCGTGCCGATGACGAGGCCGGCGAGGACGGCGACGGTGGCCATGAAGCCGCGGAAGACGCGCTGGATGATGACGATGAGGGCGAGGGTCCCGAGGGCGTAGGCGAGGTACTTGCCGTTCGTCGGGTCAAGGTTCGGGCCGGCGCCACCGGCTGCGTCTGCTGCCGCGACCGGGAGCAGGGCGATGCCGATGATCGTGATGACCGTGCCGGTGACGACGGGCGGGAAGAAGCGAATGAGCTTGGAGAAGTACGGCGCGATGAAGAAGGTGAAGAGCCCGGCGACGATGACCGCGCCATAGATCGTGAGCAGGCCGTCGGTGCCGCTGCCGGCTGCGGTGCCGATGGCGATCATCGGTGAGACGGCCGTGAAGGTCACGCCCTGGAGGAGCGGGAGCTTGACCCCGACCTTCCAGAAGCCCACCGACTGGATGATCGAGGCGATGCCGCAGGTGAAGAGGTCGGCGTTGATGAGGTGGATGAGCTGCTGCTGGTTGAGCCCGATCGCGTTGGCGAGCAGGATCGGGACGATCACGGCACCCGCATAGAAGGCGAGGACGTGCTGGAACCCGTAGATCGCGAGCTTGGGTGCTGGCAGCACCTCGTCCACGGGGTGCTTGGGCCGAACGCGTTCGGCGGTGGGCGTGGTGGTCATGTCGAGGTCCAATCGTGGAGAGGGGAGGGGCCGCCAGGCGGTGAGGAGCCGCGGGGCCCGCGAGGCGGAGACGGCGCGCGCCAGGGGAGGCGCGGCGGTGTCCGGCGGTGTCCGGGTCGGGGTGCTGCCGGACGGAAGGCCGGTCAGACGAACGCGGGTACCGCGGTCCAGGCCGAGCCGGGATCGGACGCGTCGTCGCGGGTCACGGTGGCCTCGATGAGCCCATAGGGCCGGTCGGCCGCCATGAAGACCTCGCCGTTGTTCTCGGTGCCGAACGGGGAGAGGTCATAGAGGAAGTGGTGCTTGTTGGGCGCGGCGAACCGGATCTCGGCCACCTCGGGGTGCGCCTTGAGGGCGTCGTCACCCATGACGAACAGGGTCTCCTGCAGGGCCCGGCTGTGGGTGCGAGCGAAGGCGGCGAGCAGGATCGATCGGATGCTCTCGTAGGTGCCGTCCCAGTCGAAGCCGTCCACGTCCTCGATCGTGTCGAGGTCGTAGCGCCACCGGGCGGTGAGCGAGGTCGCCATGACGCGGTCGTCGGTCTCCTGCAGGGTTGTGTAGCCGTCCTTGAGGTAGCCCTTGAACTCCGACCCCGTGGACTTGAGGACGACCAGATCCGTGAGGCCGGCGAGCACAGCGACCTTCTGGTCATCGCCACGTCCCTCCACGGTCACCACGGAGGTGCGGGTCTCGGTGCCGCGGCGCACGAAGCTGTGGTCGTGCTCGCTGCCGTCGACCGTGATGCGGTCCCAGACGTACTCCTCGACCCGGATCTGTGCAGCGGTGGCTGCGGGTGCGGCGTCGAGGAAGTGCGTCCCCAGAGCGATGGCGTAGTCCTCGGGTGAGGTGACGCCGTGCTCCTTGGCGTAGGCGAACGCCGTGTTCTTCTGGGTGTCGGTCGGCAGGATCTTGGCCTGGTCGCCGGTGGTGTGCGCCTCGTCGAAGTCACCTCGCAACGAGGTCGAGACGTTGAGGTCGCGGATCTCGTGCCGGTCGGTCTCGCGATAGATGCGGACGACCCGGTTCTCCGCCTTGCCGTACTGGTTCGATCCGAGGAAGGTGGTCATGGCGATGCGCTCCTGGTGCGTCAGACCCCCGCGGCCGAGTCCGACGTCTTTGTCGTGATCAAGAGGAACCATGTTTCCATAAAACGGAAACTTTATACCGACTGCCGGAAATAGTAGGGGCGATGCCGGCGTCCGTCAATGGTCCGGGCAGAACTCGTGACAGCCACCGTTCCCCTGCTCTCACGACCTGACGGGCCGGGCCAGTGCCGTGAGTGCCTGGGCGTCCAGTCCCGTGCCCGACTCGACCTCGCGGTCCGTGAGGGCGCCGCAGTCGCGACCGCGCATGATGAAGTCGCTGAGGGCCCGGGCGGTGGCGGGTTCGTCCATGACGCCGCCACCGACCTGCCCGAGGTAGTCACGCAGTCTGCGGGCGGCAGGCTCGAATCCGTTGCGGTAGAAGGCGAACGTGGCGGCATACCGGGTGGGCAGCTGTGCCGGGTGGAGGTCCCACCCCTGGTAGTAGCCACGCTCGAGCGACCGTCCGACCAGCCGGTGGTGCAGCTGCCAGGCGTCGCGCACGGCGTCGTCGTCTCCGACCGGCAGGATGTTGGTGGACCCGTCGGAGAGCCGCACCCCCGTGCCCGCCGCCGCCGTCTGCATGACGAGCTTCGCGTGGTCCGCGACGGCGTGCTCCATCGACTGGTACTGCGCCGCGATGCCGCAGAACGCGCTGTAGTCGTAGGTGCCGTAGTGGAAGGCCGTGACCCGGCCGGCGCCGGCGTGGATCATCGGCGCAACGAGGGCGGTGCCGTCGGGGCCGAGGATGGACTGCGGTGTCTCGACCTGGATCTCGAACTTCAGCGTTCCCGCCGTCAGGCCGAGGGCGGACTCGAGGCGCTCGCAGGCGTGCACCATCGCGCGCACCTGTTCGACGCTCGTGACCTTGGGCAGGGTCGTGACGAACCGGTCGAGCGACCCGCCCCCCGCGACGAGCTCGGAGACGAAGCCGACCAGGGATCGCACGCCGCGCGCTCGAGTGGGCGCTTCAAAGGACTTGAACCGTATGCCGTGCAGCTGCGGCGCGGTGCCGCTCGCCTGGGCTTCGACGAGCGCGCGGGCGGCGCGGGTGACGTCGACGTCCTCGGCCTCGTCGCCCCGGTTGCCGTAGCCGTCCTCGAGGTCGATGCGCAGGTCCTCGATCGGCTCGTCGGCGAGCTTGCCGCGCACGAGGTCATCCACCCTGTCATCGGCGACGAGGCCGTGCCAGGTCTCGTCATGGGAATCGATGGCCGCGAGTGCCTCCGCTCCCCACGTGGGCGCGAGGTCCGCCGTGAAGCGGTCGGCCGGGACATAGACCGTGTGGATCGGCTGGCGACCGGGTCGCTCACCCGGGAACTGGGCCGCGAGCTCGGCGTCGGCCGAGGCCAGCTGGGCGTCGAGCTCGGAGGTGAGCTCGCGGATGAGACGAGGGTCGACGGTGTCCACGAAGCACTCCAATGTGAGAAACGTTTCCGATAGATGGATAATATCTTCCACTTGCTGGAAGGCAAGGGGGCAGGTCCTCGTGGGGATCCAGGTGACGGTAGGTGCCTTCGGGACGACCTGAGTGCCGACCTCGGCGACCAGCCTTGGGCAACGACTCCCCTTCCGAGAGTGCGCAGGGGCGCTGAGACTCGGTGCTGGCACGTTTGTCGGCACTGCCGTCTGCTCAGTCGGCGGAGGACCGTTCACAACGACATTCCCCCCGCTCGACAGGGCACGCCAATTCGCATGTCACCTATCCGTACAGCAGCACGTGTTTAGTTCGTGGCGCCGTGGGTATCTCTTCGAATGCCCCCTACCAGTGAAAAGGAAGACAACAATGCGTATTCGACTCGCAGCAGCCGCAGCACTGACAGGTGCAGTCATGCTCGTCCCATCCGCTGCCATGGCGGACATGGCGACGGAGACCACAGCCCCGACGTCGACGACCGAGACCGACGAAGGTGGGGACTCGGGAAGGTGGGGTCTGCTTGGTCTCCTGGGCCTTGCAGGGCTCGCTGGACTGAGGAAGAAGAACGACCACCACGACAACCGCAACACGAACACGCGCTGACCGACTGGCGCAATGCCCTCACGCGCGAACAGCAACGCCTCCGACAATTGTCGGAGGCGTTGCTGTTGCTATTTCAACTGCTGACGGATGGGGGTGACGATATGCGCGCCACCACGCCAAGTGGGTGAGGAGGCAGGGATTCTGCGACATCGCATCCAACGAAGACTATTGCGCCTCGCGCACAGCAGAGGAGTGCATCAGTCGGTGCACCATTCGCCATTTCGGTGGCCGGTGGTCAGTTCGCTCTATGCCGAGCGCGGACAGCTAGCCGAGAGGGGGCGGAATTCTGGGACGGCCCGTGTCGTTGGACGGCCCGAGTCGATGGACGGCCCAGGGGGCCAAGGCCACCCCGCTTCTGCCGGGCCCATCAGCGGTGCAACCACGCAGGCGCCCTACCGGTCAGCACGACCTCCTCGGCCACCACCCGGAGCTCGCGCCTGTTGTCCGTGCATCCCTTCCTGAGGAGCTCGAAGGCTCTGGCCTCGCTGACGCAGCGCCCGTTCATCACGACCCCGACAGCCATACCGATCAGACGTGCGGTCTGCAGGGCGTCCTCGAGGTGCGCTGCGTGGTCACTGCTGACGAGTCCTTGGGCCTGCAGCTCAGCGATCAGCTCCTGATGGACGTCGAGTCGCCCTTCGAGGTCCGAGATCCTTCGATGGTCATCCCTGGAGGTCGCTGCCTTCGCGTCGGTCTGTCGTTGGGCCGCATCGGTCCTGGCCTCACTGTCGTCAGCTCGCAGGTCAGCCTTGGCGGCGCGGGCGTCAAGGGCATCCGCTCGTTGGTCGGCGGCGTCGGCTCGCGCACGAAGCGTGTTCAGCTGCTCCAGAACCGTGTCCGGTTGTGATGGTCCACGCGGTGTGCGTGCGTTCTCGGGGGAAGGGACTTCCCCGCGTGACATCGGGGGATCGAAGCTGCCTCCGGGGAAGTTCAGCCCGCGGCCGCGCAACGCATCGTGCACCACCTGCCTGCGCTCGAGCAGCGAGCCGAGCTCGCCATCGGGCAGCGCCTTCGCACCACGAGCGCTGGGGACCTTTCGGGCACGGACCGCGGCCTCGAGCAGGGACAGCTCCACGACCAGCTCACCTGTCGACAGCGCAGCAGCGGCGACCGTGTCAGAGGCCAGCCTGTTCACATCGTCGACGGTCGGCACTGGCTGAACGCGAACAGAATTCACCGGGATCACTCCTGCGCTGGAAGGCATGGAGGTCACCGGGGTCCGGGGCGACACACAACACGCTCACCATAACGCAGTGGCCGGTCGACCACCCTCGGGAGCAGCCCCAGATCCACGAGGCGTGGAAGGCGGCACCGTTTGGAGCTCTCATCGGGTGGGCAGGTACAGCGATGGACCGTTCCACTCCCGAGTGTGGTGAGGTGGGTACCGCCCACACGCTCGACCACTGGGAGGTGTGATGACGGCATCACTGCAAAAGCTGCGGACCGAGCTCAATGCCGCCATGTCCACCGCTGGAGCCGGACTGCCGGCGGCGAACGAGCTCTGCGTGGCATGCGTGGACCTGGTGGGCGTCGATGGGGCGGCGATATCGATGGTCTACGACGGCTTCTCCCATGGGACGTTCGGATCCAGCAGCGAGATGAGCCGTCGCCTCGATGAGCATCAGTTCACCTTCGGTGAGGGTCCTTGCCTCGACGCCGCGGCGGAAGGCAAGGCCGTGCTGGTGCCGGACCTCAACTCGCCCGACGAGCAACGATGGCCCGGCTTTGCAGGCGCTGCTCTCGGTGAGGGGATCCATGCCGTGTTCGCGATGCCCATCAGGCTCAGCTCAGCGTGCGTTGGCGCCTTGGATCTGTTCCGCGAGGCCCCGGGTCCCCTGACCGCTGACCAGATGGCGGGCGGAATGCTCGTGGCCGAGCTTGCTTCGCTGCCGCTGATGGACCTGATGGCCAGCAAGACCGTCAACCCAGCCGAGACGTCGGAGGGCAAGCAGCGTCAGGTGGTCGACCTGGACCGGATCGAGGTGTACCAGGCGACCGGGATGCTCATGTCACAGCTCGACGTCGGCCCCGCGGAGGCGCTCGTGCGTCTGCGAGCACATGCCATCTCCACCGACCAGACGGCGAGCGAGGTGGCTTGGGCCATCGTCGAGCGTAGGTTGGTACTCGAGCGCGATGACCGCGGTCACAACGAAAAGAGGCCCCGATGACGGGCACCAGGGAACATGACATCATCCGCGTGTTCGTCGAGATGTCCAACGAGCTCGTCGATGGTTACGACGTGGTGGATCTGCTTTCTGATCTGACCACGAACTGCGCCACGCTGCTCGACGTCGCGTCCGCCGGCCTGCTGCTCGCTGACGGTAGGGGTGTTCTGCACGTGGCCGCGGCGTCCTCGGAGCGCACCCAGCATCTCGAGACCTTCCAGCTGCAACGCGAAGAAGGACCGTGCCTGGACTGCTACCACAGCGGTGAGCCCGTCATTGTGCCCGCCGTGGCCGAGGAGGCGGAGCGGTGGCCCCAGTTCTCCCGTCGCGCGGAGTCCATGGGGTTCGCCTCGGTGCACGCGATCCCCATGCGGCTGCGCGACAACGTGCTCGGCGCTCTCGGCCTGTTCGGCGACAGGCCGGGCCAGCTCAACGACGATGACCTGGACCTCGCCCAGGCCATGGCGCATGTCGCGAGCGTCGCGTTGGTCAACGAGAAGTCGGCCTCGGACCTCTCCACGGTCAACGCCCAGCTTGAGCACGCTTTGGTCAGCCGCGTCGCCCTCGAGCAGGCCAAGGGCATCATCGCCAACATCAGCGGCCTCGACATGCAGGACGCCTTCACGGTCCTGCGCCGCTACGCCCGCGACCATGGCCACAAGCTCACCGACGTCTCGACCCAGCTCGTGAACCGTGAGCTTGACGGCGACAGAGTCCTCGCGCACGCTCGACGGGCGTCCATCCTCGGCTGACCGGACCGTGGCGCGCTCGCCGATGAGCGAGCCGGCAACGCTCAGTGATGTGCTGGTCGTGGGCTAACCCGACCGAAGTGTGGGTGCATCACCCGTCAGGACGACCTCTTCGGCCACGAGCCGCAGCCTGCGGTTGCCGTCCATGCTGACCTTCCTCAGAAGCTCGAAGGCCTCGGTGTCGCTGACGCTGTGAGAGGTCATGGTGATCCCCACGGCCATCCCGATCGTTCGTGCGGTCCCGAGCGCGATCTCGAGTTGCGCCGCCTGCTGAGTGCTGATGAGCCCTTCGGCCTGCAGCTCGCCGATCATCTCCTCGTGGAGGTCGAGTCGCTTCTCCGCGTCCGTGAGTCTCTGGCGGTCACCCTTCGAACGCGCATCCTCGGCATCCCTCCGTCGCTCGGCTGCGTCGGCCCGCAGGTCGCTGTCGTTGGCTCGCAGCTCAGCCTTGTCGGCGCGGGACTCACTCGCACCAGCTCGCTCCTCGGCCGCGTCGGCACGCGCACGCAGCTCATCCAGCTGCTCCTGCACCTCAGGCCTGCCCGAAGGTCGATCCTCACCCATGCGAGGAACCCTAAGTGATCCAAGGGCGCCCCCTGCGGGTCGGCGGTCAGGAAATCTGAAGCCTCAACGTTGTGCTGGCCGTAGAGAACAAGCCGTACCCCAAGACGGCAGGTACGGCCTGTCCTCGACCCACGCTGTTGGAGTCGAGCGTTCGCACTGAAACCGAGACTGCGTGCCGCTCGATCACCTGCTGTGAGTGTTATGCCCCACAAACCATCGACAAAAACATTTTCCCGGTCCGCGCGCCCACGCCCGGCTGTGTCCCAGCACTGGCCCCATCCTCGAACGGCACCGTCGGGGGTGACTGGTTGGTCTGGTATCTCAGACGCGTTCGTCGCTTCGGGCTCCCACCACGCAGCCCGGCGGGTGTCGAATGAAGGTGCGCAACGGCATACCCGCGCTCAGTCCCTTTCTCTCCCAGGAGGATCCATGCAAGGCGCCCGCCCCGTTCGAGCCCCGCGAGGCACGTCCCTCACCCACGCGACCCACTGGGGCGCCGAGGCGCCGCTGCGGATGCTCATGAACAACCTCGACCCTGAGGTCGCCGAGCGGCCCGACGACCTCGTCGTCTACGGGGGGACGGGACGAGCAGCGCGTGACTGGAACAGCTTTGACGCGATGGTCCGCACGCTGAGCACGCTCAAGCAGGACGAGACGATGCTCGTGCAGTCGGGCAGGCCCGTCGGTGTCATGCAGACTCACGAGTGGGCGCCGCGCGTGCTCATCGCCAACTCCAACCTCGTCGGCGACTGGGCGAACTGGCCCGAGTTCCGCCGGCTCGAGCAGCTCGGCCTGACGATGTACGGCCAGATGACCGCCGGTTCCTGGATCTACATCGGGACGCAGGGGATCGTCCAGGGCACCTACGAGACGTTCGGCGCGATCGCCGAGAAGCGCTTCGGTGGAACGCTCGCCGGGACGTTGACCCTCACCGGCGGCTGTGGCGGCATGGGTGGCGCGCAGCCGCTGGCCGTGACGATGAACGAGGGCGCCTGCCTCATCGTCGACGTCGACGAGGCTCGGCTGCGTCGTCGCGTCGAGCACCGCTACCTCGACGAGGTCGCCGCGAACCTCGACGAGGCCATCGACAAGGCCCTCAAGGCCAAGGGCGAGAAGCGCGGCTGGTCCGTCGGTGTCGCGGGCAACGCTGCCGAGGTGTTCCCGGAGCTGCTCCGTCGAGGCGTGCCGATCGACATCGTCACCGACCAGACGTCGGCGCACGACCCGCTGTCCTACCTGCCCGAGGGCATCGAGCTCGAGGACTGGCCGGAGTATGCCGCGAAGAAGCCCGAGGAGTTCACCGACCGCGCTCGTGCCTCGATGGCCAGGCAGGTCCAGGCGATGGTCGAGTTCCAGGACGCCGGCGCCGAGGTCTTCGACTACGGCAACTCCATCCGCGACGAGGCGCGGCAGGGCGGCTACGACCGGGCGTTCGAGTTCCCCGGGTTCGTCCCCGCCTACATCCGTCCCCTGTTCTGCGAGGGCAAGGGACCGTTCCGCTGGGCGGCCCTGAGCGGTGACCCCAAGGACATCGCCGCCACCGACCGGGCCGTGCTCGACCTCTTCCCCGAGAACGAGCGCCTCCACAAGTGGATCAAGGGCGCCCAGGACCGAATTGCCTTCCAAGGCTTGCCTGCTCGCATCTGCTGGCTCGGCCAGGGTGAGCGCGAGAAGGCGGGTCTGGCGTTCAACGAGCTCGTCCGCACCGGCGAGGTGAGCGCCCCTCTCGTCATCGGCCGCGACCACCTCGACACCGGCTCCGTCGCCTCGCCCTACCGCGAGACCGAGTCGATGGCGGACGGCTCCGACGCCATCGCCGACTGGCCCCTGCTCAACGCACTGGTCAACACGAGCTCCGGCGCGAGCTGGGTCTCGATCCACCACGGTGGCGGCGTCGGCATGGGCCGCTCGCTCCACGCCGGTCAGGTCTCCCTCGCCGACGGCACCGACCTCGCCGCGCAGAAGCTCGCCCGCGTCCTGTCGAACGACCCCGCGATGGGCGTCATCCGCCACGTCGACGCCGGCTACGACATCGCCGACCGGACCGCGGCGGAGCACGATGTCCGCATACCGATGCGCGAGGGCTGAGACGGCTGGCCCAGGCGTCAGCTCGCGAGGACGCTCCACTCCTGCCAGCTCGGGGGGAGCACGCCAGCCCGGACATGGGGCTCGGCGGACGGCGGAACTGCACGCTGCTGCCACGTCACGCCCAGGTCCGTGCTGATGTGCAGCGTCGCCGACAGCGACCCCCCGGCTCCCCCGCGCACGGTGTAGACCGAGATCGCTCCGTCCAGGCCGTCGGCCACGACGCCGATGACGGGCCGCCCCGTGTGACTGACGTTGTGGCGGCGTTTCTGGCCGGTGGGCCCGACCCAGACCGCATCCAGGCGGACTGCGCCACACTCGGCGACCGCGGCCACACCCCACAGTCCTGCACGGCTCCTCTGGGCCCAGCGGATCGACTCCACGATGGCGTTGCGACCGACCACACTCGTCGAGACGGCCGCAAGGCCCGGCGGAGGGGGATCCTGCGGCTGGTCCACCACGACGCAGTCCGGCTCGGTGCTGTCGGCGGTCGCCGGAGGGCCCACGACCTCGGTCGTGGTCCGGAGGCTGCTGGGGGTGGACCGCACCTCACCGTCAGACACCAGGAGCGGCCACACGAGCGCCGAAGCGATGACCGCGACGGCACCCCAGCTGATCCTCCGGGTGGTCTCAGGATCCCAGCTGCTGACCCTGCCGACCGCCCTGTCCCAGTGCGGTCTCGGTGTCCGTCTCATGACTGCTCCATCGGTGCGGCGGGGTGGCTCCGCCCTCCCGTCACGTTACGCGCCTGCCCCTCGCCCGGAGGCTGTCCGACGACATCAACCGACCGAGCCGAACGACCAGGCCGGCGTATGCCGGGTGCTCGCCACCCGGCATACCGTGCCGTTGGTCCTGGCCCTTGTGTGACAGCGGGAGCCAGAGCAGGGTGTGACAGGTGAACCGACCGTCTGGCCCCGAGAACGCACCGTCTCCCGCCAGCCCCCGGGAGATCCGCAACGTCGTGCTCGTCGGGCCGGCGGGTGCGGGCAAGAGCACGCTCTTCGAGCACCTCGTCGCTGCCCGCGTCGAGGGGCGGCGCCCCCGGGACGACGACCGCCAGGCGTCGACAGGCCTGGTCGCGGCGAGCTTCGCCAGCGGAGAGGTGGTCGTCAACCTCATCGACACGCCGGGCAACCCGGACTTCGTCGGCGAGGTACGAGCGGGGATGAGAGCGGCCGATGCCGCCTTGTTCGTCATCTCCGGCGCGGACGGTCTCGACGTCGCCACGAGGATGCTGTGGCGCGAGTGCGGAGTGACGGGTATGCCGCGTGCCATCGTCGTGACCCGGCTCGAGCAGGCGCGGGCGGACTTCGACGAGACCGTCGCGACCTGCCGACGGGTGTTCGGCGAGGCGCAACCGCTGGCGGTGCCGGTGCAGCCGGGCGGGCCGGGGACCACCGTCGCCGGGCTGGTGGACCTGCTTCGTGCACCGGGGGACGAGACCGGACGTCGCAGCGCCCTCGTTGAGGCGATCATCGAGGAGTCCGAGGACGAGACGCTGCTCGAGAGGTACCTCGACGGGGAGGACGTCGACGTCGAGACGCTGACGGCGGACCTGCACGCCGCGGTCTCGACGGCGCGGTTCTTCCCGGTGCTGCCCACGCACGCGACGAGCGGCATCGGCATGGAGGAGATCCTCGACCTCATCGAGCAGGGGCTGCCCTCGCCCGCCGACGTCGCGCTGCCCCGGGTCTACCGGACCAACGGCGGCGACTTCGGCGCGGTGGGGTGCGATCCCGCCGGACCGCTCGTGGCCGAGGTCGTGCGCACGACGACCGACTCGTTCGTCGGGCGGCAGTCGCTGGTGCGGGTCTTCTCCGGGACGCTCCGGCCGGACGACCCCGTGCACGTCTCCGGCCACCTCCAGCAGTTCGCGCAGGGGCGGCTCGGTGGCCATGACGACCACGACGAGGACCTCGACCGGGTCGGTGCCCTCACCGCCCCCGTCGGTGACGGGTCCCGGCCCAAGGCCAGGGCGATCGCGGGCGACCTCGTGCTCGTCTCCCGCCTCAGCGGCGCCGAGACCACCGACACGATCTCGTCACCGAGGCAGCCCGCTCTCGTCGAGCCGTGGGTGCTGCCCGAACCCCTGCTGCCCGTCGCGATCCACGCCAGGAGCAAGGGTGACGAGGACAAGCTCGCCTCGGTGCTCCAGACGTTGGTGTCCGAGGACGTCACCCTGCGGCTCGACCTCAACGCGGAGACCCACCAGGTCGTGCTCTGGACGATGGGGCCTGCGCACCTCGCGCTGCTGACCCGCGCTCTCGAGGAGCAGCACCATGTGGCGGTCGAGGCCGAGCCGCTGCGGACGGCGCTGCGGGAGACCTTCGTCAGCCCGTGCGAGGTGCAGGGCCGCCTCGTCAAGCAGTCAGGTGGGCACGGGCAGTATGCGGTCTGCCGGTTGCGGATCGAGCCTCTGCCTCGTGGTGCCGGCTTCGAGTTCGTCGACAAGGTCGTCGGTGGCTCGGTGCCCCGTCAGTACGTCGCCTCGGTCGAGAAGGGCGCCCGCGCTCAGCTCGACAGGGGCGTGCTCAACGGCTACCCCGCCGTCGACGTGCGGGTGACCCTGCTCGACGGCAGGTCGCACCCGGTCGACTCGTCCGACATGGCCTTCCAGACGGCCGCTGGTCAGGCGCTGCGAGAGGCCGCGAACGAGAGCACCGTGTCGATGCTCGAGCCGATCGACGCCGTCGACATCGAGGTGGCCGACGAGTCGGTGGGCTCTGCACTGGCGGACCTGCGGGGCCGGCGCGGGCAGGTGCACGGCACCGAGCCCGCAGCGCAGGAGGGGCGCACTCTCATCCACGCCGAGGTCCCGGCACTCGAGCTGTCCCGCTACCCGATCGACCTGCGCTCCGTCTCGCACGGGACGGGCACGTTCACCCGCCGGTTCGCCCGCTACGACTACCTCCCGCCCCAGCTCGTCGAGGACGTCGTCAGGGGCAGCTGAACCTCCTCACTCTCGCTGGAGGGCTGCTCAGGTGGGGTCGGTGACGTCGACGACCTCGGCGGCGAGCACCCGCACGAGGTCGTCGGCGGCCAGGGTCACCGAGGTGCCGTGCGCGCCGGCGCCCATCGAGATCGTCCGCCCCGCAACCGTCGCGTCGACGATGACCGGCCAGGCCGTCGTCGAGCCGAAGGGCGTGATCGTGCCGCGCTCGTAGCCCGTCGCGTCCTTCGCCTTGTCGGCAGGCGGCATCGACAGCCGGTTGACCCCGAGGTGGGCGCGCAGCTTCGGCCACGAGATCTCGCGGTCGCCGGGCACGAGCACGAAGACGTAGTCCCCTGACCCGCGACGCACGACGAGCGACTTCACGATGTCGCGCGGCTCGATCCCGCGCTGCTCGGCAGCCTCGGCGAGTGACGACGCGCGCTCGGTCGCCACCAGGATCTGGTGCTCGACCCCGCTGGCCTCGAGGGCGGACCGCGCCCGCCGCGCCCCTTCGGTCTCGTTGGCTTCGGTCATGCCAGCACTCTAGGCGCGGTGCCGGTCTGACATTCCAGACAGGTATGCCGTGGCGTCGCCGCGCGAGACCGCCTCCGGGGTGTGGAATGGCGGGGTGAGCCCCAGCGAAGCAAGTGCCCACGGTCCGGCCTCCACGCAGGTCGGGGGCTTCGACTCGATGTGGCGCGATCTCACACCGATCGGGCGCGACGACCGGACCCACGGCTACCACCGCTTCGCCTGGACCCGTGCGGACCACACCCTGCGCGAGTGGTTCGTCGGCGAGGCGGAGCGGCGCGGGCTCGACGTCGTCGTCGACCGGGTGGGCAACCAGTGGGCGTGGTGGGGGGATCCCGATGAGGCGTTGGCTGCCGGACGGCCCGGCATCGTCACCGGCTCACACCTCGACTCCGTGCCCGACGGCGGGGCGTTCGACGGACCGCTGGGGGTGGTGTCGGCCTTCGCGGCACTGGATGCGCTGCGGCGCGACGGCTTTGAGCCGGATCGACCCATCGGAGTCGTGAACTTCATCGACGAGGAGGGTGCGCGGTTCGGAGTGGCCTGCGCGGGCTCGCGGATCCTCACCGGCGCGATGACGGCCGACCGGGCCCGCTCCCTCACCGATGGTGAGGGCGTGTCGATGGCCGAGGCGCTGCGGGCGGCCGGCCGGGATCCCGAGGGCCTTGGTCCCGACGCCGAGACGGTCCGCCGGGTGGGGGCGTTCGTCGAGCTCCACGTCGAGCAGGGCCGCCATCTCTCCCTCCCCGAGGTCGACCAGCCTCTCGCCGTCGGCAGCGACATCTGGCCGCACGGACGATGGCGCATCCGCACCCTCGGCGAGGCCAACCACGCCGGCACGACGCGACTCGCGGACCGTGAGGACGCCATGCTCGGCTTCGCGGCCGCCGTCATCTCTGCCCGCCGCGCCGCCGAGGCCAACGGCTGCGTCGCGACCGTCGGCAAGGTCGTCGTCACCCCGGGAGGGGTCAACGCGATCCCCAGCGAGGTCACCGGATGGCTCGACGCCCGCGGGTCCGACGAGACCGCCGTGCGCCTGGTCGTCGACGAGGTGCGTGAGGTCGTCGCCGACTTCGAGGGTCTCCTCACCGAGGACTCCTGGACCGGACCCACCCCCTTCGACCCCGCTCTGGTGAGACGGCTCGCAACCCGGCTGGGCGGCATACCTGTCATCGGGACCGGAGCAGGACACGATGCCGGCATCCTCGCCAACGCCGGTGTGCCCACGGCGATGCTCTTCGTCCGCAACCCCACCGGCATCTCCCACTCGCCCGAGGAGTTCGCGACGTCGCAGGACTGCCTGGCCGGGGTCGAGGCACTCACCACGGTCCTGACGGACCTCGCCGGGGCGTCCGCATGACGACCTACTGGTGTGAGCACGCGCAGCTGCCCGACAAGATCCACCGCGGCGTGCGCCTCACCGTCGTCGACGGTCGGTTCACCGAGGTCGTGTCGGACACCAAGCCGCGCGACACCGACACGAGGCTGCGAGGGGTCGTCCTGCCCGGCTTCGCCAACGCGCACAGCCACGCCTTCCACCGGATGCTGCGGGGCCGCACCCACGGCGACGGAGGCAACTTCTGGACGTGGCGCGACCAGATGTATGCCGTGACGGCCCGTCTCGATCCCGACACCTACTTCGCCCTCGCGAGAGGGGTGTTCACCGAGATGGTGGCATCGGGCTACACGGTTGTCGGCGAGTTCCACTACCTCCACCACGGGCCGGACGGGAAGCCCTATGACGACCCCAACGCCATGGGTGTCGCCCTCATCGCCGCGGCGGAGGAGGCCGGGATCAGGCTCACGCTCCTCGACACGTGCTACCTCTCCGGGGGCCTGGACTCCGCCGGTCACCTGCCGCTGGACGAGGTGCAGCTGCGCTTCTCCGACGGCTCCGTGCAGGCCTGGGCCGAACGCGTGGAGGCGATGCACGACAGCGCACTGGTGCGGATCGGCACGGCGGCGCACTCCGTGCGCGCCCTCACCGGTGAGCAGCTCGCGGAGTTTGCCACGGTCGTCGGGGACCGGCCCGTCCACGCCCACGTCAGCGAGCAGATGGGTGAGAACCTCACGACCCAGCTCGTCTATGGCGCGAGCCCGGTCGAGCACCTCACCGACGCCGGGCTTCTGGGCGAGGGCTTCACCGCCGTCCACGCGACGCACCTGTCCGACGTCGACCTCGACCTCATGGGCCGCTCGGGCGCGGGGGCCTGCTTCTGCCCGACGACGGAGCGCGACCTCGCCGACGGTATCGGACCGGCATGCGAGCTCGCCGCGAAGGACGTCCCGATCAGCCTCGGCTCGGACCAGCATGCCGTCATCGACCCCTTCGAGGAGATCCGCGGCATCGAGATGCATGAGCGGCTCAAGAGCCACGAACGCGGTCGTTTCGGCGTCACGCCGCTGCTCGAGATGGGCACGTCGGCGGGCTACCGCAGCCTCGGCTGGGACGGCGGACGCCTCGCGGTCGGCGCGCTCGCCGACCTCGTCGCGGTGCGCACCGACAGCCGTCGCACCGGTGGCGTCGCACCGGCCCAGATCATCTTCGGCGCGACGGGTGCCGACGTCACCGATGTCGTCGTCGGTGGCCGTCGGATCGTGTCGAGCGGGGTCCACCCGCTGGGGCCGGTCGACGACATCGTCAGTGAGGCCATCGTCGCCGTGAGGAGCGCGGCCACGTGACCCTTGAGCCCTCGACGGTGCTCACCGGGATCGGCGAGCTCGTGACGTGTGACGGCACCGGCGAGGCCGGGCTCGGCCTGCGTCATGACGCGGCCGTGGTCGTCGAGGACGGCCGCATCGCCTGGGTCGGGGACTTCGCCTCCGCGCCAGACGCCGACCGCCGCGTCGACCTCGCCGGCCGAGCGGTCCTGCCCGGTTTCGTCGACAGCCACAGCCACCTCGTCTTCGACGGGGACCGCTCCGCCGAGTTCGCAGCCCGGATGACGGGGGAGCGCTACGACGGCGGCGGCATCGGAGTCTCGGTCGCCGCCACCCGTGCTGCCTCCGACGACCGCCTGCGCGAGCTCGTGGCCGGCAGGGTCGCCGAGATGCGCGACCAGGGCACGACGACGGTCGAGATCAAGAGCGGCTACGGCCTGACCGTCGAGGACGAGGCTCGGTCTCTCCGCATCGCGAGCGAGTTCACGACGGAGACGACCTTCCTCGGGGCGCACGTCGTGCCACCGGAAGCGAGGGGTGGGCGGGCGGCATACCTCGAGCTCGTCACGGGACCGATGCTGCAGGCCTGTGCGCCCCATGCGAAGTGGGCCGACGTCTTCTGCGAGCCGAACTCACCCCACGCCTTCACGCAGGACGAGTCGCGAGCCGTCCTGTCGGCGGCCCGCGATGCGGGTCTGGGACTGCGGGTGCACGGCAACCAGCTCGGCCACGGGCCGGGCGTCCAGCTCGCTGTCGAGGTCGGAGCGGCGAGCGTCGACCACTGCACGTTCCTGTCCGATGCCGATGTCGAAGCGCTCGTCGGGGCGGCCGACACGACCGTGGCGACCTTACTGCCGGGAGTGGAGTTCTCGACCCGCTCGACCTATCCGGACGCGCGGCGCCTCATCGACGCTGGTGTCTCGGTCGCGCTGGCCACGGACTGCAACCCGGGCACCTGCTACTCGAGCTCGATGCCGTTCGTCATCGCCCTGGCCGTCCGCGAGATGGGGATGACGCCCGGCGAAGCCGTGTGGGCCGCGACCGCCGGCTCGGCGAAGGCGCTGCGCCGCACCGACATCGGTCGGATCGCGGTGGGCGGACCGGCGGACCTCGCCGTGCTCGAGGCACCGAGCCACCTGCACCTCGCCTACCGCGCCGGTGTCCCCATCGCCCGCGCTCTCACCTGAGCGCCGACCCAAACGGCTACTGCACCGTAGGTGCGGTGATCACCCCACCTACGGTGCAGTAGCCGTCAGAAGCTGTCAGAGGCCGCCGGGGCGCACGGCGTCCGGCTTGTGGCCGGCAGACTTGGCGTAGATCCTGGCCGCCTTGCGGGTCACCAACGTCTTGGCGACGCCGGCCGCCAGGCCGGTGAGGGCGGCATACCCCAAGGCCGCCACGAAGGGCGAGTCCGGGTCCTTGGGATTGGCCGAGATGTCCTGACCGGCCCGCTCCCAGACCTTGTCCGCCACCTTGGTCGCGGCGATGCCGG
This sequence comes from Knoellia altitudinis, assembly GCF_042666355.1. NCBI lineage: Bacteria > Bacillati > Actinomycetota > Actinomycetes > Micrococcales > Intrasporangiaceae > Knoellia > Knoellia altitudinis. Next base: position 2,038,669 of record NZ_JBHTDK010000001.1, read on the forward strand.
CCAGGATCGCCGAGCCGGTTCCGAGGATCTTCCACACCAAGCTGCCCACGAGGACTCCTTCAGTCTGCAGTGCCCGCACGGAGCGGGCCTTCTCCCGTGCCACCCTGCCACAGCCCAGGGAGTAGGGTGGTCATCGTCAATGACAGGGGAGCGCACCAACGCGCTGAGAGTGCGGGCAACCGCAGACCCTCACACCTGATCCGGTTCGCACCGGCGTAGGGAGTCTGAGTTCTCAGGGGACTTGGCGACAGACGAGATGTCTGTCGGCGAAGTCACCTCCCCGAGGTATCCATCGGCCCTGCGCCGGAGACCACGGGAGAAAATTTCATGGCTACACACACCACGGAGCCGGCGACCACCGACTCCTCGGGCACCACCTCGGGCGGCTTCCTGCGCGCCCGGAGCATCCTCGCGACCCGTCCCCTCCTGGGGTGGCGGACCGTCGACATCCTCACGATCGCCTTCCTCGGCGCCGCCCTCGGGATCGCCTTCTGGGGCTGGGGCGTGTTCTACAACGGCCCCCTGAGCGCCATCACCTTCGGGTTCGCCCCGCTCGGTGGCCTCTTCGCCGGGCCCTGGTTCCTTGCCGGGGTCGTCGGCGGCCTCGTCGTGCGGCGCCCCGGTGCCGCGCTGTTCTGCGAGGTCACCGCGGCGCTCGTCTCGATGATCCCCGGCACGGAGTGGGGCGCGACCACGCTCGTCTCCGGGATCGTGCAGGGACTCGGCACGGAGCTCGTCTTCGCCCTCCTCGGCTACCGCGCGTTCGGCATCGCCGCCGCCATGCTCGCGGGCGCGATGGCCGGTCCGTTCGCTGCCTTCTACGAGTCCTTCACCTGGATCCAGGACTGGTCCTTCGCGTGGAAGGTCTCCTACGCCGCGGTTCTCGCCCTCTCCGGTGCGGTGGTAGCCGGCGTCGGTGGGTGGTTGCTCACCCGGGCCCTGGCGGCGGCGGGTGCGCTCAACGCGTTCCCACCCGGCCAGGAGCACCGCGAGAACCGCGCTGTCTGACGTGGCCCAGCCCGGCGCCGGCGCCCGTGGAGGGGTCGGCACCGTCGACGGCACGGCCCGCGTCAAGGGCGGCCACGTCACCCTCAAGGGGGTGACGTGGCGCCCGTTCGGTCGGCGCGAACCGGTGCTGCGAGACGTCTCGTTCTCACTCGTCCCCGGGGAGCGCGTGCTCCTCGTCGGCCCCAGCGGTTCGGGCAAGTCGACCTTGCTGCGGGCGGTTGCCGGGCTGCTCGAGACCGCTGACGCGGGCGAGCTGTCGGGCTCCGTCGCCATCGACGGTCACGGACCCGGGGCGCGCGCCGGCGAGATCGGTCTCGTCCTCCAGGAGCCGGGTGCCGGGGTGGTCGCCTCCTCGGTCGGGCGCGACGTCGCGTTCGGTCTCGAGAACGTGGGTATGCCGCGTGCCGACATGCCACCCGCCATCACCGCTGCTGTGGCCGCGGTGGGCCTGTCGATGCCCCTCGACACCCCGACCGGGGCTCTGTCGGGCGGCGAGACGCAGCGGCTGGCCCTGGCCGGGGCGCTGGCTCTTGCGCCCAGCGTCCTCCTCCTCGACGAACCCACGGCCATGCTCGATCCCGGCCACGCCGCCCAGGTGAGGGCGAGTGTGGAAGGTGCGCTGGCGGCATACCCGATCACGACGGTCGTGGTCGAGCACGTCCTCGGACCCTGGGTCGAGCTCGTCGACCGCATGCTCGTCCTCGACGCGGACGGGGCGCTCGTCGCCGACGGGCCCGTGGGGGACGTGCTTGTCGGTGAGCGGCAGCGGCTGCTCGACATGGGCATCTGGGTTCCGGGCGCTCCGCCGCCCGACCCCCTTGCGTCCGGCGCCGTGGTGGCAAGGCCGCCGAACCGCCGGACGCAGGAGGTCGCGGCGACCTCGCTGAGCATCGACCGCACCACCCGGCTCCTCGACGGCTCGACGCGCACGCACACGGCTGCCCGGCTGGACCGCGAGCTGGAGCCGACCGCCGGCACGGCCACCGCGCTCGTCGGACCGAGCGGCTCGGGGAAGTCGACGGTGCTGCTCGGCTTCGCGGGGGCGCTGGAGCCTGCGGAGGGTTCCATCGACGCGGCTGGTGCGCCGGTGTCCGAGCTCTCGTCCCGCGAGCTCGCCACCCACGTCGGCTGGGTCCCACAGTGGTCCAGCTCGACGATCATCGGCCGCACCGTCCTCGACGAGGTGCTCGTCGCGAGCCACGCGCTGGGCGATGAGTCGGCCGAGCGGGTCGTCGAGGCCCACGCGCTGCTCACCACCCTCGGTCTGAGCCATCTGGCGGGCGCCGACCCGCGCGAGCTCTCGGGCGGCGAGCAGCGCCGGCTGGCCATCGCCTCTGCGATCCTCCACCAACCGCCCCTGCTGCTGGCCGACGAACCCACCGTCGGTCAGGACCGGCACACGTGGGCCGCGGTCGTCGGGCTGCTCGACGCCTATCGGGCAGGCGGAGGGGCGGTGCTCGTCTCGACCCACGACGCCGCGCTCATCGAGCGCTCGGACCACGTCGTCGAGCTGACACCGCCACCCAAGGCGCCGCGGCCCCCGGAGCCGAGACGGGTGCTCGCCGGCCGGGCTGGTCCGTTGGCGCTGATGCTCGGCGCACTCGTCGCCATCCCCGCCGGCATCATCCCCGACCACTGGCACACGTCGCTCCTCGTGCTCGCCGTCCAGGTGGTGCTGGCGTGCCTGGCGTTGTCGGCTCCCGGTGCTGGTGCTCGTCCGACGGGCCGGCTGCGGCGAGTCGTGTTGCGGCTCCTGCCCGGCGTGCTGGGTGGGCTCTCGGTCGGCTGGTCGACGTGGCTGCTCGGCGGGCACGACACGACGACGGCGTTCACCGCGGCGTTGCGCGTGCTCATCATCGTGCTGCCGTCGGCGGTGCTCCTGCCGCTCGTCGACCCGGACCGGCTCGGTGACCACCTCGCCCAACGGCTGCGGATGCCGGCCCGGCCCGTCGTCGCCCTCGCCGCCGCGCTGCAGAGGGTCCACACGTTCGGCGCGGTGTGGTCGGAGATCTCGCTGGCCCGGCGGGTGCGCGGGCTGGGGCTGGATGCCCGTCGACCGGTGGCGATGGTGCGCGACCTGGCGACCGTGACGTTCGGGTTGCTCGTGCGCACCCTGCGGATGGCCGCCGACCTCGCGGTGGCGATGGACGCGCGGGGGTTTGCCTCGGCCTCGAGGCGGACGTGGTTCGCGACCGCCCCGTGGCACCTCGCCGACACCCTCGTCGTCCTCGGCGCGCTGGTCCCGATCGCCGCCGCTCTCCTCCTCTGACCCTCGCGCGTCCCCAGCTCAGCCAGTTGGACGGTGGGGACCAAGAACTTCAACGGCCCCAACCGTGCAGCTGGGTGGCTTCGGGACAGGAATGGGCGAGAGGGAATGTCGGGGGCGGGCGGCATACTTGACACCCTCATGACCACCCCTACTCCCGCGCCGGTCGAGCGTGCCCGCATCCCGCGCGAGATCTGGGTGCTCGTCGCCTCTGCGTTCGTCATCGCCCTCGGCTTCGGACTCATCACGCCGGTCCTGCCGCAGTTCGCGCAGAGCTTCGGTGTCGGGGCCACGGCCAGCGCCGTGGTGGTCAGCGTCTTCGCGTTCTTCCGGCTGGTCTTCGCCCCTGCCGGTGGAAGCCTGATCGTCCGCCTCGGCGAGCGGCCGATCTATCTTGCCGGCCTGCTCATCGTCGCCGCGTCCACGGCGGCCACGGCGTTCGCGCAGAGCTACTGGCAGCTCCTCGTCTTCCGCGGCCTCGGTGGCATCGGCTCGGTGATGTTCACCATCTCGGCGACCGCCCTGATCGTCCGCCTCGCACCGCCCGCCATCCGTGGTCGCGTCTCGTCGGCCTACGGCTCGGCGTTTCTCATCGGTGGTATCGGTGGCCCTGCCGTCGGTGGCGCTCTCGGTGGGTTCGGTCTGCGGGTGCCCTTCCTGGCGTATGCCGCCGCGCTCGTCGTCGCTGCGGCTCTCGTCGCGATCTTCATCAGTGGGCACGCGCTGCGTCCCGCTCCCGATGCGCCTGTGCTTGCCGTCATGACGGCGCGAGAGGGCTGGCAGGACAGCGCCTATCGCGCCGGCCTCGTGTCCGGGTTCGCCAACGGCTGGGCCAACTTCGGGGTGCGCAACGCGATCATCCCGCTCTTCGTCGCCGCCAACATCGGCAAGGAGCCCTGGCTCGCTGGTGCCGTCCTCGCGATCTATGCAGGTGGCAATGCGGTGGGCATGAACGTCGCCGGGCGGCTCAGCGACACCATCGGTCGACGCCCGTTCATCATCGGCGGTCTCGCCGTGGCGGGGGTCGCGACCATCGCGACGGGCTTCGCCACGACCTTCCCCGTCCTCGTCGCCTTCTCCATCATCGCCGGCCTCGGCTCGGGTGCGCTCAACCCGGCGCAGCAGGCGAGCATGGCCGACGTCGTCGGTCGTGACCGCAACGGTGGGCCGGCGCTCGCGGCGTTCCAGATGTCCGCCGATGCGGGCGCGATCATCGGTCCGATCCTCGCCGGGGCACTGGTGGACTCCGGCAGCTTCGCGCTGGCCTTCGGCGTGACCGGAGTGCTGAGTCTGCTGGCGACGATCCCGTGGGCGCGAGCCCGCGAGACCCTGCCGCGCGAGGCCATCGAGGCCGCTGCATCGCCCGCACGCTGAACCCTGCGCTGGGGGTCGGCAGGCAGTGGGGGTTGGCCCTGAGCAGCCCCCGACCGCGTCCCTGAGGGCACCCTGAAAGCCCTGTCCGTGGCCCGAAGCAGCCGCGACGGTGGAGGCATGCGCACCGCCCTCAAGCTCTTCGCCGCCGTCGTCACCGTCGTCGTCCTCGCCGTCGGGAGCTTCGCGGCATACGTCGCCTGGTCGTTCGCACAGGCGAGCGTCGACACCATCGGCGAGGTCGACTTCGACCGTCCGCTCGCGATCCCGCCTCTCGCTGCGTCCACCGTCGACGCTCAGGGCGTGCGCACCTTCGACCTCTCGATGCAGGCGGGGGAGAGCGACCTGGGGCGCGGCGCGCCCACCCCGACGTGGGGTTTCAACGGCTCGTTCCTCGGGCCGACGCTGCGCGCGACCCGGGGCGAGCAGGTGAGGGTCAACGTCGCCAACCGGCTCGACGAGACCTCGACCGTGCACTGGCACGGCATGCACCTCCCAGCGGCGATGGACGGCGGCCCGCACCAGCCGATCGCGCCCGGCGCGCGGTGGTCGCCCCACTGGCAGGTCGACCAGCCCGCCGCGACCCTCTGGTACCACCCGCACCCGCACGGCGAGACCGCCAAGCACGTCTACCGAGGCCTGGCAGGGATGTTCATCGTCGACGACGAGCGAGAGATCGCCCTCCCCAAGGTTTACGGAGTCGACGACATCCCGGTTTTGGTGCAGGACAAGGCTTTTGACGGCAGCAAGCTCGACGACACGCACGGTCTCTTCCAGTCAGCTGGCATCCTCGGCGACACGGTCCTCGTCAACGGCACCCCGGGCCCGTTCCTCGACGTCACGACCGAGCGGGTGCGCCTGCGCGTCCTCAACGGGTCGAACGCGCGCGTCTACCGCTTCCACTTCGACGACAACCGTGCGTATGCCGTCGTGGCCACAGACGGTGGCCTCCTCCCGGCCCCCGTGGAGGCGAGGGAACTGCTCCTCTCGCCGGGAGAACGTGCTGAGATCGTGGTCGATGTGCGGCCCGGCGACCGGACGGTCCTGCGCAGCACCCCACCCTTCATCGAGAGCAACCGCTTCACCGGCGACAAGGATCGGCTCGACATCCTCGAGCTGCGAGGTGCCAGCACCCTGCGCCCCAGCCCTGCCCTCCCGGCAACCCTCGCCCCCGCTCCCGACCTCGCCGACGACACGGTCGGAGCCACGCGCCAGATCAGCCTCGGCGGGAGCAACACGAACTTCGGCAAGATGGACCTGGAGCGCGTCGACGTCGTCTCCCGCCTGGACACCACCGAGGCCTGGGACGTCACCAACTCCGACGGTCAGGTGCACAACTTCCACATCCATGACCTCCAGTTCCAGGTGATCCGGTATGCCGGCGGCCCACCTCCCGCGGTCCTTGCCGGGTGGAAGGACACCATCCTCATCGCGCCGAACGAGAGCGTCGAGCTGCGGATGCGCTTCACCGACTTCGCCGATGCCGAGAGCCCCTACATGTTCCACTGCCACCTGTTGCGGCACGAGGATCAGGGCCTGATGGGGCAGTTCGTGGTCGCTCGTCCGGGTGAGCAGGTGGGAACGATCCAGGTGCCTGACCCCGTCGACCACGCCGCCAAGCCGAAGGTCAGCAACATGCACGGAGATTACGCCTACTGACCTGCGATCGACCGCTTCGCCCGCTCCCTGCCGACACTCTTGCCGGCAGCTGGCCCACTCGCTGAGAGAATCGGGCGATGAGCCCGGAGAGTGAGCCGCCAGACCCGGTCGCCGCCCGTCGTCGTGAGGCGCGGGAGAACGCTGAGTACCACTACGCGGCCGCAGCGCGGGCGGCGGAGGCCGAGGCTCGACGGACGGCGCCGATGGTGGCGGCCTTCGCCGAGGCGATGCGGTCGGCCGGCGTCGAACCCTCCCGGCTGCGGGCAGTCCCCTACAGCGGTGGTGGGACCCTCCGCACCGACGTCGTCGGCTGGTACGTCCGACGGGACCGCCGGGCTGCCGTCGGCACGGACGGCCGCTGGTACGTCCTCGTCGTGGCGCCCAGCCTGCGCGGACGGCTGGCCGGCGTCCACGTCGAGCCCAGCGATGCCCCGCTCCAGGTCGGGGCGGGTGGCCGGGACGGTGAATCGGTGGCTCTGGACGTCCTGCTCCAGCTTCGTCTGGATGCCGGGCCGGACTTCCCTTCCTGACGCCTTCAGTCACACGCGTTTCGGTGGCTCGACCACGGGGTACGCCATGCGTGATGATCGGCTCAACTGAGCCCGACCACAAGTGCTTCGAGGAGACCCATGTCGCAGGACGCGATTGTCATGTTGAAGGCAGACCACAAGGAGGTCCGGGCGCTGTTCCGCGAGTTCCAGAAGTCCACGACGACCGACGCCCGCAAGGGCAAGCTCGTGGAGCAGATCATCGAGCTGCTCACGGTGCACACCTACATCGAGAACGAAGTGATGTACCCGAGGGTGCGCGAGCTCCTGCCCGAGCTGGAGGACGACGTGCTCGAGTCCTACGAGGAGCACCACGTCGCCGACGTGCTCGTCATGGAGCTCACCACGATGACCCCCGAGGACGAGCGCTTCGAGGCGAAGACGACGGTGCTCATCGAGAACGTCACGCACCACATCGAGGAAGAGGAGCAGGACTGGTTCCCCAAGGTCCGCGAGGGTCTGTCCCGCACCCAGCTGCGCGAGATCGGGGCCGAGCTCGCCGAGGCGAAGGAAGGGGCGCCTCGTCGCCCGGAGCAGCCGAGCGCGCTCAAGAAGACCGTCGACGCCGTGCTGTCCTGACGTCATGGAGCCAGTTTCCGACGCCGTGACCACAGGGGGCGCGCTCCCGACCACTCCTGCCCTCGTCGCCGCCACCCAGCGCCTCGAGCAGAACCCGGCCCTCGACCGCCTGCGCGCCGTCTATGCCGTGGCCGCCAAGCCCCTGGACCGTTGGTCGGGCAGCGAGCTGCTCCGCTCCGGAGTCATCGGCCACGCCCTGCATCCGCTGCTGACCGACGTGCCGCTCGGGTGCTGGACGGCGGCCTCGATCCTCGACCTGGCAGGCCGCCCGCAGGACCGTGGAGCGAGCCGGCGACTGGTCGGTGTCGGTCTGGCTGCCGTCGGGCCCACCGCGATCACCGGCCTGGCGGAGTGGTCACGCACCGGACGCGAGGCGCAGCGCGTCGGCGCGCTCCATGGCGCACTCAATGTCGTGGCGACCACTCTCTACCTCACCTCCTGGGTGGCACGCGGGCGGCGCCGCCACGGCCTCGGCGTCGCCACGGCGCTGGCCGGAGCAGCGGTCGCCGGCGCCTCGGGCTACCTCGGGGGCCACCTCACCGCCGCGCGCAAGATCGGCAGTCGCGACGCGGCATACGCAATGGACCAGGTGGAGGACGCTGCTGGCTCCGAGAGCGAGCCGCAGCGCCCCGATGGCACGGACTTCGCGATCTGAGGAGCCTTTCGCCCGGTCAGCCGTCCGTCACGCCCATGACGAGACCTTCGATGTCGTGCTTCTGGACGATCGGCTCCAACGTCTCCACGACGCGCGCGTCCAGGTGTCGGCGCGCCTCCTCGGGGCAGCTGTCCCAGAAGGGTTGCGTGACCATGAGGTCGTGCAGCTCGGCGTGCCCCGCGCCGGGCGCATCGACGCCAAGCACGACCACGGGCCTGGCGAGCTCGCTGTGGTTGGCCGTTCCTCGGTGCAGCGTCAGTGCCGAGCGCGCCGAGATGTCGCCTCGCTGAGGCATGCGCAGCTGCGACAGCTCCTGGTAGCGCGGCCACTCGGACCGGGGCGGGAACATCTGGTGCGGCCAGTCCAGGCCGGCTTCGTACTGGGTGCCGGGCGCGATCTGGAACGGGCCCATGTCCGCCGTGGTGTCGACGGTGCTGATGTTGAACGCCAGCGAGGTCAGGCGACGCTGCTCGTGCGTCTCGGGCGGTGACGGGAAGTCGCGGTGCCACGGCTGGTCGGCGGACCCGGGGAACGGGATGTCGAACCCGATCTCGACGATCTCGTAGTCCGGCCCAAGGACGGACTCGCAGATCCCCGTCACCCACGGGTGCGTGACCAGGTCGACGAAACCGTCGAGCTGCTCGGGGTGGACCTCGACGTACCACCGTTGCGGTCCCCGTCCGATGGCACCACCCTCGCGGTGACGGGCCTCCTCGAACGCAGCAAGCACGTCACTGTGGAGGCGGTCCACCCACGCGACGTCGAAGGCGCCTCGTCGCGCGACGATCCCTTCACGCGACAGCTGCTCGAGATCCTCGGCCGATGCAGGTGCGTGCTTGCCCGGCGCTGTCGACGTCATGCGCTGCACCACTCTCTCTCCCGCGACGAGCTGCGTTGCCCGCACCCCGAAAGGTTCTCCCAGCACCAGAAGGCCGTCAAGAGGCAACCGGGCCGTCCACACCTCCGGCGGCCCGCAGCAGCGCGACGGTGAGGGTCTGCGCGACCTGCACCACCTCGCGCAGGTCGACCTCTTCACGCGGGGAGTGCGCCACCTGGGCGTCGCCCGGCCCGTAGTGCAGGGTGGGGACACCTTCGCCGGAGTACAGCCGGAGGTCGCTGCCATAGGGGACGCCTCGCGGCTGGCGTGGCGTGGTGGCACCGACCGCGTCCAGGGAGCTCCCGAGGAGGCCGAGCAGTGAGGCGCCGTCGACGAGACGTCCGCTGGCGTACTGCCCACCCGTCCAGCTCACCGTGGGTGGGTGGTGACGCAGCCAGGTGTTGCCCCGGGCGGTGACCCGTATCGCCTCCTCCAGCGCTGCTCTCGCTTGAGCGGGGTCCTCGTCCAGTGCGACGCCCAGGCGCCCTTCGGCCACGAGCAGGTCGGGCACGGAGCTGGCCCAGTCGCCGCACCGCACCCGCCCGACCGAGATGGGGTAGGCCACAGGGAGCCCGGCCATCAACGGGTCGACGCTCTCGTTGCGCCGGCGCTCGAGGTCTCCGAGCGCCGTGAGGAGGGGAACGAAGTGGTGGAGGGCACTGCGTCCGGCGTATGCCGTGCTGCCGTGGCTCGCGACCCCACCGACCCGGATCTCGAACGTCAGAGCGCCGCCGGCCGCGGTCACGATGCCACCCGACGTGGGTTCGGTGATGATGCATGCGTCGGCGACGTGCCCCCGACGCAGGGTCGCGAACGCACCGAGCCCGCCGTCCTCCTCGCCGATCGCGAAGTGAAGCCCGATCGGTCGGGCCGAGGGCAGCCCGACCCGCTGCACCGCTCGGACCGCCGCCAGGTTGGCCACCAGCCCGGCCTTCATGTCGCACGCACCGCGGCCCTGCACCCGGGTGTCGGCGACGCGCGCGACGTAGGGGTCGCCCCGCCACCGGTCGAGATCTCCCGGAGGGACGACGTCGACGTGGCCCTGCAGGACGAGCGCCGGCACCCCCGGGCCGCTGGTGGCGACGAGTCCCCACGCCTCGGATCGCTCGACCTCCTCGCCCGGGAAGGCCCGGTCCGACCGGAGGCTGTCGAGGTCGGCCTGCCAGAGGTCGACCTCGAGCCCGCACTCGTCGAGGCGGCGGGCGAGGACGTGCTGGATCTCGCACTCCGCGTCCGAGCCTCCGACACTGGGGATGCCGATCAGCGTCACCAGCTCGGACCGGATCTCGTCGGGGTCGATCGTGTCCAGCGCTCGGCGTTCGACGTCACTGAGGTCGAGGGGCTGGACCTCGGCAGTTCCAAGGGAGGTCATGACTTCACGCTAGGGCGCATCCACACGCAACGTCGCGCCCGGAACGTTGCGACGCAACGCATATTGTTGCGCCGTCGTGCGACGTGGTGGACGATCATTGCGTGGCTCCGGATCTCCGCTCCGACAAGACCGACGACCTCATCCTCGGCTCGCTCTCAGCCGACGGACGACGCAGCTTCGCCTCCATCGGGCTCGAGGTGGGTCTGTCGACGGCGGCCGTGAAGCGCCGTGTCGACAGGTTGCGCAGGGCCGGGGTGATCACCGGGTTCACGGTCCTCATCGACCAGAAGCGGCTGGGTCGCCCGATCGAGGCGCTCGTCGAGCTGCACACGGACGGCGTCCTGGGGGTGGACCGCCTGCGCCGAGCCCTCGGCCCCATCGCGGAGATCGTCGAGGCCGTCACGGTCACCGGCGACGCGGACACGATCGTCCGGCTCGTGGCCGCCGACACCGACCGCCTCGAGGCCGCTGTCCAGGCACTGCGCGCCATTCCCAGCGTTCGCAAGACCGAGACCAACATCGTGCTCTCACACCTGGTCACCCGGAGCGCGACCGCCTTCTGACCCGACGACCTCACCGGACAGCGCAGCGCGCACGGCATACGGTTCTCGCGTGGATCACGTCACCGACCTGGAGCTGCCCGGAGGTGGACGCACCTCGGTCGTCGGTGCGGATGGCGGAGGCGCCGACGATCCCGTCGTCATCCTGCTGCCGGCGCTGGGCGTCGCAACCGGCTACTACGGACCCTTCGCCGCAGCACTCGCCGTCGAGGGGGTGGCCGTCCTCGCGACCGACTTCCCGGGACAGGGCACGAGCCGACCGCTCGCGAGCCGGCGCAACGACTTCGGGTATGCCGCACTGTCCGACCACGTCGTTGCCGCCACTGTCGCTGTGGCTCGGGAGCGGCACGCCGGCCGGTCGCTCGTCCTGCTCGGTCACTCCTTCGGCGGTCAGGTCGCGATGGTGCACCTCGCCTCGCACGACTCCCCGGTGCAGGCTCTGGTGCTCATCGGTTCGGGCTCGCCCTACTGGCGTGGCTACGACAGGCGCCGCACGCTCCTCGCCCAGACGCAGTTCATCGGCGCCGTCGCGGCCCTGCGCGGCCACTGGCCCGGCGACCGGATGGGGTTCGGTGGGCGGCAGCCGCGGCAGCTCATGCGTGAGTGGGCGCGCTTCGCGAGACGAGGTGGCCTGGTCGTCGAGCGCGGCGACGACGTCGCGGAGCCGGACTTCGCGAGGATCGAGCTGCCCGTGCTCGCGATCACCCTCGACAACGACCCGCTCGCACCGCAGGCTTCCGTCGACAACCTCGCCGACAAGCTCACGGGCTCTCGCGTCGAGCACCGGTTCGTGACCCGCCCCGACGGTGAGGACGGGCCGGCCTTCGACCACTTCGTGTGGGCCAGGCATCCCGGCGCCTTCGCTGGTGAGGTCGCGGCGTGGTTGCGCCGGGCGACCCGGGTCGCCTGACCTCTGCCTGGTCCACGCAGCGAGCCGCGCGGCATACCCGCGGGTGTATCTGAGCGGGAGGTGACGACTCCTCCTCGGTGACGACGCAACCTTTCACGGGAGTCCCGCGTCTGATCCGTAACAGGCCCAACCGGGGCCGACGAAAGCAGGGGTGCTTCGTGATGGACGACAACGCAAACCCGGTCACGCGACGCGTGACCCTCACGACGGCAGCGGGGGCCGGGCTCCTCGGCTTGGCCGTGATGGGCGCAGCGCCAGCCGGTGCAGCGACGCGGCCGACGCTCCGGCGCGGGTCCACCGGCGCTCACGTCGTGGCACTGCAGAACCGGCTCAACCTGCTGACCTACTGGTGTGGGAGGGCCGATGGGACCTTCGGTCACCTGACCCAGCAGGCGGTGTGGGCGCTGCAGAAGGTCGGTCATGTGTCTCGCGACGGCGTCGTCGGCCCGACGACCTGGGGGCTGCTCGACCGTGGCGTGCGGGCCAACCCGCGCACCACGTCCGGGACGACGATCGAGTGCGACCTCGCCGAGAACACGCTCATGCTCGTCCAGGGCGGGCGACTGCGCTACACGCTCAACACGAGCACCGGGAGCGGGGAGCGCTACTACTCGCGCGGGATGTGGCGCACCGCCTACACGCCGAGGGGTCAGTTCTCGGTCTACTGGCGCTTCACCTCCGGCTGGCAGTACGGCTCGCTCGGCGCCATGTGGCGGCCGGCGTACTTCAAGAACGGCTGGGCCATCCACGGGTCGACGTCCATCCCGGCGTACCCCGCCTCACACGGCTGCCTGCGGGTGAGCACCTCGGCCATGGACAAGCTGTATGCCGAGGGCTGGCCGGTCGTCGGCCGCAAGGTCTGGATCTACTGAGCCGGCTCACCCCGGGCTGAGCGCCAGCAGCGCGGCCGACACGGCCGCGGCTGCGCACAGCAGGCTGCGGACGGCATACGGCCACGCGTCGATCGTCACTCCGGCGCGACGGCACCGGTCTCGCCACAGCAAGGTCGCGAGCGACCCCCAGACGGTGACGATCGAGCCGGCGTTGACGCCGATGAGGAGGGCCATGAGCCGCACCGGCGAGTCGTCCGCGACCGGCTCGAGCGCGAGGTAGGCGGGCAGGTTGTTGACGACGTTGGCGCTCACCGCCCCCACGGCGCCCACCCGCCAGAGGCCGCCCTCGTCGCCGGTGCCGACGAGGCCGGCGAGGAGGGGTTCGAGGCCGTGTCGCATCGCGACGTCGACGGCGACGAAGAGGGCGCAAACGGCGAGCACCATGAGCCAGGGCACCTGGACCGTGCGCAGCCTCGGACGCCAGCGCCAGGCCAGCGTGACGACAAGCACGACCGCGGCGATGACGGCGGGGATCGCGGGGGTGACGCCGCTGACGAAGGCCGGACAGAGCGCGACGCAGACGACGGCGGCGACCCAGAGCAGGACACGGTCGTGCGGGTCGGGCGGGGGGTCGAGGGTGTAGCGGGTGAGCAGATCTCGACGGTGGAGCACGAAGAGGACGACGACCGTGGCGACGATCGCCGCGAGGGCGGGTCGCCAGGCCAGGGCGACGTACTCGTGCGTGCCCAGGCCGAGCTGGGTGAACCGGTGCAGCGCAATGAGGTTGGACAGGTTCGACACGGGGAGGAGAAGGGATGCGGTGTTGGCGAGCCAGACGGTCGTCAGGGCGAAGGGCATCGCCGCGACCCCCAGCTGGCGAGCCATGGCGATGACCACCGGGGTCAGCAGCACCGCAGTCGTGTCGATGCTGAGGACGATGGTGCAGGCGACAGCCAGCCCCACGACGAGCAGCCAGAGCAGCCAGGTCCGGTGTCGCCCGGCGTGTGCGGTCCAGTGCGCCGCGACGTCGAAGACCCCGGCGATCTCGGCCACCTCGGCGACGACGGTCATGGCGACGAGGAAGACCATGACCGGTCCGACGCGGGCAGCGAGGTCGAGGAGCTCCTGGCTGGTCACCCGGCGAGCCCGGCGGACGTCGCGAGGTCGACGACGTGGTCGGCGATGGGGAAGGCCGACGTCGCTGCGGGGGAGGGCGCGTTGCACACGTGCACGGTGCGTTCCGTCGCTCGGACGAGGAAGTCGTGGACGAGCGTCCCGTCACGCAGCACCGCCTGGGCGCGTATGCCGGCCGGCTCCGGGAGCAGGTCCTCGACCGTGAGCTCGGGGCAGTAGCGGCGGACGAGCTCGAGGTAGCCCCGGCGCCGCCACGAGGCGCGCTGCTCGGCGAGCCCTGTCCGCCAGTGCGTCCGGGCGACCTGCCACATGCCGGGGAAGCGGACGAACGCCGCCGTGTCGCGGGGGCTCAGCGACCCCTTGCGGTAGCCCTCGCGGCTGAACCCGAGCACGGCGTTGGGGCCGACCGTCACGCCGCCGTCGATGGTGCGCGTGAGGTGGACGCCGAGGAAGGGCAGGTCCGGGTCGGGGACGGGATAGATGAGCGAGTCGATGAGGTGGTTCCGGGACGCGGGCAGGCGGTGGTACTCCCCGCGGAACGGCACGATCTCGAAGCTCTCGGCGCCGCGGTTGAGGCCCGACATCGCCGCGAGGCGGTCGGCCTGGAGCCCACCACAGACGATGACCTGGCGCGCGGACTCGACGCTGTGCCAGCCGTCCTCGTCGAGGCTTAGCGCCACCGACGTGACCGACTCGGTGATCGCGGTGACTGCGGTGGAGGTGCGCACGACACCACCGGCGGCCGAGATGTCGGAGGCGAGCGCACGGCAGACGGCGGCGTAGTCCGTGATCCCGCTGGCGGGCACGTGCAGGGCGGCCAGCCCGGTGATGTGGGGCTCGCGCTCACGCAGGGCGACGGCGGTCAGCGGGGTGACGGTGAGCCCGTTGGCGCGGGCCCGCTCGGTCAGGTCCTGCAGTCGCTGGACCTCCGTGGGTGTCGTCGCCACGACGAGCTTCCCGGTGTCGGCGAACGGGATCTGCTTCTCGGTGCAGTAGTCCCGGGTCCGGGCCGCGCCCTCACGACAGAAGCGCGCCTTGAGGCTGCCGGGGGCGTAGTAGACGCCGGCATGGATGACGCCGCTGTTGTGGCCGCTCTGGTGTCGGGCGACCTCGGTCTCCTTCTCGACGACCAGGACGTCCGCGCCCGGTCGCCTGCGCAGGACCTCGTATGCCGTCGCGAGACCGACGATCCCGCCTCCGACGACGATGACGTCACGCATGGACCCATCCAATCCCATCTCCGTGGCGGTTGGGCAGCGGTCAGGCCGTCGTGACCTCGAAGTGGGCGCGCCCGTCGATGACGTCCTGGACGGCCGCGACGAAACGGGGGCACGACGTGATGTCGTGGGCGCGGCAGCGCAGGGCGTGCTCCGTCATCTCGCGGGATCGCTCAAGGGCCAGCAGGCGCTCGTCGAGGTCGCGCAGGTGACCCTCCAGCACCTCGTGCCGGTCCTTGGCCTCGGCGTCGAGGAGCACCCGGATCTGCTCGAGCGACATGCCGGCGAGCTTGTTGCGCTGGATGATCGCGATGCGCACGAGGTCGTCCTGGCCGTAGCGGCGATAGCCCGACACGTCGCGCCGTGGCTCGAGCAGCCCGATCGACTCCCAGTGACGCAGGACGTGGGTCGGCAGGTCGAAGCGGCGGGCCAGGTCGCTGATGGTCCAGTTGTCGTCCGGGGCATCCTTCACGTGAACCTCAACGTTGGGCCGTCTGCCTTTGTGCCCTGCCTGTGTCGGAGAGGGACGGCAGACTGGGGCCATGGCCCGATGGGTGCTCCACGTCGACCTCGACCAGTTCATCGCGGCGGTCGAGATCCTGCGCCGCCCCGAGCTCGCCGGTCTGCCCGTCGTCGTCGGTGGTCGCGGCGACCCGACCGAGCGGGCAGTGGTCTCGACGGCGTCCTACGAGGCCCGCGCCTTCGGCGTCCGATCGGGTATGCCGCTCAGGACGGCCGTGCGCAAGATCCCCGATGCCGTGTTCCTCCCGGTCGACGGCCCCGCCTACGACGCCGCCTCGGCCGTGGTCATGGAGACGCTGCGGGCGCACGAGGGTGCGGTCGTCCAGGTGCTCGGGTGGGACGAGGCGTTCGTCGGGATCGAGACGGTCGGGGACGACCCGGCGCAGGCGCTGGCCCACGCCGTCGCCCACGCGGACGCGATCCGGGCCGAGGTGCTCGAGGCATCCCTGCTGCACTGCTCGGTCGGCGTCGGCGACACCACCGTGCGCGCCAAGATCGCCACGGACTTCGGCAAACCTCAGGGCACCTTCGTCCTCACCGCGGACAACTGGTTCGAGGTCATGGGCGAGCGGCCGACGACGGCGCTCTGGGGTGTCGGCAACCGCATCGCGACACGGTTGACGTCGCACGGCTACGCGACGGTCCAGCAGCTCGCCGACGCCGACGACGAGGTCCTCACCGCGGAGTTCGGACCACGCATGGGGCCGCACTACCGCCGGCTCGGCCGCGGCCTCGGCCCGAACGTCATCGACGACACCCCGTGGGTCGCGAGGGCGCACGGCCGCGAGACGACCTACCAGACCAACCTCACCGAGCCCGCCGAGATCGAGGCGGCGATCCTGTCCCTGTCCGAGCAGGTCGTCGGCGACATCCGACGCGAGGAGCGCGCCTGCGTGCGGGTCCACCTCAAGGTCCGGTTCGCGCCGTTCTTCACGACGACCCGGATCCGCAAGCTGCCTGAGCCGACGTTCGACCCGGGCCTCATCGCGGCGACGGCGGTCGATCTCCTGCGCGGGCTCGATGACCAGCGGCCGATCCGGCTGCTGGGCGTCCGCGCCGAGATGGTCCCGCCCGTGGGCGGCTACGAGCAGCCCCGCACGACCGGTCGGGGTGGTCCGGCGGCAGCGCCACCCTAGGCCGGGGTCACCAGCCTCCGGGCTGCGTGCGGCCCTGCGGATCGGGCGAGCCGGGGTTGCCGGGCTCGGGGTTCACCGGGTTCGTGGGGGTCGGAGCGGCATCGCCGCCGACCGCCCGGTTCTTGCCGAGGGCCGCGCTGCGGGCCTTGGACGAGGCCCCGCTGATCTGGCGCGAGTACTTGCCCTTGGTGCGCTTGTCGGCGAACTCCGCCGCCTTGCCGATGTACTGGTCCGCCTTGTCGGGGTTCTCTCGCACATAGCGTTGTGCAGCCTTCGCCGCTGCGGCGAGAGCACCGAGCTTCTTGAGACCGGCCATGGTTTTTTCGCTCCTTGAGTCGGGATCTTCAGGAGTCAACGATTGCACGGGTGGGCAGGTTCCACTTGCCTTCAGGTCAACCTGAAGGTTCACGATCGAGTCATGAACCTCCAACACACCGACATCGCGATCATCGGCGGGGGCCCAGCCGGGCTCCAGGCAGCACTCACTGCGGGGCGGGTCCGCCGCCAGGCGACCGTGTTCGACGACGGCACCTACCGCAACGCCACGGTGAGCCACATGCACAACGTGCTCACCCACGACGGCACCCCGCCCGCCGACTTCCGCGCGACCGCGCGGCGTGAGCTCACGGCATACGACACGGTTTCCGTGCGCGAGGAGCGCGTCGAGACGATCGAGCGGGACGTTGACGCCTTCCGGCTCACCCTCACCAGTGGTGAGGTGCTCTCTGCGTATGCCGTCGTGCTCGCCACCGGGGTCCGCGACGAGCTTCCGCCCATCCCCGGCCTACAGGAGATCTGGGGCGACCTGGCGGCGCAGTGCCCGTTCTGCCACGCGTTCGAGTTCCGGGGCCAGCGCATCGGCATCATCGGTGCGGCTGCTGCCGGTCACTACACGGCACTCATGGGCCCCGTCGCGGGCCAGTTCGTGGTCTTCGCCGAGGGCCAGGAGCTGCCCGAGGGGGTGACCACGGATGCGCCGGTCATCGAGGCGCGGATGACGGGCATCGAGCGGGTCGGAGAAGCACTGCGAGTGAGCCTGGACGACGGCTCGACGCAGGACGTGGCCGTGCTGTTCGTCGTGCCGACCCTGCACCAGTCCGCGCCGTTCGCGGAGCAGCTCGGCCTCGAGCTCAACCCCTCGGGCGCCGTCAGGATCGACGAGTTCGGCCGCACGAGCGTGCCCGGTGTGACTGCTGGCGGTGACCTCGCCCACCTCGCCGCCTTCCCGATGCCGATGGCGTCGGTCGTCATGGCGGCGGCGGGTGGCCAGCTGGCAGGGCACTCGGCCATCGCCGGACTGATGGCCCGCGGCTAGGGTCAGCCCGGGGCGGACACGCCGCGATCCCACCCGGACCCGGTGTCGTCCGCCCGGCTCCTGCGGCAGCCTCGAGTGGATATGCTCCGGTCGTCAGGTTGGGAGTGCCCCTGGGGGCGACGGTCGGGGGTGCGCGATGAACGACGAGATGCGGGTCAGGGACATCCCGGCCGTGCTCGTGTCGGCGGCACGGATCCTGCGCCGCTACTGGGCGCCGTTCGTCGTCATCGCCTGTCTGGGGCTCGCGGTCCGCAGCGGGGCGCTCTGGGTCGCCGTCGAGGTCAGCGACCACAACGCGTTCCTCGCCCAGCTCATCCTCGTCATCGCACCGCTCGGCTTCCTGCTCGCGATGATCGCCATGCTCTACCTCACCCGTGGCGCCCTGCCCAACGTGGCCGAGCTGTCGCAGCGCGAGGCCCGCCAGGCGACCACCGAGAAGCGCGAGCTGCGGCTCGTCGACGTCGCGGTCAGTGTGCTGGTGCCCTTCCTCGCGGTCTACGTGTCCTACGGGCTGCTGCAGGAGGACCTCTACCGGTTCACCAACGAGGCGGCCTTCGACGAGTTCAACCAGTTCAGCCTCGACGGTCCGCCCGACGTCGACTTCGCCAGCCGCCTGGCGATCTATGACTGGCAGGTCGTCGTCGCCATCGTGGCCATCGCGTGGGTGCTGCGCTTCGCGCTCGGCAAGATCGAGAGTGCCACCCGCTTCCTCGGTCTGGCGTTCCTCGGGGCGCTGGTGGAGGTCTACTACACGTCCCAGGTCGCGCAGAAGGTCACCGAGATGCGCGAGGCCGGGCTCGCGTGGGTCCAGGACCGGCGAGCCTCCCAGCTCGTGCTGGAGCAGTACGACCAGGTGGTCTCGACGCTCGGGCCGCTCGCGAACCCGGTCGACACGGCGACGGCCTGGCTCTTCGGCCTGCTGGGTGCCGTCGACGCCGTCGTCATCGTGCCGCTCGCCTGGCTCACCGTCGGCGCCGTCGTCCTGGGCCACAAGCTCGAGCCCCCCGAGGCGCCCGAGCCCCGGCTGCCGCACCGCGAGCGCTGGGAGCGCATCCCCGCCCCGGTCCGCCGCGTCGGGAGCGGGCTCGTCGGCGACCTGCGCGAGCGCTTCTCGGCCTTCTGGAACGGCCTGCGGATGATGGCGACCGCCGGCCTGCTGCCGATGCTCACCTTCTGCCTGGCCTTCCTCCTCGTCATCCGCATCCCGTGGGCCGTGGGTCAGCTGCTGCGGCTCGCCATCGGCCCGCAGCAGACGGACAACTGGCTGGCGATCTCGCCGATGGAGAAGTCGGTCGGTCTCGCGGTCACCATGGTCCTGGCTGCCGCCCTGCTGGCCGCGGCCATCGACTGGCTGCTCGCCCCGAAGCTCGCGGCTGCCCCGGCGGGCGACCCGGCGCCGGGCGCCGCGCGTCAGGTCAGCGCGGAAGCCGGAGCGTGACGTAGTCCGGGTTCTCGAACGAGATCCGCAGCTCGACGAAGGTGGCATCCTCCGGGACCGGGATCCTCGTCGCCGTCGACCACGTCCGTGGCCGCGGCTCCTCGTCCTCCGGGATGGCTCCGCGGGGTTCGTTCCTGAGCACGGGAAGGCTCGGGCCGGGGGTGTCCTCGGGGACGCAGGCGGTGGTGCCGGGTCCGATGGCGTCGGACGCACCGCCCACCCTGTACTCGCGTCCGCGGTCGTCGATCAGCGTGACGGCGCAGTTCTTGAGGACCTGGTCGGGCTCGGCCTCGAAGTCGAGGGTGACCGTCCGGGCGACCATCCCGTCCGGGAGGGTGATGTCGTCCCCGGAGCGGTCCTCGTATGCCGGGTCCGCACCTCCCAGCCCCGCGAACCTCACCGAGTAGCGCCGGGTGGTGTCGCCCTGGCCGTCGGCGTACTTCTCCGTGACCCGGGCCCACGTGCCGGAGTCGGCGCTCGCGATCTCATGGTGCAGCCCCGACTGGTACCAGAACACCGGGACGCGGTAGCCGTTCGCGGCAAGCATGACCACGATGGCGACCGGGACCGCGGCGATCCACCAGCGGCTCGGACCGCGAGGGGCAGTGACGGACGGTGCCGGGTCCGGCTCCTCCACGTCAGGCGTTGTGGCGGTGCTCATCGGCGGTCCTTCGACGGTGGCATCACGCTGACCGCCTTGACGTTGACCGCGTCCTTCTGGGCCCACAGCGTGTCGACCTCGGACGCCGTGATGCCGAGGTCGATGTCGGCGAGGTCGTCGCGCCGGAACTCGGACTCGTGGCTGTCCCACTGGCCACGCGTGGCGAAGAGGCGCGCACCCTCGAGGGCGCGCTCGGGGATGTCGAAGCAGATGCTGGCGTAGGTGCGCACACCCGTGGACAGGTTGGCGCTCGTCGCGCACTCGCTACCACGGTTGGACGCGACGTAGCGCCGGTCCTGCCCGTCGACGAGGAAGAAACCCGCCATCGTCAGCGGCTTGTCGCGCGCGACGAGCTCGGTGTCGATGACGAGCCAGCGCCCGCCCGCGGCCGAGGCGGGGTCGCCCATGATCGTCGGAGTGACGTGGAACCCGGTGACGGTCACGTCGGCGTACTCGAGGGCCACGCCCCTGCCCACGGCGCCGGTGCGGACGAACGGCTTGTCGGCGGCCTCGTCGAGCGGCACGTGGTCGGTGATGAGGCGACCCAGGGCCATGGCGGCGATGACGAACGCGCCTGTCCCGATGCTGCGCCTCATGATCTCCTCACCACCGGGAGGGTGCCCTGCCAGAGGATCTCGTCACGTCCGACCCAGGCATTCGGGTTGAGGGTCGCTCTGTCCTCCTCGCGGAACTCCACGAGGTCCGCACTCACCTCAGCCGTGTCGCCCTGCCACCCGCCCGACGTGGTCCAGGTGATCGCCAGACGGTAGGTGATGCCGGGGTTGAAGCTCCGCGGCTGCGTTCCGTCCTCGACGAAGTAGAGCTCCGGCTGCGTGGACACCTCCACGTCACCCCCGGCGACGTGCAGGTTCTGGGTGAGCGTCACGGCATACTCCGGTCGGTCGCCCGTGAGGGTGACCTCGGCGTCGAGCAGGAGGAGCCGCTCGGGTGGCTCGGGCTTGACCGCCGGTGCGAGGTCGGGGATCTCGACGACCTGGTCGATGACCACCTTGTAGGGGCCGACCATGATCGGCTGGTCGAGTCGCAGGGGCTCGGGTCCGGGTTCGGGGGTGCTGGCCAGCCCACCGAACGGCGCGCTCGCGAGCAGTGCGGCAGCCACGCCGCCCCCGACCTTCTGGGTCGCGGGACGGCCCGCGACGAAGCCGCGCGCCCGGCCCAGGACCCCGCGACTCGCGGTGGTGTTCTCCCCCATGGCACGGATTCTAGGGACACGCGGGACGACTGCACACAGGTATGCCGTCGGAAACGCATGCCGCCGTCAGGCCGGGCGGATCACACCTGGCGGTGCCCGGTGAGCAGTCCGCCGTCCACCGGAAGGGTGTGGCCGGTGATCCAGCTCGCGTCCCGGGAGGCGAGGAAGGTGACCGCGCCAGCGATGTCGTCGGGCTCACCCACCCGGCCCAGCGGGTAGAGCGGCAGCATGCGGTCGGCGCCGCCCTCCTGGTTGTCCCACACGCGGCTGCGGATGGTGCCCGGTGCGACCGCGTTGACGCGTATGCCGGCCGGCCCGAGCTCGACGGCGAGCCCGCGGGTGAGCGAGACGAGCCCGAGCTTCGCAGCGGAGTAGGGCTCACCCCCGAGCGCCACCAGGGCGTTGACCGAGCTCACCGACACGATCGCGGGGTGTCGCGTGCTGCGCCGCAGGTGGGGGAGGGACGCGCGGATGGACCTCACGGTGCCCATGAGGTTGAGCTCCATTGCCCGGGCCCACATGTCGTCGCCCGTGCTCTCGAAGTCCTTGTTCGGGATCCCACCGCCGGCCACGTTGACGAGGACGTCGATGCCGCCGAGATGGTCCGACGCGGCCTCGACGCAGGCTCGGACCGAGCCGTCCTCGGTGACGTCCACCTCGACGGCCAGGTGCTCCTGACCGGAGCCGCCGAGCGCTTCGACGACCTCGCGGGCCGTCTCGATGTCGAGGTCGGCGACGACGACACGGGCACCCTCTGCGGCGAACCACTCGACGCAGGCGCGCCCGATGCCGTGGGCGGCCCCGGTGACGAGGACGAGCGAGCCGAGGAACCGAGGGCCGGGGTCGTAAGACATGGGGCCACCCTGTCAGCCGCGGCCGCCCACGCGCAGCCAGGGTCCGGGAACACCCGCCCGCCGTTGAGAGTTGAGTCGAGTGAACGCAAGTTTGGAAGCGCGAATTTGCCAAGCGGCATACCGGCTCCTAACTTGAGTGCAGGCAACTCAACCCAGCAACACAAGGAGATCCCACCATGGCCCGTGCAGTCGGTATCGACCTCGGAACCACGAACTCAGCCGTCGCCGTCCTCGAGGGTGGCGAGCCCACGATCATCGCGAACTCCGAGGGGGGTCGCACCACGCCGTCGGTCGTCGCCTTCACCAAGGGCGGTGAGGTCCTCGTCGGCGAGATCGCGAAGCGCCAGGCCGTGACCAACGCCGACCGCACCCTCCGCTCCGTCAAGCGCCACATCGGCACCGACTGGCGCAGCGAGGACATCGACGGCAAGAAGTACAACTCGCAGGAGATCAGCGCCCGCACGCTCCAGAAGCTCAAGCGCGACGCCGAGTCCTACCTGGGTGAGCCGGTCACCGACGCCGTCATCACCGTCCCCGCCTACTTCGACGACGCCGAGCGCCAGGCCACCAAGGAGGCCGGTGAGATCGCGGGCCTCAACGTCCTGCGCATCGTCAACGAGCCCACTGCCGCGGCCCTCGCCTACGGCCTCGACAAGGGCAAGGAGGACGAGCTCATCCTCGTCTTCGACCTTGGTGGTGGCACCTTCGACGTGTCCCTCCTCGAGGTCGGCAAGGACCCGGAGGACGGCTTCGCCACCATCCAGGTCCGTGCGACGAGCGGTGACAACCAGCTCGGTGGTGACGACTGGGACGACCGCGTCGTCCAGCACCTCCTCACCACGGTCAAGAACAACACCGGCGTCGACCTCGCGAAGGACAAGATCGCGATGCAGCGGCTGCGCGACGCCGCCGAGCAGGCCAAGAAGGAGCTCTCCTCGGCCAGCTCGACCAACATCTCGATGCAGTACCTCTCGATGAGCGAGAACGGCCCCATCCACCTCGATGAGACGCTGACCCGCGCCCAGTTCGAGCAGATGACCAAGGACCTGCTCGACCGCACCAAGCAGCCGTTCCAGAACGTCATCAAGGACGCCGGCATCAACGTCGCCGACATCGACCACGTGGTCCTCGTCGGTGGCTCGACCCGCATGCCCTCCGTGAGCTCGCTCGTCAAGGAGCTGACCGGTGGCAAGGAGCCCAACAAGGGCGTCAACCCCGACGAGGTCGTGGCGCTCGGCGCCGCCCTCCAGGCTGGTGTCCTCAAGGGCGAGCGCAAGGACGTCCTCCTCATCGACGTCACTCCGCTCTCGCTCGGCATCGAGACCAAGGGTGGGCTCTTCACCAAGCTCATCGAGCGCAACACGGCCATCCCGACCAAGCGCTCCGAGGTCTTCTCGACGGCCGAGGACAACCAGCCGAGCGTCCTCATCCAGGTCTTCCAGGGTGAGCGCGAGATCGCCCAGCAGAACAAGGCGCTCGGCACCTTCGAGCTCTCCGGCATCGCGCCCGCCCCCCGTGGCGTGCCGCAGGTCGAGGTCACCTTCGACATCGACGCCAACGGCATCGTCCACGTGACGGCCAAGGACCGCGGCACCGGCAAGGAGCAGAAGATCACCATCTCGGGCGGCAGTGCGCTGTCCAAGGAGGAGATCGAGCGCATGGTCAAGGACGCCGAGGCCCACGCCGAGGAGGACAAGGCCCGCCGCGAGGAGACCGAGACCCGCAACCAGGCCGAGTCGCTCGTCTTCTCGACCGAGAAGTTCCTCGCCGAGTCCGGCGACAAGCTCAGCGACGAAGCGCGGGGGCCCGTCGACGAGGCGCTCGTCGCCCTCAAGGACGCTCTCAAGCCCGAGGCGCAGACGTCGCGCGAGGACATCCAGTCCAAGATCGACACCCTCAACGAGGAGTCCCAGAAGATGGGCGCCGCGATGTATGCCGCGGCGGCCGAGCAGGGCGAGTCCGGTGACGCGCCGGCCGGCGACGGCTCCGAGGGTGCCCCGGCCTCCGATGGCACTGGGTCCGACGACGACGTCGTCGACGCAGAGGTCGTCGAGGACGACGACACCGAGGACAAGAAGTGACAGACGCTCGTATGCCGGGTGAGGACGAGGTCTTCGACGGCGAGATCGTGGATGCCGAGATCGTGGACGGAGACGATGCCGCCGAGCAGACGTCCGACACGTCGGACGCCGACGCGATCAACACCGAGTCCGTGAACGACGGCGAGGAGGGGGCCCCGGCAGCGCCCGGGGCCACCGCCTCGCTCGCGGACCAGATCGACGCCATCGACACCGGCGACGCTGGTCACGTCGGCGGTGGGCACCCGGACACGGCGCTCGCGGCCCAGCGGCTCGACGACCTCCAGCGGCTCAACGCGGAGTACGTCAACTACAAGCGTCGCGTCGACCGCGACCGGGCGGCCGTCCAGGAGCGGGCGGTGCGCGACGTCCTCGAGACGGTCCTGCCGGTGCTCGACGACATCCAGCTGGCCCGTGACCACGGCGACCTCACCGAGGGTCCGTTCGCGGCGATCGCGGACAAGCTCGAGGCCAGCCTCGGCAAGTTCGGCCTGACCCGCTTCGGCAGCGTCGGCGAGGCGTTCGACCCGACGCGGCACGAGGCCCTCATGCACGCCGCGTGGGACAGCACGAACCCCGAGCTGCCGAGCGACGCGACGAGCACGACTGTCGTCCAGGTGCTGCAGCCCGGATATCGCACCGGCGACCAGGTCCTGCGCCCCGCGCGTGTGGCCGTCGCCGACCCTGAGTGACTCGAGCGACCGGAAGGAGGCGCTGATGGCCAGCCAGGACTGGTTCGAGAAGGACTTCTACGCGATCCTCGGCGTCCCCAAGGACGCCGATGCAGGTGCGATCAAGAAGGCCTACCGCAAGCTTGCTCGCACTCATCACCCGGACAAGAACCCCGGTGACGCGGCGGCCGAGCGGAAGTTCAAGGACATCGGCGAGGCCAACGCCGTGCTGTCCGACCCCAAGCAGCGCGAGGAGTACGACGCGGTGCGCCAGATGGCTCAGGGCGGCGCCCGTTTCACCGCCGGCGGCGCCGGTGGCAACGGCGGCTTTGACGACGTCTTCAGCGCGTTCGGTGGCGGCGGCGGGTCCCGCGTCCGATTCGACACCGGTGGCGGGTCGTCCTACGGCGGCTACCCCGGCGGAGGCGGCGGCGAGGACATCAACGACCTGTTGGCCCAGATGTTCGGTGGGGCTGCCGGGGGTGCCCCCGGCCGGGGTGGACAGCCGGGGTATGCCGGGTACGGCGCCGCCCGCGGACCCCGCAAGGGCGCGGACGTCCAGGCCTCCACGACCCTGCCGTTCCGCGACGCCGTCGAGGGCTCGACGGTGACGCTGCGGACGGCTGAGGGGCGCACGATCACCGCGCGTATCCCGGCCGGCGTCAGGGACGGCCAGAAGATCCGCCTCCGGGGCAAGGGGCAGCCGGGCGAGCCCGGTGCTGCGGCGGGCGACCTGCTGCTGGCCGTCTCGGTGGAGAAGCACCCGGTCTTCGGGCGTGAGGGTGACCACCTGACGATCGACCTGCCGGTGACCTTCGCCGAGGCTGCGCTCGGCGCCACCGTGGCCGTTCCGACCCTCGACGGCAGCCAGGTCAAGGTACGCATCGCCCCCGGCACTCCGTCGGGTCGGGTCCTGCGCGTCAAGGGGCGCGGCGTCGCCGGCAAGAACGCCACCGGCGACCTGCTGGCCAAGGTGCAGGTCATCGTCCCGGATGCCCTGTCCGACAAGGCTCGTGAGGCCGTCGAGGTCCTGCAGGCCGAGAGCGAGGGTCTCGACCCCCGAGCCGAGCTCGCCGACCGGGCGAAGGTCTGACCGTGGCTGCCCGCCAGCCCAGGCCGCGGCGAGATGACGAGGCTCCGCTCTTCGTCATCTCCGTCGCGGCCGAGCTCGCGGGCATGCACGCCCAGACCCTGCGTCAGTACGACCGCCTCGGTCTGGTTACCCCCTCACGGACCCGAGGTGGCGGGCGTCGATACTCCGCGCGCGACGTCGAGCTCCTCCGCGAGGTGCAGCGCCTCTCGCAGGAGGAGGGAGTCAGCCTCGCCGGGGTGGCGCGCATCCTCGAGCTCGAGAACCAGGTCGACGAGCTGCGCGCGCGCCTCGCCGAGGTCAGCGACGAGGCCGAGCGGCTCCGTCTCGCAGCGGTCGGCTCACGGGTGTTCTCCGTCGGCCCGGGCGGCGAGATCTTCGCCAGCCGGCTGGGCGAGCGACCGCGGCGCAGACCCGGTGGCGGGTCGGCGTCGCAGGCGCTCGTCCTCTGGCGCCCCTGATCGGTCACAGCGCCGAGGCCCTCCCGGTCGACGGCCACGGGCTGTGGTTCCCGCTGGCGGCCGGCTCGACGGACGGCTGGCTGCAGCGCTGGAAGGGCCGTGAGCTGCATACTGGCGCCGTGACCGAGCATCTCCTCCTCTTCCCCGAACGCGACACCGCCGAGCAGATCGCGAGCGAGCTCGCCGACGAGGGCTTCTCCGAGGTCCGCGTCCTGCGGGTCGCTCACGCGGGTGAAGACGACTCCGAGGACCACGACTGGGGCGTGCACGTCCGTGAGGACATGGTCGAGGACCAGGCGGGCCCGGTGGAGAGCGGCCTGCGCGACCGCTTCACCGCCCTCGCGGAGGAGCACCACGGCTGGTACGACCCCGAGCCCGACGCCTGAGAACACCTCCCAGCGGGTTCGCCGAGGTGACCTCCGTCGGTCTGTGACTGGGCGACTCGAGCGTGGATCCGAATCCGAAGCTTGTGGATCGAGGCAGCGTGTCACCCTCTCCGGTCCCCTGTCATGAGGCAGACCCCGCTGTCAGGCGGCGAAGAGCCCGCTTTTGTCCGATTGTCCTTGTCCACCGGACAAGGGTGCGCGTCCTCCCGCCAACGTTGAGGAATCAACAGGTCGCGGGTCTAACATCGGCTCACTGAGGCCAGCGAGGTCCTCGGGTGTGACGCGACGAGGAGACGATGTGGCTGGATCGGCGCCCATCCTGGAGATGACGGGCATCACCAAGACCTTCCCCGGTGTCAAGGCCCTCTCCGACGTCACCCTCACCGTGCGCCGCGGTGACGTCCACGCCATCTGCGGTGAGAACGGTGCGGGCAAGTCGACCCTGATGAAGGTGCTGTCCGGCGTCCACCCCCACGGCACCTACGACGGGACGATCCGCTTCAACGGTGCCGACGTCACGTTCAACAACATCCGCGACTCCGAGCACGCCGGCATCGTGATCATCCACCAGGAGCTGGCGCTCATCCCCGAGCTCTCCATCGCCGAGAACATCTTCCTCGGCAACGAGGAGACCAGGCGCGGGGCCATCGACTGGGTGAAGACCAACAACCGCGCTCGCGACCTGCTGGCGCGGGTCGGCCTCGAGGAGGACCCCGAGACGCCGATCAAGAACATCGGCGTGGGCAAGCAGCAGCTCGTCGAGATCGCCAAGGCCCTGGCCAAGGACGTCCAGCTGCTCATCCTCGACGAGCCCACGGCAGCGCTCAACGAGGAGGACTCACGTCACCTGCTCGACCTCATCAGGGGCCTGCAGGGCCGGGGCATCACCTCGATCATGATCAGCCACAAGCTCAACGAGATCGAGGCGATCGCGGACGCGATCACGATCATCCGCGACGGGCAGACGGTCGAGACCCTCGACGTGCGCGAGGGCGCCGTCGACGAGGACCGCATCATCCGCGGCATGGTCGGCCGTTCGCTGGAGTCGCGCTTCCCCGACCACACGCCCGACATCGGCGAGGTGATGTTCGAGGTCAAGAACTGGACCGTGGCTCACCCGCAGGTCCCCGACCGGCTCGTCGCCAAGCAGTCCGAGTTCTTCGTCCGCCGCGGTGAGATCGTCGGCTTCGCCGGGCTCATGGGCTCGGGTCGGACCGAGCTCATGCGCTCGATCTTCGGCCACTCCTACGGCACGTGGCAGAGCGGCGAGATGACGCTCAACGGCAAGCGGGTCGACCTGCGCACCGTGCCGGCCGCGATCGACGCCGGGATCGGCTATGTCACCGAGGACCGCAAGAGCCTGGGCCTCAACCTTCTCGACGACATCAAGTCGACGACCGTGTCGGCCAAGCTGCAGAAGATCGCCCACAACCTCGTCATCGACCGCAGGGCCGAGCACACGGCGGCCGACGAGTACCGCAAGGCGCTGCGCACCAAGACCCCGTCGGTCGACTACGGCGTGGCCAAGCTCTCGGGCGGCAACCAGCAGAAGGTCGTCCTGGCCAAGTGGCTCTTCACCGACCCCGACCTGCTCATCCTCGACGAGCCCACGCGCGGCATCGACGTCGGTGCGAAGTTCGAGATCTACGGGATCATCCAGCGCCTCGCGAGCGAGGGCAAGGGTGTCATCGTCGTCAGCTCCGAGCTGCCCGAGCTGCTCGGGCTCAGCGACCGCATCTACACGATCAGCGAGGGCCGGATCACCGGTGTCCTCGACAAGGCCGCAGCGGACCAGGAGTCCCTCATGCGCCTCATGACCAAGACCGGCTCAGCGAGCTCCGCCCCTGAATCCACCCCGAAGGACGCAGCATGAACAAGCTCAAGGAGATCTTCGGGGGAGACACCCGTCAGTTCGGGATGATCTTCGCCCTCGTCTTCCTCATCGTGCTCTTCCAGTTCCTCACGGACGGGTTGACGCTCGACCCCGGCAACGTCATCAACATCTTCCAGGGCAACAGCTACATCCTCGTCATGGCGATCGGGATGGTGCTCGTCATCATCGCCGGTCACATCGACCTCTCGGTCGGGTCGATCGCGGCCTTCGCGGGCATCGTCGTGGCGATCGCGATGCGTGACTGGGGCATCCCGTGGTGGCTCGGCATCCTCCTCGGCCTGGGCATCGGTGCCGTCGTCGGCGCCTGGCAGGGCTTCTGGGTCGCGGTCGTCGGCATCCCCGCCTTCATCGTCACCCTCGCCGGCATGCTCATCTTCCGCGGCGCCAACCAGTACGTCGGCAAGTCCAACACCGTCCCCGTGGGCGAGGAGTTCCAGAGGATCGGTGCCGGCTACCTCCCTGAGTGGGGACCCCGCACCGGCTACAACAACCTCACCGTGCTCATCGGGATCCTCGTCTGCGCCGCCATCGTGTTCGGCACGCTGCGCAACCGCCGCAACCAGAAGAAGATCGGTGCCGAGCTCGGCGACCCCATGGTCATGTGGATGAGGCTGGCCCTCATCAGTGTCGCCATCCTCGCGGTCGCGTTCCTCATGGCGTCGGGTCGGCGCGGGACGTCCCTGCCGATCTCGGCCCTCATCCTCGGTGGTCTCGTCCTGCTCTACGGGTTCATCTCGACCCGCACGATCATCGGCCGCCACATCTATGCCGTCGGTGGCAACCGCCACGCCGCTGAGCTGTCCGGTGTGCGGTCGAAGCGCGTCAACTTCCTCGTGATGATGAACATGGCGATCCTCGCGTCGCTGGCCGGCATGATGTTCGTCGCCCGCTCCAACGCCTCCGGCCCGTTCGACGGTGTCGGCTGGGAGCTCGACGCCATCGCCGCCGTCTTCATCGGTGGTGCCGCCGTCACCGGTGGTGTCGGCACGGTCGTGGGGGCCGTCATCGGTGGCCTCGTCATGGCCGTGCTCAACAACGGGCTCCAGCTGCTCGGAGTCGGCGCCGACATGACCCAGATCATCAAGGGCCTCGTCCTCCTCGCAGCCGTCGCCTTCGACGTCTACAACAAGTCCCAAGGTCGGCGCTCCATCACCGGCCTGCTCACCCAGAACTTCGGTCGACGAGCGACCCAGGACACGACCGAGACGGTGAAGCAGGAGTCCTGACCCGGGCTCGCCGCGCCACACAACTTCATACGCAGCACAGGTGACGTCTCCGCCCCGGGCGCGTCACGGCATACGAAAGAAAGAGACGACATGCGTTCCCTCACCAAGCTGATGGCGGCCTCGGCCGTCGCCGCACTCGCGCTGACCGGCTGCGGCCGGGCCGACGAGGACACCCCCACCGACACGGCCAGCGGTGGCGCCAGCGGCGCAGCCGAGGCCTTCCCGAAGGACGCCCTCATCGGTGTCTCGCTGCCACAGAAGACCTCCGAGAACTGGGTCCTCGCCGAGAGCCTCTTCAAGGACGGCCTCGCCGAGGCCGGCTTCAAGGGCGACGTGCAGTTCGCGAACGGTGGTGTCGGCGAGCAGCAGAACCAGATCCAGTCCATGGTCACCAAGGGCGCCAAGGTCGTCGTCGTCGGCGCGATCGACGGTGCCCAGCTCGGCACCCAGGTCAAGGCCGCCAAGGACTCCGGCGCGACGGTCATCGCCTACGACCGCCTCCTGCTCAACACCGACGCCGTCGACTACTACGTCGCCTACGACAACTTCGAGGTCGGAGTCCTCCAGGGCAACGCGCTCCTCGAGGGCATGGCCGCCAAGAAGCCGGCCGGTCCCTACAACATCGAGCTGTTCGCGGGTTCCCCCGACGACGCCAACGCCAAGGTCTTCTTCGACGGCGCGATGAGCGTGCTCAAGCCGAAGATCGACGACGGCACCCTCAAGGTGGTCTCGGGTCAGACGAGCTTCAACCAGGCCGTCACCCAGGGCTGGAAGGCAGAGAACGCGCAGCGGCGCGCAGACACCTTGCTCTCGGCGTCGTACTCGTCCGCAGCCCTCGACGGTGTCCTGTCCCCGAACGACACCCTCGCCCGCGCTGTGATCACCTCGGTGAAGGCAGCCGGCAAGCCGCTTCCGGTCATCACCGGGCAGGACTCCGAGGTCGAGTCGGTGAAGTCGATCATGGCCGGCGAGCAGTACTCCACGATCAACAAGGACACCCGCAACCTCGTCGCGGAGACCATCAAGATGGTCCAGGCGCTCCAGAAGGGTGAGAAGCCCACGGTCACCGACACCGAGTCCTACAACAACAAGGTCAAGGTCGTCCCGGCGAACCTGCTCAAGCCGCTCATCGTCACCAAGGCGAACGCCAAGGAGGCCTACGCCAACGACCCGACGCTGTCCAAGCTCACCCAGTGAGCTGAGACCGCTTCGGTCCACGACTCGATCGGCCCCGTCACCTTCTCGGTGACGGGGCCGATCGCGTTGTGGACCGGGCGAGCTGCCGCGGTATGCCGTCCGCTCACGTTCGCGAGGTCGGGCCTTGCTCCTGCTCGGCCCAGAGCTGTTTGGTCTCGCCCATGGTGCGGTTCATGATGGCGACCATTGCGGCATGGGCCATGTCGCCATCTCCCCGCTGGATCGACGAGGCGACGTCGGTGTGCAGCTGCAGCGCGTCGACGTGGGGGTGGTGCGGCATGAGGCCGTAGGCGTGCCGGCCGGTGAGCACCTCGGCGACCTGCCGGTGGAGATGCTCGAACATCTCGTTGCCGGACGCGGCGAGGACACGTCGGTGGAACTCGATGTCGAGCTCGAGGAAGTCATCCATGCGACCGTCCTGCCCGGCGGCCCACAGCTGGCCGGCGAGGGTGACCAGCCCACTCGCCTCGAGCGGCTGGGCGCGCTCGGCCGCGAGCCGTGCTGCCTGGGGCTCGACCGCCGTCCGCAGCTCGGTGATCGACCGGAGCTGGATGAGGCGTCCCGAGGTTGCCAGGCGCCAGCGGATGACCAGGGGGTCATAGACGTTCCACGCGCCCGCGTCGAGCACGAGGGTGCCGACGCGGCGTCGTGAGGCGACGAGGCCCATCGACGAGAGCACCCGCAGCGCCTCGCGCACCACCGAGCGCGAGACCGCGTGCTCGGAGACGAGCTCGTCGATGAAGAGCACGGTGCCGGGTGTCAGGGACCCGCCGCAGATGGCCAGCCCGAGGCTCTCGATGAGCCGCCCGTGCAGGCCGCTGACGTCGGCGACGGGAAGGGGGGCGGAGGCCATGCGACAAATCATACGCATCCACGGGCAACCCTTGCCTAAGTCATACTTATGAACCTAGGATTCCGAATTAGACGGACGTAGTGGTCCGCTGCGGCGACGGCTCCAACGACGGGGCGGCCACGACACCCAAGGAGATCGACGTGTTGCGACGCACAGCAGCCGGATCCGTTCTCGCCCTCGCCGCGGCGCTCAGCCTGTCGGCCTGCGGCGGCGGCGACGAGGAGGGCACCGGCTCCAAGACCATCCAGGTGACCCTGGCCAACCACGTGTGGACCGAGAACCTCAAGGCGGCCCTGCCGGAGTTCGAGAAGTCCTCGGGCCTCAAGGTCGAGCTCACCCAGCTCGGCGAGGACCAGCTCTCGGACCAGTACAACGTCAAGCTCAACGCAGGCACGAGCGACCTCGACGTGATGATGTACCGCCCCCTCCAGGAGGGCAAGCTCTTCGGCAAGAACGGCTACCTCTCCGACCTCTCCGAGGACGTCAAGGGCGCCAGCGACTGGAACTGGGGTGACTTCCAGCCGGGTCCGGTCGAGGCCACTACCTATGAGGACAAGGTCGTCGGCGTCCCGCTCATCACCGAGACCGAGGTCCTCTACTACCGCAAGGACCTCCTCGCGAAGGCCGGCTACTCGGCACCGCCCAAGACCCTCGACGAGCTCAAGGAGGCGGCCGCCAAGGTCCAGGCCGCCAACCCCGGGGTCGCCGGCTTCGTCGCCCGCACCGGCAAGACCGCCGCCGTCACCCAGTTCTCGAGCTTCCTCTACAGCTTCGGTGGCGGATGGGTCGATGACAGCGGCAAGGCAGCGGTGAACTCGGCCGAGGCCAAGCAGGCCTACGCCTACTACGGCGGTCTGCTGCACGACCACGGCCCCAAGAACGTCAGCACCGACATGAGCTGGCCCGAGGCCATGGCCATCTTCACGCAGGGTCAGGCGGCCTTCTACCCCGAGGCGAGCTCGCTCTACAAGAACGCCACCGACCCGGCCAAGTCCAAGGTCGCCGAGACCGTCGGCTTCGCCCCCTTCCCGGAGGGTCCGGCCGGTTCCAAGCCCTACAACGTCCCCTCGTGGGCCCTCGGGATCAACGAGGCGTCCGAGAACAAGGACAACGCGTGGAAGTTCATCGAGTGGGCCACCACCAAGGAGCAGACCCTCGCGAACCAGAAGGCCGGAGTCCCGGGTGCCCGCACGTCGGTCGCCAGTGACGCGGACGCGACGTCGACCTACCCGAAGGACCTCGTCGAGGCGTCCGCCGCCGGCGCCAAGAACGGCGTGGGCTTCGACCGGCCCCAGGTCGTCAAGGTCCCCGAGGCCCGCGAGCTCGTCGGCCTGCCGATCGTCGACGCCATCACCGGCAAGGACTCGGCCGCTGCTGCGGACGAGGCCGCCAAGGCCTTCCAGGCCCTGCTCGACGACGAGGCGAAGTGACCGCCTCGACCTCACCCCGGTCCTGAGGTCACGGGTCCCGGTGCCGGGCGCCAGCGCGCGCCCGGCACCGGACCCCGGCACGATCCACCCGATCCCACCGCATCGAAGGCGAACCACTCATGTCAGCTGACGCGCTCCCCGTGACGGGAACCTCGGGGTTCTCGCGCTGGGCGAACACCCACCGCAAGTGGCTCTTTGCCTCCCCGGCCATGGCGTTCGTCGCAGTGCTCATCATCTTCCCGGTCGCCTGGACCCTCTATCTCAGCCTCACCGACGCCGAGGGGTCGGTGCGGGCCGAGAAGGAGTTCGTCGGGGCCCAGAACTACCTCGACGTCCTCACCGACACGGCCCGCTTCTGGCCGGCGGTGTGGCGCACCGTGCAGTTCACCGGTGTCGTCCTCCTCGTCGAGGTCGTCCTGGGCATGGCCATCGCCCTGCTCCTGTGGCGGCCGTTCCGTGGGGAGAAGTGGGTCCGGGTCGCGATCCTCATGCCCCTCGTCGCCACGCCCGTCGCCGTCGGCATGATGTGGCGACTCATCTTCGACCCCAACATCGGCCTGGCCAACCAGGTCCTCGGCTGGTTCGGGATCCCGGCGCAGCCGTGGCTCGCCGGTGAGACCTCCGCGCTGTGGACGACGATGTTCATCGACATCTGGCAGTGGACACCGATGGTGGTCCTCATCCTCCTCGCCGGCCTGACGTCGCTGTCGGACGAGCCGCAGGAGGCCGCCCTCATCGACGGCGCGAACGGCTGGCAGCGCTTCCGCTACATCACCCTTCCGCTGATGAGGTCGACCGTCATCGTCGCGATCCTGCTCCGTGGCATCGACGCGCTCAAGACCTTCGACATCCTCTATGCCACCAAGGGCAAGGGCGGCGGGAGCTACCACGAGGTCGAGACGCTCAACGTCTACGCCTACGGCCTGAGCTTCGACTACAACGAGTACGGCACCAGCTCGACCGTGCTCATCATCTTCTTCCTCCTCATCATCGGCTCCATGTGGGTCCTCACCTCGCGTCGGAAGGCGGACCACTGATGCGCAGCGGAACGGCATACAAGGTCTTTCGCGTCGGGGCGCTGGTCCTCGTCGTCGTCGGGCTGCTTCTGCCCCTCATCTGGATGGTCGCAGCATCGCTCAAGACGAACGTCGACATCTATGACACGAGCAAGGCGCTGCTCTTCTCGCCGACGATGGAGAACTACACGACCGTCCTCGACCAGGCCAACTACGTCACCTTCATCATCAACAGCCTCTGGGTCGCGTTCGCGTCGACCGTGCTGTCGCTGCTTCTCGGTGTCCCGGCGGCCTACTCGATGAGCCGTTTCACGATGAAGCGCTCGGCGCTCGTGGTGCTCATGGCGCGAGTCATCCCCGGCGTCTCGCTGCTCGTGCCCTGGTTCTACGTCTTCTCGAACCTCAAGCTCGTGGGCGGCTTCACGGTCCTCGTCCTCAGCCACATGTTCGTGTCGCTGCCCCTCGTCGTCTACATCATGATGGGGTTCTTCGACGGCATGCCGCTCGAGCTGGAGGAGTCGGGGCAGGTCGACGGGCTCACCCCCATCGGCGCGTTCCGCATGATCACCCTGCCGCTGTCGACGCCCGGCATCGCGACCGCGGGCATCCTCGCGTTCATCTTCTCCTGGAACAACTTCATGTTCGCGCTCGTGCTCTCCGGTGCCAAGACCAAGACGTTGCCCGTCGCGATCTTCGACTTCGTCGGGTATGCCGCGATCGACTGGGGTGGCCTCATGGCTGCCGCGACCGTCGTCACGGTGCCGATCATGGTCATCGCCCTCCTCGCCCAGAAGTACGTCGTCTCCGGCCTCACCGCCGGTGCGACCAAGGGCTGATCGGCGATGGCGTCGACGATCGAGCGGGTCGAGACCTTCCTCGTGGCACCCCGGTGGCTCTTCGTCCGGATCGAGACCTCCGACGGTCTCGTGGGCTGGGGCGAGGCCACGTGTGAGGGCCGCTCCGAGACGGTCCGCACCGCAGTGCACCAGCTCGCCGAGATGGTCCTCGGTGGTGACCCGGAGCGCATCGAGGACCACTGGGCGGTGATGACCAAGGGGTCGTTCTACCGCGGCGGCCCCATCCTGGGCAGCGCTGTCTCCGGCATCGACCAGGCGCTCTGGGACATCAAGGGCAAGAGGTATGCCGTGCCGGTGCACCAGCTGCTCGGCGGGGCCGTGCGTGACCGGGTCCGCGTCTACGGCTGGGTGGGCGGTGACGAGCCGAACGAGGTGCGTGACCACATCGCCGAGCAGGTCGAGGCCGGCCTCACCGCGGTCAAGATGAACGCGAGCGGGCGCATGTCGCCGCTTGGCACGGTGGCCGAGATCGACGGCGTGGTCGCTCGCGTGGCGGCGGCGCGGGAGGTGCTCGGTGACCACGGCGACGTGGCCGTCGACTTCCACGGTCGCTTCACCTTGGCCAACGCCCGCCGGGTGGCGCCCCTGCTCGAGCCCTATCGGCCGATGTTCCTCGAGGAGCCGGTGACGCCGGAGAACTCGCACCTCATCGGGGAGTTCGTCCGTTCCACGACGACTCCGGTGTCGACGGGGGAGCGGCTCTATGGCCGCCAGGAGTTCCTGCCGGTGCTGCAGGCCGGGGTCGCCGTCGTCCAGCCGGACCTGTCGCACGCCGGTGGGATCACCGAGGTGCGCAAGATCGCCTCGCTCGCCGAGACCTTCGACGCGGCCCTGGCGCCGCACTGCCCGCTGGGGCCGCTGGCCCTGGCGTCCTCGCTCCAGGTGGCGTTCGCGACGACGAACCACCTCATCCAGGAGCAGAGCATCGGCATCCACTACAACCTCGGCGCCGACGTCCTCGACTACCTCGTCGACACCGCGCCGCTGGAGTTCGTCGACGGTCACGTCGCCCGCCTCACCGGTCCCGGACTCGGCATCGAGATCGACGAGACCGCCGTGCGTGCCGCCGACAAGACCGGGCACGCGTGGCGGGGCCCGGTGTGGCGTCACCCCGACGGAACGTTCGCGGAGTGGTGATGGAGACCGGAGCGGCCGATCCGCACACGGCATACAAGATGAATGTCACCTGACCACAACGCAACTCGAGAGGACAGCTCGTGCAGATCGTCGCCGCAGACGTCATCGTCTCCAGCCCCGACCGCAACTTCGTGACGCTGCAGATCACGACCGACGAGGGCATCACCGGCCTGGGTGACGGCACGCTCAACGGGCGCGAGCTCGCCGTCGCGTCCTACCTCAAGGACCACGTCGTCCCGCTGCTCATCGGCCGCGACCCGCACCGGATCGAGGACGCCTGGCAGTTCCTCTACCGGTCGGCCTACTGGCGCCGCGGACCGGTCACGATGGCGGCCATCGCAGCGGTCGACGTCGCGCTGTGGGACATCAAGGCCAAGGCCGCGGGTATGCCGCTCTACCAGCTCCTCGGCGGAGCGTCCCGGACCGGGATCATGGCCTATGGCCACGCGTCGGGTCGCGACACGGAGGAGCTCTTCGACTCCATCCGGAAGCACCTCGCCCTCGGCTACCGGTCGATCCGGGTGCAGACGGCGGTGCCGGGGATCAACGCCGTCTATGGCGTCGCCGCCCAGCCCAGTGCCGACGGGACGCGCTACGACTACGAGCCGGCCCAGCGCACTCCGCTGCCCGCCGAGGAGGACTGGGACACCCGGGCCTACCTCCGGCACATCCCCAGCGTGTTCGAGGCGGTCCGCTCCGAGTTCGGTCCGGAGCTGCCGCTGCTCCATGACGGGCACCACCGGATGACGCCGATCCAGGCCGCGAGGCTCGGGAAGTCGCTCGAGCCCTACGACCTGTTCTGGCTCGAGGACTGCACGCCCGCCGAGAACCAGGACGCCTTGCGCCTCGTCCGCCACCACACGACGACCCCACTCGCGATCGGCGAGATCTTCAACACCGTGTGGGACTACCAGACGCTCATTCAGGAGCAGCTCATCGACTACGTGCGCTCGGCCGTCACGCACACCGGTGGCATCACGGCGCTCAAGAAGATCCTCGACTTCGCCGCGCAGTACCAGGTGAAGTCCGGCATCCACGGCCCCACCGACATCTCGCCCGTGGGCATGGCGGCAGCGCTGCACCTCGACCTGGCGATCCACAACTTCGGGATCCAGGAGTACATGCAGCACGGCGCGCTCACCAATGAGGTGTTCCAGCAGTCGTTCAGCTTCGAGGATGGGTACCTTCACCCGGGGGAGCAGCCCGGCCTCGGGGTCGAGATCGACCTGGAGGCGGCGGCCGCCCACCCGTACCAGGCGGCCTACCTGCCGTTCAACCGACTGAAGGACGGAACGGTTCATGACTGGTGACCGGACGCGACACGTCGTCGTCATGGGGGTGTCGGGCAGCGGCAAGACGACGATCGCGCGTGGCGTCGCCGACGCGACCGGTCTCGAGTTCGCCGAGGCGGATGCGTTCCACTCAGCCGCGAACATCGCCACCATGGAGCGCGGCATCCCCCTGACCGACGAGGACCGGTGGCCCTGGCTGCGCTCGCTGGCCGCGTGGATGGACGAGAAGGCGGACGCGGGAGTCTCGACGATCATCACGTGCTCGGCGCTCAAGCGGACCTACCGCGACGTGCTGAGGGACGGGCCTCCCTCGGTGGACTTCCTGCACCTCGACGGACCGGTCGAGGTCATCAAGGGGCGGATGTCGAAGCGTGAGGGTCACTTCATGCCTGCCAGCCTGCTCCAGTCGCAGATAGACACACTCGAGGCTCTCGAGCCCGACGAGAGCGGCCTCGTCCTCGACATCGGGCAGCCGCCCGAGGACCTCGTCGAGCGTGCGCTCACGTGGCTCGACATCGTGCGTCGCGACTCGGCCGCGGGCAGCTGACGCTCGCTGAAGTTCGGCCGGACGTCACCTCGTCGCCGCTTCCCGGTCGCCTGGCCCGGCCTACCGTCACGCCATGACCCCACTGCGCTCCGTTGCCACCCTCGCCGCTGCCTGCCTCCCGCTCACCCTCGTCGCCGGACCCGCGTTCGCCTCCCCGGAGCGACCGACCGGCACCGTGGTCCTGCCCCAGAAGGCGCACTTCGACGTGCAGGCCCACCGGGGTGGGCTCGGCCTCACCACGGAGAGCACACCGCAGGGCTTCGCCAAGGCGCTCGAGCTCGGAGTCACCACCCTCGAGCTCGACACCCAGGTGACCCAGGACGAGAAGGTCGTCGTCACCCATGACCGCCAGGTGAGCGCCCAGAAGTGCGTCGACACGGCACCGGCGTTCGCGGGCGACCCCGAGTTCCCCTACGTCCGCGACTACGTCAAGGACCTCACCCTGGCCCAGGTCCAGACGCTCGACTGCGGCTTCCAGCAGCTGCCCGGTCACCCGCAGCAGGAGCAGGTCGACGGCGCCCGCATCGTCGAGCTGCGTGAGGTCTTCGATGTCGTCAGGGCGCACAACGCCCGTCAGGTCACCCTCAACATCGAGACCAAGGTCGAGGCCGGTGCGCCCGAGCAGACCGCCCCGCGTGAGCTCTTCGTCCGGCGCGTCCACGAGGAGATCGAGGCGAGCGGGCTGGCCCGGCAGGTGACGGTGCAGTCGTTCGACTGGGGCTCGCTCATGGAGATGCACCGCCTCGCACCGACCCGCCCGCTCGTGGCACTGACGAACTTCGACTTCCTCCAGGTGGGCAGGCCCGGGGCGTCACCGTGGCTCGGGGGCATCGACGCCGACGACTTCGGCGGGGACCTCGTCGCCGCGGCCGACTCGGTCGAGGGCGTCACGGCGCTGTCGCCGAACTACGGATTCCCGCAGAGCGGCAAGGTCGGTGACCCCGGTTTCCGCTTCTACCCGAGCGAGCAGATGGTCGCCGACGCGCACGCGCGCGGGCTCAAGGTGGTCCCGTGGACGTGTGACGACCCCGCGACGATGGAGGCGCTCATCGACATGGGCGTGGACGGCATCATCACCGACTACCCCGACCGCCTGCGCGACATCCTCGCCGAGCGTGGGATGCGTCTCCCGAAGGCCTATTCCGCAGGCTGACCGCGTAGGTCAACGACGGGGTATGCCGCCCGCGCGGCGCAGTGCCTCGGTGTCGGTTCTCGCCAGGGCGCGTTCGCGGGCAAGCCGCTTCATGCCGTCGGCGGGCCGGATGGGCTCGGGCCACTTGGGCAGCGCCAGGTCGCCCTCGGACCGTCCGGTCAGCCGTCGGCGCACCAGAGGAGCCACCTCGGTGCGCAGGAACCGCCCCTCGTCGGCGATGGCCCGTCGCCAGCCCCTCGGCTCCCAGTCGTCGAGGTCGCGGACCTTGAGGGTGTGCGGCACCCCGAGCCGGCCCAGGACGAATGCCGCCATCCGCTTGTGCCCCAACCGGTTCATGTGGATCTTGTCGGGCGCCCACAGGCGGCGGTCGTCGTACTCACGCATCACCGTGTGGTCGAGCAAGGTCGCTTCGTGTGTGGCGGCGAGATCGCGCACGGCGTCGTTGAAGGTCAGCACCCGACGCCGGAGCGGCTCGAGCAGGGCCGTCGTCCGCGTGTCGAAGGCCGTGAACACGAGGACGTGCGCACCGCTGGCGGTGAGCCGGGCCAGCGCGTCCTCGTAGCGAGCCATGAGCGTGTCGACATCCGACCGCAGCGACAGGAGGTCGTTGCCCCCGGCATAGAAGGAGACGTGGGTCGGGGCAAGGGCAAGCGCATCGTCCAGCTGGTCGGCCACGACCTGGTCGAGGACCTTGCTGCGGATGGCGAGGTTGGCGTACTCCCACCGCCGGTCGGCTCGTCCCAGCTGTCGCGCCATCCGGTCGGCCCACCCCCGGAAGCCGTTGGGGTAGTGGAGGTTCGGGTCGCCGACGCCCTCGGTGAAGGAGTCGCCGAGGGCGACGAAGCGACCGGGCTGCATGGGACATCACTCTCACAGAGCCCGTCGGAGCTCAACCCCGCGCACCCCTCGTCGGCTGTTGTTCGCGCAAGTGTGCGGCTCCCGTCGCCCGGGCGTCACGAAGACAGCCGGCACACGGCATACCGTCCGCTCGTGGCCAGGTTCGTCGCCCTCGGCGACTCACTCACCGAAGGGGTCGGTGACCCCCATCCCGCGTGGCCCAACGGGTGGCGCGGCTGGGCCGACCTCGTGGCGGCTGCGCTCGCCGACCGTGATCCGAGCACCGACTACGCGAACCTCGCGCTGCGCGGCAGGACCGCTCGTGACATGGCCGAGCAACAGCTCCCCGCCGCGCTGGCGATGAAGCCGGACATCGTCTCGATCTGGGCCGGTGGCAACGACATCCTGCGGCCGCGACTGAGGCTCGACGACGTGCTGCAGCCGCTGGACCAGGCGCTCGCCCAGCTCGCGGCGACGGCGACCGTCATCGTGTTCACCGGCTTCGAGGTCAGCGGGTCACCCGTCCTGGCTCCGCTGCGTGCCCGGGTGCGGGCTCTCAATGCCGACCTGTGCGAGATCGCCGGTCATCGCGGCGCCCTCGTCGCAGACGTCTCGGAGCGCGGGGTGTGGAGGGATCCGCGCCTGTGGGCGGGGGACCGGGTCCACCCGTCACCGCTCGGTCACCGACGTCTGGCCGTCCAGGTGTCGCAGCTCCTCGGGGTCGACATGTCACGAGCGCCCGACCTCGAGCCTGCGGCGCCGTCGCAGTGGGCGCGGGTCGTGGCCGACGAGGCTGAGTGGTGGCGGGTCCACGCCGCACCGCACCTCGCCCGCTGGGCCACCGGCGCCTCGCGGCGCGAGCTCGC
Source organism: Knoellia altitudinis (assembly GCF_042666355.1). Classification (NCBI taxonomy): domain Bacteria; kingdom Bacillati; phylum Actinomycetota; class Actinomycetes; order Micrococcales; family Intrasporangiaceae; genus Knoellia; species Knoellia altitudinis. The sequence goes on from NZ_JBHTDK010000001.1 coordinate 2,079,788, forward strand.
CGCCCCCAAGTGGTCGGTTCCGGTGCGGCCGGCTGCGACCTTCCCGTGGTTCGACGTCGGCAACGATCTGACGGCGAGTTCTGCGTCGACTCGGTGAACTTCGGCGTCCGGGCGGCATGATGGCGGGGTGCCCACCCACGAGGACGTCGACGACGCCAGCGACGCCAGCGACGGCTACGACGACTACGACGAGTACGACGGTCGCGAGGGTGCCGGTCGCTTCTTCGGGCTCACCGCGCTGAGCACGCTGCTGCCGGGCGCGGGACTTCTCCCGACGCGACGCCGGGCGTTCGGCCTCGCGCTCCTGCTGGGCACCCTCCTCCTCGGCGCCCTGTTCCTCTTCTACGCCTGGCGCAAGGGGTTCGTCACGGCGGCTCTCGACCTCGCCGTGCGACCGCGTGTCCTCCTGGCGATGCTTCTCGCCACGGTCACGATCGCGCTGCTCTGGTGTGCGGGCATCCTGCTCACCGCCCGCGAGACCTTACCCCGCGGCCCCGGGGCCGGCTGGCGCGCGGCCTTCGCAGCGCTCTGCTGCATCATCGTCATCGCGCCGGCGGCCACGGCCGTGCGCTACCTGACGATCCAGCGCGACGTCATCAGCGTTCTCACGGACGGCGCGGACGAGACCGGCGGCGGCGGCGGGGGTGGTGCCGAGGCCAACGCGTGGGCGGACAAGCCCCGCGTCAACGTCCTGCTCCTCGGCTCCGATGCCGGGGATGACCGGGTCGGCGTGCGCACCGACTCGATGATGGTGGCCTCGATCGACACCAGCTCCGGTGACACGGTGCTCTTCGGCCTGCCCCGCAACCTCGAGTTCGCCCCCATCCCGTCGTCGAACCCGCTCTCGAAGCTCTACCCGAACGGCTACGACTGTGGCGACGAGTGCCTGCTCAACGGCGTGTGGACGCTGGCGACCGACAACCTCGACCTCTTCCCGGGCGACGACAACCCCGGCCTCACGACGACCCGCGACGTCATCAGCGAGATCCTCGGTCTCGAGATCGACCGCAGTCTCGTCGTCAACCTCCAGGGTTTCCGTGCGCTGGTCGACGCCATGGGCGGGGTCGACATCAACGTCAAGGAGCGGGTCTGCGTCGACTGCAAGCTCGTGGGCGGCCGCATCGTCTTCGCGCGGGGCCAGGAGAAGTGGATCGAGACGGGTGAGCAGCACCTGAACGGCAACCTCGCGCTCTGGTACGCCCGGTCGCGTGCCGGCAGCGACGACTTCAGCCGCATGCGCCGCCAGCGTTGCGTCACCGGCGCCATCCTCAACCAGGCGAACCCGGTCCAGCTCCTGCGCAACTACCCGTCCCTCGCCGAGGTGGTCAAGGACAACATCACCCTCGACATCCCCCAGTCCGAGCTGCCGGCCTGGGCGCAGCTCGTGGGAACCCTGCAGAGCAAGGGGTCGATCCGGAGCCTGCCCATCACCAACAAGGTGGTCAAGGTCGCCGACCCCGACTACGACAAGATCCGCGACCTCGTCCAGTCCGCGATCGACCCGGCACCCGCGCCGAGCGCGAGGCCGAGCACGTCGGTCCCGAGCGCGACGCCGAGCACCCCCGGAAGCACCCCGACACCGTCCGAGCCGACCGACGAGATCGAGGACATCGCGACCGCCTGCTGAAAAGTGAAGTTGAGTGGAATGGACTCAACTCTGTGCTCGTTGCTACGGAGGAATCCGTCACCTCACGCACCCGTTCAGGAGACCGAACACATGGACCTCACCCCGACGACCAAGGTCGCCGAGGCTCTCGCCGTCGCCCAGCGGCTCGCGCAGAGCGCCGGTCACCCCGAGATCACCCCCGACCACCTCGCCCTGGCCCTCGCCGAGCAGCCCGACACGTCGACCCCGGCGCTGCTGGACGCTGCAGGCACCACGGCTGCAGCGGTCGCCTCCGCGGCGCGCTCCGCGCTCTCCCGTTTGCCGGTCAGCTCCGGTCCCAGCGCGGTCACACCCTCGCTCGACCAGGCGGCGCTCGGTGTGCTCCAGCAGGCGAGCACGCTCATGTCCGCCAAGGGCGACACCCATCTCGCGACCGACCTGCTCGTCCTGGCCCTCATCGAGAAGGGCGCACTTCCCGGCGTGGGCGGTCCCGGTGTCGCCGGAGCGGTCGAGGCTCGCATCGACGAGCTGCGCGGCGGACGCAAGGTCACGTCCGAGGCCCAGGAGAGCGGCAGCGAGTCGCTCGAGAAGTACGGCACCGACCTCACCGCCCGGGCTCGTGACGGCCACCTCGACCCGGTCATCGGCAGGGACTCCGAGATCCGCCGGGTCGTCCAGGTGCTCTCGCGCCGGACCAAGAACAACCCGGTCCTCATCGGCGACCCCGGCGTCGGCAAGACCGCCGTCGTCGAGGGGCTGGCGCAGCGCATCGTCGACGGTGACGTCCCCGAGTCGCTCCGCGACAAGCGGCTCATCAGCCTCGACCTCGGCGCGATGGTGGCCGGCGCGAAGTTCCGTGGCGAGTTCGAGGAGCGCCTCAAGGCGGTCCTCGAGGAGATCAGGTCGAGCAACGGGCAGATCGTCACCTTCATCGACGAGCTCCACACCGTCGTCGGTGCCGGCGCCACCGGTGAGGGTGCGATGGACGCGAGCAACATGCTCAAGCCGATGCTCGCCCGGGGCGAGCTGCGGCTCGTCGGGGCGACGACGCTCGACGAGTTCCGCGAGCACGTCGAGAAGGACCCGGCGCTCGAACGTCGCTTCCAGCAGGTCTATGTGGGGGAGCCCTCCGTCGAGGACACCATCGCCATCCTTCGCGGTCTCAAGGAGCGCTACGAGGCCCACCACAAGGTCGAGATCGAGGACGCCGCGCTCGTCGCCTCCGCCTCGCTCTCCGACCGCTACATCACCGGGCGGCAGCTGCCCGACAAGGCCATCGACCTCGTCGACGAGGCTGCGTCGCGCCTGCGCATGGAGATCGACTCCAGTCCGGTCGAGATCGACCAGCTCCGCCGCGCCGTCGACCGCCTCAAGATGGAGGAGCTGCACCTCGAGCGCGAGACCGACGACGCCAGCGTCGAGCGGCTGGCCCGGCTCCGCTCGGACCTCGCCGAGAAGTCTGAGGAGCTGACCGCCCTCAACGCCCGGTGGGACGCCGAGAAGTCCGGCCTCAACCGCGTCGGCGACCTCAAGGCCCAGGTCGACGAGGCCCGCACCCGCCTCGAGAAGGCTCGCCGCGAGTACGACTTCGAGACCGCCAGCCGGATCGAATTCGGCGAGATCCCCGAGCTCGAGCAGCAGCTCGCCGCGGCCGTGGACAGCGCCGCCGACCAGTCCGGACAGGCCGACCTCATGGTCAAGGAGCGAGTCGGAGCCGACGACATCGCAGAGGTCATCTCGGCCTGGACCGGCATCCCCGCGGGCCGCCTCCTCCAGGGCGAGACCGAGAAGCTCCTGTCGATGGAGTCGATCATCGGCTCGCGCCTCATCGGGCAGGCGAGCGCCGTCCAGGCCGTGTCGGATGCCGTGCGGCGCAGTCGCGCCGGCATCGCGGACCCGGACCGACCCACCGGCAGCTTCCTCTTCCTCGGGCCGACCGGTGTCGGCAAGACCGAGCTCGCCAAGTCCCTGGCCGACTTCCTCTTCGACGACGAGCGCGCGATGGTCCGGATCGACATGAGCGAGTACTCCGAGCGGCACGCCGTCGCCCGCCTCATCGGTGCGCCGCCCGGCTACGTCGGGCACGAGGAGGGCGGGCAGCTGACCGAGGCCGTCCGGCGACGCCCCTACTCCGTCGTCCTCCTCGACGAGGTCGAGAAGGCCCATCCCGAGACGTTCGACATCCTGCTCCAGGTGCTCGACGACGGACGCCTCACCGACGGCCAGGGTCGCACCGTCGACTTCCGCAACGTCATCCTCGTCATGACGAGCAACCTCGGCAGCCAGTTCCTCATCGACCCGACGCTGGAGCCCGAGGTCAAGCGCGACGCCGTCATGGCTGCGGTGCGCACCGCCTTCAAGCCGGAGTTCCTCAACCGCCTCGACGAGGTCGTCATCTTCGACCCCCTCAGCCGTGACGAGCTCGCGCACATCGTCGAGCTCCAGGTGCGCTCTCTCGCCATGCGGCTCAGCGACCGACGGATCGACCTCGAGGTCACCGACGCGGCACGCGGGTGGCTCGCGGAGGCCGGCTACGACCCGGCATACGGGGCTCGTCCGCTCCGCAGGCTCGTCCAGAAGGAGATCGGCGACCGGCTCGCGCGCGCCCTCCTCGCCGGCGAGGTCCGTGACGGCCAGAAGGTGACGGTCGACCGCGATGGCGGCGGGTTGGTTCTGCGGGACTGACCGGCCAGTAGGGTGGGCGTCATGCGACGACGCGCTCTGCTGACCGGTTCGGGCACCCTGGTCGTCGCCCTCTTGGTCGGCTGCTCCGGGGGCGATGAGCCGGCGGCGGCGACCGATCCCAAGGCTTCTCTGGCAGCGGCCAAGAAGGTCTTCGACGAGGCGAAGTTCGTCGGGCTCACGCTGTCGAGCAAGGACGTGCCCAAGACGGAGAACGGCGTCACCGGCGCCCTCGGCACCGGTGCGATCAGTGCCACGGAGCCGAAGTTCAAGGGCACGGTCACTGCGACGATCAAGGGCGTGGGGGGCTCGGCCGAGGTCATCACGATCGGTGACGCGGCATACATGAAGTTCTTCACGCCGACCTACAACCCTGCCGACCTCGCCGAGCTCGGCGCCCCCAACCCGTCGAACTTCTTCCACCCCGCGCAGGGCATCTCCCAGCTCCTCGTCGAGACCGGTGACCCGACCGTCGGCGACAAGATCCGGGACGGAGCGACGGTGCTGCAGCAGTACACCGGCACGCTGCCCGGCGCGCGGGTCAAGTCGCTGCTCAACCTCGGCGACGGCAAGGGCGAGTTCACGGTGACCTACGGCATCGCCGAGGGGGACCGGCTGCAGCTCGCCGAGGTGGTCGGTCCGTTCTTCAAGGGGTCGACCTCGACGTTCACCCTGCGGCTCAAGGACTACGGGAAGCCTGTTGAGATCACCCGCCCCTAGGGCGTTGCTCGCGACGGCGTCCGTCGCGGTGGCCCTGGCGGCCGCAGACACCTACGTCGTCGTCCTCGCCCTGACGGACATGATGTCCGGGGTCGGCATCGGCATCGACTCCCTGCAACGGGCCACGCCGATCATCTCGGGCTTCCTCCTCGGCTACATCGCGGTGCTGCCGCTCATCGGTCGCCTGGCCGACCTCACCGAGCGACAGCGGGTGCTGCTCGGATGCCTGGCGATCTTCGTCGTCGGATCGGCGATCACGGCGCTCGCGGTCGAGCTGCCCGTGCTGGTGGCCGGCCGCGTCATCCAGGGCATCGGCGGCGGTGGTCTCGTGCCGGCCACCCTGGCGATCGTCGCGCAGCTGTGGGACCGCGACCGGCGAGGCACCCCGCTGGGGGTCGTGGGCGCGGTGCAGGAGCTCGGTTCCGTGGTGGGGCCGGTGCTCGGCGCCGCCGTGCTTGCCGTCGCCGACTGGCGGGCGATCTTCTGGCTCAACGCCGTGCTCGGGGTCGTACTCGCCGGCGCCGTGGTCGTCGTCGGAGGGGGTATGCCGTCGCGCCCCCGTCTGCTCCCGGTGGTCGTCTCGCTCGTGGCGGCGTTCGTCGGCTGGCTGGCGCTGGCCGCGCCCGAGGCGCTCGTGACCAGCGTGTCGCTGGGCGTGCCGTTCGTGCCGTTCGGTTCGTCCACCTCACGCCTGACGACACCCGTCGGGGTCGTCGCGCTCGTGCTCGTGGCAGCCGCGGTCGCGCTGTGGGTCCGGGGTGCCTGGCCGGTGCTGCGTCGTGCCGACCTCCTCGGAGCCCTCCTCCTGGGGGGTGCGCTGGGGTGCGTCGTGCTGACCTTTGCCGCCGCCGACCCCGAGAAGGAGGTCGTCGGCCCTCTCGGTTTCGCGCTGCTGCCGGTGGCTGCGGTGCTCGCAGGGCTCTATCTGCTCCACCACCGGCGGGCGGCGCAGCCCCTGGTCCCGCGCGGCGTCGTCGTCGGCCGGGCGCGCTGGGCTCTGCTCGTGAGCCTCTGCGTCGGCATCGCGCTCGTCGCGGTCATCGTCGATGTGCCACTGCTCGCCCGCCTGGTGCACACCGAGAGCGAGACCGTCGCGGCGTTCGTGCTCGTCCGCTTCCTCGTCGCCGTGCCCGTCGGCGCGCTCCTGGGCGGCTGGTCGTTGCGCTGGCTGGGTGATGGGCTGGTGAGCGGGGTGGGGCTGGCGCTCACGGCCGCCGGGCTGGTCGTCATGTCGACCTGGGGTCGCGGGTCCCTGGCCGAGCTCACGTCGACCCTGGTCCTGGCGCTCGTGGGCCTGGGCATCGGCCTTGCCCTCGCGCCCGTCAACAACGCAGCCCTTGCCGACTCACCCGGGGACGCCCACGGCACGGCCAGTGCGCTCGTGGTCGTCGCCCGGATGATCGGCATGGTCGTCGGCCTCGCCCTACTGACCGCGATCGGTCTCCACCAGTACTACGCCGCCGTCGCCGACCTGCCCGACCAGACCGACGGGCAGGCCCTGCTCGACGCGGCGGTCGTCCAGGTCGAGTGGGTCTTCCGCGGCGCGGCGGTCGCGGCCGCCGTCGGTGCTCTCGCCTCCCTCGCGCTCGGCCTCGGCAGGGGCCACCGCCGCGCCTGAGCCTCGGGGCGCCCAACCCGCCAGGGCGCTCCGGACTCCGACGGCGACCGCTGCGCACACAGCGAACATGACGACGAAGCCCACGGCGGTGCGGGCGGTGAACGGCTCGTCCGACGACTCGACGATCTTGGGCATGAGGGCCAGGAAGGCCAGGAGGACCACGACCCCGCAGGCCTGGACCCAGCGGCGGCGCGACCCGACGAGGACCATGCCGGCGATGGGCGGGACCATGAGCGCGCCCGGGCCGAAGCCGAGAACGGCGGTGGGGAGTGCCACCAGCGCCCACCAGCGGGACCGTCCGCTGGTCCTGAGGGCACGGGTCGCAGCGAGGCTGAGACCGGCCAGCGCGAAGACGCCGAGGATGAAGCCCGTGCCAGCCCAGCTGAACTGAGGGTTGGCCGTGAGCAGCGCCATGAAGCCGCGCGCCACCACTCCCGTGAGGACTCCGAGCGCCAGACCGGCTCCGAGGTGCCGGATGAACCTCACCACGCCACCGTGAGGCAGGCGAGGCGGTCGCCGGCCCCGCCCGTGGCCGGGTTGGTCGGCAGGGCGTGGATGACGACCGACCGCGACCCGGGCTCGGGCACGAACGGCACGCTCGCGGTGCCCGTCCCCGAGCCCTCCGAGGCGGTGAAGTCGAGCCACACCTCGGTTCGGTCGTTGATGCCGGCGACCGGTGTCTGGCCGTGGACGTGCGAGTTGTAGTGCGGACCGGCAGCAGGGCCGTTGCCGGCCACGCACGGCCCGTCGTGCAGGTGGGCCCCGAACGTCCGGCCGTCAGCCGAGCGGTCGATTCCGTTGACCGTGAGCACGGCGTGGCTGCCGCGGGCCGACTCGACCAGCTGGACGCGGGCACTCGCCCCGTCGAACGGTCCCGGCGCACTGGGCGCGAAGTCGCTGAGCAGACCGCTGGTGCGCAGGAACGGGCCAAGTGCCAGCGCGGGGGTGGCTGTCAGGAGGACGATGGCGGTGGCGCCGACGGCAGTCCTGAGCGGTGAGGAGGTGAGCATCGCGGTGTCCCTTCTTCGACGTCGACAGGGTGTCGACACGGATGCAGACGCACCTGCGGTGCCCTCGGGTGACAGCCCGGACCCACGAGAAAAAGGTGGTCCACCACGTCACCCGAACGGCCCCGCCCAACCGTCTGTCGGGGCGATGGAGACCGTCGCCGAGATGCAGATCGACCCGATCGACGTCGGGGTGCCGGGCCTCGACGTCGTCGCGCTGTTCGCCGTGGAGGCTGGCTCCCTCACCCGGCTGGCCCGGTTCTACCTCGATGACCGCACTGCTGCCGAGGACCTCGTGCAGGAGGCCTTCATCCGGCTGTCACGCTCGTCGGGACGGATCCGGCACGGTGGCAGCGCGGCGGCATACCTGCGTTCGATCGTCATCAACCTGGCCCGTGACCACAACCGCCGCGGACTCGTCTCCCTGCGTCACCGGCCCCCGGCCGTCCCGGACGCACCCTCCGCGGAGGAGGACGCGCACGCCCGCGCCGAACGGCAGGCAGTCATCGACGCGCTCCGGTCCCTGCCCCGCCGCCAGCGTGACTGCGTCACCCTTCGCTACTACCTCGACCTCGGGATCCCCGACATCGCCGAGACGCTCGGACTGTCCGCCAACACCGTCAAGACCCACCTGCAACGCGGGCTCGCCACCCTCGCCCAGACCCTGGAGGCCAACCGATGAGCAACCTGGAAGACCGGCTCACCAAGGCCCTGTCCGAGTATCCGATGGAACCCTCACCTGACCTCTTCGACCGTGTCGTCGAGAGCATCGCGGCCGACCGGGTCCGCCGTCGCGCCGTCCTTCAGTGGTCGGTCGCCGGGCTGCTCGTCGTCGTCCTGGCCACCACGGCCGTCCTCATCCTCACCCCCCGAGTGAACGGAACCCTCGCCATGCCCTGGTGGATCCTCGAAGTCGCCACGAACCTCGTCCTCGTCGCCATCGCCCTGTGGCTCGGCCCGTTCATCAAGCGGTTCGGCAGGGCGTACGCCGCCGACGTCTTCCACGACAACCCGCTCACGGGCAAGAGCTACATCGTGCTGACGGACATCGTCTACTACCTGATCTTCGCGGCCTACATCCTCTTCACCCTCAAGGTCGCGCCCGAGACCGACTGGTCGGTGGTGCAGCCGATCGACGACGTCACCGCCGCGCAGGTGAAGTTCGAGCTCCAGCGGATCGGCGGGATCCTGCTCGTCATCGGCATCCTGCACGGGCTCAACATCGTGCTCATGCCCGTGCTGGGTCGACTGTTCTCGCTCAACCGGAGGTTGCCCGGGTCCGGCTCTACCCGGGCGTAACTTCACCGGCCGACCTAGGTTGGGTCCATGGCCCTCACCTCTCGCTCCCGTGCAGCCCACGTCCTTGCCTTCGCAACCGTCGCCGCGTGCGGACTCGCCCTCGGGGGAGGCGCGGCCCAGGCCGCCGATCCCACGACGATGACCCCCATCGGGGGTGGCTACACCCTCGAGACGCTGCAGGGCTTCGGCCGGGCGGCGGCGGACGGAGCCAGCGGTCCCACCGTCGACATCGTCGTCGTCCCCTCGTCCTACGGCGACGCGCCCGCCGACCGCGAGGAGAACCTCGTGCTCGCGCAGCAGCGGACCGACGAGGTCGACGCCGCCTGCGACGCGGTCGTCGCAGCGCCGTTCACCGGCTGCACGGCTGTCCTCGCGCCCCTGCTCAACCGCGCCGACGCCGACGACCCAACCAGCTCGGCGATGATCACCGACCAGACCGACGGCTTCTTCATCCTCGGCGGCGACCAGGGCCTGGCCATGTCGATCCTCGCGGACTCTCCGGCGGAGGCGGCGATGGAGGCGGCCTTCAACCGCGGTGCGGCCGTGGGTGGCACGAGCGCCGGGGCGGCGGTCGAGTCGCGCACGATGATCAACGGCTACGTCGGTGACCTCGGGCCGTGGGACGGTCTGCGACAGGGCAGCTCGATCATCTGGTGGGGAGATGACGCCGACCGTGAGCGTGGCCTGCGGTTCGGGTCCGACCGGGCGATCTACGACCAGCACTTCTACCAGCGTGGGCGCTTCGGGCGCCTGCTCTCGACCCTGGCGACCTCGGACGCCCGTTTCGGCGGGGTGAGCAAGGTCGGCGTCGGGGTCGACTACGCCACGGGCATCCACAACACCGCCGACACGACCCTTGCGCGGACCTTCGGCGCCTCCTCGACCGCCGTCCTCGACCTCGAGTCGCTGTCGTCGCCCATCGCATGGGTCGGGCCCCACAAGGTGCTCTCGACCCGCAACGTCGTCACGCACCTGCTGCCACCGGACAGCGCAGGCAACGCGACGGCATACGACCTCACGACGCGGACGGTGACCCGGGCAGGAGCCCCCGTCGCCACGCCGACCCCGGCACCCCTGACCGGTCCGACGGTCCCGGGTGCGGCGGGCGCCGTCCATCTCGGTGGTGACGTCGTCGGAGGTGGCTCGACGGCCGTCGTGAGCCAGGTGGTCGCGGACGCCACGGCGGCAGTGGCTGCGGGTGCGCAGCCGCGGATCGTCGTGCTCGCTGCGTCGTCCAAGGACAAGAAGGCGACCAGGGCCTACACGGACGCGCTCGTGGCAGCCGGGTGGACCGGTCGGACCGAGGTCGTCGAGCAGGGCAGGAAGTCCCGCGTGGTGCTCGGCGGCGCCGCCGGTGCCGTCCTCGTCGGTGAGACCCCGGCGAGCGTCGCCACGGCGCTGGCCGATCCCACCTTCGCCGCGATGGTGCGCACGGCCGTCCTCACCTTGCCGGTCGTCCTGGCCGACCGTCACCTCACCGCCGGTCTGGGTACGTGGTTCTCGACGAAGGCCGACCCGACGGAGACCAACTACGAGGACGAGGCGATCGCGAACTTCCGCACGGGCGATGGTGCCTGGCAGCGCGGACTCGGCCTCGTGACGGGCTCGCTGGTCCCGTCGCTGACGCTGGACTACCGCTGGGGCAAGCTCTACGACCTCGGTGCGCTCGCACCCGGGCAGGTGGCGTGGGGCATTAGTGAGGACACCGCGCTCCGGATCCCGGCCGGTGCCTCGGCGACGGTGACCGGCGACGGGTCGGTCGTCGCCCTCGACCCGCGGGCGGCCCAGTTCTGGACCGGTCCCAACGGTGCGATCGGTGCGGCCAACGTCCTCCTGAGCACCTTCGGAGCCGGGGACGCCCTCGCGTCGACGGCGCGGCCCTGAGACCGGGGCGTCGTGCGCCGGCTGGTCATCACCCAGAACATCACCCTCGACGGGTCGATCGAGATGCTCGGCGACTGGTTCGACCCCCAAGGCCAGGCCGACATGTCGGACGTGCTCGAGGAGATCGGCCGCCAGCAGAGGCAGTCCGGTGCTCTCTTGGTCGGTCGTCGGACGTTCGAGGACATGCGCGGCTACTGGCGCGACCTGCAGGACGACGAGACGGGCGTCAGCGACCACCTCAACGCAGTGGACAAGCACGTCGTGTCCTCGACGATGACCGACCCCGACTGGGACCGCACCGAGGTCGTCTGTGGTGACGTCGTCGAGCAGGTGCGATCCCTCAAGGAGCGTGACGGCAAGGACATCGTCCTCACCGGCAGCATCCGCCTCGGGCACGCCATGATCGCTGCCGACCTGGTCGACGGGTACCGCCTGTTCGTCTATCCCGTCGTGCAGGGGGGAGGGCGCAGGCTCTTCCCCGAGGGTTTCGAGCTCGGAGGTCTGGAGCTCCTCGAGACGAAGGCCTTCGTCTCGGGCATCGCGCTCCTACGCTACGGATCCCGCTGAGGCCCGGCCTTCGTCGACGAGCTCGATGAGCGCGTCGGCGACGGCGTCGGTCGCCTCGTGGGTGAGCATGTGCCCCTTGCCGGGCAGCACGGTGAGTCGAGAACCCGGTATGCCGTCGTGCAGGCTGCGTGCCCACCTGGCCGGGGTGAGCCGGTCCTTGCTCCCGACGAGGATGCGGGTCGGGGTCTGCGCGAGCTCGGTCAGGGCGTCGGTCTCGTCGTGGTCGCGGATGGAGGAGAAGTAGCGACCTGTCGTCGCCAGCGAGGTCCTGCGCATGAGGCTGGTCATGGCGCGCACGCTGGCCTGGTCGGCGTCGGCGCCGAAGTTGAGGTCGCGCAGCACCCGGCGCGGGATGAGCATCCCGGTGCGCAGCAACGGAACTCGCGCGGCGAGGGCCATCGCGAGGGCCTCGCCGCGAACGTCGGGGCGGCCGTCGATCGAGGCGGTCGTCGCGATGAGGGCGACCCCACGGACACGTTCGCGGAAGTCGGAGCTGTGCGCACCGGCATACGCAAGGACTGTCATGCCTCCCATCGAGTGGCCGCCGAGGACGAGCGGCCCGGTGGAGGCCGTCGCGGCGATCACGGTGGCGAGGTCGTCGGCGAGGGCCTTGATCGATTGGGTCCTAACGGAGCCCCACGTGGATCGTCCGTGGCCGCGCTGGTCATAGGTGACGACGCGAACAGCCCTGTGCGACTGGACTTCTCGGACCACCGGCTCCCACGCCGCGCGGGTGAGCGTCCAGCCGTGGGCCAGGACCAGCGTCGGCACGTCGGGGACGGGCGGGGACGTGGGGAGGAACTCGGTGGCCGCGAGCATGCCACCGTGGGCCGCTGGGATCGACAGCGTGCGACTCGGCGCGGTCGTCGTGCCGCCCCCCTGTGGGGTGGTCATCAGTCCTCCACCTCGATGACGACGGGCGCGTGGTCGCTCGCGCCCTTGCCCTTGCGCTCCTCGCGGTCGATCGCCGCGCCGCGGACGCGCTGCGCCAGCGGGTCCGAGGCCAGGATGAAGTCGATGCGCATGCCACGGCGCTTCTGGAAGGCGAGGCGCGTGTAGTCCCAGTAGGTGAAGGTGCCCGGCTCGGAGGTGTGGGGTCGCACGACATCGCTGACACCAGCGTCGAGCACCGCCTGGAACGCGGCTCGCTCGGGCGGGCTGACGTGGGTCTTGTCGAGGTAGTACTCCATCGACCACACGTCCTCGTCCTGTGGTGCGATGTTCCAGTCGCCCATGAGCGCGAAGGGCTGGTCGGTGGCAGCCCACGCGGCGGTCTGGACGCGGAGCTGCTCGAGCCAGGCGAGCTTGTAGTCCATGTGCGGGTCGCCGAGCGCGCGGCCGTTGGGGACGTAGAGGGACCAGAGGCGGACGCCGTTGCAGGTGGCCCCGATCGCGCGCGCCTCTGCGACGGCCGGCTCGCCCCAGTGCGGCAGGTCCGGTAGGCCGCGGCTCACGTCGTCGAGACCCACGCGGGAGACGATCGCGACGCCGTTCCAGTGGCTCAGACCGTGGTGCGCCACGGCATACCCGAGGGCCTCGAAGCGATCGTGCGGGAACTGGTCCTCGCGGCACTTCGTCTCCTGGATCGCCAGGACGTCGACGTCGGTGCGTTGGAGCCACGCCTCCACGCGGTCGATGCGTGAACGGATGGAGTTGACGTTCCAGGTGGCGATGCGCACCACCTCACCCTACCCACGGGTATGCCGGGTGCTTAGGGTCGTGGCATGAGCACCTCCCTCGTCACGGGCGCCACCGCCGGCATCGGCCGCGAGTTCGCCCTCCAGCTCGCTGCGCGTGGCGACGACCTCGTCCTCGTGGCGAGGGACGTGGCGCGTCTCGAGGCGTTGGCTGCCGAGCTCCGGACCTCACGCGGCGTGGAGGTCGAGGTGCTCTCGGCCGATCTCACCCGTCGGGAGGACGTCGCCAGGGTGGCGGACCGGCTCGCCTCGAGCGATGCGCCCGTCGACGTGCTCGTCAACAACGCGGGCTACTCGCTCAAGAAGTCGTTCCTCGACAACGAGGTGTCCGATGAGGAGGCGCTGTTCGACGTGCTGTCGAGGGCCGTGCTCGTGCTGTCCCACGCGGCCGGCCGGGCCATGCGCTCTCGGGGGCATGGCGCGATCATCAACGTCTCGTCGGTGGCGTCGTTCATCACGTCCGGGACCTACAGCGCCAACAAGGCCTTCGTCACGGTCTTCACCGAGGGGCTGGCGTCCGAGCTCGCGGGGTCGGGGGTGACCGCGACGGCACTGTGCCCGGGGTTCACCCACACCGAGTTCCACGAGCGGGCCGAGCTCGACATGTCGAGGCTGCCGAAGTTCATGTGGCTGGACGCGCCGCGGCTGGTGCGCGACGCCCTCGCCGATGTCGACAAGGGCAAGGTCGTGTCCGTGCCGGGGCGTCAGTACAAGGCGATCGTCACGGCACTGCGCGTCCTCCCGCGTCCCCTCGTGCGGTCGCGGGCCCGCTCGGCCCACCGCCCGAGCGGCTAACGGGCGACGGTGCGCGCCGGCAGGATGTCGCGGATCTGGGCGTAGGCCTCGGCCTCGGGCGAGCCCTGGTCGCCGGTCTCCGAGATGACGTGGGAGGCGAGGATGTGGCCGGCCTGCATGGACGCCCCCACACCGTGACCCGACAGCCGGGAGGCGAGGTAGGCCGCGGCGAACGCGTCCCCCGCTCCCACCAGCTCCACGACGACCACCGGCACCGGCTCGCTCGCTGACCAGGCGCCGTCGACCCACACCACGGCCGGCTCCGGGCCGTCCTTGACGACGAGCTCCCTCACGCCAGGCATGAGCGCGCGGATCGCGTCCGGCGTCTGCGCTCCCCAGACCTCGGCGGCCTCGTCGAGCCCGACGAAGACGATGTCGCAGCGGCGGGCGATCCGGAGCAGCACCTCGGGCGCCGACCCGGGCGTCCACAGGGCGGGTCGGTGGTTGACGTCGAACGAGACGGTCCACGTCCGACCGGGAGCGGTCAGCGCCTCGAGCCGCGCGACGAACTCGTCCGACACGGCTGCCGCCACGCCGCTGACGTGGACGTGTCCGACTGGCGCGAGGTCCTCACCGGTCAGCTCCCAGGCTCCGGCTGCGGCGGACCCCTCGCGGTAGTAGTGCACGCTGCTGCCGTTGCCGGAATCACCGGCGGCCTGCTTGAAGTAGACGCCGGTCGGGCGGTCGGCCACCTCGTGGAGGGCGCGGTCGTCGACGCCCTCGGCGACGAGCACGCTGCGGATGCGCTTGCCGAACGGATCGGTGCCCACCGCACCGGCGTAGCGCACGTCGAGGCCGAGCCGGGCAAGGTGCAGCGCGACGTTGAGCTCGGCTCCGGCGACTCCGATCGACAGCTCGTGCGCGGTCACGAGGTCCTCACCAGCGTGTGGTGTCACCACGACGAGCGGTTCACCACAGCACAGGATGGTCGGTGGGGTCATCGCACGGACTCCCCGCGAGCCAGTGACTCGCCCGCGGCGGCGAGCCCGAGGAGGAGCAGTCCCTGGCCCCAGGGCTGGGGGCGGTCGTCTCGGATCACGCTGTAGCCGAACGGGATCAGCTGCAACACCGTGCCGGCGCTCACGCGGGTGAGCACCCCGTCGTCGACCTGTCCGAGGACTCCGCGAAGCGCGCGCCATCCCGGAGCGGCATACCGGTCCGTCCCCAGCAACGGCACGGAGCGGAGCATGGCGGCAGCGATGCCGGCGGCGGCAGACGTCTCGATGATGCCGGACGTCTCGGGGTGGCCGTCGACGAGGACGTCCCAGATGCCGTGCCCGGGCTGGGTGCTGGCCAGGGCCGAGAGCTGCAGGTCGAGCCGACGACGCAGCTCGTCGCGCGCCCCGGGGTCGACGAGGTCGCGGTCGATCTCGAGGGCTTCGACGATGGCGAGGGCGGCCCAGGCGTTGGCCCGTCCCCAGTGGCACGGGATCGCCGCACCCTGGTGCGAGCCGTGGACGAACAGGCCGTTGTCGGCCTGCAGCACCTCGGCATGGGCGAGAACCTGGGCGACTCCGTCGGCGACGAGGTCGCGGTCCCGCCGCTCCTCGCCCAGCCGCAGGAGGAAGGCACCGACCATGACCATCGTGTCGGCCCACACCCCACCCGGCCAGTGCTCGATCGCGCCGGTGCCGTCGCGCGTCACCTCGGGTCGGCGGGTCCAGTCGAGCAGCCGGTCGAGGGCCGGCCGGTATGCCGTCCGCCCGGCGTGCGTGACCAGGTGGACGGCCGCTGTGCCCGGGGCGACCTCGTTGACGTGGTCGAGCAGGGCGGTCGGGTCGGACGACGGGTCGGCGAGGTGGGTGTCGTACCAGTCGAGGACGGGCTGTGGCACCGGCTCGTCGAAGGCTTCGGCCGCGCGCACGAGACCGAGGAGGCACACCCCCTCGCCCCAGAACCAACGGCGCAGCCCGAGTCGCCACGTCGCGGCTGCGACCTCGCTCGTGACCCGCCGCAACGAGTCGGGCGCCACGTCCTCGACGGCCCAGCCGGGCCGGGGTGGGACGGCCAGCCGGGCGTTGTCGGTGTCCTCAGCCGCCACGGGGCTCACCGTCGATGCCGCTCGCGGGGACCAGCCGGCGTCCTGCGACGGGGTCGATCTCGAGGCGGTGCCCGGCCCAGTCGACCAGCACCGGGTCGGTGGGGGCCGCCACCGTCGTGGCCGGGTTGTCGAGGTGCGGCGGCACGACCGGGAGCCCAGCGGCCACGTCGACGGGACGGTCGTCGACGAGGAACGGTCCGGTCCAGGCCAGCTCGAGGGTCGGGCCGTCGAGCGGGCTCACCCGCACACCGCCGTGCTCGACCCGCCACCCGACCTCGGGCAGCGACTCGGCGAACTCGGCGAGGTCGGCGCACTGACCGGTGTGGGCGTGCATGGCGACGAGCAGGGGTGCCTGGCGCGGAACCCATCGCTGCCACGCCTCGTCGCCCGTCGTGGTGGGGTCGAAACCTCCCGGAGTGGCGACCGCGACGAGCCCGTCGGTCTTGCGCCCGATGAGCCACTCACCGCGCGCCTCCCACTCGTCGAACCGAGCAGCCGGGAACCATAGGTGGACCTGCTCGGCGAGCCGGTCGCCGCGGTGCAGGGCGATGACGGTCCGACCGTGCTGGCGCACCCGCGGCAGCACCCGGTGACCGACCCAACCACTCGGTCGCGTGTGCGAGCCGTGGTTCTCCGCAGCAGGATTCGTCGCCCAGACCTGCAGTGACCCGGGCAGCGTGATTCCCCAGATGTGCTCCTGGAGGCCGGGAAGCCCGACGCGGTAGTCCTGGGCCGAGGACACCATTCCGCCCGGCCCGCGTCGCACGACCACCGTGGACGCATAGCTGCGGGTGAGCAGGTCGCGCTCCATCGCGTAGTCGCCGCGGTAGTGCTGGGTGCCGGTCCACTCGTGGTCGGGCTCGGAAGCGATCGCCCGGACCGCCTCCGGGAGGACGTATGCCGTGCTCGTCGCCAGTGCGGTGGCCGGCAGGGCCGCCTCGTTGAGCGCGCCCAGGCCCCAGAACAGCCACATGATGGCGGCGGTCTCCTCGAGGCACGACGCCCGCAGCGTGGGGGTGTAGCTGCGGCCATGGGCAGAACCGTGGGTGCCTCGCCACGAGTTGCAGGCCAGGGTGAGCAGGATCTTGTCGAGCAGAGCCTCGGCCGAGCGCCGGAGGTCCTCGTCGACGGCATGGTCCACGAGCGCCACGAGGGCCAGCGCGTCGATGGCCAGGTAGGCGTTGGAGTCGAACTCGCTGAACCCGGACGTGAGCTTGCGCTGGATCCAGGCGCGGGCCAGCTCGCGCCCGTGGTCGGCATGCTCCGTGCCGGTCCAGCCCGTGTTGCTGAACTTCTCGTCCGAGAAAGCCTCTCCCACAAGGGTTTCAGCGGTGTGCCACACCATCTGGTGGTTCTCGGTGAAGTAGCACATGGCGTCGTTGCCGGGTTGGTCGATCCAGTACTTGAAGTCGAGGAGTGCCTCTCGCACCGATGTCCGCGCGGACGGGTCCCAGCGCGTCTCAGGCACCCGGTGCCACAGCAGCATGAGCCCGACGGCCTCGAAGTCGGCGCAGTCGGACCTGCTGGTGATGAACCGCAGCGCCGCGGTCAGGTCCTCGGGCAGGACGCTCACGGCAGCGCTGTCCCCGGCGAGGGCGTGACGGGCCAGGGCCCGCGCCGACCCGCTGCGGCCCTTCACGTGCTCGAGCAGCTCGGTGCGCCATGTCTCCGGTGCGCCCTCGGGTTCGTGTCGCTGTCGCCACGGAAGGTGGCCCACGAGCAGCTGGCGCCGTGAGCGGCACGTCTGGTCGTCGACCTGCACCGTCAGGGTGACCTCACCGGTGCCGAGCATCGACGCCTGCTCGCTGTCCGCGTCGGCTGCCACGAGCGGGACCTCGGCAGAGCCGCTCTCGTCGAAGGTGACAGGTGGGACCGGCCGGCCGCCGACGTCGACCCGCACTCGGAGCCCGGGTGGGCCGTGCAGGGTGGCGACGCCATCGGCCGTCTCCCACTGCCGGACGGCCACCGCGTCGAGGAGTCCCTCGCCGACGCTGTCGCGGTGCTCGTCCGCACCCTCGGACGGGATGACGACCCGCAGGGGCAGGCCCTCGACCCGCACCGAGACGGTCTGGCGGACCTCGCGCAGCGCGACGTTCCAGGAGGCGACGAGGAGGTCGCTCGTCCCCGAGGGCAGCAGGGTCTCGACGACCCGGGTCCACGGCTGCATGTAGCCGAACTCGTCATGGTCGAGCACCAGCTCGCCCCGCAGCCACACCCGCAGCGGGCCGGTGCTCCGCACGACGAGGCGTCGCACCTCCGGCTGGTCCACCTCGACCCGGGTCGCGGCGACGAAGGCTCGCTCCGTCGGGGTGTAGCAGAACGTGCTTCGTTCAAGGACTCCGTCGCGTGCCGTCCGGTGCCGTTCCCAGGTCCCGTGCAGCTCCTCGTCCGCGAAGGGTGAGGGCCACGTGAAGTCGACGCCCTCGGCAGGCTCCGACGACGGAGGCGACGGGGGGACGGAAGGTGCGCGGACGGCATACAGGGCGTCCTTGACGACGGCGGCGTCCGGGCCGTTGGTCAACCTCCACCGGCCTGGTCGACCGTCGTCGTCCCACGGCGGACCGTCGGGTGGGACGACCTCGTCGAGTGCCGTGCAGGGTGCCTCCCAGACGGGACCGACGAGCCAGTCGAGGATCGCTCCGTCGGGACCGAGGCGATGGACGGTACGGCTCACTTCAGTCCTGTCATTTCAGGCCCGTCTGGGCGATTCCGGTGAGGATGTGGCGCTGGAGCACGAGGAAGATGATGACCACCGGGAGGATCGTCAGCACCGACATCGCGAGCACGAGGTTGAACGGGACGACCTGCTGGCCGTTGAAGCGGGCGAGCGCCACGGGCAAGGTGTAGACGCTCTCGTCCTGGGCGATGATCAGCGGCCAGAGGAAGTCGTTCCAGCGCCAGATGATCGAGAAGATCGCGACCACCGCCAGCGCCGGACGGCAGAGCGGCATCATGATCCGCCAGAAGATCCGCCACTCCGAGGCGCCGTCGATCCGGGCCGCCTCGATGAGGTCGTCGGGGATCGTCAGCATGTACTGCCGCAGCAGGAACACGCCGGTCGGCGTCGCGGCCGGCGGGATGATGAGACCCCACAGGCTGTTGACGAGACCGAGGTTCGCGACCACCTGGTAGACCGGCAGGAGGATGACCTGCAGCGGGATCATGATCGTCGCGAGCGTGAGCAGGAAGAGGGCGTTGCGGCCTCGGAAGTTGTACTTGGAGAGCGCGAACGCCGCCATCGAGTTGATGAGCAGGGTGAGCGCGGTCGCGGCAACGGTGACGATGACGCTGTTCTTGAAGTACGTGAGGAAGTTGAAGCTCGTGAGCGCCTCGGTGTAGTTCGAGAACGTCGGGTCCCTGGGGATGATCGTCGGCGGGCGCTGGGCCAGCTCGGACGTGTCCTTGAAGGACGACAGCACGGCCCACACCACGGGGATGAGCATGATGATCGCGCCCGTGATGAGCAGGGTCGTCCGGATGATCGTGCCCGTGCTCGGCGGCTTGCGGACGCCGGAGCTGACGGGTGCGGGGGTGGCCGCCGTGGGGGCGGTCTCGGTCGCGGTGCTCACACCGCCTCCTGACGTCGGCCGAGCAGGTAGTTGAGCAGCGTGATCCCGAAGATCGTGATGAAGAGGATGACGCCGGCCGCACTGGCCAACCCGTAGCGGATCGGGGACTCGAAGGCCTGCTCGTAGATGTACTGGACGATGAGGGTGGTCGACCCGGTCGGCCCGCCACCGGTCAGCGTGTAGATGAAGTCGAAGGCCTGGAACCCGGCGATCGTCGACAGGATGAGGACGACGAGCATCGTGGGCCGCAGCAGCGGCAGGGTGATGAGCCGGATCGTCTGCCCGGTGTCGGCGCCGTCGAGCCGCGCCGCCTCGTAGACGTTGCCGTCGATGCCCTGGAGCCCGGACAGCAGGATGAGGGCGTAGAAGCCGAGGTGGGTCCAGACCCCGACGAGGACCGTGCACGTCATCGCGAGGGTGGGGTCGATGAGCCAGCCGGGCTGCCCGAGACCGATCGCGTCGGTGATCGTGTTGACGAGGCCGACGCGGCGCTCGAGGGCCCAGCCCCAGATGAGACCGACGACGACGGGGGAGAGCAGGACGGGCAGGAAGTATGCCGCTCGCAGGACACCGCGACCGCGTTGCTGCGAGTTGAGCATGAGCGCCAGCGCCGTCGACAGCACCATCGTTACGACGACGAAGGCGATGACGAAGATCGCGGTGTGCCGCACCACGCCCCAGAACTCGCCGTCACCGAGGATCCGGGTGTAGTTGCCCGTGCCGACGGGTTCGAACGTGCGACCGTTGCGGCTGTCGAAGAACGAGATGTTGAAGCCGTTGATCGCCGGGTAGATCGTGAAGATCGCGAAGACGATCATGTTGGGCGCGACGAACAGGTAGGGCGCCCAGCGCGACCTGGACCTCATGCGGCTGGGGCGAGGCGCCCCCGACTCCGCCGACGGGCGCCCGGTGTCCGGGCCGCCCGCGACGGTGGTCGCGCTCACTTGCTGTCGGCGATGACCTTTTCGATCCCCGCCTTGAGGTTCTTGGCCGTCGTCGCGGCGTCCTGTTGTCCGGCCACGGCCTTGGCGAACTCCTCGACGAGCACCGTCGCCGACGGTCCGAAGGCCGGGGAGGCCACGGCGTCGTAGGTGTCGGCAGGGGTCTCGGCGACGTCCGCCGTGAAGACCTCCATGTCGGCCTGACGCTCGGGGTAGGTGACACCGTCACCCTCGATGAGGTCGTTGCGGGTGGGCAGCCACATCGACTGCGCGTCCATCTTGGCCTGCGACTCCTTGGAGTTGAGGAACTGGACGAGCGCGGCTGCCATCTGCGGCTCCTTGGACTGGCTCAGACCGACGGTGTACTTGCCGCCGGGGAAGCCGCCGCAGCGCTCTGCGCAGGCGTTGGGGACGGCCTGCCACGCGAACTTCGCCGACTTCGCGAACTGGGCGACCTGCCAGTTGCCGGAGATGTAGATCGGGGCCTGCTGCGCGAGGAAGATCTCGTTGGCGCCCTTGTACTTGCTGCCCGACTCGATCCAGAAGTCCTTGGGGATCGTGCCGTCCTCGATGAGGGTGAGGAGGCTGTCGATGGCCTTGGTGGCCTTGGCCACGTCGAGGGTGTTGGTCAGGTCCTTGCCGACCATCGTCGTGCCGTTCTGGCTGAGGATCGTCGAGAGGCGGTGCCCGGACTTGTCGATGGCGATGCCCGCCTCGGTCTTGGTGGCGGCCTGCACCTTCTTGGCGGCCGCGACCATCTCGTCGAAGCTCCACTTCGTGGGCACCGGGACGCCGGCCTTCTTGAAGAGGTCGACGTTGACGAAGGGCCCGTTCATCGTGAGGTCGTTGGGGACGGCGATGATCTTCTCGCCGTCCTTGATGGCGGTTGCGGGTCCGGCGAGGAACTCGTTGGCGTAGTCCTTGCCCACGACCCCGGAGAGGTCCATGAGGTCGGCGCGGAAGGGCCCGAGGTCCGCGAGTCGGGCGACGTCCGGGGCGTTGCCGCCGGAGAGCCGTGCCTGGAGCGACTGCTGGAGGTCGGCGAACGGGACGATCTGCAGGTTCACCTTCCCGCCGGACTTCGTCTCGAACTCCTTGAGCAGGTTGCGGGTCGCTGCCTCGTCCGGGCCGTCGGTGAAGTAGAGGTAGGTGATCGTCTTGCCCTTGAACGAGCTCAGGTCCACGGAGCCGGAGGCGCTGGGCGCCGCCGCATCGGGGGAGTCGGACTCGGTGGTGCCGGGGGCACAGGCCGCAAGGGCGGCGATGCTCACTGCCGCCAGGCCGGTGATGAGGGTCGAACGCATCGGAATCTCCTGTGCTGTGCGCGGGCCGTCCGCCGGAGGGCTCTGGCGGCGACGTTGCCGTTGGTGCATAGTGGTTCCATATTCAGCGTCAAGGGAAGTCATTCCCGCTGGACGGAAAAGAATCCTCGAGCCCAGGAGAGCAATGACCGACGTCCGTATCGCCACGCACCCGACGGAGTTCGTCCGCCTCACGCCCGACGAGATGCGTGAGCGCTTCCTCGTGGAGGGCCTGTTCGTCGAGGGCGAGGTCCGGTGGATGCTCAGCCAGAGTGACCGCATCCTCCTCGGCGGAGCCCTCCCCGGCGGCGGGTCGCTGACCCTGGAGGCTCCCCACGAGATCCGCTCGAAGGGGACGCTGACGGACCGCCGCGAGCTCGGTGTCGTCTGCCTGGACGGCTCCGGTTCGGTGGCCGTCGAAGGCGGCGAGACGTATGCCGTCGAGGCCGAGGACATCGTCTACATCGGTTGTGGCACTGGGCAGGTCACGTTGTCGGGGGAGGCGGCGTTCTATCTCGTCAGTGCCCCGGCCCACCTCGCGCACCCGTCAACCCTGATCCGCCGGGCTGACTCCCAGGCGGTCGAGATCGGTGACGAGGAGAAGGCCAGCCGTCGGACGCTCCGCAAGTACGTCCATGACCAGGGGGTCGCGTCGTGCGAGCTCGCCCTGGGCATCACGACGATCGAGCCCGGCAACGTCTGGAACACGATGCCGTGCCACACCCACGACCGGCGGACCGAGTGCTACCTCTACTTCGGCCTCCCGGAGGACGAGCGGGTCATCCACATCGCCGGTCAGCCCGGACAGACCAAGAGCATGGTCGTCGCCGACCGGCAGGCGATCATCTCGCCGCCGTGGTCCGTGCACTTCGGTGCGGGCACCTCCTCCTACAAGTTCGTCTGGTCGACCGCCGGTGAGAACCTCGCCTACGACGACATGGACGCGGTGGCGACGACGGACCTGCGATGACCGTCGAGCCGCAGGGCGAGAGCTGGCTCGAGCAGCAGTTCGGCCTGTCCGGGCGCACGGCTCTCGTCACGGGCGCACGCACCGGCATCGGTCGTGCCTGCGCCCTCGCGCTGGCCTCGGCCGGGGCGGACGTGGTGCTCTGGGGTCGCTCCGAGGGCGACTGCGACGAGGTCGCCGCCGAAGTGGAAGCGTTGGGGCGCAGGGCCTTTGGCGTGGCAGCCGACATCGCGGACCGTGACGCCGTGCAGGCACGTGCCTCCGAGGTCGCGGCCGAGCACCAGGTCGACATCCTCGTCAACAACGCCGGCACGATCCGGCGCACACCAGCCGCCCAGATGTCCTTGGCCGACTGGGACCTCGTGCGCGTCGTCAACCTCGACTCGGTGTGGATCCTCACCCAGACACTGGGTGCGGCGATGGTCTCTCGAGGGGACGGCGCGGTGGTCACCATCGCCTCTCTCCTCACCTTCCAGGGCGGCGTCAACGTGCCGGGATATGCCGCGACGAAGCATGCCGTTGCCGGTCTCACCAAGGCGTTCGCGAACGAGTGGGCCGCCTCGGGCGTGCGCGTCAACGCGGTGGCACCGGGCTACGTGGAGACCAACAACACCGCGGCACTTCGGGCGGACCAGGACCGCTTCGAGTCCATCTCGGCCCGCATCCCGGCGGGACGGTGGGCGACACCGGACGACATCGCGCCAGCGGTCGTCTACCTCGCGAGTCCGGCAGCGGCATACGTGCATGGTCACGTGCTGACGGTCGACGGTGGGTGGATGGCCCGATGACCCAGCTCTCGGCCCTCGAGAAGGCCATCGCCGTGGTCGAGGCCCTGGCCCACGAGCGCCGGCTCAGCGACATCGCGCGCCACACCGGCCTCCCGGTCTCGACTGTGCATCGGATCCTTCAGGAGCTCGTCGGCGTGGGGTGGGCACGCGAGGAGGACGGCCGGACCTACGCGATGGGCGCACGGCTGCTCTCCCTGCCCTCACGCTCGACGGGGACCGATGACCTCGCCAGGCTGGCGCGCCCCCAGCTGCGGCAGCTCTGCCAGGCGAGCGGACGCACGGTGCACTTCGCCGTCCTCGACGGAGACCAGCTCGTCTACCTCGACAAGCACGAGGGCACTCGCGCCTACTCGATGAGGTCCCGCATCGGGATGACGCTTCCGTTGCACTGCACGGCGATCGGCAAGGCTGTGCTGGCGCAGATGGCCGATGCCGATGTGCGCCAGCTTGCCGCCCGGACGGGTCTGCCCCCTCTCACCGCTCGCACGATGACGGACGTGAGCGTGCTCCTGCGCCACCTCGCCAAGGTGCGCAAGAGGGCGTATGCCGTGGACGACGAGGAGAACGAGGCACACACCCGTTGCGTCGGCGCTGCCGTGGTCAACCACCGTGGGGAGCCGATCGGAGGGGTGTCGGTGTCGTCCCTGGCCTTCGACGTGACCGGGGCGGAGGTCGAACAGCTCGGCTCGATGGTCGCCACCACCGCCGGCGCCATCTCGGCGATCCTCGGCAGCCCGGTGGTCGAGGAGGACGCCGGATGAGCGTCGCCTCGCCGCTGGACGTCTCCCCGGTCATCCCCGTCGTCCAGCTCCCCACTCACCCCGACCCCTCCGTGGCCGGGGTGGCGCTGGCTCGAGCGCTGGTCGCCGGTGGCGTCGCCATCATCGAGGTGACGCTGAGGACCGAGGGCGCGGTCCGGGCGATCCGTTCCATCCGTGAGCAGGTTCCGGAGATCCTCGTCGGGGCGGGCAGTGTCCTCGACGTCGGCGGGCTGGACGCGTCCCTCACCGCCGGAGCCCAGTTCATCGTCACGCCCGGGACATCACAGGCCCTGCGCGCCGCACTCGGCGACGTCGACGTCCCCGTGCTGCCGGGTGCCGGCTCGGTGAGTGAGGTCCTCGAGCTCAGGGATGCCGGTCACGCCGAGATCAAGGTCTTCCCGGCTGAGCCGTTGGGTGGGCCCGCCTTCCTCAAGGCCCTGCTGGGACCGGTCGCCGGTGTCCGCATCTGCCCGACGGGAGGGATCACGCAGGCCAGCGCACCGGCATACCTCGAGCTCGACCGGGTTCCGTGTGTGGGCGGTTCGTGGCTCACCCCACCCGATCTCGTCATCACCGAGAACTGGCCCGCGATCACCGCTCTCGCCCGGGCCGCGAGCGATCGGTAGCCTCGGGGCCGTGACTGACATCGCCGCCGACCGGGCCCGCCTGCTGGAGATCATCAGGGACAAGGCCATCGTCCATGGCCGGGTGACGCTCTCCTCCGGCAAGGAGGCCGACTACTACGTCGACCTGCGCCGCATCACGCTCGACGGGGAGGGCAGCCCGCTCGTCGGGCGAGTCATGCGCGACCTGGCCGCTGACCTCGACTTCGACGCCGTCGGCGGCCTGACGCTCGGCGCCGACCCGGTCGCGACGTCGATGCTCCACGCCGCGGCCGCCGCCGGTGAGCGGCTCGACGCGTTCGTCGTGCGCAAGGCCGGCAAGGCGCACGGTCTGCAGCAGCGCATCGAGGGTCCCTCGATCGAGGGTCGTCGCGTGCTCATCGTCGAGGACACCTCGACCACCGGGGCCTCCCCGCTGGACGCCGCGAAGGCCGCCCAGGACGCCGGGGCCACCGTCGTCGCCGTCGCGACCATCGCCGACCGCGCCACCGGTGCGGCACAGGTCTTCGCCGACGCCGGCCTCGAGTATCGGCACGCCTACGGCCTCACCGACCTCGGCCTCGCCTGAGGCCCCGCCTGGGCCTCGCCCGGCACCGGACCTGACCGTCCGTGCATCCCGGACCACACGGCATACAGGCTCTAGGATCGCGACCGAGAGGCCATCAACAGGGGAGCTCCCATGATCACCACCATCATCATCGTTGCCGTCGTCGTCGTCCTCGGGTTGGTCGTCGTCGGCATGTACAACGGCCTCATCAAGCTGCGCAATCTCGTCCAGGAGGCGTGGCGCCAGATCGACGTCGAGCTGACCCGGCGCCACGACCTCATCGGCAACCTCGTCGAGACGGTCAAGGGCTACGCAGCGCACGAGCGAGGCACGCTCGAGGACGTCATCAAGGCGCGCAGCGCGGCCATGGCTCCGGGCCAGTCGCCGGTCCAGCAGGCCGAGAGCGAGAACATGCTCAGCCAGGCGTTGGGGCGTCTGCTGGCGATCGCGGAGGCCTACCCCGACCTCAAGGCGAACCAGAACTTCATGGCGCTGCAGCAGGAGCTCACGAGCACCGAGGACCGCATCGCGTCCTCCCGTCGCTACTACAACGCGACCGTGCGTGACCTCAACACCAAGGTCGAGACGGTCCCGACGAACTTCGTGGCCCGGGTCTTCGGCATCAAGCAGGCCGAGTACTTCGAGGCCGTCGGCGAGCAGCGCGAGGCACCCAGGGTCGACTTCGGCCAGCGCGACGCGACGATCCCGCCGCCGAGCGGGTATGCCGCCCCGTCACCTTCCGCGTCGACCCCGCCTGCGCCGGCGTCCCCGGCGACCACCCCAGCCACCCCGGCCGCTCCGTCCGCCCCGGTGGAGGCCACGCAGCCGATCGACGCTACGACGCCCGGCGACGTCCCGCCCCCGCCGCGCGGCTGACTTCGGCATGTCGGTCCTGGGGGGAGGGCGCCAAGCAGGCGCGGCACAGCCATGGGTGGCCGAGGTCTGGGTCGACCCGCAGTGGTATGAGTGCCAGAGCAGCCCCGACCGCCTTCCCGACCCGCGCCCGCCGACGGTCGTCCCGTTGCGCGGCAGCCAGGTCCTCATCGGCCGGCACAGTGAGATCAAGGCGATCACGCCCCACATCGACTGCGAGCTCGACGCCGGGGTGAGCCGCCGGCATGCACAGCTCACGCGCCACAACTTGGGCTGGGTCGTCGAGGACCTGGGGTCAGCGAACGGCACCTATGTCAGCAACGTCGTCGGCGACATCCCCGACGACCCGATCGACGCCGGTCTTCCGATCGGTTCCGGCGCCGTGCTCTACCTCGGGTCGTGGACCCGCATCGTCCTCCGCCAGGGCGCGCCCGTCTGACTGTGACCCAGGACTCGAGGCGACCACTTCTTGATGAGCCGGGCAGGGAGAGGTGGTCGGCTCGCCGGCTACTGGTCGCCCCGTGCGAAGCCGATCCATCCCGCGTCGGTGTCGAACGCGAGCATCGGCCCCTTGAGCTGCACGGTGGCACGGTCGTCGATGAGGGCGGCCAGCCACGCGTCCCGTGCGGTCAGCTCGGCGGGGCAGCCGATCTCCGTCGACACGATGCCGTCGACCGCGACGAGTCGATGGTCCTCGACGGCCACCTCTGCACTCAGCTGATTGCAACCGGCATGGAAACGCATGTCGTCGCCCGAGATCGAGAGCCGCACGGGCGCAGACCAGGGCTCGGTGCCGTCGTAGGCGAAACCGGCGTTCGACACCCACTCGCCCTGCACGCCGTCGAGGGAGTCGAGCCAGCCCGCGTCGTTTGATGCCACACCACGAGTGGACGACACGGCATACGCAGCACCGAGCAGGACTGCCGCGACCACCGCGACCACGGTCCAGGCGCGCCTAACTGAAGCTCTCATGGTGCTTGGACCTCTGCGCGCACCCGATCGGTTCCGTTCACTTCTCCGACGGGAGGATCAGCGCGTAGACGTCCCACGGCTGCGCGTCCTCGGGGTGGTCGCGCCGCGTGCGGCCGCGGTGCTTGCGGAACAGCTCGTCGAGCTGCTCCTTGAGCTCCACGAGCTCGTCGTCGGTGATCCACAGCCGCCCGCGCGAGGTCATGCCGGTCTCGGTCGCGGACTCGAGGGAGGCGGCGAGCCGGTCGAGTCCCGCGTCGAGCCCGACGAACCACTTCGCCAGCGAGGTCCGGCTGAGGTCACGCCCGGCGGCCCGGTGCGCCTCGGGAAGGATCGAGATCGTGTTCGCGGTCGAACGCCAGGGTCGTTCGCGTCCGTCGCTCGAGGAGTCACGTTCGACGGCGCCCCACTTCTCGAGCGCCCGCAGGTGATAGCTCGTCGCCGACGGTGTGAGGCCCACGAGCCGCGCCGCCTCCGTCGCGGTGAGGACCTCGCCCGAGAACAGCTCGGTGATGAGGCGCTGCCGGGCGGGATGGGCCAGCGCACGGAGCGCTCGCGGGTCGGTGATCCGCAGCTCGTCGGGTCGCTTGGTCGCCATGGTTCGAGTCTAGGTGTTGACGCGGGAAACGTGAAGCATTACCTTCACAACTATGAAGCAACTACTTCACGAATATCATCGGGTCCTGACGATCGGTCAGGCACGCCTCGTGCTCGGTGCCACGGTGGGGTCGCTTATCGGAGACGTCATGGCGATGGTGGCGCTCCTGCTTCACCTGCACGACCGGGGCCACGGCCCGTATGCCGTCATGACTCTGCTCATCTGCTTCGCCCTCCCGCTCGTCCTCACCATGGGTCTCGCCGGTTCGGTCGCCGACTCCCACCCGCCGCGTCTGGTCCTGCTCGTGGCCCTGTCGGCGCAGGCCGTGGGTGCCCTGGGACTCGTCATGGCGCCGTCGCTCGTCTGGACGTGCATCGGCGTCCTCGTCATGCAGACCGGCTTCGCCTTCGCCATGCCGGTCTGGAATGCCGTGATGCCCCTCGTCGTCGGGGACGAGCTCTCCGGCACCTACGTCTCGTTGGCGCAGGGCCTGCGAGCGGTCGCCTCGCCGCTGGGTGCTGCACTGGCTGGGGTCGTCGTCCAGCAGTGGGGGACTCGGGCGGCACTCGGGGTCAACGCGGCGACCTTCCTCGCAGTCATCGCTGCTGCCCTGGCGTTGCGCGTCAACCGCTCCACGGTCGAGAGCCGACACTCGCTGCTGCCCCGAGACGGCCTCCGGGTCCTTCGTGCGGACCCAGTCATGAGCGCGCTGGTGCTGGGTGTCATCCCCATCATCCTCACGCTGGAGGCCGTCAACGCCGTCGAGGTCTTCCTCGTGCGAGGTGAGCTCGGGGCCTCACCGGCGCAGTTCGGTCTTGCCGAAGCCGCCGGTGGGGTGGGCGCCGTGGTCGGCGCCTTTGCCGCGGCGGCGCTGCGGACACGCGACGACCGGGTCCGTGCCATCCTCATCGGCCTCGCGGTCGTCCCGCTGCTGCAGATCGGACAGGGTCTGGCTCCGGAGGTCTGGGTGTATGCCGTGGCCGCCTTTGCGGTCGGCCTCGCTCTCGGCGTCGTCAACGCTGCGATCTTCGCGCTCCTCCTGCGCGAGATCGCCGAGGGCGACCGCGGCAAGGTGCTCGCGCTCGTCAGCGGCCTGTCCCGGACGGCGACCATCGGTGCCCTGGCCATCGGCGGAGTCCTCGGCACCCAGGTCGGTGCGCGGACGGCATACGTCGTCTGTGGTGTCGTCGGGCTCCTCATCGCGGCCACGGCCGCCCTCCGGGTTCGGGCGGGAGTCCACCGATCGGTGGACGACGTATCCACCCGCCGGTCGGTGCGGCAGCGCACCTGAGCGCGCGATGCTGAGGACATGACAGCGATCAGCGTGCGTGGCCTCGTCAAGGACTACGGCACCAAACGGGCCGTGGCGGACCTCGACCTCGACATCGAGGCCGGTGAGGTCTTCTCGCTCCTCGGTCCCAACGGTGCCGGCAAGACGACGACCGTCGAGATCCTCGAGGGCTTCCGGACCCGCGACTCCGGTGAGGTGAGCGTCCTGGGTGAGGATCCTCAGTCCGCAAACCGGTTGTGGCGCAACCGGATCGGCATCGTCCTGCAGAGCTCGTCCGGGCTTGACCTCCTCACGCCGCGCGAGATCCTCGCGTCGACCGCCCGCACCTACTCGACGCCTCGCACCGTCGACGAGGTCATCGCGGCCGTCGGTCTCGAGGAGAAGGCCGATGCGCGGATCGCCGGGCTCTCGGGTGGGCAGCGTCGGCGGCTCGACGTCGCGCTCGGCATCATCGGCCGACCCGAGCTGCTCTTCCTCGACGAGCCCACGACCGGCTTCGACCCGCAGGCGCGCCGGGACTTCTGGGGCCTCATCCGCAGCCTCGCCGCCGAGGGCACGACGATCCTGCTCACGACCCACTACCTGGACGAGGCCGAGCAGCTCGCCGACCGGGTCGGCGTCATCGCCGCCGGCACGCTCCTCGCGCTCGACACCCCGGCCAACCTCGGCGGCCGCGCCTCCGAGGAGGCCACGGTCTCGTGGACCGAAGGGGGCCGGCGGCGAAGCCTCCGCTCGGCGACCCCCACCCTCGAGGTGGCCCGGCTCTCGCAGCGGCTCGGCGGCGAGGTCCCCGAGCTCGCGGTCAGCAGGCCGTCGCTCGAGGACACCTACCTCTCGCTCATCGCGCCGCACGTCAATGACGCAGCGGCCACCACTGACACCTCGATGGAGGTCATGGCATGAACGCGGTCTCCCTGGGGCTCGACCGGACCGTGATCGAGCTCAAGATGTACTCGCGCGAGAAGGAGGCCGTCTTCTTCTCCTTCCTCTTCCCGATCCTCATGCTTGCCCTCTTCTCGGTCATCTTCGGCGAGAGCATGGAGGCGGGTGGCGCCGAGATGAGCGCTGCGGCCTACTTCCTCCCCGGCATGATCTCGGCCGGCATCCTGCTCACCTCCTTCCAGACGATGGCCATGTCGGTCGCCGCCGAACGCGACGACGGCACGCTCAAGCGCCTCCGCAGCACGCCCATGCCACCGGTGTCCTACTTCCTGGGCAAGGTCGGCCTCGTCGTCGTCACGGCGCTGGCGCAGCAGGCGCTGCTCCTCGCCGTCGCCACGTTCGCCTTCGGCGTCGACCTGCCCGACACCGCCGCACGGTGGCTGACCTTCGCCTGGGTCTTCGGCCTCGGCGCCTTCGCCGGCACGGTCCTCGGCACGGCGTACAGCTCGCTCGCCTCGGCCAGGAGCGCCGGCGCCGTGGTGGTCGCGCCGATGCTCCTCCTGCAGTTCATCTCGGGCGTCTACTTCGCCTTCACCGACATCCCCGGATGGCTCCAGCAGGTCGCCTCGGTGTTCCCGCTCAAGTGGATCGCGCAGGGCATGCGCTCGGTCTTCTTCCCCGACGTCATGGCATCCATCGAGATGGGCGGCGCCTGGGAGCTCGGGCGCACGGCCCTCGTGCTCGGTGTGTGGGCCCTGGGCGGACTCGTCCTATGCGTCCTCACCTTCCGCTGGTTCAAGCGCGGCACGACATGATGAGCCGGTGACCACCACACCAGCCTCACCCGCAGAGCTGTCGAGCGACCAGCTCGCGGCCATGTGGCGCGGGCAGGCGAGGTGGTGGCACCTCAGCTGCTACGCCCTCATCACGACGGCCCTCGTCATCGTCCTCATCGAGCCGCCGGGTCCGCACGGCCGCCTGCCGACGCTCCTGCTGCTCTCGGGCGTGGGACTCTCCTACGCGCTCTTCGGGCGACGGGCGATCCAACGTGAGGCGACCCGGTATGCCGTGCTCCATCAGCTCTGCGCGTGGGCCTGCCTCCTCACGATCATCGTCATCGACCCCGAGTTCGAGTCGTGGCTGCTCTTCTTCTGCCTCTTCCCGCAGATCTGGGCCACGTTCGAGAAGCGCCCGGCGCTCGTGGCCACCGGGCTCGCCCTCGCGGCACTCTTCACCGCGGCCGTCGTCCCGGCCGACGATCCCGCCGAGGAGGTGCCCGGCGCGCTCGTGTCCGTCCTCATCTCCTTCGTGCTCTCGGCAGCCCTCGGCATGTTCATCCACCGGATCATCGGCGAGGCCGAGGAGCGGGCCATGGTCATCGACGAGCTGCGCGCCACGCGGGCCCAGCTCGCCGCCGTCGAGCGCGCCCAGGGCGTGCAGGACGAGCGCAGCCGACTCTCCCGAGAGATCCACGACACCCTCGCGCAGGGCTTCACCTCGGTCATCGCGCTGTCCCGGGCGGCCGGCTCCGCCCTCGACCGTGACGACGTCGACACGGCACGGGAGCGGCTCTCGATGATCGAGAGCACCGCCGTCGACAACCTCGCCGAGGCCCGCATCATCGTCGCCGAGCTCACCCCGGGACACCTCCAGTCCCGCACGCTCGTGGAAGCGCTGGCCCGGCTCGCCGACACGATGACCCGGGAGACCGGCATACGGGTCTCGTCGTCCGTCACCGGTGAGCCCGCGCCGCTCGGTGGCAACGCCGAGGTGGTCGTCCTGCGAGGTGCCCAGGAGGCGCTCTCCAACGTCCGACGGCACTCGGGGGCAGGGGCCGCGGCTGTGACGCTCGACTACGCCCCGGAACGGGTGGCGCTCGAGGTGACCGACGACGGTGACGGCTTCGACCCCGCGACGGCCCGCGGCTTCGGGCTCGACGGGCTGCGGGCTCGCGCGGCCGCGCTCGGGGGAGACGTGACCATCGCTCCCGCGCGACCGCGGGGGACCCGGCTCGTGATGGAGCTGCCCCGATGATCCGCATCCTCGTCGTCGACGACCATCCCGTCGTGCGGGCCGGCATGGTGGCGCTGCTCAGCGAGCTCGAGGACCTCGAGGTCGTCGGCGAGGCCGGCAACGGCGCCGAGGCGATCGCCCTCGCTCCCGGGCTGGCGCCGGACGTCGTCCTCATGGACCTGCGCATGCCGGTCATGGACGGCGCCGAGGCCACCGCACGACTGCGCGCCCAGCCCGATGCGCCCGAGGTGCTCGTCCTCACGACCTATGACACCGACGCCGACATCGTGCGGGCCGTCGAGTCAGGTGCTCGGGGCTACCTGCTCAAGGACACGCCGCCGTCGGTCCTCGCCGACGCCATCCGCCGGGCCGCGCTGGGCGAGACGGTCCTTGCCCCGCCGGTGGCGGCCAGGCTCGCGGAGCGGCTGCGGGCACCGGCGAGGGCCGACCTGACCCCACGTGAGCTCGACGTGCTGCGTGCCGTCGCCCGGGGCCTGTCGAACTCCGAGGTCGGTCGTGAGCTCTTCATCGGTGAGGCGACGGTCAAGACCCACCTGCTGCGGATCTTCACCAAGCTCGACGTGACGGACCGGACCGCGGCGGTCACGGCGGCATACACGCTCGGTCTGATCGCCGTGCCCGGGAGGTGAGTCCCGGCACGGCGTGCCGGTCCTAGAAGACCGGGCGCCCGCCAGTGACTCCGAGGACGGTTCCCGAGACATAGCTCGCCTCTTCGGACGCGAGGAAGACATAGGCGGCCGCCACCTCGACGGGATGGCCGGCTCGCCCCAGGGGCGTGTCGGCGCCGAAGTTCTCGACCTTCTCGGGCGGCATGGTCGCAGGGATGAGCGGGGTCCAGATCGGCCCCGGCGCAACGGCATTGACGCGCACGCCGCGTTTGCCGAGCTGGCTGGCGAGGTTGACGACCATGTTGTTGAGCGCGGCCTTCGTCGCTGCGTAGTCGAGCAGCTGCTCGGACGGTTCGTAGGCCTGGATCGAGGTCGTGATGATCACGCTGCCCTCGCTCTTCTCGAGCTCTCCGGCGAGTGCCTGGACGAGCCAGAAGGGCGAGAAGACGTTGGTCGCGAAGGTCCGCTGGATCTGCTCCGGTGGGAAGGCCTCGATCTGGTCGAAGGTCATCTGGTATGCCGCGTTGCAGACGAGGACGTCGAGTCCCCCGAGGGCCTTCACCGCGTCCTTGGCGAGCTGCTGGTTGGCCGCGAGCTCGGTGAGGTCCGTCGCGAACAGGTGCGCCGTACCTCCGACCTCTTTGACGACGCGAGCCGTGTCCTCGGCGTCGCCCTGCTCCTCGGACAGGTGGGCGATCGCTACCGTCGCGCCCTCCTTGGCCATGGTGATGGCCACCGCGCGCCCGATGCCGGAGTCACCTCCGGTGATGAGGACCCGCTTGCCGTCGAGGCGTCCACGACCGGTCCACGACGTCTCACCGTGGTCCGGTGCCGGGGTGAGTTCGCCCGTGGTGCCGGGCCACTCCTGCGACTGGGCTTCGATCTGGGTGAGCTTGGCGCGGGTCATGGGTCCTCGTTCCTTTCGGCGGGAGCGGTGCGTGATCTGCGTTCTGCCAGTTTCCTTACCCGGACGCCGAGGAATCAAGCGTCGAGAAGGGTCCCGGTCAGACGCGGTCGTCGCGGAGGTCGTCGATGACCTCGTCGGTCTCCTCGATGACGATGCGGGTGGCGCTGCGGTGACGGATGAACTCGATCACCATCGGCACCACCGACACCGCCACGATGACGAGGATCGCTGCTTCGAGGTTCTCGTGGATGAGCTCGATGCCGCCGAGGAAGTAGCCGAGGAGGGTGATGCCGGTGGCCCAGAGCACGGCGCCGACCCCGCTCCAGACGAAGAAGTGGCGGCGGTCCATCCGGCTCACCCCTGCGACAACGGTGATGAAGGTGCGCACGATGGGCACGAACCGGCCGAGGACGAGGGCCTTGGCGCCGTGCTTCTCGAAGAACTCGTGCGTCTGGTCGAAGTACTTCTTCTTGATGAAGCGTCCGTCGCGCTCATAGAGGGGGGCACCGATGGCGCGGCCGATCTCGTAGCCGACGACGTTGCCGACGAACGCCGCGAGGCTGAGGATCAGGCAGGCCACCGCGATGTTGATGCCGATGTCGCCGCGGCTGATGAACAGGCCGACGGCGAAGAGCAGGGAGTCACCGGGCAGGATCGGGAAGAGCAGCCCGCACTCGATGAAGACGATCGCGACGCTGACCCAGAAGAACTGGGAGCCGAAGCGGTCGAGGAGCCACTGGGGGTCCATCCAGTCGGGGCCAAGCGTCGGCATCATCACGCGCGCAAGGGTATGCCGTGTGGCTGGGCGTGCGCTGGACGGCTCGCCCCCGTGGGTGGGTCACGTTGCAAAGTGCGAGCGTCGGGCGCAGGGTGGATGGGGACTGCACTCGACCGGAGGAGGAGCCATGCCACAGGGCAGGAGCGGTGCGAAGGACCCGGGTCCGAGCATCAAGGATCCGAAGCTCTACGAGGAGCTGCGCGATGACGGCGCGAGCAAGGAGAAGGCCGCACGCATCTCCAACGCGGCCGCAGCCAGCTCGCGCTCGAAGGTCGGTGAGCGCGGTGGTGAGGCCGAGAACTACGAGGACCGCACGGTCGACGAGCTGCGCAAGCGCGCGGGCGAGATCGGCATCGAGGGTCGCTCCTCGATGAACAAGGACGAGCTGATCGACGCCCTGCGCAACCACTGAGTCACTGGCCGGTGCGGCCGTCGATGCACTCCCGCAGCAGGTCGGCGTGTCCAAGATGCTGCGCGTACTCCTCGATGAGGTGGACGACGACATCGCGAACGTTGAGCTGCCCGTGGTGGTGGCCGTCGACCACGGCACCCATGTCGTCATGCGCCGCGAGCCATTCCTGGCCGTAGGCGACCTCGACCCGCCAGGCCGCCCACGCCTCGTCGACCGCGGACTGCTCGCCCACGACGTCGTTGAAGTCGGCGTCGGCGCCCCGCGGGCCCCAGAGCCGTTCCGGACTCTCTCCCGCCAGCGCGCGACGCCACCAGCCGCGCTCGACCTCGGCGAGGTGCCGCAGCAGACCCAGCAGCGACATCGACGAGGGGGGCACCGAGCGCAGCGCCAGCTGCTCCGGCGTCAGCCCCTCGCACTTCTTCTCGAACGCCTCGCGGCGGCTGTCGAGGTAGTCGGCGTAGTTGTCTCTCTCGCCCAGCAGGGGCTTCTCACTCATGCCTGCCATTGTTGGGCCCGTGAGTGACGAGCGCGAGCGCATTGCCGATGGCGAGGTCGGTGTCGGACCGTGGGAGGGGGCGTGGCCCGACGACGAGAGGCTCGACCCGGACCTGCTCCGCGACGGCGACCGCCGCAACGTCGTCGACGGCTATCGCTACTGGCGTCACGAGGCGATCGTCGCCGACCTTGACACCCGCCGCCACGACTTCCACGTCGCCATCGAGAACTGGGAGCACGACTTCAACATCGGCTCGGTCGTGCGCACCGCGAACGCGATGGGCGCCGCGGCCTTCCACATCGTGGGTCGACGCCGATGGAACCGACGAGGTGCGATGGTCACCGACCGCTACCAGCACGAGCACCACCACTCCACGCCCGGTGACCTGGCGACGTGGGCGGCAGCGAACGGCATACGCCTCATCGGGGTCGACAACCTGCCCGGCAGCCGCGCTCTGGAGACCTATGACCTGCCGCGGAACGCGATGCTCGTCTTCGGGCAGGAGGGGCCGGGGTTGTCCGAGGCGATGCGCGCCGAGTGCGAGGCGACCCTCCACATCGAGCAGTTCGGCTCGACCCGGTCGATCAACGCCGGCGCCGCGGCGGCCATCGCGATGCACGCGTGGGTGCGACGGCACGTGTTCGACCAGCCGATCGCCTAGGCTGTCTCTTCCCCCCATCACACCCTGAGCTCAGGAGAGGCACTTCGTCATGCCCATGAACGAGGAGCTCACGGCAGAACAGACCCATCTCGCGACCGCACGCGCCGAGCTGGCCCGCATGCGCGAACGCACCCTCGCCCTCGACGTCCAGGGCGGCAACGCGGCGTCGTCGGAGGCGCTCGCCGAGACCCTCTGGCGGCGTGCCCGCTCACTCGAGGACGATCCCACGACGGCACTCTTCTTCGGCCGCGTGGACCTCGACACCGACGAGCGTTGGTACATCGGTCGTCGGCACGTCACCGACGACGCCGGCGACCCGCTCGTCATCGACTGGCGGGCGCCGGTGTCGACGACCTTCTATCGCGCATCGCACTCCGAGCCCATGGGCGTGCGGCTGCGTCGCCGCTTCGGCTACGACCACGGCTCGATCACGGCGCTGGAGGACGAGCACCTCCTGGACGCGGCCGAGCCAGAGGCGCGCTCGCAGATCCTCGCCACGGAGATCGAGCGCCCCCGGGTCGGTCCCATGCGCGACATCGTCGCGACGATCCAGCCCGAGCAGGACGCGCTCGTGCGCGTCGACGCGACCACGACGGTCTGCATCCAGGGTGCGCCCGGCACCGGGAAGACCGCGGTCGGCCTGCACCGGGCGGCCTGGTTGCTCTATGCCTATCGCCAGCGGCTGGGGCGCAGCGGTGTCCTCGTCATCGGCCCCAACGAGGCCTTCCTCGAGCACATCGGTGCCGTGCTCCCCACGCTCGGCGAGGTCGAGGTCCGGCACACGAGCATCGAGGCGCTCACGGCGTCGGTGCCGATCCGGGCGACAGAAGAGACGGCCGTCGCACAGCT
Organism: Knoellia altitudinis; assembly: GCF_042666355.1. Lineage (NCBI taxonomy): Bacteria > Bacillati > Actinomycetota > Actinomycetes > Micrococcales > Intrasporangiaceae > Knoellia > Knoellia altitudinis. Next base: position 2,116,559 of record NZ_JBHTDK010000001.1, read on the forward strand.
CAAGGGCGACGCGCGGATGGCTCGGGTGCTGCACCGCGCCGTGTGGTCGCACCTCGTGCCGCCCGAGGAGGCCATGGTCGTGCCGCGCGGGTCACGCGTATGGCGCGTGGCGACCTATGACGTCGCGCCACTGGTCGACGGGCTCGCAGGCCGCGAGATCCGTTATGAGGCAGCGCGCGCGCTGTTGCCGCAGCGGCTGGCCCACTCGGTGCTCGTGAAGATGGAGGCACTGGGGGAGTACCCCGACGACCGCGTCCAGGACGCCATCGCGCGCAGCGCCCCCGTCAAGGCGTATGCCGGCTCGATCTGGCCCAAGGTCGACGCCCGTGCGCTGCTGCACCGGTTGCTGTCGGATGCGGACGCGCTCGCGGCGGCGGCCGACGGGGTGCTGTCGCAGGACGAGCAGAAGGTGTTGCTCTGGGAGAAGCCCTCTCGCACAGCGGGATCCGCGAAGTGGACCCTCGCCGACGCGGTGCTGCTCGACGAGCTCGGTGATCTCCTCAACCGGACGCCGAGCCTGGGTCACGTGGTGCTGGACGAGGCGCAGGACCTGTCACCGATGCAGCTGCGGGCGGTGGGTCGGCGGTGCTCGACCGGGGCCGCGACCATCCTCGGGGACATCGCCCAGGGCACCACCCCGTGGTCGACGGCGTCGTGGGCCGAGAGCCTCGAGCACCTCGGCAAGCCCGACGGCATCGTGTCGGAGCTGCGTCGTGGGTTCCGGGTGCCGGCGTCGGTCATCGAGTTCGCGGCCCGGTTGCTGCCCCAGGCGGCCCCTGGTCTCGCAGCGCCGGAGTCGGTGCGAGACAACCCTGGTCGGCTCGACCTCGTTCTTGTCGCGGGCGCAGGGCTCGTGAGTGCGGTTGTGACAGAGTTGGATCGGCTGATGGCACTCCCGGGCAGCATCGGCGTCATCGTGCCGGACGCCCGGGTCGCTGACGTCTCTCGAGCCCTGCAGGCCGCCGGGATCGAGCACGGCACTCTTGGTGCCACGCACGGCGACGTCGAGCACCAGGTCGACGTCGTGCCTGCGACGGTGGCCAAGGGCCTGGAGTTCGACCACGTCCTCGTGCTCGAACCGGCCGAGATCGCCGCGGCGGAGCCCGACGATCGGACCGGTCTGCGGCGCCTCTACGTCGTCCTCACCCGAGCCGTCTCCGACCTCACCGTCGTCCACTCCAAGCCACTCCCTCCGGCTCTGCAGGATGAGCACCCCATCACGTGAATTCCACTGCGCAAGTTGCGTGTTCAGCCCAACCTGGTTGTGGACAAAGTTGATCGTGGAACACATGTTCGAGTAGTGTGGGGTCATGGAGAGCACTGCTGCGACCGCCGTCCTGGAGGGCCGGTATGCCGCGTTGTCTGCTTCGGCTTCCACGTTGAGTTCCGAGGAGCTTCTGGATGTGATCGAGTCGGCGCAGCGGGAGAAGGACGCGGCGTCGGCGCGGCAGGCGGTGGCGTTGGCGCACTGTCGGCGCTTGACTCGCACGTGCAGGAGGACGGCACGTCGGTCGAGGTGCACCACGGGTTGGGGTACCAGCGGTTGGATGCCCCGGAGCTGGCTGCGCCCCGGTTGGGGTGTTCTGTCCATGTCGCGACGAACCGGGTCCTGGATGCGATCCGTCAGCTGACCCGGACCCCGGCCGTGGTCGATGCGATGGCCTCGGGTGAGCTGGACGAGCAGCGGGCGCGGGTCGTGACGGAGGAGACCGAGTTCCTGTCGGCGGAGTCCGCGGCGGAGGTGGTGGACCGGGTCAAGGGCGTGTGGGGGCAGCTGACGACCGGTCCGTTGCGCCGGCTGCTGGCGCGCACGGCGGCGCAGGTCGACCCGGACGCGGTGACCGCGCACGCGCAGGACGAACGCGCCCGGCGCGGGCTCACCCGGCGCACCGGGGTGCACGGCACGGACCACTGGCGCGGGGACTTCAAGGTGGAGCAGGCCCGGACCGCGTGGGCCGCGGTGACCGAGCGTGCCCGCCAGCTCGTGCGTGTCGACCACTTGCACCTTGTCACCGCCGAAGCGACACATCGCGACCTCCGCGCCTCGAACCGCGCCACAGTCGACCCCGCCGACATCCCCACCACCTTCGAGGAAGAGCTCATCGAGCTCCTCGGCGGACCCGACAACGCCGCACCCCGCGCCTACCCGGTCTCGTTCGACATCGACGGCAACACCTACGGCAGCCCACCACCCACGATCGACCTCGACCACAGCCCCAGCTGGAAGCGCTACCGGATCGACCTCCTACCGCGACCACCACAGCACCCGCAGACCATCCCGTTCTAGAGGGTCCAGGCGAGCACGGCGAGTCGGGGACCGGCGTGGAGGCGAACGGCATACAGCGCTTCTGGCGGCATCGACCTTGGCTCGTCCACGAGTTCCGGTCGAGTTGTCGATTCGGCTGTGGTTCGCTCGTCAGGGAAGTGAGGTCGCACTCGCGCCCTCGCATCCAGCCGACCACAAGGAGATCCCGATGAGCCGCTTTCTCGTCCTGCTGCCCGCACCCGAGGCGGAGTGGGCTGAGCTCCCGCCCGAGGAGCACGAGAAGGGGCAGCGTTCCCACGAGCAGTTCTACCGCGACCTCGCCGCCGGTGGGCACGAGATCCTCGCCACGAGCCCTTTGGAGCCTTCGGCGCAGGCCGTGTCGATGCGCCCCGGCAAGGACGGTGGTGCGGCTCTCGTCACCGAGGGCCCGTTCACCGAGTCCGCAGAACAGGTCGTCGGCTTCTATCTCCTCGAGTCCGAGGACGCTGACGACCTGAGGCGCATCTGCGAGCAGTTCGCGGCCCGTGGTGAACACCTCGAGCTCCGCCGGTTGGCCTGAGAGAAGGAGAACGTCATGAAGGAATACGTCGTGCTCATCGTCGGAGACGCCGACCGCTGGTGGACGTCGATGACGGAGGAAGAACGAGCAGCCGGGTATGCCGCATACACGCGTTTCGACGAAGAGCTCGGCAAGCGTGGACACACCGTGACCGGCGGCGCCGAGCTACAGGGCAGTGCGACGGCGAAGTCCATCCCGGCAGGCGGCGGCCCCGTGACCGACGGTCCGTTCGCGGAGTCGGCGGAGCAGGTGGGTGGCTTCTACCAGGTCCAGACCGAGGACCTAGACGACCTGCTCGACTGCTGCCAGCTGATCGCCCAGCTCGGCGACGCCATCGAGGTGCGGCCGGTCAACACCCCCGAGGACCGTGCGTCATGACCTCCCGCTATGTCGTCCTGCTCCCGGGTGACGAGTCGTCGTGGGAGGAGGCGTCGCCGGAGCAGCGCGACACGGTCTATGCCCGGCACCAGGAGTTCGCCGACCGGCTCACGGCCGGGGGGCACTCGGTCGTCGGCGGCGCCGAGCTGACGCACTCTCGTGAGGCCAAGCTCGTCCGGGCGGATGCGGCGGGGAAGGTCGTCATCACGGACGGGCCCTACGCCGAGACGGCCGAACAGCTCACCGGCTATTACGAGGTCGAGACGGACGACCTCGACGACCTGCTCCAGGTCGTGGGCATCCTCGCGGGTCCCGACCACGGTCGCACCGGGATGGGCGGCGTCGAGGTGCGTCGCGTCGCCACCGCCGAGGGCCGGGAGTCATGAAGCGCTACCTCGTCCTCCTGGCCTACGAACCGGGTGGCTGGGAGGCGGCGACCCCCGAGGAGCGACAGGTCTACGTGGACGGGCACAACGCGTTCCACGCCTTCGTCGACGAGCACGGCCGCCGGGTCAGCGGCGCGGCCTTGGCCGACGCCGACACGGCGACGACGATCCGACGCCGTGACGGCAGGGCGCTCGTGACCGACGGACCGTTCGTCGAGTCGGTCGAGATGATCGGTGGCTACTACGACATCGAGCTCCCCGACCTCGACGTCGCCATTGCGGCCGCGTCCATGCTGCCGCCGGCCTACACGGTCGAGATCCGGGCCGTCATCGAGCTCGACGACGCCGGTGAGCAGGTCGGATGACCGCACTCGAGCGCGTCGTGCGCGAGGAGTGGGGCCGACTCGTCGCCCTGCTCCTCGCGCAGTTCCGACGGCTCGACCTCGTCGAGGACGCGCTCGCCGACGCCGTCGCCACGGCCCAGACCCGCTGGCCGGACGACGGCGAGCCCGACAACCCCAGCGCCTGGCTCGTCACGGCAGCCCGGCGTCGCATCCTCGACCGGCTCCGTGCCGAGACGATGGCCGCACGCAAGGAGCCGCTGCTCCTCGTCGAGGCAACCCGTCAGCCACAGGAGGGCGTCATGGCCGATGACGGCTCGCTCGTCGACGACGACCTGCTCCGCCTCGTCCTAATGTGCGCCCACCCCGCGCTGCCGCCGGAGGGTGCGAGCGCCCTGTCGCTGCGGCTCGTCATGGGCATCTCCACCGCGGACGTCGCCCGGCTCTTCCTCGTTCCCGAGGCGACCATGGCAGCCCGGATCACGCGTGCCAAGAAGAAGATCGTCACCGCGGGGATCCCGTTCGCCATCCCCGGGACCGATGCCCTCGGTGAGCGGCTCGACGTCGTGGCCCACACGGCATACCTCGCCTTCACCGCCGGCTACGCGCCCGGCAGCGGGCCAGACCTGCTGCGCGCCGAGCTCGCGGGTGAGGCGATCCGGCTCGCCCGCGTCACCCACGCCCTGAGGCCCACGGACACGCTCGCCCACCTCATCGCCCTCATGGCACTCCAACACTCGCGACGTGACGCTCGGGTTGCACCCGACGGGTCGCTCGTGCTCCTGCCGGACCAGGACCGTCGCCGCTGGCACCACGACGAGATCGCCGAGGCCCTGGCGCTGCTCGAGGCGACAGAGCCACCGGTCCCCGTCACCGCACTGTCCGAGAGCTTCCGGCTCCAGGCGCGCATCGCCGCCGAGCACGCGACCGCCCCGTCACCCGAGGCGACCCGCTGGGACCGCATCACGACCCTGTATGCCGTGCTCGAGCAGGTCACCCCCTCACCTGCGGTGCGTGTCGCCCGCGCCGTGGCCGTGGCAGAGGCAGAGGGTCCTCGGGCCGGGCTGCTGCTCCTCGACGGCGTCGAGCTGCCGGGGCACCGCCTTCCTGCCGTCCGCGGGGAGCTCCTCGCGCGGGCAGGGGACCGTGCGGGCGCCAGTGAAGAGCTCGCACGAGCCATGGCGCTGTGCGACAACGTGATCGAGCGCGCCCACCTCTCCAGCCGCCTGGGCGAGCTGGCGTAGCCCTCGGACGTCGGCGAGGGTCATGCCGTGGTTCGCCGACCCGGTTACTGGCCGGTCGTTGGGCACGCCTGTCGCCACAAGCACCCCTCGTGGAAGGATCGACTGAAGATCCTGCTCGCCGCTTCCAAGGAGAACCCATGCCCATCGCCACACCCGAGATCTATGCCGACATGCTCGACCGGGCCAAGAACGGCTCGTTCGCCTACCCGGCCATCAACATCACGTCGAGCCAGACGATCACCGCGGCGATCCGTGGCTTCGCCGAGGCGGGCAGTGACGGCATCATCCAGGTGTCCACCGGTGGCGGCGAGTATGCCTCCGGCTCGACGATCAAGGACATGGTGACGGGGTCGCTCGCACTCGCGGCCTACGCCGAGCAGGTCGCGAAGAACTACCCCGTCAACATCGCGCTCCACACCGACCACTGCCCCAAGGACAAGCTCGACGGCTTCGTGCGTCCGCTCATCGCAGCCAGCACCGAGCGGGTCAAGGCCGGCGGTCTGCCGATCTTCCAGTCCCACATGTGGGACGGCTCGGCGGTGCCGCTCGAGGAGAACCTCGTCATCGCCGACGAGCTGCTCGCGCTCTGCAAGGCGGCCAGGATCATCCTCGAGATCGAGGTGGGTGTCGTCGGTGGCGAGGAGGACGGCGTCGACAACGAGATCAACGACCAGCTCTACTCCACGCCCGAGGACGCCATCGCCACCGCGCGGGCGCTCGGCACCGGTGAGGAGGGCTACTACATGACCGCCCTCACCTTCGGAAACGTGCACGGCGTCTACAAGCCGGGCAACGTCAAGCTCAAGCCCGAGGTGCTCAAGGCAGCGCAGGACGCGGTGCGCAAGGAGTTCAACACCGCGAACGACAAGCCGTTCCACCTCGTCTTCCACGGCGGCTCCGGCTCCACGGCGGAGGAGATCGCGGCTGCTGTCGACTACGGCGTGGTCAAGATGAACATCGACACCGACACCCAGTACTCGTTCACGCGCCCGGTCGTCGAGTGGATGTTCCGCAACTACGACGGTGTCCTCAAGATCGACGGTGAGGTCGGCAACAAGAAGCAGTACGACCCCCGCGCGTGGGGCAAGGAGGCCGAGGCCGGCATGGCTGCCCGCGTCCGCGAGGCCTGCGAGCACCTCCGCTCCGCCGGCACCCACCAGGCCTGAGGCCGACGATGACGGAGAACCTCCTCGGCATCCCCGAGACCCGCCTCCCCGAGGACCCGGCAGCGCGCCTGCTCGACGAGGGCGTGGCTGCGGACCAGGTCGCTGCCGCGAACCCGACCTCGTCACTGGCCTGGGCCACCCTCGCCGAGGACGCCCTGGCCGACGGCCGGACCGTCGAGGGCTACGCCTATGCGCGCACCGGCTACCACCGCGCGCTGGACTCCCTGCGCAAGAACGGCTGGCGTGGCCAGGGCCCCGTCCCGTGGGAGCACGAGCCCAACCGCGGCTTCCTGCGAGCACTGGCCGCGCTGTCCAGGGCGGCGGGACTCATCGGCGAGACCGACGAGCAGCGCCGCTGCGCGGACTTCCTGCGTGACTCCTCGGCCGCCGGCGCGCGCGAGCTGGGACTGTAGGCAGCACGACACAGCCGGCCGGGCGGCATACCCCCGGTCTGCCGCACTAGCTCACGGCACGGCAAAGAGGGGCTCGGACCACCAGGTCCGAGCCCCTCTGTCCCCTGCCAGGGACGCCGCGCCGAGGCGCTCGCTCGTCCGTGAGTGTCCCCTGCCACCTCGGGACGAACGTGCGCCCATCATGCACTCTGCACAGACATTTCTGCGACACTTAGATGCCAATGGCAGCAACCTGCCGTCCCTCCCACACGGACCAGCACACAGGAGCGACCCATGGCTCGAACGCGCCCGGACGTCACGTCGCCGGGCCGACTCCTCGAGGAGTACTTCGACCGCGAGGACGTGCGGATCGAGGAGCGCTTCCGTGACCTCGGCCAGGTGCGGGGTCTGCTCGAACGGCTGCGCGAGTCCGGTCCTACGCATCCCACACCGGGTGTCGAGCCGATCAGCGACGACATCGCTCCCACGGTGGTCCAACGACTCCTGCACGAGGGCAGCGGGATCCTGCGCAACGTCGTCATGGTCGTCGACTCAGGGCCGGCCCTCGACGACGTCACCATGCGCGACAACCAGCAGTGGATCAGCGATGGCAACCTCCAGCGCACGATCTATCCGGCCGCCGCGCTCGACACCCCGCAGGGCCTGCAGTGGATGCGGTCCTGGGCCGGGGTGGGTGAGGAGCAGCGACTGCTGCCCCAGGTCGGCTCCGAGTTCGCGGTCTTCGGCGAGGCCGGGGCTGTCGGGCTGGCGCGCTGGGGCGATCTCGGCTCCGGCTACGTGCTCGTCCGGGACCCGTTGCTCATCTCGACCCTCACGGCCTACTTCGACCTCGCCTGGGAGCACGCGCACGCCGTGCCCTTCGCTGCGAGCCTGCCCGGAGACGAGCGACTCCTCGAGCTGCTCGGCATGGGGCTCAAGGACGAGGCGATCGCCCGTTTCCTCGGTATCGGGCTGCGCACGGTCCGGCGTCGTATCGCAGCCCTGATGTCGGTCCACGGTGTCGACACCCGCTTCCAGCTGGGTGCCGCGCTCGCCGCCTCACGAGGCCAGACGGCGACGGACCGCGTGCGGCACACCCGTTAGGCTGCTGCCATCGAGGCCTGCCGCGTGAGCCACGCGCCGGGTCCTTCGCATGTCACGCGCGCGCAGGCCCTCCTGCGCAGGGAAGGACACAACAAGATGCCGGCAATCGTGCTCGTCGGAGCCCAGTGGGGCGACGAAGGCAAGGGCAAGGCCACCGACCTCATGGGCGAGGACGTCGACTACGTCGTCAAGTTCAACGGGGGCAACAACGCGGGCCACACCGTCGTCATCGAGGGCGAGGACGGCCAGCGCGAGAAGTACGCCCTCCACCTGCTGCCCTCCGGCATCCTCACGCCGAGCGTCACGCCGATCATCGGCAACGGCGTCGTCGTCGACCTCGAGGTGCTCTTCGAGGAGCTCGACGGGCTCAACGCGCGCGGCGTCGACACGAGCAAGCTGCTCGTCAGCGCCAACGCCCACGTCATCGCCCCTTACAACCGCACCCTCGACAAGGTCACCGAGCGCTTCCTCGGCGCCCGCAAGATCGGCACGACCGGTCGCGGCATCGGGCCGACCTACGCCGACAAGATGAACCGCGTCGGCATCCGCATCCAGGACATCTTCGACGAAGGCATCCTGCGCCAGAAGGTCGAGGCGGCGCTCGCGTTCAAGAACCAGATCCTCGTCAAGATCTACAACACGCGTTCCGTCGAGGCCGACCGGGTGGTCGAGGAGCTCCTCTCGTATGCCGACCGGTTGCGTCCCATGGTCGCCGACACCGCCCTCGTGCTCGAGCAGGCGCTCAACGACGACAAGAACGTGCTCCTCGAGGCCGGGCAGGCGACGTTGCTGGACGTCGACCACGGCACCTACCCGTTCGTGACGTCGTCGTCGGCCACGGCCGGTGGTGCGTGCACCGGGTCCGGCATCCCGCCGACGCGCGTCTCGCGGGTCATCGCGATCCTCAAGGCCTACACGACGCGAGTCGGCGAGGGTCCGTTCCCGACCGAGCTCGACGACGACAACGGCGAGTTCCTGCGCAAGACCGGCGCCGAGTACGGCACGACGACGGGTCGCCCGCGTCGCTGCGGCTGGCTCGACGTCGTCATCGGCCGCTACGCCACCCGCATCAACGGGGTCACGGACTTCGTCATCACCAAGCTCGACGTGCTGACCGGTCTGGACACCGTCCCGATCTGCGTCGCCTACGACGTCGACGGGGTGCGTCACGACGAGATGCCGGTGGGCCAGAGCGACTTCCACCACGCGAAGCCGATCTATGAGGAGCTGCCCGGCTGGTGGGAGGACATCTCCGAGTGCCGCACCTTCGAGTCACTGCCCGCGAACGCGCAGGCCTACGTGCTGCGCGTCGAGGAGCTCATCGGTGCCCGCGTCTCGGCCATCGGCGTCGGCCCCGGCCGCCACGAGATCATCGAGCGCCACCCCCTCCTCGACTGATGTGACGTCAACCCGGCCCGGACGGGCCCCCGCCTCCGACGATGTGGTTGGCCCGCCAGTCGGGCTCGCCGCGGCCGAACTCGACGAGGCCACACCTCCTGCACGTCGACTTGACCGTGTGATCCGGCATCCGGTGATGGTTCCAGCGGTGGCCCGCAAGACGGCACGTCAGGCGCTTGAGGTCCATGACTTCAGTGTGAGCGTGAAGGCCGTCCTGCGCCAGGGACCGGTGAACTGTCGACCGCGCGTGTGGTGTGCGTTCCTCAGCTGGGGCGGAGGACGGTCATGCGGTGCGCTGCGCGGGTGAGCACGACATAGAGCACGCGCACCCCACCCGGTGACTCGTCGATGATCGCGTCGGGGTCGACGACGACGGTCGCGTCCCACTCGAGGCCCTTGCTCGACAGCGGGTCGATGACCTGGACCCGGCCCTCGCCGACACCCTCGAGGTGGGACAGGCGATCGGCCCACCGTCGGGGGGTGATGACCGCGATCGACCCCTCGACCTCCCCGAGCAGCTCCTGGACGGCTGCCTCGACCGAGGCCACCGGAGGTGCCTCGACGGTGCGGTCGACCGGGTCGACCCCGGTCTCGCGCACTGCTGCCGGGATGTCGGCGTCGGGCACCAGCGGCAGGATGACGTCGCGGGCGTAGTCGAAGATCTCGCGGGCGTTGCGGTAGTTGGTGTCCATGTGGAACGCCCGCCGCTCGCTCGACCCGTAGGCCTCGAGCCGAGCAGCCCGCGCCTCCTCGAGGTCGCCCCAGGACGCCTGGGCGGCGTCGCCGACGACGGTCCACGAGGCGTTGCGCCCCCGCCGGGCCAGCATCCGCCACTGCATGGGCGAGAGGTCCTGCGCCTCGTCGACGAGGACGTGGGCGCTGCTCGAGGCACGGTCGATGCGCCCGTGGAGCAGCCGCTCACGGGCATCGGTGGGGGTGATGACGCTGCGCTTCGACTCGTCGCTCACCCGGCGGTCGACACCCGCCCGGACATCGAGGACGCCATAGGACGAGAGGTCGTCGAACTCCTCGATGTCATAGAAGCCGCGCTCCTCGGACTCGGCCTCCTGGACCTGGCCGAGCTTGGCCGACAGGTCGTCGATGAGGGCGATGTCGGAGACCGACCACGAGCCGAGCGCGAGGGCCTCGCGCATCGAGTGGGCCAGTGCCGCGGACTCCTCCTGGTCGAGGACGCCACGGGCCAGCGCATAGACCAGGTCGGTGTCGGCGAAGGTGAGCAGCACCTCGCGCGGGTCGACCTGGCGCCACCACGCGAGCATGAACTCGTCGACGTCGCGTGAGGAGTCGAACGCGTCGAAGAACTCGTCGCGCTCACCTTGGCGGACCGAGGCCCACGCGGCCTGCGCGAGGTCCTCACGCGCCTGCTTGGTGGCGGTGTTGTGCTGGGCGGAACGAAGCACCTGGCGTCGAATGCGGTGCAGCACAGCCTCATCGAGCCGCACGGCGTGGCCGTTGATGAACGACCGGAACTGCGACGGTGCGCCGACGGGGGGCCGGGACGCGGCTCGGGAGAGCAGCCGGCGGATGCGCAGCGAGCCCTTGACCGCCGCGACCTCGGGCTGGTCCAACCGGGTCGCGGTCACGCCGTCGACGAGGTCCCCGAGTGCACGGAGCGAGACGCTGTCCTCACCCAAAGAGGGCAGGACCCGCTCGATGTAGGCGGTGTAGGCGGACGAGGGGCCGACGACGAGGATGCCGCCGGACTCGAAGCGCCGACGCTCCGAGTAGAGCAGGTATGCCGCACGGTGCAGGGCGACGACCGTCTTGCCGGTGCCGGGTCCGCCGGTGATCTCGGTGACGCCACGCGAGGGCGCCCGGATCGCCTCGTCCTGGTGGCGCTGGATCGTGGCGACGATGTCGCGCATCTGGCGCCCGCGGCTGCGGGTGAGGGCGGCGATGAGGGCCCCGTCGCCCAGCACCACGAGACCCTCGGGCGCCTCGGGGACCATGAGGTCGTCCTCGGCACCGATGACGGTGGCCCCGCTGCAGCGGAGCACACGCCGGCGCAGCACCCCCATGGGGTCGACCGGCGTGGCGCGATAGAAGGCGGCGGCGGCGGGTGCGCGCCAGTCGATGACGAGGGGCTCGTAGTCGTCGTCGCGGACACCGAGACGGCCGATGTGCCGGATCTGCCGGTCCGCGGCCGGCGTCTCCAGGTCGCCCAGGTCGAGTCGCCCGAAGACGAGGCCTTCGTACTGCTTCTCGATCGCGGCGCGGCGCTTCGCGGCGGCATACACCAGGGCATCACGTTCGAAGAGCCCGGTCATCTCCTCGTCGCGGACGTCGCCGGTGCGCATCGTCCGGCCACGGGCCATGCCGTCGGCCTCGACGTCGTTGGCACGCCGCGACGCCTTCTCGAGCTCGGCATAGACGCGGTCGACGTGAGCCTGCTCGAACTCGATCTCGCGGGCGACATCGGCCGAGGTGTCGGTGGCCCCGGGGCGCGTGGTCGTCACGATCGAGGCCCTCCCTGCAGAGCTGCGTGTATGCGGTGCGCTGAGCGCACGGAAGCATCGAGTCTACGCGGCGGCAGGCGGGTTCGTGACGGGTGACCGCCGGTCCGCAGCGTCCTGATCAGAGGAAACCGCGCCGAACCGCGATGGTGCCCGCCTGGAACCTCGTCGTGGCCCCGAGCTCCTCCATGATCGCGCGGACCCGACGTTCGACCGTGCGTTGGGAGATGCTCAGCTGCCGGGCGATGGTGAGGTCGCTCGCGCCGGCAGCGAGGAGCGCGATGACCTGGCCGTCACGGTCGGTCAGGCGGCTGAGCGTCGGCCCGCGCGGCGTGCGTGGCAACGGGGTGCTGAGCGAGAACAAGCCCATGCACATGTCCATGATCGCGCTGGCGAGCTGGCGTTGCTGGACATAGAGGGACCCGCCTCCACCGGGCTCGAGGTGGCTGATGTCCAGGACGGCGGCGCTGCGGTCGACGGCGAGCACGGAGAAGGCGAGGTGTGGAGTGAGCCGCACCTCGATGCCGTCACTGCGCATCGTCTCGAGGGCGCTGAAGGCGCCGTCGACCTCCAGGATCGACTGCTCGAAGACGACGAGCCGCTCGGGACTGGGCCTCATGGTGGGGGCGCGCGCCGCGATGATCGACTCAGGCTGACGGATGAGGACCCTGTCCATGCGTTCGCTGCGGGCGACGAGGCGCACGATGCGGCTCTCCGCCCGGCCGGCGGCCCGCAGGAACGCCGCCTCGATGTCCTCGACGGTGTCGAGCAGGGAGACCTCCGGGCTCGTGCGGATGCCGGCCTTCCCGCTCCTGGCCTCGTAGAACAGGTGTGACAGGCCCTCGATCGCCGAGCGGGTGGCGCGGGCCTGCCGCTCGAGGTCGGCTGCGTGGGCCGGGAGCGTCGTGTCGGGAGGGAAGACCTCGATGACGTCGCGACGGGCGGCGTCGACCAGTCCGCGTTCGTGGAGACGGGCGAGCGAGGTGCTGACCTCGTCCTCGGTGAAGCCCTCCTGGAGGAGTGCGGTGCGGCGAGGGGACGGCAGGCGAAGGAGCAGGAGGTACAGCCGAGTGGTCAGCTCGTCGCCCAAGGGGCGGGGATCGGACTCGGGCACGTGCTCACCCTATGGCGGGAAAGCGACATTGTCAGGAATCCGCCGCCGTTCGGTTTGAATGAAGGGTGAACGACGTGTCATGGTGGGTCACGTCGACCTCGTCGACGTTCGCGTAGAGCCTCCGGTTCCCCCCAACCGTGAGTGCCGCGTGAACGGGCGCGGCGCACCCGGGGGTACCCCCCTGCTCCCCGGGCGCGTCGCGCCCACACCTCTTTCTGCTGGCCCACAACGCGCCGGTATGCCGTGTCACGGACTGTTGTCCGGGCGCGCGGTGCGCGCCCCTAGGCTGACTGCCCATGAAGGTTCTTGTCCTCGGCTCCGGTGCCCGCGAGCACGCCATCGTCCGCAGCCTGACGAGGGACCAGATGGTCGACGGAATCGTCGCCGCCCCCGGGAACCCGGGCATCGACACCCTGGCCCTGTGCGAGCCGCTGGCCGACGTGACGGACGGCCCTGCCGTCCTCGCGATCGCCGAGCGCCACCGGGTGGATCTCGTCATCATCGGGCCCGAGGCCCCGCTCGTGGCCGGCGTCGCGGACCTGTTGCAGGACAGCGGTTTTGACGTCTTCGGACCGTCGGCGGAGGCGGCCCGGCTCGAGGGCAGCAAGGCCTTCGCCAAGGAGGTCATGTCTGCCGCCGACGTGCCGACCGGTCTGGCGCACGTGTGCACGACGATCGAGCAGGTGACCGACGCCATCGACTCGCTCGGCGCCCCCCACGTCATCAAGGAGGATGGTCTCGCGGCCGGCAAGGGCGTCGTCGTGACCGATGACCGCGACGCTGCGCTGGCCCATGCGCAGGCCTGCCTCGCCAAGGAGGGGGGCAGCGTGGTCGTCGAGGAGTTCCTGGACGGGCCGGAGGTCTCGCTCTTCGTCCTCAGTGACGGTGTGACGGTCCTGCCGCTCAGTCCCGCGCAGGACTTCAAGCGGGTCGCCGACGGCGACGAGGGGCCCAACACCGGTGGCATGGGGGCCTACAGCCCGCTGTCGTGGGCGCCTGACGGGCTCACCACCGACCTCGTGGCCCGGGTGGCGCAGCCCACGGTCGACGAGATGCGCCGCCGTGGGACGCCCTTCGTGGGGGTGCTCTTCATCGGTCTCGCGATGACGACCCGCGGCCCGCGCGTCATCGAGTTCAACGCCCGGTTCGGCGATCCCGAGACCCAGGTCGTCCTCGCGCGTCTCCTCACGCCGCTCGGCGGGCTGCTCAAGGCCGCCGCGACCGGACACCTCGACGACTACCCGAGGCTGCGCTGGGACGACGCCCACGCGGTGACCGTGGTGGTGGCGTCGCACAACTACCCAGGCACCCCGCGCACAGGTGACCACATCGCGGGGCTCGGCGAGATCGAGGAGGTGCCGACGGCATACGTGCTCCATGCCGGGACGGCCCTCGATGCCGACGGGGCACTCGTGTCGGCGGGCGGCCGGGTGCTGTCCGTCGTTGCTACCGGTGCCGACCTGCTGCAGGCCCGCGAACGTGCCTACGCCGCCGTGGAGCTCGTCAGGCTGGACGGCTCGCACCACCGCAGTGACATCGCCCTCAGGGCAGCACGGGGCGAGATCAGCGTCAGCTGAGCTGGGGGAGGACCGTCGCGGCGATGTCGTCGAGGTGGTCGAGGTCGGTGAGATCCAGGACCTGCAGGTAGACGCGAGTCGTGCCCACCTCGGCGAAGGCGCCGAGCTTGTCGACGATCTCGTCGCTGGAGCCGGCAAAGCCGTTGGCGCGCAGCTCGTCCACGTCACGTGAGATCGCGGCGGCGCGGCGGCGCAGGGTCGCGTCGTCGTTGCCGAGGCAGACGACGTTGGCGCTCGAGAGGGTCAGCTCGACCGGGTCGCGGCGGCGGTCCTCGCAGGCCGCCCGGACCCGGGCAAAGAGCTCGCCGGTCTCGGCTGCGGGACGGAAGGCGGCGTTGAACTCGTCGGCGTAGCGGGCCGCGAGCTCAGGTGTGCGCCGCTTGCCCGCGCCGCCGATGATGACCGGGATGCCGCCATCGTCGCCGGACGTGCCGAGCCCCGGCGCGTCGACGATCGGGTAGTGCGAACCGTCGTGGTCGAACGTCTCGCCCCGCGGCGTCCTCCAGAGCCCGGTGATGACGGCGAGCTGCTCCTCGAGACGGTCGAAGCGCTCCCGGACGTCGGGGAAGGGGATTCCATATGCCGTGTGCTCGGCCTCGAACCACCCCGCACCGAGACCCATCTCGACCCGACCGCCGGACATCTGGGCGACGTTCGCGACCTGGACGGCCAGGGGACCAGGGAGGCGGAAGGTCGCGGCGGTGACGAGCGTGCCGAGACGGATCCGGGTCGTGTCGCGGGCCAGGCCGGCGAGGGTGACCCAGGCGTCGGTGGGGCCGGGTGACCCGTCGCCACTCATGTGGAGGTAGTGGTCGGACCGGAAGAACGCGTCGAACCCGGCGTCCTCGGTGGCGCGGGCGACGGCGAGCAGATCGTCATAGGTGGCGCCCTGCTGGGGCTCGGTGAAGATCCGGAGGTCCATGTCCTCAGCCTAGGGCTGTCGGTCCTCGCCGCTACGTTGCGCAGATGGACGAGAACCCGGTTCTGGGCATCACTGTCGACTGCCACGACGCGCAGGTGGTGGCGGCGTTCTGGTGCCGGGCACTGGGCTATGTCGAGGCGCCGCCTCCGCAGGGGTGGAGTGACTGGCCGAGCTTCCTGCGCGACCACGAGGTCCCCGAGGAGGAGTGGGGTGATGGTGCAGCGATCACGCCCGTCTCGGGGGCGGGGCCGACGATCAGCTTCCTCAAGGTCCCCGAGTCCAAGACGGTGAAGAACCGCGTCCATCTGGACGTCAAGGTCGGCGGTGGCCGGCACGTCGACCATGAGCTGCGCCTGTCCCGGATTCTGGCCAAGGAGGCCGACCTCCTCGCCCATGGTGCGCGCCGGCAACGCGAGGACCACCTGGACGGCCACCTGGACCATCTCGTCATGGAGGACCCCGAGGGCAACGAGTTCTGCATCGTCTGACGGCACAGAGCACGCCGCCGCGCCATGTCGAGCTCAGTCGTCGATGCCTCGAGCGGTGAGGGCCTCACCGAGTCGGTCGGCGTGCCGCAGCGACCGGACGATGAGCGGCACGGCGAACGCGCGCGGGCTCGCCCGGAGCCCTCGCGCGTGCTGTGCCTCACGCACGTCCTGGGCCAGCCCGATGACGACGTGCACCGAACGGATGCCGAGCGCCAGCATGAGCCCGACGCGCTCGGGGTCGACACCGAACCGGCGCAGCCAACCACTCATCCGGACGACGACGTCGACCATCGCCGTCGTCCGGGTCGTGAGCGTCACGAGGCCGGCCAGCAGCACGAGCGAGACGAAGGACCCGACGACACCCACGCCCGTCTGCCACGAGGCGAAGATCCACTGGATCAGCAACAGCGGCACCGCGACCCAGGCCAGCTGGACCACCTGGCGCACGAGCGTGCGGAGCGGGAGGCGCGCGACGGCATACCCGGCAAGGACGAGCACGAGGGCGAGACCGACCTGCCACGGTGACCGCCAGATCGCCAGGGCGATGCCCGTCGCCAACAGCACGAGGAGCTTGGTCCCGGCGCCGACACGGTGCACGACGGACGTGCCCGGGTGGAACAGCGGGACGGCCTGCGCGGCCATCAGCGGGTCGCGAGCGCTCGGTAGGCGGCCACGGCCTCCGCCGGTGCTCCGTCATGGACGATCCGGCCCTCGTCGAAGACGACCACCCGGTCGAAGCCGTCGAGGAGGTCGAGGTGGTGGGTCACGAGGACGACCTGCTGGGGCAGGCCGTCGACGACCCGTCGGACCATCGCGGCGTTGC
The DNA here is from genome assembly GCF_042666355.1 of Knoellia altitudinis. Classification (NCBI taxonomy): domain Bacteria; kingdom Bacillati; phylum Actinomycetota; class Actinomycetes; order Micrococcales; family Intrasporangiaceae; genus Knoellia; species Knoellia altitudinis. The sequence goes on from NZ_JBHTDK010000001.1 coordinate 2,133,191, forward strand.
GCAGGTCGAGCAGCGTCGTGGGCTCGTCGAGGACGAGCAGGTCGGGCTCGGTGACGAGGACGCTGGCGAGCGCAAGGAGCTGCTTCTGCCCACCGGAGAGCAGGTGTGCCGGATGGTCCGCGTGACCATCGAGCCCGTATGCCGTGAGCGCGGCCTGCGTGCGTGCGCGCATCTCGTCCTTGGAGAGGCCTCGGCGGCGCAGGCCGAAGGCGATGTCCTCGGCGACGGTCGGCATGACGATCTGGGCGTCCGGGTCGGTGAAGCAGAAGCCGACCCTGCGCCGGACCTCGCGCCCGTCGCGGACGGTGTCGCGACCATCGATGGTCACCGTGCCGGCGTCGGGGTGGACGAGACCGTTGAGGAGGCGGACGAAGGTCGACTTGCCCGACCCGTTGGCCCCGACGACGCCGATGCGGGGCTCCGCGAGGGTGAGGTCGAGGTCGACCAGGACCGGGCGTCGAGCCGACCCGTCGCCGAAGGAGTGGCTGACGTCGGCGACGCGGATCCGGGGCATCAGGAGGTGTGCGGCACGGTGGTGTCGCGAGTCAGACGGAGACGCGGTCCGCCGGGGCGGTCCGCGGGGCGCGCGCCGGGATGAGGCCGGGGTAGGCCGCGTGGACGCCGGCCGCGACGAACGCGGTGACGACCGCCTTCACGAGGTCACCGGGCATGAAGACCGCGGCGAGCGCCGTCGCTTTGACCAGAGAGACCTCCAGGACGATGGCCATGCCGACGATGCCGACGACGTTGAGGGCGATCACGCCACCGAGGATGTTGGCCATGACGCCGAGGGTGAGGCGGTAGGGGCGACCGATGGACTCCGTGAGGCGGCCGATGAGCCAGGCCGCGAGCGGGAAGCCGATGAGGTAGCCGACGCTCGGCCCGGCGAAGACGCCGAGCCCGCCACGGCCACCCGAGAGCAGGGGCAGGCCGATCGCGACGAGCGCGAGGAGGAGCAGGACCGAGAGCGCGCCGCGCTTCGCGCCGAGGATCGCCCCGGCGAGCATGATGCCCATCGACTGCGCCGTGATCGGCACGCTGCCACCGAACGGTGACACGGCCGGGATGAGGCCGAGGGCGGCGATCACCCCGGCGAAGATGGCGATGAGCGCGAGGTCGCGGGACTTGAGCATGGGACGGAGTGTGCCAGTCCGCCAACGGTTTGCGGCACCCCCGTCCGTGCGCGGAAGTCTCCTACGGACGCATGCGCTGCGTGAGGGTGAGACCGACCACGGCGGCCCCGAGGGAGATACCCATGAGTACGGCGAAGACGCCTCCGTCCAGCGTGGCGTGACGCGCTGCGATGAGGGCGCCGCCGCCGGCCGTGGTGAGGGCGCTCCCCAGGCTCGCGCCGATCTGGGAGGCGGCCGTCGCCCGCCCCTGCTCGTGCTCGGGAGCGAGCGTGAAGATCTCCGTGGCCAGGCTCGGCGAGGACAGGCCCATCCCGGTCGCGGCGAGCGCCCATCCGGCAAGGCCCGGGACGAGGGCTACCAGCTCGAGCGAGAGCAGCACGGGGCCGACGCCTCCGAGGGCGATGAGGGCGAGACCGAGGCGGACGCGGGCCGCGGCGTCGAGTCGGCGCTGCACCGCATCGAGGCTGTGGATCGCGGAGCCGGCCGCCCAGAACACCCCCGTGACGCTCAGGCTGATGCCCGCGAGGGCCGGGCCCACGTCGTGCGTGACGTCGAGCATGAGCGGCAGGTAGCCGCCGACGCCGCCGAAGGCGATGACGAGCAGTGTGCGCAGGGCGATGACGGAGGGTATGCCGGGTGCTGCGGTCAGCGTCCCGGCCGGCAGTGCCGCCCGGATCGTGGCGACCAGCGCGGCTGCGCCGACGACGAGGCTCACCAGCCCCGCGAGGCGGTGGTCGCCGTCGTCGAAGGCGAGGGGTCCGCCGACGCTGAGGAGGGCGACGGCGGTGGCGAGCCCGAGGGCGGGCAGCAGCGCCTTCTCCCGGCCTGCGTCCGGGACCTCGGTGCCTGCCCCCTCATCGCGCCGGACGCTGACGCGGCGAAGCCCCGGGAGGAGCAGGAGCAGCGCCGGGAGGAGGAGGGCGTTCGGCAGGAGGAAGACGAGCCGCCAGCCGACGAGGGCTTCGGCGGCGCCGGCAGCACCCGGCCCGAGAAGGCTGGGGAGGATCCACGCGGCGGCGAAGGTCGCGAACACCTTGGCCCGGAGGTGATCGGGCAGGGCGCGGGCGGCGAAGACGAGGGTGGAGACGTCGATGAGGCCCTCGGCGACGCCGGAGAGCCCGCGGCCCGCGATGAAGACCGCCATGGACGGGGCGCTTGCCGTGACCACCTGGGCGACGGCGAAGGTGGCGAGCCCGGCGAGGAGGACGGTGCGCGACCCGACCCGGTCAACCCAGCGCCCGGCGACGACGACGGCCACCATGAACGTCACCATGGACGCCGCGTTGGCCGGTCCGAACCAGGCCAACCCGTCGAGCGCCCGGGCTGCCGTCGGCATGATGCTGATCGTCGCCCTGTTCTCGAAGGCGCCGAGGGTGACGAGGGCGATGATGCCCACCGCCACCGGGAGGTGCTTGGCGCTGAAGAGCCGCTCCGGTGGGTCGTCGGCCAGGTTCGGCGTAGTGGGCACGTCGGCCGTCGAGGTCATGCGGAGCATCCTCATATCTCAAGCGCGCTTGAGGTCAAGTCGTAGGGTGGAGCCGTGGACAAGAACGACGAGCTGGCCATCGGCGAGGTCGCGGCACGCAGCGGCGTCTCGGTGGCGACGGTCCGCTTCTACGAGGACCGCGGACTCATCCAGAGCGTGCGGAACGCCGGCAACCACCGCCGCTACCCACGGCATACCCTCCGCCGGATCGCCGTCGTCCGCGCAGGGCAACGGTTCGGACTGAGTCTCGCCGAGATCGGTGAGGCGCTCGCGACCCTGCCGTCCGACCGCCCGCCGACCCAACACGACTGGGCGCGGCTCTCGACCGTGTGGCACGACGCGCTGACCGAGCGGATCGAGGCCCTGACCGAGGTGCGCGACGGGCTGACCGGTTGCATCGGGTGCGGCTGCCTGTCGATGACGTCGTGCCCGATCTACAACCCCGAGGATGCGCGCGGTGCCGACGGACCCGGCGCCCAGCGCTGGCCGACTGCGGCCAGGGCGTGACTCGTCCGTCGCTGCGGCTGACAGAATCTGCGGCATGACGACGCCCACGACGCAGTCACCGCTCGAGATCCCCGGCTTCACGCACCTGTACTCGGGCAAGGTCCGTGACCTCTACGTGCCGGAGGGCCGCGACGACCAGCTGCTGCTCGTGGCCTCGGACCGGATCTCGGCGTTCGACTTCATCCTCGACCCGCCGATCCCCGACAAGGGCGCCGTGCTGACGCAGCTGTCGCTGTGGTGGTTCGAGCAGCTGGCTGACATCGTGCCCAACCATGTGGTGTCGGTCGAGGTGCCTGACGTGGTGGCGGGGCGGGCGGTCCTCGTCCAGCGGCTCGAGATGGTGCCGGTGGAGTGCGTGGCCCGTGCCTACCTGACCGGTGGAGGGCTGCGTGAGTATGTCGCCGACGGCACCGTGAGCGGGTTGGCGCTTCCGGCCGGGCTGCGGGACGGCGACAAGTTCGACGTGCCCATCTTCACCGCCTCCACGAAGGCGCCGGTGGGGCAGCACGACGAGCCGATGCCGTTCGAGGCGGTGGAGGCCGAGGTCGGCGTGGCTCGCGCGGCCGAGCTGCGTGACCTCACCACCCGGATCCTGGCGCGCGGCAACGAGATCGCGGCCGAGCGCGGCATCCTCATCGCCGACACCAAGGTCGAGTTCGGTGTCGACGAGCTGGGCCGGCTCGTGCTGGCCGACGAGGTGCTCACCCCGGACTCCTCGCGCTTCTGGCCCGCCGACCAGTGGGAGCCCGGGCACACCCAGCCGAGCTTCGACAAGGAGTTCGTGCGCGAGTGGCTGCTGTCGCCCGGGAGCGGCTGGTCGAAGTCGTCCGGCGAGGCGCCTCCCGCGCTGCCCGCCGAGGTGGTCGAGCGGACGCGCGCGAAGTACGTCGAGGCCTACGAAAGGCTCACCGGCCACACCTTCTGAAACGGGCGGGTGCTCGCTAACGTCGAGGCATGAGCACCCAGCCGCGGGGATGGCAGCAAGAGGCTGACCGACTGGCGAACGTGAGCATTGAACGGGGCGACCCGACGGGGTGGTTCGAGCAGCTCTATGCCGCGGGCGAGTCCGGCGAGGTGACGATGGCGTGGGATCGCTCGCAGGCCCAGCCACTGCTGGCGCAGTGGACTCGGGCCGCCGACCTGGACGGCACAGGGCACCGCGCGGTCGTCGTGGGCTGCGGGCTCGGTGCGGACGCGGAGCACCTCGCCACCCTCGGCTTCACGACGACGGCCTTCGACCTGTCGCCGACTGCGATCCGCACGGCGAGCTCCCGCAACCCGGACTCGACTGTCGACTACCGCGTGGCGAACCTCTTCGGGCTACCGGAGGAGTGGCGAAGCTCGTTCGACCTCGTCGTCGAGACCTATACCGTGCAGGCGCTGCCGCGAGACCTCCGAGAGCGGGCTGTGAGTGCAGTGTCCGAGCTCGTCGCGCCGGGAGGCACCTTGGTCGCCATCCAGGCAGTGCGCACATCGGACGACGACGGGTCCGGCCCTCCGTGGCCGCTCACCCGGGACGAGATCGCATCGTTCGCGCGGTGGGGTCTGAGGGAGATCGCCCTCGAGGAGCATCGCGACGCCGACGGCAGCGCCCGGTGGCGTGCCGAGTTCACCCGCTGACAACTGCGGTTCGGCAGACGCGTGCCCTCCGGCGGAGGAGGCTGTTCTCCACATGAAGGGAGGCCGTCATGGGCACACTCACAGTCGCGGCCGTGCAGGCGACCTATGTCCTGATGGACCGCGACGCGACGATCGAGCGGGTCGACGAGCTGACCGCTGATGCAGTCCGGCAAGGCGCCCAGCTCGTGGTCTTCCCCGAAGTCTTCGTCCCCGGGACGCCCATCTGGATCGACACGAGACCGATCTGGGACGGGGACGCAGAGTGGTTCGCCATGCTCGCGGACCAGGCCGTGGTCATCCCGAGCCCGGCAGCGGATCGGCTGGGCGCCATCGCCAAGAGGCACGGGGTGTGGTTGGTCGTGGGGGTCCAGGAGCGGGAGGAGACCGGCTCCACGATCTACAACACGGTTCTCTACTTCTCCCCCGAGGGTGAGCTGGTCGACCGCCACCGCAAGCTGGTGCCGACCGGCTCCGAACGCACCGTCTGGGGCATGGGCGACGGGTCGACGCTGCGCGTGGTGCAGACCCCACAGGCACGGGTCGGTGGGTTGATCTGCTGGGAGAACTACATGCCCCTGGCCCGGTTCCACCTCTATGCGCAAGGGGTGGACGTGTGGCTCGCACCGACTCTCGCCCAGGGCGATGGGTGGGTCGCGACGATGCAGCATCTGGCGCGGGAGAACCGGATGTTCGTCGTCGGGGTCAACCCTGTCCTTCATCTCGACGACATCCGGGCGGACTTCCCCGACCGCGACCGGCTCGTCCCCGCCGACTACCTCGAGCAGAACGGGCCGTGGATCGAGCCCGGCAACACCGTCATCGTCGCCCCGACGGGTGCCGTGCTGGCGGGGCCGCTTCGCGAGGCGGAGGGCACGCTCGTCGCCGAGCTCGACCTCGCCTCGGTTGCGGCCGCCCGCCGCTTCATGGACCCCACGGGCCACTACAACCGGCCGGACGTCTTCCAGCTCCAGGTGGACACCACCCCCCGCAAGGCGAGTCACACAGTGACGACCGGCAAGGTCGGGTTCAGCACGTCACCCCCTGTCGGTGCCACGGACACCTGAGCACCCAGATCTGTCTCGGGCGCATCGAACGGCGTCGTCTCCGAGCTGGAGGCGCACGTCGCCGATCGGACGCGCGCCAAGGACGTCGAGGCCCGCGAGCGCCTCACTCGCCAGGCCTTCTGAGGCGGGCTCATCCGGGTGGCTGAGGACAGCTCGGAAGGACCATGTCTGCCGTGCGCGGCCGGGAGTAGCGTCCCGAGCGGCTGGCGTGCCGCCCCCCGTGGTGCGCCTTCTGGCCATCCCCACACGGAGAGTAGACAGTCCATGAAACGCATCGCGTCCACCTGCATCATCGCCTTCGGGCTCGTCTTCGGCGGCGGCGCCGCGGCCCACGCCGGGGAGTACAACGGCAAGGGCGGGTCGGTCCCTGGCGGGGTCAACGGCAAGTCCGAGTGCTCCTACTCGGGTCGCGATGTTCCGGACAGCGTGGAGGGCAACCCCCCTGGCTTCGACGACGACGCGCTCACCTCGCAGCGCAACTACACGCAGAACTACGGTCTCTTCGTCAGCCTCGGCCTCAAGGGTGCAGTCCCCAGCCCCGGAGAGGCCTGCCGGGGGAACGCCGGGCACTGAGCAGCCGCCTGTCGCCGAGCGCTGCCACGGCTCTCGGCTCCACGGACGCGACCGTCTGGGGGTGCGGCCGGGCCAGTAGCCTGTCTCTTGGCCCAGTCGCACCACCCTGGAGATCCCCCACGTGATGGTTTCGTCGCACGACCTTGCCCTGACCACTGTCGATGGTGGGTCTGCGCTCTCGCCGTTCCGGGCCCGCGCCCTGCTCGGGCGCCTGCGGGCGGTCGACCCCGCCATCACCGGCGTCAGCGCCCGCTTCATCCACTGGGTCGCGAGTGAGCGGCCCCTGGACGACGAGCAACGAGCGACGGTCGAGCGACTCCTCACCTACGGCGATGCGTATGCCGGCGGGCCGGCTTCCGACCTCCCGTCCACCCTGGTCGTGGTCGCCCCCCGGCTGGGCACGATCTCCCCCTGGGCGAGCAAGGCCACCGACATCGCGCACAACTGTGGCATCGACCTGCGCCGGGTCGAGCGGGTCGTCGAGTTCGTCGTCGAGGGCGTCGACCTCTCCGGCCAGTCCGATGCCGAGGCCTGGGGTGCTGTCGCGGCGGTTCTCCACGACCGCATGACCGAGACCGCGCTGCCGCTGCGCGAGGCGGCCGCTGCCCTGTTCGACGAGCGCCGGGCCGAGCCGATGGAGCACGTCGACGTCCTCGGCGGCGGGCGAGAGGCGCTGGAAGCCGCGAACACGGCATACGGGCTCGCGTTGTCCGACGACGAGATCGACTATCTGGCGGCCGCGTTCACCGGACTGCAGCGCAACCCGACCGACGTCGAGCTGATGATGTTTGCCCAGGCCAACTCGGAGCACTGTCGGCACAAGATCTTCAACGCCGACTTCATCGTCGACGGCGAGCCGCAGGTCAAGAGTCTCTTCGGGATGATCCGCCACACCGAGGCCGTCGCTGGCGCGGGCACGATCGTCGCCTACAAGGACAACGCCTCCGTCATGGAGGGCAGGCGGATCGAGCGCTGGCTGCCGGGGCGCGGTGACGGCCCGTCGGCATACGCCGCTCGTGAGGAGGACGTCCACGTCCTCATGAAGGTCGAGACGCACAACCACCCGACGGCGATCTCGCCGTTCCCCGGTGCCGCGACCGGCGCCGGCGGCGAGATCCGCGACGAGGGCGCGACCGGGCGCGGGTCGGCGCCCAAGGCGGGGCTCACCGGGTTCGTCGTCTCGAACCTGCACCTCCCGGGCACGAACGAGCCGTGGGAGCACGAGGTCTACGGCTCACCCGAGCACATCGCGACCCCGCTCGAGATCATGGTCGACGGTCCGATCGGCGCCGCGGCGTTCAACAACGAGTTCGGGCGTCCGGGGCTGGGTGGGTTCTTCCGCGTCTACGAGCAGACCGTCGACGGGGTGCGTCGCGGCTACCACAAGCCGATCATGAGCGCCGGTGGCCTCGGCTCGATCAGCGCTGACCAGACCGAGAAGGTCCTCTTCCCCGCCGGGACGCTGCTCGTGCAGATCGGCGGCCCCGGCATGCGGATCGGCATGGGCGGGGGCGCGGCGTCGTCGATGGCGTCGGGCACCAACGCCGCCGACCTCGACTTCGACTCCGTGCAACGGGGCAACCCCGAGATGGAGCGCCGCGCCCAGGAGGTCATCAACCACTGCTGGTCCCTCGGCGCCGACAACCCCGTGCTCGCGATCCACGACGTCGGAGCGGGCGGGCTCTCCAACGCGTTCCCCGAGCTCGTCAACGATGCCGGGCTCGGTGCCCGCTTCGACCTGTCCGCGATCCAGCTCGAGGAGTCCGGCCTCGCACCGAAGGAGATCTGGGTCAACGAGAGCCAGGAGCGCTACGTCATGGCGATCGCGCCGGAGTCGCTCGAGCTGCTCGAGTCGTTCGCGGCGCGTGAGCGTTGCCCGTTGGCGGTGATCGGGGTCGCTGCCGACGATGCGCAGCTGTTGGTGGCCGGCGACTCCGACGACGACGTGCCGATCGACATGCCCATGGAGGTCCTCCTCGGCAAGCCGCCACGCATGACCCGCGACGCGACCCGGGTGGCGTGGACCGGGGACACGCTCGACCTGGACGGCATCGACCTGCGGGAGGCGGCATACGCCGTCCTTCGCCACCCGTCGGTGGCGAGCAAGCGCTTCCTCATCACCATCGCGGACCGCACCGTCGGCGGCCTGTCGCACCGCGACCAGATGGTCGGGCCGTGGCAGGTGCCCGTGGCCGACGTCGCGGTCACCCTGGCGGACCACGTCGGCTTCGCGGGCGAGGCCATGGCGTCGGGGGAGCGTATGCCGCTCGCTGCGGTCAACGCTCCCGCGTCCGGTCGGATGGCGGTCGGGGAGGCGTTGACCAACCTGTTGGCTGCGCCGCTGCCTGCCCTGTCGGCGGTCAAGCTGTCGTGCAACTGGATGGCTGCTGCCGGCGAGACCGGTGAGGACGCCGCCCTCTTCGACACCGTTGCGGCGGTTGCGATGGAGCTGTGCCCGGCACTGGGCATCTCGGTGCCCGTCGGCAAGGACTCGATGTCGATGCGGACCAAGTGGACCGATGTGGCTTCAGGCGAGTCGCGCCAGGTGACGTCACCGGTGTCGCTCGTCGTGTCGGCGTTCGCCTCGCTGCCCGACGTGCGCGGGACGCTCACGCCGCAGCTCGAGCCCGACTCGGCGCTCGTGCTGGTCGACCTCGGGGCTGGCGCCAACCGTCTCGGTGGCTCGATGCTCGCGCAGGTGTCGGGCGCCTTCGGCGGGGAGGCACCCGATCTCGATGACCCAGCGCGGCTGGTGGCGTTCGCCGATGCTGTGCGTGAGCTGCGTTCTCGTGGGCTCCTGTCCGCCTATCACGACCGCTCCGACGGCGGCCTGTGGGCGACCGTGTGCGAGATGGCCCTTGCCAGCGGACTCGGGGTCGAGATCGCGGTGGACTCGGTCGAGGCTCTGTTCACCGAGGAGCTCGGCGCCGTGCTCGGGGTGCGCGCCGACTCGGTCAGCGAGGTCCGCGAGGTCCTCGTCAACGCTGGAGTCGGCGAGTTCTCGTCGATCATGGGCGGCACGCAGTCCGAGCGCCGCGTCACCGTGTCCGTGGACGGCGAGGTGCCGCTCGACGAGGCGGTGCGTGACCTGGCGCAGGCGTGGGACGAGGTCTCGTGGCGCATCGCGTCGCTGCGGGACAACCCGGACTGCGCCGACGAGGAGCACGCTTCCTTCGGGACGGACGATGACCCCGGTCTCCACGTCTCGACGTCGTTCGACCCGGTCGTCGACGTTGCTGCGCCCTACCTCCATGTCGGCGTGCGGCCGCGGGTCGCGGTGCTGCGGGAGCAGGGCGTCAACTCACACATCGAGACCGCTTATGCGTTCCACCGCGCCGGCTTCGAGACGATCGACGTCCACATGACCGACCTCCAGACCGGTCGAGCGTCGCTGTCCGACGTCGTCGGGCTGGTGGCGTGCGGAGGCTTCTCCTACGGCGACACGTTGGGCGCCGGTGAGGGCTGGGCGCGCTCGGTGCTCTTCAACGAGGGCCTCACCGAGGAGTTCGCGGCGTTCTTCGAGCGTGGTGACACCTTTGGGCTGGGCATCTGCAACGGCGCGCAGATGTTCGCGGCGCTCGCAGACCTCATCCCGGGGGCGCAGGCCTGGCCGCGGTTCACGCGCAACCGGTCCGAGCAGTACGAAGCCCGGCTCTCGCTCGTCGAGGTCCTCGACTCGCCCTCGATGTTCACGTCCGGCATGGCCGGCTCCCGCATCCCGATCGCCGTGGCCCACGGCGAGGGGTTCGCGAACTTCTCGACCCGTGGCGACCCGGCAGCCGTCCAGCGGGTCGCTCGGTTCGTGAACAACGATGGTGGCGTCGCGACGGCATACCCGTTCAACCCCAACGGATCCCCGGACGGGCTCACGGCGGTGACCACGACGGACGGCCGCTTCACCGCGATGATGCCGCATCCCGAGCGGGTGCAGCGCAACGCCCAGCTGTCGTGGACGAGCGGCCGCGTCGAGGACGTCTCGCCGTGGATGCGGATGTTCCGCAACGCGCGCACCTTCGTCGGCTGATCCCGGCCCTGAGCCTCATGAGCCGGGCAGGCGGCGAGGGGCCCGGCACCACCCAGGACCGAACCCTGCCCTGACGGGCGCAGATCCGGCGCGGGGGCGCGGAACGTTCCGCGCCCCCGCGCCGGAAGCGCGCCCGGATGCCGCGACGTTGGAGCGGGTGGGCCCGGTCAGGACCGCGCGGCGGTGATGAGTCGGGTGAGCCCGTCGCGCAGGCCCTCCAGCTCGTCGATCTCCATGCCGAGGCGCTCGATGATGGCGGGTGGCACCTGCTCGGCGCGGCTCCTGAGGCGGGTGCCTCTGGAGGTGAGCGAGACCGCGAGGGCGCGTTCGTCGCGAGGGTCGCGTCCGCGGGTGACGAGACCGCTGGACTCGAGGCGCTTGAGCAGGGGTGACAGGGTGCCCGGCTCGAGGCTGACGCGGCGTCCCAGCTCACTCACCTTCAGGGGCGTCTCCTCCCAGAGGGCGAGCATGACGAGGTACTGCGGATGGGTCAGCCCCATCGGCTCGAGCAGCGGCTTGTAGAGCGCGATGACGTTGCGGGACGCCACGGCCAAGGCGTAGCAGACCTGTCGGTCGAGGGCCAGCAGGTCGGTCCCCGCAATGGCGGAGCTGGTCTTGGACGTCGGCATGGGCTCGATCCTACGTGAGTTCGGTGATATTGTGAGTGCACAAACAATGAGGGCGCAAAGAAAGGTCGAGAGTGCGGAAGCCGCAGAACGAGGGACTGTCGCTGGGTTACCGGCTCGGCTACCGCATCCAGATGCTGATGTGGGAGGTCTTCGGTCCGGCACAGCTCGGAGCGGGGGATGACCCCCAGATGAGGCTGCGCAACCGCCGCGAGGCCAAGGTCGCCGAGGCCCGCGAGTCGCGCCTGAACCGCGAGGCCGACGCGCGCTGACGCAGGTGACGAGAGCGTCAGGCGTCAGGTGGGAGGGGCGGGGGAGTCGGCGGTGTCGCCGGCGGCGGCGCTGAACGGATAGGCGCCGGCGCCACGCGAGAGCACCTCGGTCGGTCCCACGACGCCGGTGGGCAGGGCCAGGCGAGCCGTCGCGCGCCGCATCTCGAAGAGTGGCAGGGGCCTGCGCGTGGCCGCGAGGACGAGGTTGCCGAACCCCTTGCCCTTGAGGACGTGGTGCAGTCCGACGTAGGCCGTCTGTGCACCCGGCCCCAGGGCGGCTCGGGCACCCGAGGCGACACGGGCGGCATACCGAAGGCCAGGTCGATCGCCGAGGTTCGCGAGGAACATCCCACCGGGAGCGAGGACCCGCCCGACCTCGCCGAGCCACTCGAACGTCGTCAGCGCCGCTGGAACCTGTCCGTCGACGTAGGCGTCGAGGATGACGAGATCGGCACTGGCGGGGGCCAGCCCCGCGATCCCCTCCTCGCCGCGCACGGGCCGCACCCGGATCCGGTGGCCCCGCGGCAGGGGCAGCTCGCGGCGCACGGTCTCGGTCAGGGGCACGTCGGGTTCCAGGACGATCTGCGGCGATCCCGGCCGGGTGGCGTGCATCCACCGCGCCAACGTCAGCCCGGCGCCACCGACGTGGGTCACCCGCAGTGGCTCGGGTCGAGGGAACACCGCGTCGATGCAGAGCGCCAGGTGCTGGACGTACTCGAAGACGAGCAGCTCTGGGTCGCTCAGCGACACGGCCGACTGCGGGTGCTCACCGATGCGGATCCAGGTGACGTCGCCGTCCCGCTCGAAGTCCGCCACGTCGGTCACCCCCTCAGCCAAGCACCCCCTGCGCCATGGCGGCGCAGGGGGTGCTGGGTGGTGCGATCGACGTCGGGCGTCAGCCCTTGACGCGCACGGGGATGTACGCGGTCGTCCCGGTGGGGGCGGCCACGACCTTGAGGTAGACCGTGCGTGGCGAGTCGTCCGGCAGGATCTTGCCGGTCAGCTTGAAGGACACCGTGGCAGCGCCGTCACGCGTCGGGAGCGGCTCGGTGATCCGCCCCTGGACCACGGGGTAGGTGCCGATGGTGCGCCCGTCGACGGAGACCGTCACCGAGGTGTTCCTCACCGCACCGGTCGAGGCAAGGTCGAGACCCTCGACGCGGAACGTCGTGGTCTTGCCGTAGTCGACCGCCTGGGGTGCGCCCAGGACACCGACACCGTGCTGCACCTGGGGAGGCGAGACGGGGCTGTTGGCCTTGAGCCAGTCGACGAAGGCGTTCTGGTCGACGAGGCCGGCATCGCGGTAGTTCGTGCCCTTGAGGAAGGTCCCGAAGTTGTCCGGAGCCGCGCCCACGTTCGTGATGAGGAACGAGGACGACGTGATCGTGTAGGTCTTCGCCGGGTCGATCGGGACGCCGTCGAGGAACACGCCGGTGATCCGGTTGCCCTGGGTCCGGGTCGGGTCGTAGGTGTAGGTCACGCCCTCGGAGAGGCCGAGCGCGAGGAAGCCGCGAGCCGCGGTGGCCGGCTGCCACTGCTCCTCGAGGATCTGCTTGAACTGTGCGCCGGTGTAGTCAGCGACCTTGAGGGCGTTGCCGAAGGACAGGACCGTGGCGGCCTGGGCGAACGTCACGGTGCCGTCGGTGCCGTAGAGCAGGTCGGCACGGACGCCACCGGGGTTCATCACGCCGATGTCGGCGCCGAAGTCGCGCCCGGGGGCGTTGACCGACTCGACGTACTGCTGGGCGATGAGGTTGGACAGGGCCGACTCGCGCTTGCGGTCGCTGGACCCGTCGCGGGTGATGTCGGCCGTCACCTTGCCGACCGGCTGGTTGGCGATCGGGGCGGCATACGCGATGGCGTCGTCGATGATCCTGGACGCGGCCTGGAAGCTCGGGTTCGCGAGGCAGCCTGCGTTCGGGGCGGTGGCCGGGACCAGCGAGGCGTTGTAGCCGACGACCTTCTTGGTGGCCGCGTCGTAGCCGAGCTGGACCTTGCCGACGGAGGCGGCGTACTGGCCGGTCTGGAGGACCGGGCGGGTGGAGCCGGCAGCCTCACCGGGCACCTGCACGTCGTAGACGTAGGCCTGGTGGGTGTGGCCCTGCATGATCGCCGCGACCTTGGGCGAGGTGTCGTTGACCAGGTGCGCGAACACCGGGACCTTGAGCTGGTCCTCGAGCGTGCCTGTGGTCGACGAGTAGGGACCGCCCTCGTGGTACTCCGCGATGATGACGTCGGCCTCACCGTTGGCGGCGTTGCCGTCGGTGAGCTGGTCGGCCACGCGGTTGACGCCGAGCACCGGGTCGATGAAGTCGAGGCCTGCGACGCCAGAGCCCTCGACGAGGTTGGGGGTCTCCTGGGTGACGCCACCGACGACGGCGACCCGCACGCCCGCGACGTCGTAGGTCTGGTACTGCTTGACCGCCGGCGTCTGCGTGCCCTTGAGGAAGACGTTGGCACCGAGGTACTCGAAGTCGGCGCGGGGCTCGACGCGCTGCGTCAGGTCGTCGTAGCCCTGGTCGAACTCGTGGTTGCCGACGGAGGACGCGTTCATGCCGATGGCGTCGAGGAAGTCCAGCGTCGGCTCGTCGTTCTGGATGGACGAGGTGAAGGGCGAGGCGCCGATGAGGTCGCCTGCCCCGAGCGTCAGGGTGTTCGCCGCGCCGAGCTGCTCACGCTGGGTGAGGATCGTGCAGGCGAAGTTCTTGCCCAACGTGCCCTTGCCATCGGTGTCGATGCGACCGTGGAAGTCGTTGAGGTTGAGGATGTTGATGGCGGTGGTCCCCGCGGGGAGCGGTCCGCCCTTCATGTTGGTCGCTGCTGATGCCGTGGTGCCGGCCATCATCGACGTCGAACCGGCCAGGATCAGGCCGGTCGTGACGGCAGCGAGCTTGGTGCCGTGCTTCATGTTGCCTCCGGGGTAACCGCGTGGTCGTCACCGGCAGGGTCCGGCAACCCGGCCCATATTGCCCTGATCAGGGCCGTTTGCACACCCTTGTGTGCGAACGTGACGCGACCGACGCCGATCAGGGGCCGGCTGGGGTGACACCGCGACCGACCTACGATGATCGGTATGCCGCCCCGTCGCCGAATCCTCGTCGCCGACGGTCTCGCTGCACTCACCGCCTGGACCCTCGCGCAGCGTGACGGTGAGGTGGTCGACCGCCCCACGACGGCCCTCGCGGTGCGCTTCACCCTCGAGGAGCTGGGGGTGCGTGCACCGGGCCGCAGCGTCGAGGTGCGGGTGCCACCGTTCGGCGTCGTCCAGTGCATCGAGGGTCTCCAGCACCGGCGCGGCACCCCGCCCAACGTCATCGAGACCGACGCGGCGACGTGGCTCGCCCTGGCCGTCGGTCACGAGACCCCGACCAACGCCGCCGGTGAGGGACGCCTCCGGGTCAGCGGCACGCGAAGCGACCTCACGGCATACCTGCCGCTCTTCCCCGACACCGAAACGAGCTGAGCCGACGTGCGACACGGAATCTCGATCCTGCCCGACCTCCCGTGGCGCGAGGCCGGGCCGCGCTGGCGCGCCGCCGAGGAGATGGGGTTCGCGCACGCCTGGGTCTATGACCACCTCGTCTGGGGTGGGCTGCCCGACAGTGCCTGGTTCCCGGCGGTGCCGACGCTCGCCGCCGCAGCGGGGGTGACCGAGACGATCAGGCTCGGCACCTTCGTCACCTCACCGAACTTCCGCCATCCCTATGTCTTCGCGCGCGACGTCCTGGCCCTCGATGACCTGTCCGGCGGACGCTTCCTCTGCGGGCTGGGCACCGGGGGCGACCTCGACTCGGCCGTCCTGGGCGAGGTGCATCCACTCAAGGCGCGCGTCGACCGCTTCCACGAGTACGTGCCGCTGCTCGACCGGCTGCTCCGCGAGGACCACGTCGACCACGACGGAGACTGGTATGCCGTGCGCGACGCCCGCACGCTGCCGGGTCCGGTCCGCGACCGGGTGCCCTTCGTCGTCGCAGCCAACGGGCCGCGCTCGCTGCGGCTGGCCGCGGCGCACGGGCAGGGATGGGTGACGACAGGGGCCAAGACGGACACGCTCGAGGAGTGGTGGGCGGTGGTCGCCGGTTTGGCGGAGAAGTTCACCGCGATCGCCGGCTCGGAGGCCCTCGACCGCTATCTCCTGCTCGACGCGTCGCCGCAGTTCTCGCTCGAGTCCGTCGGCGTCTACGAGGACATGACGGGGCGCGCGGCCGAGCTCGGCTTCACCGACACCATCACCCACTGGCCGCGACCCGAGTCCCCGTATGCCGGGTCGCTCGCAACGCTCGAAGCCGTCGCCTCCGATGTCGTCGGCCCGGCCGGGGCCAAGTAGCGTGGACGTCGTGAGCAGCCAGGTCCGTCGCCCCAACCACATCCGCGCCCTCGTCATCGGAGCGCTGGTGGGGTTCGCGCTGGGTGGCGCTCTCGGTGTCTATCGGGGTTTCGAGCCGTCGGCGCGCGTGGCGGCCGGCGAGTACTCCACGTCGACCGCCGTCGGCTATCTGGGTCTGCTCGGAGCCCTCGTCGTCGGCCTCCTGGCCGCTGGCATCTCGGTGCTGGTCGAGACCCTGTCGGAGCGCCGGAACCGCTGACACCGAGCGGACGTGCGCAGTAGCGTTCCGCTGTGGAGTACACCCAGGAGATCGTCGTGAACGTCCCTCGCGGCCGGTTCGTCGAGCTCTTCGACGACCCCGCCAACCTCGCCAAGTGGCAGGAGGGGCTGATCTCGTTCGAGCCCCTGACTGGCGAGCCCGGTCATCCCGGGGCCACGTCCCGGCTGACCTTCAAGCGCGGCCGGGGCACGATGGAGATGATCGAGACCGTCACCCGTCGTGAGCTGCCCCACCTCTTCGAGGGCACCTACGACGCCAAGGGCGTGCACAACGTCTCTCGTCACGAGTTCCACGAGGACGGACCTGATGCCACCCGATGGGTTGCCCACAACGTCTTCGAGTTCACCGGCGCGATGAAGGTCGTCGGGGTGCTCTTCGGCCGGTCCTTCCCGAAGGCGAGCCACAAGTACCTGGTGGCGTTCAAGGACTTCGCCGAGTCGCAGCCGAAGTCATGAGCTCCGGCGCGCGGTGGGCTCTGGGCGCCGTCCTCATCGTCCTCGGCACGATCTGGACCCTTCAGGGTCTGGGGGTCGTCGGTGGCAGCGCCATGTCCGGAGTGACGTTGTGGGCGGTCGTCGGACCACTCGTGGTCGTCGCTGGGCTGACCCTGGCACTGAGCGGGCGTCGCCGCACGTGACGTCTGGCTCGACGGGCACGGCCGGGCGGTAGCAGAGTCAGGCGAAGGAGAAGAGGGCGACCGGGTCGCTCGTCGGCTTGTCGGACCCGCTGGCAGGCTCGAGCGTGATGCCGGCACCGGTCGCCACGGTCGCGTCTCCCTGCAGCGGGATGGTCACGGCCCCGCTGCCCTTGACGAGGCCGGCGCTGACCATGCCGCGGCCGGGCATGTCGAACCACAGCTGGTAGGCCTTGCCGAACGGCGCCGCAGGCATCGAGTCGGCGACAAGCACGGCCTTCTTGTGCGAAGGGCTGCGGACGATCGTGATCTGCGAGCCGTTCATCGGCTGGTCGACGCGCTGGGCGTCGTCGGAACGGAGCACCTGCTCGGTCGCGGTGAGCTGCTCGGGCTGGTCGTTCCAGGGCTGCCAGACGGCTCCGCCCACGGCGAAGACGGCGGCGGCCGCTGCAGCGGCGAGCCAGGGCTGGACCCGCAACCGGCGGCGGGCCGAGAGCTCGTCGACGGGAGCCGGGGATGGGGTTGCCGTGGGGGACACGGGGGAGGGCTCGACCGACGTGGACGATGCCGTCGGGGCGCTCTGTCCGGTCTCGCCCTGGGTGGCCGAGGCGATCGGCGAGAGCTGGCGGGTCTGCGAGATGGCCGCCAGGACCGAGGCACGCATCGGAGGGGGCGGAGGCAGCTCGACGTCGACAGCCATGGCTGCGGCGGCGGCCTGCAGCTCGGCCACCTCGGCGCGGCAGTCCTCGCACAGGTCCAGGTGGATCTCGAAGGAGCGTCGCTCCTCGTCCGTCACGGCGTTGACGGCATATGCACCTGCAAGTGCGTGCGTGTCTGGGTTCATGCCGTCACCTCCAATGTGTCTCGAAGTCTGATGAGTCCGTCTCGGATCCGGGTCTTGGCCGTCCCGAGCGGAATGCCCAGGAGTGCTGCCACCTCGGTGTGCGTGTGTCCGCCGAGGTAGGCCAGCTCGACCGCGCCCCGCTGGGTCTCGGTCAGGGTGGCCAGCGCGCGACGCACGCGTTGCTGGTCGAGCCGTACTTCCACCTCTTCGAGGGTCGAGTCGTGCTCTCGTTCAGTGGTGTTCATCTCGTAAGTCACTTCACGTGCCTTGCTGGCCTCGGCCGAGCGAACCCGGTCCACGGCCTTGCGGTGCGCGATGGTGAGCATCCACGAGAGGGGCGAACCTCTCGACGGGTCGAAGCGTGTGCAGTGCCGCCAGATGTCGAGGAAGGCCTCTTGGGTGACCTCTTCGCTCTGTGCCCGGTCACGGACGACTCGGACGACGAGGCCGTGGATCCTGGCCGCGGTGGCGTCGTAGAGCTGGGCGAAGGCTGACTCGTCACCGCGAGCGGATCGGGTCAGCAGTGCTCCGAGATCCGGTCCCATGGCAGCAGCCGGTGCGGACGTGTTGCCTGATCCGACTGCTGCCATGATGACCATGATTGCCTACTTCGCTTCGTGCGTACTCATCGAGCCCGTGTGACCGTCGATCACATGGCCGGGAGCAGGACCTTGTCGACGATGTAGACCGTGGCGTTGGCGGTCTGGACGTTGCCACAGATGACGCTGGCGTCGCCGACCTTGAAGTCCTCGCCGCTGCCGGAGACGGTGATCGTCCCGCCACCGAGCGTCTTCTGCTCGCCGGCGATCATGTCGGGGCCGATCTTGCCGGCGATGACGTGGTTGGTGAGCACCTTGGTGAGCAGACCCTTGGGGTCGGCCATCGCGGCGTCCATCGTCGCCTTGGGCAGGGCAGCGAACGCGCTGTCGATCGGCGCGAACACCGTGAGGGCCTTCTCGCCGTTGAGGGTGTCGACGAGGCCGGCCTCACCGACTGCGGTGACGAGCGTCTTGAGGAGCGGGTTGGCGCTGGCGGCGGTGGCCACCGGGGCGGTGGACATGCCGTCGAACGAACCGGCGCCCGAGGCGGGGACCTGGGCGCAGCCAGGACCGAAGGGCTTGCCCGCCATGGCGTCGGTGGAAGCCGACTCCGAGGGGGACTCCGACGGGGTCTCCGAGGGGGTGGGCTCGGACGTGGTCGACGAGGACGACGCGGCGTCCGGCTCGTCGGAGCTGCCACAGGCCGCGAGCCCGAGGGGCAGCGTCAGGGCGAGAGCGAGGGCGGCGGTGCGGGTAGTGAGCTTCATGGTGGTCTCCTCAGTGCGGGTTGGCGTACACCTCTTATTCGCCGCCACCTGTTGACCGGATTGGCTGTGACACAACCTTTCTCGGATTTCTACCGCTGGGTATGCCGTACGCCCACCTCCTGCTCCCGGCCCACCTCGCCTTGTGCTCCCCCATGACGGACAGCGAAGGGTCCGGAGGGAGAATCTCCCTCCGGACCCTTCAGTTCCCCTCATGGGGAGCAAAAGTCGTGACAGCTACTCGACGTTGACGGGGATGGAGTGCCAGCCCGTGGCCCCACGTGGGAAGGGGGAGGCCCTCTTCTCGACCTGCACGGCTCCGGTGAGGTCCGTGGCCCGCACGGTGATGTCGTGGAGCCCTGCGGGTGCGTCCCACTCGAGGAACCACTGCCGCCAGTAGTCGATGTTGGCGTCCGGGCCGAGGGTGGCCTTCTGCCACGGCCCGTCGTCGATGCGGATCTCGACCTTCTCGATGCCGCGGCCCTGGGCCCAGGCGACCCCACCGATGACGGTCTTGCCGGCCTTGAGCTGGGCCAGGCCGCGGGGGGTGTCGATGCGGGACTGGGTGATGACCCGCCCGTCGATGGCCCAGTCGCGCTCGGTCCAGTAGGCCTTCTTGGCGGCATACGTCGTGGCCGTGAGGCTCTCGAGCCACTTGGTCGACCCGACGAAGCCGAAGAGTCCGGGCGTGACGAGCCGCACGGGGTAGCCGTGGCGGCGAGGGAGCGCCTCGCCGTTCATGCCGATCGCGAGAAGTGCGTCGCGGTCGTCGGTCAGGGCCTGGACCGGTGTCGAGATGGTCATGCCGTCGACCGAGGTGCTGAGGATCTGGTCGACGCCGGAGCGCACGCCGGCCTTCTCGAGCAGCTCGCGCACGGGGACGCCGAGCCAGCGGGCGCCACCGATGTAGCCTCCACCGACCTCGTTGCTGACGCAGCACATCGTGATGTCCTTCTCGATGAGCGGCATCGCGCTGAGCTCGGCATAGGTGAGGGTGAAGGGGTTGTCGACGTCGCCGTCGATCCTCAGCTCCCAGGAGTCGGGGTCGACTCGAGGGATGACCAGGGCCGTGTCGATGCGATAGAAGTCCTTGTTGGCGGTGCGCCACTTCGTCAGGCCGGGCACCTTGCCCTCGATGCCCGCGGGGAGCGGCGCGAGCGGCTCGGTGGCGCCCGGGAGGGCAACCGTCGACGGCGCGATCGCGTCGCTCGTGAGCTTCTGCCCGAGGCCGCCGACGGCGGCTGCTCCGACCGTCGCCCCACCGGCTCCGAGGAGGAAGGCGCGCCGCCCTGCGGGGCTCGGCTCGCCGGTCGCCCGGGCGTTGTGGTCGGTAGGGCTCTCGACGGCGTGACGGTCAGTGCCCTGACCCTCGGTGGCTTCGGCGCCCCCAGCGCGCGGAAGGAGTCGCAGCAGGGCGCCGAGCACGAGCACGCCGACGAGGCCGGTGACCAGTCCGGGGATGACGTCGGTCTGCCCGGCGGTGGGTCGCAGCACGGCAGCGGCGGCGGCGAGCGCGGCGAGGACCACGATCATGAGTCGGCCGACGGTGGGGTGGCGACGGGACACGAGCCCCGCCACGGCGGCAAAGATGAGGGTGACGACGGCGACGCTGCCGATGAGGATCGGCTTGTCCGCGGTGCCCATCGTCCGGACCGCCCACTCCTTGACCGGTGTGGGCGTGGCGTCGATGACCTGTGAGCCCACGGCGAGCACGGGTGAGGACTCGGGCGCCACGAAGGCAGCGACGAGGTGGCCGGCAGCGGCGCCGGAAGCGGCTGCGAGGAGCCCGCTCACGGCATACGGCCATCGTGCCGGTCTGGTGCGAGCGGGAGTGTCCATGGCAAGCCATTCGGAGCAGGGGCGGGAGGTGGATGGGTCGCACAGGCCCGCACCTCGCCGTGTCGGCGTCCCGGGAACTCGTGGGACACTGGGAGTGTGGCACGCGGAGACGGACGACTGACCCACGACCTGATGCCCGGCGAGAAGGGGCCGCAGGACGCCTGCGGCGTCTTCGGAGTATGGGCCCCCGGCGAGGAGGTCGCCAAGCTCACCTACTACGGCCTCTACGCGTTGCAGCACCGTGGCCAGGAGTCCGCTGGCATCGCGACGAGCAACGGCCGACGCCTGCTGGTCTACAAGGACATGGGGCTGGTCTCCCAGGTCTTCGACGAGCGCTCCCTGGGCTCGCTGACCGGTCATCTCGCCATCGGCCACTGCCGCTACTCGACGACGGGTGCCTCGACCTGGGAGAACGCCCAGCCGACCCTCGGGGGCCACGACGGCGGCACCCTCGCCCTGGCGCACAACGGCAACCTCATCAACTCGGCCGAGCTGCGTGACCTCGTCGACGAGGCGTCGGGCACGAGCCGCCACCGTGGTGAGATCGGCCGGGGCAACACCACCGACACCGCCCTCGTGACCGCACTGCTCACCGCCGACCCCGACCGCACCGTCGAGGCCGCGGCCCTCGACGTGCTCCCCAGGCTGCGCGGCGCCTTCTGCTTCGTCTTCATGAACGAGCACACCCTGTATGCCGCCCGCGACCCCCAGGGGATCCGTCCCCTGGTCCTCGGTCGCCTCGAGCGCGGCTGGGTCGTCGCGTCCGAGACCGCCGCGCTCGACATCGTCGGTGCCTCCTTCATCCGCGAGGTCGAGCCGGGCGAGCTCATCGCCATCGACGAGGACGGGCTGCGCTCGCAGCGCTTCGCCGAGACCGACCGCAAGGGCTGTGTCTTCGAGTACGTCTACCTCGCCCGCCCGGACACCACGATCAACGGCCAGGTCGTGCACGAGGCCCGGGTCGAGATGGGCCGTGCCCTGGCCCGCGAACACCCCGTCGAGGCCGACCTCGTCATGCCGACGCCGGAGTCGGGCACCCCGGCGGCGATCGGCTATGCGCAGGAGTCGGGCATCCCCTATGGCCAGGGGCTGGTCAAGAACGCCTACGTCGGACGCACGTTCATCGCGCCCTCGCAGACCATCCGACAGCTCGGCATCCGGCTCAAGCTCAACCCGCTCAAGGACGTCATCAAGGGCAAGCGCCTCATCGTCGTCGACGACTCGATCGTGCGCGGCAACACCCAGCGCGCACTCGTCCGGATGCTGCGCGAAGCAGGTGCAGCCGAGGTCCACGTGCGCATCTCGTCGCCGCCGGTGCGCTGGCCCTGCTTCTACGGCATCGACTTCGCGACCCGGGCCGAGCTCATCGCCACCGGCATCGGGGTCGAGGAGGTCTGCAACTCCATCGGTGCCGACTCGCTCGGCTACATCTCCGAGGACGGCATGATCGCAGCGACCAACCAGGAGCGTGAGCGGCTCTGCACGGCCTGCTTCACCGGTGTCTACCCGTTGGAGCTGCCGTCGTCCGACCGGCTCGGCAAGGGTCTGCTCGAGCTCGAGTTCCCCGTGGACGAGGGCGGCACCGACCCGACCGATGCCGGCACGCTCGACGTCGAGCGGGTCTCCGTCACGGCCTCCGGCGGTGCGGCAGAGGCCGTCCGGCGCCCGTGACCGCCCGACCTCTAGGCTGACCGGCGTGAGCGACCAGGGCGAACAGATCACCTATGCCGCGGCAGGAGTCGACGTCGAGGCCGGTGACAAGGCCGTCGAGCTGATGAAGGCCGACGTCAGGCGCGCGACCCGGCCCGAGGTGCTCGGCGGGCTCGGTGGCTTCGCGGGCATGTTCGACGCCAGCGCCATCGCCCGCATGGACCGCCCGGTCCTCGCGACGAGCACGGACGGTGTCGGCACCAAGGTCGCCATCGCCCAGGCCCTCGACATCCACGACACCATCGGTTTCGATCTCGTCGGCATGGTCGTCGACGACATCGTCGTGTGCGGCGCCGAGCCGCTCTTCATGACCGACTACATCGCGACGGGCAAGGTCGTGCCCGAGCGCATCGCCGCCATCGTGGGCGGCATAGCCCGGGCCTGCGAGCAGGCCGGTGTCGCCCTCGTCGGTGGCGAGACCGCCGAGCACCCGGGCCTGCTCGAGCCGGACGAGTACGACGTCGCCGGCGCCGCGACCGGTGTCGTGGAGTATGCCGCCGTGCTGGGTCCGCAGCGCGTCCGTCCCGGAGACGTGGTGCTGGGGCTGGCCAGCTCGGGCCTGCACTCCAACGGCTACTCGCTCGTGCGCAAGGTCATCGAGCAGGCCGGCTGGTCACTCGACCGGCACGTCGACGAGTTCGGCCGGACGCTGGGCGAGGAGCTGCTCGAGCCCACGCGGGTCTACTCCCGCGACCTGCTCGACCTCATCGGCACCGACGACCTCGACATCCATGCGCTCTCCCACGTCACCGGTGGAGGGCTGGCGGCCAACCTCGCCCGGGTCCTGCCCGACGACGTCTTCGCCCGGGTCGACCGGGCCACCTGGACCCCACCCGCGGTCTTCTCGACGGTCCAGTCGCTCGGTCGCGTGCCTCGGGCCGACATCGAGCGCACGCTCAACATGGGCGTCGGCTTCGTGGCGATGCTGCCCGCTGATCAGACCGACCTGGCGGTGTCCACGTTGGCCAGGAGCGGCATCGCGGCCTGGCCGATGGGTGAGGTGACGGCGCTCGAGGGCGCGCCCATCGAGGACGGCGTCGAGGTGGTCCGGGGCGCCAAGGGAGTCGACGGCGGCTCGGTGCAGGTCGTCGGTTCGCACCCCACGGCCTGACCTGACGACCTCTCGCCCTGATCTTTTCGCTTCGGCGCTATTGCCGGAGGCCAGGTCGGGGTATGACGCCTCCACGCAGGCCCCCGCGCCTGGTGACGTGAGAGGCCACATGAACGTTCCAGAGAACCCCCGACCCCGTGACGACGACGAGCGCCGTCGCGTGGCAGGTGAGCCCGGCGCCGCCCGCGTGGACACGACCGCCACCGCGGCCACGGGCGGGGAGACCGTCACCCGCCGCTACCGTCGCGGCCTCGGCGCCCCTTGGTGGCTGGCGCTCGTCGGCGTGCCCGCCATCCTCGCCGCCGTCGGCCTGGGCCTGGACGGTGACGACGACGCCCGCGCTGCGGAGCCGTCGACCTCACAGAGTCCCGGCGGAGACGCCGCCGACGCTGACGCGCAGCCCTTCTCGGTCAAGCGCGTCGGCAACGAGGTGACGCTGGAGGGAACGGTCCCGGATGAAGCGGCCCGGACCACGATCGTGGACGAGGTCAAGGCGAGGATTCCGGGCGTGAACGTGGTGGACAACATGCAGGTCAGGGCTGGTGCCCCCGCGGCCGGAGCCGCGGTCACCGCCCTCGCCGACGCCGCCAGCGCCGAGGACTTCTCGCTCGAGGCCGACGGGGAGACCGTCGTGCTCAAGGGGGTGGCCGCCTCCGAGGAGGCCAAGGCAGCCGCCGAGACCGCCGCGAAGTCGGCTTTCCCCAAAGCCGCGGTGGACAACCAGCTCACTGTCGGGGCCGGAGCCTCCCCCTCCGCCAGCCCGAGCGCCTCGCCGAGTGCCGGCGGCGACGGCTGCGCCACGCTCGCGAGCGACATCAAGGAGATCACGGCCCGCACCAAGATCACCTTCCCGGACGACGGGGCGACGCCGACACCGGCCTCGCAGACCGCGCTCAAGCAGATCGCGCAGACGTGGAGGACGTGTCCCGAGGCGCCGGTCGTCGATGTCCGGGGCTACACGAGCGCCCCCGGCAGCGCGCAGAAGAACCTGCGGCTCAGCGAGGAGCGAGCCCGGAGCGTGCGCGCCGCCCTCATCAAGGGTGGCATCGCCGCCGACAAGGTCGTGGCCAAAGGCTACGGCGAGACCAAGTTTATCGCACCGAACTCGACGGAGGCCGGTCGCGAGGCCAACCGACGCGTCGAGATCACGGTCGGCTGAGGAGGCCCCCTATGACCGAGTTCCTGATCCAGTGGTTCTGGTACCTCATCGCTTTCGCGCTGGGTGCCCTCGTGGCGTGGCTGGCAGCCCGCCGCATCAAACCCACCAGTGAGGACGAGGCCTTCGCGGATCTCCCGCGCGCCACGAGGATCGGAGAGCACCGATGAGTGACGTCAGCTGGTGGCTCATGTTGCTGTCCTTCGTCCTCGGGGCGGTCATCACCTGGTTCTGGGTGGTCCGCCGGGCCACCCGTCAGGTCGCGCCCGTGGTCCGGCGTGAACACCACGTCGTCACCCCTACGACGACCGCACGGGTCCACCACGGCAGCGCCGGCTCGGACGCCCACGGCGTCACGCCGGCGGGCCGGGGGATCAAGGGTCATCGCGGGTCGCGCCGCTTCCACACCGAGGACAGCCCCGAGTACCGCGACACCCACGCGGAGGAGTGGTTCGAGGACGAGGAGTCCGCCCGCCGCGCCGGTTACACCCGGTGGGACGAGCGCAACCGCTGACGCCGAGCTTATCGGCCGGGTCGGACCCAGCGCCGCGCCGTCGGCCATGAGTACCCGACCTAGTGACATGACACCCGGCGGGGGAGCATCCTCGGACCATGTCAGGTTCAAGGCCGCTCAGTGCGCGATGGTGGGCCGTCGGCGTGCTGTCTGCCGCGACGCTGGTGCTGGCCGGGTACCTCACGTTGGTGATCGTCGCCGCCTGGCTCCTGGTGTCGGCGGTGGATGCCGTCAGGGACGTGGAGACCGCGGCGCTCGACCTCACGTCACTCCTGCTGGACGTGGCGCCGGGCGTGCTCGTCGGGTGGGGTGTCGGGCTCGCGGCGGCCGCGCTGCTGGGTCGCGGTGAGTCCATGCAGCCTCGGGGCGCGGGTGTCGCAGCAGGGTCGCTCGGTGCCTTGGTGGGCGTGGCAGTGCTCGCCGTCACCGGCGTCCTCTGACCAGCGGACGAACTTCAGAGGACGATGATCTGGGGCGCGAACAGCGCCATGGCGCGCAGCGCCTGCTCGTGCGCGGCGATCCCGGAGCCGGCGCAGGCCTCGGCCACGACCCGCACCTTCGCCCCTGCGTCGCCCGCCGGGATGGCGGTCGCGATGACGCAGCAGTCGGTGGCGACCCCGGCGAGGGCGATGCGAGGCTGGTCGCCGACGACCGAACGCAGCTGTGGACCCCATTTGCCGAAGGTCCCCTCGGTGACCACATGGTCGGCGAGAGACGCGAGCTCCGGCACGACGGCATACAGGGGGTCCTCGTCGGGGACGAGTGCGAACGGCCACTCGTCGTAGTAGTCCGCCCACGAGCCGCCGAGCCCCGGGTCGGCGACGAAGCGGGTCACGACCACACGACCGGCGTATGCCGTGGCGAGACGGGTGATGCGCGGCACCGTCTCTGCCCACATCGGCGATCCCCACGGGCTGGACTCCGGGTCGGCGAAGACCATCTGCGGGTCGACGATGACGAGCCACTCATCGTCGAGGGGCTCCACGGCGTCGACGGGTGTCGGGGTCACGCCCGGCTCTCCTGGCGCTGCACCGTGCCCCGCCGGGCGACATAGGTGAGCACGAACGACAGGAGGAACGCGAGCAGGACACCGAGGTTGGCGTAGGCGAAGGTGCCCTCCCAGTAGGACCCGGCGGGGTCATCGATAAACGTGCCCAGACCGAGCGGGTCGAGCAGGAAGCCCTGCCAGTTGTTCCACGCGGCGTCGTCGGCGTAGCTGTTGACGACCAGTCCCCAGCCGAGCACGGAGGTCGCGACCATCGTCCCGATCGACACCCAGTCGAAGGCTCCGTAGCGGCCGGTCGAGTCGAAGAGGGCGTCGTCGTCGTAGTCACGCCGGCGCAGCGCGATGTCGGCGATCATGATCCCCGCCCACGAGGCGAGCGGGACGCCGAGGGTGATGAGGAAGGACTGGAACGGCCCGAGGAAGTCCTCCGCCACGAAGACGACGAAGAACGTGCCGAGGGTGAGGATGATGCCGTCGACGAGAGCCGCCAGGGGGCGCGGGATCCGCACCCCCAGCGAGAGCAGGGTGAGCCCGGACGAGTAGATGCCGAGGACAGCTCCCGAGACGAGCGAGAGGACCGCCGCGAGAAGGAAGGGCACGAGGACCCAGGTCGGGAGCAGCGTGGCCAGGGTGCCGATCGGGTCGGCACCGATGCCCTCGAGCACGGCGGGGTCGGACCCGGCGAGGGCGAGCCCGAAGGTCACGAGCAGGACGGGGGCCAGGGCGCCACCGAAGGTGTTCCAGCCGACGATCGCGGCGCCGCTCGCATCACGGTGCTGGTATCGCGACCAGTCGGCCGCGATGTTGATCCAGCCCAGGCCGAATCCGGTCATGACCATGACGAAGGCCCCGATCGTGGCGCCGATGCCCCCGGCCGGCATCGCCGACACGGCCGACCAGTCGACGTCACCGACGGTCATGGCGATGTAGAGGAGCGTGATGGCGCCGGTGACCCACGTGAGGACCGACTGCATCCGCATGATGACGTGGTAGCCGGCCACGGCGGCAGCGACGATCAGCGCGGCGACGACGACGGAGGCGACGATCTTGGTGGCGGTTCCGCCGCCCCACCCCAGCCGCTCGAAGATCGTCGAGGTCGCGAGCACGGCGAGAATGGCCAGCGCGGTCTCCCAGCCGATCGAGACCAGCCAGGAGACGACGCCGGGCACTTTCTGTCCCTTGACGCCGAACGCGGCACGAGAGAGGACCATCGTCGGCGCCGAGCCGCGTTTGCCGGCGATGGCGATGACCCCGCACAGCGCGAACGAGACCACGATGCCGATGACCGTCACGACGACGGCCTGCCAGAAGGAGATGCCGAAGCCGAGGACGAAGGCCGCGTAGGAGATCCCGAACACCGACACGTTGGCGGCGAACCAGGGCCAGAAGAGATCTCGGGGTGCGGCGGTGCGTTCCGCCTCGTCGATGATCTCGATGCCGGTGGTCTCGACACCGAGCCGCTGGGCAGCCTCGGCAGTGCGCACGTCAGTCATGCCCGAGAGCATCTCAGACCTCAGGCAACAGAACGCACGAGTCGCGCGAGGACAGGCAAAAGAGGATCGAGCGGACCATCAGGCGTCAACGACGTCCGCTGGCCCACTTGTCGTAGTCGTCGTCCTCGTCGCCGTCCGGCTCGGCGACCCGAGTCGAGGGCAGCGTCGAGGAACTGCCGTGGAGTTCGCGCTCAAGCGAACTCAGGTCAGTGTCGGGGCTGTAGTACTTCAGCTCCCGTGCCACCTTGGTCTGCTTGGCTTTTGCTCGGCCGCGCCCCATGGCGAGACCCCCTTGTGCGTCTGCCGGGCGACATACCCGAAGGGACGGCCCCGAGGGGTCATCCCAAGTCGAGCTGTGGTCCCGGGAATCGTGTGTTTGTCGTGGGGTCAACGCTACAGCAGGCCAAGGTGATTCCGCTCCAGGGGTCGACTCTTGGGACGGTGTCGCCCGACACGTCGGGCGCCTGCTCAGCGGTGGGGCAGCCAGATGGTCGACAACCCGGCCCGCATGCGCTCCTCGGCGATGTGGTCGGCCGCCGCGGCAGAGGTCTCGCCACGCTCGTCGGCCGTGCGCAGGACCTCGAGGGTGTGCTCGAAGATCGCGGTCGCGCCGACCTTGGCCCGGTCGAAGTCGAAGCCGCGCAGCTCGTCGCTCACCTGGATGACACCGCCGGCGTTGACCAGGAAGTCGGGGCAGTAGGTGATGCCACGGGCCACCAGTCGGTCGGCGGTTCCCCCGTCACCCTCGGTGACGAGCTGGTTGTTGGCGCCACCACACACGATGCGGGCCCTCAGGACGTCGACGGTGTCGTCGTCCAGCGCGCCCCCGAGGGCGCACGGGGCGTAGACGTCGAGGTCGTCGCGCACGAGGGCGGCGACGTCTCCCGAGGTCTCGATACCCGGGTGGACCGCCTGGAGGGCCGTGACGGCGGCGGCGTTCACGTCGGTCACGACGACCTGCGCTCCGTCCTCGACGAGGTGGCCGGCGAGGATGCGCCCCACCTTGCCCACGCCGGCGATGCCGACGCGGCGGCCGCGCAGCGTCGGCTCGCCCCAGGTGTGCTGGGCGGCGGCGCGCATGCCCTGGAAGACGCCGTATGCCGTGAGCACCGACGAGTCTCCTGCTCCACCGTTCTCGAGAGAGCGGCCGGTGGCGAAACGGGTGGTCTCGGCCACGACGTCCATGTCCTGCACGTAGGTGCCCACGTCACAGGCCGTGACGTAGCGCCCGCCCAGGCTCTCGACGAACCGGCCGTAGGACCGCAGCAGCTCGGGGGTCTTGAGGGTCGACGGGTCGCCGATGATGACGGCCTTGCCGCCGCCGTGGGGGATGCCCGCGACCGCGTTCTTGTAGGACATCCCACGGGAGAGGCGCAGGACGTCGGCGAGCGCCTCGTCGTCGGTCGCGTAGGGGTAGAACCGGGTGCCACCGAGGGCCGGGCCGAGGGCGGTGTTGTGGATCGCGATGATCGCGCGCAGGCCGGACGCGGGGTCGGAGCAGTGGATGACCTGTTCATGCTCAGCCAGCGAGGGGTTCGACGGGGCGGTCGGACGCGCGGGAGCGGAGGTCGTGGGCGACGCGGTCACGGTGGTGACTCCTTTGTCAGTGCTGGGCCGCGGGATGACGCAGCGTGGGGCATGCGTGGGTCTCACGCAGGTCCCAGCCTAGGCCTGTGGCACGTCACCGACGTCGCGCTCAGCCCTCGGTCCCGGTCGCCTCGTGGGATGCGCCGACCGGCTTCGACTCCGGGGAGCCCCGCTCGCGCAGGTAGATCGAGAGGACGACCATGCTCGCGACCGCGAGGAACTCGGACTGCCAGTTCTGGAACGTCCTGCTCCAGAAGTCCGGCGCGGCGAGATAGTCGCCCCAGCCCAGAGGTGCCTTGAGGTCGCGGATCTGGTCTGCGTTGTATGCCGCGTGGCCCGCCACGAACTGAGCCGCCCACGACCCGACGAAGATCGCGGCCATGACGAGCCCGAGGGAGTGCGAGTAGAGGCCGCGCCGCCAGCCATCCACCTTCGCCCATGCGGGAGAGTCGGGTGTGGCGTAGCGCCCGACCTGTTGGTCCTTGTCGCTCTCCCGGCCCACCTTGTCCAGCTCCTTGGACTCTGGAGACCCCTTCTGGACGAACCAGACGGTGAGCACGATGAAGAGGAGGAACTGGAGGTACTCGGACTGCCAGTTCTCGGCGAGGTCGACGGCGAAGCTCGAGGACGCGAGGTACTCGCCCATCCCGATGGTCGCGAGTCCGTGGTCCCGGGCGTCACCGTTCGTGCCTGCCAGTCCCGAGAGCGCCTGACCCACGAGGGCGAGCACCAGCAGGGCCCCGAAGGCGAGGGCGAGCCCGTGGCTGCGCAGACGTCTCATCGACCGGTCACTCCCATGACGAGGCACCACGTGAGCCCGGCCACGATGAAGAGCAGCCACCCGATGAACGACCAGCGCATCGCCCTCACCGACCTTCGATGGTGCAGTCGTAGGGAAGGTCCTCGCCGCGAGGCGTGCATCCGGCCGCGGTCACCCGCCAGCCGTCGTCGAACCGCGCGAGGAAGATCGCCTTGTCGCCGGACCGGGCTATCGCGTCCCGGCCGTAGACCTCGACGTCGAGCGCGTCACCATCCGGGGCGGAGGCTGCAGCGTCGCTGACGAGGTCCGTGCACTCCTCGCCGTCGCCGGCGAGCTCCTCTGTCGTGGCCGGTGCCAGCATGGCGCACGCCTCCGCCGGAGCCGAGCTCGTGGCGAGCACGAAGCCGGAGGCGGTGGACCGGACCGCCTCCTGCTCGACCGACCCGCGCCCGGCGCAGCCGCTCAGCGACACGAGCGCGAGCAGAGCCGCCCCGGAGAGGGCAAGTCGCGGCATACGTCGTCGTTGGCCCAGGTGGTCAAGCACCTCGTCACTATGGCACCGGCATGGGAGAGGATGGGGGACATGCGCATCGGCTACAAGGCTTCGGCGGAGCAGTTCGCCCCCTCCGACCTGGCGGCATACGCCGTGCTCGCCGAGGAGCTGGGACTGGACTCCGTCACGATCTCGGACCACTTCCAACCCTGGCGGCTCGAGGGCGGCCACGCGCCCAACTCCCTCGCCTGGCTGTCGTGGGTCGCGGCCCGCACCGAGCGGGTCATGCTCGGGACGTCGGTCATGACCCCCACCTACCGCTACAACCCGGCCGTCGTGGCGCAGACGTTCGCGACGCTGGGGTGCCTCGCGCCCGGCCGCATCATGCTGGGTGTCGGCACGGGTGAGGCGCTCAACGAGGTGGCCGTGGGTTCGGTGCCGGAGAGCGGATGGCCTGAGTTCAAAGAGCGCTACGCCCGTCTGCGGGAGTCGGTCAGGCTGATGCGCGCACTGTGGACCGAGGAGTCGGTGACGTTCGAGGGCGACTACTACCGGACTGAGGACGCGCGGATCTTCGACCGCCCGGATGCCCCGATCCCCGTCTACATCGCTGCCGGTGGTCCGCTCGTCGCGCGGTATGCCGGCCGGTCCGGTGACGGTTTCATCTGCACCTCGGGCAAGGGGCGCGAGCTCTACGCCGACAAGCTGCTGCCCGCCGTGGCCGAGGGTCTCGGCAAGGCCGACCGGGTCGGCGGCGACATCGACCGGATGATCGAGATCAAGGTGTCGTGGGACCCGGACGCCGACCAGGCCCTCGAGAACACCCGCTTCTGGGCGCCCCTCTCGCTGACCGCAGAGCAGAAGCACTCGATCCACAGCCCCATGGAGATGGAGAAGGCCGCGGACGAGCTGCCCATCGAGCAGGTCGCGCAGCGTTGGATCGTGGCGTCGAAGCCCGATGACGTGGTCGCTGCGGTCAAGGAGTACACCGACCTCGGCTTCGACCACCTCGTGCTCCACGGACCCGGCCACGACCAGGAGCGCTTCCTGCGCACCCTCACCGAGCAGGTCCTGCCGGGGCTGCGCGAGCTCGTGCCCGCCGACCTGACCGAGGAGCGCCACTGATGGACGCCACCGCGATCTCCTCCACCGAGCTCGACGTCGCGTCGCTGGTCATCCGGCTGGCACTCGGACCGATGCTCGTCCTGCACGGCCTCAACAAGGTGCAGGGCGGGCTCGCCGGGACGGCTGGCTGGTTCGAGTCGCTTGGCCTCAGGCCCGGCTGGCTGCATGCCCGCGTCGCTGCCGCGACCGAGATCGGCGCCGGCCTCATCGTGACGCTCGGCCTGCTCAACGGACTCGGCGCCATGGCCTTCGTCGGTCTCATGACGGTTGCTGCGCTCACCGACCACCGGGGCAAGGGCTACTTCATCTTCAAGGGCGGCGCCGAGTACGTCGTGCTCGTGGGCATCGTCGCCGTGGCCCTCGCCGTGCTCGGTCCGGGTCGGTGGTCGCTCGACCACGCCCTCGGGTGGGACCTGGCCGGGCTCGGCTGGGGCGTGATCGCCCTGGTGGGTGGCCTCGCTGCGGCCGCGGGGCTCCTCGTCACCTCCTATCGCCCGGACGCCACGAAGACGGACGCATGACCCACGCCGGAGTGACCGTGGCGGTGGAGGGAGCGGTCGGGCGCATCACGTTCGCCATGCCGGACCGGCTCAACTCCCTGGACCCGTCGATGCTCGACACCCTGACCACCGAGGTCGCCCGGATCGACGCGGACCCGGCGGTGCGGGTCATCGTCCTGTCGGGCGAGGGGCGCGCGTTCTCGGCCGGGGCGAACATCGTCCCCTACGAGGAGATCGGCGACCTGGATGCCACGCTGTTCGGCCTGGGCTCCGCGGTTCGCGCGATGGTCGAGGCACGCACGCCCGTGCTGGCGCTCGTCCCCGGTGTCGCAGCGGGGGCGGGGTTGTCCATCGCACTCGCCGCTGACTATGTGCTCGTCGGCGACGACGCCACCCTCCTCCTGGCCTTCGGCGCCCTCGGTCTCATGCCTGATGGCGGCGCGACCGCACTCGTGGTGGCGTCCATCGGCCGCGCTCGCGCCCTGCGCCTTGCCCTGACCGGCGAGAGGATCAGCGGAGCCACTGCCGCCGCCTGGGGCCTCGTCGCGGAGTCCGTCGCTGCAGAGGGGTTCTCGGCTCGCGCCGACGAGCTGACGTCGCAGTTTGCTGCTCTGGCACCCGACGGCACCGCGCTCACGACCGCGGCCATCACGGATGCGGCGCTCGACCTTGCTGGCGCGCTCGACCGCGAGGAGCGCGGCCAGCACGCCCTGCTGCGCAGCGACAACTTCGTGGAGGGCCTCACCGCCTTCCGCGAGAAGCGCCGCCCGACGTTCGGCGCGTGACGACCGCGATGGGCGAGGGGGCAGGCGGCGGGGAGCGGACGGCATACGCGGCATCCGACTGGACGCCCGAGGACCTGGTCGAGGTCAAGGGGGACCGGACGGTCTCCGTCGTCATCCCGGCCAGGAACGAGGCAGGCACGGTCGGTGGTGTCGTCGAGCGGATCCTCGCCGACTTCGTGGCGGCGGACGGGGGCGGGCTCGTCGACGAGGTGGTCGTCATCGACTCCGACTCCACTGATGCCACGGCCGCGGTCGCCCGCGACTCAGGCGCGAAGGTGTTCTCTGCCAGGGGCATTCGGCCGGAGCTCGGCAGCGTCGAGGGCAAGGGCGAGGCGCTGTGGAAGTCGCAGTTCGTCACGTCCGGCGACCTCGTCGTCTTCGTCGACGCCGACCTCGTCGACTGGGGGACGCACTTCGTCACCGGCCTCCTCGGGCCGCTGCTCACCCGGGATGACGTGCATCTGGTGAAGGCGGTCTATGACCGGCCGATGCTCGACGCGTCCGGGCATGAGGAGGAGAGCGGGGGGCGGGTGACCGAGCTCGTCGCGCGTCCGTGGCTCGCGATCCACCGACCCGAATTGGCCGGCATCGTCCAGCCGCTCTCGGGGGAGTGGGCGATCCGTCGGGCGAGTCTGGCGACCTTCTCGGTGCCCGTCGGCTACGGCGTCGAGATCGCCGCCGTCCTCGACACGGCCGACCGGTTCGGCGTCGGGGCGATCGCGCAGGTGGACCTGGGGCTGCGCACCCACCGACACCACCGCCATGACACGCTCGGTCCCATGGCGGTCCAGGTCCTCGTCGCAGCGGACCGCCGACGGGTCGGTCCGGCCGGTGAGCAGGCCGCGCCTGCCTCGACGGTGGGCCTCACGCAGTACGCCCGCGGCCCGGCCGGGTTCGAGCCGCACGTCACCGCCGTGGCGACAGGGGAACGGCCTCCGGCCGACACGGTGGGTATGCCGTCCGTGAGGCGCCGATGAGCGCGTTCACCTTCCGTCTCGGGTCGCGCACGTTCGACGCGACGTCGCGGCTCGTCATGGCCATCGTCAACCGGACGCCGGACTCCTTCTATGACAAGGGGTCGACCTGGGGTGAGGACGCGGCCCTCGACCGGGTGCGCGAGGTCGTGGCGCAGGGAGCCGACATCGTCGACATCGGCGGGATCAAGGCGGCTCCCGGGGCGGAGGTCGGGGCCGACGAGGAGAAGGCACGGGTCGTCGACTTCGTTGCCGCTGTGCGCGCCGAGCATCCCGACCTGCTCATCAGCGTCGACACGTGGCGGGCCTCGGTCGGCCGAGCCGTCCTCGAGGTCGGGGCGGACATCCTCAACGACGCCTGGGGCGGGGCGGACCCCGAGCTCGTCACTGTGGCGGCCGAGTTCGACGCCGCGGTCGTGTGCACCCACACCGGTGGCGTGGCGCCGAGGACGAGGCCGCACCGGATCGAGTACGACGACGTCGTCGAGTCCGTCGTGCAGTCCCTTGTGGCACAGGCTGATCGGGCAGTGTCCGTCGGTGTGGCCCGCGACCGGATCGTCATCGACCCCGCCCACGACTTCGGCAAGAACTCGTGGCACTCGCTCGAGGTGACGAGGCGGCTCGACGAGCTCGTGGCCCTGGACCGGCCGCTGCTCGTCTCGCTCTCCAACAAGGACTTCGTCGGTGAGGCGCTCGACCTGCCCGTGGGGGAGCGCCTGACGGGAACCCTTGCGGCGACGGCGATCTCGGCGTGGCACGGCGCCCACATCTATCGCGTTCACGAGGTCGTCGAGACTCGGCAGGTGCTCGACATGGTGTCGGTCATCGCCGGTGACCTGCCGCCCGCGCGGGCGGCCCGGGGGCTCGCATGATCACCGACGTCGTCATCGTGCCCGGGGCCCCGTTGCTGCTTCCGGAGTACCAGGGGCGGACGGCGGCCCTGCCGGACCTGCTCGGGTCCTGCGTCGATGTCGTCCGCGGCGCCGTCGCGTCGGCGCACCACGTCGTCGTCGTGCACGCCACCGACCGGGAGCCGCGCAGCACGAAGCCGGCGATCGGCCTTCGAGTGGCCGACCGTCTCCTCGCAGCGACCCATGAGAACTTCGACGTCGAGCACGTCGGAGTGTCGTGGGACGCCACCCGTGAGGAATGTGTCTCGCTCGGCCAAGCTCTCGACTTCGCCAGTGCCACAACGTTGCTCGTCGTCGCTGATGGATCAGCCTGTCGGACCGAGAAGGCGCCGGGGCATCTTGATCCTCGGGCGGCTGCGCTCGACGACACGATCGTCGATGCCATTCGCGGAAGCGCCGAGGGCGGGCTGGAACGCCTCCTCGAGCTCGACGCCGCGCTGTGCGCCGAGCTGCTCGTGGCCGGCCGGGCGCCTCTGCAGGTCCTTGCCGCGGCTTTGGGCGCTCAGGCGAACGGCGGCTCGCACGGCGACCGGACGGCATACCGGGTGGAGTCGTGCGAGGTGAGTGACCCGTTCGGCGTGCTCTACGTCGTCGCCCATCTCACATCTGAGGGCTGACCTGGGTATTGGCGATTGGGCTCCGAGGGCGGCGACGGAGTGCTTGACTTCGGCTCATCAGGATCTGGGTGGCGGGAACGATTGCCAGCACTCACGTCAACGCCGTCGTTGGAGACCACCATGGTTCGTTCCGTCCGCGTCGCAACGGTTCTGTCGTTGCTCGTGAGCATGCTCGGCCTCGCGGCCGCCCCGTCGTCCGGAGCCACCCGGGTCATCACCTCCACCATCGGGTGGGGGACGCAGGGAGATGTCCCCGTCGCTGCGAACTTCTTCGGGGATGCCCGCAGCGACCTCGCCGTGTGGAGACCGTCGACCGGCGTCTGGCACGTCCGAGGGATGGGGTCGGTCGCCTGGGGGCGCGCCGGGGACATCCCGGTCGCTGCCGACTACACGGGGGACGGCCGAGCCGATCTGGCGGTCTTCCGCCCCTCCGACGGAGGCTGGTACATCCGGGGAAGGGCGATGGTCCGCTGGGGCGTGAAGGGAGACAGGCCCGTCGCTGCCGACTACACCGGTGACGGGCGGGCCGACATCGCCGTCTTCCGGCCGTCGACCGGTCAGTGGCTCGTTCGCGGAGGGTCGACCACAGCGTGGGGACGTGCGGGCGACCTCCCGAAGCCGGCTCAGTACGTGGGAGACCGACGTGCCGACCTGGCTGTGTTCCGTCCCTCTACGGGACAGTGGTTCGTCAGGGGGGCGAGCACGTTCGCGTGGGGCACCGCGGGTGACGTGCCGGTGCCAGCCACGTTCTTGAGCACCAGTGCCAACAGCCTCGCGGTCTGGCGGCCCGGCACAGGGGTGTGGTTCGTGCGGGGTGGCTCATCCATCGCCTGGGGCAGGGCCGGCGACGTCCCACAGACCGGCAACTTCCTCGGTACGGCCGTGGCTGACCATGTCGTGTGGCGCCCCTCGAACGGCACGTGGTACATCCGCGGCGTGGAGAACTACACGGCCACGCCGACGTCGCCCCCGCCGCCTCCCCCACCCTCGGCCGGCTGTGACTCGGCCTATCCCGGGGTGTGCATCCCTCCGCCTCCACCGGACCTCGACTGTGGTGACATCACCTATCGGCGGTTCGTCGTGCTGCCTGCGGACCCGCACAACTTCGACTCCGACAGTGACGGGATCGGCTGCGAGACGCTCTGAGGCTCGCGGCGAGGCTGACTCGGCAAGACTTGTTGCGTCAGGTCGAAAACCCTGGGCCTCGTTCGGCACCATGAGTGTCAGGCATGATCC
Source organism: Knoellia altitudinis (assembly GCF_042666355.1). Classification (NCBI taxonomy): domain Bacteria; kingdom Bacillati; phylum Actinomycetota; class Actinomycetes; order Micrococcales; family Intrasporangiaceae; genus Knoellia; species Knoellia altitudinis. Next base: position 2,169,701 of record NZ_JBHTDK010000001.1, read on the forward strand.
GCACGCACGACCAGGAGTCACCATGTCCTTCCAGGCCTACCTCGACGCCGCTGAGAAGAAGACCGGCCACACCCCGCAGGAGCTCGTGGACCAGGCCCACGCGCGCGGCTTCGGGCCGGACACGAAGTCCGGCGAGATCCTTGCCTGGCTCGCCGATGCTCATGGGCTCGGCCGCGGGCACGGCATGGCGTTGGTGCACGTGATCAAGAACGGCGCCGGCATCTCCGACAAGCACGTCGGCACGACCGGGACGCATCGGGACGACTCGGACATGCTGCGGTTGGACGGCATCGCGAACCGCTGAGCCGCGCCCTACCCCGACCTCACTCGGTGCCGAGGCCCTCCTCGCGCGCACGGACGACGGCAGCCGAGCGGTCACGGACGGCGAGCTTGGTGAGCACGTTGGACACGACGTTGCGAACCGTCTTGGGCGAGAGCACCAGGCGGCGCGCGATCGTGAGGTTGTCGTGTCCGCGCGCCACGAGATCGAGGACCTCGCGCTCGCGGTCGGTCAGCTCCGGGAAGGGCACGCGGACTGCCGATCGACCGGAGGTGAGCGTGGCCACGGCACGGTTCGCGACTGCCGCCCCGAGAATCACCTCACCGTGGGCGACCGCACGCACGGCGCGCTCGACCTCGTCGGGCCCGGCGCCCTTGAGCAGATAGCCCCGAGCCCCGACCCGCATGCAGGAGGCGACGGCGTCGTCGTCCTCCCGCATCGTCACGACGAGGATCCGGGCGCCGGGATCACGCCGGACGATCTCTCGGGTCGTCTCGATGCCGGAGTCCTTGCCGAGGTTGAGGTCCATGAGGATGACGTCGAGGTCCTCGAGTGGCAGGGCCAACGCCTCGGCGGCGTCCGCCGCCTGTCCAGTGACGGTGATGCCGGGGAGCGAGTCGAGGAGACCTGCCATCCCCAGTCGGAACACCGGATGGTCATCGACGACCGCAACGCGCAGGTCAGCCACGGCTCGTCACCGCGCTGTGGGGCAGGACGGCCTCGACCCGGGTGCCCTCGCCCGGCGCGGTCGTGATCTCGAGGGACCCGCCCAGCTCTTCTGCGCGCTCACGCATCGACCGTGTCCCCACTCCTGCACGAGCGCCTCCAGCGACACCTCTGCCGCGATCGACGACCGTGACGTGCAACCCCGCAGTCGTGGATCTCGTCTCGACCAGAACGGATCGAGCCCCGCTGTGGCGCAGCGTGTTCGTCACTGCCTCGGACACGATTGCGTATGCCGCGGCGGCGGTCTGCGGGGCGAGCACGTCGTCGTGCGCGAGGGCGAGAGTCACCTCGGCCCCGTCCTCGGCGTGACGAGCGGACAGCTCGGCGAGCGCCGCCGCCAGGCCCAGCTCGTCGAGTGCGGGGGGAAGCAGGCTGTGCGAGAGCGTCCGAACGTCGCTGACCCGCTGTTCGAGCTCGGCCTGGAGTGTCTCGAGGAGGGTGGCAGCGGCGTGCGGATCGGTGGACATGAGGTTGCGCGCCCCCTGCAGGCCGAGTCGCAACCCCGCCAGAGATGGTCCGAGTCCGTCGTGGATCTCCCGCCGGATGACGCGGCGCTCCTCGAGTCGTGCCCTGGCCAGCCGGTCGCGGGCGTCCTCGACCTCCGCTGCCGCGCGGGTGACCGCAGCGGCAGTGGCGACGACTGTCGCCAGGTCCGTGAGCGTCTGCTCGCCACGGGCGCCCAGGGACTCACCTCCGGGGAGGGTCACCGCGAGGTCGCCGACCGGCTCACCGCGGTGGGCGAGGGGAACGCGGAAGGGGTGGCCGTGCGGGATGCCCCACACCACGGGTTCCCTGTCGGGGAGGGACACGGACACGGACTCGAGCCGCATCGCGGTGCCGATGTCCGCGGCGAGCCCGTGGAGGAGATCGTCCGTGCTCTCCGTGAGGCGCAGGTGGTTGCCGAGACGGCGGACGACGTGGTCGGGGAATGCCGAGGCGCCGTAGACCAGGTGGTGCACCCGCCGCTCGAGCCAGAGGCGTGCGGGTTGCACGGACACCGCGACGGTGGCGGCGCCCACGAGCCCGGACGTGCCCCCGTCCGGGAGGAAGCGGGTGGCCACGAGGGTGACCGCGAGGTAGACCGCGACGAGCGAGACCGTGAGAAGGCCAGCGAGCACGGTGCGGCTCACGGCCAGACGCAAGCCCCACATGCGGCTGCGCAGGACCGCGATGAGGATCGCCGCCGGGTAGATGACCTGGGACAGCAGGTGGAGGGCAGGCGTGGTCCACACCGGCAGTGGGATCGCGTCGTAGGGGAGGACGAGCGGGGTGAAGGACACTGCGAGCAGGCCCGCACCGAGGGCGAGCCAGCCGAGCCCGTTGCGCTCGGCGACCGGGCCGTGTCGCCGGCGGTGCTCGACCGCGAAAGCCGCCACGAGCCCGGCGGAGATGACGGCGACGAGGACCACGGTGAAGGATCGCTGCCACTGAAGGAGCTGTGCCGCGAGCATCGCGACGATGAGTAGTGCCCCGATCGCCACACCCCAACGGGCACGGCCCACGGGATGGTCTCGCACGAGCCACGGGACGACGAGGAAGAGGGCAAGCGTCCCCGGCACCCAGGCGGTGCTCTGTAGCCAGGCCACGAGCTCCGCGCCGGGCAGTCCCGGGCGCTGCGCCGCGAGGACGGGGTAGCCGAACCCGAGCGCCGCCACTCCGCCGCCGACGGCGGCGAGGGCGAGCAGCCACCCGACCGGGTGGGGCCGGCGCGAGATGATGAGGGCCGCAACGGTCCCGTAGACGCAGGCGACCGCCACGTCGACCGCGAAGAACCAGAGGCCCTCGCCGAGGGCCGGTCGGGCGACGACCACGAGGACGACCGCGAGCACGGCGAGACCCCAGGCGGCCACGGCGATGGCCGCGGCCGCCCGGGGGAGTCCAGCCCTGCGCAGGGCCTCCTGGGTCGTCATGGTGTCGGCACCATAGCGCCGCTCCACGTCCGGTTCCTGCGCTTTCTCCGGACCCGTGCCGTCAGGTGCGAAGGCCGGCGCCGGCGACGCGGCCGCGAGCGGCCCGGTCACCGAGGGCGAGACCCGCGGCCGTGACGACGAGCCACAGCGGACCGGTCATTCCGGCCATGTACTGCAGCGGGGAGAGACCGAGGAGCAGGGTGAGTCCACCGAGGACCGCTCCGACCCAGCCGACCCAGCGGGCGGCTGCACCGTGACGGATCGCCGCGACCGCGACGGCCACGCCGGTGGCACCGGCTCCGACCCACAGCCAGGGGATGGTGCCGATCCAGTGGTTGAAGAAGACCGCGGACTCGGGGACGAGTCCGATGCTCGGGTCGGCGACAGCGAAGACGAACTCGGTGGTGAGCCCGCTGCCGAGCAGGCCGGCGACCGAGACGAGGCCCAGCCCGCCGGCGGCGACGTCGGGGAGGAGGCTGCGGGTGGGCAACTGGTCGGCCAGCCGCCGCCGCAGTCCTGCTGCGAAGACGAGGAGCAGGACCACGGAGATCATCGTCGCCGTGTGGAAGACGAGGATCTGCGGGACGAGATCGCCGAGCCGGGCGACGATGGCGTCGGGGTCCCCGTCGGCCTCCGGGGAGTAGACGGCGTCGACCTGCATCGAGGTGGCGATGCCGACGATCGAGGCGAGGCCGGCGACGACCCCGGCCCAGGCCCAGGCGCGGCTGCTCGGGGGTGTCGGGTCGCCGGTGGTGCTGGTGACGGTCGGGTGGGTGGTGAGCGCGGCGCTCATGGAGACTCCTGAGTGGGTTGTCGTGAACTGAACGAGACCCACAGTCGCCCGCCCCACGTCCCCACCGACAGGGCCCGGTGTCCCGTCCGTCCGGGACGTTCGGACGGGACACCCAGCGCCCTCAGAGCAGCCGGTGGTCCACCTGAAGGGCCGAGGCGAGGCGGATGAGGACGAACTCGTTCTCGTCCGGCGCCGTGCTGCTCCGACCGCCGGCGGCCGGGAAGTTGTTGTCGTTCATCACCGCGATCGTGCGGTCATCGACCAGCTCCACGTCCTCGATGGTGAAGAACGGGAAGGTGAACGGGTCACCGAACCCGCCGGCACCCTTGGGGTTCGGGACGTTCATGAGGTCGACGAGCAGGGTCTTGGTGACGTATCCGCCGTCGGCGACCCCGCGGGTGTCCACGAGATAGATCCGCTTGAAGACCGCCGTCGGACCCTGGCCGTTGTCGCGCTCGATGACGAGGAACTGGTGCTTGTTGACCGCGATGAAGTCACCGAGCGCGTTCGCCGGGTCCTCCATGCGATAGCGCCGGAAGTCACCCGTGAAGCTCGCCGTGCCGTCCTTGCCGATCGGCGCCTCGTAGATGCGCAGGTCGGCCGCGAGTCCCGCGGCCTTGTCGTCCGCGGTCGAGCCCTCGAGCATCGGATAGAGGGTGCGTCCGTCGGGCGAGATCGCCAGCCCCTCGAAACCCTTGGAGTTCGCGATGTCGGGGGTCGCCGAGCCGAGGGTCGGGTTCGACGGTGACTTCACTCCGGGTGTCGCGACCGGCGCCTCGAGCAGCTCGCCCTGACCGTCGAAGTGCAGCAGGTAGGGCCCGAACTCCTCACCCACCCAGAACGTCCCGTCCGTCCCGACCTGCAGGGACTCGGGGTCGAAGTCCCAACCGGTGAGCTGGCGGTCCGCGGTCGGGCACGAGTAGCCCGCGGGCAGCGAGCCCGCTGCTGCGCAGCCTCCGTCGCGCCACGTCTGCCACGGGATGAGTCGGTGCGGGTCCGAGAAGGTGAAAAGCGTTGTCTCGTATGCCGTCTCACCAGTCGTGGTGTTCGGCCGGATCCGATGCAGCGCGAGGAGCGCGTCCTGGCTGTTGGCCTTGGACCCGAACCCGTTGTCGCTGAGCACGAGGTAGGAACCGTCGGCGTTGCGGTGGGTGCCGGAGAAGCCCTGCACCGGCTGACCCGGGTAGGGCGCGGGCACGGCGGCGTTGCCGGTCGTCCAGTGGCCGGATGCCTCGCTGCCGGGGACGTAGGTCTCGGCAGGCAGCACGGAGAAGCCGAGCACCTCGGCCCCCGTGGGAGCAGGAACCGGACGCCCGGCGGCGGCGACGGTCGGAGCGACGAGGGTGGCTCCGACCAGCGCGATCGCGGCGGCGGGCAGGGAAAGTCGGCGAGAGGTCATGGGCGCAGCCTGCCCAGCCGAGTGGAACGGACGGCATACGAGCGGGTGAATGTCCGTCGAACTCCCCATGCCCGTCGGCGGCCGCGGGGAGCCGGGACGATCTGCACGGAACCTTCACACGTCCCGCCCCCGCCGTCCCGGCGCTGGGCCCTAGCGTCCGTGAGGTCGAGGTTCGACGGGTTCGGCATGGAGAGGCGGCGGGGATGATCAGGGTCAGCGGGCTGACGAAGGTGTATGGCGGGGTGCGGGCGGTGGACGACCTCACCTTCGACGTGGAGTCGGGGAAGGTGACCGGGTTCCTGGGGCCGAACGGCGCCGGCAAGTCGACGACGATGCGGATGGTCCTGGGACTGGACCGGCCCACGGCCGGGTCGGCGTCGGTGAGCGGGCGGCGCTACACCGACTTCCCGGCACCGTTGCGCGAGGTGGGGGCCCTGCTCGACGCCGGCGCCATGCACCCGGGCCGAACGGGACGCGGACACCTGCGCATCGGTGCGCGCAGCAACGGGATCCCCCTCGCCAGGGTCGACGAGGTGATCGCGCAGGTGGGGCTGGAGAAGGCGGCCACGCGTCGGGTCAAGGGCTACTCGCTCGGCATGCGGCAACGCCTCGGGATCGCGGCCGCCCTCCTCGGTGACCCGCCCGTGCTGCTCTTCGACGAGCCCGTCAACGGCCTCGACCTCGACGGCGTGCGGTGGATCCGGACACTCTTCCGCGGCTTCGCCGACGAGGGGCGCACGGTGCTCGTCTCGAGCCACCTCATGAGCGAGATGCAGCTCATCGCCGACCGTGTCGTCGTCATCGGGCGCGGGCGCCTCATCACCGACACCGACATCGCAGGCATGCTCGGTGGGCTGAGTGGCCCGCGGGTGCGCGTGCGCACGCCACGACCGGAGGACATGGCCGGTGCGCTTGGTTCGGAGGTCACGATGACCCGACCGGGGCCGGACGAGCTGGAGGTGGCCGGGCTGCGCGCCAGCGAGATCGGAGACCTGGCTCACGCTCACGGCATACCCCTTCATCACCTCGCGGAGGTGGAGCAGTCCCTCGAGGACGCCTACCTCTCCCTCACCGAGGGCAGCGTCGAACACGTCGGGCACGTGTCCGACGCCGTGTCGGACGGAGCGCGGCGATGACCGCCACGGTCCTCGGGCGTGCGAGCCGCGCCGAATGGAGCCGGATCTGGAGTGTGCGGTCCAGCTGGGTCTTCCTCTGCATCATCGCCCTCGCGGTCGTCGGTCTCGGCGTGCTCGTCGGGATCGACGTCGCCAACGACCCCGAGTCCGCGCCTGCCGATGCCACGGCGTGGGACGGCGCTCGCTTCACCGCGATGTTCGCCCTGTTCGGGACGGTCGCGTGGGCGGTCGTCTCGAGCGCCGCGGACCACGGCACCGGGGCCATCGTGCCCACCCTGCAGTGGACGCCCCGACGCGGGATCCTGCTCGCGGCGCGCAGCGCGGTCATCGCCCTCACGGTCACCGCAATCGGCACAGGTCTCGTCATCGCGGCCAGCGCCGTGGTGTGGGCGTTCGTGCCGGAGCTCGGGCTCCCGCTGGGGGAGGGGCTCCGGGGGCTGGGAGACGTCGTCGTCGCCATCGGGTGCGGCGCGCTGCTCGGGATCGGTCTCGGCCTCGCGACCCGGAGCACGGCCGCGGCACTCGTCCTCGCCATCGCCCTCCTCCTCGTCCTGCCCCCGCTCGTCGCCAACCTGCCGTTCGACTGGGCTGCGACGGTCTCGTCACGGCTGCCGGGCTCTGGTGCGCTCTTCCTCCTCCTCGGTGAGGGGCCGGTGGACGACATGACGACGACCTCGGCCAGACTGACCGTCCTCGCGTGGGCGGTGGGCGCGATTGCTGCCGGGGGCTGGCGGCTGCTGCGGAGCGATGCGGGAGGCTGACCGAAACGTCCCTGAGCGGCTGTCCGGGCCGACATACTGCGGTGCATGCCCCGTCTCTCCCGCGCCCAGACCGCGGGGTATGCCGCCGGGAGCGTAGGCACCGGCGGCTTCGGCACCCTGCCGGGTCTCGTCCTCGCCTACTACCTCACCGACACCCTCGGGGTCGCCGCAGCGGTGGCCGCCAGCGTGGTGCTCGTCCCCAAGGTGTGGGACGTCCTCATCGACCCGGCGATCGGGGCGCGCAGTGATCGCGAGGTGTCGGCCCACGGTTCGCGCTACCGGCTGATGCTGCTCGGCGCGCTCACCCTGCCCGTGGGGTTCATCGCCATGTTCGCCGTCCCGTCCGGTCTCTCGAGCGGGGTTGCGGCGCTGTGGGTCGTTGCCGCATTCGTCCTCGCGACAACGTCGTTCAGTCTCTTCCAGGTGCCCTACATCGCCTCGCCGGCCGACCTGACGAGCGACTACGTCGAGCGCACCCGCATGATGGCGTGGCGCGTCGGAGTCCTGGCCCTGGCGATCCTCGCCTTCGGTGCCGGTGCTCCCGGCATCCGCGATGCTCTCGGGGGCGGTCGCTCCGGATACCTCGTCATGGCCGCCATCTCGGCCCTGGTCCTCTCGTTGGGCATGCTCGCCACAGTCGCCAGCCTGCGGGGGCACGAGAGCCGTCCGGGCGCGGCCACCGAGTCGGCCTCCCTTCGTGCCGGTCTGGCCACCATCCACGGCCACCCGCGCTTCCGCGCCCTGCTCGTCGTCTTCGTCATCCAGGCGTTGGCCACCGGCATCGTCCTGGCCGCAGCGCAGTACGTCGCGACCTATCTCCTCGGCTCCCAGTCGCTCGTGAGCGTCCTCTTCGCTGCCGTGGTCGCGCCCGCTCTCATCGTGATGCCGGCCTGGAAGCGGTATGCCGCAGGGCACGGCAAGCGGGCGGCATACCTCGCGTCGTCCTGGCTCTTCGTCCTCGGCTGCATGCTGCAGGTCCCGGCCCTCGCGCTCGGCTGGGTCTGGCTCTCGGTCCTGGCGCTGGCGGTCGGTGGGGTTGCGTATGCCGGGATGCAGCTCTTCCCGCTGGCCATGCTCCCCGACGTGATCGAGGAGGCCGGGCGGGGGCGGGGTGGTGCGATGAGTGGTGCGTGGACGGCGCTGGAGACCGCCGGCCTCGCAGCCGGACCGGGCCTCGTGCTGCTCATGCTGTCGCTGGGAGGCTTCGTCTCGAGCTCGGGGGACCCCGTCGCCCAGCCCCGGAGCGCCGAGGTGGCGATGGGGCTCGCCTTCACGCTCGTCCCCGCGCTGCTGGCCCTTGTGTCGATCGTGGCGTTGCGCAGGTATGACGAACCGAAGGTGGACTCCGATGAGCAGTGAGTCGCTGCACGATCCCGTCAACGTCGACGAGGTGATGGGCCGGCTGCGCGCCTACCGCGAGCACGACGCCCCGACACACGGCGGGCGCGTGCTGTCGTATGTCTACGACCACGGTCGCCCGGAGCTCGATGAGGTTGCGGCACAGGCCATGCGGCTCCTGCAACCGGTCAACGGGCTGGACCCGACGACGTTCCCGTCGGTGGCGCTCATGGAGGCTGATCTCGTGTCCTTCGGCCGCGCGATGCTCCATGGCCCTGCTGCGACGGGCTCGGTGACCTCCGGTGGCACGGAGAGCTGCCTGCTCGCCGTCAAGGCCGCCCGGGACCTGTGGGTGGCTCGAGGAGGCGCCGGGCGTCCCCGGCTCGTCGTGTCGTCGTCGACCCATGCGGCGTTCCACAAGGCCGCGCTCTACTTCGGTCTGGACATGACCGTTGTGCCGGTGGACGTGAGGTCCGGCCGGGCTCCGGCTCCGGCGCTGGTCGAGGCCCTCGGGGCGGACGTCGCCCTCGTCGTCGTGTCCGCGCCGTCCTACCCGCACGGCGTGGTCGACGCGGTGGCCGCGGTTGCGGGCGCCGCCGCCGACCGGGGGATACCGTGCCACGTCGACGCCTGTGTCGGTGGCTGGGTGCTGCCCTTCTGGGAGGACTCCGGCGGGGAGCTGTTGCCGCAGTGGGACTTCCGCGTCCGAGGTGTCAGCAGCATCAGCGCCGACATCCACAAGTACGGCTACGTCCCCAAGGGCGCCTCGCTGCTCCTCTTCGCCGACGGGGTGCTCGACCTCGCGCGATACTTCGCCGTCACCGACTGGCTCGGCTACCCGGTCGTCAACCCGACGATGCTCGGCACCCGCTCCGCGACGTCGCTCGCTGCGGCCTGGGCCGTGGTCCAGACCCTCGGGACAGAGGGGTATGCCGCCCTCACCCGTCGCGTCGTCACCGCGACGACCGCTGTGGTCGAGGCTGTCGAGGCCATCGAAGGGCTGCGCGTGCTGGGGGAGCGGCAGGGTCCGCTCGTCGCGGTGGCGACGGACGAGGCGGTGGACGTCGGGCGGCGGGTGGACCCGTTGCTCTGGACGGCCGCCGTGGCCCGGCGCGGCTTCGTCCTCCAGGGGCAGCCGGCCATGAGCCAGGCCGACGGCAGCCGAGTCCCGCACACGGCTCACCTGACGATCACGCCCGTGACCGAGAGACTGCTCGCAGAGCTGCTGCCAGCGCTCGTCGAGGCTTCAGATGAGGTCAGGGGACAGGCCCTGCCGAGCCCGGAAACGTTGTTGGGCAACGGCATACCGGATCCTGTTGCTCTTGCTGACGGTGCCCGGGCGGGAGGCGACCTCGACCTCACCACCGTCCTGTCACTCATCGAGGCGTTGCCCCGCGCCGACTCGGCCGTTCTCCTGTCCGCATTCCTCCAAAGGTTCACCGCACCGTGACCAAGCTCACGCATGAAGGGAGGCTGGCTGGGTAGGTCCTCTGGGCAGCACCACCTGCAGCCACGACTGGAGGACAGCCATGAGCACCAGACCTACATCCAGGTCAACGGACGCACGTCACGCGGATCGCACCCCGGTCCAGAAGGCCGCACTCGCGGTCGGAGCGGTCTTCCTGCTTGTCGGCGTCCTCGGGTTCGTCCCCGGGATCACGACCGACTTCGACTCCCTGACCTTCGCCGGTCATGAGTCCGAGGCCGCGCTGCTCGGCATCTTCCAGGTGTCGGTGCTGCACAACCTCGTGCACTTTGCCTACGGAGTCGCTGGTGTCGTGATGGCCAGAACACCTCGTGCGGCCCGGACTTTCCTCATCGGTGGTGGCGTGATCTACCTCGTGCTGTGGATCTACGGCATGGTCATCGACATGGACTCCGCCGCCAACTTCGTCCCCCTCAACGACGCCGACAACTGGCTGCACCTGGGGCTGGGTATCGGCATGCTCGCCCTGGGGCTCGCGCTCGGTCGGGACCGCACCACGGCTGTGGCACGTGACCGCTGAGCCGGCGGAGGTCGTGGCGCCCAGCGCGCCACCGCTCCTCGATCCGACTGTCGGTGCCCTTCGCCCGTCACTGCTGCGCCTGCCCGGTTGCTACCCCGTCCAGGCCGACACCTGGCTGCTCGCGGACGCGATGTGTGGGCTCGGCCTCGCGGCAGGGGCCAGAGTGCTGGACGTCTGCACCGGCACGGGGGCGCTGGCGGTTGTCGCGGCACTGGCGGGGGCGGCCGAGGTGACCGCCGTCGACCTCTCCCTCCGCTCGGCGGCTGCGACCCGGGTCAACGCCCGGCGTCACGGTGCGTCGGTGCGGGTGCTCCGAGGTGACCTCTTCGCCCCGCTCGACGAGGGGGAGACGTTCGACCTCATCGTGAGCAACCCGCCCTACGTCCCGTCACGCAGCGCCGATCTGCCGCGTCACACCCTCGGCCGTTGCTGGGACGCCGGGTTCGATGGGCGGATGCTGGTGGACCGCATCTGCGCCCAGGCCCACGACCGGCTCGCACCCGGCGGGAGCCTTCTGCTCGTGCATTCCACCGTGACCGACGAGGTCCGCACCATGGCCAAACTGCAGGACAGCGGCCTCGAGGTCGACGTCGTGAGCCGGCAGACGGAACCCTTCGGGCCCGTCATGCGCTCGAGGGCCGAGCACTTGCGTTCGCGTGGCCTCATCGCGAGCGACCAGTCGGAGGAGGGCCTGGTGGTCCTGCGGGCGACCAGGCCCATCGGCTCCACGCAGCCCGTGACCGGAGCCGACTCATGACGTCGAGGTCGGGCGGGCGGCGGGAGCGGGTGAGTCGCGTCGTCGTCACGGGAGAGGGCCCGATCCTCGTGGAGGGACCGGTGGACGTCGTCATGGACAATGGCACCGTGGTGCGCTCCGCTCGCAGCCTCGTCGCCCTGTGCACCTGTCGGCGCAGCCGGATCGCGCCGTTCTGCGACACGAGCCACCGCTGCAAGGTGCGCGCTGAGCGCGTCGACCGGGCGGGACCATTGACATCTGCAGGGGAGGAAGCGTGACGGTGACCGGGCCAGGGGTGGTTGCTCCCCCTCTGCCGACGGCCCGCGGGCCCATCTCGCAATGGATCATCGACCACTGCACGCGCCGTGTCGGTCCGCCGTTCCCCAGCCGGCGTGACGTCGATCCCTATGGAGAGGACCTGCACCTGGCGCTCTATCTCTGCTACGAGCTGCACTACCGCGGGCTCGCGGACGTGCCCGAGGCGATGGAGTGGGATCTCGACCTCCTCGGCATCCGGCTCGAGCTCGAGTCGCTGTTCCTCGAGCAGCTGCATCGTGACGTCGCCGGCGGCGACGACCTCGATGCCGAGCTTGATGGCCTGCTCACCGAGACCGTGGGTGAGCGCAGCGTCTCGCAGCACCTGGCGACCGAGGGTTCCCTCGAGCAGTTCCGCGAGTACGTCGTGCACCGGTCCGCCTACCACCTCAAGGAGGCCGACCCGCAGCTGCTCGTGGTGTCCCGCTTGGACGGCTCGGCCAAGGCCGGACTGGCCGCCGTCGAGTTCGACGAGTACGGATCGGGTCGCGCCGAGGACATGCACTCAGAGCTGTATGCCGCGATGATGCGGGAGCTCGGGCTCACCGCGGCCTACGGCGACCACCTCGATCGGGTGAGCGGCACGGTGCTCGCCGAGGTCAACCTCATGTCCCTCTGCGGCTTCCGACGGGAGCTGCGAGGCGCAGCGGTCGGGCAGTTCGCGGTGATCGAGCTGACGTCCTCACCGGGTTCGGCGAGGTTGGTCAAGGCAGCGCGCCGACTCGGCTGTGGACCGGCCACGGAGCACTTCTACGCCGAGCACGTCGAGGCGGACGCCGTGCACGAGCAGATCATCCGGCGCGACGTGATCGCCCCGCTCGTCGGGACCGAGCCCGAGCTTGCCGCAGGTCTGGTGTTCGGGATCCAGGCCAGCCAGCACCTCGGCGGTCGCTTCGCTGACGAGGTGCTCGGGGCATGGTCGACGGGCCGGTCGAGCCTGCGGTGAGCAGGAGGACCGTCGGGGTCGAGGAGGAGTTCATCCTCGTGGGGGCCAGCAGCCATGAGCCGTCCGCCATCGGGTCGCGTCTGGTGGACGTGGCCGACGAGCCGGGCATCAAGGGTGAGTTCAAGGAGGAGCAGGTCGAGGTCGCGTCGTCGCCGGCTGCCTCGCTCGACGACCTCGCCGCTGACCTCGGGCAGCTCCGGCGCCGGCTCGTGCAGGTTGCCGCGGACCACGACACGGCCGTCGTGGCCACCGGCACGTGGCCGGGCGCCCACGACCCGACACCCGTGAGGTCGGTTCGCTTCGACCGCATCAACGACGAGTTCGGGAACCTCGCGCGCCAGCAGCTGACCTGCGGCACGCACGTCCACGTCTCCGTGGACTCTCCCAGCGAGGGCGTGCACGTCCTCGACCGGATCCGGCCGTGGTTGTCGGTCCTCACCGCCCTCACCGCGAACTCCCCCTTCTGGCAGGGCAGGGACTCCGGCTGCGCGAGCTGGCGGTCGGTCGTCCTGTCCCAGCTGCCCACCGCCGGGCCGGCACCCGTCTGGGGCGACCTCGAGACCTATCGCCGGACGGTCCGCGAAGTGGTCCGCACGGGCGGGGCGTTCGACGAGGGGATGCTCTACTACGACGCCCGGCTGTCGGCTCGATTCCCCACCGTGGAGGTCCGCGTCACCGACGTCTGCCCCGACGTCGAGGTGGCCGTCGCGGTGGCGGCACTCTGCCGGGCCCTGGTGGACACGGCTGCGACGTCGGACCCCCGCATGGGACCCCCGGAGGTGTCGACCCTGGCGTTGCGGGCCGCTGCGTGGCGTGCGGCGCGACACGGAGTGGGTGGCATGCTGGTCGACCCGACGACAAACGACCTCTCCCCGGCAGCCCCGGCCGTCGAGTCGCTGCTCGCACACACCGAGGGTGCCCTCGAGGACAACGGCGACAGCGCCCGGGTGCGCGAGGTGGTTGGCCGGATCCTCACCGACGGCACCTTCGCAGACCGTCAACGGCGACTCGTCGACCCCACGGGGCCGGGTCGGGCGATGGGCGCCTTCCGCGTCCTCTGAAGTTTCGGGTCAGCGCTCGTCGGCCTCATGCTGTCCGGCCGTGGTACGGACCGCCTGCGCGACGACGTCGAGGAAACTCCCCGTGCGGGCCAGAGTCCGCCGCTGCAGGTCCGCGCCTGTTCCGTGAGTGCGGATACGACGTATGCCGTCCACGCCCGGAACGGGACTCGCGCAGCTTGCCAGCCGGACGGCATACCCCAGACCGGGCAGTGGCCGCGAGCGGCCCCTAGGGTGGTCGGGCCCCCGCACATCACCCCGACGTCGTCGGACAACCAGCGGCGCGACCGCCCACCGCGCCAGAGGAGGACCCAGCGTGGAGATCCTGCACTCGGCCATCGCCATTCTCGCGGCCATCCTGCTCATCATCAGGTTCAAGATCGACCCGGTGATCTCGCTGTTGCTGGCCTGCATCTATCTCGGGCTCGCCACGGGGCAGGGTTCCGAGGGCACCATCAAGCAGATCACCGGTGGTTTCGGCGAGATCATGGCCGAGGTCGGCCTGCTCATCGGCTTCGGCGTCCTCATCGGCGCGCTGCTGCACTCCATGGGCACCTTCAGCGACCTCGTGGCGATCATCGCCCGGCGAGTGGGCGGCAAGCTGCCCTACGCCATGGCCGGGACCCTCGCGGTCATCTTCCCCTCGATCTATGTCGACGTGCAGGTCGTCCTCGCCGCGCCGATGGCCAAGGAGTCGGCGCCTGCGGTCGACCGCAGGATCGGGCTCCCGTGGCTCGCCGGGGCCCTGGGGATCGGTATCTTTGCCGGCTACGTGTTCGTCGTGCCCGGGCTGGCAGCCGTCGCCGTCGCCGGGCTGATGGAGGTGCCGCTGGGCACCTACCTGCTCTATGGGCTGCCGATCGGGCTGGCAACAGCGCTCATCACGACCCTCCTCTTCAGGCTCCTCCTCAGCCGCGGCTTCTGGAACGACGAGACCGACTACGACGAGGACGCCAGGATCGTGGACGGTCGGGTGCACGACGAGACCGACGACGTCCCGGTGGCCGAGAGCGTGGCGCGGCTGCCGCTCCTCGTGCGGCTGCTGCCGATCCTCGTCCCCCTGGTGCTCATCGCCACCGGAGCCATCGTCGGCCTCGCGGACGTCTCGAACCCGGTCATCGACTTCCTCGGCGACGCCAACATCGCCCTGTTCATCGGGCTGCTGATCGCCTTCGTCATGGTGCGCAGGGGACTCGGTGCCGACGGGGTCGGCTCGGTCCTCACCTCGGGATTCCACACCACCGGCGAGATCCTGCTCGTCACCGGTGTCGGCGGCTCACTCGGCGCCGTCATCGCCGAGAGCGGTATGCAGGACACGCTCAAGGAGCTCTTCTCCGCCGACGCGAACGCGCCGGTGATCCTGAGCATCCTGCTGGCGTGGTTCATCGCAGCCCTCCTGCATTTCGCCATCGGATCGGTCTCGGTCGGTGCCATCACGGCCGCCGGGATCATCGGCCCGGTGGTCGGCTCGATGGGGGTGGACCCGGTCGTCATCGCTCTGGCGATCGCGTCGGGCGCGATGTTCGCCCTGCACGTGAACAGCAACTTCTTCTGGATGTTCAGGGGTCTGCTCGACCTCTCCACCAAGGGCACCCTCAAGACCCTGACCCTGGCGACGTCCTTGGGCGCCGTCGTCTCGCTGCCGCTCGTCATCCTCGCCAGCTTCGTCGCGGCCCTGTAGCCGTCGTCGGGCACGGCGGCAACCCCTCACCGTGGCGGACTCGACCTGGTTCGCGAACCACGACGCCACTCGTAAGCCGGATCGATCCGGTTTGCGAGCAAGCCTCGGGTTCGCGAACCACCGTTGGTGTCACCACAGATTTCGCGAGCAGAGGCCCGGGGTCGCCGCGCGACCGTCGTGGGTACGGACGACGAAACCGCAGGTGCGCCTTACGGCCCACCTGCGGTTTCGGGGGTTGTGGCCAGGGACGGGGTCGAACCGTCGACCTTCCGATTTTCAGTCGGACGCTCGTACCAACTGAGCTACCTGGCCTGGGTGCGGCTTCACATGCGACCGCGACCGGTCTGACCTGCGGTTTTACCCCAGGTAGGCCTGTCGCGGCGCGACCATCATAACTCATGGGCGGACCTGTCAATGACGCCAGTTCTTGTCAGGTGGTGCACGTTCTGACTTGGAAGTCGGCAAGCATCAACCGTATGGAAGGTGCCCGTGACGTCAAGACTTGACCCGTCGCTTCCGCGGTGGAAGGTCAAGATCTTGGTGTCAGCGATGTCCCTGGGGTGGGTGCGTCGGTCCCAATCCCAGGGGACACGCTCAGCCTGCGGGCTGGGGGCTGCCAGGGGTCACCCCCGCCCTAGGTTTCACTGACCGCCAGGTGCGGGGGGCGACTCTCCCTAAAGCGGGTCTCCGCCTGGCGGCATCGCGTGGTGCCCAGGCCATGCCCGTGCACGATGTTGGCGAGTCGGGCCTTTTGAGGCGAGTAGCGCGGGTGGCTCGCCAAACCGCATGGGAGGCAGGGGCAATCGCGCTCTGTTCTTGCGACTGGAGTCAGCTTGGGTCAGGTCGGCCGGTCCAACGGCTCATCCGGACCCAGAGGTGCGACGGCCGAGCGCCGCCGGCACACCTTCACGAGGTGGGATTCCTCGTACGTCAGCAAGTTCTCGTCGGCGATCCACTAGTGCACGTCACACCCGTAGTCACCCTCGGCGATCCTCCGTTTCCATACTTGCAGTAACCACCGGAGTGCAAGCTGGAGACGGGTGGGGTGAACTGAACTCCCAGTGTCCAGTGCGGACACGCCTGCGGCATGCGGTAGCCCGCCTCCAACCTCGCCGAGAGGTCCGGCGCGAAGCCGCTGCACGCCTCTATCTCGGCTTTATCGAGCTGGGGTGCCCGCGCTCGTCGCCGCACGGTCGGCATCGTCCCGCCCCTTGCTGCCGCTGTCCCAAACGGGCCGTGGCCGAAGGACTATCGTGAACCCTCAAGCCTCGACGTGCGTATGAATGCGTGGGAGGTCGTATGCCGGACAGCGCCGCCGTCGTATTGAAGCAGCTGCACGACGAGCACGCCGCTGCCCTCTGGGGTTACTGCCTGAGCCTTACCGGGCGCGACCATGCCCGTGCCGAAGACATCGTCCAAGAGACTCTGCTGCGGGCTTGGCGTCATCACGACCGATTGGAGGAGAGTCGCGGTTCGGTCCGCGCTTGGCTCTTCACCGTTGCCCGCAACATCGCCATCGACGAATGGCGTACCAAGCGAGCCCAGAGCGAGATGCCCATGGCCGAGGTGCCGGAAGTCGGCGAGGCGAGAAGCAGGGGTGACCAGACGGACCAACTCTTGCTCAAGTGGGTCGTCGCTGACGCACTACTCGCCTTGTCACCGGATCACAGGGCCGTGCTGGTCGAGTGCTACTTCAAAGGAGCATCGATCGCAGAGGCAGCGCATCGGCTCGGGATCGCCGAGGGGACGGTCAAGTCGCGAACGCACTACGCGCTCAGGGCTCTTCGGCTGGCGCTTCAGGAGATGGGGGTAGGTGGATGAGCTGCGAGCTCGCCGACCTGGACGGTGCCTACGTCCTTGGCTCTCTGACCTCGGGGGAACGGGTTGTCTTCGAGCGTCATCTTGCCGGGTGCGAATCGTGTAGCCGCTCCGTGCGCCAGCTGGCCGGCCTGCCCGGTCTCCTCGCTCAGGTCGACCTGAAGGACATCGAGGACGTCTCGTCACCTGCAGTGCCCCAGTCGCTGTTGCCGACACTGGTCGCTGGCGTCCGCCGCGGACAGCGCCGTCGCTCGGTCCTCATCGGGGCGCTGGCTGCTGCTGTCGGCGCCATCGTAGCGGGGTCGGTGGTCGTCGCAGTGGGTCTGCCCGGGAGTGGGGAGCCCGAGGCCAGAGCGACCCCTCCGGCCGCCACCGCGAGCAGGACGCCCTCGGTTCCCATGGAGGCCGTGGGTGCCACCTCCCTCCGAGCTGACCTGGTCCTTGCAGAGGTCGCCTGGGGCACACGGGTCGACATGACCTGCTCCTATGGGCGGGTCGAGGACGACTACCCAACCTCGGACGCGCCCAGTTACTCCCTGGTCGTCCTGACCTATGACGGACGAACCGAGGAGGTGGCCACGTGGAAGGGCTTGCCGGGGCGCACGATGCGGGTCTCCGGCGCGACGGCGACGGAACGTCGGGACATCGAGCGTGTGGAACTCCGCAACGCCAACGGAATGGTCCTGCTCGAACTTACCGTTTAAGCCCAGTCGCCCATGGGGTCTACTCAGACACGGACCCGTTCAGCTTCGACTCTTTCCCGGTTGGCGAGCCAGGAACGCAGCAGCACGAGCCCACCGAGGATGCAGACAACCTCGGATACCGCAGCGGTGAGCACCCACCCGCCGCGCCACTGCTCCTTGACCCCGAACAGTCCCACGGTGGTCGAGATGACGAACGCACCGAGGGTGCTTCCGCCGAATCCCAGGGCCAAGAAGGCCGGTATCCAGTGCTGCCACGTCATAAGCAGCACCGCAATCACCGTGCCGGCGACGGCGTTGAGCAAGAACGCGGGACCGATCTTGTCAATGTCCCGGTAGCCGTCGAACCACAGGACGAGGTGGACCACTGCCGACACGAGTGCGCCCAGAGCTGTCACGATCCGCACCGTCACGGTGCCCTCCTCAGGCTTCCGGGACGCATCACCCGTTCCGCGTCCCTGTTCCCCATTCACGGTCCTGGCAGTCAGGGGGTTCACCGACCGTTGAACCAAGGGCGTTCCGGGTCCGTGCTTTCCATGTGCGAGTCCAGCGAGGGGTGCGCCCGTGACGATGGCGGCTCAGGCGTTCTGGCTGCGGGAGCCCGGCGTCGGGGAGGTGCGCCGGCTCGAGATCCGCCGTCCCGGCCCTGGAGAGGTCCTCGTGCGCACGATCCGCTCGGCGGTCAGCCGGGGGACGGAGACCCTCGTCTTCGCGGGGCGCGTTCCAAAATCGATGTATGCCGTGATGCGGGCACCGTTCCAGGAGGGATCCTTTCCGGGTCCGGTCAAGTACGGCTACCTCAACGTCGGGGTGGTTGAGGACGGCCCTCCTGACCTTGTCGGCAGTACGGTCTTCTGCCTGCATCCGCACCAGACGGCCTACGTCGTACCCGTGGGCGCCGTGGTTCGCGTGCCGGAAGGGGTGCCGGCCGAGAGGGCCGTGCTGGCCGGAACGGTCGAGACCGCGGTCAACGCGCTCTGGGACGCGGCTCCACTCGTCGGTGACCGAGCAGCCGTGGTCGGCGGAGGCATGGTGGGGCTGTGCGTGGCGCGGTTGCTCGCCCGAATGCCAGGGGTGGAGGTGACCGTCATCGATGTCGACGAGTCCCGTGCCGAGGTGGCGACAGCACTCGGCGCAGGTTTCTTTCTGCCCGAGGACGCACCGACGGGACTCGACCTCGTCGTCCACGCGAGTGCGACGTCGGCTGGGCTGCAGCATTCGCTCGACATGGCCGCGGACGAGGGGACCGTCCTCGACCTCAGCTGGTACGGGGACGCCGAGGTTCATCTGCGGCTCGGCGAACGGTTTCACCACGGACGGCTGACCATCCGGTCCAGCCAGGTTGGCCGGGTCTCACCAGCACGGCGGGCCACTCGGTCGCCCACTGACCGGATGGGCCTGGCGCTCGACCTGCTTCAGGACTCGTCCTTCGACGTTCTCCTGAGCGGCAGGTCACGCTTCGACGACCTTCCGGACGTCCTGCGCGACCTGTCCGACGGAACCCTGCAAGCCCTCTGCCACACGATCACGTACGACCTGAGCTGAAGGGGCGGCGGAAATGTTCAGCGTGACTGTTCGCGACCACATGATGGTTGCCCACAGTCTGACAGGAGAGGTGTTCGGTCCGGCCCAGCGCCTTCACGGTGCCACCTACGTGGTCGACCTCACCGTGAAGGCCGCGACCCTCGACCAGGACGGACTCGTGGTCGACATTGGGCGTGTTGCCACAGCCCTCGGCGCTGTCCTCGGTGAGTTGTCATACCGAAACCTCGACGACGAGGTGTCCTTCGAAGGCGTCAACACCACGTCGGAGCGACTGGCGGGGATCGTCGCGGACCGTGTCGTGCAGCGGCTTCGGGCGGGGGAGCTCGGTGCGAGGACGGACCACGTGACGGCGATCGTGGTGACCCTGCGCGAGTCGCACGTGGCGTGGGCATCATGCGAGCTGGAGTTCTGACGTGTCTTCGGTCGAGGTCTTTCGGCCCGGCAACAGCCAGCTCCGTGCCGCCCGCTCGCCCATGTCCCGCCTGAGAGCGCGCCGTGTGCACGTCGTCGTACCCGAGGGGGTTGCCGACCCAGCCCGTCCGAGTGGAGGCAACACCTATGACCGGAAGATCTGCGCCGGGCTCCGTGCAGAAGGTTGGGCCGTCCACGTGCGCGAGGTCGCGGGTGCGTGGCCAGGCCCTGATGACGAGACCAGGAGGGCGCTCGGAACCGCGCTTGCCGACATCCCCGCTGGCGCGGTCGTCCTCCTCGACGGCCTCGTAGCCTCGGCCCTGCCGGAGATCGTGGTGCCCGAGGCCCGACGTCTACGCCTCGTCAGCCTCGTCCACCTGCCCCTCGGCGTTGCGGGTGATGCCGCTTGCAGAGCAAGGGAGTATGCCGTCCTGCTGGCCTCACGCCGCATCGTCACCACAAGCCTGTGGTCGCGTCAGTGGTTGCTGGACGCCTACGCCTCGCTCGAAGCCGAGCTCGTTCACGTCGTCCACCCGGGCGTCGATCCTGCTCCGGTCGTGTCATGGTGCCGGGAAGGCAGCAGGATGCTGTGTGTCGGTGCAGTCACGCGGACGAAGGGCCAGGACGTGATGGTCCAGGCGCTGGCACAGCTGACGGAGTACGAGTGGAGCTGTCGCTGCGTCGGCTCGCTGGCAGTGGACGAGGTCTATGCCGGACAGGCGCGCGCCCTCGCTGGTAGCCCGCAGCTTGCAGGGAGAATCACCTGGGCCGGACCTCGTGGGGCGACCGAGCTCGACGCCGACTACGCAGACGCCGACCTCGTCGTCGTCCCGTCCACGACCGAGGCCTATGGGATGGTCGTCACGGAAGCGCTGGCACGAGGACTGCCGGTGGTCGGCAGCGCGGTCGGCGGGGTCCCAGAGGCGCTCGGCGCCCCCGCAATCGGTCCGCTGCCGGGGCTCCTTGTCCCAGCGGGAGACGCGGCAGCGCTCGCTGACGCCCTGCGCGGCTGGCTCACGAACGCAGATCTGCGGTCCTCGCTTCGCGAGCTGGCTCTGAGGCGACGCTGCACGCTCACCGACTGGTCGGCGACGACGGCGCGCGTGTCGCGCGTTCTCTCTCAGGTGGCGACATGAGGACGACGGACGTGCGCGTGACCGCGGACTGGCTTGGCCTGCGCGAGTCGGCTGACGCGGCGGCCCGGTCCGAGGCGTTGGTCGACTCGCTTGTCGCTCTCATGGGCCGCCAACGGAAGACGTCGGTCGAGGACACCCGGCCGGATGGCTGCGGCGCCCCGGCTCCGTCGCCGCAGGCGTTGGTGATCCACGACCTGGGCTGCGGGAGCGGGTCCATGGCCCGGTGGCTGGCGCCACGGCTACCCGGGCCCCAGCGCTGGATCCTCCATGACCGGGACCCGGCGTTGCTTGCTGTCGCTGAAGTGGATCCACCGCGCGTGGCAGCGGACGGGTCCTGGGTGACCGTCGAGACCCGCCGCGGTGACGTGACGCGGCTCAGTTCTCGGAGCCTGACCGGCGCTTCGCTGATGGCCGCGTCAGCGCTGCTCGACATGTTCACCGGGGAGGACGTGGACCGCGTGGTCGAGTCTTGCGTCAGGGCCGGCTGCCCGGCCCTCCTCACCCTCTCGGTCACTGGCCACGTCAGGTTCACCCCCGCGGACAGCCTGGACGCACGTCTCGAGCGCGCGTTCAACGGGCACCAACGAAGAACAGTCGCTGGCCGGACCCTTCTCGGACCCGGCGCGGTGGCCGTGGTTGCACGCGTCTTCCGCGGACACGGTTGGGGGGTGCACGTCGCGAACAGCGCGTGGCATCTCGACGCGTCGAATCCTGCGTTGACCCGTGAGTGGCTTTGCGGCTGGGCTGGCGCGGCTGTGGAACAGCGGCCGGAACTCGCGGCGCGGGCACACGACTGGCTCGCCCGACGAACAGCCGACGTCGACGCCATCCTCTCAGTCACTGTTGAACACGTGGACCTGCTCGTGGTTCCACCCACCTCCGCAGGTGAACTCTGAGGCCGGGATGCTCGTGTCACGAGTGGAAGGGGGCGCCCCGCGCCCCCCGCAGGGACGGAGGCCGGGATAGAAACGTCGCCGAAGCCCTGGCTGCGCCCCCTGACGGGCGCAGCGATCCTCTGCATCCTTGCGCAGCAGCTGGGTACCGAGGGTTTCGTGCGGGCTCTCACCGGTCTGGACGCAACCACACTCCTCACCGGCACAATCATTGCCGGGGTCACGACCGCATGCAGTGCGTGGAGGTGGCGCACTGTTGCGCGCCAACTCCGGGTCGAGGTGCCATGGTCGTTCGCCGTGGCTGCCTGCTACCGGGCCCAGTTCTGGAACGTCTCGCTGCCAGGTGGCGTTCTCGGCGACATCGACCGCGGCCTGCGTCACGGACGTGCCGTGCACGACCTCGCCCGCGGAGTGCGAGCCGTCGTGTGGGAGCGAACCCTGGGCCTGCTCGTCCTCGTGGTGGCTGCCGGAGGCGCACTCATCGCCGCCAGGCCGTTCGAGCCAGTGCGGATGCTCGTCGTGGCCGGGATCACGACCGCGTTGCCCGCCGGCCTATTTGCGGTGGCGTGCAGGTCGCGAGCCGTGGCCGAAGATGCCCGAGTCCTGTTGCACCCGGCAGTCCTCGTCACCGTTGTCGTCTCATCGCTCGCTGCGCTCACCGGGTACATCCTCACGCTGGCCCTCGCCGCTCACGCCGTAGGGGTTCGTATGCCACCCACGGACTTCGTTCCCGTCGCGCTCTTCGTTCTCCTCGTCGCCGCCGTGCCGGTCAACTTCGCAGGATGGGGGCCCCGCGAAGGCGCTGCGGTGTGGGCATTCGGAACTGCAGGCTCAACCGGCGACGAGGGTCTGGCTGTCGCCGTGGCCTTCGGAGTGATCGTTGCCGCAGGCACAGTCCCCGGCGCCGTCCTCGTCCTTCTGGGTGATGGACGGCGCCCAAATCTCAGATTGAGCGGCAGTCCGACAGGGACTGTGAGAAGGGGAGGTGGGGCTCGTGAGTGAGCGCCCGTACACGGTGTTGAGCTGCGCGATGTCGTTGGACGGCTGCCTCGACGACGGGTCGGGCGAGCGGCTGATCCTCTCGAACGCCTCCGACCTCGACCGTGTGGACGCCGTGCGTGCCGCGTGCGACGCCATCCTCGTGGGTGCCGGGACAGTGCGTGCCGACAAGCCGCGCCTCCTCGTTCGCTCCGAGGTGCGCAGGAAACGACGACGAGCGCTGGGACTCGCACCGTCGCCGTGCAAGGTCACGGTCACCCGAGGCGGCATGGGGCTCGACCCGACGAGTGCGTTCTTCACGACCGGTGAATGCGACAAGCTCGTCTACTGCGCCAGCGAGAAGGTCGCCGACGCCCGGGACCGGCTCGATGGCGTGGCGGTCGTCATCGACGCCGGCCTGCAACCCTCCATGGCTGTGGTGAGTGAGGACCTCGTGAGAAGAGGTGTGCGGCAGCTGCTCGTCGAGGGTGGGCAAAGCGTGCACACCCAGTTCCTCGGCGAGGACCTGGCTGATGAGCTGCACGTGGTCGTCGCTCCGTTCTTCGTCAGTAGCTCACGTGCTCATCGGATCGTCGCGGAGGGACCGCTGCCCTGGAACCCGTCCCGTCGGGCTCATCTGGCCGAGGTACGGCAGATCGGCGATGTCGTGCTCATGCGGTACGCCTTGTCGGAGCGGTTCGCGCCACATGCCCTCGCGGATGCGGAGCTCACCATGGCTCAGGGAGGCTGACGTGACTGAGCGCCCGGACGCTGCGGTGATTCGTGCCGAGGTCACTGTGCCCTTGGTCCTTGCTGACGGGTTCAGCACAACTGCAAGGGTGCTCACGTTCGACGGGCTGATCGACGGCGGTGAGCACCTCGCCATAGGACTGGGCGACGTGAGCAGCTCCGTGCCGCTGGTCCGGCTCCACAGCGAGTGCCTGACCGGTGACGTGTTCGGCAGCCAGCGCTGCGACTGCGGACCGCAGCTGCAGGAGGCCATCAGGCGCATCACCGCGGTCGGGGGATACGTCATGTATCTGCGCCAGGAGGGCCGCGGGATCGGGTTGTACTCCAAGCTCGACGCGTACGCCCTCCAGGATCTCGGCCTTGACACCTATGAGGCCAACGTGGCGCTGGGGTACCGCGCCGATGCCCGCGACTACACGGTGGCTGCCCAGATGATCCATGCCTTGGGCCTGTCACGGGTTGCCCTGCTCAGCAACAACCCGGACAAGGCCGACCAGCTGGCCCGCCTCGACGTCGTTGTCAGTCAGCGGGTGCCGACGGCCGTGCACTGGTGTCCGGCGAACGCGAGGTACCTCGCGACGAAGGCCACCCGCGGTGCGCACACCTTCGACCCGCACGACGACCTGCGACTCAAGGCCTGAGACCCGTGGCCCTGGTCGCGCTGGTTGTCGGACTGATGGCGCTTGCCCTGCTGCTGTTGCTCCTGACGATCGCGGCGGACTTGGGCTGGGTGGCGTGGACCGTGGGGTTGACGTTCGGCGGTGTTCTCGCGATCTGGCTGCTGCGCAGGCTGGCCGACGTGGGTCGCCGTGACCTCGGCCCAGCGGACGCGGTGACCTTGGCCCGAGGACTCACGGCCTGCGCAGTGGCGGCACTGACAACCGAGGTTCTGATGGGGCACGACGCAACCTTCGAGGTCGCCCTGCTCGCCGCCCCGGCGCTCCTCCTCGATGCCGTGGACGGCCTCGTGGCGCGGCGGACGAACACGGTGTCTTCGCTCGGAGCTCGCTTCGACGGAGAGGTCGATGCCTTCCTGATCCTCGTGCTCACCGTCGCGACCGCTCCGTCGGTGGGCTGGTGGGTGCTCGCCGGCGGCATGGCTCGTTATGCGTTCGGGGCCGCAGGGTGGGTGCTCCCGTGGATGCGAGGGGATCTGGCCTTCCGCCACTGGCGCAAGGTCGTCACGGCGGTCACCGGCATCGTTCTCGTGGTCGCTGTCTCCGGTGTGCTCCCGCGCTCGTTGACCGTGTGGAGTCTGGTGGGCGTTCATCTGCTGCTGGCAGAATCGTTCGGGCGGGACGTGCACTCCCTGTGGAAGGGGCGTGAGCGAACGTTTTCGCGACGCTCGCGCGGACTCTCGAGGGCAACGTCGGCGTTGGGTCTGGTGCTGGGGTCTGCCTTGCTGTGGTTCGTGCTCGTCGCACCCAACGAGCCGGCCCGGATCAGTCTCAGCTCGTTCGTCCGGCTTCCGGTCGAGATCGTGGCCGCAGGAGCACTCCTCCTCGTCGCCCCGGATCGGGTGAGGCGCGTGCTCGTCATCCTCGTGTGCGCACTCACGTGTGTTGTCGCTGCGCTCAAGGTCCTCGATGTTGGCGCCTTCGCGGTCCTGGACCGTCCGTTCAACGTCCTCACGGACCGTGGGCTGCTCGGCTCTGGGCTGGCGTTCGTCCGGGACTCGTTCGGGTCGTGGGCGGCCGTGGTGCTCGTGGTGGTCGTCATCGTCGTCGCCGCGGCGGTGGGAATCGTCCTGCCGTGGGCGGTGACCTGCCTCGTCAGACTCCTCACCACGAACCGCCGGCGATCGGCGAGTCTGGTCGCCGGGATGGGTGGCGTGTGGGTGATGGCAGCTGTGACCGGCCTGCAGGTCGCGCCAGGTGTTCCGGTGGCCCTCGGTGGCGTCGGCCCGTACGTGACCGGCAAGGCGAAGGCAACGATGACGGCATACACGGACCGCGAACGGTTCGACCGCACGCTGGACACTGACGTTTTTCGACATCCCACGAACGGGGAGCTCTTCGGGCTGCGAGACAAGTCAGTCGTGATCATCTTCGTCGAGAGCTACGGGCAGGTGGCCCTCACCGGAGACGAATCGCGTCCGGTTCAGGCCCTGCTGGACTCGGCGGGGACCAGGCTTCGCTCCCTCGGCCTCGCCGCGAGGAGCGGCTGGCTGACGTCTACGGCGTTCGGCGGCAGTAGCTGGCTCGCACACGCAACCCTGCAGTCCGGGTTGGCCGTGAGCGACCAGGCACGCTACGACCGGCTCCTTGCAAGCGACCGGACGACGCTGACGTGGGCGTTCTCGCGTGCCGGCTGGCGGACCGTCGCGGTCATGCCCTCAACGCACGGCGACTGGCCCGAGGGCCGGGCCTTCTACGGCTTCGATGAGATCTATGCCGGAACGGATCTGGGGTATGCCGGACCGCGGTTCGGCTTCTCTGCGGTGCCCGATCAATTCGCGCTGACTGCCTTCTCCGACCTCGAGCTGCGGGCGGACGGCGCCCGTCCGGTGATGGCGATGATCGAGCTGACCTCGAGTCACGGGCCGTGGGCGCCGCTGCCGAGAATGATTGAGCCGAGTGAGCTGGGCGACGGCTCGGTCTACGACGAGGTCCTCGCCAAGGCGACCACTGCGGGCCGTGTGTGGAGCGATCGTTCGGCCGTGCCCTCGGCATACATGCAGTCGATCCACTACGCGCTCACGAGCGTGGTGGCGTTCGTCGAGGAGCAGGTCGATGACGACCTGGTGGTCGTCGTTCTGGGCGACCACCAGCCCTCCACGATCGTGAGTGGTCCTGGGGCGAGCCGGGACGTGCCCATCTCTGTCATCGCTCGTGACCCGACGGTCATCGATCGCATCGCGAGCTGGGGCTGGCGGGACGGGTTACGGCCAGCCCAAAGTTCGCCAGTGTGGCCGATGTCCGTCTTCCGCGATCGATTCCTCGTGGCGTACAGCGACGCACCCGAGACGCCTGCGGGGGAGCGGGGGTCATGACTCCCGTAGAGCGGTCGCTCCTCGACAGGATTCTTTGGAAGGCGCGCGAAGCCGCCTTCCCGGACGGCGATTTCGTCGGCCAGGAGAGTTTTGCCACCGCGAGCGAGATCCGAGAGCTGGGACAGGCAGCCGGGCTCGGAGAAGGCGTGTCCGTTCTTGACCTGTGCTGCGGGGTGGCCGGCCCTGGCCTGATGCTCGTTCGCGAGCTCGGCTGCGATTATCTCGGCATTGACGCCGAGCTGGACGTCGTTGAGCGAGCACGGCGTCGCGCTGCGGAGTCGGGCCTCCGTGCGAGGTTCGATGTCGCGAGAGTGCCGCCCTTGCCTCCGGGCTCGTTCGACGTGGTGCTCCTGCTCGAGACCCTGCTGGCGTTCCGGGACAGGCCCATGTTGTTCGGTGAGGTCGTCTCGGTCCTGCAGCCTGGGGGCCGGTTCGCCTTCACCGTGGAGGTAGGGGCTCCATTGACCACCACAGAGCGGGCAACAATGCCGCGAGCCGATTCGGTGTGGCTCAGCTCGCTCGCCGAAACTCAGGGCGATCTCGAGGGTGCCGGGTTGCAAGTGCGGTGGCTGGTCGAGTGCACCGACGCGCACCGTGTCGCGGCGAGCGCGCTCCTAGGTTTCTATCTCGCTGCGGCACCGGACATCCGGGAGGCCGGGGGCGGTGATGTACTCGACCATCTCGTCTCGTCGCACGGCTTGTGGCGCCGGTGGCTGCGTGACGGGCGCGTGCGCAAGTTCATGGTCGTCTCGGAGAAGGTGTCAAGCTCAGGGGCGGTCAGCGTGTCCGCTTCACCGCGGCCCTGATACCGTCCAGAATCGTGGCGATGTCGCCGTCTTTCCGCAGGACGCCTACGGCTCCTGCCTCCAGCGAGAGCAGCACGTGGTCAGGTTCCGCAGAACTGGTCAGCACGAGCACGCGCGTATCCGGCCATGACCTGATGATGTCTCGCGTGGCACTGAAGCCATCGACCTCGGGCATCGACAGGTCCATGAGCACGACGTCGGGTCTCGAGCGAGCGACGAGATCAGCGGCCTCGGAACCGTCCACAGCCTCGCCGACCCACTCCAGGTCGCTCGCGTGGCCCACAACAAGTCGGACAGTGGCGCGGACCAACGCGTGGTCGTCCACGACCGCCACCCGAATGGCTGGCTGGGCCACGTCAGGTTCGAGCGCCACTGAGTCCGGCACGGGGACACCTGTTGCAGTCATACGAACCTCCGTCACGATCACGGGCGCGGCCGGTTGTTGCGCCGGTGCTAGACGGGCCGTCTGTTCATCATTGACCTTCGACGGCGGTGACGGTAGATCGCGGGCTGACCATTTCTCCCTCACAGAGGGATTTCCCCCCGCACCGTGGTTCCGTGCCCTTGCGACGACGTGACGACAAGGCGTCCTTCGGCCTCGGCGACCATCTCGCGCATGAGGGCAATCCCGAAGTGTCCAGCGGGACCGCGTACGGCGGGGTCGAACCCTTGACCGTCGTCGATCACCTCGAAGTGCATGAAGGTCTCGTCCTGCCAGAGGCGCACGTTGATGGTGGAGGCGTGGGCATGGCGTACCGCGTTTCCGAGCGCTTCGCGCACTGCGCGGTAGGTGAGACGGTCGGCAAGTGGGTGGGGCGTCAGGGCACTGCCAATCTCGAAGTGCACCACGTCGGGGGCCGCGTTCAGTTGACGAGCGAGCTCACGGACGTTCTCGGCGAGGCTGCGGGTCCTCAGGTCGGGCGGGTAGATGTCGATCATGAGGCTGCGCAAAGCCAGCAGGTCACGACGCACGATGGTTCGCAACTGCTCGAGATGCGATCGGAGTCCGTCGTCCTCGGAGAGCGCCCGCGCATCCGAGTCGAGGGCGTAGCCGAGGCCGGCGAGGTCCTGTACGACGCCGTCATGGAGGTCTTGGGAGATCCGACGTCGCTCCCGGTCCGAGGACTCGACGGCCTTGAGCATGAGCTGCTGCATCTGCTGCTGACCCCGGTCGACTCGACGCGCCAAGGAGGCTGCCAGCGGGATCGTGACGAACCCGAGGGCCAGGACGGCACCGATGGGTAGTGGCAGGATGTTGCGAGTGATGCTCTGCACCTGCTCACCCAGTCTGTCCGTCGAGATGTAGACCTCGAACAGGAGCGGCGCGCCGGAGCTGTCCTCAACGCCGGTGTACACCTCGACGAGCTCTCCTGCCGACTGCTCGTACTGGTTCTCCGTCTTGTCGAGGTCAGAGATCGCGGACACCGTGTCACGGGTTCCAAAGGCGGCGTATTCCTCCGCGTCGAGCAGGAAGGTCTTACCCACCAGGGCTTTCTGGTCGGACCACAGCACTTTGCCCCGGCCGCTGCCGGCATCGGACCAAACCTTGATGTGGCTGATCGAGCGATCCTGTACGCGGTGGCTGAGCACGTCGTCCATCTTGGCCATGGCCTCGGGATCATTGGCATGGAACTTCTCGTCTGCTAGCGGGGCCACGATTGTCTCCGCGACCGCTCGTGCGGTGACCTCGGCGTCCCGAAGGGCTTCAGCTCTGGCGACCTGTCGACTGATGACGAGGATGCCGATCACCATCGCCAAGAGGGTGAGGAGATTCCAGAGAACGAACCACCGCACTGCCCGTTGAACCGTGTGGTGCGGTGTGGTGCCGTGTCGTCCCGTTCCACTCCGGTTTGTGGGAGCGGCGACGTTGGTGGGCCCTCCCGACGTCATCAGTCGCCCAGTCGAATGACGCCGCTCCGAGTCGCCAGAACCACGGCCTCCAGCTGAGAGTGGACTCCCATCTTGCCGAGGACAGACTTCACGTGGCCCCGGCACGTGTGCAGGCTGACTCCCAGCTCCTTGGAGATGGCTCGCGGGTCACGGCCCATGCCCAGCAGACGAAGGACGTCCAGCTCCCTGGCGGTGAGACGCCATTGCGAGAGCGCAGGCTCGTGCTGGCCGAACGCCGACAGCCGCGCCCTGAGTCCATCGGAGAGGATCAGGCTCCCCCGCCGGGCGGTACGGATTCCGCTGAGCACGTCGACCAAGGCGCCGTCCTTGGCAAGGAAGCCACAGGCGCCGGCGGATGCCGCCCGGTCGATGTCGGTAAGGGTGGCATGGGCGGTGAGGATGAGGATCTTGAGGTTCGGGTCCTTGGCGACCAGCCTTCCGGCAGTGAGGATGCCGTCCCGGTCGGGGAGTCGAACATCCATGAGCACGACGTCCGGCCGTAGGCGTGCTACGAGCTCGAAGGCGTCCTCCGAGTTCTGGGCATGACCCACGCAGGTGATGTCAAGCTCTGCTTCAAGCGCCCCCGAGAGAAGCTCGGCGAAGGTCCGGTGGTCGTCGACCACGAGAACCTTTGTGGGTCCGCTTGGCAGCATCTGCTGCGCCCGGACCGCAGCCGGTACAGGAGCGAGTGCGGCCATGCCCACAATACCCATCACGCCGACCCTCTGAGTCCGTGTCCATTCCCCCCGTTGCGGCGCCGGGTTCGCGCCGTCGCCGAAGGTCCTCTGCCCGACATCACGACCACACCTCTCACACCCGTGAATGAATCCACTGTGGCGGTGGGTCCTGCGGCAGACCATGACTCAATAGTTGAGCGGCATATGGCGCACACGCGAGCGTCGCCTGCCGGAGGAACTAGTCAAAGGCTGCTGCCCTACGTCCCGTCCGGGCTCAGGCCACCGACCGTACGGGCGAGCTCTCCGTGGTCGGGGGCACCAAGGACTGGAGAATGTTCGTTGCCGGTGTCCTCCGCTCCATCGCCGCGACGATTCGCTCGGTCTCAGGAGCGCAGGCGACACCGAGCTCCTGCCATAGGACAAGACGGCAACGCTGGAGGACCCTTCGCACGGTGTCGTGCCTTCCCAGCGCGTAGTTGGCGAGCATCACCAGCACATAAGCTTCCTCCGCGAAAGGATCACTTCGCAGAGCGGTCTCGGCGCTTCTCAGGCCAGCCGCGTAATCGCCTTCTCCAAGCCAGTCGAGAGCCAGATCGAGATGAGCGCGGATGGTCCTGTCCTCGTAGAGGAGTCGATCCTCCTGGACCCACTCGTCATAGCGGTCGTGCTCGAGCAGGGGGCCACACGCCAGTTGGCTCGCTTCCGTTCGCAGCCGCAGCCGTTCGACCCTCGGCGCCCGTTCCGCCCGGAGCAGGAGGTCGTCGAATCGGTCAAGGTCGAGCTCAATGTCGTCGAGGACGAGTCTGTATGCCGCCGGACCGGTGGTGATCACCTGTCGAGCCCGAGCCTGGTCGACGAACATGTGGTGCCTGAGGACGCACACATACGTGTGGAGCGTGGCGACAACGTTGCGAGGCTCGCCACCCTCGGGCCACAGAGCAGCCGAAATGACGTCACTGCACACGAAGTGACCGCGCGCCAGGAGAAGGACTTCGAGAATCTGGCGCGGTTTCACGCCCCCCAGGTCGCGGGGACCCAGATGACGGTCTCCGTCGCGCACCTGCAGCGTTCCAAACATTGAGATCTCCACGTGGCCCACCTCCACCTCTGCCCAGGCCCGTTCATCGCTGCCGCTAGCGAACCACGCGCTGCGGGGCGGGGGACACCCCCAAAATTTGGTGATCAGCGCAGGTGAGGGACCATCGAGCGCCGGGTCAAAGGAGTTCCAAAGGTCGTCGTTCTACCGTCGCCCTGCCGTGAGAGCGAGGGGCGAGACGATGTCACTGACTCGACGAGAGATGGTTGCGTTCGGACTACTGGGTGGAGGTGCCCTGCTCCTCCCCCTCGAGCGGAGTGTCCTGGCAGCCGGACAGAACCGGATGGCCGAGAGTGCTCTTCCGGCTCCCTTCACGGTCCCCTTCACGCCCCCTCCGGTCGCATCGAAGGTGAGATCCGAAGGCATCACCGACTACTACTCGCTGACGATGCGCGAGCAGGCCACCCAGATCCTTCCCGGGTACCAGACCAGGATCTGGGGCTACAACGGGTCCTTCCCGGGGCCGACGCTCGACGTCCAACAGGGCCGCGAGGTCGTGGTGCGGCAGATCAACAGTTTGCCCTCGACCCACCCGATCCTGGGTTACACGCCGACCACGTCGACGCACCTGCACGGGTCGGCATCCCTGCCCCAGTTCGACGGTTACGCCAGCGACGTCACCTACCCAGGGAGCTGGAAGGACTACCGCTACCCGAACTCGCAGGGGTCGCGGACCCTCTGGTACCACGACCACGGCGTGCACCACACCGCGTCGAACGTCTACATGGGGCTTGCTGGGATGTATCGGATGCACGACCCACTGGAACAGTCCCTCCCCATCCCCCAGGGCTACTACGACGTGCCGCTCATCGTCACCGACGCCATGTTCGACGCCACCGGCCAGCTGCTCTACGACGACAACGACCAGTCCGGGGTCTTCGGCGACGTGATCCTCGTCAACGGTCGCCCCTGGCCCGTGATGAAGGTCGAGCGCCGCAAGTACCGCTTCCGGATACTCAACGCCTCCGTGGCACGCAGCTACCGGTGGCAGCTCGACAGTGGTGAGCCGCTGGTCGTCATCGCCACCGATGCCGGCCTCATGACGGCGCCGCAGTCGGTCAAGAGCCTGCTGCATGGCAACGCTGAGCGCTACGAGGTCATCATCGACTTTGCCAAGTACGCGATCGGGCGACGGGTGACGTTGCGCAACCTCAGCCCGAAGAACAACGTCGACTACACGAACACCAACAAGGTCATGGCCTTCGACGTCGTAGCCAAGGCGAGCAGCATTTCCCACAACTCGATACCCAGCGTCCTCAACCCGTACAACCACATCATGGCGTTGACGCCGACGGACACGACCCCTACACGGACGATGGCGTTGGTGCGCCAGAGTGGGGAGTGGACCATCAATGGTCAGACGTGGGCTGACGTGGTGGCCAGTGGCTACACCAGGGCCTTGGCCAACCCGGCCCTCAACGCGGTCGAGGTCTGGGAGATCCACAACGACTCCGGCGGATGGCACCACCCCATGCACATCCACCTCGTCGACTTCAAGGTACTTGACCGCGAGTTCGACAGGAACGGAGTGCGGGTCCCGCCTCGCCCGCCCGAAAGAGGCGCCAAGGACGTCGTGTACGTCGGTGAGAACGAGCGGGTACGTCTCATCACGCAGTTCGGTCCGCACCGGGGCAGGTACATGATCCACTGCCACAACCTCGTCCACGAGGATCACGACATGATGGGCCAGTTCACGGTGGGCGAAGGCGGCTATGACCCGATCACGACGGCTCCAGCACGCCCCCTCCCGGCGCCGGAGCTCTGACTTCCGATGTCAGCTGTGACGAGTACGCAAAGCTCCCACGAATTCGCGGCCCACTCCGACGCCACGTCCGTCAGTACGCAGCGCGTCGTTGCTGCGGCTTCAGGCGTCGCAGGGGCCGTCCATGTGGCTGTCGCCCCAGCGCACGGTGAGGAATGGTGGGTTTTCGGCGCGTTCTTCGTCCTCGTCGGGTGCTTCCAGCTCGGATTTGCCGCTCAGATGCTGCGGCGCCCGACGTGGTCCGCGGTCCTCGCCGGTGTGCTCGTCAACCTCAGCGTCGTTCTCGTCTGGGTCGCGAGCCGCACCACCGGCCTACCCATCGGGCCCGCCTCCGGCGGCGACTCTCTGCCCGGCGCCCACTCCCACACTCATGCGGCGGCCGACGCGAGTGGCATCGAGGCTGTCGGTCCCGCGGACCTTGCGGCCACCGCAGCCGAGCTGACGGTCGTGTGCCTCCTCGTGACACTGCTTCCCTCACGCCTTCGTCGAACCGCCGTCAACCTGATGCTCGTCACAGCCGCAAGCATGTGGGTGCTGCGACTCGTCGGCGCCCTGGGCTGATGGTCCGTCGTGGGGGGCGCGACCGGCAGATCAAGCGCATCCGTCTTCGCGCACTCGTGACCACCTTTGTCCTCATCGCCGGCGCCGCCCTCCTGGTCGCCGGCGTGGAACCGCTGCAGGTCACCTCCGACAGCATGACGCCGACGCTGAGGCCCGGTGACCGCGTCGTGGTGGAGAAGCTCAGCCTGCGATGGCGATCTCCGAAGATGGGAGATCTCGTGGTCTTCCGCGACCCTCTACACGAGCAGCTCGCGGTGAAGCGTGTCGTCGCTCTCGGTGGACAGACAGTGGCCCTGGAGGACGCCGTCCTCGTTGTTGACGGGACTGCACGGAGAGAGCCGGGTATCGACCCGAAAAAGATCGACTCGACCTACTTCGGCCCAGTCACTGTGCCCGCCAACGCCGTGTTCGTACTGGGAGACAACCGATTCGACTCGATCGACTCCCGCACGTACGGATCCATCCCACTCGGAGAGCTACACGGTCGCGTCGTTCTCGCGTTCTGACCGGCGTGCCACAGACACCCCGTCTCCGGCTCAGGGCCGCAGAAAAGCAAAAGGTATGCCGAAGAGTCTCCCGACAAGGTGTCGAGGACCACCGTGCAGACAAGGGGTTCTCATCATGCGAAAGACATCCATCAGCCGCAGTCTCAAGGGCGTCCTCCGGCGCAGCCGAACCGCCTCGCCGTTCGAGTCCGAAGGAGAAAAGCCGTGAACGCAACACGCAGAACACGACCAGAAGCGCGACGCCGCGGGCAATTGCGGAGGCGAGTACTGGCAGCCGGAGTCGCCTTCTGCACTGCGGCCCCCCTGGCTCTCACCTCAGGGTTGGGAGCGTCAGCCGCAGATGCGCCGGTCGGGCAGGGGTTCAACCTCAACGCCTCGGACCTGCGCTTCATCCTCAAGCAGATCAAGATCGCGGAGCAGCACGCTGACACGCTGACCGCAGCGAACCCGTGCGGGACGATGCGTGGAACCGGTCCGGACCAGGTCCCGGTAGGTGAGGTGGGAGACACTCTCCCCTGGGGCCTGCGACTTGTCGACGGCACGTGCAACAACCTCGTGGCTGGCAAGGCGACCGTCGGAGCTGCCGACCAGGACTTCCCAAGGCTTGTGCCCAAGGCGCTCAAGGCCGCGGAGAACGGCACCACATATGCCTCCAACGGCGTCCAGGTCCGCGACAGCCAACCTCGCGTGATCAGCAACCTCATCGTCGACCAGACCGCCGGCAACCCCGCCGCCGTCGACGCGGCCGGAGAGGTCCCCGAGACGACGCCCTCCGGTGCGTTCTTCATCCCGAACGTCGCACCGGACGTCGGTCTGTCTGCGCCCTACAACTCGTGGTTCACACTATTCGGGCAGTTCTTTGACCATGGTCTCGACCTCGTGAACAAGGGTGGCAATGGGACGGTGTTCATGCCGCTCCAGTCCGACGACCCGCTGTACCAGAGCGGCGCGCCCACGAACTTCATGGTGCTCACTCGCGCCACCCATGACGGAGACCATGAAGCGAACAACCAGACCTCGCCTTGGGTCGACCAGAGCCAAACCTACACCTCCCACCCCTCGCACCAGGTCTTCCTGCGGGCCTACGCCGACGCGGACGCCGCCCCCGACGTGGTCACCGCGCCCATCAACGCGACCGGCCGTCTGATCACCGGACCCGGGGACGGCATGGCCACATGGGCGGACGTCAAGGCGCAGGCGCGCAAGATGCTCGGCATTGCGCTCGCCGACGCTGACGCGTTGAACGTCCCGTTGATCGCCACCGACCCGTACGGCCGCTTCCTGCGAGGGCCCAACGGCCTGCCGCAGATGGTGCAGACGGCGGGGCCGGACGGCATCCTTGCCGACGACCCGGACACGACGGACGACGAAAGCGCGGACAACAACGCACTGGTCGAAGGCAACCTCGCAACGCCGGTGTCGACCGTGGGCATGACCAAGACCGGGCATGCCTTCCTCGACGACATCGCGCACAACGCGGTGCCGAAGTCCGGTTCGACCCCGGACACCGACACCGTCGTGACCCCCACCCTCGTGGTCTGCGAGGCACCCGGCTTCCCGTCGGGGTGTGTCGCCCAGTACGACGACGAGATGCTCGACTCACACTTCATCGCCGGCGATGGGCGCGTGAACGAGAACATCGGTCTCACTGCCGTGCACCACGTCTTCCACTCCGAGCACAACCGGCTGGTGGGTGACATCGACACGAAGATCTCGACGCTCCTCACCGCAGCCGAGCAGGCCGACTGGCGCGCCAGCCGCTACACCGACCGTGATGGCAGCTGGGACTACGGAGAGCGTCTCTTCCAAGCTGCGCGCTTCGTCACCGAGATGGAGTACCAGCACCTCGCCTTCGAGGAGTTCATCCGGAAGGTCCAGCCGCTGGTGAACCCCTTCGGCGAGGGAGGCACGGGCTACAACACCGCCATCAACCCGGCCATCAAGGCCGAGTTCGCCCACGCGGTGTACCGCTTCGGGCACTCGATGCTGACCGAGTCGGTCGACCGTGTCCGCGCCGACGGCACACCTGACGACATAGCCCTGCTCACCGCCTTCCTCAACCCCCCAGAATTCATGAAGGGTGGCCGCACGCCGGAGCAGGCGGCCGGGGACGTGGTTCGTGGCATGACCCGTCAGGTCGGCAACGAGCTCGACGAGTTCGTGACCGAGGCACTGCGCAACCAGCTCCTGGGCCTCCCCCTCGACCTCGCGTCACTGAACATGGCGCGCGCCCGTGACACCGGCATCCCGACGCTCAACGCGGCTCGCCGCTCGTTCTACGCAGCGTCCGGCAA
This sequence comes from Knoellia altitudinis, assembly GCF_042666355.1. Taxonomy (NCBI): domain Bacteria; kingdom Bacillati; phylum Actinomycetota; class Actinomycetes; order Micrococcales; family Intrasporangiaceae; genus Knoellia; species Knoellia altitudinis. The sequence goes on from NZ_JBHTDK010000001.1 coordinate 2,205,602, forward strand.
CTCGTCGCTGGCGCCGTATCAGAGTTGGGCCGACTTCTCCTTCAGCATCAAGCACCCGAAGTCGCTCAACAACTTCATCGCCGCCTACGGAACGCACCCGTCCGTCCTCGCGGCGACGACCATCGACGCCAAGCGTGCTGCCGCAGACGCCCTCGTCTACGGCCCCAACGGTGAGGACGGCGACGTTGGCACTGCCGACGACATCGCCTCGGTGCCCGACGACCGCTACGCGTTCCTCAACAGCGCGCCGCACCGGGTCACCGACCCCGACACCGGGGTCACCACCACGGTGAACACCACCTGGGTCGACCCGGCCAGCACGACCAACACCGGCGTGGATCGTATCGACCTGTGGACCGGCGGCCTCGCCGAGAAGCAGCACGTCTTCGGCGGTCTGCTCGGCCCGACCTTCAACTACGTGTTCGAGGCGCAGATGGAAGACCTGCAGTTCGGTGACCGGTTCTACTACCTGTCGCGCACTGCTGGTCTCAACATGCTGACCCAGCTCGAGGGAAACTCCTTCGCAGAGCTGATCCAACGCAACACCGACGTCAGCGGCCTGCCTGCCGACTCGTTCTCACGGCCCGCGTTCGTCTTCGACCTGGCCAACCTGGGCACGGCCGGCGCCATCCTCGACGACCCAGGGACGCCGTACAACGAGTCGACCCTGCTGTCCCGGATGCCTGACGGCACCATCCGCTACGGCGGCCCGGAGCACGTCGTCTTCAACGGCACCAGCGGTGACAACCGGACGTGGTCCAGCGAAGGTGACGACACCTTGCGCGGAAACGACGGGAACGACTGGTTCCAGGGCGGAGACGGCAACGACAACCACATCGGTGGACTGGGCGACGACATCCTTCTCGACACCAACGGTGACGACACCCTCAAGGGTGGCGACGGCAACGACACTCTGTCATCCGGTCAGGGTTTCGGTGGCGACCTGCTCCAAGGCGGTCGCGACAACGACGCCATCATCCACGGGAACGACCTCGCCGAGTCCTTCGGCGGGCCGGGTGATGACTGGGTGCTCGGTGGTGCCGGGGACGACACGGTCTTCGGCGACGACGGCGACGACTGGATCGAGAGCGGTGCAACTGTCAGCGGTACTGGTGGCGGCGCCTTCAACCTGCTGCAGGGCGACAACGGCGCCCCGTTCCAGGACGACCCCAACGAGCCTGGACACGACGTCCTCATCGGATACGGCGGTGAGACCGACAACGACGCCGAGGGTGGCGACGACGTCATGCTCAACGGCCCGGGCATCCAGCGCAACGAGGGCATGCTCGGGTTCGACACCGCCACACACGACGGAGACCTCGTGGCTGCGGACTCCGACATGGCACTCACGGGCTTGCTCCCGCCGAGCGTCGAGACGAACAAGGACCGTTTCGACATGGTCGAGGCCCTGTCCGGGTGGAACCTCAACGACACCCTGCGAGGCGACGACCGTGACGCGGCCGCCATGGTCGGTCACGAGCTGACTGCGGCCGGCACGGCCCGCGTGGCAGGTCTCAGCGCCCTTCTCGGTGGTGCGACGACGTTCACCGGCGGCAACATCCTCATGGGTGGAGCCGGCACCGACCTCATCGAAGGTCGTGGCGGTGACGACCTCATCGACGGCGATGCACAGCTCAACGTGCGCATCAGCGTCAGGGGCCTCACGCAGCCGACGACCGAGATCGACAGCGTCGAGACGTTGGCCGGTGTCACGCCTCGTATCATCGCCGGCACGATCAACCCCGGCCAGCTGCGCATCGTCAGGGAGATCCAGACCCCGTCCAACGGCAGCGCCGTCGACACGGCGATCTTCACCGGGCCCCGCGCCGACTACGACGTCACGTTCGTCAACGCGACCGTGACGACCGTGGACCACGCTCGAGGCGCCGCCGTCGACGGAACCGACACGCTGCGCAACATCGAGCGGCTCCGGTTCTCGGACGGCGAGATCGCGAACGCTCCGGTCGTGGTCACCCAGGCCGGCGCTCCGACAGCGGTCAGTGCGACGGCGGGCAACGCCCAGGCCACCGTGGCCTGGACAGCTCCGGCGAACACCGGTGGCGCGCCCATCACCCAGTACCGGATCCAGGTCCGTACCGGGACGACGGTCGTGCGGTCGGTCGACGTGCCAGCCACCCCGACCACCGCAGTGGTCACCGCGCTCACCAACGGGACGGCATACAACTTCCGTGTGCGTGCGATCACCTCGTTCGGGCTGGGTGTCCTGTCCGACCCGTCGAACACGGTCACCCCGGTGACGGTGGCGGCAGCACCCGGGACGCCCATCGCCGCGGCCGGCAACACGACAGCAAGCCTGACGTGGACGGCCCCGGCGAACACCGGCGGATCGCCCATCACGGGCTACCGCGTGCAGGTCCGTACCGGCACCACAGTGGTCAGGACCGACATCCTGACCGGCGCTGCGACCAGCACAACTGTGGCGGGCCTGACCAACGGCACGGCATACAACTTCCGGGTTCGCGCCGTGACAGCGGTCGGTCTCGGGGCGTTGTCTGCACCGTCCAACACCGTCACTCCGGCGACGGTTCCCAGTGCCCCGGGTATCGGGACTGCGGTCGCGGGTGCTGTCGGCGGCGCGGTCACAGCCACGGCCAACTGGGGAGCCCCTGCCACAAACGGTGGCTCCGCAATCACCGGCTACCGCGTGTTCGCCCTGCGGATGGATGGTGCTGGCAACGTGCTGGCGACGACCACTTCCGCCGTGCAACCGGCGGCGGTGCGGACGTTGTCCATGACCTTGGTCGCGGGTAACTACCGCTTCCAGGTGGCCGCGATCAACGGAGTGGGCAGCAGCGCGAGATCCGCACGCTCTAACTTGGTGACGGCCCGCTAGCCTGGGCGGACCACACCAAGGCGCCGGGCAGACCTTGGTTTGCCGGCGGTCAGGGCCTCCGGGTTCGGTGGACTGAGAAAGTTCCACCCCCCGGAGGTCTTTGACGCCATGAAGGCGACCGACGGTCATATGACCGCCCACCACGGCCCGCCCGAGGGCGAGCCCGGATGGCGAGGAGAAGATCCTCGGCGCGCACATGCTCGAGGTCTGCCCGAGCATCGCCAGCGCCCAGCTGTTGCTCGAGATCCACCCCCTGGGATCGGGGACCGCGAGGACCCCCAGCGCCTGCGCTTAACCGGGGCGCCCGGACCTGCGGTCATCGTCGGGATCAGCGACATGGGCGACCGCTTCCGCCTCACCTTCAACGAGGTCGAGGTCGTCGAGCCCGACCATGACCTCCCGAAGCTCCCGGTCGCCTGCGCGGTCTGGGAGCCACGGCCGAGTCTGTCGACGTCGGCCGAGTGCTGGCTGCTCTCGGGCGGCCCGCACCACACCGTGCTCTCGCGGCCCTGACGACCGAGGAGTTCCGGGACCTCGCCGAGATCGTCGGCACCGAGCTCGTCGTCATCGACGCCGACGCGACCTCCGACTCCGTGCGCCGCGAGCTCCGGTGGAACGCGGCATACCATCGCCTTGCAGCCCGTCCCTAGACCAGCGGAGGAACTCCCCATGCCTGCGAACGCGCCTGCGAGCTTCGGCACCCTGCCCTCGGGCGACGCCGTCACCGCCCACACCCTGAGCAACGACCGAGGGCTCCAGCTCGTGGTGCTCGACCTCGGAGCCACCCTGCAGAGTCTCTGCGTCACCGACGCGACGGGCGAGCTCGTCGAGCTCACCCTCGGCTTCGACGACGCGGAGGGCTACGTACAGGCGGGCAACCCCTACCTCGGGGCCACCGTCGGTCGCTACGCGAACCGGATCGCCGACGCCTCGTTCGTCCTCGATGGCACCCGCCACGACCTCAGCGCGAACGAGGGCCCGACCTGCCTGCACGGCGGGGTTGACGGGTTCCATGCCCGGCTCTGGTCGGTCCTCGACGCGACGCCGAGCAGCATCACCCTGCGGCTCGTGAGCCCCGACGGCGACCAGGGCTTCCCCGGCGAGCTGACGGTGACGGCGACCTATGCGATCGAGGGTGACTCGGTCGTGCTCACGTACGAGGCCACGACCGACGCCCCGACCGTCGTCAGCCTCACCAACCACACCTACTTCGACCTCGGTGGGCCCGGCGGCGGGGGTGTCGACGCGCACCACCTCACGGTCCAGTCCGATGCCTACCTGCCGGTGGACGCGCGCTCCGTGCCCGAGGGCGCGGTCGAGTCCGTGACCGGCACGCCGCTGGACCTCACGACATCAGTGCCGCTGCGTGACCGGGTCAGGGCCGGGCACCCTCAGGTGGCGCTCGTCAGCGGGATCGACCACACCTTCGTCCTGCAGGGCAACGGCGACAGGACGGTGGCCCGGTTGGAGCACCCTGCCAGCGGCCGAACCCTCGAAGTCGCGACCGACCAGCCCTCGATTCAGGTCTACACCGGCAACCGGCTCGACGGCGCCCTGCTCGGTCGCGGTGGCACGCTGCTGCGCCAGGGCGACGGGATCTGCCTCGAGACCCAGCAGCTCCCCGACGCACCCAACCAGCCCCAGTTCCCGTCGACCGTGCTGCGGCCGGGGGAGACGTACCGGGCGCGCACGCGGTGGACCCTCTCGACCCGACCCGGCCAGCCGTAACCGAGGACCTCGCCGCCGAGATCCTCGAGGACCGCACGACCCTGGGCATCGAGCTGGACTCGACGCGGATCAAGGCCGTGCTCATCGACCGCTGTCCAGGTGGAATGCGAGGGACTGCCGCGCACGTTGGCCCGGGCATGCGAGCCATCACCTACAGCCAGTACGGCGCCCCCGACACCCTCACCCTGACCGACGTCCCGGAACCGAGGGTGGGCCCGGGCGAGGTCCTGATCCGCGTCCGCAGTGCCTCGGTCAACCCGGTCGACTGGAAGGTCCTCGCGGGCTACCTCGACCGCCTCATGCAGGTCGACTTCCCGGCGATCCCCGGTTGGGACGTCTCCGGTGTCGTCGAGGCCATCGGTCCCGACACCCCGGAGTTCGCCGTGGGTGACGAGGTCATCGCCTATGCCCGCAAGGACTGGGTCCAGCAGGGCACCTTCGCCGAGCTCGTCAGCGCGTCCGTGCGGATGGTCGCGCGCAAGCCCGCCGCCCTCGACTGGAACCAAGCCGCAGGGCTCCCGCTCGCCGGCCTCACGGCATACCAGCTCCTTACGCGACTCGGCACCAAGGAAGGTGACACGGTCCTGGTGCACGCAGCCGCAGGCGGCGTCGGCCTTCTCGGCGTGCAGATCGCCAAGGCATTCGGTGCGCGTGTCATCGGCACGGCGTCGGAGGGCAACCACGAGTTCCTGCGCCAGCTGGGGGCCGAACCGGTGGCCTATGGAGACGGGCTGGCCGAGCAGGTCCGTGACCTTGCGCCCGAGGGCGTCGACGTCGTCGTGGACTTCGTGGGTGGAGTGCTGGAGACGACCCGGGCGGTGCTCAAGGACGGTGGACGCCACGGCTCCATCGCGGACGGCACGGTGGCCGAGGCCGGTGGCATCGCCTCCTGGGCGCGCCCCGACGCGGCCGACCTGCAGGCGCTCGCGGACCTCGCCGACGCAGGCAGGCTCACCGTCCCTGTTGCCGAGGTCTTCCCACTCGAGGACGTGGCCAAGGCCTTCGAGCTGAGCCAAGGCGGGCACGTGCGCGGCAAGATCGCCATCGAGGTCAGCCGCTGAGGCTCGACGCGTAGGCCCCGTGACAAGCGGAGAGGCCCACACCTCTCGGTGTGGGCCTCTCTCAATCTGTGCGACCCCGACGGGACTCGAACCCGCGACCTCCGCCGTGACAGGGCGGCGCGCTAACCAACTGCGCTACGGGGCCTTGCTGGTGCAAGACCTTTTCATGCGTATCCCCAACGGGATTCGAACCCGTGCTGCCGCCGTGAAAGGGCGGAGTCCTGGGCCGCTAGACGATGGGGACCCGTCGTGACCGGACCCCACGTCGCGCAGCGCGCAGCGCTCGGATCCGTCGTGGACTCGGAAAGCATAAGGGACGTTCGCGCTGCATCCAAAACGAGCTCCGCCGCGCTGCTGAGGGACGCTCCGGTATGCCGCCCACGCAGGGCGTGGGACCCCGCTCACCTCACGCGCGTGTCGCGCGCCGTGCTGCGCGCACCAGGTCGACGGCGGCGGACTCGCTCAGTCCGGCCCGGGCTGCACTGAGGGCGTAGGCGGCCGCGCTGCGGTGGAGGGCCGTGTCCGTGGCGTGCCCGCCAGGCGCGACGGTCGTGCCCGCGCGTCGTCCGGTCGTGACCAGACCCTCGGCCTCGAGCTCCTTGTAGGCCCGGGCGACGGTGTTGACGGCGATGCCGAGGTCGGCGGCCAGCGCCCGGACGGTGGGGAGGCGATCGCCCTCGGCCAGGGCGCCGCGTGCGATGAGCCCGGCGAGCTGTGCCCGGACCTGCTCGTAGGGCGGCTCCGGCGCGGAGACGTCGACAGTGATGACGAGGTCGCTCATGGGTCAGGAGGGGTTGGCCCAGGCGTGCAGCCTCTCGGCGTCCCACGTCGTGATGATGCGGTCCCACGGCACGCCAAGCCGCTCGGCGCGCTCGCAGCCGTAGGCCTTCATGTCCAGCTGCCCCGGCGCGTGGGCGTCGGAGTCGATCGAGAACAGGCAGCCGATCTCCAGGGCCAGCTCGATGAGCTCGTCCGGCGGGTCCTTGCGCTCTGGCCGGCTGTTGATCTCGACTGCGGTGTTGCCCTCGAGGCAGGCCTCGAAGACCGCGCGGGCGTCGAAGTCCGACTGTGGCCGCTTGCCCCGCGACCCCTCGACGAGCCTCCCCGTGCAATGCCCGAGGACGTTGACCCGCGGGTTGAGGACGGCATTGACCATGCGCTTGGTCATGGGAGCGGAGTTCATCCGCAGCTTGCTGTGCACCGATGCCGTGACGAAGTCCAGCTTGCCGAGCATCTCGTCGGTCTGGTCGAGGCCACCGTCGTCGAGGATGTCGACTTCGATCCCCTTGAAGAGCCGGAACGCCTGTCCCACACCGCGGTTGATCGCGTCGACGATGGCGATCTGCTTGGTGAGCCGCTCGGCGGTGAGGCCGTTGGCGACCCGCAGCTGCGGCGAGTGGTCGGTCAGGACCATCCACTCGTGGCCGAGCTCGATCCCGGTGAGCACCATCTCGTCGATGGGCGAACCGCCGTCCGACCAGTCGGAGTGGAGGTGGCAGTCTCCGCGCAACGCGGCATACAGGTCCGCTCCTCCTGTGGCCAGCGGACCGCCGGTCTTGTCCTGCAAGGACGCGAGGTATGCCGGCAGCTCACCCTGCGCTGCCTCCTCGACGACCGATGACGTGGACTTCCCGATGCCGTGGATCTGCTGGAGCGTGCCGGCCTCGACGTGGCCATTGAGCTCGTCGCCGCCGATCTCCTTGAGGGCCTTGACCGCGTTGCGGAAGGCCTCGACGCGATAGGTGCCAGCGCGGGTTCGTTCGAGGAGGAAGGCGATGCGTCGCAGGGCCTCGCTGGGTTCGACCGGGGCCTCGAGCGGGGTGAGGAGCGCAACCATGCCCCCATCTTGGCCTCTTAGCCGCGGGCTGGTGTCAGAGGTCGTGGGCAGGATGGCCCCATGACCTTCGCAGAGCTCCACGAGAGCGGCATCTTCGTCATGCCCAACGCCTTCGACGCCGGCTCGGCGAAGCGGCTCGAGGAGGCGGGCTTCCCCGCCCTCGCGACGACGAGCCACGGTCACGCAGCCACGCTGGGGAAGTCGGACCTCGAGGTGAGCCGCGACGAGCTCGTCGACCACGTCGCTCTCCTCAGCAGCGTCCTCACCGTGCCGCTCAACATCGACTCCGCCGACTGCTTCCCCCGGGAGGAGGGCGGCGTCGCGCGCACTGTCGAGCTCCTCGCCGAGGCTGGTGCGAGCGGGCTCTCGATCGAGGACTACGACCCTCAGACCTCCGCGATCGTCCCGTTCGACGAGGCCGTCGACCGCGTGGCGACGGTCGTCGAGGCCGCGCACCGGCGCGGCATCGTCGTGACCGCGCGCTGCGAGAGCGCCCTCTACGGCTTGGGGGAGGACCCGGTGGCGCGGCTCGCGGCCTATCGCGACGCGGGAGCCGACGTCCTCTATGCGCCGCTGGTCAACGACGAGGACAGCATCGCTGCGATCGTCGCCCTCGGTCGCCCCGTCAACGTCCTCGCCGCCGGCGACCACCCGTCGGTCGGGCGGCTGGGCGAGCTCGGCGTGCGCCGGGTCTCGACCGGAGGGGCGCTGGCCGGGGTTGCCTACGACGCAGTGGTCGCTGCTGCCAAAGCTCTCGCCTGACGGGCCCGCCGGGTCGCGGGTCCGCGGCTAGCGTTGGCGCATGCCAGAGATCGGACCAGGACGAGCGCGCCAGAGCGCCATCTATCGCCGGGGCACCCTCGGCCAGCCGCCCCGCGTGCCCACCGATCCCGACGAGCTCGCGGCGCGGGCCAACGAGGTGATGAGCCCGCAGGCGCGGGCCTACGTCAGCGGTGGCGCAGGCGCCGGAGGGACCATGCGCGCAAACCGGGCAGCGTTCGACCGGTGGCGGATCGTGCCGCGGATGCTCCACGGCACCACGACCCGCGACCTCCGCACCGAGATCCTGGGCACGCCCCTCGTGGCCCCGGTCATGCTCGCGCCGGTGGGTGCTGCCGAGCTCGTCGCCCCTGACTCCGACCTCGACATCGCGCGGGGCGCCGCCGCTGCCGGAACGTCCTATGTCGTCTCGACCCAGGGATGCTCGCCGATGGAGGAGACGGCGAAGGCGATGGGCGACGTGCCGTGGTGGTACCAGCTCTACTGGTCGGTCGACGAGCAGCTCGTGGACTCGCTCATCGGGCGAGCCGAGGCCGCCGGTGCCCGTGCGCTCGTCGTCACCCTGGACACGACGATGCTCGGCTGGCGAACCCAGGACCTCGATCTCGGGTCGCTGCCGTTCACGCAGGGGATCGGCATCGCGCAGTACACCTCTGACCCGCGCTTCATGGAGATCGTCAAGGAGCGGGTGGCCGCTGCCGGGGACGAGCCCTCGCCCCTGGCCGGGACCAAGGGAGCCGCGAAGCTGGTCGCCGCGGCCGGCGGGGCACGCACGCTGCTCAGCCAGGCCCGACGCCACCCCGGGGGCACGCGCGACAACCTGCGCTCACCGGAGCCCAGGGCTGCCGTCGAGACCTTTCTCGACATCTACTCGAACCCTGCCCTGTCCTGGTCCCACATCGAGACGCTGAGAGAGCGCACGCGACTCCCGGTGCTTCTCAAGGGCGTCCTGCATCCGCAGGACGCGAAGCGAGCCGTGGATACGGGCATCGACGGGATCATCGTGTCCAACCACGGCGGACGCCAGGTCGACCGGTCGATCTCCTCGCTCGACGCCCTCGTCGCGATCCGCGACCGTGTGGGACCCGAGCCCGTGGTGCTCCTCGACAGCGGCATCCGCACGGGGGCCGACGTGTTCGTTGCCCTGGCCCTCGGCGCTGACGCCACGCTCCTCGGGCGACCGCACGTCTACGGGCTCGCGCTCGACGGCGCCGAGGGGGTGCGAGACGTCATCGACAACGTCATCGCCGAGCTCGACCTGACCATGGGGCTGGTGGGCGCCGCATCGATCCGCGACATCACCCATGACGCCTTCCTTGTCCCGGCCGCGGGTCCGTGACGGTTCCCCATTGGCGCTGTGCACTGCTGCGCTGGGGCGCAGCAATGCCAGCACTGCTGCGCTCGGGCGCAGCAATGCCCGCACTGCTGCGCTGGGGCGCAGCATTGCACAGCGGCTGGTGAGGAGGGTGGGGTGCCGGGCCCGACGGTCAGGTGAGATCGGAGACGGCGGTGAGGAGGCGGTCGATGTCGCTGTCGTCGGTGTAGGGCGCAAGCCCCACACGGACACCACCGTCTCCGCCCAGCCCGAGGTGGCGTGAGGCCTCGATCGCATAGAAGTGCCCGGCAGGGGCGTTGACACCACTGTCCGCGAGAGCCCGGCGGACCTCCTGCGGCGACTTCCCGTCCACGGTGAAGAGCAGCGTCGGCGTGCGCTTGCGAGCATTCGAGAAGAGCCGCACACCCGGCATACCCCGCAGTCCGGCCTCCAAGCGGTCGAGGAGCCGGTGCTCGTGCTCCTCCAACGCCTCGAAGCCGGCCAGAACCCGCTCCCGTCGCGACCCGGTCGCCGACGGGTCGAGCCCGGCGAGCACGTCGACGGCAGCGGTGACACCGGCCAGCAGCTCGTAGGGCAGCGTTCCGAGCTCGAAGCGCTCAGGCACGGCATCGCTCGACGGCAGCAGCTTGTCCATCGTGAGGGTCTCGAGCAGCGCGGGCGAGGCCGCGACGACTCCCACGTGCGGTCCGAGGAACTTGTAGGGCGAGCAGGTCCAGAAGTCCACACCCAGCGCGTCGAGGTCGACCGAGGCGTGGGCCGTCGCGTGCACGCCGTCGACCCAGTGCAGGGCACCCACCTCGTGGACTGCACGCGCGATCTTGCACACGGGAGGCTTGGTGCCGATGAGGTTTGACGCGGCGCTCGTGGCGACGAGTCGGGTCCGTTCGGTCAGCAGCGACGTCACGGCCTCGGAGTGCAGCTCGCCGGTCCCGGGCTCGAAGTCGGCCCACTTGACGACCGCCCCCACGGACTCCGCGGCCTGCACCCAGGGGCGGATGTTCGAGTCGTGGTCGAGGCGGGTGACGACGACCTCGTCGCCGGGCTGCCAGGTGCGGGCCAGCGCGCGCGACAGGTCGTAGGTGAGGGCGGTGGCGCTGCGTCCGAAGACGACTCCGCGCGGGTCGGCGCCGAGCAGGTCGGCCATCGCCGCGCGAGCCTCGACGACGACCGTCTCGGCACGTCGCTCGCTCGTCGTGGCGTCCCCACGGTTGGAGATCGCCGACACCAGCGTCTCGCGGACCGCATCGGCCACCGGAGTCGGCGTCTGCGAACCACCGGGCCCGTCGAAATGCGCGGCACCCTCGAGCAGTGCGGGGAAGAGCGAGCGGACCGCGGCCACGTCATAGGTCATGGCGTCACCGTACCGATCACGAGCAGGCGGGCGCCCCGGAGGCTGCGGCGTCGCTACTCGCGGTCGACCCACGAGTAGCGACGCACCACCTCGCCGTCGAGGACGGTGAGACCGAGGTCGTCGACGCGCAGACTGCGAAGCGGGGCACGGCTCACCACCCGACCGGTATGCCGTCCGCCCACCTCGAGCGTCGGCCGTCCGTCGCCGAACGGCCACCACCACACGCCCGAGCGCGTCGCGGTGGCGCGGGTCGGAAGTGCCGGGGCCGGTGGGGTGGTCTCGCAGGTCCCGGGTGCGGTGAGAACGGTCACCTTGTCGAGGGTCGCGAAGGTCGTGCGCTCGCACCGACCGTCTGAGGCAGCGCTCAGGGTGAGGGCGCCGTCGCGACCGACCGATGCGTCCGCCGCGGGCCGCAGCACGACACGGCTCGAGCCCGGGTCGATGATCAGCAGGGTCCCGTCCGCCGCGGTCAGGACCCCGACAGTTGGCAGGTTGCCGTCCTTCCCGACCACGGGGGCAGATGTCCCGGTCGCGGTCGGTTGGGGCGTCTGCCACGACTGCCTGCCGTTGTTGTCGACGCCGATGAGCCGGCAGCCGCCCGGCGTCCCACCGCAGGCATGGACGACGGTCATCGACGGACCGGCAGCGACGAGCCTGAGCCGGTGTGCAGGAGGGCCCTGCCAGGTCCACCGAGACCGGCCGTCGAGACCGGCGCCGTCAAGCACCGAGTCGTTGAGGACGAGCAGGCGGCCGGCGCCGACGGCACGGCTCCCACCGCTGACCGAACCCAGCGTGATGCGGGTGCCACTCACGAGGTCGATGGCGACGTTGGCGTCGGAGCTCACGAGGGCTCGCCCACCGAGCACCTCGCCTCGCACCGCGGCCGTCTCCCACTGGCCCTCGAGCCCGGTCGTCCGCGGTGTCGTGAACCAGCCGAGGACGAGGGTGAGGACGACGACGAGGGCTGCGATGACGGCATACGTGATGGTTCGACGGGACCTCACGCCAGCCCTCCGGTCACCAGGACTGGTGCAGCGGGCGGCCCTCGGCGAAGCCGGCAGTGCTCTGGATGCCAACGGTCGCACGCTCGTGGAACTCGCCGAGGGTGCGCGCTCCGGCATAGGTGCAGCTGCTGCGCAGGCCGGCGACGATCTCGTCGATGACGTCCTCGACGGAGGGCCGGGCCGGGTCGATGAACATCCGGGCCGAGCTGATGCCCTCCTCGAACATGGCCTTGCGGGCCCGCTCGTAGGCGGAGTCGGTCGCGGTGCGGTTGCGGACCGCACGCGAGGACGCCATCCCGAACGACTCCTTGAACTGGCGCCCCTTCTCGTCGCTGAAGAGGTCGCCGGGGGACTCGAGCGTGCCGGCGAACCACGAGCCGATCATGACGTTGGAGGCTCCTGCGGCGAGGGCGAGGGCGACGTCGCGGGGGTGGCGAACGCCCCCGTCGGCCCAGACGTGCTTGCCGAGCTCCCTCCCGGCAGAGGCGCATTCGAGCACTGCCGAGAACTGGGGGCGCCCCACGGCGGTCATCATTCGGGTCGTGCACATCGCGCCCGGCCCGACCCCGACCTTGACGATGTCGGCCCCGGCGCCGATGAGGTCGCGGGTCCCCGCCGCGGTGACGACGTTGCCGGCGACGATCGGGACCTGCGGGTCCAGGTCGCGCACGGCCTTGAGCGCCTCGATCATCTTCTGCTGGTGGCCGTGGGCGGTGTCGATGACGAGGACGTCCGCACCGGCCTCGAGCAGCTGGGCGGCCTTGGCGGCGACGTCACCGTTGATGCCCACCGCAGCGCCGATGCGCAAGGAACCGTTGTCGTCCACGGCGGGGGAGTAGAGGTTGGCACGCAGCGCCCCCTGGCGGGTGAGGACGCCGACGAGGGTGCCGTCCAGCGCGACGACGGGCGCGAGACGGCGGCGGCTCTCGTTGAGCGTGTCGAACGCCGCCACGACGTCGACGTCGTCCCGCACGGTGACGAGCTCGCGCGACATGACGTCGCGGACCTGGACGAAGCGGTCGACCCCGCCGAGGTCCTTCTCGGTGACGACGCCGATCGGCCTGTCATCCTCCGTGACGACCGCGGCGCCGTGGGCGCGCTTGCCGATGAGGACCTGCGCCTCGCCGACGGTCGTGTCGGGGTCGAGGGTGATGGCGGTGTCGAAGACGAGGTGGCGCTGCTTGGTCCAGCCGATCACCTCGCTGACGACGTCTCCCGGGATGTCCTGCGGGATGATCGTCAACGCTCCGCGGCGGGCGGTCGTCTCGGCAATGCGACGTCCGGCGATCGCGGTCATATTGGCGACGACGAGCGGGATGGTCGTGCCCGTGCCGTCGTCGGAGCTGAGGTCGACGTCGAGGCGGCTCGTGACCTCCGAGCTGTTCGGCACCATGAAGACGTCGTCGTAGGTGAGGTCGAACTGCGGCAGGAGATCGTTGAGGAAGCGCACGCGACCACTCTAGGAGGCGGGGTGTAGCAGGATCGAGACGTGAGTCTCCTTGCCCCTTCCCCCGCAGATGCGCAGCGCCGCGTCGGCCTGCGCCGCATGCGCGCTCTCGCCCTCGCCCTGCTCGTGCTCGCTGCCGTCGTGTATGCCGTGACGTTGCGTCACGACACCGGTTGGCTGGGCTATGTCAACGCCGGGGCCGAGGCCGCCATGATCGGGGCGCTCGCGGACTGGTTCGCGGTCACGGCGCTCTTCCGCCACCCCCTCGGGCTTCCGGTGCCGCACACGGCGATCATCCCCAAGCGCAAGAACGAGATCGGTCGCAACCTGCAGGACTTCGTCGCCGAGAACTTCCTCACGGACGAGATCGCCCGTGAGCGACTGGCGGCGGCCCGGGTGGGGGAGCGACTGGGGGTCTGGCTGGGGGCGCCGGCGCACCGCCAGCGAGTCATGACCGAGGTGGTGCGCGTGACCCGGGCCGGACTGGGGCGGTTGTCCGACGACGACGTGCGCGAGGTCATCGCGGACTTCGTGCTCCCGCGTCTCGCGACCGAACCGATCAGCCCCATCGCCGGGTCACTGCTGGAGGGCGTCGTCTCGGAGAAGACCCACCACGGCATGGTCGACCTCGGGCTGGAGCAGCTGCGCGACTGGCTCGCCGACAACCCCGGGACGTTTGCCTCGGTCATCGGGGAGCGCGCCCCGTGGTGGTCACCGCCGTGGGTCGACGACAAGGTCATCGGCTGGAGCTACCAGCAGGTGGTCGGCTGGCTGGACGACATCCGGGGCGCCCCCGACCACCCGGCACGGGTGGCGCTCGATGACCTCCTCGCCCGTCTTGCCAGGGATCTGCAGTCCGACCCCGAGGTGATGGCGCGCGCGGAGTCGCTCAAGGAGCGGCTGCTCTCCCACCCGCAGGTGCCGGACACGGCGGTGGGGCTGTGGCGCTCGTTCGCAGCCGCGCTCGAGACGGCGATGGACGACCCGACGTCGTACTTCCATGTCCGCGGCGACGAGCTCCTCGAGCACCTCGGACGCCACCTCGTCGAGGACGAGCCCTGGCGCTCACGGTTGGAGGGGCACCTCGGGGAAGCCGTGTCGTTCTTCGTCAACACCTACGGGTCCGAGATCGCCGAGGTCATCTCCGTGACGGTCGAGCAGTGGGACGGGCGTGAGGCGGCGGAGCGGATCGAGCTGCACGTCGGGCGCGACCTGCAGTTCATCCGGATCAACGGCACCATCGTCGGCGCCCTCGCCGGCATCATCATCCACGCCGTGAGCTCAGTGGCGCAGTGAACGCAGGGTGCCCGGTCCAGTGACTCCTGGACCGGGCGGACCAGGTCGGCGTCAGATGTCGCGGCGGTTTCGGTCCCTGAGGTCGTCGTCTCCGTCGCTGACGCGCCGGGTGTCGTCGCCGTCGGTGAAGCGCCGGGTGTCGTCGCCACCACGGTCGGAGCCGCCGACGCGGTCGGAGTCGCGAAGGCTCGTGTCGTCGGAGCGGTTGTCGACCCGATCGCCGGCGCGGTAGTCGTCGGCGCCGGTGTTGACGTCAGGGTCGAGCTCGTCGGCTCGGCGAACCTTCTCCTCCACCTCGGAACGGGCCTCTGCGGCGGCCGTGCCCCGTTGGGCCCGCTCGGACTCGAGCTTCTCCGCCTCGACCAGCTTCATCTCGGCGTCGGCCCGGGCCTGACGCGCTGCGGCGTCCGCCTGGCTGGCATGTGCCTCACGCTCACGCAGGACGCGCGAGTGCTCTTGGGCCTCCTCGCGCACCTCCGAAGCCTGTTGACGACGGGAGTCCTCGCTGCGCTTGCGCATCTGCATGAGCACAAACGCGAGCACGGCCAGCACGACCACTGCGATGACGACCCACCAGATGGGATCCATGGGTTCACTCTCCTTCGTTGTGGTGAGGAATGACCTCACTCCCCGAAGGTAGCGATGGGTTGCGTGCAATGGTGGCGGAGAGAGGCATCAGAACCTGCCCTGATGAGCCGCTACGGCGATGTGCACTGCTGCGCCGCAGCGAGGCAGTGCACACCGCCACGGCACAGGCATCAGGGGCGGACGGCATACCCAAAAAACCCGACCACTCACCTCAGGGCATGCCCAAGCTGCGCTATCGGGTGGCCTCGGGACGGGGCCTGCGGGGCGGAAGCGGGAAGAACATGGAGGTGCGCTCCATGTACTCGGGATAGCCGGGGCGCTTGGCCATCTCGGACTCGAGCAGGCGAGCACCCGTCGCGAAGGCCAGGAAGTACGTCATGACGATCGGCGAGAAGACGGTCAGCACCGCGGGCCACACCTCGGCCGCGATGAGCCACAGGCCCCACCAGACGGCCGCGTCGCCGAAGTAGTTCGGATGGCGCGTCCACCCCCACAGCCCACGGTCCATGATCCTGCCCTTGTTGGCCGGGTCGGCCTTGAACCGGGCCAGCTGCGCGTCACCGACCGTCTCGAAGCCGATCCCGACGAGGAAGACGGCGAACCCGAGGGCTGCCACCCAGCCCAGTGGCTGCGAGCCGGTTGCCGCTGAGACCTGCAGTGGCAGGGAGATGACGTATGCCGCGAGTCCCTGGACGAGGAAGACCTTGCGGGCCGCGTACGCGAACCGTTTCTCGGGCGGGGCCTGCGACAACAGCTTCTCGTAGCGGGGATCCTCGCCCGCGCCCAGGGCACGGCGCCGGATGTGCCACGCCAACCGCCCGCCCCACAGGGTGACGAGGACGGCGAGCAGGAGCGACCGTGGCCCGGGACCGAGAAGGGCGCAGACCCACGCGATGACGACGAAGAGCAGCCCCCAGGCGATGTCGACGACGCTGATCCTGCCGAGTCGTCGGGCGACGAGGGCGGTGATGCCCATGACGACGGCCGCGGCGACGAGAGCGCTGAGGGTGACGAGCAGGAAGCGCCCCATCACCGAACCGTGTCATGGGCGACCGGAGCGCCACCGGGTCGCCGGGCGAGGATCTGGTCCACGCCCATGCGGCCGTCGCGGAAGGCCTGTCCGCCACCGACGAGGTAGAGCCGCCACACCCGCGCGACCTCCTCGCCGACGAGGTCGACCACGGCCGACCAGTTCTTCTCGAACGTCTCGAGCCACGCGTCCACGGTCCACACGTAGTGCTCCCGCATGGCGTGCACGTCACGCACCTCGAGGCCACCGGACTCAATGAGCTCGACGGTCTCACCGACGGGACGCATGTGCATGTCCGGCGCGATGAACGACTCGATGAAGGGACCTCCACCGGGATGACGACCGCGGCGGGACATCTGCTGGATGAGGACGTAGCCGCCGGGTTTGACCGCCTCGTGCAGCACGGAGACGTAGGCCGGGTAGTTGCCCTGGCCGACGTGCTCACCCATCTCGATCGAGGCGACGGCGTCATAGGGGCCGTCGCGCACCTCGCGGTAGTCCTGCAGCCGGATCTCGACCCGGTCCTGCAGCCCGCGCTCGCGGATGCGGCCGTCGATGAAGGCCTTCTGCTCCTTGGCGATGGTCACGCCGGTGACGGTCGCACCGAAGTGCTCCGCGGCATACAGGGACAACGACCCCCAGCCACAGCCCACGTCAAGGAAGCGCGCACCCTCGTGGAGCCCGATCTTGCGGCAGACGAGGTCGAGCTTGGCGGCCTGCGCCGACTCGAGGGACTGCTGGGTCTGGCTGGGGTCGCCGCTCCACCACCCGGACGAGTAGGCCATGTGCGGGTCGAGGAGGAGCTCGTAGAACGCGTTGGAGAGGTCGTAGTGGTGGCTGATCGCGGAGCGGTCGCGCCCCAGTGAGTGCAGCCGACCGCGCAGTCGGGCCTGAGTCGCAGGAGGGTCGAGCGGTCCGCCCAGCACGCCGAGCTCACGGGCAAGGGCGAGCAGGCGGGGGGCGGTGCGAGCCAGCGGGCCGACCGCGAGGCCGCTCACGCCACGCTCCGTCAGCGCCGCGCGAGCGATGTCGAGGGCCTCGCCGACGTCGCCGTCGACATCGAGCTCACCGGTGACGTAGGCCTGCGCGGCACCGAGCTCACCCGGGCTCCACAGGAGCCGCCGCAACGCCTGGGGCGAGCGCAGGACGAGGACCGGCCCCTCCTCCGGTCCTCCACGGGACCCGTCCCAGGCGTGCACTCCCACGGGAAGCGGGCCGCGCAGCACAGGGGCGAGTGCTTCGGCGATGGCTGCAGCGATACCAGGAGAAGATGTCACGCTCCTGATTCGGAGACCTCCCTGTCGCGGATGGGAGGAGGGGGCGCAGGGATCGACCCATCCGAACACACCTCACACACCGAATGGCCGGCATGACCCCGACTGGCGTTGCCCCACGCACAGCGGTCGTCGGCTCGGGAGTGTCCGGGCTCACCGCCGCCCATGTGCTCTCCCGTGAGCACCACGTCACCCTCTTCGAGTCCGACGTCCGCCTCGGCGGGCACGCCCACACCCACTCGATCGCCTCGAACGGCGGCCACATCCGTGTCGACTCGGGCTTCATCGTGCACAACGACCGGACCTACCCCCACCTGCAGCGGCTCTTCGCCGAGCTGGCGATCGCCGTGCGGGACACCGAGATGTCGATGTCGATCAGCGACCCGACGACCGGTTTCCAGTACGCCGGGGGCCGCGGGGTCACCGGCTTCCTCGCCCGTCCCCGCCAGCTGCTGTCGCTCGACTTCCTGCGGATGCTCAGGTCGGTGCGGCGCTTCCACGCCGAGGCCGTGGCCTTCCTCGAGTCGACCGACGGGGAGGACCAGACCACCTACGGCGAGTTCATCGCTGCCCGCAGCTTCCCCGCCAGCTTCATCGAACTGTATGCCGTGCCGCTCGTCTCGTGCGTGTGGTCCAGTGGGCGCGGCGATGCCATGGACTACCCGGCCAGGTACCTCTTCTCGTTCCTCGACCACCACGGGATGCTCAGCGTCACCGGCTCGCCGCAGTGGCGCACCGTCGTGGGCGGTTCGGCCACCTATGTCGAGGCTGTGGCCGAGCGGCTCCCCGACGTCCGCCGCGGGCAGGGCGTGCTCGCGATCGAGCGCGACGACGACGGTGTCACGGTCACGACCCGCGTCGGGCCCGAACGGTTCGACCACGTCGTCGTCGCCACTCACGCTGATGACGCGCTCGCGCTCCTCGTCGACGCGACGCCGACCGAGAAGGAGGTCCTCGGCGCGTTCCGCTACTCCCGCAACGAGACCGTCCTGCACCGCGACGGGTCGCTGATGCCGTCGGCGCCCTGGGCCCGCGCGTCGTGGAACTACCGGGTCGCCCGCCAGGGCCAGGACTCCGCTGCCACGGGTCCGGTCGTGACCTATGAGATGAACCGGCTCATGGGCCTGCCGCCGAGCGACCCGATCTATGTGACGCTCAACGCCAGGGCGCTCATCGACCCCGAGACCGTCGTCGCGGTCATGGACTACGCCCACCCGATCCACGACCTCGCCGCGGTGAACGCCCAGCGTCGGCGCGACGACATCACGACCTCACTGACGGCCTTCGCCGGGGCCCACTGGGGCTGGGGCTTCCACGAGGACGGCTGCCGCTCCGGCGTCGAGGCCGCACGAGCGCTCGGGGTGGAGTGGACATGACCGCCCTCTCCCCGGACGTCGGGGTGGTGGTCGTCGACCTGCCCACCCTTCCGGCGCTCGTCGTCGGCCGGGTGCACCACACCCGGCACACCCCGATGCGCCGCACCTTCGCCAACCGGCACTACCAGTGGCTCCTCGACCTCGACGCACCTCTCGAGCTGCCGCAGTGGCTGAGCCCGGTCGCGTCGTTCCGCCCGGAGGACCACCTCGCCGGCGCGCCGACGCTGGCCGAGCTCAAGGCGAACGTGCTGCGCTGTCTCGGGCGCGACGGCATACCCACCCATGGGGTGACGCGCGTCGTCGCCCTCACTCACGCGCGCGTCCTAGGGCACGTCTTCGACCCGATGACGGCGTACTGGTGCCTCACGGACACCCGTGAGCTGCGCGGGGTCGTCGTCGAGGTGCACAACACCTACGGCGGACGGCACGCGTATGCCGTCCGGCCCGATCCCACGGGCGCGGCGTCCGTGGACAAGGACTTCTACGTCTCTCCCTTCAACGACACGAGCGGCGAGTACGCACTGCGCTTCCACCTCGAACCCGACCGCGTGTCGGTGGGCATCCGGCTGCACCGTGACGGTGGCCTGGTGCTCACCGCCGTCGTCGAGGGCGTGCCCGTCCCGGCGACCCCGCGGTCGGTGCTGGCCACGGTGGCTCGCCACCCCTTTATGCCTCAGCAGGTCACGACCCTCATCAGGATGCACGGCATCCGCCTGTGGGCCCGTCGACTTCCCGTGCAACCCCGACCCGCGTCCTCCAAGGAGAGTGTCCGATGACAACCGATGTGCTGAGCTCCTTCGAGATCCCCACTGCCAGAACCCTGTTCACCCGGGGAGCGGTGGCGCGAACCCTCGTGCACCAGATCGTCGCCGGTCTGCCCGTGCGCATGCGCTACCCCGACGGGCTCATCGTCGGCGGTGGCGGCGAGGACGCGCCGACCCTGGACCTGGTTCGCCCGACTGCGCTCTGGAAGCGTCTCGAGGAGCACCCCAAGATCGGGCTCGGCGAGGCCTACATGGCCGGTGACTGGCGGGTGGCCGAAGGCACCGATCTCGCGCAGGCACTGCTGCCGTTCGCCGCCCGCATGGGTCGTCTCCTGCCGACGCCGCTGCTGCGGATGCGGCGGATCGTCGACCGGGCCATGCCCATCGGCACCCGCAACACCCTCACGGGGAGCCGGGCCAACATCGAGGCCCACTACGACCTCTCCAACGACCTCTTCGCCGCGTTCCTCGACCCGACGATGTCCTACTCGTCCGCGCTGTTCGACGACGCCCGCCCGTTCGCTGGGCAGTCGCTCGTCGAGGCCCAGCACCGCAAGATCGACACGATCCTCGACTCAGCGGGCGTGGGCCCCGGCTCGCGCGTGCTGGAGATCGGGACGGGCTGGGGCGAGCTGGCGCTGCGCGCAGCGGCCCGGGGCGCCGACGTCCTCTCCATCACGCTCTCCCACGAGCAGCAGGCGCTGGCCCGCGAGCGGATCGCGTCCGCTGGGCTCAGCAGCTCGGTCGAGGTCCGGTTGCAGGACTACCGCGAGGTCTCGCGCGACGTCGACGGGGCCTTCGACGCCGTGGTGTCCGTCGAGATGATCGAGGCCGTGGGGGAGGAGTTCTGGCCGACCTACTTCTCGGCGATCGACGAGCTGCTGGCTCCCGACGGCTCGGCCGTCGTCCAGGCGATCCTCATGGACCACGACCGCTTCATCGCGACCCGCCACTCCTACGGCTGGATCCAGAAGTACATCTTCCCGGGCGGGCTCATCCCCTCACTGGACGCGATCCGGGAGGTGACCGGACGGCATACCGGACTGCAGGTTGCCGGCGTCCACGCCTTCGGTGAGCACTATGCGGAGACGCTGCGGCGCTGGCGTGGTGAGTTCCTGCAGGCCTGGCCGAGCATCGAGGGTGGCTCGTTCGACGAGACGTTCAAGCGGATGTGGGAGTTCTATCTCGCCTACTGCGAGGCCGGGTTCGCCTCTGGCTACCTCGACGTCGCCCAGGTGACGATGCGCAGGGCCTGAGGATCTGGGTCCGCCAGCGGCGGGCTCGGTCAGCCGGCCCAGTCGGGGTCGGCGGCAGTGAGCCGGCCGGGCTCGACGGTGCCCGGCTCCGGGCGGTTCTCGTCGTCCTTGCCGGCCAGGGCTGCCGTGACGGCCTGCTCGAAGGTCTTGGCCCCGCCCTCGGGCGCGCCGATGGCGTCGTCGACATCGTTCTCGCGGCACACGACCTCGTGCACGAGGCTGCCCACCAACGGTTTGGCGATGCCCGACGGGACAGGGGTGACGAGCCCGACCCAGTGGCTCGCGAGCCACGGAGTGAGGACCGGGACCGTGACGATGGCGCGGTCGCGCAGCCCGGCTGCCTTGGCGAACCGGTGGATCATCTCGCGATAGGTGAGGACGTCCGGACCGCCGATGTCGAAGGTGCGGTTGGGCTCGCCCTCGAGTGCCGCTGCACCGACGAGGTAGTGCAGCACGTCGGCGATGGCGATCGGCTGGATCCTGTTGTTGACCCACTTGGGCGTGATCATCGCCGGCAGGTTGTGGGTGAGGTGGCGCAGCATCTCGAACGACGCCGACCCCGAGCCGACGATGATTGCGGCCTGGAGGACGACCGTCGGCACGCCCGACGCCATGAGGAGGTCGCCGACTTCGACCCGTGAGGCCAGGTGGCTCGAGAGCTTCTCGCTGGCCGGGTGCAGCCCGGACAGATAGACGATGCGCTGGACTCCGGCGGCCTGGGCGGCCAGCCCGAAGGTGCGCGCCAGCTCGCGGTCGCGCTCCTCGAAGCTGTCGCCCCCATCCATGGAGTGCAGGAGGTAGTAGGCGACGTCGATGCCGGCCAGGGCCGTGTCGAGGTCGCTGCGCGAGGTCGCGTCTCCCTCGACGATGTCGACGTCGTCGTGCCAGGCGCGCTTGGTCAGCCGGTCCGCGGAGCGGGTGAGCACCCGCACCTCGTGGCCGGCGTCGAGGAGGGCAGGCACGAGACGCGAACCGATGTAGCCGGTGGCGCCCGTGACGAGGACACGTTTGCGCTGGTCAGAAGTCATCTGTGGCATCGTCTCACCTGTCATGGTCAATCCCGTCACTGAACTGCAGCGATTCGTGCGCGCCGCTCTCGTCGAGCCGGTGCCACGTGACCACACCGAGTCGGACCGGGCGTTCCGTCGCCGACGGGTCGTGGCCGCGGTGACGCTGGTGCTCGGGCTGGTCGTGAACTCCTGGGCGCTGCGCATCGCACCCGGCGACTCCATGTTCTATCCGGCGACCCTCCTGCTCGCCGCGGTGTGGGCCGTCGGGGCGCTGATCTCCGGCCCGTTGCACCTCGGCCGGGCGCACACCCGAGGGGGCGAGGCGTCAGGTCGCTCGATCGTGCAGTCCCTCGTGCTCGGTGTGATGCTGCTCGGTGTCTTCCTGCTCGGGGCCTTGGTCGTGGCGCGGATTCCCGTGCTGCGCGGGCCCGTCGACGGTCTGCTCGACCATGCCCGCTTCGGGTCGTTGGCCGTCGTCGCGGTCATCACCGCGATCAACGGGGTCGCCGAGGAGCTGTTCTATCGCGGGGCGCTCTTCGCCGCGGTCGGGCGCCGGCACGCCGTGCTCGTCACGACGATCCTGTATGCCGCGGTCGTCGCCGGTTCGGGTGTGCCCCTCCTCATCCTCGCGGCGGCTCTGGTCGGGTTGGTCGTCGGTCTCCAACGCCGGGTGACGGGCGGCATCCTCGGGCCGATCATCACCCACCTCACCTGGTCGCTCGGCATGCTCTTCCTCCTGCCGGTCGTGCTCTCCACCGCTGGCTGAGCGGGTCCTCCGCCCTGAGCCGAAGAAGTCGACGGAAGTCGGGACGATCCGCAGGGCTCGGTCGTTGAGTCGGGCATGAGCACCCTCACCTGCCCCAAGTGCGCGTCGGACATGCGCAGCTACGAGCGCAACCAGGTCCACGTCGACCAGTGCACCGGCTGCGGCGGCCTCTTCCTCGACCGCGGTGAGCTCGAGGCCCTCGTCAACGCCGAGAACGCCTGGCACCAGCAGGCCCCGCCCCAGGCGCCCCCGGCAGCGGCACCGCAGCAGCCGGCATACGGGCAGGGACAGCAGCCCTACGGCCAGCCGGCCGCACAGGCCTACGGGCAGGCGCCGCGCTACTCGTCCTCCCCCGGCAAGGGTCAGTACGGCTACGGCCAGCCACGGCGCAAGAAGTCGTTCATGTCCGAGCTCTTCGACTGACGCCGCACGACCGACTCACAGGCCCCCGTTGACGTCTGGTCAGCGGGGGTTTGTCGTGCCATATTGCAGTCATGACGGTGGGGGTGGGGGACGACGTCGCACAGGAGGCGACTCCGGATGCGACACGTCCGGAGCAGGGGTGGCACGCACGGTTCCTCGTTGCCTTCGGTGGAGCCGTGGTGGCGGTGTCGCTCGTGCTGCTCGGCTCGCTGTGGGGTGAAGGGCTGCGAGGGTCGACGTTCGAGGACCTCCGTGCCGACATCCGTGATGGGTTGGTGCAGGAGTGGTACGCCGCAGACCGTCTGAACGAAGGCCATCTCGGCTTCATGCAGGCGGAGCAGGCGCCCCTCGACGGTCCGATCGGCGCCGAGGGTTCGACCGGCACGACGACCGCTCCCGAGGGCGATCCCACGGGCGGGATCCTTGTCTGGCGCACCTGGGAGTCCGGGTGGCACGTCGCTGCCGCCGGCGCAGGTGTGGGCTCCTGGGGTGAGATGTCGTCCGAGGCCACCCCCGAGTCACAAGCGCTGGTCGAGGACCTGCGTGAGGCGGGTGTCTCGATGCGACCGTTCGCGTTCGGTGGCATGTCCGCGCTGGAGAAGGTTGCTGTCCTCGGCGCGGCGCTCGTCTTCCTTGGGCTCCTCATGGGCGCTGCGCCTCGAGTGGGGACGCGCTGGTTCTGGTTCTGGCTCTTCGTCAACGCCCCGTTGGCCTTGGGCCTGATCGCGTACGCCGTGACGGAGCTCATCGGGTTCCGGCGCCGTCCCGACCCACCGCTCACCCGGCGACTGTCGGGCTGGATGGGCTTCCTCGGTGCGTTGGTGCTGAGCTTCGCGGTCGGGATCGGCGGCGACTACCTGCGCTCGCGAGGTGTTGCCCTCCCGCTCTGGCGAGGCTGAGTGCGCACGGGTCAGTCGTCCGCTGAAGTCGGGGTCGTCGGCGTCGCTTCATGGCCCTGGCGGCCGTGCGTTCGCCGCTCCTGCTTCATCTCTGCCTCGTAGACGTGGCGCCTGCCCGCCATGAGCTCGTCTCGCACTCTGCGGTCGTGCTCACGGAACGTGGCGTAGTAGCCGTCGTCGAACTCCTCCATGATCTGGAAGGTCCACCGCCCGGCGAGGACGTTGCGACCCACGAGGTCGGTCTCGATCTCGTCGGCGAACTCGGTGTGGCCGGCCGCGCGCAGCTTCTCGACGGCCTCGCCGAGCGTGAGGTCGGCCCGGCCGAGGTTGCGGTGGAAGGCGTAGAGCGAGCCGCGTGCCTCCTCGATGACCTCGAAGGCCTCGGACAGCTTGCCGACCGCCTCAACCGTCGCGTCACTCGTGCCTTCGGGTCTGGTGTGGGCGTCGTCGACGGACTTCATGCGCTCAATGCTAGGCGGGAGCGGCCCGACCTCGTTCATGCGAGGGGGCGGCTGTCGCCGCGGCGAAGGACGTGGATCCGGTCATGGATCCCCGCCGCCCGGGTCGCTTCGATGAAGTCGTCCAACGAGGAGGTGAAGACGTCGTAGTCGTCGTAGTGGATCGGGATCGCCACCTCGGGGTCGATGAGCTTCACCGCCTCGACTCCCTGGGCAGCGTCCATGGTGACCATGATCCCCAACACCTTGGTCCCCCCGAGGTGGAAGAAGCCGAGGTCGAGGTCCGGGTGGCGGCGGGGAATCTCCTCGAGGTCGTCGAAGAGGAGGGTGTCACCGCTGACGTAGATCTGCTTGAGAGCCGCCTGCGCATCGCCCTCGATGACGCTGCCCATGACGTCCGGCAGCGCGAGGTCGGTGACGCCCGGCCCGTGCCGGGCGGGACATGCCGTGACGGTGAGCCGTCGCTCTCCCTTGACGACGGTGATCCGCTCCCAGGTGTCGAGCCCGCGTGCCTCGGGGAAGCCGAGCTCGTGCAGTGCGTCCCGGGCCTGTGGGGTGGTGACGATGGGCAGTGACCGGTCGAGCTTCGCCTGCGCCACCTGGTCGAAGTGGTCGCCGTGGAAGTGCGACAACAGCACCAGATCGATCGGCGGCAGGTCCTCGATCTCCATCGCCGGGTCGGTGAGCCGGGTGGAGCTCAACCCGTAGCCGAGGTCGACCTTCTCGTGGCGGTGCACGAAGGTCGGGTCGGTGAGGATGGTGAAGCCGCTGTACCGCAACAGGAGGGTGGCGTTGCCGATGAAGAGCACCGAGTCCGTGTCGGCTTCGACGGTGCGGCCTGCGTCCAGGATGAGCTCGGCGTCCATGCCGAGAGGCCTACCCGTGTCGCGGGCGGCGAAACCCGTCCGGCACGGCAACAGTGTCAACAGTTGTCCCTGTAGGCGAAACCCCACATGAGCGCGGTGCATGTGCTATGCCACCACGCCCTATTTCCTCACCAGACCGTGGGCGCTCTCCTGTAGGTCCGCCCCGCTGTTTGAGGCGCCGACAACCTGTACTTGAAGACCAGCCGCCGTTTGAGTGCTCTCAATAGGCCCTTTGAGGCATTTGCGTTGCCGCCACAGCGCACTGCCCCCCGGACGGTGCTACGCGAATGCGTCGACCGATCAGATCATCGTCTATCCGGTTGCTCAGGGATTTCCATCCCGGGAAGCTTTTGGCTTTTGTGCGCGAGCGTGCCGGAAGGTGCCAGCGCCGTCGCCGCGTTCCGTGTTGAGAGCCCGCCGGGGTCACGACATTGCTACCGCTGCGGGACGCGCCTGACACCCTCGTTGTGCTCCACGCAGGTGAGCGGGCCGACGAAACCGGAACGGCCCCGGGTCGTCGGACTGAGCGGCTAGGCGGGTGTTGTTTCCTCGGGTTCGCTGGATCTTGTCCTGCCCCATGCCGAAGCAGGATTAGGGCCGGATTGACGTGAACCGAGCGTGTCGGAGGATCTCCTGCCCGCTCACTTCTCTGTTGACGACCTGATCGGCGAGAACGGTAAGTTTGCGTTGGTGGTCGCGGGCGTAACGGCGCAGGACTGCGAAGGCGTCCTGCATCTCGAGATTTCCCTCGTTGGCGAGCACTCCTTTGGCCTGTTCTAGTACGATCCGACCTGTAAGCGCGTGCTGAAGTTGGGCGTTGATGACGTCGCGATCAGATGCCGCCCGCTCGTTGATGATGGCAACGCTGGCGACGTGGATCAACGCCTGGGCGAGCGCCAGGTCGTCCTCGTTGAGACTGCCAGGGGTATCTCCGAAGAGGCCGAAGGCGCCCAGCGTGGTGCCCTGTAGGCGCATCGGCACGGCGTGCACCGAGGCGAACCCCTTGGATCTGGCGATACGCACGAAGTCCGGCCAACGATGAGCCTCCACCTCGAGGTTCGGCACGTTGACAGCGACACCTGTGTTGAAGCAGTCAAGGCAAGGGCCCTGGTGGCGCTGTAGTTGGAACACCTCCAAGTCGTGCGTGCGCTCGGATGACGCCGCGACCACATGCAGGACGTCTCGACCATCGGCCAGGAGCAGCCCGGCGGCGGCCACGTCGAGCAACTGGGCGCAGTTGGTGGTCCATCCGGACAGCAGGTCGACGATGTCGTAGCCATCGACTAGTTCGTTGGACAGCTCCACGAACGCATGAATGATGTCGCGTTCCCTCGTGTCCGCCATCACCCGCTCCTCCCGTTGTCGTCACGGGAGTCGCGTTCGAGCACGAGTCGCCGTCCAATGATGGCCAACGCGACCTGGCTGGCTGTGGTGCCAGAGGCAATCGCGTGCGCCCTGAGGCGTATCAGTGCCTCCGTGGCGTCCACGTCGAGCTGCGAGATCAGCATCCCGGTCGCTTGGTACACCTCCACCCGGTCGAGCTCGGCAAGCTGAGCCCATGGGTCGTCCTCGTCACCGGGGCCATGTTGCGTGCTGGCGATCAGGTCCAGGAGCGGAAGAGAAGCAAGCTCGGCCGCCAGCACCCCGCCCGCTAGCTGATCATTGCGCAGGGGGCCCGGCCCTTCACGGAACAGATCCATCGCCCCGACGCAGCCTGAGGTGATCCGGATGGGTAGAGCAAACACGGCCCGGACCCCGTCTTCGAGGGCGGCCTCCGCGAAGGCGGGCCAGCGCGTCTCGTGCGGCGAGTCCAGATCAGGCGCCAGAACCACCTCGTGGGAAGCGGCAGCATCCAAGCACGGACCCTCACCAAACGTGAACTGGTACTCGTCGAGGCGGCGACTTGCCTCGCTACTGGCGCCGAACGTGCCGTGGGGAAAGCCGTCGTGGACCATCGATATCGCAGCACCGTCGATACCCAGCAAATCGACACACGCATCGCACAGCGCGTTCGCTGCGTCGAACCCGGTCCCCGCACTGGCCATGGCGCCACCGAGCTCGATCCTCATGTCGGCCAGTGAGATCGCCACGTGTCACCTACTGTCGCAGCTGTCGGTGCTGAAGTTGTCGGTCGAGGCCTCCAAGTCTAGACGCTGCACAGCCATCACAGCACCGGCTCTGCGAGGCGGTCGGCCACTCTGCGCCGGAGGATGACCGTTGCTGGATCGCAGAACCTCGAGGGGCGACTTGGCGTTCACGAGAAGATGCTCGCCGCGATGAAGCCCGAAGGGCACATCCGCAGCAATCGCGCGCGAATCAGGAGTGCGCGCTGTTGACCGCACGCACGATTGGCGCCGCCATCGGGATCGCATTGATCCGCGGCTGCGTCAGCAACGTCAGGGGCGTCCCTGAACAAAGCGAGCATGACAGCAACCGCAGGCTCCGGTTGGTGGCCGATGAGTTCCCCATGAAGAGATGTCGCAGAAATTTCGCCGCGCGGACCCTGGAACGAGCAAACCCCGGCTCGCAGGGAAGAAGTGGGGCCGCTGCCTGTCCCAGGTGTGCGCCGCACAGGCTGTGCGGCCATCTGCGATCTCGGTCCCTACCTTGCCGGTACAGCGCGCCTTTCGAGTCGCCGCGCAGCGCTGTCTGCAAGCCGAAGCGCTCGATCCGACCGCTGAGCCCCGTAGAAGCCCGATTTGTCCGTAGAGGCGTCGAGCCTGCCAGAACGCCTGGCACCGAGCGGGGCAGCCGACGCTCGTGGAGCTGTGGGCGGCGAGGCGAAGCCAGTCGGAGTGGGCGAGCGTCGAGCCGAACCCCAGCCAGATGACCATGGGACCCCCAACGCCAGATCGCCGAAACCAGCGCAAGAGAAGGCCGCCGCGCGCGGTATACGACAGGGAGTGCACACCACGCACGACGGCCCGGAGCCCGGTTACCGCTGGGGTCTCGTCGGGCTCCTTGGGGCCGTTGGTCTGTCGCAAAGGGAGGGGCGACTAGCCAACGGTTCTTCGTCGACGACTGGCGCCAGTGCGACCGTCACAACTGGCGTCAGCGTGCTCGATGCTGCACTGCCGGACCACCACGTCACGGTCCGGGTGAACCAGGCGCACCTCAGCGCGCCAAGGGCGGTGCGGCCGTGTGGGGAGAGTGTTGTTCGGCCGGCGGGCTCGACGACGACCGGTTGGGTCAGCCACGGACGAAGCTGTGGTTGGCCTGGCGTCGCCTCGATGGCCGTCATATGGACTCCCGCGGTGGTTGAACATTGGAGCCACCGGGGTCCAGGGCAGCCGTGCTAGACCCAGACTAGGCTGCAGCTCACTTCTGGCATATGGCTTGTCGGTAGTCCGATCGGGTCCAGTTACGTCTGGTCACGCGCAGAGGGGTCGCCCATGTCGGTGCTTCACACGGGGTCCCGGCCGAGGAGGACGCGCGGGACAGGCTTGATGGAATACCGCGGGGCAGGGAGTGGCGTGCCGGTACCGGCCGCCGTGGCCGCCTCGGCTCACGAACAGTCCCGCACGCCTTGGTCCAGCTGGCCACACCGAAGTCGGTGGTGGACATACGGCAGTACTTGTCGAGGAACGTGCGGAGTGATCCCTAGACCTGCGGCAGCGGTGCCCTCGCCGCCGTAACCGTGGAGCCGCGTGGTGGGCCCCGTGGGACTCGAACCCACAACCTACGGATTAAAAGTCCGCAGCTCTAACCATTGAGCTAGAGGCCCGGGGGTTCCACGCTTTAATCCACCCAAGCCTCTACGGAACCCTCCACGGAAGTATGCCCGACCCCGATGGGTCCGGTGGGCGCGGGGCTGGCCCTCCCCGACGGGGGCAGGGCGACCTCCGCTGTCAGCAACAGGATCGCCCACACGTCCACGGACGATATGCCGTAGACGTGTCGCCTCCCGCCACGTGCCACAGCGTCTGTTGTGAGCCTCACGCGGCACGATCCGGCTTGACCGCCCTCAGCCGACCGCCCCCGGCTCCGGCTCCGCCACAAGCATGTCGTCCGCATCTACCGTGGTGTCCCAGAGTCCGACCTTGCCGTGGATGTCACCCACCCCATCAACGTCTGCGTAGTGGAGGGAGGCGTTCTCGAAGGAGCGGAACTGCCAGATTGCTGCGTCCATCTGACTAGCGTTGAACACACCGATCTTGTTTAGCAGTCGGAAATCCTCGACCGTAAGGCCCGTTACTCGGGTGAAGAGGTCGGAGTCCAGCGACTCGATGATGTCCTTCAAGGCCTCCTCTCGGAAGTCGGTTACGTACATGAAGACGGGGATCTTGGCAAGGAACTTCTGCAACTTCTCGCGGATCTGCTTCTTGACACTGTTCGACTCCTTCTTCTCCCTCTTCTCGTCGTCGTCGAGGCTCTTCTTCCCCTTCTCGCGTTCGGCCTTCTTCAACTTCTTCGTCGATGTCACAACCTGCTGGGCCATGTTCGCCAGGTTGCGGAAGTCTTCAATCTGCTCCAGGGCTTCAAGAAGGTCCGGTTGATCCAGCAACGCGCTGAGAGTGTGCTCGTTGACCTCCACCAACAGTGGGTCGTTCCAGCGACGAGCGAGCGCGGAGGCACCGACACCGGTGGTAGCGATGTTGAGCACGTCCGCCGCGTCGAGTTGCAACATGGCCCCTCCAGAGAACTGGAAGATCGGAAGGTAGTTGATCAGTTCACCGATCGCCTGCTGCGGCGTGGTTTCGCCGGTAGTTCCAAGTTTCAGTCCGTATTCGGCGACTAGGCCGAGGGCTCGGTTCGGATCAAACTCGAAGACCATCAGAAAACTGGATTCCTTGTGATTGTTTGTTTTCCTCCTTCAAGCCCCTGAGTCGCGTGAACGGCGCCCGCGCATGGCAATGGGCAGTTCGACGCTCTGCCCATTGCGGGGGAGTTCACCCCTTCGGAGGCGCCATGAAGTCCGTCAAGGACCCGCGCAACCGCGACGCGGTCGGTAATCTCACCGATACGTGACAGTGCGCCTGGGCAAACACCAGATGTCCGGCGGTCGATTGAGAGTGGTGCGCGCATGGCGGGGGAGCAGGCTCAGGCAATGCGGCCCGGGGCGGACGTAACCGAGGCGCTGCGGGTCTGGCGCGATGGACTGGTCAACCTCACCGGCACCAACCGACCGTTGAACTTCAAGCACTCCAAGTCCGGGACCATCCCCATCCTTGAACCGAGCCTGGCGGAGATCTTCGATGGGCTACGTCGAGGTGTGGAGTGGCGATTCGAAGGTGAACCAGATCCAGACGACCTTCTCCTAGGTGGTGGCGACGGGTCGAACCGGCAGGTGACTGGCAGCAAGCCGCGACTGCGTTGCCGCAAGACCAACAAAGACCTGGGCCCAGCGCTACGGAACCTGGCACGCCGCGCCAACCAAGAGTTCATGGACCGCGGACTGTCGGTGATGTACGTGGCGTTGGGGATGCTGCACTGGAAGGACGTCGACGACACCCAATACACCAGCCCGTTACTGTTGGTGCCGGTGCAGTTCATCCCAATGGGTCGCAAGAACTGGCCGCACCTCAGGGTCAACACCGACGACGACCCGACAATCAACCCTGCCCTGGCTTTGCGGCTCGTCGAGTTCGGGGTGACCCTGCCGACGGTTGACGACCTGAGCGACCTGAGTGTCGAGGCTCTCCTGAACAGGGTCCGTACTGCGGTGGCCGCCAAACGCGGCTGGACCGTGTCGGAGGAGGCGGTGCTGTCCGCGTTCTCCTTCATGAAGGAGGCGATGTACCGCGACCTCGTCGCCAACGAGGCCACCATCACCGGACACCCGTTGGTGAGGGCGCTGGCGAACCAAGACCCGACCAGCCAGGACGGGGCGCTGCTGTTCGACGAGATTGATCCCGGCGACATCGACCGTGATGCTCCACCGGAGAACACCCCGCTGGTCCTGGACGCGGACTCCTCTCAGCGGGCATGCGTGGCTGCGGCGGTTGCCGGACACAGTTTCGTGATGGATGGCCCACCTGGAACGGGCAAGTCCCAGACGATCGCCAACATGATTGGCGCCTTGCTACACGCCGGGAAGACGGTGCTGTTTGTCTCGGAGAAGGCTGCCGCGCTGGAGGTGGTGCGCAACCGGTTGGCGCACGTCGGGTTGGAGAACTACCTGCTTGAACTGCACAGCCACAAGGCCAGCCGCAAAGAAGTCGCCACCCAGTTGGCCACGGCCCTGGACTCGATCGCGGTCGCCCCGGCCGGGATGGGCGCGATGGACCGTCGCCAAGCGGCCGAAAAGCGTGAGTCGCTCAACGCGTACGCGGCCGCGATGAACCGTGTGCGCGACCCCTTGGGGCAGTCCCTGCATCACGTGCTCGGCCTGATCTCCGCACTTGACCACCTGCCCGCGGCGCCCACACCCACGAACCCGGGAGCGGGTCTCAGCCAAGAGACTCTGGCCGATATCGCCGACGCCGCATCAAGGCTTCAGCGGGCCTGGCGCCCCGCTACCCAGGGAACCAGTTACCTCTGGCGGCAGGTCACCGACCGCTCCCCACTGGACGCCCGCCTGTACTCCGCCGAGAACGGGCTGGCGGAACTGTCAGGCACCGCCGCTCATAACGCCGACGTCATGGACGCCTTCGCCCTGACGACCCTGAGCGACCTGCACGTCCTGGTGTATCTGCTGGGCCTAGCCGGAACCCGACCCACGGGTGTTCACCACGACTGGCTCACCACCAGCGACTTCACCTCCGTGCAGCGCACCGCCCACACACTGACCGCCCACCTGGACACCATCCACGCCGCCCAAGAGCATGTCTCCCACGTCGCAGGCGTGCCCTTTTCCGCACTACCGGATCCGGCCACCCTCCCGGCCCGACCCACGCTGACAGGGCTGAGCCCGGCCCCCGTCGGACTTAACGACCTCACTGCCGCAGACGCCCGCGCGATCGCCGACCGCTTCGAGCGGGACGCGACGCTGCTGGAGGAGCGCCTGAGCGCCGCTGCCAGCCTGGCCACCGCCCTGCGTCTACCCTCGGTCAGCAGTATCCAAGACATCGACACCCTGCTGAATCTGGCCGACGCCCCGTTCGTGCCACACCGACCCGAACGCGCATGGCTGACCCACGACGGGCTCACCCAGGCCCGTGGCGCCGCCCAGATCCTTCGCACCCGCGTCACCGACCTCGACACCGCCGAAACCGCCGCCCGCCGCCTCTACACCGACGCCGCTCTCGCCCAGCCCCTCACCGACCTGCACGAGCGGTTCACCAAAGTCCACAAGGGCCTGCGCAAACTGTTCGGCGACTACCGGCGCGACAAGAAGACCGTCGCAGCGTTCACCACCGAGATGGTCAGCCTCGAAGACGCCATCCACGACCTCGGGCTCGCGGTCACCTGGTCCCAGTCCAGAAGCGCGTACGACATCGCGGACACGTCGATGGGGGCCACCCTCGGCCGGTACTGGAAGGGCCGGGACACCGACTTCGACGCCGTCGACCAAGCCCTCGCCGTGGCCGAAGACGTGCTTCACCGGACCCCCGAAACACTGCTGCCTGCCGTCACCGACCACGTCACCTCCACGCCGGAGCCAGCGCTCAAGGCGATCATCGACCAGACCCGAGCCGACCTGCTGACCTGGCGCACATCGCTCGCGCCCGCACCCGCGAGAGCCGCCAGACCGGACCTGCTGCTGGCGCCGCTCGACGACGCGATCACCTGGTTGCGGGCGCACCTGGTGCCGCTGCGGGAGGCCGCCGCGATCGCTCAGGCCGTCAGCGACGCCAGCGGCCGCACCATTACCCTCGCCGAGGCCGCCACCCTGCTGGCCGCCCGTCAAGGCGTCGTCGACGCGCACGCGGCGCTGGCCGAAGCCGCACCACGGTTCGAGGCCGTCCTCGGGGAGGACCAGTACCGCGCCGCCAGCACCGACACCGCAGGCCTGGCGACCGCCCTCGCCTGGGCCCAAGACGTACGCACAGCCCGCTACGGGGTCGACGGACCCTTGAGTGCGGAACAGGTCAAGGCGCTGGGATTGGCCAGGCTCACCGACCACCTCGCGACCGCCCTGCAGAACTGGGAGTCGGCCGCCGCAGCGATCACCGCCGCGTTCCACCCGGACCGGCACACCGAACTCACCCGAGAACTCGACGACCGCGACTCCGCCGCGAGCCTGCTCGCCGACCTCCGTGCGGATAACACCGGCCAAGAGGAATGGATCGCCTACACCCGTGCCACCGACGACCTCGCCAGCCACGGCCTGAGTGACGTCGTCCGCTTCTGCGTCGACAAGCACGTCCCGGTCGAGGACGTGGGTCGGGTCATCCAGCGTGCGGTGCTGCGTTCCTGGGCCGACGCCATCCTCGCCGCCGACACCGACCTGCAGCCGCTGCGCGCCGAAGACCGGAGCGCCCTCATCGAGCAGTTCCGAGTCCTCGACCGTCAACTCATTCCCGCGGCCACGGGCGACATCATCCGCGCGGTCAACTCCCGCCGACCGGCCTCCACGGACGTCGGCGAACCTGCGCTGATCCGCCGTGAGGGTGCCAAGAAGAGCCGCCACGTCCCGGTGCGGCACCTGATCAGCAGGACCCGCACCACCACGTTGGCGATCAAGCCGTGCTTCATGATGTCCCCGCTCGCGGTGTCGCAGTACCTACCGCCGGACATGAAGTTCGACGTGGTGATCTTCGACGAGGCCTCTCAGGTCACACCGGGCGACGCCGTGAACTGCGTCTATAGGGGAAAGGCTCTGATCACCGCGGGCGACGACAAGCAGTTGCCGCCCACTTCGTTCTTCGACCGGATGGCCGACGACGAAGCCGAAATCGACACTGACGTCACGGACTTCCAGTCCATTCTCGAACTGTCCAAGGCCTCGGGTGCCTTCCGCAACCTGGGTTTGCGTTGGCACTATCGCTCCCGGCACGAGTCCCTCATCGCCTTCTCCAACCAGAAGTTCTACGAAGGCAAACTCGTCACCTTCCCCGGCTCGCACAGCGAGGGCCCGGACGTCGGTGTCGAACTGTTCCACGTCCCCGGCGAGTACCGGCGCGGAACCAGCCGGGACAACCCGATCGAGGCCGACCACGTCGCGAGGCGGGTCCTCAACCACTTCGACACGCGCCCGGACACGTCTCTGGGCGTCGTCACCTTCTCCGTCGCTCAGGCCGACGCAATCCAGTCCGCCCTCGACCGGGTCATGGACCAGCGCCCCGATCTGGCGGACCACCTGGACGGTGATCGCCTCCACGGCTTCTTCATCAAGAGCCTGGAGTCGGTCCAGGGCGATGAACGTGACGTGATGATCTTCTCCATCGGGTACGGACCCGACGAACACGGGAAGGTCACCAGCAACTTCGGCGCCCTGAACAAGAGCAAGGGGTGGAGGCGCCTCAACGTCGCCATCACCCGCGCCCGCCAACGCGTCGAGATCGTCACCTCCATCCGCGCAGGAGACATCCCCGACAGCATCAACGAGAGCGTGCGTCACCTCACCGGCTACCTCGACTTCGCCGAGAGGGGAATGAGCGCCCTCGCCCTCGACCTGGGCCCTTCCGGGCTGGACACGGACAGCCCGTTCGAGGACTCGGTTCTGGACGCCATACACGCCATGGGCTTTACCGTCGAACCCCAGGTCGGTGCCGCTGGATACCGCATTGACATCGGCGTGCGCCACCCCGCCCACCCCGGCGTGTACGCCATCGGGATCGAATGCGACGGGTACATGTACCACTCCTCGCCCGCCGCCCGAGACCGCGACCGCCTGCGACAGCAGGTCCTCGAAGGCCTCGGTTGGCGACTGCACCGCATCTGGGGCACCGCTTGGTACCGCGACCGCGCCACCGAGACCGTTCGCCTTCAGGCTGCCATCGAGGACGCGATCAACGCCCCCGTCACCGGGCGCCTCTCCGGGGTCGTGGACCACTTCGAACGCGCGGAGGTCGCCTTCGCCGAAGTGGACCGGACCGCACCCCCGGCCTGGGTCACCCCCTACGTCGAGGCCACCGTCCCGCGCTTGCCGCGATGGGCCGACCCGTCCGATCCCGGTGCACGGTTCGACATGGTCGAAGGCATCGAAGTCCTCGCCCGCGAAGAAGGACCGGTCCACATCGACGTGGTCCACCAGCGCCTCCGAGACGCCTGGTACATCGGGCGCGTCGGACAACGCATCCGAGAGAACATCCACGCCGCCATCCGTCAGGCCAACGTCACCTTCGACGAGGAGTTCCTCGACATCCCAGTGCGAGCCGACGCGCCCGTGCGTGTACCCACCGACGACGGGGTGGGCCTACGGAGCGCGGGCCAAGTTCCGGACGTCGAGATCCGCAACGCTCTGACCAACCTGCTCAAAGACGCGGGAACCGTCAGCCACGAAGACCTAATGACCGCCACTGCTCGCATCTTCGGCTGGAACCGCCGCGGCCAGGACATCACCAACCGCTTGGACTGGGTTCTGCGGCGAATGCGCGAGGGCGGCATCGTCAGCCTCGAAGGCGGCACCGTGCGGCTGCTGTCGGAGGACTGACCCGTGGCATCCCAGCGCCTCACGCAACTGAGCGCCACGCCCACCCAAAGCCATGGAACGGGTCCACGCCGGTGAGCGGTGACGTCCGAGCCGCAGCAGTGGGCCCCGCTTGGGTGGACCACTCGTCAAAACACGTGCCCGGACTGTTTCCCCTGTCGGTGGAGAGGGTCTTCAACCAAGTCGTCGCCGAACACGCGTTGGCGGTCACCACCGTCACCGCGGGTGCGCGCTACTACGCCCTCCACGGCCTCGTGGCGCATGAAGCCACCAAGAAGGACCTAGAGCAGGAGACGGCGAGGAACTTGCTCCGACGGTGCGAGGTGGCCATCGCCTTGGCCACGTTGGCGCACCACGACAGCGACGAGCACGACTGGGACCGGGGCGTTTCACCGCACGCGGCAGAGCGCCTCAGGCCCCTATGGCGGCAAGGCCCGATCAACCTGCCCGCTATCGCCCAAGACGGTGAAGGCACCTACATCAAGAACAAGTGGGGGGTCCTCGGATCGACCTACCGAGGCGCCGAGATGACCATGAAGATCTTGGAACCCTCGGGACTCACCCCCGGCCCCGGTTACGACGACGCGGCCGTACGACCCGCCTTGAGGGACATCTTCGACCTCGCTGCGCTCGAGCACGTGAGCGACGGGGCCGCCTTGGAGTACGGGCATCTCTGCCTGTGCCGTGCCTCGACTGACACGGACAGCGGGTGGTTACGCCGCATCTTCACCGTGCCAGATGCCCAGCCGGACACCCGTGGCCACCGACAAGCCCACACGACCCGGATGCTCGCCCGCGCCATCACCCACGGCCGCATCCACGCCCCCGCGGATGTGATCCCCTTCCTGATGGCGCACCCAGAGGCGATCGACGCTGGCGACGGCGAGGCAATCTCTCGGCGGTGGCGTGGCATCGCCTTCAGGCACGAATCCGTCAACGCGTGGCGCCAGACGTGGCAGGCGCTGTCGGAGGAAGTCGCCTCCCGTGGCGTGACCACGCGACAGCAGATGCGGGACTGGTTTGCCGACCAAGCGACCGCGGACACCGTGCGCTCGTTCACGGCCGCCCTGCCCGCAGTGGTGAGCGACACCGGCGCACCCACGCTGGCGGAACGGCATGAGCACGTACAAGCACTCAATGGTGTGCTGCCCCACATCGCCGTCGCCTGCCTCGGCGCGCACAGGTTGTCGACCCTTCATGCTCAGGAACGACTCGGGTTCGAAGGTGGGCCAGGAACCCCCACGTGGGCCCTGGAAGAGGAACTGTCACCACGCTGGGTTCTGCGCCGCATTGAGACCTGGGGCGACCGGCCCATGGCGGACTTCATGGCCGCCCTGTCCGACGTCCTCATCGACCGCGCGCAACGGCTCTCGCTGCAGAAGGCGCGGTTCGACCGCAAACGCGGGCAGGTCGTCATCCCCGGACGGATTCACACGCGAGACGACCTGGTCTACCGCGTCTACGCAGAACAGGCTCGACCGCCCGCCCTGCGACTGCCCCAACTGATGAGCATGTGTCACCAAGTGGGTCTGTTCGACTCGCCCCTGTCGGACCCACCAGCGAAGCCCACGACCGACGCTCGGCCGGTGTGGCGGCTCACCGACGCAGGAGCGAGCCTTGTCTGACGCAGCAGGCACCT
The DNA here is from genome assembly GCF_042666355.1 of Knoellia altitudinis. NCBI lineage: Bacteria > Bacillati > Actinomycetota > Actinomycetes > Micrococcales > Intrasporangiaceae > Knoellia > Knoellia altitudinis. Next base: position 2,243,119 of record NZ_JBHTDK010000001.1, read on the forward strand.
CCGTGCAGCAGCCGTCGTTCCGGCGACTCCTGCTCGCCGAGGCCGCCCGCGACGACCGGCAAGCCACTGAGGCTCTGCTCTGCACATACGGCATCAACCTGGGCTTCTTCGAGAGCCACCTCCTTGGTCCACTGAGGTCCACCGGCGCCGTCGTGACCACCCTGAGCGACGCCCATGCATTCCCCGTCGATACCCGGGCCATGACCTCCGCCGGGATCTCCTACGTGCCTGCCGTCGCGGCAATCGGAGGGGCCTTCCACCCGAAGGTCAACATCCTCGCCGGACCACGACGCGCCATCATCTCGGTCGGCTCCGGCAACCTCAGCATGGACGGCTGGCACAACAACGACGAACTCTGCACCGTCTTCACCGCGGACATTGACGAGGGGTGCCCTGCGGTCGTGGCCGACCTCGTCGACTGGTTGGACACGCTCCCCAGCGCGGCCCCCGCCATCAGCCCCGCCGGAATCGATGCTCTCGGCCGAGTCGCCAACACGCTGCGAACGCTCGCCGAGGGCACCCAACCGATCGAGACCGGCCACACTCTCGTCCACAACAACAGCACGTCGATCATCGACCAACTGCCCACCGAACGAGCGCACACGCTCAGTCTCTACGCCCCCTTTCACGGCGCAGGCGGCCACGCCCTCGAAGCGCTCATCGAACGTTTCCAGCCCTCCACCATCGCCATCGCCGTCCAAACGCAGGACCTAGGCGACCCCGTGAGTATCCGAAACCGCACCGTCATCGACCCTCCCGCCCTCCGGCGCGTCGCAGAGAAGGCAGGTGTCTCACTCTCCTTCCTCGCCACCGCCCCGCACCCATATCGGCACGGCAAACTCATCGAGGCAACACTGGCGAACGGGCACACGTGGACCCTCACGGGCAGCGCCAACCTCTCCAAGGCAGCACTGCTCAACGCGGTCATCAACGGCGGCAATAGCGAGGTGGGGCTCATCACCCAACCGGTGGCCACGTCCCTCTTCCCGCCTACCGACGGAGCACCTCTCGACGGAGCACGCCTGCAAACAGTCACGCTCCTCGACTCCACCGGTGACGTCACCCCGCGCGAGCCGGTGACCCTACTGTCGGCCGAGATCCACGACGGCCAGATCGTCGTGAACCTCTCCGGTCCTGCTCCTTTCGCGGTCACGGTGGAGATCTCGCACTACCGCAGCCAACCCGACGAGCACACCACGTTGGGACGCATCCCAGTGGGCGCCGTGACGCACGCCTTCGAAGCCGACTACCCCGGGGGATCGCGTGTACGACTGTCCTGGACAACATCCGAGGACACCCGAACGTCATCAGCCAGCGCACGCCCCCTGATCGACCGCGGCACGGTACGACGCCGAGTCAGCAGCGGCTCGGGCAACAAGCACACACCCACCGAACCCACCCAGTTCTTCGAAGACCCAGCAACCTCGGCCGCCTGGCTCAACGCCGTCCAAACCATGGCCACACAACAGGCCACGAAGACCTTCACCCCGAGGACCCCGCCACCCGCCCCAGTCGCTGCCGGTCTAGCCCCGGCCCAGGGATGGCTCACCATCGACGACCCCGACACATGGCAGGGCTACCTCGACGACGCGACCACCAGACTCGGGGAAACCATGGTCGTCTTCGCGCTCGGCGGTCTCCCTCGGATGGCGGCTCTAACCGCAGCGACGCCCACCGCAGCCCCGGACTGGGTAGACCGGCCAGACAAGCAAGACGCCAGCGCCGAGGAAGGCGCCACCATCGAGGAAATCGAGGAGACCGCGCCCACGGAGACGACCGACACCCCTCCGCGCGACTGGGCCCGCCTCACACGGCAGCGAACAACCGCCGAGCGCAAGCGGGTACGGAACTGGCTGAGAACAGTGGTGGACGCCATGCCCCAAGTCGCAGCCATCGACCGCCTCGCCATGTACCGCATCATGCTGCTCGGAACGGGCGGGCGGTTCTGGGAGGCCGACACAGGACCCGACGGCTGGTTCGACCTCCTTGCCGACGCCACCGTGCACCTCGACGGCCACGACATCCCCTCCGCCCTGTACGGCCCGATCGGCGCCGCCGCTGCAGCGGGCACCTACCTGCTGGATCAGTGCGTCACACCTGGGTCAGACACGCGCGACGCGCACACCTACCGCCACGTGGTCGAAGCGGTCGAGCACCTTCTGTTGGGAATCGATGACGTCGCCCTGGACCAGACACTCGACAACATCCCAGACCCCAGCGGGCTTGCCATCGATGCTCAGGTCGTGCGCGCCCGCGCCGACCTCATCACAGACCCCAACCCGGTCAAGAACCTCATCGCCGACGCTCGCCGCCTCATAGACGACCTCGACGACATTGCCCTTCTTCGCCCCGGAGTGTGGAGACTCGTCGGCGAGTTCACCGACCCCGGCAGGGCCGCAGCCGCCATCCTCGGCCTCGCACCGGAGGAACCAGTCGTGGCCGCTTGGGCCACCGGCCGCAACGAACGGTGGGCACTGCTGATACGCCACGGTTCCACCCTGACGTGGGTGGATCGGCACGGCGGCCACAACCGATATCGCGACTTTCCCCTCGGACAGATGGTCACGCCCTCCTCGCTGGCGGTAAACCCTCAAATGCAGGTCGACCGTCGCGTCCGAGTCAACAACATCACCGTCCCGACGGACGCTGCTGCCGAGGCCCTGGAGCACTGTCGCGTCTGGATCGAAGACAGCGGACCCGAGGTCACATCGTGAGTGCCATGGCCGTGGATCCCCAAGAGTCCGCGGACGCCTTCCGAAGGCGGTTGCGGGCTGCTTGGTTTGGGCCGGAACCAGTCGCGACCTCGGACCCGGTCGCGACTCTCAATGAGAACGTGCACCGCCTCGCCCTAGCGGTGTCCGAGACCGATGACGCCGTGAGAGCGGCCACTCAGTCGCCGCCGCGACTGACCCCCACTGACGTGGATGATCTGGGTGCGCTCGCCCGCGAATGCGTCGCAGACCTTCCACACCCGGCGCCGATCGACATTGCGGCGGAAGAGTCCGCGGACCTCAGGGTCCTGTTCATGGGACGCACCCAAGCAGGGAAGAGCACCCTGCTGGAAACGTTCACCCGTGGCACCGGAGAACGTATCGGGGACGGAAGTCAGCGGTTCTCACGAGACGTCGAGACCCGCAGCGCAGCGACACTGCCGGGGATCGTCGTCGTCGACCCGCCAGGGGTGGGTGCCAGTGACGGACAGCACGATCGCGACCTGGCATTCGCCGAAGTGCCTTCGGCCGACCTCATCGTCTGGGTCGCTAGCAATGACTCCACACAAGCATCGACTGCGACCGCGCTGCGTGAACTGGGTGCCTATGGGAAACCACTGATCGTTGTGCTCAACTGCCGCTGGGACCTCGACGACGATTTCCGCTACCACGAGTTCCTCGCCGACCCGTCGGTCGCCTTCGAGGACCATGAAGGACACATTGACGTTGTCACCCGTCACTTGGCTCAGGCTGGGGTGCGCCCAGTCGGTGTGGTGATGGTTCACGCACAGGCTGCCTTTCTCGCCACACAGATGCATGGTGCCAACTCACGTTCGCTGCAGGACGCCTCCCGTTTGGCGACGCTGAACGCCTTGCTGATCCGCGAACGCGACTCGCGCGCCGACCAGCGCAAAGCCCTCAAAAGGGTCGACCAGGTGCGCCTACCCACGATCCGTTATCTGGCCGCGCTCAGCGCGACCGCTCTGTCCCTCAAGGTGTACACCGAGAGAGGCGAGGCGATTGCCAAAGACCTGTCGCAGCGGCTGACCCGAGAAGCCGACCGACAAGACGAACTGCTCACCGCAGAACTCGACGCCATCTTGCAGAAGCGACGCACTTGGCATACCCACGCCGACATCGATGAAGATCTGAACAAGGCATGGGCAGCCGAAGTGGAGCGCATGCAAGAGGAGATGAACGCCGCCGTCCGCGCGAACCGGGACAGCCTGGCCAAAAAGGCGGAAGAGGCGACCGCCACCGTTCGTTCCGACTGGGAAACCATCCCCCTTCAGGGAGACCTTGGGTCGTTCACGGACTTTGGTTCGGTATGGACCAACCGTGCGGGACTCACCATCGCTGGTCTGGGCAAGGGATACGGGGCCTACTGGGCCATGGGGTTTGGTATGAAGATGGGGGCGGCACTTGGCGCGAAGTGGGGGGGCGTTCTTGGGACGGCGGAGGGCCCGATCGGCGTCATCGCGGGTGTAACCATCGGAGCCGCGATCGGTGCCATCATCGGTGTAGCCCTCACCGCGGTACAACGCGTCTGGGAGGGCCTCTTCGTCGGTAAGGCAGAGGTCAACCGCCGCCGCCGTGAGGAACTGCGCAAGCAGATCCACCCACACCTCGATGCGATATCCAAGAACATCCACGAATGGCGACAGGGCCAGACAGCGCAGATCCACGAGGGCTTCGCGAAGCACTTCGCCACGATTCGGTCAGCACTCAGACATGAGCACGAGGTGCTCAGGGCGTGGACCGAGGCTGGTGACGACCTCGACGCCCAGGTCGCTGACCTTGACACGCACACCGCCCGAACCCTGCTGGCTCTCACCGGCCGACGGCGCCTCGCCGCCGACGTCACCCGAGCACGACGACAACAGGGAACAGCAGTCGCCGTTGAGTACTCATCCCGTGGCTTCGCCGAAGCAGCACTCTTCCCACCGGTCGATACCTGCGAAACCCTTCTAGCCGCTGGCCCACCCAAAGCACAGGCCGCCGCCGCCCAGGCACTCTCGCTCGCCCTGGCACTCACACCAGCCCTGCCCAAACTTCGGCACGTCGGACAAGGGCGCGCCGACCTGCACTTCGACGAGCCCATTCCTGCCGGACTCACCGGCTCCTGGGCCCTGCTGCTGTCCACTTTCACCGGGCGTCCAGTCACCATCACGGCGCCGCCCCCACCCAGCCCGACCAGTCCGCAGGAGAACCCCTCGTGAGTGACATTCTCATCCATGCCGCCCAAGAACAAGCGTCCCTGCTGGCCCGGCGGCTACGTTCAGCCATCTCCTCGATCAACCACCCGGACGCGGCGAGACTATTCGCGCGAATCGACCCGCTTAAGCACCCCATCCCACAACTAGTCTTCACCGGTCAGTACAGCAGCGGGAAGTCCACTCTCATCAGAGCACTAACGGACGGTTCTGCCGACGTCGTGAGCGACTCCGACATCGCCACCGATTCCGTCACGCCCCACGACTGGGACGGACTGGTGACCCTGATCGACACCCCCGGCGTCCAAAGCGGCATCGACCGCCATGACGCACTGGCCGAAGCCGCCATCGCCGGAGCCGACCTTGTCCTGTTCGTCGTAACCCCCGACCTTTTCGACGACGCCGGTGTGACGCACCTGCGTCACACCGTTGATGACTTGGGCAAGGCGGACCAACTTCTCATCATTTTGTCCAAGGCCAACACGATGACTGCGGCACCGGGAGTCCGCGAAGCGGCAGTACGAAAGGCCCTAGCCTCCACATGCGGAGAAGAGATTCCCTTCGTGGAGTGCGACGCCAAGGACTACCTGCGCAGCCTCGACCTCACAGATGAACCCGTGCGTCAGCAGGGGTATCTGGCTCGCTCGAACTTGGCCGCCGTCCGCGAGGCCATCAACGACATCACCGCCACCCGTGGCGACCTGGCCAGATACCAGCAACCCCTGCAGAACCTCAGCGCCGTCGCTGCTGAAGCGCAGGCCCTGATCACCGACGATCCCCATGAATCCGCCGCGCTCGCCCTGCTTGCTCGCCAGCGCGCCAGTCTGACCGCGCGCCGAGGCCGAATCGATGCCGACCTGCAGATACTGCGGTCCGGCTTCCTCGCGAGCACGCTTCAGGCTGCCGAGTTCTTTGCTGACGGCATCGAGGCCATCGAGGATCTCCCCGACGGCCCTGAGCGCACTGCCCGAGTGGAGGCACTGGCCCATAACCTCAACCAGCGTCTCGACCAGGCGGCCGGTGAAATGGGCCAAGGAATCACCCGACACCTCCAGATCCAGTTCGACGACCTCGCATCCGAGGTGCGCGAAATCGAAGCGTCGCCGCACGCACGCGTCGTTCTCGCACTCGGGCAGCCACTCCCGGTTCAGGGCCCAACAAGCGCGGTACGAGTCCCAACACCGTCGGGGTCGTCTGCGGCCCGACAGCAGGGCACGGCGGACTGGGCAGCGCAAGCGGCCGATATGTGCAAGAAGTTCCAGTCACGGTGGGGGGCAGGCGTCGGCACAGGGCTTAGCGGCTCATCTGGGACGACGGGGCACAAGATCGTTATCGACGTCGGCCACTTCTTCGGAGCCAAGTTCAAACCGTGGCAGGCGGTCCGGGTCGCGCATCGAATTGGTCAGGCCACACGGGTGGCTGGCGCCGCCCTGGCGGTCGGCGCGGAGGTGGGCAGGGTCGTTGGTCAGGAGCGAGCCGCTGTGAAGGCCGAACGACTGCAGGCGCAACGCCGCCGAGCCTTGGTGGATGAAGTTCAGACCCAAGCCGTTCAGATCGTTGGTCAGGCCGTCGGGGAGGTGCACGCCCACCTTGATCCGCTCTTCGCCTCCGCCTATGAGGAGATTGACTCGGTCGACTCCAGCATCAGGTCGGCACAGACCCACCGATCATCGCTCACGCTGGAGTTGGAAGACATTCGAGACCAAGCGAGTGCCATGGCCAGTCAACTCAGCCGACGGAACGGCGTAGGAACTTCACCTGAGAACTGACGGTCTTCGACCGTGACGTCGAGGGGCCAGCGTCCTTGACCCGCGCGCTCGGCGTAGTGGCCATGTTCCTCTGGTGCCACCAGCGTCGCGGCATTTGTATCGGGCAGTCGCCGAGGCAGATGGCGCAGTGGGCCAGATGGAGGTCCATTTCGAGGGTCCGACGACTGGGCGGCGAGGCCCGGCACGACAGGGGTTGCCGAGCAGGTCACCGGAACGACACTGTTCCTGTGGAACGTGAGCCGCAGCGGCGCCGGATGACCGAGGTCTATCCGCGCTGGACCGAGCGCGGCATCGGTGACGATGAGGCCGCCCGTTGGGTGCGATTGCTACGCGCGTGGGTGCTGACCTCGGTGGTGGATGTCCTCGGAGAACGTGCGACGTCGCCTTGGATGGATTGGGCGCTGGTGTCTGGCTGCCTTCTCGATGTGGATCATGAGGAGGCGCGTCAGGCGCGAGGCTGGCTGGATTCCGGGATACCGGTGGAGCGTGCGGAGCACTACCTACCTGGGGGGCTGACCCTTGGGGAGGCGGAGGAGGTCGAGCGCAGCGGGGGCTATAGTGCCGACTCCCTCGACGTCCTCGCGGCGCTGAGGCGGAGTGTCGGCGAGTTCGAGCCAGCCTGAATAAGGCACCGCTGCCGCAGTCCAATGGCAACTTATGGTCCGTCACTGAGAAATCCCCATAAGTTCGCGACAGCACAGTGGAGGTGGTCTAGGTCGGGACCTACGGCCTCCGCGCCCCCTACATCGAGAGCGGACGGCTGGGTGCACCAAGTGACGGCCACCCATCGTCGGAGGCGGACTGAGGCCCTTGACGTCGGGCGCCTGGAAGCACAACCTTGAACTCGGATCATTGCGCCAGCGCGTCGACGGTGGCGGAATCGGAGCCGCATGACCCCTGGAGACCCCTCGCCGCCGCCCCGGCGGCGTCACGCCCCAGCAGAACAGCCTCAGGCCGTCGTCCGGGCTTACCTCGTGCTGACTCCAACGTCCCTAGAAGACAGCAGTCCCGACCGCATCCCTCAAGCCATGCCCGCTGGCATACGTCGGGTGCGGCTGTGTACGCGGTGCAGGCGCCGATTCACCTGGGCGAACCGTCAGTCTCGAACCCGGATCAGTGGGGACGGGGGAACGACCAGCGGTGTCGGACGCTGCCAACCAGATAGGGGCACTTCTAGAGCGATCGCTCACCCAATGGCAGGTCGCCCGACGCAGCGAGCGGGGGATCGCGGAAGCGTTGGCGTCGGTGGACGAGATCACGTCGCAAGCCGCCATGCGAGGTCTCGTGGCCCATGAGCAAGCATAGCGCCACCTCACCGAAACGTTGGGCGCTTGGTCGAGCGCCGAGGTCGCGGCCGTCGTCGGCAACACCGATATCGACGCAGATGAGTGGACCGCCGCTGAGGCGCGAGAAGGGAACCTGCTTACCGTCCAACGCGCGAACCGATGTGTCTATCCCGGATACCAGTTCCATCCCAGGACGGGGCAGCCGTCCCCGGCCATGGCCGCGATCTTGAACGAGTTCCGATCCGCTCAGTGGGACGACGACTCCATCGCCCTGTGGTTCACCTCGGCGCAGGGCGCTTCCGACGGAGCCTTACCCGCCGATATCCTTCACACCCAGCCGGGAAGAGTGCTCAAGGCGGTAAGGGTCACCGCCCCTCGGGTGAGGCTGGCGGCGATCATCCCGCAAGCCACGGCGACTGGCCGGGGGCGCTTTGCCGCTCCCGATAGCGCTTCTGACGTACGCATCTGGGTGAGCGGAGCAGCCCAGAGCACTGGCCACTTATCGTGAGCGGGGGACTCGCAAACCCGTGCCGCGTTGTCGATTCGTCTTGTTTCGGTTCCTGTGCGCAGGTGTTCGCGGTCGGGTTGCGGCACACTCGGCACATGGTTCCGCTGCAGTTGTTCGGCATCATTTCTAGCCTGACCGGCCTTGTCGGCGCAGGAGCCCCTCGCCGCACCTTCGTTGGCTTCGACGTCGCACGGTACGGTGTCAGCCCGGCCGCCTACGCGGCGTATACCGCCACGGTCTGTTCGGCCGCAGATGAGTTCTCACCGCTGAACTTCAATCGCGAGCGTCCGGACATGACGGAGCCCGCAGTCACGAGGCTGCTCCTTACTGACCTGCATGCCCTTGGATGCCGCCTTCAGCACCCTTCGTACTTCCAGAACGTAAGCGTTGCCGACGCAATCGGTTGGCTGTGCGCCACCCGAACCGACCCAGATGACAAAGACAGCCGGGAACAGGCCCTGGAGACGGCCTTCGTCATGTCGCATTACCGCGACGTTCCATTGGGGTGGGCGTACTTTGCCGCCGGGGTCGAGCCCAGCGAAACCACCTCCATCGATATGCCAAGGGCCTTCGTGGTGGCTGCTCTGAGAGGGATCTTCCTCCCGCCCATCCCATGTGCGGATGGTGGGACGCTCCTCGCGGAGGGGGGATGAATCTTGTCCGGAGTGCTGATCGACTTGCTGGGGCTGACATCGGGTGGTTGCAGCCTCGGTGCTGGGACGTGGGCTGGTGCTAGGTGAGCCAAGGCCGGTCGTAGAGGCCTTTCAGGCGGCGAAAGTGGCGTAGCCAGCATTAGCCCCTGGGGCCGGTCCCCACATGGCTACTCAATGACGGTGGAGGCGTGCCGAAAGTGTGGTGAGCCAGCCGATCGCCCCAAGGGCCGGATGCGCGGCGCAGATGGATCCGGCAATTGGATCTTCACGAGGACTCGTCAACTGTCCGCAGGAGACTTCACCGTCAGACCGAGCCGATCAGAATTGTGTTCATGTGTCCACAATTCTGTACACGGCCCACTCGGGCTCCCGAAACCCAGAAGGCGTGGCAATCCTAGGCCTGTGCCGTAGCCGCGGCAACGAATCGCAGCACAGACCAGACGAGCGCAGCAACGGCACCTTCCCGGCGCCTCCCGCGGAGACGCCTGTTCCCGAGCGGCATATCGCCTGACGACGTCGGGCCGAGCGCATCACCGCAGCGCTCGGCCCGATGCCGATGTCTCCAAGGTAATGCTGACTGGCAGATCACATCCGCGCGGCCACGTGGCCCTGCGACGAACCGGCGCGACGCTTGCGAGTACATAAACGATAGGTACGTCCGCGACGTCACCCGCGAGGGCCATGCATGCGTCGTGGCGTCAGTCGCCAGGGGCCGTTGGTCCTATGGTTCGGGAATGAACGCACGACCCGCGTCGTCCGTGATGGACCTTTCGCAACTGTCGACACCGCAATTATTGGAGACCTACGGCCGGGTCCTCGCTGAGTTGCGCTACGGCCGCGGCGTCTTGCGGACAAACAACCCTCCGGCTGGGGACTATGCCGAGTGGTTGATGTGGAAATCGCTGGGTGGGGTCCTCGCGGACAACTCGGCGAAGTCCTTCGACATCGATCACCCAGAGCACGGCCTGATACAGGTGAAGGCTCGTGTCGTTTCCGACAAGCCGACGGCAGGTCAGCAACAAACATCCCCGTTTCGGTCGTGGGCCTTCGACCAAGCCGGGCTCGTCCTGTTCGACCCGTACTACGTTGTTCGGCGCGCCGTCCTTCTCCCGCGGGAGGTGGTCGAACCGCTCGGGACGTGGCGACAGCACGTGCGCGGGTGGACCCTGTCGATGAGCGGGGTGCTCATGGGTCACGAAGCGGCCACCGACGTCACGCCTCGTCTACGAGCAGTTGCCGCTCGCACCGAGGCGTGACAGGGACACTCCAGGCGTAGGCCGTCCGTGTCTAAGCCAGTTGGGGCTTGGCTCTTCCCGGCTGTGCGTTTCGGTGCGTAGATGTCGTCGACGCCGAGAAAGGCGGAAACGGACCATCGTCAGGGCTGATTGAGGTCGCTGTCGAGGTCTTGTGCGTCATCTTCAATGACATCGACCGTCAGGATGTCGATTGCATCGATCACCGAGCGGATTTGCGTGAAGATGTCCTCCTCGGCTGTGCCCTGTTCGGCGCCCAGGGGTACAGCCAATGGGATGAGGGCGTCGACGGACGAGGCGCGGGTGTGATGGGCAATCCCGGCCGCAGCCAGTGCCTGGGATGTCAGCGCCAACTCTTGTGTTGTCTTGAGGGCTATCTGTGCCCATACCGGCCCAGGACCGTAGAGGTCCCACCACTTCATCCAAATGCCCACCCAAATGGATTTGCCCGAGGGTGTGCTGATGTGGCGACCAAAACCGCCGTCGGCGGTGCCGTTACGGATCTTTGCCGAGGACGCGCGAGCGGACGCTGATCGGACGGTCTCCGTGAGCGCGTCCAGTTGGCGACCCACACGCTGGGGCAGGTCATCAGGTGCAAGCGGCACCCATCCCGCGCGAGAGCGCCACTGGACAAGGCCGCGGAGTTGACCGAGTTCGGCCTGTCCGGGCGCGTCCCCGTGCTTCACGACGGCTGCCTCAATTCGCGTCAGTAGCGACTCCCATGACATGACGGCAAGGGTGTGGGCCGTCGCGCCAAGGGGCATGGACGCTATCCCCGCATCGCGTGAGGCATCCGACCAGATGGCGCGTTCTTCGCCGCCTCCGAGAGCGACCGAGATGACCGTCCACACGTTACGCATCCGGTCTTGAGGCACAAGGAATACGAGCGCACCGACCGTCTCCTTCGCGAGTTTGTTGACGTAGGCGCCGCTCATCTGTGCCGGTGTGAGTTCCGCATCAAACTTGGCCTCAAGCACCATGCGCGTTCCACCGGGGTCAGATGCCACTAGATCGGGCCTGCCCTCCGTCTCGGCGGTGATTTCCTGACCGGTGAACATGAGTTCGCTCGCTGAGGTGCCTGGGCAGAGTTCAACGAGAAGATCTGCCATGGCCGAGGCTGCGCCGGTGGACGTTGAGCACAGGTGGACGAGGGCGTCGGTCGCCACTGGCTCGGGAGCCAAGTGCCGCGTCGCGACGATGGTCGCTAGCAGGTTGGTCATCGCTGGATCGTGGCACAGAAGGTTTCTCCGGGAGTGACGTTCGCGCACTGGTGGGTTCATTACTCTGCGCACGACCCGGTGGGATGGTTCGTACCGATCAGCCGGATCGCGAACTTTCACGGGACGAGCAGCCACTGGCAGCAGTGGTGGCAGGATTCACCGGTATGAGCAAACTGCCTAGTGGCACGATGCAGTACGGCGACTGGCACGTCTCGGTCTCCGAGCCTGAGCCGTTCAATCCCCGCCGGTTCCGACACAACCTCCCTGATACGGCAGGGCAGGCCGTGGGCTACACGCCGCAGGGTGTAGTCGCTGGAAAGGTGAACTTCGAGATCTCAGGCAATCGGCTTTCCTTGGCCAACATGGACTTCGGGCCGGAGGGAGCGGGAAACGAGACTGGTGAGGACAACACGGGCCACGGCTTGGGCACGGCGATCCTCGATGCCCTTGAGGAGATGTTCCCTGATCTTCAGTTCGCCGAGTTGGGTGGTTCGCACACTGCTGCAGGCGTGATGTTCATGGAGAACCGTGCGCTCTCGGGCAAGCGCCGTATCCATGCGTTTGACTGCCCCGGCGGGCAGGCGGACGACGTGTGCACTTGCGAGGTCAGGCCCGGCCGAGACCATGCGGAGCGTGTCGCGAAATTGAGAGCAGAGCGTGATTCAGAGCGTTCGGGCCCAGCCTGACAGTGGTGTCGGGAGCGGGAAGACGCTCGCGTGCACGGGGGGCCAGCCCACGTCCCTTGGAGGGGCTCAGGTGGATCGTTGAGGCGTGCCCCAATTGCGTCCTGGTGGATTCGACCAACAAGACGACTCGTGACCGTGGCGTTGCCGTTCTGGATCGGCGAGGGCGCATCCCGTCAACGCCCGGCAGACATGCTGATGCATACCGGTTCTGACCTGCAGAGATGACCGTTCACGCTGGTGAGAGTTAAAAGTGGAACCCCCAGAGGCCCGCGCGGGCACGTGGCCCGCTCGACCGCAGACGATACCGGGCGGCTCTGAGCAGGGTGCCCGCTCGGTCAGCCCAGGAGCTCGAGGGTGGCGGGATCCTCGCGTCCCTCGAAGTACGTGTCGAGCACGCCGGCGAAGAGGCCGCGGTCGAGCTCCACCTCGGCCGCCCGCCCGAACAGGGTCATCGACGAGCGCAGCTTCATCGCGTCGATGCTGCCGAACACCATCACCGCATCGGACATCGGCAGCTCGAGCAGCACCTCGCAGCACTCCCGCAACCGTTGTCCGAGAACGGGATCCGCCAGGTACGCACGCGCCTCCGCGAGGTCGGACACGGCATACCGCTGCGCCATCTGGCTCCGACCGAGACCGGCGACCTGCGGGAAGACGAACCACATCCAATGACTCGTCTTGCGCCCACGACGGAGCTCACCGAGCGCCGCGGCATACCCGCCGTTGGCGTCCTGCGCCTCGACGAACCGGCTCAGTCCCACGGGACCCAGCCCGGCAGGTGCGCGGCGCGAGAGGTGAACTCAGGCGCTCGCTTCTCCTTGAACGCGGCCACCCCTTCCTTCCCGTCACCGATGCTCGTCACCCACATCGCCAACGAGTCGACGCGGTGAGCATCGAGGGGATGGGGCTGGGCAGAGTTGCGCCACATCATCTGCCGGGTGAGGGCCGTAGCGACGCGCGAACGACCGGCCACGAAACGACGCGCAAGCTCGTATGCCGTGTCCAACAACGCTTCCGGCTCCACCACCGAGCGGACCAGGCCACCGTCCAGGGCCTCGGCGGGGGAGAGGATCTCGGCGGCATAGGTCCATTCGAGCGCTCGCGAGACACCCACCAACCGCGGCAGGAACCACGACGAGCAGGCCTCGGGCACGATGCCGAGACGACCGAAGACGAAGCCGATCCGGGCCGACGTCGACGCCAGCCGCACGTCCATCGGCAGCGTCATCGTCGCGCCGATGCCGACGGCCGGTCCGTTGATGGCGGCGATGACCGGCTTGGTGCAGTCATAGATCGCCAGCGCCACGCGACCACCGGTGTCCCGCACGCCGTCGGCGATCTCCGTCGAGTCGAGCCGCTCCCGCAGGTCCGCCAACGTCGGCGAGAGCGACTCGTCGAGCCCGAAGACGTTGCCCTCGCGCGACAGGTCCATCCCGGCACAGAACGCCCGACCCGACCCGGTCACGACGACCGCCGCCACCGAGTCGTCGCCGTTGACCCGCCGGAAGGCGTGCTCGAGCTCAGCGGCCATCGTCACGGTGAAGGCGTTGAGGGCCTCGGGACGGTTCAGGGTCAGGGTGAGGATGCCGTCGTCCGACAGCTCCCAGAGCAGGGTCTCGTAGGTCCGGTCGGCGGCGACGTCAGTCATGCGACCAACGTACGGGTGCAGGATGGTCTGGTGACAGACAGCGGCCGCGACGTCCCCAGGCGTCCCATCCAGTTCGGTCCCGACGCCCTCGAGGCAAGGGGCGCCAGCCAGCCCGGCCCGGCCGAGATCACCGAGGCCGCGCACCAGACCGCGGCCGTGCTCGTCGGCACGGGCCGGGCCGTCCACGACCCCGAGGTCACGGCTCGCCTCGTCGCGCTCGTCGACGACCTCGGGCTCTCGACCGTCGCCGACCTGTGGGCCGCTCGCCCGGCACGCAGCCTCCCGGGCACCCTCTGGCGCCTCTATGCCCTGCGGGAGTGGGTACGTCGCCAGCCCGTCGAGGCGAGCCGTGAGTATGCCGCGGGAGTGCGTTTCACGGACGTCGCCCACGCGGTGGCCGGGATGGCGGAGCCGCCGGGGCCGGACGAGGTCAGGGCCCTGGCCGACGAGATCCTCACCGGCGTCTTCGCCGGCGACCTCGCCGTCGCCCTGGAACGGGCCGCTGCCTTCGCGTCGGTCATCGCCGCAGGTCGCGCCGAGCTCGCCCACGACCGCGACGCCACCAACCCTGCACTGGCCGGCGCCCTCACGACCAGCGCCGCGGCGATGCAACGCACGGGCGACGACCTGGTCGCCAGCGCCAGGCTCTGGCGAGCCGGGGAGCTCGACTGAGCCCTGCGGCATACCTGCTTCGAACCGGGGAACACATCGAGACCGCAGCGGCGTTAGGCTTGTCGGGTGGTGCCGGACCGCGGCAGCCCCGGGTCCCAATTTGAGCCGCTACGAGCGGCCTCGCGCCGTGAGGCGCTCCCGGTCCGGCATCACGCTATTCCCACCAATCTGCTGGTCAAACGCAGGGTGAACGGCTGATGACGCCCGGCTGGCTGAGAGGCCTTAGCCTTGTCACCGACACCTGCACCTCGAGCCGAACGGATCGACTCTCGTGGGCTTCAGCCTCACTCCCAAGGACGACGGTTTCTATGAGCTCTTCTCCCAGTCCGCCAAGCACCTCGTGGAGGGCGCGGCAGAGCTGACCGCCATCCTCGGTGCGGAGACGCAGGCAGAGCGCGAGACCATCGCGGCCCGCATGAGCGAGGTGGAGACCTCTGCCGACGAGGCCACCCACGAGCTCATCCGCAAGGTCAACAGCTCGTTCATCACGCCGTTCGACCGTGAGGACATCCACGGCCTTGCGAGCGCGCTCGACGACTGCGTCGACCACATGGAGGCCGCTGCCGACCTCGTGGCCCTCTATCGCATCGACGACCTCCCGAAGGGCGTCACCAAGCAGGTCGAGATCCTCTCGCGCATGGCCGATCTCACCGTCGACGCGATGCCGCGGCTGCGCTCGATGAAGGACCTCAGCACCTACTGGATCGAGATCAACCGTCTCGAGAACTCCGCTGACAAGGCCTACCGCCGCATGCTGGCCAAGCTCTTCAACGCCGAGGGTGCCGACGCCCTCACCGTGATGAAGCACAAGGAGCTCATCGACGAGCTCGAGGCCGCAGCCGACGCGTTCGAGACGGTGGCCCACAAGGTCGAGAGCATCGCCGTCAAGGAGTCCTGACCGCTGTGGACAGCTGGATCCCGGTGGCCCTTGTCGTCGCGCTGGCGATGGGCTTCAACTACACCAACGGCTTCCACGACGCCGCCAACGCCATCGCGACGTCGGTGTCGACCCGCGCCCTCACCCCTCGCATCGCTCTGGGGATGGCGGCGATCGCCAACCTCTTCGGCGCCTTCTTCGGCACCAAGGTCGCTGCCACGATCGGCAGCGGGATCATCGAGGCCCCCGACGGCACGGTGGGCCTGACGATCTGCGCCGCCGCGCTCATCGGTGCCATCACCTGGAACCTGCTGACCTGGTGGTTCGGGTTGCCCTCGTCGTCGTCCCACGCCCTCATCGGCGGTCTCGGTGGTGCGGCCATCGCGGCATCGACGACCGTCTACTGGACGGCTGTGTTCCAGAAGGTCATCCTCCCGATGATCGCCTCACCCCTCGTCGGTCTGGTCGTGGGATTCCTCGTCATGACGGCTCTCCTGTGGATCTTCCGCCACGGGCACCCGGGCAGGGTCAACCGCGGCTTCCGCTACGCGCAGACCGTGTCGGCCGCTGCCATGGCCTTCGGGCACGGCATGCAGGACGCCGCCAAGACCGCGGGCGTCGTCGTGCTCGCGCTCACGGTGGGCGGCTTCCACAACAACGACGACCAGTCGATCCCGCTGTGGGTCCTCATCGCCAGCGCTCTGGTGATCTCGGCCGGGACGTATGCCGGTGGCTGGCGGATCATGCGCACCCTCGGCCGTCGGATCATCCACCTCGACCCGCCGCAGGGCTTCGCGGCGGAGACCACTGCGGCTGCCGTGCTCTACGTGGCCACCGCGACGGGCGCCCCGATCTCCACGACCCACGCCATCACCTCGGCGATCATGGGTGTCGGATCCACCAAGTCGATCAAGGCGGTGCGCTGGGGAGTGGCCAAGAACATCGTCGGGGCGTGGGTCTTCACCTTCCCCGGCGCCGGCATCGTGGCTGCGGTGACCTACCTGCTGCTCGAGCTCATCATCGGCCTCTGACCGGGCTCGAGGCGACCACCTCCTGGTGAGGCGTCCACCTCCACCTGCGTCCCTCGCGCAGAGCTGGTCGTCTCGTGACGCCACGAGGCCGCCCCAGGCCCGGAGACAGCGGAGCACGCCGTGCCCCTCCTGCCGCACGGCGTGCTCTGGTCCGGCCCTGCCGGTGTGAGTCGGCTCAGCCGAAGCGCCCCGAGATGTAGTCCTCGGTGGCCTTCTGGGTCGGGTTGCTGAAGATCTTCTGGGTGCCGTCGACCTCGACCAGCCGGCCCGGCTGACCGGTCGCCTTGAGGTTGAAGAAGGCGGTCTGGTCGGAGACCCGGGCCGCCTGCTGCATGTTGTGCGTGACGATGACGACGGTGTACTGCGACTTGAGCTCGTTGATGAGGTCCTCGATGGCGAGCGTGGAGATCGGGTCGAGGGCCGAGCACGGCTCGTCCATGAGCAGCACCTGCGGGTCCACCGCGATGGCCCGCGCGATGCACAGTCGCTGCTGCTGACCACCGGAGAGACCGGCGCCCGGCTTGTCGAGGCGATCCTTGACCTCGTTCCAGAGGTTCGCGGCCTTGAGCGACCTCTCGACGACCTCGCCGAGCTCCTTCTTGTTCTTGACGCCGTTGAGCTTGAGCCCGGCGGCGACGTTGTCGCGGATCGACATCGTCGGGAAGGGGTTGGGGCGCTGGAAGACCATGCCGACCGTGCGTCGAACTGCCACCGGGTCCATCGAGGACGCATACAGGTCCTGGTCGTCGAGCGTCACCTTGCCGTCGACCCGGCCTCCGGGGATCACCTCGTGCATCCGGTTGAGCGTGCGGAGCACCGTCGACTTGCCACACCCGGACGGGCCGATGAAGGCCGTCACGGAGCGCGGCTCCACGGTGAGGGTGACCCCCTCGACGGCCTTGAAGTCGCCGTAGTAGATGTCGAGGTCCTTGACGTCGATGCGCTTGGCCATGAGTGGTGTCGTTTCTCTCTGGGTTCAGAAGTTCAGAAGGTATGCCGTGTGCGCGGCGTGGTCAGTTCCGCACCTTGCTGAACCGGCCGATGAACCGGCCGGCGATGTTCAGCAGGAAGACGAGCAGGATGAGCGTGAGGGCGGCACCCCAGGTGCGGTTGACGGCGGCCGGGAGGCTCTCGCCGTAGGTCTGGAAGATCATCGACGGCAGCGTCGGCATGAGCCCGTCGAAGAGGTTCGTGGCGATGACCGCGGTGTAGGGCCCGAGGATGATGAGCGGCGCCGTCTCACCCATGACGCGGGCGAGGCCGAGGAGGACGCCGGTGACGATGCCGGAGAACGACGTGGGGATGACGATCTTCATGATCGTCTTCCACTTCGGCACGCCGAGGGCGTAGGACGCCTCGCGCAGCTCGTTG
This sequence comes from Knoellia altitudinis, assembly GCF_042666355.1. Lineage (NCBI taxonomy): Bacteria > Bacillati > Actinomycetota > Actinomycetes > Micrococcales > Intrasporangiaceae > Knoellia > Knoellia altitudinis. The sequence goes on from NZ_JBHTDK010000001.1 coordinate 2,261,017, forward strand.
GGGACGAGCTTGAGCATCTCCTCCGTCGAGCGGACGACGGTCGGGATCATGAGCATCGTCAGGGCGAGGCACACGGCGAAGCCGACGCGCTGGAAGCCGAATGTCACCACCCAGAGGGCGTAGATGAACAGCGCAGCGACGATCGATGGGATGCCGGTGAGGATGTCGACCATGAACGACACGGTCCTGGCGAGTCGACCCCGGCCGTACTCGACCAGGTAGATCGCGGTCAGGACGCCGATCGGCACCGAGATTAGGGCCGTGACGCCTGCCTGGATGAGCGTGCCCTGGATGGCGTGGACGGCGCCGCCACCTTCGCGCCGAGAAGTGATGCCCGCCTGTGAGTTCGTCCACCAGCTGGGGTCGAGCACGGTCTGGCCGCCCTTGACGAGGGTGGCGCCGAGAATCCAGATCAGGGGGATGAGGGCGACGATGAACGCGGCCCACATGAGGCCCCGGGCGAGCTGGTCCTTGAAGGCGCGTGCTCCGGACTTGCCTCCGAAGTTGTCGTCGACACGGGTGGCGGGCAGCGAGGACTCGTCGACGTTGGTGAGGGTGCTCATTCGCTGAAGGCCTTCCGACGTTCGATGACGACCCGAGCGGCCGCGTTGACGATGAAGGTGAGGATGAAGAGGACCAGGCCGGCGGCGATGTAGGCGCCGGTCTTCTGGGCGGAGTCGAACTCCCCGGCGTCGTTGGCGATGCGGGAGGCAAAAGTCTCACCACCACCGAAGATCGAGAACGAGAACGAGTCCGAGGTGTTGAGGGCCGAGAGGAGCAGCGTCACGGCCAGGGTCTCACCCAGGGCGCGACCCAGGCCGAGCATCGCGGCCGAGATGACGCCCGGCTTGCCGAAGGGGAGCACCGCGGTGCGGATCATCTCCCACTTCGTGGCGCCGAGGGCGAGAGCTCCCTCCTTGTGGGTGGTCGGCACCTGCGCGAAGACCTCACGGGAGATGGCCGTGACGATCGGCAGGATCATGATCGCAAGGATGATGCCGGCGAAGGCGAGGGTGCTCTTCGCGCTGATGCCCTCTTCGGTGAAGAACGGGATCCAACCGAGGGCTCCGGTGAGGAAGTCGGCGACGGGCTGGAAGTAGTCGCCGGCGATCTTGAGCCCCCAGAACCCGTAGACGATGGAGGGGACGGCGGCCAGCAGGTCCACGAGCGCCGCAGCCGGTTTGCTCAGCCAGTCCGGTGCGTACTGCGTGATGAAGAGGGCCACGGCGACACCCAGAGGCACCGCGATGAGCATGGCGATGATCGAGGTGATGATCGTCGCCCAGAGCAGGTCGACGATGCCGAAGCGTGGATCGGTCCCGCTGGCCACCCACTCACGCGAGGTGAGGAAGTTCGAGTTGTTGTTGAGCAGCGACGGCACGGCCTGGACGACGAGGAAGACCCCGACGAGGGTGACGAGCACGACGATGAAGATGCCGGAACCGGTGGCGAGGCCACCGAAGATGCGGTCCCCGAGCCGACCGGTGCCGGCCCGGTCGCCCTCGAGTGGCGGCCGGCCGTCCTCGCCGGGGAGCTCGTCGATCGCGCTGTGCCCGGTGATCGATGACACGTGGTCGAGTCCTCTCAGGAACTGTGGGAAGGGGGCTGAGGGGGCGGGGCCGGTCCGGCCCCGCCCCCTCAGTTCACCAGACGATCAGCTCGTCCGGGTAGGGCTCGATCAGGAGATCGCGTCGATCGACGTGGCGACCTTGGTCTGGACGTCAGCGGGGAGCGGCGCGTAGCCGATCTCCTCGATCGCCTTCTGTGCTTCCTCGGAGGCGAAGTACTTGAGGAAGGCCTTGATGTTCTTCTGCTTCGCGGCGTCCTTGCCCTTGGAGCAGACGATCTCGTAGGTCACGAGGTTGATCGGGTAGGCCCCGGCCTCCTTCGTGGCGTAGTCGAGCTTGAGGGCGAGGTCGTTGCCCGTGCCCGTCTGCTTCGCGGTGGCGATCGCCTTGCCCACGGTCTCGGAGGTGAGCTCGACGGCGCCTGCGCCGTTGTCGATCTGGGCGACACCGAGGTCGTTGTCCTTGGCGTAGCTCCACTCGACGTAGGTGATGCCACCGTCGGTGCTCTTGACGCCCTCGGCGACACCAGCCGACTTGGCCTTGCCCTCGCCCTTGCCGTCCCAGGTCTTGGCGGGCTCGCCCGGCCAGTTCGCCTCAGCGGCGGCCTTGAGGTACTTGGTGAAGTTCTCGGTCGTGCCAGACTCGTCCGAGCGGAAGAACGGCTTGATCGCCGTGGCCGGGAGCTCGACACCCGAGTTGATCGCAGCGATCTTGGGGTCGTCCCACTTGGTGATCTTGCCCATGAAGATGTCACCGGCGACGGCTGGCGTCAGGGTGAGCTTGTCGACGCCCTCGAGGTTGTAGGCGACGGCGATGGGGCCGGTGACGAGCGGGATGTTCCAGGCCGGCGAGCCGCACGCGGTCTCGGCTTCCTTGGCCTCGATCTTGCCGTCCTTCGGCTCGGTCTTCAGCGCCGAGTCGGAGCCGGCGAAGTCGACCTGGCCGCCGATGAACTGCTTGATGCCCGCGCCGGAGCCGGACGGGTTGTAGTTCACGGTGGCGCCGGAGCACTTCTCGCTGAACTTGGCGCCGACCTCCTCGAAGGCGTTCTTCTGGGCGGAGGAGCCTTCTGCGTTGAGGGTGCCTTCGAAGCAGTCCTCGGTGCTGGCGGAGCCGGACGACGACGCGGTGCTGTCGCCGCTGCCGGCGTCTGCGCTGGCGTTGTTGTCGGAACCGCAACCGGCGAGGGCAATCGAACCGACGAGGGCGAGAGACGCCATCGCGCCGAGACGCTGAATCTTCACTGTGTGTACCTCTCACAAGGAATCTGGGGGAGCCGGGCAGCTGCGACGTTGTGGCCCGACACTGCGAAGGTAGGGACGGCTCATGACGCGATGGCCCGTGCCCGGTGAACGCGGCGTGAACGCTGCTCGGCCATTGTCTTGCGGGTTGTTCAAGTGAGAGTCAGGTCACTTGATTCTTCAAGCAGTGGGGTGGCGCTCCAGGGCGACGACCCGGGCGTCCGCGCCGGCTCCGGCCACGTGGCAGACGAGCGCCTCGCCCTTGTCGAGGTTGTGGTCGCGAGCCTCGACGAAGCGCTCGAGCATCTCGACCGAGCCGTCGCCGACGAGCTCGAGGCGAGGGCTGATGGCATCCAGCACCGAGCCCATGACGGGCCCGTGCGAGCACAGCGCGGTCGGCTCACCACGCTCGAGGGCGCGCTCGACGTGCTGCTCGGCCTTGTCCGGATCCGCCTCGTGTCCCTCCTCGGACAGCCCTTTCTTGGGTCGGGGCGCGATCCCGGCCCACACGGCATACGGGGAGATCGTGTCGACACAACGCAGGGACGGTGACGTGAGGATGCGGGAGATCCCGTATGCCGCGAGCACCGGGATGAGCGCGTCGGCACGTTCGCGTCCGCGCGCCTCTAGGGGGCGCTGCCGGTCGTCGCCCTTCCAGTCGGACCGTCCCAGAGCCTTGGCGTGGCGGACGACGGCGAGGGGCCAGGTGTCGAGAGCCGCCTCGGTGTGGGCTCGCACGAGCGCACGCAGCTGCTCACGGTCGTGGGCGTAGTCGAGGCGGACGTTGGCCTCGGTGACGTCCAGCCACTCGACGGCGTCGATCTCGTTCTCGAGCCGGCCGTGACCCCCCGTGACGGTCGACGCCCAGTAGCGGACGATCTTGTCGCCGGGCACTCCCGCCTTGGTCAGCAGGAGGTAGTGGGCCTCGGGCAGCGGTCGGCCGAGGCGGACCGTGAGGCCGGTCTCCTCGAGCGTCTCGCGGGCCGCTGCGACGATCCAGTCCTCACCGGTGTCGAGCTTGCCCTTGGGCCAGGACCAGTCGTCATAGCGGGGTCGGTGGACGAGGGCGACCTCGAGCACGCCGTCACGCACCCGCCACGGCAGCGTTCCGGCCGCGGGGATGACCTGGGTTCGGGCCTGCGCGGTCAGCGCCGTCGCGCCTTGCGTCGACGCTTCGCGTGCATCTCGATGAGAACCGCCTGCACGTCCTCGAGAGGCTCGCCGTCCGCACCCACGTGGCGCCGGTTCCACCGGCCGTCACTCTGGAGGCTCCAGTGCGAGTAGTCGCCACTCATGCCCTTGCTCATGAGCGAGGCGAGGTCGTGGAGGTGGCGCGGGTCGGACAGGCGCACGAGGCACTCGACCCGGCGGTCGAGGTTGCGGTGCATCATGTCGGCGCTTCCGATCCAGGCCTCCGCGTCGTCGCCGGTGCCGAAGAGGAAGACGCGGGAGTGCTCGAGGAAGCGGCCGAGGATCGAGTGGACGGTGATGGTCTCCGACAGCCCCTTGACGCCGGGGCGCAGCGACGAGATGCCCCGCACCCAGACGTCGATCTTCACGCCGGCCTGCGAGGCGCGGTAGAGCGCGTCGATGATCTGCTCGTCGACGATGGAGTTGAGCTTGAACCCGATGTAGCCGGACCCCGAGCTCGCGCGCTCGCTCTCGATCTGTGAGTCGATGCGCTCGAGCAGCCCGGTGCGCACCGACCGGGGCGCCACCATGAGCCGCTTGAACTTGCTTCGCGGGGCGATGCCCGAGAGCTGGTTGAAGAGGCGCGACAGATCCTCGCCGACCTGCGGGTCGCAGGTGAGCAGGCCGAAGTCCTCATAGAGGCGGGCCGTCTTGGGGTTGTAGTTGCCGGTGCCGACGTGGCAGTAGCGGCGCAGCCCGTCCTCCTCCTGCCGGACGACGAGGCTGAGCTTGCAGTGGGTCTTGAGGCCGACGATGCCGTAGACGACGTGCACGCCGGCACGCTCCAGCTTGCGGGCCCAGGAGATGTTGTTCTGCTCGTCGAAGCGGGCCTTGATCTCGACGACGGCCAGCACCTGCTTGCCGCTGTCGGCCGCGTCGATGAGGGCGTCGATGATCGGGGAGTCGCCACTCGTGCGGTAGAGCGTCTGCTTGATCGCGAGGACGTTGGGGTCCGCGGCCGCCTGCTCGATGAACGCCTGCACGGACGTCGCGAACGAGTCGTAGGGGTGCTGCAGCAGGACGTCCTGCTTGCGGATGCTCGCGAAGATGTCGCGGGCCTTGGCGCTCTCGGTCGGTGCGAGGTCGCTGTTGGTGCGCGACACGAACGCCGGGTAGTGCAGGTCGGAGCGCTCGAGGTCGGCGATGATGTTGAGCCCGCGCAGGTCCAGGGGAGCGGGCAGGCGGTAGACCTCCTGGCTCGAGACCCCGAGCTCGCGCACGAGCAGGTCCATGACGTGGTCGTCCATGTCACGGTCGACCTCGAGGCGGACGGGCGGACCGAAGCGGCGCCGGGTCAGCTCCTTCTCGAGCGCGGCGAGGAGGTTCTCGGCGTCGTCCTCCTCGACCTCGAGGTCCTCGTTGCGGGTGACCCGGAAGGTGTAGTGCTCGTGCACCTCCATGCCGGGGAAGAGCTGGTCGAGGTGGGCGGACATGACGTCCTCGAGCGGCACGAACCTGACGTCGTAGATGTCACCGGCGGCGCCGGTCTCACCGACCCGCAGCAGCCGGGGGAGGAGCGGCGGCACCTTGACCCTGGCGAAGTGCTCCTTGCCGGTCTTGGGGTTGATGAGCAGGACCGCGAGGTTGAGCGAGAGCCCGGAGATGTAGGGGAACGGGTGGGCCGGGTCGACGGCGAGCGGGGTGAGCACAGGGAAGACGCGATCGGTGAACATCTGGCCGAGCTCGGCCTGCTCGTCCTCGGACAGCTCGTCCCAGCGCACGACCTGGATGCCCTCGTTCTCGAGGGCCGGCTGCACGAGGTCGTCATAGACCCGTGCCTGCAGGTCGAGGAGCTCGTGGGCGACCGCCGAGATCTGCTCGAGGACCTCGCGGGGCTCCAGGCCCGAGGCCGAACGGACGGCGAGGCCGGTGGCGATGCGGCGCTTGAGACCCGCGACGCGCACCATGAAGAACTCGTCGAGGTTGGACGTGAAGATCGCGAGGAACCTGGCCCGCTCGAGCAGCGGCACGTTGTCGTCGGCCGCGAGCTGGAGGACCCGCTCGTTGAACTGGAGCCAGGAGATCTCGCGGTCGAGGAACCGGTCGGCAGGCAGGCCGTCGTCCTCGACGTCGGTCCTGGCGAAGCGGCCGTTGGAGGCGCGCGGCTGGACCGCACGTGCCTCGGTCGCGGAGGCGCTCGCGATCGACACCTCGGCGACGAAGCTCGCGTCCGCCGCGGCCGCAGCGGCAGTGTGCGTGGCCGCGGTCGTGCCGTCGGCGACTGACTCGAGGGCACGCTCGGCGTCGGTGGAGGGGCTCGTCGACGTCGTCATGTGCTCATGGTGTCAGGTTCAGGTGAACGCCAGAAGACCTGCGTGGGTCAGAGACGGTCCACGAGCGAGCTCTCAGCGAAGTCGCCCACCAGCGAGGACGACGGTGCGAGCGGCCAGGGCGTCGAGGGAGTCGACGACGTCGGGTTCGTCGACCCTGAGGTCGGTCTGCAGGATCGACAGCTCGGTGCAGCCGAGCACGATGGCGCCGGCGCCCTTGGCGCGCAGGTGCGCGACCGCAGCGTCGAAGCGGTCGCGCTCGACCGGCATACCCGCCTTGACGCCGTCATAGATCATCGACATCACGTCCTTCTGGACGACGTCGTCGGGCGTGACGGGCGTGAGGCCGGCGGCCTGCGCAGCTCGGTGGTAGGTCTCGGCGCGCAGGGTGCCGTCCGTGGCCAGGATGCCGAGCGTCGTCAGGCCGGGCACGGCGGCCTCGGCCGCGGCGATGGTCACCGCGACGATGTCGATGACGGGGATGCCGACGGCCCCCTCGACCTCGTCCTGGAAGGCCTGGGCGGTGTTGCACGGGACGGCGATGAACTTCGCGCCGGCGCGCTCGAGCTCTCGGGCATCCTGCGCCATCACCGGCCCGGGACTCTCGTCACTGTCTCCGACGATGTATGCCGTCCGGTCCGGGATGCTGGCGTGGTTCCACACGAGCATGTCCACGTGGTCCTGGTCGCGGGAGGCGTCGGTCATCGCGATGACGCGCTGCATGAAGTAGACGGTGGCCATGGGGCCGATCCCGCCGAGGATGCCGACCGGTTCGTTGCGCACCGTCCGAGCCTAACCCCGGGCGCTCGCCCCGCCCATGACGCGGAAATCGTGGATCGTCCCGGTTGCAACAGGGAATCCGTGAGATTTCTGCGTCACGGCCCGGTGGATAGACTCCGACGCGATCCCTGACGACCCTCACCAAGGAGCTTCGTGGCACTGTCGGCCCTGTCCCTCACCGAGCGTGAGCACGACGACTTCGTTCGTGACCACCCCAACGGGCACCTCATGCAGACGACCCCATGGGGCAAGGAGAAGGAGCACACGGGCTGGACCTGGCGCACGGTCGCCGTGGGTCGCAAGGGCGCCGGACCGGACGGGGCCGACGAGGTCACCGGTGCCGCACTCATCCTCTTCCGCCGCACCCCGGTCGTGCCGATGGCGCTCGCCTACTGCCCGCGCGGGTTCGTGGTCGACTGGTCGGACGCCGAGTCGGTCGACGCCCTGCTCGCCGAGGTCACCAAGGTCGCCAAGGAGAACCGAGGCGTCCTCCTGCGGATCGACCCCGCCGTGCGCATCGACAACCCCGACATCCGTCCGGCGCTGGAGTCCCGCGGCTTCACCCGCACCGACCCCGGCGACGACGCGGCCAAGACCCTGGCCCAGCCCGCCCTGCGCATGGTCACCGACATCAGCGACCTCGAGGCCCTGCACAAGGACCTCACCCAGGGCACGCGCCAGTCGATCCGCAAGGCCGAGAAGTCCGGCCTGGTCTACGAGTCGGTCGGCCGCGACAAGATCCCCGCCTTCCACGAGCTCATGCGCGTGACCGGTGAGCGTGACGGCTTCGGCATCCGCAGCCTCGAGTACTTCACCACGCTCTACGACGTGCTCTCGCCGACCGACGACATCGTCATCTCCCTCGTCAAGCTCGACCACGGCGCTGCCGCCGAAGCGGCGCGCACCAAGGTCGAGGATCTGCGTGGTCAGCTCGAGAAGGCCGCGGCCAAGCGCGAGAAGTACCCCTCCGAGAAGGCCGACCGCCAGGTCGCTGGCCTCGAGGAGAGCATCGCCAAGAACGAGGCGTCGGCGGCCGAGTTCGCCGCAGCGCACGAGCAGCACCCCGACGGCCAGTACCTCGCCGGGTCGGTCTTCGCGACGTGCGGCACCCGCGGTTCCTACCTGTATGCCGCGTCGTCCGACGAGCACCGCAACCTGCGCCCGAACTACCTCATGGTCTGGCGGATCATGCAGGACGCGGCGGCCAAGGGCGTGACGACCTTCGACTTCGGCGGCATCGACGCGTCCGAGGGTCTGGAGGAGTTCAAGCGCCAGTGGAACCCGGAACGACGTGAGTATGCCGGTGAGTTCACCAAGCAGCTCCGTCCCCTGTCCGGTCGGCTCATCGACCTCGCCGTCCGCGTCTACAAGCGCCGCTGAGAGGTCAGTTCCCTTGCCCCCGAACATTTCCGTGTCCAAGCAGGCGTACGCGTCGATCACGGACCAGCCGTTCGTGCCGGTGGTCGTCGGCGCCCACGTCGGTGGCTACTCACTGGTGCGCGCGTTCCACGAGGCCTATGGCGTGACCTCGCTCGTCGTCACCGGCGCGACGTCGTGGGTGACCGACGGCTCCGCGATCCTCGAGGTCGTCCACTGCTCCGACGCCCACGACCCGGATGTGCTCGCGGCGACCCTCAAGGCCGCCCCGTTCGCCGGGCTGACGCAGCCCAAGATCCTTCTCGCGACCTCGGACTCGCTCGTCGACGTCATCGACGCGATGCGCGACCAGCTCGACGACTCGTGGAAGGTGCCCTACGTCCGCGCCGAGATCCTCGAGCGGGCGACCCGCAAGCACACCTTCGCCGAGGTCGCGATGAGGGCCGGCGTCTCCATCCCGACCACGACGATCATCGACCTCGCCGACGATGGCGACGGCACGGCATACCTGGAGAAGGTTCCGGCAGAGGGCTATCCGCTCATCCTCAAGCCGACCGCTCCTCGTGCCTGGAACACGGTGACGTTCGAGGGCCAGGCCAAGGTGCACGAGGTCGCGTCCGCCGATGAGCTGCGCGACCTGCTGAGGCGGATCCACGGGTCCGGCTACCGCGCCAGGCTGATCCTGCAGGACATGGTCCCCGGCGACGACACGGGCATGCGGATCCTCACCTGCTACTGCGACAGGGACTCGCAGGTGCGCTTCGCCAGCTACGGACGCACCCTCATCGAGGAGCACTCGCCGGGACTCATCGGTGTGCCGGCCGCGATCCTCACCGGCCAGAACCGAGAGATCGTCGACGAGGCCGTGCGCCTGCTCGCCGAGCTCAAGTGGGTCGGCTACGCGAACTTCGACCTCAAGTACGACCCCCGCGACGGCACGTCGAAGTTCTTCGAGCTCAACCCGCGGTTGGGGCGCTCGAACTACTACGTCACGGGGACCGGCTTCAACGCGGTGACGTGGTACGTCGACGAGTACGTCCACGACAACCTCCCCGAGAAGTTCGAGCTCGTCGAGGCGGACACCGAGACGGTCTACTCGGTCGTGCCGGTGCGGACGATCAAGTGGGCGCTGGCGCGCCATCCCGACCTGTGGGCGCGGGTGCAGCGGGTCATCAAGGCCGGTGGGCTGCGCAACCCGATGCACTACCGGGCCGAGAGGCACCCGGTGCGCTGGGCCAAGATCCTCGCGGCGGGCGTGAGCTACGACCGCAAGTTCCACCAGTACTACGACCCCGAGGCGGCGTTCCACCCCGGCGGCGAACCCGCGGACTCCGACCTCCCCCGACGCTGACCCCAGCGGTTTCCGCGGGATCAGATGGGAAGGCGGCGCCGGATCGGGGCCAGCACCTCGTCGACCTCGCGGATCTTCATGATCTTGGCCAGCACGAGGAACACGACGGACAGCACGGCCCCGCCGACGACGAGTGCGAGCGCGTGGCGCGCCCACGAGCTGGAGGGGTCGAACACGAGCGTGGAGGAGCCCCAAGCGGCCACGCCCGCGACTCCGGACGCGACCGAGAGGCGGACCCACAGGCGGGACACGGCGCCCATCCCCAGCCCCCGCAGTTGGCCCCGGGCGACGACGAGGAAGGCGGCGGCGGACACGATGTTCGCGATGGTCGCTCCCGCGGCGACAGTGGCCACGACGTACTCCGTCGGTGAGTACCAGTAGGCGATGCCACATCCGATGAGGTTGATGACCGTCATGAGTGCCACGAGCCAGAAGTTCATCCAGCCGTCCCCGCGGGCGAAGCAGTAGCGCTGCTTGAGGGCGGTGACGCCGAACGGCAGCAGCCCCACCGCCATGATGGCCAGGACGAGGGCGATGCTGCCGGGCTCGTCGATGCCACTGCCAGGCTCGTAGCGCGTGCCCCAGAACAGGGTCTTGGCCATCGGGCGCCCCAGGGCGATGAACGCGGCCACCGCCGGGAGCAGCAGGACGGCCGGACTCTTGAGGCCGGTGACGACGCGTCGTCGCATCTCGGCGAGGTCACCCGACTCGTGGGCGCGGGACATCGCGGGGAAGAGCGCCGTGACGACCGAGGTCGTGATGATGGAGTGGGGAAGGATGTAGAGGCTGTAGGCCAGGGCCTGCACCGCGTTGCCAGCGACCGCCGGACCGTCCACGGCCTCGGGCGACATCACCTTGGTGCTGACGAACCCGTAGAACTGCGAGATGACCAGCGCGGCCACGGTCCAGCCCGTCATGCGCGACATGTCGCGGAAGCCGACGCCCCGCCACCCGAACCGCGGTCGGTAGCGGAAGCCGCTCCTCCACAGCGGCCAGGCCAGGCTCAGCCCCTGGACGGCGATGCCCAGGGTGGTGCTGACTCCGAGCACGAGGACCATCTCGGTGGTCCACGGCTCCACCGACGGCTGCTTGCCCCACTGCCAGATGAACCAGGCAAGCCCGGCGATCTGGATGACGTTGGCCCACGCGGGCGCCCAGGCGAACGCGAGGAAGTTCCCCCGTGCCTGGAGAACCTGGCCGAGCACGGCGTAGAGCCCGTAGAAGAACAGCTGCGGCATGCAGATGTAGGCCATGAACGTCGTGAGGTTGACGAACGCCTGACCTGCGTCGTCCTTGGTCAGCCAGTCGATGATCCACGGCGTGGCCGCGATGGAGAGCAGGGTCGTGCCGCCGAGCACCAGGAGGCAGAGGGTGATGAGCCGGTCACTGAAGTCCTGCCCGCCGTCCCTGCGCAGCATCGCCTTGGTCAGCTGCGGGATGAGCAGCGCCGAGATGAGGCCACCGTTGATGAGGACGAACAGCTGGGTCGGCAGGGTGTTCGCGATGGTGAAGGAGTCGGCGGCGACAGCAGCGCCGATGGCTGCGGTGAGCAGGGCCGCGCGGACGAAGCCGAGGATGCGCGAGCCGAACGTCCCGATCGCCATGACGGCGCTGTTGCGCGCGACGTCGTCGACGCGGGCGGCGATGGGCGTGGCGCCCTCCGGGTCGGCCTCGGCGCCCTCGGGGCGGGTGTCGGTCACGTGCTCTCCCTCGCGGGTTCCTCGGTGGACCGGGCCACTCTACGGCGCGGTCGGACGCCCGTAGACGACGTGGATCGCCGCGTCCTCGAAGCCCGCGCGCCGATAGGTCGCAAGCGCTCGGGTGTTGTCGCCGTCGACATAGAGGTCGACCGTCGTCACGCCCTGCCGGGCGAGGTATGCCGTGCCGAGTCCCGTGAGCGGTCCGGCGAGACCACGACCCTGGTATGCCGGGTGCACCCCGACGACGTAGACCTCCCCTGTGTCCGAGCCGGGTTCACGCTTGGTCCAGTGGGACGCTGCGAGGGGATGCGCACCCCCGTCCTGCGTCACGGAGACGTCCTCGACGAGGAGGAGGCCGGCAGGGTCGAACCAGTCCTGGGCCATGCGCTCCTGCAGGTCCTCGAGCGTGATCGACCCCTGCTCCGGGTGGCTGGCAAAGGCGAGGGCGTTGACCTCGAGCCAGGCCTGCTCGTCACGTCCGGGTTCGAACGGACGCGCCGCGAAGCCATCTGGCAGGACGGGATCGACGTCGTCTCCGTCGCGCACCTGTCGCTCCATGACGTGCAGCTCGCGGGTCGACACGAGGCCCTCGACCGCGGCCAGTCCCTGGGCTGCGGGCAGGTCGCCGTGCGCCCACACACCCGTCGCTCCACCGTCGAGGACCGCCGTCAGCAGCGCCCGACCCACGCCCTGGCGACGCGAACTCGGGTCGACCACGAGCTCCGCCGACCCGGCCCCGTCCCGGGCCGCGTAGCCGAGGAGGTCCTCGGGACGGGACCCGCCGGCATACGCGACGACGTGCGTGACCTCGCCACGAGCGGAGGTGAGGGCGAGACGGAAGGCCTCCGAGATGGCGTCGACGCCATCGGCGTCGGCGGCGCGACGGGCCAGGGCAAGGACAGCGGCCGCCGTGGCCTCGTCGAGGTGCGAGGACGTGTCGAGGTGGAGGTCGGAGCTCACTTAGGTCGCAGCCTCCGCCCGGGCAGCGGCCTCGGCCTCTTCGGGCACGAAGCGGTAGCCGACGTTGCGGACCGTCCCGATGAGCGTCTCGTGGTCCGAGCCCAGCTTGGCGCGCAGGCGGCGCACGTGGACGTCGACGGTGCGGGTGCCGCCGAAGTAGTCGTAGCCCCAGACCTCCTGCAGCAGCTGCGCCCGGGTGAAGACTCGGCCCGGGTGCTGCGCGAGGTACTTGAGCAGCTCGAACTCCTTGTAGGTCAGGTCCAGGGCCCTGCCCCGCAGCTTGACCGAGTAGGTCGCCTCGTCGATGACGAGCACGCCGGCAGTGATCCGGACGTCGTCGTCGGCGTCGCCGTCACCCTCGAGGGCCCGGGCGATCGCGAGCCGCAGCCGTGCCTCGACCTCGGCCGGACCGGCACTGTCGAGGAGGACGTCGTCGAGGCCCCACTCGGGGGTGAGCCCGGCCAACCCACCCTCGGTGAGCACCGCGAAGAGCGGCGCGGACAACCCCGTCGTGCGGATGACCCGACACAACGAGCGGGCCATGGCGAGCTCCCGACGGGCGTCGACGAGGACCGCGTCGGCCTTGGGCGCATCGATGAGGGCAGTCGGCTCGGCCGGGAGGATGCGAACATGGTGACTGAGCAGGCCCAGAGCTGGCAGCACCTCGGCGCTCGGCGCCAAGGCGTTCGTCAGCAGCAGGAGGTGGGCCATCCAGCACAGAATAGGTGGACATGACCGCGACTGACGGCTCTCACCGGGGCATGAGACCGGTGACCCTGCGCTACTGGGCCGGTGCCCGGGCGGCGGCAGGGGTCACCGAGGAGACGGTCGAGGCGGGCCCGCTCGTGGGTGACATCCTCGAGGCGGCGGTGGCGGCCCACCCCGGGCTGCGTGACGTCGTGGCGGTGTGTTCGGTCCTCGTCGACGGCCGGTCCGTCGGTCGTGACGTCAGGGTCGGCGACGACAAGGTGGTCGAGGTGCTCCCACCCTTTGCCGGCGGATGAGGCCATGCCCGACGTCTCGGCTGATGGCAGGATGCCGATCGTGGACGTGACGGAGCCGATGGGTGAGTCGGGGAGCAGGCCGGTGAGCCAGTCCCCGAGCGCGCCCACTGCCGCGCCGATCAGCGAGTCGCGCGCTGCCCGCCGTGCGGCGCGGGAGGAGCGCCGCCGCAACCCGATCCTTCCGCCGATCGCGACCGAGCGACGACTCACCCTCGTCCCGGCCACGGCAGTGTTCGCCCTGCTCCTGGCACTGGCAACGGCCGCGGACCACGCCCTCGGAGCGGCCGCCATCGCCTGGGGTGGCCTCGTCGTCGCCTGGGGTTGGCCCGAGCTGATGGGTTCGTCGAGCAGGTTCGGCTCGTCCCTCGCCATCGGTCTCGCCGGAGTGCTCGCCCCGACGGCCGTGGCGCTCACGCCCGACGAGCCCTACCTGCGACATGTCCCCGTCGTGGTCGCCCTGGCCCTCCTGTCGATGTTCATGCACCAGCTCCTGCGCCGGGACGGTCGGCCGCGCCTGACCCAGTCCCTGGCGGTGAGCGGCGCGGGGATCGCCGTCGCAGCCATCGGTGCCGCCTACGTCCCCCTGGGCCGCACCTCCGGTGGTCGCGAGGTCGTGACCGTCGTCATGGCGGCGCTGGCCCTCTCGGCGGTCGCCGATCTGGGCGCGCCCTTCGCCCGGGCCCGGTCGTGGATGCTGCCGGTCGCGGGGGCCATCGCTCTCGTCGTCGGCGGCGTCGCGGGCCTGTTCGTCGACGTCGTCGGCTGGCCCTCGGGAGCACTCCTCGGTGTGGTCGCGGGCACGTTGGCCCACGTCATGCGCCGGACCCTGTGCACCCTCTCACCCATTCGCGGGATGCGTGGCCAGATCACGGCGGCGGCGGCGTCGGTCCTCGTGACCGCCGTGCCCGTCTACCTCCTGTCGCGCATCCTCGTCGGTTGACGCCGGCGAAGGGACACCACGGCATACGCCGTCGTCAGTAGACGATCGCCTGCGCGTCCGGGCGCAGGATCTCGTCGACGTAGGCCGCCGCGCCCCGGATCACCGCACCCTCCAGCAGGTCGTCGGGTGAAAGGTCTCGGCGCGCCGCGCACTGGCCGCAGACGGTGACGGTGGCACCGGCGAGCAAGGCGTCCCGAAGGCCGGCGAGAGGGGCACCGTGGGGGAGCGAGAGCTCCTCGGCCCGGCCGGCGACGGCCATCCACGTGGCCTCCCCGGTGAGCCACACACTGACTTCGGCGCCGGCGGTCACAGCAATGACGGCAACGGTGAAACCTTGGTTGAGGCGTTCGAGTGCTTCAGCGCCGCAGGTGATCTTGACGACGAGGGGTCGGATCGTCGGGGGATTGGCCATGGGTCCTCCTGAGGGGTACGACTACGATCCCACTCGTGGCCTTCCATCTCGACACAGACCTGCCGACCGAGCTCGCTCCGCTCGCCTGGCTCATCGGCAAGTGGGTCGGAGCCGGTGTCGTCGGCTACCCCACGATGGAGTCCAGGAACTTCGGCCAGGAGATCATCTGCGCCCACGACGGCCGGCCGTTCCTCGAGTGGCGCAGCCAGACCTGGCTCCTCGACGACGCGGGTGACAAGGTCCGCCCGCTCGCGACCGAGGTCGGCTTCTGGCGTCCAGTGCCCGAGACCGAGGACGGCACCAACGTGGAGCTCCTCCTGTCGCACCCGACGGGCTTCGTGGAGATGTATGCCGGGCACGCCCAGCCCGCGAAGGTCGAGCTCCGCACCGATGGCGTCATGCGCAGCCCGCACGCCAAGGAGTACACCGCGGGACACCGCATGTATGGCTACGTGCAGTCGAACCTGATGTGGGTCATGGACATGGCCGCCATGGGACAGCCGTTGACCTCGCACCTGTCGGCGGAGCTCAAGCGAGCGGACTGACCGGCGAGCCCAGGAGTCGTATCGTGGGCACGATGCAAGGCGAGGTCGTGGTCCTGAGCGGGCCCCCGGGAGCGGGCAAGTCGACCGTCGCGGCAGCACTCGCGCGGGGCTACGAGAGGTCGGTCCACCTGCACACCGACGACTTCTGGCACAGCATCACGGCCGGGTCGATCCCGCCATACCTGGCTGAGGCTCACGAGCAGAACGAGACGGTCCTGCGTGTGGTCGCCATGGCCGCGTTCGGTTATGCCGAGGGCGGCTACACCGTGGTCGTGGACGGAGTCGTCGGACCCTGGATGCTCCGCCACTTCGAGCTGCCGCTGCGGCACGGCCGCGAGACGGTGACGCACTACGTCGTGCTGCGCCCTGCTCGGCACACGACCTTGGCCCGAGCCCGGGCGCGCACGGGCGTCGACGCGCTGACCGACGAGGAGCCGATCCTGGCGATGTGGGACCGGTTCGCCGACCTGGGAGAGCTCGAGCGCCACGTCCTGGACACCACACAGCACTCCGCGGACCAGACGCTGGCGCTGGTGAGCCAAGGCGTCAGGGACGGGTCCTTCCGACTCCTGCCCGGCCGGACGTAGCACGCAGCCGGGCGAGGCGGCACGGCAGCGTCGGTCAGGGGGTGACGGACACGTCGGCGTAGTCGTCCATCTTGTCCGTGCGCAACGCCTTGCCCAGCGCGGAGATGCCGGACTCGTCGAGGATCTCGATGGACCCGCCGTCCGGAGCCGTGCCGAAGCCGGTGAACGGCGCGGTGACGAAGACGACGTCGCCACTGCGCACGTTGCGAAGCGAGATGGCCTCGCTGCGCATCGTGCCGACGTCGAGGCCGCGGTCGACGACGAGGTTGTCGGTCGCCGCGTCGATGAAGTTGGTGAGCTTGATCGGGTTGGTGATGACCTCGCGGCTGAGTGCCTTGAGCATGAGGGCCTTGATGAACGCCTGCTGGCGGCGGCCACGAGAGATGTCTCCCTCGGAGAGCTCGTAGCGCTCGCGGACGAACGCCAGGGCCTGGTCACCGTTGAGGTCGTTCCAGCCCTCCTTGATGGGGATGTCCGTCGGCCCGCCGCCCCCGCTGCTCGCCTCCTCGGCGAAGACGCGCACCCCGCCGACCGCATCGGTCATCGTGCGGAAGCCCTCGAAGTCGGTCTGGGCGACGTGGTCGATCCTGACGCCCAGGAGGTTCTGCATCGTGCTGACGAGCAGCGGGGCCCCACCGAAGGCGTAGGCCGCGTTGATCTTGTTCTTGCCCCGACCAGGGATGGAGACATAGAGGTCACGAGGGAAGTGGACGAGCTGCACGGCGCTCTTGTCCTCGGGGACGTGCACCAGCACGATCACGTCCGAACGGCTGGCCGTCTCACCGGGGCGCGCGTCGGAGCCGATGATGAGGTAGTTCTCGCCGACCCCGCCCTGGGGGAGCGGCACGGTCGACCCGTCGGGGAGCGTGGCCGACGGGGCCGCCTGGGGGAGGAGGTCGTCCTGGGTGATGTTGCCGGCGACCTTCTGGTTGAGGAAGAAGACGAAACCACCTGCGGCCACCAACGTCAGGGCCAGGAACGAGGCGACGACGATGACGAACCGCCGACCCCAGCGCGGACGCCTGCGTTCCGGACGGGCGACGCGGCTGTCCTCGGAGGCGAAGTCGTCTAGCACCCGGCCAAGTGTAGGTGCGCGGTCTCGACGAGCCGGCCGACCGGCATACATTGGTCGTGTGAGTGATCTCGGCACGCGTCTGCGAGCCGCCGGCCGGCGGCTCACGCCGCAGCGCCAGCAGGTCCTCGACGCGGTGGAGCGGTTGGGGCACGCCACCCCGGAGGAGATCGTCGAGGCCGTCTCGGTCAAGGCAGGCCCTCCGATGGCGCTGTCGACGGTCTACCGCTCGCTCGAGGCGCTCCAGGAGCTCGGTCTCGTCACCCACACCCACGTCGACCACCGAGTGCCGAGCTATCACCTCGCCGGGCACGCGACCCACATCCATGTCGTATGCCGTGAGTGCGGTTCCGTGGACGAGGCGCCTGCCGAGGTGGCGTCGGAATTCGTGGCGCGCCTGGAGGGTTCTCTTGGATTCGAGGCCGACGTCACCCACGCCGCCATCCACGGCCTCTGCCGCACCTGCAGGAAGCAGCCATGACCGACACATCAACAGAGCCCGCCGTCCTCGCCCTGGCTTCGCCCTTGCTGACCCGGCCCGACGCCGTCGCGGGTGAGGGCCTCGACGCCGGCGTGGCCGCCCACTACGGCGACCCCGGTCGTGAGCAACGCCTCCTCGAGGAGGGGTTGGCCGTCGTCGACCTCTCCCACCGAGGAGTGGTGCGCGTCAGCGGGCCGGACCGGCTGTCGTGGCTGCACTCGATCACCACCCAACAGCTCACCGGCCTGGCCCCGCGCGTCTCCACCGAGTCGCTCGTCCTCTCACCCAAGGGCCACATCGAGCACGCGCTCCACGTCGTCGACGACGGGGAGTCGACCTGGATCACCGTGGAGCCCGGGACGGCGCCGGCGCTCGCGGGCTGGCTCGACTCGATGCGCTTCATGCTGCGGGTCGAGGTTGCCGACCTCACTTCTTCGTATGCCGTTCTCGGAGAGCCGCTCTCGGCTGCCAGTGTCGAGGGAGAGCCCCTGGCATGGGTCGACCCCTGGCCGAACCTCGTCGGCGACACGGCGGCATACGGTCCGGAGACCGCGCACCCGGGTGAGGCGCGCCGCTGGCGCGAGCTCATCGTCCCGCGCGCCGACCTGGAGTCGGCTGCGGGCGACCGCCCGCTCGCCGGCACCTGGGCGGCGGAGGCGCTGCGGGTGGCTGCCTGGCGTCCGCGGCTGGGGTTCGAGACCGACCACCGCACGATCGCGCACGAGGTCGACTGGCTGCGCACGGCGGTGCACCTCCACAAGGGGTGCTACCGCGGACAGGAGACCGTGGCCCGGGTCCACAACCTCGGTCGGCCACCGCGTCGCATCGTCTTCCTGCACCTCGACGGCTCGGGTCACCTGCTGCCCGAGGCGGGGGCGCCGCTCGTGCTGGAGGGCCGCGAGGTCGGCCGGATCACCAGCGTGGCCCGGCACCACGAGGACGGGCCCATCGCCCTGGCCGTGGTCAAGCGCAACACTCCTGAGGACGTCGACCTCGTGGCTGGGACGGTCGCCGGAGCGCAGACCGTCATCGTCGCCCGCTGACCCCACCTTTCCCGCCTGAAGTGGCTTTCTCCCACCTCGCCTGACCTCGGATGCCAGGCGAACCGAGAGTTCGTCGGGGGAACGGGTCGGTGGGTCCCAATGGCCCCGACCGGCCCTGACAGACTGACGCCATGGCCACCGCAGCGTCCGCGACCCTCATCACCGTCGCCCCCACGGGGGCGGAGCACGCGAAGGCCGACGTGCCGCAGCTGCCCACGACCCTCGACGAGCTCGTCGAGACGGCGCGCACGTGCGAGACGGCGGGGGCCGCCCTCATCCACCTGCACATCCGCGACGACGAGCACCGGCCCACGCTCGACGGCGGGCACCTGCGTGCGGCCGTCGAGGCGATCCGCTCCGAGACCGACCTCATCGTCCAGCTCTCGACCGGAGGCTCGGTGCACGACCCGCTCGACCAGCGGCTGACCGTGCTCGACGCCGAGCCCGACTCGTGCTCGTTGACGTGCGGCACGACGAACTTCGGCGACGACGTGTTCCTCAACCCGTGGGGGTTCATGTCCGACCTCTATGTCCGGGCGCAGGAGCGCGAGGTCGTCCCGGAGTTCGAGCTGTTCGAGCTGGGGCACGTCCACGCGCTGCGGCGGCTGCTCGACACCCACGGTCTGCCGTTCGGCGGCAAGGTGCACGTCGACTTCGTCCTCGGAGTGCCGGGCGCGATGCCGGGGACTGCTGCGGCGCTCATGACCGGGGTCGCGATGCTGCCCGACGAGGTGACGTCGTGGTCAGCGACGGGGATCGGCCGGACCCATCTGCCGGTGCTGGCTGCGGCGCTGTCGGCCGGGGGGCACCTGCGCGTCGGCATGGAGGACAACGTGGTGTTCGCCCGCGGTCAGCAGGTGCAGCACAACTCCGAGCTCGTGGCCCGGGCGGCCGTGCTGGCGACGACGATGCAGCGTCCGCCCATGTCCACGGCGCAGGCCCGCGAGCTCCTCGGCATCAAGCCCCGCCCCTGACAGCAGGAGCCGGGACGAGTCAGGCGGGCTGCGTGACCTTCTGGTGGAGGGTGATGTCGTTGCAGGCCGCGCAGGTCTCCTCCGGGATGACGCCGAGCCGCATGAGGTGACCGAACACCCAGCAGCCGGCGCAGAACCCGAGCGCCGACTCGAGCAGGGCAAAGACGACGAGGATCACCAGCAGGACCGTCGCGACCATGGTGGTTCCCAGGGCCAGGGCGACCGCGGCGCCGGCGCTGAAGAGCAGGCCGACCGTCTGGGCGAAGCGCTTCGGCGGACCCGGCACCAGACGCGGTTCCCCGAGCCGCGGGGCGATGACGTGGACGGCCAGGCGTCCCAGAGGGCTGTAGCGGGGCCCGCCCGCGACGCGCAGTGCGAACCCCACGGCGAGGAGCGCGCCGAGCCACCACCACTGGGTGACCAGCGTGAGCACCGACAGCACGACGACGCCGCCCGCCACCGACCGGGCCGCCTTCTCGTTGACCGGGTTGGGGAAGGTGAGGAGCTCGGGCATCGACATAAGGCAAGGTTATGCCAAACCCAAGCACGCGGCATACTCGTCTTTGGGCGTCGAGAGGGTGTGTCCGCCATCACGCTTGCCCCGGTTTGCATTCTGCTAACTAGAGCAAGCACAATGGGTGCATGAGCCGGAACCCGCTGAACGACCTCGCCGGACTGGGCGACTACCTGCGCGAGCAGCGTCTGTCGCACCGTCTGTCGCTGCGTCAGCTGTCCGAGCTCGTCGGGATCTCGAACCCGTATCTGTCCCAGCTCGAGCGCGGTCTCAAGCGCCCGAGCGCCGAGATCCTGCAGCAGCTGGCCAAGGGGCTGGAGGTCTCCGCCGAGACGCTCTATGTCAAGGCCGGGATCCTCGACGAGCACCCGGCCGCCGAGTCCACGAGCACGACCGTCCGGGACGCCATCGCCGCCGACCCGAACCTCACCGACCGTCAACGAGCGACCCTGCTCGACGTCTATGAGTCCTTCATCGGCGCGGACCCTCAGCGCTGAGCCCGACGTCTCCACACGCATCGCATCACCCGACCCCCTCACCCAGGAGTGAACATGGCCGCCAAGACCACCATCAGGACCACGACCCCCAAGGCCTCGACCAAGAGCCCCAGCAACGCGTTGTTCGCCGTCGTCGGTGCCACGGACCTCGCCGTCGAGCGGGCCCGTGAGGCCCGCCTCCGCGCCGACAAGGTCCGGGCCGACCTGGCCCCGACCGCCGTCCAGAAGCGTGCCGGTGTCGCCATCGAGGACGTCAAGGCTCTCCCGACCAAGGCCCTGAACCAGGGCGTCGCCACCGTCGACGAGGTCGCCAAGGGCTACGAGGAGCTCGCCGTGCGTGGCGAGCAGCTCGTCACCCGCATCAGGAACCAGAAGGCCACCCAGGACCTCGTCGCCCAGGCCGAGACCACCCTCAGCCTCGGCAGGGGTGCCGTCACGACCGCCCGCAAGGCCATCCTCGACGTCCGCTCCTCGGCTCTCGCCACCTTCACCACGGGTCGCAAGGAAGCCACCCACGTCGCGCAGATCGTCGCCGACACCGTCGCCGAGGACGCTGAGTTCGCCGCCACCGAGGTCCAGGCCTCCGCCAAGCGCACCCGCACCGCCGCCAAGCGCACCACCACGACGGCGACCAAGGCCCGCAAGCGAACCACCACGTCGGCCAAGGCCACCACCACGAGCGCCCGGAAGGCCGCCGCCTCCAGCACCAAGGCCACGGCGAAGGCCGCCGAGAAGGTCGGCAGCTGACGCAACACCCCGCGGACCTAGTCTGGGACGTGTGAGCACCCCACAGACCTCCCGCACCCCTGCTGTCCTCGATGCCGCCCCGGTTCTCGCGCAAGCGATCCGGGGCGGCTTCGTCGAGTCCGTCCACCGAGCCAGCGTCGCCGTGACCTCGGCAGACGGCTCGGTCGAGCTGGAGCTCGGCAGCGCCGACGACCCGGTGTTCCCCAGGTCGTCGAACAAGCCGGTCCAGGCCCTCGCCATGGTGCGCCACGGTCTCGACATCGCTCCCCGCCACCTCGCCCTGGTCAGTGCGAGCCACTCCGGCGAGGACTTCCACCTCGCTGCGGTGCGCGAGATCCTCGACGGCGCCGGCCTCACGGTGGCCGACCTCCAGAACACCCCGGACTTCCCGATCGACGACCAGGCCAGGCTGGACTGGATCCGGGCAGGGCACGACAAGCAGTCGCTCGCCCAGAACTGCTCGGGCAAGCACGCCGGCATGCTCGCGACGTGTGTGGCCGCCGGGTGGGACCACACGGCATACCTCGAGCTGGACCATCCGCTGCAGCGCGCCTGCGACGAGACCCTCGCCGAGCTCGCGGGGGAGCCCGTCGCTGCGACCGCCATCGATGGCTGCGGCGCGCCGGTCATGGCGATCTCGCTCGCGGGCCTGGCTCGCGCCTTCGGTCGCATCGCCAGTGCTGCGCCCGGCACCGACGAGGCCCGCGTCGCCGACGCGATCCGCAGTCACCCCGAGTACCTCGGTGGTTCCCGTCGCGACGTCACGACGTTCATCCAGGGCACCCCTGGCGCGATCGCCAAGGACGGTGCCGAAGCCGTGTATGCCGTGGGGCTGGCTGACGGACGCGGTATCGCCATCAAGGTCGCGGACGGCGGACAGCGGGCCCGGGCCGTCATCCTCGCCGCCGTCCTCCGGCGCCTCGGCGTCGAGACCGACGCACTCGAGGCGCTCGAGGACGCACCGGTCCTGGGGCACGGTGAACCCGTGGGATCCGTTGTCGCCGTGGGCATCTGAGTGCGCGCAGTCATCCAGCGGGTCCGACGGGCGGCAGTCGTCGTCGAGGGTGTGACGGTCGGTGAGATCACCGAGCCGGGCCTCTTCGTGCTCGTGGGGGTCGGGCACGACGACGGCGCTGCCGACGTCGAGCTCATCGCGCGCAAGATCGCCGACCTGCGCCTGCTCGAGGGCGAGCAGTCGGTGACCGATGCCGGGGCGCCGGTGCTCGTCGTCAGCCAGTTCACGCTCCTTGCCGACACCCGCAAGGGCCGCCGTCCGTCATGGAGCGCAGCGGCTGCGGGCGCGGTCGCCGAACCCGTTGTGGCACAGGTGGTTTCGGCGTTGCGTGCCCGCGGCCTGACGGTGGCGACGGGTCGCTTCGGCGCTCACATGGAGATCGAGAGCATCGCCGACGGTCCCGTGACGATCCTCGTGGACTCGGACGCCTCCTAGCGGCTGAGGCCCTGGTAGCGCCGGATCGCCAGGGGCAGGAACACCGCCGTGATGACCAGCGGCCAGACCACCGCCATGAGCAGGCTATGCGTCTCGATCCAGGTGTTGCCCGCGACCGAGGGACTGCCGAACAGCTCGCGGATCGCGGTCGCGGTCGAGGAGACCGGGTTCCACATGGCGATGGTGCCGAGCCAGTCGGGCATGAGGCTGGGCGGGGTGAAGACGCTCGAGACCATCCCGAAGGGGAAGGCCACGGCAAAGAGGTTGCCGGCCGACTCCTCGTTCTTAACGAGCAGCCCCAGCACGATCCCCACCCAGATGAGGGAGAAGCGCAGGTGCAGCAGGAGTCCGAAGGCGGCGAGCGTCTCCATGAGCGATCCCTGCGATCGCCACCCGATGACCAGGGCGATGACGGCAAGCACCAGGAGGTCGAGGCCGGCCCGTAGCACGTCGGACACGCCACGGCCCGTGACGACTGCGGAGGGCGCCATCGGCATCGAGCGGAAGCGGTCCATGACGCCGCGTTCCTTCTGGATCGCGACGATGTAGGCGGTGTTCATGAAGCCGAAGGCCATCGTCATCGCCAGCATCCCCGGCATCGCGAAGGTCTTGTAGTCCATTCCGCCACCCACCTCCATGGCGCTGCCGAAGACGTAGACGAAGAGCAGCACCGAGACGATGGGGAAGCCCAGCTGCCAGGCGATCTCGGAGGGTTGCTTGACGAGGTGGGACAGCTCGGTCCGGACGATGGTGAGGCAGTCGGTGATCGCCCAGGTCCACCGCCGCTCGGGAGTGGCGAGAGGGGTCAGCGGAGTGGACGAGGTCGTGGTGGTCATGACAGCGCACCTTCCTTCATGATGGCGGAGGGGGGCTCGTCGGCGTCAGTGTCGGCGTCGGCCGGCCGTCCGGTGAGCCGCAGGAAGACGTCGTCCAGGGTGGGCTGGCGCAGCGCGATGTCGGCGACGCCGATCCCGGCCTCCTCGGCCGCCCGGATCACGGTTCCGATGGCGGAGACCCGGTCCGTGACGGCGACGCTCACACGGGCACCGTCGGCGTCGACCTGGGGGTCGGTGTCGCCGGTGGCGGCTGCCACGAGCTGCGCCGCTCGGGCCACGTCTGCGGAGTCGTGGAGGACGACGTCGAGCCGGTCGCCGCCGATCATCCGCTTGAGCCCTTCGGGTGTGTCCTCGACGATGCGTCGCCCCTGGTCGATGACGGCGATGCGGTCGGAGAGACGGTCGGCCTCGTCGAGGTAGTGCGTCGTGAGCAGGACGGTCGTGCCACCCGCGGCCAGGGTGAGGACGGCGTCCCACACCTCGCGACGACCGCGAGGGTCGAGGCCGGTGGTGGGTTCGTCGAGGAAGAGCACCTGCGGCGCCAGGATCATGCTCGAGGCGAGGTCGAGGCGACGCTGCATCCCGCCGCTGAAGGTCTTGACCTGCACCTCCGCCGAGTCGGTGAGGCTGAACTGCTCGAGGAGCTGGTCCGCCCGCACGGCCGCCTCCTTCCTCGTCAGGTGGAAGAGGCGGCCGAAGGTCTGCAGGTTCTGTCGGGCCGTGAGGATCTCGTCGAGGGCCGTGCGTTGTCCGGTCAGCCCGATGCTGGCGCGCACCCGGGAGCGCTCGGTCATGACGTCGTGACCGCCGACGCGAGCTCGCCCTCCGTCCATGCGGGACAACGTCGTGAGGATCCGGACGAGGGTCGTCTTCCCGGCTCCGTTCGGGCCGAGCAGTCCCTGCACCGTGCCGCGCGGCACCGTGAGGGAGAAGTCGTCGAGGGCGATCTTCGTGCCGAAGGACTTGCGCACGCCCTCTGCTTCGATCGCAGGTTGTTCGGTTCGCACCTGCCCACCTCCTGTATATGGGTACGCCGTACGCAAAGGCTAGTGCGTACGGCGTACCCAGTGCAACCCCCCCACCGGTTAGCCTGCGGACATGACCTCTGACACCGGCGCGACGACACAGGGCGAGAAGCAGCACGCGACGACGCGTCGACGGCATTCGGAGTCCGTTCCGGCGGCCAGCGGTGGCGGCGACATCGACGTCAGCCTCGCGATCATGTGGGGGATGCGTGAGCAGGCCACCCGCGGCCGCAAGGCCTCGATCACCCTCGGCGCGATCGTGTCCCGCGCCGTCGAGGTGGCGGACGCCGAGGGCTTGGATGCGGTCTCGATGCGGCGACTCGCCGCCGACCTCGGGGTCGGCACGATGTCGCTCTATCGGCACGTGCCCGGCAAGAGCGAGCTCCTCGACCTCATGATCGACCACGTCAACGCCGTGCCGGACGAGGAACCGCCGCGCGACGCCGGGTGGCGCAAGCACCTCGAGGAGTGTGCGCGAGGGTCCTACCGGAACTACCTTAAGCACGCCTGGCTCCTCCAGGTGGACCAGTCACGCCCGTTGCTCGGACCCAACGCCCTGGCCGGACTCGAGCTCTTCCTCGGTGGTCTCGATGAGGTCGACCTCACCGGCCAGCAGAAGATGATGGTGATCATGTCGCTCGACGCCTACGTCACTGGCCTCGCCCGTCAGGAGGTCCAGGCGACGAGGGCCGAGCAGCGGACCGGAGTCAGCGACGAGGAGTTCTGGACCGCGCAGTCGCCGGTGCTCGAACGCGCGATGTCGACCGACTCCTACCCGGTGCTGGCGAGCCTGCCCATGGACGCGTTCGCGGCCGGCTGGGAGGAGACGTTCGACCTCGGTCTCACCGCTCTCCTCGACGGCCTCGAGGCCAGGCTGGCACGTTCGAGATCCTGACTGTGGCCGACACACTACCGTCGTCATCGGCGCCACGTAGGCTGGCACCATGTTCGAACTCGGCCAGGCCCAGGGCTACGTCATGCTCGCGCTCACGATCGCGGCACTGGCACTCGAGGTGTTCGCCTTCGTGCACGCCCTCAAGACCCGGGCCGATGCCTTCGAGGCCGCGAGCAAGCGGACCAAGAACTTCTGGCTCGGCGTGACAGGAGTGGCCACCCTGCTTGGGTTCGTCTCGCTCGGTGGGCTCGGGTTCCTCGCCATCATCGGCATCGTCGCCGCAGGGGTCTACCTCGCCGACGTCCGGCCGGCGGTGGAGGCGGTCCAGGGCCGCGGCAACAGCTCCCGCCAGGGCCCCTACGGTCCTTGGTGAGCCACCGGCGCTGAGCCGGGAGCCACGGCGTCCCAGGCGACGGTGAGCTCACCGAGCCGCCAACGGGCCGGTCCGTCCAGGAGGGGCCAGCCGGCGTCACGCAGAGCGTGCGCCGTGGCCAGGAACCGCTGTCGCACACCGTATGCCGCGTGGCTGGCACTTCGTGCCCACTGCCGGTCGAGGTCGGTCAGGTAGTCGTGGACGGGCTCACCCGGGACGTTGCGGTGGATAAGCGCCTTGGGGAGGCGCTCGGCGATGACCGACGGCTGGTCGAGGCCGCGGAGGTGCCACGAGAGCGAGAGGCTGACCGGGCCGGAGCGCTCGACCGCCACCCAGGTGGCCAGCCTTCCCAGCTCGTCACAGGTGCCGTCGACCAGCACGCCGTCGGCCGTGAGTCGACGGCACACCGACGCCCACGCCGCGGCGACCTCCTCCTCGGGGTACTGGCGCAGCACGTTGAAGGCCCGGACCACCGTCGCGTCGCGTCCGTCGAGCGGCACCTCGAACCCGCCGAGACGAAAGCTCAGGCCCGGGCGTGCCAGCAGCAGCCCCGCAGCCACCCGGTCCGGGTCGATCTCGATGCCGACCACCTCGACGTCGGCACGCACCCGGCTCAGCCGCTCGTGCAGCTCGACGGCCGTCACGGGGGAGGCGCCGAAACCGAGGTCGACGACGACCGGCGCGTGGGACGTGGCCCGGCGCAGGCGGCCAGAGGCGGGCCCGGCGAGCCAGCGGTCACATCGTCGAAGGCGGTTGGGGTTGGTCGTCCCGCGGGTGATCACCCCGACCGGTCTCGTCCTTGCCACGGACCCAAGCGTACGAGCAGCGGGATCCCGCGAGAGCCGGGCCGCATAGGCTGCGGACGTGCGCCTATGGGGAGTGCGCGGCGGCCGCCGCGACGTGAGTCGGAGCATGGTGGCGCTCGTCGTCTCCGTGACCGCGGCCCTTGTCCTGGGCATCGCGACCTGGCTGCCGGGTGTCCTGCGCACCGACATCGGCCTCGTGCCCGTGGAGCCCGGTCTGCTCACCGTGGACCCGGACGCCCGCGGGATCGCCACCCTCGGGCGCGGCTACACGGTCGCTGCCTACCAGTCCGGCTTCCGGGTCTCCGCCGCGTCGGGGCCCCTCATCGACACCATCACCCGCGGCTCCCCGGTCAGCGCCGTCCTCGGCGACCTCGACCGCCGGGACGGCCATCCGATCGAGCACGTCGACGCGACTCTCGACCACGTCCGGATCGACGAGGTACGCATCGAACCGGGGCGGGCGGCATACCTCGGTGAGGTCTATGACGAGTCCGACGGGGCGCCCCGGACGATGCCTCTGCGCCTCGTCTTCCTGCTCACCACGTCGGGGGTGCACGTCACGGCGCACGTGCAGGGCGCTGACGCCGTGGTCGTCCACCTCGACGCCATGCCCGCGACGACGGGGCTCCCGCCGGCCCTGCCTTCGATGAACCTGCGCAAGCGCGGCTGGTGGTTCGTCAGGACGACGGGGGAGCAACAGGCCCTGACGTCGGCCAGACGCTCGGTGATCGGCGTGGGTCCCGC
This sequence comes from Knoellia altitudinis, assembly GCF_042666355.1. Taxonomy (NCBI): domain Bacteria; kingdom Bacillati; phylum Actinomycetota; class Actinomycetes; order Micrococcales; family Intrasporangiaceae; genus Knoellia; species Knoellia altitudinis. The sequence continues at coordinate 2,288,400 of NZ_JBHTDK010000001.1, forward strand.
CAGCCAGACCCGAGGGCTCGATCTGCGCCCGGACGGCCGGCTCGACGTCCACGTGTGGTCCAACCGGGCGACCCTCAACCTCAGCGGTGTGCCGCGACCGGGCTGAGGGGTGCGTGCCAGACTGGCCGGATGACGACTGACGAGCCACGGATCCGCCGGCGGGTCGCGATGGTGTCGGTGCACACGTCACCGCTCGCACAGCCGGGCACGGGTGATGCGGGCGGCATGAACGTCTATGTCATCGAGACGGCAAAACGGTTGGCGCGCAGGGGGATTGGCGTCGACATCTTCACCAGGCAGACCACTGCCTCGGATGCCGCTGTCGTCGAGGTGGAGCCGGGGGTCAAGGTCCGTCACGTGGCCGCCGGCCCCTACGAGGGGCTCAACAAGGAGGACCTTCCCGGCCAGCTCTGTGCCTTCGCTGCCGGCATGATGCGGGTCGCGGCCCACGCGCCGGAGGGCCACTACGACCTCGTGCACTCGCACTACTGGCTCTCCGGTCAGGTCGGGTGGCTCGCCGCCGACCGGTGGGACGTCCCGCTCGTCCACACGATGCACACGATGGCCCGGGTCAAGAACCTCCACCGTGCCGAGGGCGACGCCGAGGAGCCCCGCGGGCGCGAGATCGGTGAGGCGCAGGTCGTCGAGGCCGCTGACCGCCTCGTTGCCAACACCCGCGACGAGGGCCGCGAGCTGGTCGACCTCTATGGCGCCGACCCCGATCGGGTCGACGTCGTGCCCCCGGGTGTGGACCTCGACGTCTTCCACCCGGGGAACAGGTCCGAGGCCCGCCGCAGCGTCGATGTCCCGGACGACGCCGTCCTCCTGCTCTTCGTCGGACGCATCCAGCCCCTCAAGGCCCCGGACCTCCTCATCCGGGCCGCCGCGATGCTCACCCGCCGGGACCCGACGCTGCGCCGGCGGCTCGTCGTCGGCATCCTCGGGGGTCCCAGCGGAGGTGCGGTGCGGACCCCGATGGCGTTGGACCGGCTCGCCCTCGACGAGGGCGTCGCCGATCTCGTGCGCTTCGTCGCACCCACCGACCGTGACGGCCTCGCCACGTGGATGCGGGCCGCCGACGTCGTCACCGTCCCGTCGCACAACGAGTCGTTCGGGCTCGTCGCCGTCGAGGCCCAGGCGTGCGGTGCGGTCGTCGTGGCGACCGACGTCGGGGGACTCCCCACGGCCGTGGGTGATGCCGGCCTCCTCGTCGACGGGCACGACCTCCACGCGTGGGTGGACGCGATCGAGTCGGTCATCGACAACCCGGAGCGTCAGGCGGACCTGTCCGCGCGCGCTGCCGAGCGGGCGCGGGGGTTCGCCTGGGAGGTGACCGCGGAGCGGTTGGCCTCTGTCTACGAAGCCGCGTTGGCGACCCCACGCAGAGCCTCGATCAACGAGTCCGACACGCTGGCCGGCATACCGACGGCAGTGATCCCGTGAGCACCTCGGCCCTGGCCGCGACGATCGAGCGCTTCCTCGACGACACGGAGATCGAGTGGGAGGCGGGTGCGCGCGACGGCGAGTTCGTCGTGACCCTGCCCGGTGAGAAGAAGCTCAGGACCGTCGTGTCCCTCGTGGCAGGCTCGGACCTCTCCGTGTCCGCGTTCGTCATCCGCAACCCCGACGAGAACCACGAGGCGTTCTATCGCAGCCTCCTGCGACGCAACCTGCGCCTGCCCGGCCTCGCCTACGCGATCGACGGCAGCGGCGACGTCTATGTCACCGGCCACGTCCCGGCGGCGGGTGTGGACGCCGACCTGCTCGACCAGCTGTTCGGCGTGGTGCTCGAGGCGGCGGACTCGCCGTTCAACGAGCTGCTCGTCATCGGCTTCCTCACCTCGATGCAGAAGGAGTGGGACTGGCGGGTCTCGCGCGGTGAGTCGCTGCGCAACCTCGAGGCGTTCCGTCACCTCCTCGACACGTCCTGACCGACCCATTCCGTATGCCGGGTGCTCCCGGTCCGCACGTGGGTCGCCTCGCTAGGCTGCCGCCCATGGCACACACCCTGATCCTCTTGCGTCACGGCCACTCCGAGTGGAACGCGAAGAACCTCTTCACCGGGTGGGTCGACGTCGACCTCAACGACCAGGGGCGAGAGGAGGCGGTGGCAGGCGGGCGGCTGCTCAAGGAGCGGGACGTGCTGCCGACCGTCGTGCACACGTCGTTGCTGCGTCGCGCCATCACCACCGCGAACCTCGCTCTCGATGTCGCCGACCGCCACTGGATCCCGGTGCGTCGCGACTGGCGGCTCAACGAGCGTCACTACGGCGCGCTCCAGGGTCTCGACAAGGCGGCGACGCGCGAGAAGTACGGCGACGAGCAGTTCATGCTGTGGCGTCGCTCGTTCGACACCCCGCCGCCCGAGATCGAGCTCGGCTCGGAGTTCGACCAGAGCGGCGACCCGCGCTACGCCGACATCGAGGTGCCGCGCACGGAGTGCCTCAAGGACGTCATCGAGCGGTTCACGCCCTACTGGGAGGGCGCGATCCGGGACGACCTCACCGCTGGCGAGACGGTCCTCATCGTCGCCCACGGCAACAGCCTTCGTGGTCTCGTGAAGCACCTCGACGGCATCTCGGACGAGGACATCGCCGGGCTCAACATCCCCACCGGCCAGCCGCTCGTCTACGAGCTCGGCGACGACTTCATGCCGACCAAGCCCGGCGAGTACCTCGACCCGGCGGCCGCCGAGGCCGCCGCGGCGGCAGTCGCCAACCAGGGCCGCTGACACACCGACTTACTCACCGCAAGCAGTGGGTATGCCGTCCGCTCATCTTCATGGGTCGCGTCAGGGTCCGACTTCGAACGGGTCCGTCATGGGAGCCGTCACGGCGAAGGTGCCGAGCGAGGTGCCGCGTTCGAGAACCTCGAAACGGTGAGCCCAGAAGTCTGTCGGCGACACCGGGAGGGAGAAGTTGGCGAAGTGGCCGGTGATGGGGATGACCGCCGACTTGGTGCTCCCCAACACGGCACGCAGGCCGGTGCCGCCGGCAACGAAGATGCGGACCTTCGTGGGTGCGGTGGGTAGGGCGGGTTCCTTGATGCTGGTTCCGTTGACGAAAAGCAGGAGAGGGACGGCATCCGCCCGGCGGGCATCGATGGGTCCACTGAGATTCATCGACCGCTCAGCATCAGCGCTGCGCAATACCGCTGTCCGCACGATCTGTCCGCCGGGAAGCCTGCTGTGCATGACGAGGAGCGTTGGTCGCGGGGTGTCCGACGCCGGGGCCTCCGCCGTCGCGATCTCGCGAGGAACCTCACCGTTGAAGAGCGTGGTGGTGCTGATCCGGGAGGGGTCCAACTCGAGGGTCCGTGCGATGTCCGCGGTCGTACGGGCCTCGATCGTCGCCCGCGGTCCCGTGCAGCCGTCCTCGCAAGGGTTGAGCGTCGTCTTCTCTGCCTCCTTCGTGAGCGGGAACACCGGTCCCACGGACGAGCCCAGGCGAAAGCGCGTCAGCGGAGTGAGCGCCGTTCTCCCGATCCCTCCGGTCAGAGGGAGCGTCGCCCACGAGCGAGTCACCGCGCCGTCGAGCGCGATGTCCGGTGTGCCCGAGACCTCGGCCGACGTGCGGTCTGGCGTCGTGATGATGACGAGTGCACTACCGGCTGCCACGCTGACCAGGCTGTCCTGACGGATGTTCGGGGCTCCCACCTGCGTGTTCTGGGACAGCGCCTGCCCCTCGGCGCCGCGGGGGCCCGCCGCAATGATGAGCTGATCGCCGCGAACGACGAGCGCCACCCGTCTGGTGTCGACGTCTTCCACGAACACCGCGCGCCCGTCGAACTTGTCCTGCACGGCATCGACCAGAGCGCCGTCGCCAGCCAACGCGCCGCGAAGTGGCCAGGTCGTGACGGAGTTCCATGCCTTGTCGGTCGCGGGCGGCAGCCCGGCCGGAGTCGTCCGGCCGTCAGCGACGCGGCTGGAGACCGCGGGGACGCCGATCGCAAGGGCCGCGACTGCCGCGATGGTGGTCGCTACCGCGGCGCGGCGACGTCTCCGGTTCCGACCCACTGCTGCGGAGACCCGCTCGTAGGGGTTCGCCTCCACCGACTCGATCGAGCCGGCGTGAGACGTCAGTGCATCCCGGAGCTGGTTCTCGATGCTCATGTCACGCTCCCTTCGTCGAAGTGGTCGGGGTGAGGCGTCCGGGTTCTGAGGCGTCGGTGATCGCCGCCCGCATTCGGATGAGACCCCGAGAGGTCTGGCTCTTGACCGAGCCCACCGAGATCCCGAGGGCGTGAGCGGCCTCGGCCTCGGACAGGTCGTCGTAGAACCGCAGCACGATCACGGCGCGCATCCGCGGCGGCAACTTGGCGAGCGCCTGGATGAGCTCTTGTCGGTTATCGATGCCGGCATATGCATCGGAACGCGCACGGTCGGCGTGTGCGGGGATCTCGCCCAACGTCTCGTCAACCCGCTTGCGCCGCCACCAGGACGTCGATTCGTTGACGAGCGCAGCCCGTGTGTAGCCGTACGGCGACCCGTCACGGTGAACTCGCACCCAGTGCCGGTGGACCTTGACGAGCGTCTGCTGGACCAGGTCCTCGGCGCGCCCCAGGTCCCCCGTGAGCAGGAAGGCGACACGCACGAGCCGCGTCCACTCCCGCGTCACGAACTCGGCGAACGCCGCCTCATCGCCTCGGTCCACGTCCCCATCCTCACGTCGATCCCACCCTGTCCCCCAAGAGAACGCGACCTGCGCGCCAAAGGTTGAGTGCGGCATACCGGCAATGTGCCTTTCCTCTACCGGCGGACCATCAGCTCAGTCGGGGCGGCGCGAATCCGTGCTCAGCAACTGCTGGGGCGCAAGAGCAGGTGGTCCGCCGGTAGGCGAGCGGCCTGGAACGCGACAGATCCCGTATGCCGGGCGGCCGGCATACGGGATCCGTGGTCTTTCGCAGTGCGGGAGGACCGCGTCAGGGGGTCGTGGTCTCCGGGTGCGCCTCGTCGTCCTCGGCGTCCTCGTGGCTGGCCTCGCTGTCGGCGTTCTGCTCACCCGTGACGAGGAAGATGACGCGGCGGGCGACGGAGACGGCGTGGTCGGCGAACCGCTCGTAGTAGCGGCCGACGAGCGTGATGTCGACGGTGACCTCGGCCGGGTGGTTCCACGAGGGCGACGCCAAGGTCTCGAAGAGCTGCCGGTGGAGGTCGTCCATCGCGTCGTCGTCGCGCTCGATCTGCTTGGCGGCCTCGACGTCGCGGGCCGCGATGACCGACCCGGCCTTGGTGACGATGCGCTCGGCGACCTGGCCCATCTCGAGGATGATCGAGCGGAGCTCCGGGGGCACGGCGGAGTTCGGGTAGCGCAGCCGAGCGACCTTGGCGACGTGGCGGGCCAGGTCGCCCATGCGCTCGATGTCGGAACTCATGCGCATCGACGTGACGACCATGCGCAGGTCGGTCGCCACCGGCTGCTGCAGGGCGAGCAGGTCGAAGGAGAGGAGGTCGAGCTCCTCGCGGAGCGCGTCGATCGCAGCATCGGCGCCGATGACCGACTCCGCGAGCTGCACGTCCGAGTCCAGCAGTGCGGTCGTGGCCCGAGACATGGCCGAGCTCGCCAGACGCGTCATCTCGACGAGCCCTTCGGTGACTCGGTCCAGCTCCTCGTGGAATGCCTTGCGCATGTGCTCCCTCTCGACGTGGCGATCTCGTCCTCCGGCCCGGCGGGCTCGCAGACGTGGACGTCGATCGACGTCGGCAGCGTGGCACGAGGTGATGAATTCCCGCCACCGGGCAGGTGAACATCTGACTCCTGCCCACCTCTGCTCACTCCCGGGTGGGTCAGAGTTCATTCTCCGTCCGTCTACGCTGATCTGGTGGATGCATCGCTCGCGGGATTCGTGGGTGGCGGCCTGGGGCTCGTCATCGGTGCCGTGGCCGTCGCCGCGAGCCGGTTGAGCGAACGCACGCTGACGACGATCCCCCCGAGCGCCCCACCGCCGCTGCCCGCGGGCGTGAGTGACGTCCTCGCCGTGCTGAGGTCGATCGCCATCGTCCTGGACTCCTCCGACGCCGTCGTCAACAACTCCGCCTCCGCCGTGAGCTATGGCCTCGTGCGTCACGGCGAGCTCGTCCACACGGAGCTGCGTCAGCTCGCCCGGCAGGTCCGGCGCGACGGGGAGATCCGCGAGGTGGAGCTCGAGCTCGCGCGCGGTTTCGGCACGACGACCAACACCCTCATGAAGGCCCGCGTCGCACCCCTCGGAGCCCCGCACATCCTCATCCTCGCCGAGGACCACACCCACGCCCGCCGGGTCGAGGAGGTGCGCCGCGACTTCGTCGCCAACGTGTCGCACGAGCTCAAGACCCCGGTCGGTGGGATCGCCCTCCTCGCCGAGGCCGTCCTCGACGCACGCGACGACCCCGAGGCCGTGTCGCGCTTCGCGGCCCGCATCCAGGTGGAGTCCACGCGCCTCACCCGCCTCGTCAAGGAGATCGTCGACCTCTCCCGCCTCCAGGTCGCCGACACCCTCCACGAGCCCGAGCTCGTCGAGATCCCCCGGGTGGTCGCCGAGGCCGTCGACCGGGTGCGCGTCGCCGCGGAGGCCCGCCAGATCACGCTCGAGGCGGCGGTGGACCAGCGGGCGAGCGTCTTCGGCGACGCCGAGCTGCTGGCGACGGCCGTGGCCAACCTCGTGTCCAACGCCGTGAACTACTCCGAGACCGGCACCCGGGTGGCCGTGGCGGCCCGCCGGGTGGGTGACACCGTCGAGGTCACGGTGTCCGACCAGGGCCAGGGGATCCCGGCGACCGAGCAGAGCCGCATCTTCGAGCGCTTCTACCGGGTCGACGCAGCGCGTTCGCGGGCGACCGGTGGCACCGGTCTGGGTCTCGCCATCGTCAAGCACGTCTGCGCCACGCATGGCGGTGACGTGTCCGTCTGGAGCGAGGAGGGCCACGGCTCCACCTTCACCATGAGACTTCCTGCCGCGTCCGACCGGGCTGCAGCAGACTCCGACCGTCCCGCGGTCGGCACAGCACAAGGAGAACAAGCAAGGTGACTCGCATTCTCGTCGTCGAGGACGAAGTGTCCTTCTCCGATCCCCTGTCCTACCTCCTGCGCAAGGAGGGCTATGAGGTGAGCGTCGCCGAGAACGGCAACGATGCGCTCACCGAGTTCGACAGCGCCGGGGCGGACCTCGTCCTGCTCGACCTCATGCTCCCGGGGCTCTCGGGCGTGGACGTATGCCGTGCCCTCCGGCAGCGCTCCAACGTCCCCGTCATCATGCTGACCGCCAAGGACAGCGAGATCGACAAGGTCGTCGGCCTCGAGCTCGGCGCCGACGACTACGTCACCAAGCCCTACTCCTCACGCGAGCTCCTCGCCCGCATCAAGGCGGTCCTGCGCCGGCTCAGCGAGCCCGAGGAGCTGCTTCCCACAACGCTCGAGGCAGGGCCGGTCCGGATGGACGTCGAGCGCCACGTCGTCACGGTGGGTGGCACGACGACCCCGCTGCCGCTCAAGGAGTTCGAGCTGCTCGAGATGCTCCTGCGCAACACGGGTCGCGTCCTCACCCGGATGCAGCTCATCGACCGGGTGTGGGGGAGCGACTACGTGGGTGACACCAAGACCCTCGACGTCCACGTCAAGCGGCTGCGCGCCAAGGTGGAGCCCGACCCCGCTGCGCCCAAGCACATCGTCACCGTGCGCGGGCTCGGCTACAAGTTCGAGGCCTGACCACGTCGCGCCCGAACGAGCGGTGCACCGAACGAGCGGTGCACCGTCAGTGACTCGCGCTCTCGGACTCGCTCGCCGAGGGCGACGGGCTCGCGGGTCCGGTGGATCCTGGCGGCCGTGCCTCCTCGTAGTAGGCAGCGGAGGGCAGGACCGGGACGGTGAGGACGTTCTGGCCGGTGCCCGGGGTGGCCATCTGGAGCTGGAGGACGTCGCCGGGAGCGGCGGCGACCGACGAGAGCGTGACGGGCTCCTCCCCGAGGCTGAGCGAGGAGCGTCGCGGGACGGTGACCTCAGCCCCCGTGGCGCCCTCGCTGGCGAAGGCGACCTCGATGTCCTCGTTGCTCGTGTTGACGAGCTGACCGACGACCGTGCCCTGGCCGTCCTTGGCGTCGGCGACGACGAGCAGGCCCCGCACCTCGAGGTCGCCGAACGTCGTGTTGACGCCGTCGGCCGCCTGGTAGTTGTAGTCGGTCTGCACCGGCGAGAACACAGCGCACCCGCCCAGGAGGGTGGTGCCGAGCACGGCGGCCGCGAGGGCGGCGCGGAGGCGATGGCGGGGGGTCGTCAGAGGTGCGGTCGTCACGGGGGACAGCGTAGCGAGCGCGATGCTCCGCTGTGTGCACAGTGCTGTGCGCGAGTGCTGCCAGCCGTCGCCGGACGGAACCGCAGGCACGGGAATCGCGTTGTGTCAAGACCCAGTTTCGGTGCCCGCCAACGCTTTTCAGCGTTCTGACCTGCAGGTATGCCGTCCGCTCCGATTCCGCTTGACGGCGCCGGCGTGTTAAACTTGCCCTCGCGAAAGGGGCAAGTTGCATATGGTTTTCAAGGTCGGTGAAACGGTCGTGTACCCCCACCACGGGGCTGCTCGCATCGAAGAGATCAACAAGCGCACCATCAAGGGCGTTGAGAGGCTGTACCTGAAGCTCAAGGTGGCCCAAGGAGACCTCGTCATCGAGGTTCCTGCCGAGAACTGCGACCTGGTCGGCGTGCGTGACGTCGTCGACAAGGCCGGCCTCGAGAAGGTCTTCGAGGTGCTTCGCGCCCCGTTTGCCGAGGAGCCGACCAACTGGTCGCGCCGCTTCAAGGCCAACCTCGAGAAGCTCGCCTCCGGCGACGTCATCAAGGTGGCCGAGGTCGTGCGCGACCTGTGGCGTCGAGACAAGGACCGCGGACTGTCCGCCGGCGAGAAGCGGATGCTCTCCAAGGCCCGTCAGATCCTCGTGTCCGAGCTCGCCCTGGCAGAGAAGACCGATGAGGACAAGGCTGAGACCATCCTCGACGAGGTCCTCGCGTCCTGAACGTTGCTGACACTCACGTCGGTGTCATCCTCGTTGCCGCTGGACAGGGCACGAGGCTCGGGGCAGGGCAGCCCAAGGCGTTCGTCCGCATCGCGGGCACCACGCTGATCGAGCACGCCGTCTCGCGCGCGTTCGAGGCTGCCGACACCTCACAGATCGTCGTCGTCGCGCCCGCCTCCCATCTTCGGGAGGCGGGCGCGCTTGTGTCCGCGCACCCGCGCCATGCGGACGTCACGGTCGTCGCGGGTGGGGCCGAGCGCACCCACTCCGTCGCCGCCGGGCTGCGAGCGCTGCGCCGGGACATCGACATCGTCCTCGTGCACGACGCCGCCCGGTGCCTCGCCCCCGCGTCGCTCTTCGACCGCCTCGTCAGCGCGGTGCGCGCCGGGCACGACGCCGTCGTGCCCGGCCTGTCGGTCACCGACACGATCAAGCAGGTCGACGCCGTGGGGCGCGTGATAGCGACTCCGGATCGATCCAGCCTGCGAGCCATCCAGACGCCGCAGGCCTTCCGCCGCACCCTGCTCGCCGCCGCCCATGCCTCGGAGGTGCAGGCCACCGACGACGCGGCACTGGTCGAGCGGCTGGGCTCCACCGTCACGGTGGTCGACGGCGACGACCTTGCGTTCAAGGTGACCACTGCGGCCGACCTCGAACGCGCCGGCCGTATCCTCGGCTCGTGAGCCAGACCCCCGTCGCCCTCGTCACCGGAGGTGGCACCGGCATCGGTGCCGCCGTGACCCGCCGCCTCGTCGCCGACGGGTATGCCGTGGTCATCGGTGGTCGTCGGCAGGACCGGCTCGACGCCGTCGCTGCGGAGCTGGCCGGGTCAGTCACAGCAGTGCAGCTCGACGTGACCGATGCTCAGAGCGTCGCCTCCGTGATCTCCTCGCTCGAGAGACTCGACGTCCTCGTCAACAACGCCGGTGGGGCGATCGGTCTCAGCCCGGTCGAGGACGGTGACCTCGGCGAGTGGGAGGCGATGTTTGCCACCAACGTCCTCGGCACGGTGCGCATGACCCAGGCGGCGCTACCCCTGCTCCGGGCCTCTGCCCGCGCGACCATCGTCAACATCAGCTCGATCGCAGGTGAGCGCGTCTATGTCGGCGGTGGTGGCTACGCCGCCGCCAAGCACGGTCAGTCGGTCGTCTCCGAGACGTTGCGCCTCGAGCTCAACGGCTCGCACGTGCGGGTCGTCGAGATCCGTCCGGGCATGGTGCAGACCGAGGAGTTCTCACTGACGCGGCTGCACGGTGACCGAGCCGCAGCCGACAGGGTCTACGAGGGGGTGGACCATCCGCTCGTCGCCGACGACGTCGCGGCGTGTGTCTCCTTCGCGGTCGGGCTGCCCCAGCACGTCAACATCGACACGCTCGTCGTCAAGCCGGTCGCCCAGGCCGCCCCGCACCAGCTGCACCGGGGCCCGATCGACTGGCAGGACGGCTCCTGATGGGAGCGGCCCTGCCCCGCGCCGGAGTCGGCGTGGACGTCCATGCCTTGGCGGCCGTGGGATCCGACCGTGAGCTGTGGGTGGCCGGCCTGCACTGGCCCGGCGAGCGCGGTCTCGAGGGTCACTCGGACGCCGACGTCGCAGCCCACGCCGCCTGCGATGCTCTCTTCTCGGCAGCGGGCATCGGTGACCTCGGCCAGCACTTCGGCACGGGTCGGCCCGAGCTCGCCGGCGCCTCGGGCACCACGTTGCTCGCGGAGGCCGCCCGCCTGGTGCGTGAGGCCGGCTTCGAGATCGGCAACGTCGCGGTGCAGGTCATCGGCAACCGCCCCAAGGTCGGGTCGCGCAGGGCAGAGGCCGAGCAGGCGCTGTCGGACGCGTGTGGTGCGCCGGTCTCGGTGGCGGGCACGACGACCGATGGACTCGGCCTCACCGGTCGTGGTGAGGGCGTCGCGGCCATCGCCACTGCTCTCGTCGTCCCGACGGCCTGACCTGCGCCGACGTCCGCTCAGTCACCGCGGCCACGCCGCGTCCGTGGGAGCCGAGGTTGCGGCCAGATGCCGGTGGGCGCTCCGGTTGCGGAACGTGTGTCACGGCATACAGTCTGGGAAAGACCAATGGAGGGCACATGCCGCAGACCGTCAAGGGCGTCATCGCCAGGAGCAAGGGCGCTGACGTCGAGCTCGTCGACATCGTCGTCCCCGACCCGGGACCGGGAGAGGCCGTCGTGGCGGTGCAGTCGTGCGGTGTGTGCCACACCGACCTGCACTATCGCGAGGGTGGCATCAACGACGAGTTCCCGTTCCTCCTCGGACACGAGGCGGCGGGGGTCGTCGAGGCCGTCGGCGACGGTGTCACCGAGGTCGCGCCGGGTGACTTCGTCATCCTCAACTGGCGGGCCGTCTGTGGCCAGTGCCGCGCCTGCCACAAGGGCAAGCCCTGGTACTGCTTCGCCTCTCACAACGCCACGCAGAAGATGACCCTGGCATCCGGGGACATGGCCGGGACCGAGCTCAGTCCGGCGCTCGGGATCGGGGCCTTCATCGAGAAGACGCTCGTCGCCGCCGGCCAGTGCACCAAGGTGGACGCAGGCGCCGACGCAGCCGCCGTGGGGCTGCTGGGATGCGGGGTCATGGCCGGCTTCGGTGCCGCGGTCAACACCGGTGGTGTCGGCCGTGGGGACTCGGTCGCCGTCATCGGCTGCGGGGGTGTGGGCAACGCCGCCATCGCGGGCGCACACGTGGCCGGAGCAACCACGGTCATCGCCGTCGACGTCGACGACCGCAAGCTCGAGGGCGCCAAGGTCTTCGGCGCGACGCACACGGTCAACGGCAAGGACGAGGACGTGGTCGAGCGCATCCGCGAGCTCACTGGTGGCTTCGGCGCGGACGTCGTCATCGAGGCCGTCGGCCGACCCGAGACCTACGAGCAGGCCTTCTATGCCCGTGACCTCGCCGGAACGGTCGTCCTCGTCGGGGTCCCGACGCCCGACCAGCAGGTGACGCTGCCGATGATCGAGATCTTCGGCCGGGGCGGTGCGCTCAAGAGCAGCTGGTACGGCGACTGCCTGCCCAGCCGCGACTTCCCGATGCTCGTCGACCTCTATCGCCAGGGACGCTTCGACCTCGACGGCTTCGTCTCCGAGCGCATCAAGCTCGACGAGGTCGAGTCGGCGTTCGACAAGATGGAACGCGGCGACGTGCTGCGATCGGTGGTGGTGCTCTGATGTCACAGCGCGCCGAGCCGAGCCTGCCCACCATCGCGCCGTCCCACGGAGGAGTGCGCGTCGACCGCGCCGTCACGTCGGGAACGTTCGAGCTCGACGGGGGCAGCTGGGAGGTCGACAACAACGTCTGGGTCATCGGTGACGAGCGTGAGTGCATCATCATCGACGCGGCGCATGACGCCGACGCCATCCTGGAGGTCGTGGGCGGTCGCACGGTGCGCGCCATCCTCCTCACCCATGGTCACAGCGACCACGTCAACGTGGCCCTGGACCTCAAGGAGGCGACGCGGGCTCCGGTGCACCTGCACCCGCTGGGCCGGGTGGTCTGGGCGTTGACCCAGGACGGTGCACCGGACGCGATCCTCACCGACGGGCAGGAGTTCCACGTCGGGGACGTCACGCTCCGCGTCCTGCACACCCCGGGCCACTCACCCGGGAGCTGCTCGTTCCACGCCTCAGCGATGCACGTGGTCTTCACCGGCGACACCCTCTTCCAGGGCGGACCGGGCGCCACGGGAAGGTCGTTCAGCAACTTCGACCAGATCATCCACTCGATCAGGACCCGGCTCCTCACCCTCCCGGCAGGCACTGTCGTGCTCACCGGTCACGGGGAGTCGACGACCATCGGGGCCGAGGCGCCCCAGCTCGAGGAGTGGATCGCCCGCGGCCACTGACCGCCCCTGGCTGAGCGTCAGGGGCGGGTGCTCTGCGCCGGTACCCTTGTGCGGGTGACTCTCAGACTTTTCGACTCCCAGTCGCGCGCACTGCGTGACTTCGTCCCGCTGCAACCTGGTCGGGTCGGGATCTACATCTGTGGGCTCACCACGCAGGCTCCTCCGCACATCGGCCACGTCCGCTTCGCCGTCGCCTTCGACGTGCTCAGGCGCTGGCTCGTCCGCGGCCACGGCCTCGACGTGGCTCTGGTCCGCAACGTCACGGACCTCGACGACAAGATCCTGCGCAAGTCGGCCGAGTCCGGCGAGGACTGGTTCACGCTGTCCTACCGCAACGAGATCGCGACCTCCGAGGCACTGAGCCTGCTCGGGGTCCTTCCCCCGAGCTACGAGCCGCGCGCCATGGGTCACATCACGGAGATGGTCGAGCTCATCGAGCTGCTCATCGACCGGGGCCATGCGTATGCCGCGGAAGACGGCTCGGGTGACGTCTACTTCGACGTCCGGTCGTGGCCGGCATACGGAGAGGTGACGAACCAGAAGATCGACGACATGGCGGCCGCGGAGGACGCCGACCCGCGGGGCAAGCGTGACCCTCGGGACTTCGCCCTCTGGAAGGGTCGCAAGGAGGACGAGCCCACGTCCGCGAGCTGGCCCACGCCGTGGGGGCGCGGTCGTCCCGGTTGGCACCTCGAGTGCTCCGCGATGGCCCGCAAGTACCTCGGGGACGCCTTCGACATCCACGGTGGCGGTGTCGACCTGCGCTTCCCGCACCACGAGAACGAGCAGGCCCAGTCGCGCGCCGCCGGGCTGCCGTTCACGTCGATGTGGATGCACAACGCCTGGGTGACGATCAGTGGCGAGAAGATGAGCAAGTCGCTCGGCAACAGCCTGCTCATCCACGAGGTGACCAAGAAGGCTCGCCCGCTCGCGGTCCGCTACTACCTCACTGCCGCCCACTACCGGTCGATGATCGAGTTCCACGAGGGCTCCCTCGCCGAGGCAGAGGCCGCGGTCGAGCGCATCGAGGGGTTCCTCCGTCGCGCCCTCGGTCCGGACGGCGCCGTCGCGCCGACCGGGGACGAGGTGCTGCCCCCGGAGTTCGTCGAGGCCATGGATGACGATCTGGCCGTGTCCGGCGCCCTGGCCGCGGTGCACGACACCGTGACCCGGGGCAACACCGCCCTCGACGACGGCGAGAACGACACGGCACGCGACCTCGCCGGGCTCGTCATCGCGATGACCGACATCCTCGGGGTGAACCCGCTGGACCCGGCGTGGTCCGGTGCGGACAGCTCGTCGAGCGACGCGCAGTCCGCCCTCGAGGCGCTCGTGAGCGAGCGCCTGGCGGCCCGCACCGCGGCCCGCTCGGCCCGTGACTATGCGACATCCGATGCCATCCGCGACCAGCTCGTCGCCGCCGGCATCACGATCGAGGACACACCGACCGGCGCCCGCTGGTCGTTGACCCGTGGACGAGGAGAGTAGCCGTGGCAGGCAACAGCCAGCGACGAGGGGCCATCCGCAAGGGTGGCAAGAAGACGCCCACAGTGGGGTCAGGCGGTCAGCGACGCAGGGGGCTCGAGCCCAAGGGAGCGACCCCTCGCGCGGAGGACCGGACCTATCACAAGGCCCACAAGGTGGCCAAGGCCGGCGAGCGCCGCTCTGGCGGGCGCCCGACCGGTGGCCGCAAGGCCAAGGCCTCGAGCGAGGTCGTGGCCGGGCGCAACTCCGTGCTCGAGGCCCTGCGCAACGACGTGCCGGTCACCACGATGTATGTCGCGGGGCGCATCGACAGCGACGACCGGGTGCGTGAGGCGCTCAAGATCGCCACCGAGCGGAGCCTGCCGATCCTCGAGACGCCGCGCGGCGAGCTCGACCGGATCACCGACGGCGCCGTCCACCAGGGACTGGCGCTGCAGGTGCCGCCGTACGAGTACGCCCACCCGAGCGACCTCGTCGACCCCGAGATGCCCGGCATCCCCCTCGTCGTCGCGCTCGACGGGATCACCGACCCCCGCAACCTCGGAGCGATCGTCCGCTCCGTCGCGGCCTTCGGCGGTCACGGTGTCGTGGTTCCTGCGCGCCGGTCGGTCGGGATGACGGCGTCGGCGTGGAAGACCTCGGCGGGCGCGGCGGCTCGCATCCCGGTGGCTCAGTGCACCAACCTGACCCGGGCCCTGGAGGACTACCGCAAGGCGGGGTTCTTCATCATCGGCCTCGACATGGACGGCGACGTCGAGCTGCCCGACCTCGAGCTGGCCAACGAGCCGATCGTCATCGTGGTGGGGTCGGAGGGCAAGGGCCTGTCCCGTCTCGTGCGCGAGACGTGCGACCAGATCGTGTCCGTCCCCATGTCGTCGGCCGTCGAGTCGCTCAACGCCGGGATCGCCACGGGCGTGGCCCTGTACGAAGTCTCCCGGCGCCGCCGTCGTCGCTGATCAGGGGCCAGAACGCCCGGGCTCCGACTCATTTTTCCTCCGTGCGTCCACCGGCCCCGTCGCGCGAGTTGTGCCACGATTGCCAGCAGTCGGTTTCCCGACCAGGGGGCTCAACCCTGATGACGCACAGTGAGAGGGACGCATACATGTCTGACTACGGAAACACCCCGCCGCCCCCGCCGCCCGGTGGTGGCAGCGGCGGTGGCTCGACGCCCCCGCCCCCGCCCAGCGGTGGTGGCTATGACGGTGGCTCGTACGGCGCCCCGCCGCCCCCCTCCGGTGGATACGGTGGCGCGCCTGCCGGCCCCCCGCCGTCGAACTACCTGATCCCCGCGATCCTGTCCACCATCTTCTGCTGTCTTCCGGTCGGCATCGCGGCCATCGTCTTCGCGGCCCAGGTCAACGGCAAGTGGAACTCGGGCGACCAGCGTGGTGCGCAGGAGTCCGCGGCGAAGGCCAAGAAGTTCACGATCATCAGCGTCGTCGTCGGCCTTGTCGTCGCGGTCCTCTACGGCATCGCCATCGCGGCCGGCGTCATGAACAGCGACTCCACGACGGGTATGTGATCCCGACGCCCCTGACGCAGATCCCGACGTCCCCGCCCACCGACAGCTCGGTCGGGCGGGGACGTCGCCTGCTCTGGCCGGCAGTGACTGCCGCCGGCGCCACCGGATTCGTCCTCGTCGCGCACCTCGTCGACCCCAACCAGCCCGGCAACTATCCGACCTGCCCGTGGCTCGCCCTCACTGGCACGTTCTGCCCCGGATGCGGCACCCTGCGCGCCACCCATGCCCTCAGCGAGGGCAACCTCGTCGAAGCGCTGCAGCGCAACCCCCTCACCGTTGCGGCCTTCGTCGTGATGATCCTCGGGTTTGCACGCTGGGCTCGACGCCAGTGGCGGGGTGAGCAGCGCATGATCGCCGCGCCGGCGTGGATCCTCTACGGCCTTTTCTGGGTGATCATGGCCTTCTGGTTCGCCCGCAACCTTCCGGGCTGGACGTGGCTCTCGCCCGCGTGAGTCGTCATGCGCATCGAACTTCGTGGATCGCCCGCGAGCATGTCAGCGCCACCCTAGGGTGAGCCCTGACGTCAACGAGGGGAGACAGGGCTGGGTGCAGCGCCGGGGTGGTACCCCCAGGGGGACGGTAGCCAGCGGTACTGGTCAGGGACGGAATGGACCGAGCACCACGCGCCGGGGTCGGCCGCAGTGGTTCCGGCTGGTCAGTATCCGGGTGGGGTGACGCGGGTGGCTCCGAAGAACCCGGGACTGTCGCTCCTCGGGTCGTTCTTCATCCCGGGGCTCGGACAGCTGATGAACGGCCACACCGGCAAGGGCATCGCCATGTTTCTCGGGTACGCCTTCAGCTTCCTTCTCATGTTCGTGCTGATCGGCTTCCTCACGGCGCCAGCCATCTGGATCTGGGGGATGGTCGACGCCTACCAGAGCGCGCAACGCTGGAACCTGCAGCGAGGCATCGTCAGCTGAGTCCCTCTCGAACGAACGACGAACGCCGCCCGCGATGATCTGCGGGCGGCGTTCGCTGTCGACGCGCGAGGTCAGGACTTCGGGACCTCGATGACGGTCGAGTGGACGACCTTGTCGGCGAGCGTCTGCTTGTTGTCGTCCCACAGCATCCAGAGGTAGCTGAGGTAGAAGATCTGGTTGACGAGGCCGCCGAGCAGCTCGCGCAGGAACGACTGCAGGGCACCGATCGGCTGGCCCGTCGACTCGTGGATGAGCTTGAGCCCCATGACCTTCTTGCCCACGCTCTGCCCGGTGCGACCCATCTTGAAGATGCGGTTCCAGATCTGGATCCCGATCATCAGCACGACGCCGAGGAAGAGCAGGATGCCTCCGGTTGCCGCGAGGCCACCGTCGCCGGTGCCGTCGATCGTGTAGCCCAGCTCATCCGTGTCCGGTGCTGCCATGACGAGGAGAACGGCACCGATGATGATCGGGATGAGGCCGATCAGCGAGAGCAGACTGTCGATGATGAGGGCCAGGGCACGTGTGCCGAAGCCGGCCACAGGCCCGAAGTGCTGCTCGACGTAGGCCTTGGAGCCCGGGAACGCCTGTCCCCCGCCGCCGTACGGGTTCACCTGGGGAGCCGACTGGTAGGGGGACGCCGCTGCGCCGCCATACGGGTTCGCCTGCTGTGCCGACGCGCCCTGGTGCGGCTGCGTCTGCGGCTGCGCGGCCTGTGGCGGCGGAGGTGGCGGCTGGTTCGGGTCGAAAGGTTCGGACATGGGGCTCCCCTGAAGTGCGTGCGCGGACGCCCCGATCCTAGGGGCGCCGCCCGTCGACGATGACCGGCATCTCGACCGTGTCGACACCGACGACGGAGACCTCGTCAGGCTTGGTCGGCAGGATCGACCCGACGTAGTCCTCGATGGCGCGCTCGATCGCGACGTCGTGCTGCTCGCGCTCGGCCATGTACCAGCGGTGCTCGAGGACCTCGTGGAAGAGCTCGGCCGGCTCGAGCTTGCCGGAGAGCTCGCGCGGCACCCGCCGGGTGATGGGCTCGTAGATCCGGGTGAGCCAGTCGTGGGCGACGATCTCCTCGTCGTCGTTCTGGCGCTCGGTGCCCGCTCGATAGCTGTCGAGGTCGTTGAGCAGGCGCCGGGCCTGGCCCTCCCCGACGTCCAGACCGGTAAGCCGCAGCAGGCGGCGCGAATGGTGGCCCGCGTCCACGACCTTGGGCTGGATGCTGATGGATGTGCCGTCGATGTCGGTCGTGATCGCAAGCTCGTCGACGTCGAACCCGAGGGCGTTGAGCCGACGGATGCGCTCCTCGACGCGCCAGCGCTCACCGGTGTCGAACTCCTCGGTCTCGGTGAGCTCGACCCACAGCTCCTCGTAGCGCGTGACGATGCGGTTGGAGATCGCGACCGGGTCGACGCCCTCGTCGAGGAGCTCACCGGCCTGGAGGTCCATCAGCTCACCGGCGATGTTGACCCGGGCGATGTCGAGGTCGTGGGCCCGTTGGCCGTCGCTGAGCCTGGGGAAGAGCTCGCCCGTCTCGGCGTCGACGAGGTAGGCCGCGAAGCTGCCGGCATCCCGCCGGAACAGGGTGTTGGACAGCGACACGTCACCCCACCAGAAGCCCATCAGGTGCAGCCGCACGAGCAGCACGGCGAGGGCGTCGATGAGGCGGGTCTCGGTGCCCGGTCGCAGGCCCTGGCTGAAGAGCGCGCGATAGGGGAGCGAGAACTTGAGGTGGCGGGTGAGCAGGCAGGCATCGAGCGGGTTGCCCTCGGCGTCGACGCGTCCGCTCACGATCCCGAAGGGCTCCACCGACGGCTGGTCGAGGCGCCGGAGGTTGCGCAGCATGGCGTACTCGCGGCGGGCGATGTCCTCCTTGATCTCCTTGACGGCGAGCACGCGGCCCGAGAGCCGGACGAAGCGCACCACGTGGCGGGAGATGCCGCGGGGGAGCGCGGCGAGGTGGTGCTCCGGCCAGTCCTCCAGCGGCGTCGACCAGGGGAGGTCGAGCAGGGCGGGGTCAGGTCGGGCGGTCGTGATCTGCAGGGCCATGGGCCACCTCCGACGTGAGGACACGGAAAGGCAAACGCTTCGGGGGTGCCGAGCACGCGGCATACGCAGCGCTCTCGGCACCCCCGAAGGCAGGTGTGATGCGTCGTCAGTGGCTCAGACGAGCTCCGGACTCGGCGTTGAAGATGTGCATGTGGCTCGCGTTGGGCTGGACCCAGATCTTGTCGCCCTTGAGGGGCACACGGCGACCGTCGACGCGGGCGATGAACGGCTTGGGGAGCGCGTCCTCGCCGCCCTCGAGGCGGATGCCCTCGTCGGACGGCGTGCCGTAGACGTAGGCGTCGGCGCCGAGCTCCTCGACGACGTCGATCGTGATCTCGAGGCCCTGACCCTCGGTGGTGACCTCGACGTCCTCGGGGCGCACCCCGACGATCGCGTTGGAGCCGACGCCCTGGAGGGACTCGCGGGGGACCTGCAGGGTGTGCGAGCCGAACTTCACGCCACCGTCGGTGACGGGGACGCTGATGAGGTTCATCGCAGGGGAGCCGATGAAGCCGGCGACGAAGACGTTGGCCGGGGTGTCATACATCTCGCGCGGCGTCGCGACCTGCTGGAGGATGCCGTCCTTGAGCACCGCGATGCGGTCACCCATGGTCATGGCCTCCACCTGGTCGTGCGTCACGTAGACGGTGGTGACGCCCAGTCGCCGCTGGAGAGAGGCGATCTGGGTGCGCGTCTGGACGCGGAGCTTGGCGTCGAGGTTGGAGAGCGGCTCGTCCATGAGGAAGACCTGAGGGGAGCGGACGATGGCTCGTCCCATGGCGACGCGCTGACGCTGGCCACCGGAGAGGGCCTTCGGCTTGCGCTCGAGGTAGGCCTCGAGGTCGAGGATCTTGGCGGCCTCTTCGACGCGCTTGCGGATCTCGCCCTTGTCGACACCGGCGATCTTGAGCGCGAAGCCCATGTTGTCGGCGACCGACATGTGCGGGTAGAGCGCGTAGTTCTGGAAGACCATGGCGACGTCGCGGTCCTTGGGGGACAGGTTGGTGACGTCGCGGTCACCGATCCAGATCTTGCCGCCGTTGACCTCTTCGAGGCCGGCCAGCATGCGGAGTGCGGTCGACTTGCCGCTGCCCGAGGGGCCGACGAGGACGAGGAACTCGCCGTCCTGGACGTCGATGTTCAGTCGGTCGACCGAGGGTGTGTCGTTCCCGGGGTAGATGCGGGTGGACTCGTCGAACTTGACAGTTGCCATGGCGTCATTGCCTTCCTTCACCGGCAGGAACGTGCCGGACGATCCGTTGTAAAGGGCGTACCCGCTCACGTCGGTGTCAGCGGTGGGGCAAGCATGCCGTATGCCGTCACTCCTGTCACGCGTCGTCTCGCCACCGGGGGATCGCGTTGCTCTGGCGCGGGCACGCGTGGACCACTACCGTCGGCACATGAGGATCTCCGATGTCGTGAAGCGCAAGGGAGACACCGTCATCACGGTGCGCTCCGACGCCAGTGTCGCCGACCTCCTCGACCTTCTCGCCGAACATCGCATCGGCGCGGTCGTCGTGAGTGACGACGGCCGGGCCGTCGACGGGATCGTCAGCGAGCGTGACGTCGTGCGGCATCTCCAGCAGGTCGGTGCGGACGTGCTGACGCAGCAGGTGTCGTCGATCATGACGAGCGAGGTGCAGACCTGCACCCCCGAGGACGAGCTCGTCGACCTGGAACACACGATGACCGAGCACCGCATCCGCCACGTCCCGGTCGTCATCGATGGCCGCCTGGCTGCCATCGTGAGCATCGGTGACGTCGTCAAGCACCGGATCACCGACCTCCAGGCCGAGCGCGACCAGCTGAGCGCCTACATCCAGCAGTAGTCCGCGAGCCCGGCCGCCGTGCCACGTCGCAACCGGGTCGACCCGTGGGGAGACCTGGTGGCCCACCCGGCTCGCGGGATGTTCACCGGCAACCGTGGGTGCATCGTCGACGACCACGAGAACGTCGTCCGTCACCACGGGACCAACCTGGCGTGGATCACCTGCTCACTGGAGTTCAAGGGCCGGCGGGTGGGGCCGGCGCGACCCCGTCGTTGGACGCCGCTCTTCTTCCTCGACGAGGCGGTCGCCCTGGCTGCGGGTCACCGGCCGTGTGGTGAGTGCCGACGCGAGGCGTATGCCGCGTATCGCGACGCTGTCTCGGCGGCCGTGGGTGCCCACAAGGCGTTGACCGCAACTGAGCTTCACCGAAGGCTGGCCGACGAGAGGCTGCGCCCGGGCCGCGGGCTCGACCGCGCTGGCGACCGCAGGCTGTGGGGCTCGACGCTCAGCCGGCTGCCCGTCGGGACGGTCGTGCTCGATGCCCGACGACGGCCGTGCCTGTGGGTAGGCACTGCGCTGCGCCCGTTCGGTTTCGACGGGTGGGGCGAGCCGGTGCCCGTCGCCGATGGCCCCGTGGAGGTGCTCAGTCCGCCGACGTCGGTGGCCGCCATGACGCACGGCTTCGAGCCGGTCCTGCATCCCACCGCCTTCGCCTGACGCGCACGTCGCTGGACGTGGCAGCCGAGAGCCGAGGGCGACTTCCACCGAGCAGCAACTGAGTCACATCAGTCCCACCAGTCACATCTCGATCGCGCCCCCTTCGGTGGTTCGGACAGGTTTCACCCAGCCACACGGCATACCGTGTCTGTCATGACTGCCGAAATCCTTGACGACTCGGGTGGGAGGGACGCACTGCCCGAGCACGCGCTGCTCGGCTCCTACCGTCTCGTCCAGCGGCTCGGCGAGGGCGGCATGGGGGTGGTCCACCTCGGGCTCGACCGGCAGGGCAAGGCAGTCGCCATCAAGGTCCTGCGACCGCACGTCGCGCACGACCCCGCCGCGCGGGCTCGGCTGAGCCGCGAGGTCGAGACCCTGAGGCGCATCCGCAGCCCTCGCGTCGCTCCGGTCATCGACGCCGACGTCGACGGGGAGCGGCCCTTCATCGTCACCCGCTACGTCCCGGGCCCGCCGCTCGATGACGTCGTCGGCGTGCAGGGACCGATGGGCCCCGACGACCTGCACCGGCTCGGGCGTGGCCTCGCCGAGGCGCTCGAGGTCATCCACGCCAGTGACGTGATCCACCGCGACCTCAAGCCGGGCAACGTCCTCATCGTCGACGGCGACCCGGTCGTCATCGACTTCGGCATCGCCCACGTCGCCGACGACATCCGCCTCACCCTGACCGGCCTCGTCATGGGCACGCCCGGCTACCTCGCGCCCGAGGTCGTCGAGGGCGCGCCCGTCTCGACCGCCACCGACTGGTGGGGTTGGGCCGCCACCCTTGCGTATGCCGCGTCCGGCCGACCGCCCTTCGGGCGGGGACCGATGGATTCCGTCCTCACCCGGGTCACCACCGGTGAGCCCGACCTCGAGGGTGTCGACAAGCGCATCGCCCCGCTCCTGTATGCCGCTCTCGCTCCCGTGCCGGCCGACCGGCCGCACCAGCGTGAGGTCGTCGAGGCGCTCGAGCGATATGCCCATGGTGGCCTCGTCACCGACGTCATCAGGGCGCGCCGCCCGACTCCTCCCACGCAGTCGTTGGGGGTGGCCAGGACCGCAGCACTTCCGTTGTCCCGCACGCAGATCCAGCCCACGCTCCCGCCCATGGCGCGCGCGATCGCGCCGTCGGTGGCGCCCCCCGCGGCAGCCCTGATCGCACCCTCCGTGGCGCCGGAACGACAGCTGGAGCACCCGGCATACCCACCTCCGGAGCCCGGACAGAACGACTGGGACGCCGCGCGCGAGGGCCAGCCACAGATCGATCCGCGCATCGGTCGGCCGAGCCGCAGCGGCACGGTCGCGGCGCTGCTCGCGGTGCTCGTCGCCACGGCGGCCACCGCGCCGATGGTCGCGGCGCTCGGGCTGCTCCTGTGGATCGTGCTGGCCCGCACCGCCGACCGCTCGGTCACCTCGCTCATCCTGCGACGGCACGACAAGGGTCGGCGGCGCAGCGACATCCCGGTGGCGGTCGTGGCCGGTCCGTGGCACCTGCTGCTCGGGGTGGTGGGTTCGGTCTTCGGTGCGGTCATGCCCGCCCTCATCGCCGCCTCGGGAGTGTTCTGCGCGGCGCTGGCCCTCGTCGCGGTGCAGGGGAGTGGCTCACCCCAACCCGACGCGCCGGGGCCGCTCGCCTTCGGTGGGCTGCTCGCGGGACTCATGGCCTGGTGGGGTCCGGGAGGCGCCGGCCTGCGCCGTGGCACCCGCAGCCTCGTCCGCGGCGCGAGCCCGGGACCGAGTGCCGCCCGAGTCCTCGTCCTGCTCCTGCTCGTCGCCGCGGTCGCGGTCGCAGCCGCGGGTGTCGTCACCGGGGAGCCGACGTGGTGGCCGACCGGGACCCCGTGGGCCGACCGGCTGAACCTGCCGTGAGCGACGCGGACCGCCCCCGTCGGCCATGGCGCCTGCAGGGTGGCCCGCCGACCGAACCCATGCCGCTCGTCGACCTGCTGCGTCGCACTCCCTATCGCAACGCCAGGGTCGCCATCGAGGGGGCCGAGGAGGCCCGGGTCCGTGAGGCGCTCGACCTCGCCGTGCGGCTCGGCGAGCTCATGCTGCGTTCGGGCGCCGGCGCCCCGCAGGTCGAGGGATCGGTCGCGGCCGTGTGCGCTGCCGCCGGTCTCAACAGCGTCGAGATCGACATCACCCTGCAGTCCCTGCTCGTGCACGCTCACGTCGATGCGGTGCACGCGGTCACCGAGCTGCGGGTGGTGCGGTCGACCCGCCACGACTATGCGCGGCTCGTGGCGGTGCACGAGCTGGTCGACGCGTTCGTCAGCGGGCACATCGAGCTCCCCGAGGCCGTCGAACAGCTCCGCGACATCAAGCGGGCCCGACGCACCTGGCCCGACTGGGCGGTGACGAGTGCGACCGCCGGACTCGCTGCGGCGGTCGCCGTGATGATCGGCGCGAGCCTCTTCACTGCTGGTGTCACGGTTCTCGTCGTGCTCGCCGTCTCGGCCGTGTCGAGGGTGATGAAGCCGCTGCATCTGCCTGACTTCTACTCCAACGCGATCAGCGCCTTCGTCGCCACGGCCCTCGCGTGGGCGGTCTATGCCATGGGTGCGCAGGGCTGGATTCCGTTGGGTGGCAACGACTTTGCCTTCATCGTGGCCGGCGGGATCGTCGCTTTGCTTCCAGGACGGACTATGGCCTCGGCGGTCGAGGACGTCATCTCGGGGTATGCCGTGACGGGTGCGGGCCGGCTGCTGGCCGTCCTGGTGTCGCTCACCGGGATCATCATCGGCGTCGCCGTCGCCCTGGGGCTGACGATCCGGCTCACCGAGGCGTTGTCCTTCACCTTCGTCTCGCCCACCGTCCTCGACCTCCGCACGACCCAGGCGGAGTGGTGGGCCTCGATCATCGGGGCCTTCGTGGTGGGTGCGTGTGGGTCGGTGACGATGCAGACCCTGCATCGGCTCGTGCTGCCCACGGCCACCCTCGCGGTGGCAGCCGGAAGTGTGTATGCCGTCCTGACCCGGGTCGTGGACGTCGGTGCGGTGACGTCGACGGGGCTCGCCGCGTTGGCCCTGGGACTCGTGGGCAGGCTCGTCGCCCTCCGGCTCGGGGCGCCGGCGATGGCGGTCGTCGTGCCGGCGAGCTTTGGGCTGCTGCCTGGTCTGACCATCTTCCGAGGCCTCTATGAGCTCGTGGGCCAGGAGGCGGCGACCATCGGACCGCTGTCCTCCCAGGCCGGCTTCGTCACTCTGCTCGGGGCGGCCGGTGTGCTGCTCGCGATCGCCACCGGGACCACGCTCGGCGAGATCATCGCCTCGCCGTGGGACAGGCGGCTGACACGAGCGCGTCGGCGCGCACGCGTGTGACATCGCGCTGAGCTGGATGTTTCACAGACTTGTGAATATCCGTGATCTTCTTGTGACCTTCGTCGGCCGCCGGTACGGTCGGGGCTTGGCCTGATCCCCTGTCCGGTCACCCCTCACCGCAAGGACCCCTGCCGATGTTCTACAGCCCGAAGCACGCTGCCCCGAAGTCCTCACCCGTTCGAAGCCGCCTGGTCGGTGTCGCCATCACCTCCGCCGCCGCCGTCGGTGGGGCCACGATGATGGCCCAGCCCGCGACCGCGGCCGGGACGGTGTGGGATCGCGTCGCCGCCTGCGAGAGTGGCGGCAACTGGTCGATCAACACGGGCAACGGCTACTACGGCGGGCTGCAGTTCTCCTACAGCACGTGGAAGGGCTTCGGCGGTCTGCGCTACGCCACCACTGCGAATCGCGCGACGAAGGCCCAGCAGATCGAGATCGCCCAGAAGACGCTCAAGGTCCAGGGCCCGGGCGCCTGGCCGGTCTGCAGCAAGCGCGCCGGCCTGACCCGCGCCAACGGGGCCGCAGCAGCATCGACGCCGGCGCCGACCGCGGCCTCGCGCGCCGCCGCTCGTCCGGGCAAGCTCGTCGTCGACGGCAAGAAGGGTCCGGCCACCCGCAGGGCGATCGAGCGCTGGGTGGGCGGCTCGGTCAATGCCAGTCTCGGCAGGGCCGACACGCGCCTCCTCGAGAAGAAGGTCGGAGGGAGCGTCAACGGCTCCTTCAGCCGCACTGACGTGAAGAAGCTCCAGGCCATCGTCGGCTCCCGGCAGGACGGGTCATGGGGACCGAAGACGACGGCTGCCCTGCAGCGACACCTCAACTCGCGCTGACCCACAAGGTGACGAAGGGGGCGGGTCCGGGGTGCTCGGATCCGCCCTCCTCGTTGTCGGTGGACACGCCGACGGGGCTGCTTGCGTGACTGATGGTGCACGAGTTACAGTTGTGTAGTTCTGTGACAGCATTGAAATTTGTGACTGATGTGACGTAGCGTCCTTTGTCGTCCCCTGACGCAAAGGACTTCGGTCATGCTCTTCGCTCCTGAATTCCCCACTGATCCGACTCGACGCCGGCCCCTACGCCGCGCAGTCGTCGGAACCGCGCTCCTCGCCACCACGGCCTCCGCCGCCGTCTTCGGACTGGCGACCAGTGCCGGGGCGGCCGAGAACGTCTGGGACCGCGTGGCCGCCTGCGAGAGTGGCGGCAACTGGTCGATCAACACCGGGAACGGCTACTACGGCGGACTGCAGTTCTCCTACAGCACGTGGAAGGGGTTCGGGGGGCAGCGCTACGCGACGACCGCGAACCGGGCCACGAAGGCGCAGCAGATCCTCATCGCCCAGGAGGTCCTCAAGGTCCAGGGCCCCGGTGCCTGGCCGACGTGCAGCGTCCGCGCCGGGCTGACCCGAGCCAACGGGCTCGCCGTCCCCGTGTCGCGTGACACCACGCGCACCGTCTTCCCCCTGACGGTCGACGGACAGAAGGGTCCGAACACCCGCAGGGGCCTCGAGACGTGGGTCGGCGGATCGGTCGACGCCTCCTGGTCGCGCGAGGACGTCAGGAAGCTGCAGTACAAGGTGGGGTCCTCGCCTGACGGGTCCCTCGGCCCCAAGACGACCAAGGCGCTCCAGGCCAAGGTCGGCGCCGAGCAGGACGGGTCGTGGGGACCCAAGACCACCGCTGCGCTCCAGCGCTACCTCAACCGCATCTTCGACTGAGCTGCGGGGCGTGGCGGCGTCCTGCCGGGGCGTCAGCCTCCGGTGAGCTTCGCCGCCTCGGCCACGTAGTCGGCCTCGGCCTGTTCGCGCGGGGTCCCGGACAGCTTGGCCCACGCGTCGTACTTCGTCCGGCCGACCGGGTTGGTGAAGCCGGGGCGTCTGCCGTCGGCGTCGCCGACCGTCGCCTGCTTGTAGAGCGCGTAGAGGCGCAGCTTGGTGTCGTTGCCGGGGTCGTCGGTGAGGTTCTCCACCGACGCCGCAGCCTGCTCGAACTCGGTGCCAGCCATGGTGGTCAGCGTAGTGCTGGCAGGACCACCGCGGTCGCGCTAGGCCCGGGGAGGTCGCCGGTCCTGATCTCGAGAGCTCCGCAGGGCGGCGTTCTGCCGACGGAGGTCGGCGTTCTCGGCCTCGAGCTCGAGCATCTGGCCGATCCCTGCCAGGTTGAGACCGTCCTCCAACAGCTGGCCGATGCGTTGGAGACGGACGATGTCCTCCTCGCTGTAGCGGCGGGTGCCCCCATCGGTGCGGTCAGGCTCGAGCAGGCCCCTGGCCTCGTAGAGCCGCAGGTTCTGCGCACCCGTGCCGACCAGCTCGGCAGCCACCGAGATGCTGTAGACACCCTTGTCGCCGGCGACACCCGAGCTCGGGTCGGCGGGCGGTCGCGCGCTCTTCGCCATTCCTGTCCTCCTGGGGTTGCGCCTCAATGATGGCTGGTGCTATATAAAACCTATAGCGCACACCATAGATCCACCGGGGATCTGTGGCCCGTTCAAGGGCATCACGATTGTGTGGAGGTGATGACGATGTTGATGCGCACCGACCCGTTCCGTGACCTGGACCGCATGGCTCAGCAGGCCTTGGGCACCGTGGGGACATTGGCCCGTCCCTCCGTCATGCCGATCGACGCGTGGCGCGAGGAGGACACCTTCGTCGTGGAGCTCGACCTTCCCGGCGTGACGCCGGAGAGCATCGACCTGGACGTCGAGCGCAACGTCCTCACGGTCAGGGCTGAGCGTCCCGGCACCGACGACAGGACGGAGCTGATCGCGGCCGAACGGCCCCGGGGAGTCTTCAGCCGGCAGCTGATCCTCGGCGACACGTTGGACACCGACCACATCCAGGCGGACTACAACCAGGGTGTGCTGCGGTTGAGGGTCCCCGTCGCCGAGAAGGCCAAGCCCCGCAAGATCGAGATCAACAGCAACGGCCACGAGCGTCAGGCCATCTCGGCCTGACGCGGGTGGTGGTTTCCGTGGCTGGCATGCGTACGGACGCACCGCTGGCGCCGTCGGTGGGCGATCAGGAGGTCGACGACTTCCTCGATGTCATCCTGGAGGATCCCGACCTGCTCGCCGTCGAGTTCCAGGCGATCGTGGAGAACGCCTGGGGCGGGAGCCAGACGAGCGCAGGACCGCCGGTGAGACGTGTTCCCCGCAGGCGCGCCTCCTGGCACCCCGTCGCTCGCCGTTCGGTCCCACGGCAGCGCGCCCCGGTGCACCGATCTCGTCCTCGTGTCCGCAGCCCTCCGGTCGTCAGGTCGTCGGGCCGCCCCTCCAGGGGCGGTCCGACGACCGCGTGACCGGGCGAGGTCTCAGGAGTACGGTCGGACGATGAGCCAGGAATCTGCCGAGGACGGCATCAGCACTCGGGCCGAGCTGCTCCCCGAGGAACAGGCGGTCGGGAGTGACGACCCGGAAGCGCAGGCGCGGGCCATCCTGGCCGAGTCGGAGGATCGCACCGAGCATCCGGAGCGCACTCGGCGAGAGTCCACCCAGACCCCGGACTGAGAGCTCGCGGACCTCCAGAGCTGGCGAAGAGACTCGAACTCTCAACCACCTGTTTACAAGACAGGTGCGCTACCAATTGCGCCACGCCAGCGCACGTCGGCGAGCGTTCGCCCCCGACGGCGACCCGCACTTTACCCGTCACCGCTGGCCGGCGCCCCATCGTCGCCTGCCGGGACCGGGGGACAGGCGGTCGACGGCACGGACGATCCGGACGGCATACCCCGTCCGTCCCTAGAATCGAGCGGTGACGCGGCCCTACGCCTTCACGGCAACGACCGGGCAGTCCGCGTTCAGCAGGATTCGTTGCGACTCGCTTCCGAGGAACAGCTTGCCCACGGGCGACCGGCGTCGCATGCCGATGACGATCAGATCGGCGTCGTACTCGGCCGCCGCAGAGACCACCTCGTCGGCGGCGTCGAGACCGCGGACGGGTTGGCGCAGCTCCCAGACGAGATCAGCCTTCTCCACGGCCGCCCTCGCTTTGGCGAGGTCCGGCTCCTGGGCGTAGTGCTCGTCGACCACGGCGTCGCCGCGGCTGGAGTTGAGGACGACCAGGCGGGCCCGCCGCAGGGATGCTTCCTGGACTGCGTGGGCGAGGGCTGCTCGTCCTTCTGGTGTCGGCACGAAGCCCACGATGATGGTCATGATCTCTTCCTTGTCGGACTGCAGAGGGTGGCGGTTCGCGTGCGGGGCCACGCGACGTTGGCGGGCCCCGCACGACGACATCAGGCCAGCTCGGCGAGGATGGCGGCCCGCCGCTCGGTCTCCCGGGCGAAGACCGCCTCGGCGGCGGTGGCAACCTGGTCCGCCACCGCCCTCGGCACGACGGCCACACCGTCGGCGTCGCCGATGATGTAGTCGCCCGCGGCGACGGCCACGCCGCCGACCGCGATGGTCTGGCCCAGAAAGCCGGGCCCGTGCTTGAACGGACCGGCGGGGGTCACGCCACGGGCGAAGACGGGCATCTCCATGCCCATGAGCATGTCGGCGTCGCGGGCGACACCGTCGAGGACGAAGCCGACGATCCCGTTGACCTTGGCCCGGGCTCCGATCAGCTCGCCGATGAGGGCCCTCGACTCGTCGCCTTGGCCGTTGATGACCAGGACGTCGCCCGGTCGGGCGAGCGCCAGCGCCTCGTGGATCACCTTGTTGTCGCCCGCTCGCGTCCAGACGGTGAAGGCGGTTCCCACGAGGGTCCCGCCCGGCCAGATGCTCTGGATGCTGGAGTGGAGCAGACCCATCCGATCCATGGCGTCGCCGATGTTGGCTGCCGGGAGGACGCGGAACCGGTCGAGCAGGGGGTCGTCGGTCGAGCTGTCGGTTGCTGCCTCAGCGGTGTGGCCCATGGCGCTCATGGCGTCTCCTTCGGCGATGTGGATAGGCGTGGTGGACGGGCAGGGTGAGGAGGGTGGGCTGGTGCCGGCTCACTTGGCGAGGACTGCCTCGATGACTGGGCGGGTGGCGTCCTCACGCTCCTTCCAGGCCGAGGAGACCTCCTTGGCGGGGGTGAACGAGGCGTTGACGGCCGTGTCCTTCATCTTCTGCTGGACGGCGGCGTCGGCCACAGCGGTCTGGATGGCCTTTTCGAGCACGGCCACCGTGGCTGCCGGCGTGCCGGCCGGGGCGGACAGGGTGAACAGGCTGGTCATCGTGTCCTGCGTGAACCCCAGGCCCTTGAGGGTCGGGACGTCGGGCATGAATGGGCTGGCCTCGTCGTCGACGACGGCGAGGATGCGCAGGTCGCCCGACTTGTAGGGACCGAACACACTGGACACGCCGCCGACGATGAAGTCGACCTGCTGGCCCACGAGGGCGGCGACCTTGTCGGCGCCGCTGTCGAAGTGGACGATGTTGTAGGTCACGCCCAGCGACTCCTGCAGTCGCACGAGGTTGATGTGGTCGTCGCCGGCGCGCGAGTCGGTGGCGGCGTTGAGCTTGCCGGGGTTCGCCTTGGCCGCGTCGAGCAGGCTCTGGAGGTCCTTGTGGGGGCTCTTGGCGTTCACCGCGATGACGACGGCGTTCGTCGCGAAGCTGGCGACCGGTGCGAAGCTCTCGCGGTTGAACGTCGCCTTCTTGCTCGGGTCCATGTACCGGCCGAGCACCGAGGGCAGGTTGGTGAAGCCGATGGTCAGCCCGTCGGGCTTGGCCTTGGCCAGGGCCGTGAGACCGATGACCTGGCCGCCGCCCTCCTTGTTGACGACCTGGACGTTCGTGCCCAGCTCCTTCTCGAGTCGAGGCGCGAGGATGCGCGCGAGGATGTCGTTGCCGGCGCCGGCGGCGGACGGGACGATGATCTCGACCGTCTTGCCCTTGGGCGGGAAGGCTGCCGAGCTCGAACCGGCAGGGGTCTGGCTGCTGCCGCAGGCGGACAGGGTGACGGCGACGGCCGCAGCCAGTGCGCCGGCCGTGAGGCGGGTGATGTTCATGACGGTCCTTGCTCCTTGGTGGGGTGTGTCCCTGGGCCAGCGGTGTTGCTGTCAGCGGATGACGGGGAAGTGGTGGGGGTGGTGACTCTCGGCTTGTCGCTCGGCTCGTCGCTCGGGTCGGCGTTCGGGGCATCCGCGGAGGACACCTGGTCGGGCGTGGCATCGGGCGACGGGTCCCAGCGGCGGGCGAGGCGGCGACTGACCGCGGGGCGTACGACGCTGGCCAGGACGGCCACCACGCTGGCGATCAGCAGGGTGATATTGATCGGGCCGGACCAGAGGATGCTGAAGTCGCCCTGCGAGAGGGACAGCGCCCGTTGGAAGTTGTCCTCGAGCATCGGGCCCAGGATGAGCGCCAGCACCAGTGGCGTCAGGGGTATGTCGACGAGCCGGAAGATGTAGCCCAGCACGCCCGCCGCGACGAGCACGTAGATGTCGAAGACGTCGCCGTTGATGCTGTAGGACCCAATGAACATGAACGCGAGGATCGCGATAGTCAGGTACGCGAACGGCGTCTTGAGGAGCTGGATCCACACCCGGGCGAACGGGACGTTGAGGACCAGCAGGATGAAGTTGCCCACGAGCAGGCTGGCGATGATCGTCCACGCCACGTCCGGGTTGTCCCGGAAGAGCAGGGGTCCGGGTATGAGGCCGTTGACCGTGAAGGCGCTGGCCATGATGGCCACGGTGGCGGAGGTTGGGATGCCCAGCGTGAACAGGGGGATGAGGGACGACACGGCCAGGGCGTTGTTCGCCGCCTCCGGTCCTGCAACGCCCTCGATGGCGCCCTTGCCGAACCGCTCGGGTGACTTGGAGACGCCCTTCTCGGCGGCGTAGGACGCCAGCGAGGTCGCCGCTCCGGGCGAGCCCGGCAGGAGACCCATGAAGAAGCCGATGACGGACCCGCGCATGATGGGTGCCCCGGACCGACGCACGTCGTCTCGTGTGGGCAGGAGCCGGTTGACCGACAACAGGCGGGGTATGCCGTGCGGCCCGACCTGGGCGTGCGAGAGCAGCTCGGCCAGACCAAAGCAGCCCATCACGACGGCCACGAGACCGATGCCGTCGAAGAGCTGGGGAAGGCCGCCGGTGAAGCGCTCGGTGCCCGTGCCAGGGTCGAGGCCGACGGTCGCGATGGCCAGACCGGCCGCTGCGCTGAGCAGGGCCTTGGGGATGGAGGAACCCACGAAGCTCGTCATGAGGGTCATGCCGAGAAGGGCGACGGCGAAGAGCTCCGGCGGCCCGAACTCCAGGGCCAGGCGGCTGAAGGGAGCGACGAGCACGAAGCCCACGACGGCGATGGTGCCGCCGACGAACGAGGCGATCGCCGCCATGACGAGTGCTGGTCCACCTCGACCTTGTTTGGCCATCTGGTAGCCGTCGATGGCGGTCGCCACCGACGACGCTTCCCCGGGGATGTTGAGCAGCACCGCCGTGGTGGTGCCTCCGTAGGCGGCGCCGTAAAGGATTGCCGAGAGGGTGATCAGGGCGGTGGTGGCGTCGAGGCCGAAGGTGACGGGGATGAGGAGCGAGACGGCGGCCGCGGGACCGAACCCGGGCAGGACACCCACGAGCATCCCCATGATGCAACCGAGGAGGGCGAAGAGCAGGTGGTGCGGGGTGAGGACGGCCAAGAATCCAGCGAAGAGGTCGGGGAAGGCCATGGCTCAGATCCCGAACTGCTGCAGGAAGGGGAACGGCGACTGCGGGAGCGCGACGTCGAGCAGGCGGGAGAACCCTTCGCCGATGACGAACGCCACGAGGAAACCGACCAGGGCCGATCGCAGCCAGGTCCGGTGACCCACGACCTTCAGCACGACGGCAAGGTAGAGGCCGACCACGATGATGAAGCCGAGGGAGTTGAGCAGGACGGCGGCTGCGAGGGTGGACACGACGACCACCACCACCCGGATGAGTCCCTGCCGGTCGGGCAGCACGTCCTCGGCGCCCACGACGGCGGCGGCGTCGTCGTCAGTGCCGCTCCCACGCAGCTTCGCGTGGACCGTGGCCGGTCCGACCGCCACTGCACCCAGCTCGGCACGCTGCCGGGCCAGGCCCGGAAGCTGCAGGACGCCCGACAGGGTCATCAGGACCCCAGCGGCAGCCGGGAACGTCCCCGGGCCGATGCCTGTCGGGCTGGAGAGCCCGTATCGCGCGCCGGCGACGACGAGAAGCAGTCCGCCGACGACGGCGGCGATGCTGACGCTGCCCTCGAGGACGAGTGCCGTTCGTGCTGTGGGTGAAGCCATGACGTCCCACGCTCCTTTGCGCTGAAGGGCGACCGCTGCAGGTGTCCTGCGATCCTGCGCAAGTTTGCAGGACTGCATGCTACGTTGTCAACACCTGTACGTTTCTGCCCATCCGAGCTCCAACGAAAGAGTCACGATGACCCTCAAAACTGCGCTGGCATCCCTGGATCGCGAGCTCACCGACAGTGAGCGCAAGGTCGTCAACGTTCTCCTGCTCGACGTCGAGTCCGGTGCTGCCACGGCCGCGTCGGTCGCCAAGCGCGCCGGCACGCACGAGACGACGGTGATCCGCCTGGCGCGCAAGCTCGGCTATCGCGGGTACCCCGAGCTGCGGGAGAGCCTGCGGCAGCGGGGCGGGGACCAGCCGGAGGCAGGCGAACAGGTGATGCGCAGCTCGTCCGGGCCTGACCTGCGCAGCTTCATCGACGACGAGGTCCGGGCGCTGCGCCGCGTCGCCGACTTCATCTCCCAGGCCGACCTCGATGCCGCCGCACGGACCCTGCAGGGTGCAAACCGGGTCTACATCACCGGCAACAACGACTCACGCCCACTGCTCGCCCTCCTCGACCGGCGGCTGCGGCGGGTCGGCCTCACCGTCGTGCCGATGATCGGGACGCCCAAGGACGTCGCCGAGCACTTCGTCGGGTTCGACGAGAACTCCGTGCTGGTCGCCTTCGTGCTGCAACAGGCGCCCGCGTACCTCGGCCGGCTGATGGCCGAGGCGCAGCGGCTCGGTGGCAAGACCGTGATGATCGCCGACCTCCCCGGCTTCGCGTTCCGGCCCCAGCCGAACCACCTCCTCGCCGCACCGCGTGACGGGGACCCCGGCTACCACACCACGGTCGTGCCTACCCTGATCTGCTACGCCCTGCAGCTGGCGATCTACCACCTCGACGCCGACCAGAACCTGGCCGTGCGCCACCGCATCGAGGACCTCATCCGGCTCACGGGTGGTCAGGACGAGATCGTCCTGAAGTCCCCCGGATCAGCCTGAGCTGCCCACAGGCAGAGTCATCCCTGGGACTCGCCGAGGTCCGCCCGCGACACCCACCATGTGCAGGCCAGCAGCGTCAGCGCCGGCGTGACGAGCACGATGCTGATGCCCCAGCTCGCAGCCACGGAGCCCAGGCCCAGCGGGACCAGCGCCTGCCCCAGCCGGTTGCCGCTGAGCCGCAGGCCCAGCGCCGTCGCGCGCAGCTCGACCGGCGAGACCTGGGCGACCCAGGCCGCGGTCATCGGGGCGCCGACCCCCACCCCGAAGCCGAAGATCCCGATGAGCAGGGCTAGCTGCCAGACCTCGGTGGCCCACACCATGGCCGACAGCGACAGGGCAGAGGCGAACATCGTCCCGGCCAGGACCGCCCGGGTCCCGACGCGTCGGATCATCGGGGTCATCAGGAGGCGGGAGGCCAGCGCGCACACTCCTCGGAAGGAGAGGAGTCCCCCGACGACCGCCGGGGGGAGCCCTGCCGCCTCGCCGATGAGGGGCAGGTAGGCCATGAGCACGTCCAGCGCGATGAGCACGGCCACGCCGGACGAGAGCGCCGCCGGCATCCCCGGCCGTCCCGCGAGGTCGAGCATGAGACGTGAGGACAGCTTGGCCCGGGCCTTGCCGTCTCCCGGGTCGGCGGGTGCGGCGGGAGCCATGGCAAGGGCGAGGGCGGTCGCGACCGCCGCGATCACCGCTGCCGCGAGGAACGCCCCGGTCGTCGGGAACCGGTCGCTCGGCCACGCCATGGCGATGACCCAGCCCGCGATCGCGGGACCCACGATCTGACCCAGCGAGGCGGCGATGGCGTTGCGGGCGAACCGCTGCTGCCGGTGGATCGGTGACGAGGCGTGCGCCGCCATGGCCTGGGCCGCGAGCAGGACGGCCACGTGGCTGATGCCCACCAGTGCCATCGACAGGGCGACCATGGCCAGGTTGGGGCTGAGCGCGCCGCCGACCGTGGCAACGGTGAGGCAGGCGCCCCCGACGGTGATGCACCTCTTCGGCCCGGTCCGGTCGATCCAGCGTCCGATGGGGACCGCGCCGACCACGGCCAGCGCGGACGACGCGGCCACGACGAGGGAGACCCCGAGGACGCCGGCGCCCAGCTCGAGGGCCCGGTAGGTCGCCGTGGGCCGGACCATGGACTGGGCGGCGACCGAGCAGGCGAGCGCGGCCAGCACGAGGCGCTCGGTGCGCCATGCCCCGTCCTGCCGACCCGCCATGTGGAGGCCTTCCTCTGAACCGGTCATACTTGCAGAACATGGCACGATCTGCACCAGACGACCGAGGCCCGAACCGGGAGGCCCCGTGACAGTGCGAACGGCGATCCAGAACTGCACCGCGACGCTCACCCCGGCAGACCGGGCCATCGCCGATGCGCTGCTGTCCCGACCCGATGACGTCCAGGGCCTGACGGCGCGGCGGCTGGGCGACGTCCTCGGCCTCCACGAGTCGGCCGTCGTCCGCTTCTCCCAGAAGGTCGGGTACCGCGGTTACAAGGAGCTGCGTGCCCAGCTGACCCGGGACCAAGTGGCACTCGACCGGCCGAGCCTGGCCGGCAAGGGAGAGCGGTCATCCCTGAGCGAGGTGGCCCGGACGCAGGCACGGATCCTGGACGAGCTGACCGAGACGATCAGCCAGGAGTCGCTCGACGCAGCGGCCGCAATGCTCGGCCGTGCCCGCCACGTCTACGTGGTCGGGTCCGGGCTCATGGAGCCGCTGGCAGCCTTCAGCGAGCGCAAGTTCTCCCTGCTGGGCCTGGCCACCACGGGTGTTCGGGTGTCGGGGCCGGACCTGGCCGAGCGCCTGTCGGCGGTCCGCGACGACGACGCGATCCTCGTGTTCGCCTTCGGTGAGGAGGCCGCACGGATCGCGGCGGTGCTCATCAGGCTCGGTGCGCAGTCCCGCTCCATGCTGGTGACGGACGAGTCGGCACTGGCTCTCGGGGGCCTTCCCGACCACGTCTTCACCCTGCCCCGGGCCACCGTCCAGCACGGAGTGCTCGTGCCCGCCCTCGTCCTGGCATACGCGCTGGAGTACGCCCTCATCCGGCACGACCCGTCGCGGGTCGGCGAGTCCGAGGCGCGCGTCCACGTGCTGAAGCGGTCACTCCTCGAGCAGGGGTGAGCGGCGGAGCCGACGACGCGGACCAGCCGGACGGCATACCCCGTCCGTCCCTAGAATCGAGCGGTGACGCGACCCCTTCGACGCCAGATCCACGACATCGGGCGACGTCGGGCATGGACGATCTGGGTTGTCGCGCTGGCGGTCTACACCGTCGCGATCTTCCACCGCACCTCACTCGGCGTCGCGGGCCTCGTTGCGGCAGAACGCTTCGACATCACCGCGTCCCAGCTCGCGACGTTCACGGTCCTGCAGCTCCTCGTGTATGCCGGGATGCAGATTCCCGTGGGCGTCCTCCTGGACCGCTTCGGGTCGCGTCTCCTGCTGCTCGTCGGGCTCACGCTCATGACGGCCGGGCAGCTGTGGTTCGCGTTCGCCGACAGCTTCGCGATGGGACTCGCCGCGCGCGTCCTGCTGGGCATCGGCGACGCCATGATCTTCACGAGCATGCTGCGCCTCGTCGCGCTGTGGTTCCGCGTCAGGCAGGCGCCGATCATCACGCAGCTGAGCGGGATGATCGGGCAGCTCGGCGCGGTGGCCGCTGCGACCCCGCTCGCCCACGCGCTGGATCGCTGGGGGTGGGAGCGGTCCTTCTCGATCACCGCCGGTGCCGGCTCGGTCCTCCTGGTCGGCCTCGTCCTCGTCGTCAAGGACTCGCCCTACACGGGTGAGGCCGTCGAGAAGATCAAGGTGCGCGCCCTCGCCCGCACCCTCGGCGAGGTCTGGGGCAACCCGGGCACCCGGCTGGGCATGTGGATCCACTTCACCGGCCAGTTCGGGGCGACCGTGTTCACGATGCTGTGGGGTTACCCGTTCCTCGTCGAGGGGCAGGGGCTCAGCCCGGCGGTAGCCGGTGGCCTGCTCATCACCCTCACGTTGTCGGCGGTCGTGGCCGGGCCGGTCATCGGCAGCCTCACCGGACGACTGCCCTATCGCCGCTCGCAGATCGTGCTCTGCATCGTCGTGGCCATCGCGACCGTCTGGGCGGTGGTGCTCCTCTGGCCCGGGCGCGCACCGTTGCCGCTCCTGGTGCTCCTCGTCTGCGTCATGGCGTTCGGCGGCCCGGGTTCCATGGTCGGCTTCGACCTCGCCCGCAGCTTCCACCCCTCTGACCGGCTGGGGCGCGCCACGGGCGTCATCAACATCGGCGGCTTCTTCGCCTCGCTGGTGACGATGGCGCTCATCGGCCTGATCCTCGACCAGCGGGCACCGGGCGGACCGGGGACCTACACCCTCGACGACTTCAAGGTCGCGATGTCGGTGCAGTTCCTGCTGTGGGGGCTCGGCGCCGTCCAGATCTGGCGCTACCGCTACAAGGGTCTCGACTACATCGACGAGCACCCGGGCGCGCTGGACGCCCTGCGCGCTGGCGACACGCTGCTGCCGGGCATCTCGCGCGATCAGGACGGTGGCTGAGGCGACGGCGTCGGCCCGTCCTGGGCTCGGAGGTCAGGGTGGCTGAGCGAGCCCCCCCGGCGTGCTCGCTCAGACACCCGACCGCGGCCCCTGACCGCGCCCCCCTGCACACCTCGACCTGGTCCGAGCTGGGCCAGGGCTGCGTGTGCTCTGGCAGAAAACCACCTGTGCCACGAGGAACGCAATCGGCAGGAAGGCGGCAGAATTGCGAGGACGGATTCCCGTCCTTCAGTGGAGGAGCGTGAATTGCCTTCTGCAGCAGCGCCTTTCGCGTGAGCCGTCGCAGTGCTTCTTGCCGCAACCACCGATCCGGGCCGATTCGGCAGGAATTCGGCAGCCATCACCGCGGAGTGACAGATCATCGACCTACAGTGACTGGCGTGACTGGTGTCGGAGCGGGTTCTGCTGCCGGCCGACTGCGCCGGCGACGGCGCGAGCTCGCGCTGACCCAGCAGGAGCTCGCAGAGGCGTCAGGAGTGAGCGAGAGAAGCATCCGGGAGCTCGAGGCCGGTCGGCTCACCCGTCCGCACCGCGCGACCCTCGAGGCGCTGGGTGCGGCGTTGGGCCATGAGTCATACCGTCTGCGCGGATTCATCCAGTCGTGGGAGGTCGGCTGGCTGGTCCCCCGGCCGGAGGACCTCGATGGGTTCGCGCCTCCGGTCCCCTACCCGTGGTGGCCCGATGGAGCGCGGTTCAGTGCGCTCAAGTCCGCTGTCGCGCACCAGCACGTCGAGTTCAGCGCTGACGGTCGGCGGGTGAGGGTGCGCGACTTCCGCATCGTCGAGGCGTTGGCTGATGACGTGAGCGACTTCCGCTTCTTCCGTCCGACTCAACCCGGTGAGGCCCGCACGGACCTCCAGGACGTCGTCGGCGGCCACACCCTCGACGTGGACCGGGGTTCGCACCTGTTGTCGCTGCACGTCGAGCTGGACCGCGTGCTCGCGACCGGTGACCTGGCCCCCCTCGAGCTGAACTATGTCGTCGAGCGGCAGGACGGCGCCGCGCCGATGACGAGGTACTCAGCGGGCTTCCTCTACCCCCCGACGATCTTCACCTGCACCGTGCGGTTCCTCGGCGAGTCGCCGAGCTCGGCCTGGCGGGTCGAAGGTCATTCGATGCAGGACGTGGAGCGCGTCAGCTCGATCGAGCACGGCCACGACCGCGACACCGTGACCCTCGTGGCCACGCACCCACGCAGCCCTGTCGTCGGCATCGCCTGGGAGTGGTGACCAGCACCGGATCGTCACGTGGTGGATGCGAGGGCGACGCGTGTCGGTCACGGGCTGGGCCGGGTCGGCCACCTATAAAGAGGTGACCGGGCCGTGTATGAGACGGCCCGGTTCGTCATGTCCGGGCATACCGTGACCCGGACGGGCCCGGTCAGCGCAGGACGTGCCGGCTGATGACGAGCCGCTGGATCTGGTTGGTCCCCTCGAAGATCTGCGTCACCTTCGCCTCACGGAACATCCGCTCCACCGGGAAGTCCTGCGTGTAGCCGGCACCGCCCAGCACCTGGATCGCGTCCGTGGTCACCTTCATCGACGCGTCCGTGGCCAGCAGCTTGGCGACCGCGGCCTCCTTGGAGAAGGCG
Source organism: Knoellia altitudinis (assembly GCF_042666355.1). NCBI lineage: Bacteria > Bacillati > Actinomycetota > Actinomycetes > Micrococcales > Intrasporangiaceae > Knoellia > Knoellia altitudinis. The sequence continues at coordinate 2,327,311 of NZ_JBHTDK010000001.1, forward strand.
CGACCGGCGTCCTTGAGGCGCGCGGCATACAGGTAGGCCGCCCGGGCGCCCGAGACCGCAGCCTCCATGTCGGCGATCATGAACGCGAGTCCCTGGTTGGCTGCGATCGCGCGTCCGAACTGCTGCCGTTCCTTGGCGTATGCCGTGGCCGCGTCGAGCGCTGACTGCGCCAGTCCCGTTGCGCCGGCGGCGATCCCGAGCCGACCGGCGTCCAGGGCGGACAGGGCGATCGCCATGCCCTGACCTTCGTCGCCGATCCGGTTGGCCTCGTCGACCGGCACACCGTCATAGATGACCTCGCGGACCGTGTCGCAGTGCAGGCCCATCTTCTTCTCCGGCGCACCGAAGGTCATGGCGTCCGACCCGGCCGGGACGATGAAGCACGAGAGGCCGCGTCCGCCCTCGTCGGAGGTCCGGGCGAAGGTCGTGTAGTAGTCGGCGTGCCCGGCGTGCGAGATCCAGGCCTTGCGGCCCTTGATCGCGTATGCCGCCCCGTCACCTGAGTCCGATCGCGTCGCCCTGGTCGTCATCGACCCGACGTCCGAGCCGGCAAGGGGCTCCGAGAGGGCGTAGGCCCCGAGCTGGTCACCGGACAGCATCCCCGGCAGGAGCGCCGCCTGCTGCTCAGGCGTGCCGAAGGTCGTCACGGGATACGCCGTGAGGGAGTGCACCGAGACCCCGACCGCCACGCTCATCCAGGCCGACGCGATCTCCTCGACGACCTGGAGGTAGACCTCGTAGGGCTGGGCGCCGCCGCCGTGCTCCTCGGGGTGGGGGAGGGACAGCAACCCGGCCCGCCCGAGGGTCTTGAAGACCTCGGTCGGGAAGGCCTCGTCGGTCGCTGCGGCTCGCTCGGCCTCGTCGACCCTTGGGCGCAGCTCCTTGTCGCAGATCTCGCGGGTGAGCTCGATGAGCTCGTGACCCTCATCGGTGGGCAGGAGGCGATTGACCGGCATACGGGCGACTGTAACGCGACGGCCCGGGTGCTCGATCAGCCTCCGGGGCCGTCGTCGAACGGGCGCATGGGCGCGAGGTCCGGTCGTTTCGGCGCGACGGCGTCACCGCTCGACTGGCCCTTCATCCGGCGCTGGACCCACGGAGCGAGGTGCTCGCGGGCCCAGGCAGCGTGCGCGCGGAGCTCCTGGCGCCTGGTCGTCGCGTCGCCGGGCGCGAGGGGGGTGCGCCAGTCGTCCTCGTCGGTGGCGTGACCCAGGGCGGCAAGTGCCGCGAGGGCGACGCGTCGATGCCCCTCGGTCGTGAGGTGGATGCGGTCGTCGGCCCAGAGCCGCCAGTCGCGCAGCGCGGGCATGCCCCACAGGTTGAGGACGTAGCAACCGTGACGCTGCGCGATGGTGAAGAGGTTGGCCGCATGGACGGCGTGCCGACCGCGCAGGGGTTTGAGCAGCCCGGCCTCCTGGGGGTCGACCGGGGTGGCCAGCAGGACGTCAGCGCCGCTCTGCCGCAACCGGATCACCGCATCCTCGAGGGTCACCATGATCCTGTTGGTGTCGGCTCCGGGTCGGAGCAGGTCGTTGCCACCCCCGACGAGGGACACGAGGTCGGGCGACATGGCCAGGGCCCGGTCGAGCTGGGGTCCGACGACGTCACCGAGGAGTCGCCCGCGGACGGCAAGGTTGGCATAGCGGAACGGCAGGCGCTCCATCTGCGCCAGGTCACTCAGCGACTCCGCGAGACGGTCGGCCCAACCGATCCAGGCGTCGTCGTTCTCGGGATCCGGGTCGGACATCCCCTCGGTGAACGAGTCACCGATCGCGACATACGTGGTCCACACGCGGGACGCGCTGGGGGGTGCAGGGGTCACGGCAGTCTCCAGTCGAGGGGTGCGGCGCCCTGGCGGACGAGCAGGTCGTTGGCTTGGCTGAACGGTCGCGACCCGAAGAACCCGGAGCGCGCGGACAGGGGTGACGGGTGGGCGCTCTCCACGCACGGAAGGTCGCCCAGGCGCGGCCGCAGTGCTCGGGCGTCGCGACCCCAGAGGATCGCGACGAGCGGACTGCCACGCCGGACGAGGGCGTCGATGGCGCAGTCGGTGACCTGCTCCCAGCCCCTGCCGCGGTGACTCGCCGACGCACCGGGGCGCACGGTGAGGACGCGGTTCAGCAGGAGCACGCCACGCTCGGCCCAAGGGGTGAGGTCACCGCTCGTGGGTGCCGGCAGGCCGAGGTCGCTCTGGAGCTCGGTGTAGATGTTGACGAGGCTGCGGGGGATCGGCCGTACGTCCGGGGCGACGGCGAAGCTCAGGCCGATCGGGTGTCCCGGGGTCGGGTACGGGTCCTGGCCCACGATGAGGACCCGCACCTCGGTGAGCGGTTGCTCGAACGCCCGCAGGATGTGAGAGCCGCCAGGCAGGTACCCGTGCCCGGCGGCGACCTCGGCCCGGAGGAACTCGCCGAGCCCGGTCAGCGTCGACTCGACGGGTGCCAAGGCCTGCGCCCACGAAGGATGGACGAGCTCGGCGAGGGGGCGGGAGGTCACGCCTCCAAACCTAGGCCTTCCGTGTTCCACGAGAACCGCGGGCGTGCGCCGGGCCCCGGGGGTGGGATTGGGGTTGACAACCTACAACCATATGGTTGTAGGTTGTCCTCATGACCGATGCGGAGGAGAAGCGGGCCGATGCCCTCTTCCACGCCCTCGCCGACAGCACGCGCCGTGACATCCTGCGCCGCGTCCTGGCGGGCGAGCACTCGGTGTCGGCCCTGGCCCGCAGCTACGACATGAGCTTCGCGGCGGTGCAGAAGCACGTCGCGGTCCTCGAACGGGCCGGTCTGGTCAGCAAGCGCCGCAGCGGTCGCGAGTCGCTCGCCAGCGGAGAGGTCGAGGCCGTCCGGTCCGTCGCCTTGCTGCTCGGCGACTTCGAGGCCGTGTGGCGCGGTCGGATCAGCCAGATCGACGAGCTCCTCGCCAGTCCCGAATGAGTCACCCACCACCAAAGGAGAGCACCATGCCCGTCACGAACATCGACACGAACGTCGACGACCACTCGATCGTCGTCACCTCCGACTTCCCCGCCACCGTCCAGCGGATCTGGCAGCTCTGGTCCGACGCGCGGCAGCTCGAGCAGTGGTGGGGTCCGCCCACCTACCCCGCGACCGTCACCGACTTCGACTTCGTGCCCGGGGGGCGGGTGGGCTACTACATGACCAGTCCCGAGGGCGAGAAGTTCGGCGGCCTGTGGACGCTCGACTCGATCGAGGCGCCGAACCGGCTCACCTTCAAGGACGCCTTCGCCGACGCCAACGGGAACCCGGCAGAGGGTATGCCGGTCGGCGTCTGTGTCGTCGAGCTCACCGAGCGTGACGGCGGGACGCGCATGGTCACGACGACGACCTACGGCAGCGCCGAGGACCTCGAGAAGGTCGTCGGGATGGGCATGGAGGAAGGTCTCACCGGCGCGATCGGCCAGATCGACGACATCCTCGCGAAGGAAGCCGCCTGACCTCCGACGTGCCGATCACTGCCGACGCACCTGCTGCACCGTAGGCGAGGTGACTGCCCCATCTCCGGTGCGGTAGGTGGGTTCGTCGGGGTGGTGGGCATGCGGCCGAGTTGGCGGTCAGTCGAAGATCGACCGGACGTCGTCGAGGCGCGAGGGGACGAGGCGGAACCAGGCCCACGTCCCGCGCTTCTCGCGCTCGATGAGACCGGCCTCGGTGAGCACCTTGAGGTGGTGGCTCACCGTCGGCTGCGCGAGTCCGACGGCCGGGGTGAGGTCGCAGACGCACGCCTCGCCGCTCTCGCTGTCGCGGATCATGCTCAGCAGGCGAAGCCGGACGGGATCGGCGACGGCCTTGAGCAGGACGGCATTGCTCTCTGCCTGCTCACGGGTGAGGCCCCCGGGCGTGGTGATCCCACAGCACGGATTCGCGTCTGCCCGCGTCGCGGTCGTCCCGCTCGTCGTCATCTCGTTCCTCCCGGTTGCATCGCGTTTCATCATGCCACTCCAAGTATTGACGTTGATCGATATATGCGCTTCACTACATCCATCGACAGCCATCAATCTACGGGAAGGCACCTCAGATGACCACTGCAGCCACCGTCACCACCACCTCACGAGTGCAGCTCGCTCTCAACGTCACCGACCTCGAGGCGTCCATCGCCTTCTACTCGGCCATGTTCGGGGTCGAGCCGGCCAAGCGCCGCCCCGGCTACGCCAACTTCGCCGTGTCCGAGCCGCCGCTCAAGCTGGTCCTCATCGAGACCACCGAGGAGCAGCGCGGCACCGGCGCCGCAGGTGCCCTCAACCACCTCGGCGTCGAGGTCCCCTCCGTCGAGGGCGTCACCGCTGCTCGGGAGCGCTTCGCTGACGCCGGCCTCGCCGCCTTCGACGAGAACGACACGACCTGCTGCTACGCCCTCCAGGACAAGGTGTGGGTCCACGACCCGGCCGGTGCACCGTGGGAGGTCTACACCGTCAAGGACGAGAACCCCGCCGACGCCCGCCCGGCCACGGCGTCCATCGAGGTCCTCGACGTCTCCGGTCAGAAGGCCGCCGCTGGATGCTGCGCGTGACCCCACTCCCTCGGGCGCTCGCCGCCGAAGCCGTCGGCACCGCGGGACTCCTCGCGGCTGTCGTCGGCTCCGGCGTCATGGCGCAGCGCCTCACCGATGACGTGGGCCTCCAGCTCCTCGCCAACGCCATCGCCTCCGTGGCCGCCCTGGCCGTCCTCATCGCGGTCATCGCGCCGGTGAGCGGAGCCCACTTCAACCCCGCGGTCTCGCTCGCCCAAGCGGTCCGTCGCGACCTCCCGTGGTCCCGACTTCCCGGGTATGCCGTAGCGCAAGTTCTCGGAGGCGTGTTCGGCGTGGTGGTCGCGAACCTCATGTACGACCTCGCGCCCCTGCACTTCTCGGACAAGCCGAGAACCGGTGTGGGGCAGTGGATCGGTGAGATCGTCGCGACGGCCGGACTCGTTGTCGTCGTCGGCCACGTCAGTCGTGGTGGACGGGGCGACCGCGCCCCGTGGCTCGTCGCAGCCTGGATCCTCGCGGCCTATTGGTTCACCTCCTCGACGTCCTTCGCCAACCCGGCCGTCACCATCGCGAGGATGTTCAGCGATACGTTCGCCGGCATCGCACCAGGTGACGTCCTGCCGTTCGTTCTCGCCCAGGTGACGGGTGTCGCAGTCGGCCTGGCCGGCATACACCTGCTGGTGGACACCCCCAAGGAGGAGTCATGACCGAACGCCCTTCCGTCCTCTTCGTCTGCGTCAAGAACGGCGGCAAGTCGCAGATGGCCGGTGCCCTCATGCGACTCGAGGCGGGTGACGGCGTCGAGGTCCACACGGCCGGGACCAAGCCCGGTTCCGCCCTCAACGCCGAGTCCGTCGAGTCCCTCGCCGAGGTCGGCGCGAACGTCGCCGGTGAAGCGCCCAAGCCGATCGAGCCCGAGCTGTTGGCCCGGGTCGACCGCGTCGTGGTCCTTGGCTCCGAGGCCGTCGTCGACCGTGTCCCGGGGATGCGGGCCGAGATCGAGACCTGGGAGACCGACGAACCTGCAAGCCGCGGCATCGAGGGCATGGAACGCATGCGCCTCGTCCGCGACGACATCCGGGAGCGCGTCCGCCGCCTTCGGTCCGAGCTCGACCAGCTAGGAGTGCAGCCATGAACACTGATGCCACGTTTGCCGCCCTCGTCGACGACCTCGGTTATGCCTACGAGGGCGTGTTCTCACGTGAGACCGTCGCCCAGGCGGTCGCCGACGCTCGAGAGCTCCTCGAGCCTCGCGCCACGATCGGCGAGTTCCTTCCGGTGCTCGTCGCCCGCCAGGCCCGTGAGCAGCTCATGGCTGCGGCACAGGCCGAGGGTCGGATCGCCAAGCCCGTCCCCGAGATCCTCTTCGTCTGTGTGCACAACGCCGGCCGGTCACAGATGGCCGCGGCTCTGGCTGAGCATCTGTCGGCGCGACGCGTGCACGTGCGCTCGGCCGGGTCCAAGCCCGCCGACGCCGTGAACCCGGCTGTGATCGAGGTCCTCGCCGAACGCGGGATCCCGCTGTCCCAGCCCTATCCGAAGCCGCTCACCGACACGGCCGTGCGCGCTGCCGACGTCATCGTGACCATGGGGTGCGGCGACGCCTGCCCGGTGTACCCGGGTAAGCGCTACGAGGACTGGACCGTCGCCGATCCCGCGGACCAGCCCATCGAGGTCGTCCGCGACATCCGCGACGACCTCCAGAAGCGCGTCTCCGTCCTCCTCCGCGACCTTCTCGACTGACAGGATCCAGCCATGACCGAACGACCTTCCGTCCTCTTCGTCTGCGTCCACAACGCCGGGCGCTCGCAGATGGCCGCCGGCTACCTCGAGGCGCTCGGCGGGGGCCGGGTCGAGGTCCGCTCGGCCGGCAGTGCGCCTGCCGACCAGGTGAACCCCGCGGCCGTCGAAGCCATGGCCGAGGAGGGCATCGACCTCGCGGCGGCCGCACCCAAGGTCCTCACGACCGAGGCGGTCCAGGCCTCCGACGTCGTCATCACCATGGGCTGCGGCGACGCGTGCCCGATCTTCCCGGGCAAACGCTATGAGGACTGGGCGCTCGAGGACCCGGCCGGCAAGGGCGTCGAGTCGGTGCGTCCGATCCGCGACGACATCAAGCGCCGTGTCGTCGAGCTGCTCGCCAGTCTCGGCATCGAGCCCGTCGACGCTCGCTGAGGCACGCGGGGCGAAGATGGGGGGGTGACGACACCGCGCTGGCAGACCATCTTCTTCGACCTCGACGGCACGCTCGCCAACACCATCCCGCTCATCGTGGCGTCCTACCAGCACGCCTTCCGTGAGGTGCGCGGCGAGGAGATCGACGACGCCCGGGCCCGCGCCTGGATCGGCCGGCCGCTGCTCGCCGCCCTGCTCGAGGAGGACCCCGAGCGCGGGCACGACCTCGACAGCACCTACCGCGAGTGGAACCTCGCCAACACGGCACGTCTCATCGAGCGGTATGCCGGCGTGCCGGAGATGCTCGCGGCTCTCACCGAGGCCGGGGCGAACCTCCACATCGTCACGAGCAAGAGGACCGAGACCGCGCGCCTGGCGCTCGAAGCCGTCGGCATCGACCACCTCATCGACGTCGTCGGCGCCCTCGAGCACACGACGAGGCACAAGCCCGACCCGGAGCCCCTCCTCGCGGCCGCGGCCAAGGTCGGTGTCGACCCCACGGCCGCCGTCTATGTCGGCGACGCCACCGTCGACATGCTCGCTGCCCGGGCAGCCGGTATGTCCGCCGTGGCCGTGACGTGGGGCGCGGGGGAGCGCGCAGCGCTCGAGGCGACCGACCCGGACACCGTCGTCGACACCGTTGATGAGCTCACGGCATACCTGGTCAACGGGGCCCCTGTGACGCCTGAGCCGCCTGAGTAGCCGTCCCGCAGCATGTCCAGCGGACACGCCGACCCTAATGACAGGCGTGTCATTCGACCGTTAGGCTGGCCACCGCAGCCGTCACACCAGAAGGGTCGAACCGTGAACGCCGTCCACGAAGAGCAGTCCGCAGCGTCCAGTGTCGAGGGGCTGACCGACCGTGACCGCCGCATCATCGACTTCGAGCGCCAGTGGTGGAAGTACGCCGGGTCCAAGGAGTCGGCCATCAAGGAGCTCTTCGACATGAGCCCGACGCGCTACTACCAGGTGCTCAACGCCCTCATCGACAGCACGGTCGCCCTCGAGCACGACCCGATGCTCGTCAAGCGCCTCCGCCGCCAGCGCGCGACCCGTCAACGCGCGCGCTCGGCCCGCCGCCTCGGCCTGCAGCCGCAGGGCTGAGCCGTGAGCGAGCTCGACTGGAGCACCCCCGACGGCCTCGCCGCCATCACGGACCACCTCGCCGCCAGGATCGAGGGCTGGCGCCCTCCGGTGGCGTATGCCGTGGGGCTGAGCTCCGCGTCCAGCTCGGCCGAGCTGGACTTCGGGCACATCAACACGCCGGGTGGGCGCCACGGTCTGCCCGCGGTCATCCTGGCCACGGTGCTGGGGCACGACGGGTCCACCGCGACCCTCGAGCTGACCACCTCGCAGCTCGCCGCTGCGGTGGAGTCACTCGAGCCGGCGCAGGCCTGCACGGAGCTCGACCACCCCAACCTCGCGGCCTGGCGGGTCGCCCTCGCCGAGGCCCAGTCCAACCCGGCACGCACCCTCGTCGCCGTGTTCGTCGCTGATCTCGACGACCCGGTGTCCTCCGAGGCCGACGGTGCGATGCGCGCCACGTTCGAGGGCCACGCACCCAGCCTCTGACTCTGCTGCGCCGGCGCGCGACCAGCTTCTGGCGAACTGCGCGTCCGGACAGGTGCGGGCGTTTGCACTCTCCACCCGAGAGTGCCAATAATGGCGTTAGCACTCTCCTCAAGTGAGTGCCAAGCCTGAACATCACGGCCAGACCGATGAGGGTCGGCACGCGCGCAGACATGAAGTGCGCTTCGCCGGTCCGTCCGTCGCGGGCATCGCCTGGCCACACCTTCGATTCGCGTGGGAGGAACCACCCGAATGGCCAAGATCATCGCTTTTGATGAAGAGGCACGCCGCGGACTCGAGCGAGGAATGAACATCCTCGCCGACGCCGTCAGGGTCACCCTGGGCCCCAAGGGCCGCAACGTCGTGCTGGAGAAGAAGTGGGGAGCCCCCACGATCACCAACGACGGTGTGTCCATCGCCAAGGAGATCGAGCTCGACGACCCCTACGAGAAGATCGGCGCCGAGCTGGTCAAGGAGGTCGCCAAGAAGACCGACGACGTCGCCGGTGACGGCACGACGACGGCGACCGTCCTCGCCCAGGCCCTCGTCAAGGAAGGCCTGCGCAACGTTGCCGCCGGAGCCAACCCGATGGCCCTCAAGCGCGGCATCGAGAAGGCCGTCGCGGCCGTGTCCGAGGAGCTGCTCAACAACGCCAAGGACGTGGAGACCAAGGAGCAGATCGCTGCCACCGCCTCCATCTCCGCAGCTGACCCCCAGATCGGCGAGATGATCGCCGAGGCCATGGACAAGGTCGGCAAGGAAGGCGTCATCACCGTCGAGGAGAGCAACACCTTCGGCCTCGAGCTCGAGCTCACCGAGGGCATGCGCTTCGACAAGGGCTACATCAGCCACTACTTCGTCACGGACACCGAGCGCATGGAGGCCGTCCTCGACGACCCCTACGTGCTCGTCGTCAACTCGAAGATCTCCGGCATCAAGGACCTGCTGCCGCTGCTCGAGAAGGTCATGCAGTCCGGCAAGCCGCTGCTCATCATCTCGGAGGACCTCGAGGGCGAGGCCCTGTCGACGCTGGTGGTCAACAAGCTCAAGGGCACCTTCAAGTCGGTTGCCGTCAAGGCTCCCGGCTTCGGTGACCGTCGCAAGGCCATGCTCGCCGACATCGCCATCCTCACCGGTGGCCAGGTCATCTCCGAGGAGGTCGGGCTCAAGCTCGACACCGCTGAGCTCGACCTGCTCGGCACCGCTCGCAAGGTCGTCGTCACCAAGGACGAGACGACCATCGTCGAGGGCGCAGGCGACGCCGACCAGATCCAGGGTCGCGTCAACCAGATCCGCGCCGAGATCGAGAAGTCGGACTCCGACTACGACCGCGAGAAGCTCCAGGAGCGCCTCGCCAAGCTCGCCGGTGGCGTCGCCGTCATCAAGGCGGGCGCGGCCACCGAGGTCGAGCTCAAGGAGCGCAAGCACCGCATCGAGGACGCCGTGCGCAACGCCAAGGCTGCCGTCGAAGAGGGCATCGTCGCCGGTGGTGGCGTCGCCCTCCTCCAGGCGGGCAAGGCTGCGTTCGACAAGCTCGAGCTCGAGGGTGACGAGGCGACGGGCGCCAACATCGTGCGCGTCGCGATCTCGGCTCCGCTCAAGCAGATCGCGATCAACGCGGGCCTCGAGGGCGGCGTCGTCACCGAGAAGGTGTCCAACCTCGAGTCGGGTTGGGGCCTCAACGCCGCGACGGGTGAGTACGTCGACCTCATCGCCGCGGGCATCATCGACCCGGCCAAGGTGACGCGTTCGGCGCTCCAGAACGCCGCGTCGATCGCCGCTCTGTTCCTCACCACCGAAGCAGTCATCGCGGACAAGCCCGAGAAGGCTGCTGCGGCGATGGGCGGCGGCGGCGACGACATGGGTGGCATGGGCGGTATGGGCTTCTGATCTCCTGATCAGACCCATCCGGCAGACGCCGACGAAGGGCGGTCCCCCGAACGGGGGGCCGCCCTTTCGCGTCCCACTTCGCCGATGCCCTCGAGTGAAGCGACGAGAGCCGCGGGGGCTCAGCCGATGAGGTGTTCGACCGCGAGCTGGTTGAGCCGGACGAAGCCGAAGTCACGCTCGGCCGCCTTCTCCGCGTCGAAGCCGTCATCGGTGGCGAGGAACTGCTCGATCGTCTCGCCCTCGTCCAGGGTGGGCCGAGCGAGGTCGAGCACGCCGGCATACGTCATGGCTTCCTGGACGCGCGCGTCGGCACGGAACGCCCTCGCCTTCTCGGCGAGGAGCAGGTAGGACGACATGCACGCCTTGGCCGACTCCCACACACCGTCCATGTGCTCGGTGCGCGACGGCTTGTAGTCGAAGTGCCGCGGCCCGGTGTAGCGCGGTCCGTCCGGGACTCCCGGGAAGCCGTTCTCGACGAGGTCGACGGTGAAGAACGCCGACATGAGGTCGCCATGACCGAACACGAGGTCCTGGTCGTACTTCAGGCCGCGCTGGCCGTTGAGGTCGATGTGGAAGAGCTTGCCGCTCCACAGGGCCTGCGCGAGCTGATGGGTGTAGTTGAGGTTGGCCATCTGCTCGTGGCCCGTCTCGGGGTTGAGCCCGACGATGTCACCGTGCTCGAGCTCGGCGATCATCGCGAGAGCGTGACCGACGGTCGGCAGGAGGATGTCAACACGAGGCTCGTTGGGCTTGGGCTCGAGGGCGATCCTGAGGCCGTAGCCCTTGTCCTTGATGTAGCCGGCGACGGTGTCGAGGCCCTCCTTGTAGCGGTCGAAGGCGGCGTGCAGGTCCTTGCTCCCGTCGTACTCACTGCCCTCGCGGCCGCCCCACATCACGAAGGTCTCGGCGCCGAGCTCGGCGGCCAGGTCCACCGCTCCCAGCACCTTGCGCAGCCCGAACCGGCGCACCGAGCGGTCGTTGCTGGTGAGCCCACCGTCCTTGAAGACGGGGTGGCTGAAGGTGTTGGTGGTGACCATCTCGATGACGAGGCCCGCCTCCTCGGTGGCCTTCGCGAGTCGCCCGACGCGCTCGTTGCGGGTCTTCTCGTCGGCATCGAAGGGGAACACGTCGTTGTCGTGGAACGTGATGCCCCAGACGCCGAGCGCGGCGAGCTCCTTGACGTACTCCCAGGGCTCGAGGGCCGGGCGCGAGGCCGAGCCGAACGGGTCGATGCCCGTCCAGCCCACCGTCCAGAGGCCGAACGAGAACTTGTGCTCGGGAGTGGGGGTGCGTGACGTCGTTGTCATGGGAGGAGCTCCTTTGTGTTTTGCCGTAAAACTAATGAGGCGATCCCTTACTGTCAAGAGGTGTCTCCAGCCCTTCCTGCTCGCCGCGCCGTGGATCCGGGTCCGGCCGCTGCGGCGGTGGACGGCCTGCGCGCCGCCAACCTGGCGAGAGTCGTCTCCGCGGTGCTCGCGGCTGAGGCTCCACCCACGCGAGCGGACGTCGCCACGGCGATCTCGGTGACCCGGGCGACCGCGTCCCGCCTGGTCGACGAGCTCCTCAGGGGCAGGGTGCTTGCGGAGCAGGAGATCGGTTCGCACGCGCCGAGCAGTCGTGGCACTGCCCGACGGGGGCGCCCCGGCACGCCGCTGGTGCCACGTGCTGGGCACCTCGCCGCCCTGGGGCTGCAGGTCAACGTCGGTCACCTCGCTGCTCTCGTCGTCGACCTCTCCGGGGCGGTCCTCGTCGAACGGATCGAGCTGGGGGACTTCACGAACTCGGTTCCGGGAGAGGTCCTTTCGCGCCTGTCCCTCCTCGCGGACGAGGCGCTCAGGGCCGCCCCGCCCGATCTGCGCCTCGTCGGCACCGGCCTCGCCGTCCCCGGCATCGTCGCCGCAGACGGGGTGCTGCTGCGCGCTCCGAACCTCGGCTGGTCGGACGTCGCCATCTCGGAGCTCCTCGACACCGAGTCCCTCGGCGCGGGAGGGCTCACGATCGGCAACGAGGCCGAGCTCGCAGCCGCAGTTGTGCGACTCGACCGGCCAGGTCGCTCGAGTGGTCTGACCGACTTCATCCATCTCTCGGGCGAGATCGGCATCGGTGGCGCCATCGTCATCGACGGTCGCGCGCTGCCGGGCCGACACGGATGGGCCGGCGAGATCGGGCACGTCAGCGTCGACCCCCACGGGCCCGCCTGCGCCTGCGGGTCAACCGGGTGCCTTGAGCTGTATGCCGGAAAGCGCGCCATGCTTGCCGCTGCCGGTCTGCCCTCCGAGACGACGGCGGCCGAGCTGGGGGAGCGGGCGCGTGGGGGAGACGCGTCGGCCGTCGCCGCGGTGGAGCGCGCAGCCTGGGCGCTCGGTCACGCCCTGGCGGCCGTGGTCAACGTGGTGGACGTCCCTGTCGTGGTCCTCGGTGGCCACCTGCGGGAGGTCGCCGATCTCGTGGGTCCGGCCGTCGAACTGACCCTGTGTCGACGCGTTCTGTCGTCGGGGTGGGCGCCCCCGACGGTGCGGGTGGCCGGCCCCGATCCGGCACCCGGCGGTCTCGGTGCTGCCTACCTCCAGCTCCAGCGCGTCATCGACGACCCGGTGCGCTGGCTCCCTGGTGCGGACTGAGGGCCTGCGCTGTGTCGGGGTCGACTCAGGGTCCGCTCGGGGCAGAAACCCACAGCGCGTATGCCGTCCGCCCACCTAGCGTGGTCGCCATGACCACTGACCTCGCTCCAGAGCGCCGCGCCACCACCGCGCCGGCGCAGGTCGCCGCTCGCGTCACCGACCTCGTCAAGACCTATGGCTCGGGCGACACCGCCGTCACGGCGCTCAAGGGCGTGAGCCTCGACCTCAACGCTCGCGAGTTCACCGCCATCATGGGGCCGTCCGGCTCGGGCAAGTCCACGCTCATGCACTGCGCTGCCGGCCTGGACTCGGTGACGCGCGGCTCGGTGCAGCTGGGGGACATCGAGCTCACGTCGCTCAAGGAGAAGGACCTGACCAGGGTCCGTCGCGACCACATCGGCTTCGTCTTCCAGTCGTTCAACCTCATCCCCACGCTCAGTGCGCAGGAGAACATCCTGCTGCCGCTCTCGATCGCCGGGCGCAAGCCGGACCGCGCCTGGTTCGACCAGGTGATCTCGACCATCGGCCTCGGCGACCGGCTCGGGCACCGCCCCGGCGAGCTCTCCGGTGGCCAGCAGCAGCGGGTGGCGTGCGCGCGTGCTCTCGTGAGCCGGCCCGAGATCATCTTCGCGGACGAGCCCACGGGCAACCTCGACTCGACCTCGGGCGCCGAGGTGCTCGCCTTCCTCCGCCGCTCGGTCGACGAGTTCGGGCAGACCATCGTCATGGTCACCCACGACCCCAAAGCCGCGAGCTGGACCGATCGCGTCGTCTTCCTCGCCGACGGCAGGGTCGTCGCCGAGCTGCGCGAGCCGTCACCCGAGCTGATCCTCGAGGCGATGAAGGACATCGACTCGAACGCCAGGGGCTGAACCATGCTGCGCGCCAGCTGGAAGAGCCTCCTGGCCCGCAAGCTGCGGCTCTTCATGAGTGCCTTCGCCATCATCCTCGGGGTGGCGTTCGTCGCCGGGTCCTTCGTCTTCACCGACACCCTCGGGCGCAGCTTCGACTCGATCATGAACGGGTCCGTCGGCGACGTCGTCGTGCGACCGGTGTCCGGTGAGGTCGACCTCGAGCAGCAGCCCTCGAGCGCGACGCTCCCGGGCTCGCTCGTCACCGAGCTCGCCGGTGTCGAGGGGGCGGCTCGCGCGGACGGCAACATCACGAACTTCGGCACCTTCGTCGTCGGGAAGGACGGCAAGCTCATCGGGGGCTTCGGCCCGCCGGGGCTCGGGCTCAACCACACCGGTGGTCCTGCGGCCAAGGGCCTGGAGCGCGCGAGACTGGATGGCGGTCGCTGGCCCACGGGCCCGGGCGAGGTCGTCCTCGACGACAGGACGGCCGACAAGGCCGGCTACCTCCTCGGCGAGAGGGTCAACATCGTCAGCTCGGGTGCCCAGCCGCGCATCCAGGCCAGGCTGGTCGGACTCGCCACCACGGACGGAGGGCTCGCGGGGGCAAGCCTCTCGATCTTCGACACTGCCCAGGCTCGGGCGCTGTTCATGGAGGGCAAGGACACCTACTCCGACATCTGGGTGACGGCATCGTCGGGGACGAGCCAGCAGGAGCTGCGCGACGCCGTGGCCGCCAAGCTGCCTCCGGGCGTCGAGGCAGTCACCGGCGACGCTGCTGCCAAGGCTGCGGCGAGTGACATCCAGGAGGCGCTCGGCTTCATCACGACGTTCCTGCTCGTCTTCGCAGGTGTGGCACTCGTCGTCGGCTCGTTCCTCATCGTCAACACCTTCAGCATCCTCGTGGCCCAGCGCTCGCGGGAGCTCGCGCTCTTCCGGGCGCTGGGGTCGACCCGGCGCCAGGTGGCGCGGTCGGTGCTCTTCGAGGCCGGCGTCATCGGGCTCGTCGGGTCGGTCATCGGGCTGGGACTCGGCGTCGTGCTCGCGATGGGCATCCGCGTCCTGTTCGGTCGGTTCGGGCTGGACCTCAGCGGGCAGGCACTCATCCTCTCGCCGCGCACCGTCGTGGTGTCCCTCGTCGTCGGTCTGTTCGTGACCCTCGTCGCGGCCTACGTGCCCGCCCGCAAGGCCGGCAAGGTCCCTCCGGTCGCGGCCATGCGCGACGACGCCGTCCTCGCGGAGAGCGGCATGCGCGGGCGGATCATCGTCGGTGGCGTCCTGACGGTCGTGGGCGCAGCACTCCTGCTCACGGGGTTGTTCACCGACGTGCCCAACCAGACCTACTGGGTGGGAGCCGGCATCCTCGGTGTCGTCCTCGGCGTCGCGCTCATCAGCCCACTCGTCGGGCGCCCGGTCATCGCGGGCATCGGCTGGGTCTGGCGCAAGGTCTTTGGTGCCGTCGGCCTCATGGCGCAGCAGAACGCGCAGCGCAACCCCCGGCGCACGGCTGCCACCGCCTCGGCGCTGATGATCGGCGTGACCCTCGTGTCGATGATGGCCGTCTTCGGGGCAAGCGCGAAGGCGAGCATCGACAGGTCCATCGAGAAGGAGTTCGTCGCGGACTACGTCGTCTCCAGCGTCGTCGGCACACCCTTCTCGGTCGAGGTGACCAAGGAGCTGGCGGCCGTGCCCGGCGTCGAGGAGGTCGCGGCCTTCCGCTGGGACGCCCTCGACGTGGGCAGCGAGCGTGGCGGGGTCATCGGGATCGACCCCGACCACGTCGGCGTGCTCGGGCCCACGCCCATGGTGTCCGGCCGCCTGGCCGACCTCACGCCGACGACGGTCTCCATCTCGCAGGAGCGCGCCACCGTCGACAAGCTCGCCGTCGGGTCCAAGCTCGACCTGACCCGGGCCGGCACGACGAAGCCGTTCACGGTGTCGGCGATCCACGGTGACTCGGCGCTGCTGTCCTCGGACTACCTGCTCAGCCTGGCGGCTCTGGAGTCGCTGGGCGGACCCAGGACGGACTCCTTCGTCTTCATCACCCGTGAGCCGGGGACTGCTCCGGCGCAGGTGGGTCGTGACCTCGACCGGGCGATCGCCGACCTCCCCGTGGTGACGGTCAAGGACCAGGACGAGTTCGCCGACGAGCAGCGCACCCAGATCAACCAGATGCTCTACCTCATCTATGCGCTGCTCGGTCTGGCCGTCATCATCGCGATCCTCGGCATCATCAACACCCTCGCCCTGTCGGTCATCGAGCGCACCCGTGAGATCGGCCTGCTGCGAGCGGTGGGACTGAGCCGGCGTCAGCTCAAGCGGATGCTCCGCCTCGAGTCGATCGTCATCGCCCTGCTCGGAGCGACGCTGGGCATCGGGTTGGGGGTGACCTTCGGGGTCGCCCTCCAGCGGTCACTGCGTGACGACGGCATCGACGTCCTGGCGATCCCTTGGCCACAGCTGGCGCTCTTCGTCGGGATCGCCGGACTCGTGGGCATCCTGGCTGCATGGTGGCCCGGGTGGCGGGCCTCGAGGCTCGACATCCTCAGGGCGGTCACCACCGAGTGAGCACCGGCGGCGGGCGCGACCTCAGGGGTGTCGCGCCCGTCGCCGGCCGTTCAGGTGAACATGCGCATGTTCTGGGCCTCGGTGTCGGCGTACTGCGCCCCTGCGGCTGCCAGCACGTTGCCGATGGAGTCGAGCGAGGTCTGCACCTGACGTTGGGTGCCCTGCCACTGTGTGACGACACCGTGGAACTGGGTGGCTGCGCCGCCCTTCCACGCGTCCTGAAGAGCTGTCAACCGGGCCAGCATCTGTGCGACCTGGCCCTCGATCTCGCTGGAGATGCGGGCGATGTCACCGGAGGCGGCCTGGATGCGCTCGGTGTCGACCTGGAACTGGGCTGCCATGGTCTGCTCCCCTTCGTCGGGGTCACACCCGGTGGTGTGACCACTGGCCCCTGACGTTAGGGAAGTCCGCGCAACCCGCCGTGGAGTTGTCCACAGGCTCGGGTGCGACACACGGCATACGATCTGCGAATGCTGCTCATCGACCCGCCAGCGTGGCCCGCCCACGGACGGTTGTGGTCGCACCTGGTGAGCACCGACTCGTATGCCGAGCTGCACGACTTCGCGGACCGTGTCGGCATCTCCCGCCGCGCCTTCGAGGGCGACCACTACGACATCCCGCAGGAGCTCTACGCCGACGTCGTCGCAGCGGGGGCCGTGCCGCTGGAGGGCCGTGAGCTGCTGAAACGCCTGCGGGACAGCGGACTTCGCATCTCGAAGCGCAGGCACGAGCGCGTGGTGCGGAGCACGCCCGACGCTCCGTGGCTGCCCCCGGGCAGCCGCGCCGACGTCATCGCGTCGCGCCAGGACAACCCGCCCCCCAACACGGTCGTCGTGCGAGCGGCGGTCCGGGACGCGCGTGGCCTGCTCGTCGTCGAGCGCGCGGACGGGCACGGGCCGGACCTGCCCGCCCGGACGGTCGGCGAGGGCGAGACCGCCGTGCTGGCCCTGGCCTCACTGTGCGCAGACCTCGGCCTGTCGGCCGACTCCGCCCGCCTGCTGGGATACGTCCGCAACGTCGTGAGCACCCCCGACCCGACCTATCCGTGGCCGACGCCGCAGGCGTGCTTCACCGTGCACGCCGTGCCCGCCGACGGCGCGACGCCGACCGCGGGGTCGTGGTGCCCGCCCGCGCGTCAGGAGCGGGAGCTGGGGGACCGGCACTGGTGGCCACTGCTGAACCCCCGGGCGCAGGATCAGGTCCACTCGCACCCCTGAGGGCCCCGGGGACGACCTCAGGGAACAGCCGGGGATCCACCCCATGGTCGGGGGCCCTCGGCGCTCCTAGGTTGGCAGTGACAGGGTGATCGGCGAACCGCGCGGATCCGGATGTCGCTGTCACAAGGGGAGATTCGCGTGTTCGAGGCCATCAACACCCTCATCGAGCAGAACGCCGCCGCCGTGTGGGTGCTGCCGACTCTCTTCCTCCTCGCGACGTTCGACGCCGTCCTCCCTCCGGTGCCGAGCGAGTCGGTGATCATCACTCTCGCGGCCTTCGGGGTGGCCACGGGTTCACCCCACCTCCTCGCGCTCGGAGTCGTGGCAGCCCTGGGAGCCTTCCTCGGTGACAACCTCACCTTCCTGCTGGCGAGGCGGTCAGGACTCCGGCGCCTTCGCGACAGCCCGCGGCCCAAGCTGCGCCGCGCCTTCCTCAGGGGCGAGCGGGAGCTGGACCGCCGCGGTGGCCTGGCGATCGTCGTGGCGAGATACATCCCGGTCGGTCGGGTGGCGGTCAACGTCACCGCGGGTGCCGGCACCTTCGGGCACCGACGGTTCGTCCTGCTGTCCGGGCTCGCGGCGCTGAGCTGGGCGACCTACTCGGTCGCCATCGGCGCCCTGGCGGGGCACTGGGTCCACGAAAACCCGCTGCTCGGTGCGGTCGGCGGGATCGCACTGGCGGGCGTGCTGGGACTCGTCGTCGACCGGCTGCTCGACCGGTCACCACGCACGGCGCAGGGCTGAGACGTCAGCTGGTGGCGAGGCGGCTGATCTCCCGAGCGAGGTTGCGCCGGGCCGCCGGCTCCCACCGCTGCCGGGCGTGGTCGGTGCGATAGACAGACTCGCGCTCGAGGAAGGGCGCAAGGATCGCCGTGCGTCCTACGGCGTAGGGGCGGTCGGGGACGGTCGCATACTCCCGGCGGACGTCGGCGCAGTAGTCGTCGAACCGGTCACCGGGTGCGCTGAGGATCCACAGGTCTGCGTCGTGGAAGGCGGCCTGTGGACCACGCGTCTCCCGCACGTCGTGCGCCTGCGAAGCCTCGACCAGGGCGACGACCATCTCCGTGGTGTCCTGGCCGATCCCGTTGCGTGACAGCCCTTCTCGCGTCAGCAGCGCGCTCCGACGCTCGTTGTCGGCAGCGTCGTCGACCGAGTAGACGGCATCATGGAACCACGCAGCGAACACGACGCCGGCCCAGTCGGTGTCGGTGTCGATGGCGGCGCCACGCAGGTCGGCGAGGGCCGCGACGACCTCGTCGAGATGACGCAGGTCGTGGTAGCCGCGATGAGCCTCCGACCACCGCCGGACCAGGTCGGTGCGAACGGAGACGAGGCCGTGCGCGTCACCCCTGACGGCCCGCACGGCCTCGTCCCACATCTCGTCCCGCAGCATGCGGGAAGTCTCTCAGGTGGTGGCCGCCGGCGGTCGGGTCCGGTCCAGGGCCTTCGCGTATGCCGTCCCGCTGGCCAGGAGCAGCAGTCCGGTGACGATGAAGGCCAGCACGCGCCACAGCCCGTCGAGGGTCGCGAGGTCGAAGAGGAACAGCTTCGCGACGCTGACAGCCGCGAGGCCGAGCCCCAGCCGCAGCGAGAGCGCGCGGCGCGACTCCGCCTGCAGGCCGTGCAGCAGCAACCACGCGGAGGCGAGCATCCACAGGACCGTGGCCAGCGCGTGCCCGGCGAGGAAGCCCGCCGACGTCGCGGAGAGCGCATCGCCGACGAGCAGCCCGACCGAGATCACGGCGACGGCCGACGTGGCGAGACCGGCGATGAGCGCCGCGATGCGAGTGACTCGGCGGACGTGGGCCGGGATCCCACGGACGACGTCGACGCTCCACGCACCGAGGGCCGCGACCCCACCTGCGAGCAGGCTGTCGAAAAGGGCCGACGTCGCGTCGTGGTCCCTGGCCTGGCCCAGCTCGACGTAGGCCGTGGGGTGCGTCAGGTAGGCGACGGACGCGACGACCGCAGTTCCGGCGGCGACCCAGAGCGTGACGCGAGATCGGGTCGTGACGGCGGCGGCGGCATACCCGAGCGCGGTCAGCAGGATGCCGGTCACGACCCAACGCTCCGGAGCGCCGCTCATGACCGCCAGCAGCGCCGACACACCGGAGATCGCTCCGACCGTGGTGGCCAGGGGTGTGGGCACCGGGCCGATGGGGGAGCGTGACGTCACCGCCAGGGTCACCGCGAAAGCGACTGCGACGAGCGCGAATCCGGTCGTGCGCAACGTCTCGCCGTGCACTCCGAACGCGACGAGCAGCGAGATGGTGGCTGCAGCCAGGGTGGCGCTGCCCACCACGTCACCGCGATGGTGGCGACCGGCAGAGACCGCACCGACGAGCGCGAGACCCGTCAGCGCGGCAGCGGCGGCGATCGCGAGCGTGGACGGCGTGCCGTCTCCCTCCGTCACCGCGATCCCCAGGAGGACCAGCCCGGTGGCCGGGATGGTGCGAGCCACGGCCAGCATCGGCCAGCCGCGGTCGCCCCGCGCCAGCAGTGCAGCGGCCGACAGGACGACGGTGAAGAGGGACACCTCGTCACCGAGCTCCCCGGTGACGACGGGCGCGAGGAGCGTGGCGCCGAGCACCGTGAGCACGGCGAGGAGCTGGCTGCTCCAGCGGCGAGCGAGGAGCAGACCGGTGACGGCCACGGCGGCAGCGATGGTGAGGCCCGCGACACGGGGGACCCAGCCATAGACGGTCGTGACGGCGATGACGTCGAGGTAGCCCGCGGCATACCCCGTGGCGGCGAGGGCGACCGGAGCGGCGCTGGAGCGTCCGCGAGAGCTCTCACGGCCACGGACGACGTGACCCCCGCCGACGAGCGCGACGGCGAGGGCGACTCCGAGGGCCACCCGCAGCTCGGGCACGAACCAGCCCTGTTGCATGGCCAGCGCGAGCAGCATGGCGATGCCGACCAGCGTCACGACGGCGCCGGCCACCGCCAGCACCCGGGTGACCGCGCCTTCCCGCTGCCACCACGACGGCATCGGAGCCATGGTCCGCACAGGCTCGGTCCGGCCGGGAGGGGCCGACGACGGCGCGCCCGGCACGGTGGCGGGCGGGGACACGGCCGGTGAAACCGGCGTGACCGGCGTGACCGGCGTGACCGGCAGGGACAGGGCGTTCGGCGCCGACGGCGCCGTCTCCACCACGTCGCTCATCTCGAGCGAGGCGCGCATCCGGGCGAGCCCGTTGCCCACGGCATACATCCGGTTCATCGCGTCGGCGAACTCACCCTCGAGGCGCCGCACATCCTGCAGCTGGTTGCTCATGGTCACAGGGTGGAACGACGAGTACCCCGACTCCATGAGTCGGGGTACTCACCGGATCACTCAGATGTTGGTGTGCCAGCTGAGTGGTCGGTCGCCATGTCCCTCCCTGAAAGGACCTGGCTGGCAGATCAGCTCGCTGGGGCCGCGGCGAGCGTCGCGGAGACCTCTTGGCTCTTGTCGTCGCGCAGCACGGTGAGCTTGACCGTGTCCCCGACGGCGTACTCGCGGATGTGGGCGACGAGCGCCTCGGCGGACTCGACCCGCTCGTCGTTGACGGCGATGACGACGTCGCCCGGCTTCAGTCCAGCCTTCTCGGCCGGGGTGCCGGCCGAGACGGTGCGCAGCTCGGCTCCGGCTCGGGTGGCCTTGCCGTCGGATGCGGTGCCGTCGACGGGCGCGACGCCCAGGTAGGCGTGCTCGGCCGTGCCGTCCTCGATGAGCTGCTCGGCGATCCGGGCCGCCTCCTTGACGGGGATGGCGAAGCCGATGCCGATGTTGCCGCCCGTCCCGGACGAGGAGCCGAGGGAGGCGATCGAGGAGTTGATGCCCACCAGCTGCCCGTTGGCGTTGACGAGGGCGCCGCCGCTGTTGCCCGGGTTGATCGCGGCAGAGGTCTGGATGGCGTTGGTGACCACCGGCTCGCTGCTCGACTGCTGCTGCGGCTGCTGGTTGCCGAAGGGGTTCTGCTCCTGTGGCTGCTGCTCGGCGGCGCTGGTCGTCACGGGGCGGTTGAGCGCGCTGACGATGCCCGTCGTCACCGTGCCCGCGAGACCGAGCGGGTTGCCGACGGCCATGACCGGGTCACCGACCTTGAGCGCATCCGAGTCTCCGAGCGAGATGGGCCGAAGGTCGTCGGGTGCGGCTTCGATCGTCACCACGGCGAGGTCGGTCGAGGGGTCGGTCCCCTGGATCTTGCCCTCGAAGGCCCGACCGTCCGAGAGGGTGACGGTCAGCTCCTGGGCTCCGGCGACGACGTGGTTGTTGGTTAGCACGTGGCCGGAGTCGTCGATGACGACGCCTGACCCTTCGCCGCTGTCGGTCTTGATGGCGACGACGCTGGGGGAGACGGCGGCCGCCGTGGCCGTCCAGTTCGGTGACTGGGGGTCGGTCTGCGACACCGGCGCGGTCGATGCGCCGCGACCCAGGCTGGTGGAGGACGACGCAGTCGGGGGATTCTGCGCGTCCTGCGACCCCAGCTGGGTCGCGGCGTACGTGCCGCCCGATGCGAGGGCGGCAGTGAGCGCAGCCACCGTGAAGAGCTCCCCCACCCGGCGCCGCTGGCGCGGCTGGGGGCCGGGGTTCTGCGGGGCTGCCCCGGAGGCCGGTGGCGGGGGGAACACCGGACCCGAGGGCTCGTGGGCGCCGTACCAGGTGGTGGGCGCAGGGTGGCCCGGCTGCGAGAAGGGGGAGTCAGAGGCGACGTGCTGCGGGAGCGACTGGGTCACCGCTCCGTCCGGGTGAGCCGGGGTGTCGCGGGTGGAGTCGTCCGACGGTCCGGTCGTTCCTGGTTCGTTGCTGCTCATCTGATGTCTCCTTCGTGGGGCTGGCACAACACACTCAAGTCCTTCGACCTCAAGGAGCGCTGGGCCGGGACTGTGAGGGGCCTGTGGGTATGCGCACGACGAACGTCGCACCGCCTCCGGGGGTCTCCTGCACACCGACGCGTCCGTGGTGTGCAGCCACGATGGCGGCGACGATGGCGAGCCCGAGACCGTTGCCGCCACCTGCGTTGCGGCCGCGCGAGGGGTCGGCGCGATAGAAGCGCTCGAACACGCGATGGGCTGTGTCAGAAGGGATTCCGTCGCCGTGGTCGCGTACCTCGATGACACCTTCCGCACCGTCGAGACCGACTGCGAGCTCGATCGGCGTTCCCTGCGGTGTGTGCCGCACGGCGTTGGCGACGAGGTTCGTCACGACCTGTCGCAACCGTGACTCGGACCCCCACACCACGGTGGCGTCGACCGGCCCGCCCAGACCCGTGAGAGTGATCCGGCGCCCGCCGGCGCGCACGCGGGCATCGGCCGTGGCGTCGGCCGCTAGGACGGTGAGGTCGACCTCGCCCATCGACGCCGTGGGCTCCTCGTCAAGGCGCGCGAGGGTGAGGAGGTCCTCGACGAGACCGCTCATGCGTCCCGACTCGGACTCGATGCGCTCCATCGCGGCGCGGGTCTCCTCGGCGCTCGAGATGGCGCCCTGGCGGTGCAGCTCGGCGTAGCCGCGAACCGTCGCGAGCGGGGTGCGCAGCTCGTGGCTGGCGTCCGCGACGAACTGCCGCATCCGGTCCTCCGAGGCCTCGCGCACGGCGAAGGACGTCTCGACCTGGGCGAGCATGGCGTTGAGGCTGCGGGACAGCGACGTGACCTCGTCCTCGGCGGCGCGCACGGGGATGCGCTTGGTCAGGTCGCCGCCGGCGATGGCGGCGGCGGTGTCCTCGATCTGGGCGAGCGGACGGAAGGCCCGCCGGACGGCATACCAGCCGAGCAGTGCCGACCCGGCAAGGACGAGAGCGCTGAGCGCACCGGTCGTGACGAGCAGCCGCGTCACCGTCTGCTTGACCGAGCGGAGCGGGACACCCACGGCGAAGGTCGCCTCGTTGCCCGTGGTCCGGCCTGCGACGAAGCGCCAGGTGAGCTCGCCGTCGAGCGACCTCACGGTGAAGGGTTGCCCCTGGGTCACGCGGGGGTCGTCGAGGGCGAGCCGGGGAACGTCGGGGTGGAGCTTCTCTCCCGTGGGATAGATCATCATGGCCTGGGCGTTCACGGGGAAGAGGACGAAGGCATAGCCCGTGGGAGTCGACTCCTCGTCACCCCGCCTCAGGTCGGCGAACGCCTGGGTGGCCACCGGCACCCGGACGTTTCGCAGCTCGTCGTCGACCCGCCCCATGAGGTCGCGTTGCATGAGGTAGGCCGTGGCGAGGTTCGAGAACAGCAGTGCTGCCGCGAGGACCACGAGGACGATGGCGACGAGTCGCACTCGCAGCGGCATCTCCTCGAGGCGCCGCACGACCGCCTGCGGGCCGGGGGTCTTGCCCATCAGCCCTGCGGAGGCAGGCGGAGCACGTAGCCGACACCGCGTTTGGTGTGGATGAGCGGAGGCTGCCCATCGGTGTCGATCTTGCGGCGCAGGTAGGAGATGTAGGACTCGACGATGCCGCTCTCGCCGCGGAAGTCGTACTCCCACACGTGATCGAGGATCTGCGCCTTGGAGAGCACGCGGTTGGGGTTGAGCATGAGGTAGCGCAGGAGTTTGAACTCCGTGGGGCTCGTCTCGATGACGCGGCCGGCGCGGCGCACCTCGTGGCTGTCCTCGTCGAGCTCGAGGTCCTCGAACCGCAGGGCCGAGCTGTCGTCGACGTCGCCACGGGTGCGCCGCAGGACGGCACGGATGCGGGCCACGACCTCCTCGAGGCTGAACGGCTTGGTGACGTAGTCGTCGCCGCCGACGGTGAGGCCGGTGATCTTGTCGTCGACCGAGTCGCGCGCGGTGACGAAGACGATGGGCAGGCGGCGCCCGGACTCGCGCAGCTTGCGGGTGACCGCGAACCCGTCCATGTCGGGCAGCATGACGTCGAGGACGCAGAGGTCCGGGTGGTGCTGGTCGGCCAGCTTGACGGCCTCGCCCCCCGTGGCGGCCGTGACGACCTCAAAGCCCGCGAAGCGCAGCGAGGTCGCGAGGAGCTCACGGATGTTGGGCTCGTCCTCGACGACGAGCAGCGTGGCCTCAGGGTTCGCGTTGGGTGCACTCACGTTCTTAGTGTCCGCCCCGAGTCTGGGAGTTGTCTGGATGTATGCCGTGAGCTCACCGCGCACTATGCGCCGGGCTGCTCCTTCGTCAGGTGGAGCAACCAGTCCCGGCCGGTGTCGATCAGGGCGTACCGTCGCGCGCCGGACTGCCCGTGGAGCACGAAGACGAACCGGCGGGGAGTGCGGTCGACGAGCTCCCACCAGCCGCTGTCGGCGATGTCCTTGTCAGCGTCGGTGTAGGTCGCGTGCTGGAGGTCGTGGTCGGAAACCGCGACGGCGAGCCGGTCGTGTCCGCTGTCGTCGGGAAGGCCACGGGGGACCGCCCACGACCGAAGGACGCCCTCCTCCTCGAGCCGCAGGTCGAAGTGGGGGCGTGGCTTGCGGTGCTCATGGAGCACGAACGCCGGGCGCTCGCGGCGGTTCGCTGCGTCGGACACGGACCGAACCGTCTCAGGGTTGGCTCAGCGGGACTGGAGGGCGTCCAGCGCGACCGACATGGCTGCGCCGACGCGCCAGTCGATGGGCTGCTGGCCGTCGACCACGGGGAGCTCGACCTCGTAGACGTCGCGCAGCGCCGGCTTCTTCATGCTGCTCATGACGACCTGGCCGTCGGGCAGCGTGAAGTCGAAGTGGAACAGGAACGGCACGGGGATGTCGCCGATGACGGGGATGAGGGTCCACACCCGGCGCAGGATCGCGATGCCCTGGTTGCGTTCCTGGCCCAGCGCGACCCGGTTGTCGGCCGTCGTGAGGTGCCACGTCGACCGGAGCAGCGACTTGCCGAAGTCCTTGCGGAACTGCCCGATCGGAGCCCCCGACGCATCGGTGATGTCATAGGTCGCGCCGAGGTCCATGCGAGTGCGCGCCTTGAACCCGAACACCGGCTGGCTCTTGCCCGCGTCGGCGAAGAACGTCACCTGCTCCTTGAAGGCCATCCGCTTCTGCTCGGCAAAGGCCCAGAGGCCGACCTCGGAGCCGTCCGGACCGACACCGTGGATCTCGTAGCGGTTGACCATCATCGTGAGCTTCTGCCGCATGCGGAAGCGGGTGGGCTGGGCGGTCGGGTTCCCCTGGGGCTGCTGCGTCATGGCGCCACTCTCACACACGCTGCGCTGCGGCGTATGCCGTCCGCCCACCTTTCAGGGTCCCCTGGGGTCCGCTCCGGGTCACCCCTGGGGAGCCCGGCGACCGCCCGACCATCGGCTCGGCTGGCTCAGGCCCATCTCGTGTTCACGCGGAGAACCGCGAGGCATCGGCTGAGGGTCCGCCGGACGGCGAGGTGCACACGCTGCAGTGGGGCCGACCCAGGACTCATGCGCTGGCAGCTTCCGCGCGGTTGGCGCGAGAGGCGTTCAACGTGACGATCCGCGCTCGCACGCGGACGCCGCGGGCCAGCCTCTGCGCGGCTGGCACCAGCCGGGCAGAAGTGAATCCAGGGCAGGTGAGGTCGTTCCTGTCTCGACCCCCTCTCGCGCCTTCGGGCCCCACCTCTTCGTCGCACATCACCCTGGTCGAGATGACCAGTTTTCGGTGAGGCGACCACTCATCGATGGTCACCTCACCAAGAAGTGGTCATCTCGGGGTCGGGATCAGTCGAGGTCGTCGGCGTCGACGATGCGGTAGGCGTAGCCCTGCTCGGCGAGGAAGCGCTGCCGGTGGGCGGCGAAGTCCGCGTCGACGGTGTCGCGGGCCACGACGGTGTAGAAGTGGGCCGTCCGGCCATCGCCCTTGGGCCGCAGCACCCGGCCGAGGCGCTGGGCCTCCTCCTGGCGCGAGCCGAAGGTCCCCGACACCTGGATGGCCACGCTCGCCTCGGGCAGGTCGATCGAGAAGTTCGCGACCTTCGAGACGACGAGCAGGCTGATCTCGCCCTCGCGGAACGCGCTGTAGAGCCGCTGGCGCTCCGTCACCGTGGTCGCGCCCGTGATGACCTCGGCGCCGAGCCGGGTGGACAGCTCGTCGAGCTGGTCGAGGTACTGGCCGATGACCAGCGTCGGCTCGCCCCGGTGCCTGGCCACGAGCTTCTCGACGACGGGGAGCTTGGCGTCCGAGCAGGAGGCGAGACGGTAGCGCTCGTCGGGCTCCGCGACGGCATACGCCATGCGTTGTCCGTCGGGCAGCGAGACCCGGACCTCGACACAGTCGGCCGGCGCGATGTAGCCCTGTGCCTCGATGTCCTTCCACGGTGCGTCGAAGCGCTTGGGGCCGATGAGCGAGAAGACGTCGGACTCGAGCCCGTCCTCGCGCACGAGCGTTGCCGTGAGCCCCAGTCGGCGTCGAGCCTGGAGGTCGGCGGTCATCCGGAAGATCGGGGCCGGCAGCAGGTGCACCTCGTCATAGACGACGAGTCCCCAGTCGCGGGCATCGAGCAGGTCGAGGTGGGTGTAGACGCCCTTGCGACGCGTCGTGAGCACCTGGTAGGTCGCGATGGTGACGGGCCGGATCTCCTTGCGGGCGCCGGAGTACTCGCCGATCTCGTCCTCGGTGAGGCTGGTCCGGCGGATCAGCTCGTCCTTCCACTGCCGTGCCGAGACCGTGTTGGTGACGAGGATGAGGGTGGTCGCGGAGGCCTTGGCCATGGCGCCGGCGCCGACGAGCGTCTTGCCGGCACCGCAGGGGAGGACGATGACACCCGAGCCGCCGTCCCAGAAGCCGTCGACCGCCTGCTCCTGGTAGGGACGCATCGACCAGCCGTCGCTCTGGTCGAGGGTGATCTCGTGGGCCTCGCCGTCGACGTAGCCGGCTTCGTCCTCGGCCGGCCACCCGACCTTGAGCAGCTCCTGCTTGAGGTGGCCGCGCTCGCTCGGGTGCACGACGACCGTGTCCTCGTCGATGCGGTCGCCGATGAGCGGCTTGATCCGCTTGTGCCGTAATACTTCGGTGAGCACCGCGCGGTCGGTCGTGCGCAGGACGAGACGGCCGTCCTCCTTGGTGAGCGTCAGGCGCCCGTAGCGCGCCATCGTGTCAGCGACGTCGACGAGCAACGCGTGGGGCACGGGGTATCGGCTGTGCGTCACGAGGGCATCGATGACCTGCTCGGCGTCGTGCCCGGCGGCCCGCGCGTTCCACAACCCGAGCGGAGTGATGCGATAGGTGTGGATGTGCTCCGGGGCGCGCTCGAGCTCGGCGAACGGTGCGATGGCACGCCGGGCGTCGGCCGACCCGGGGTGGTCGACCTCGAGCAGGAGGGTCTTGTCGCTCTGAACGATCAGTGCGCCGTCAGTCACGCGACCTCAGTAGGAGTAGTCGGAGTCGGAGCTGTAGCCGCCGTCGTCGAAGCCGCCAGCCACCCCCACCGCGATGAACGCGATCAGGCCGATGACGGCGAGCCCTGCGCCGATCGCGAACGCGATCCAACCCCACTTGGAGAGGCGGCGTGAGGCTTCCGGGTCGGTCGACTGCTTGCTCAACGCCATGATGCCGAGGATCAGCGGGGCAATGCCCGGGAGGCAGCACGAGACCGTGACGATGCCGGAGATGATCGTGAGGACGAGCGCGCTCGTGTTCTGGGGCGGCGGGGCGCCGTACCCCGGCGGCGGAGTCTGCCACTGACCAGGAGCCTGGTATGCCGGGTAGCCGGCTTGCTGTCCCTGCGCACCACTGGCTGCATACGGGTCGTAGGCGGGCTGGGGTACCGCGTAGGGGTCCTGCGGAGCCGGAGGCGGCGTCGCGGCATACGGGTTCGTCGGCTGCGCGCTCGAGCCGGCATACGGGTAGCTCTCGCCACGCGGTGCCTGGTAGGGCGCGTCATAGCCGGGCGACGGGGGACCCGGTTGCGCGGGCGGGAACGGGGAGCCCTGCGGGATCTGCTCGGTCGGTGAGGACTGCGGCGGCTCCGGACTCGGGGCCGCCTCGTCGGCCTGATCGGAGGATGACGCTGACGACGGCGCCGTCCAGTCAGGGCTGGCCGTCGGATCCGTGAACTCCCCCGGGCGCGGGTCCTTGTCGTTCTCACTCATGGCGACAAGGTATCCCGCCCGGGGGTGCCTGCGTGGCGTCGTCCCTGCTTCTGGCCCCGCATGGGCGTGGGCTTGGCGCGTGTCAGGATCAGGTATGAGCATGCGCGCACCGCAGGTCGAGGCCGACCCGACGCTTCCACCCCAGATCACCATCTACGAGGTGGGAGCGCGAGACGGGTTGCAGAACGAGAAGACCGTCGTGCCCGCCGAGGTCAAGGCCGAGTTCATCCGACGCCTTGCCGCCGCGGGGCTGGCGACCATCGAGACGACGTCCTTCGTCAACCCCCAGTGGGTGCCGCAGCTCGCCGATGCCAGCGAGGTGCTCGACCTCCTCGGCGATGAGGGGCGCGGCCCCCGGCGACCGGTGCTCGTGCCCAACGAGCGCGGTCTGGACCGGGCCCTCGACGCAGGTGTCGGCGCGATCGCGATCTTCGGTAGCGCGACCGAGACCTTTGCCCGCAAGAACCTCAACCGGACGGTCGACGAGTCGATCGAGATGTTCCGGCCCGTCGTCGAGCGCGCCCGCGACGCCGGCCTCTGGGTCCGTGCCTATGTGTCGATGTGCTTCGGCGACCCCTGGGAGGGCCCGGTCCCGGTGCAGCAGGTGGTCGACGTGTGCGAGAGGCTCATGGACCTCGGCTGCGACCAGCTGTCGCTCGGCGACACCATCGGGGTCGCCACATCGGGTCATGTCGCCCGGCTGCTGGATGCCCTGGAGCAGAGGCACATCGGGGTCGACCGCATCGGCGTGCACTTCCACGACACCTACGGCCAGGCGCTGAGCAACACCCTCGTCGCCCTGCGCCACGGAGTGACCGTCGTCGACTCGAGCGCGGGCGGCCTCGGCGGCTGCCCCTACGCCGAGAGCGCGACCGGCAACCTCGCCACCGAGGACCTCGTCTGGGCCATGCAGGGCGCGGGCGTCCGCACCGGAGTCGACCTCGAGTCGCTCCTCGCGACCAGCGCCTGGATGGCCCACCAGCTCGGCCGTCCCTCGCCCTCCGCCGTCGTCCGCGCCCTCACCCCTGCCACCGACTGACGAGACGCGACCCACAGGGCCCCGACATAGTGCCGATTCGCCGCCGGCTGGGCCTGGCGGGAGCCGGAGCGCGCTCAGCGCGCGACGGCGGATGGGACAGCGGCGAATCGGCACTATGGCGGGGACCGGCAGAGGAGCGGCGACTCCGTGGTCCGCAGGGGGAGTCAGTCGGTGACGACGCCGGTGATGCGGTGGATCGAGAGAGTGCGCCCCACGCCCTCGTTCACTCCGGAAACGCGGCCGCCGTCGATCCGCTCGGGATAGAACAGCAGCCGCTGGGTGCGACCGATGCCGTCGGAGTAGCCCAACCACACCGCCCGTCCGTCGGCGATGGCCTCGCGGAGCACGGCCATCGACGTCGTCGGGTCGTTCGCGGGAATGGCCGGTCCGCCGCGGCTCTCGGCGCTCACGGAGGCGCGGGTGTGCGCCTCTGCCTCGGCGGCGCGCAGCCCGGCGACGAGCGAGCCGAGCTGGGCGCGATCCATCGCCTGGACCAGGGCGGGATCGACGCCGCGCTGGCGCACGGCTCGACGGACCGGCCTCGTCGGGACCGTCACCGTGCCGGACGGTGACTCGGACACGGGTGCGAAGCCCTCCTCGCGCAGCATCTCGAGCACGACCTCCGGGGCCACCGGTGAGGTGAGCACCGTCGGCGCGATGCGTCGCAGCTGGAGGGCGGCGAGGCGGCGGTTGGCGAGCATGACGTCGAGCCCTCCCTCGTCCTCGCTCCGGATGACGGCACTGACGCCGCGCACCCGGATCGTGCCGTGACGGCGGGCGACGTCGCGCACGAGGTACTCCAGGGGCTGCGGCACGGGCGTACTGCTGGCATCGCGCAGCCCGGCGAGGATGTCCTCGCCCGTCCAACCGGTGTCGAGGCAGCGGCGGACCGAGTCCTCGCTGAAGCGGTGCACCGTGGCCCCACCCCGTGACTCGACGTCGGCGACGAGCCGGAGGAAGGCGGCGAGGGAACCCGTGACGGGCCCGGGGGCGATCGCGGTGAGGTCGGCCTGCAGGAGCACGGCGTCGACCGGCGCAGGCAGGTGCGGATGGATCGACTCGGCAACCTTCTGGAGGTCTCCGTCGCTGGCGAGCAGGGCGCGTCCGCCCACGCTCAGGGCTCCCTTGCCGGTGACACCGAGCCAGGCGGCCTCCCGCAGGACTGCGTCGACGACGGCGTCGAGGGTGCGGGGCACCCGGCGCGGTCGTCGCCACCGCACGGCACCGGCCACGTCGGCGGCACTCGGGGCGATGCCCACGTCGGCGTCGCCCAGGAGGTCGAGCACTCCTCGTCGCAGGGTGCGGATGGGGGGCCACTGCCCGTCGGCCCCGAGCGCGTTGATGACCGCCGAGGAGTCGGTGCGGCTGCCGACGCGATGCGGGGCCCGCGTCGTCGTGAGCCAGGCCAGAGCCAGTCGGGCCCAGCGCTCGCCGCCGGGTTCGGTCTGCCAGATGTCGTACTCCGCGGTCGGCACCCAGTGTGGGTCGACCTCACCGTCATCGGCGACGAGGTCGGCGATGAGGGCCAGCTCGACGAGGTATGCCGTGTGCTCCGGTGACGTGTCCAGCTGGCTGGCGGCGGCCTTGAGGTCGCGCACGGCCAGGCCGCCGGTGCGCAGGACCCGCGGCGGCGTCTGCGACCACGAGTCGAGGAGCTCGTCGAGCAGGGCGAGCACCTGGCTGGCGGCGGCACCGGCAGCCGCGTCGACCTCCTCGACCTGCCGAGCCGGTCCGGTGACCAGCGGGGGTTCGAGCTGGGCGTCTCGGTGCACCCGCCCGTCGCGAAGGACCATGGACACCTCGCGGGGGAGCGCGATCTGGTCGGACGCGACGGCGCGGACCAGGCCGTGGGCGAGGAGCCAACGAGGACCGTCGTCGGCGGGACCCTCACGACCTGGACCGTCGGCGGCCGGGACGATCCCCACCGACGGGCCCCAGGTGAGGCGGTCGAGGATGGCTCGTGCCCGCGGAGGGGCGAGGGCGATCTCGGAGCGGAGCGTCGCCTCGTCCGGTGCCGCCGGGCCGGGGAGGTCATCGGCCGCGAGACCGAGCCCGGCGATGCTCTCGCCGAGCACGTCGGCGACGGTGCGGGTCACCACCAGGCCGTGCGGGGCCCGCCAGACCAGCGCGAGAGCCCAGAGGTCGGCGAGCAGGGACTCGGCCCGCTGCACGTCGGCGCCGCCGAGGAGCCGGGCGAGGACGTCCGCGGTCACGGCGTCGGGGCCCACGACGGCGGCCTCGAGGGCGTGAATGTGCGCTGCGTCCAGGCCGTCGACGGCGCGCACGGTGCTGGCCCGCGTCGAGCTGCGTGACGCCAGCGCGGTGAGGTCGCTGGGAGCGGGACGTGCGAGGTCGGGTCGGGCCGCGAGCAGGGCGGCGAGCTCCTCGTCGGATCGTCCCCTGATGTCATCGGCAAGGGAACGGATCGGAGCGGGGGACACGGGCAGCACTGCACCACCTTACGCGTAGATTCGGGGCCATGAAGTCCCCCCAGACCTCACCCAGCGGCGCGCAGTGGCACCTGTCGGCAGGGTCCGACGAGCTCACCGTCGTCGAGGTCGGCGGGGGTCTGCGGACCTGGTCGCGCGACGGCATGGACGTCCTCGCGGGTTACGGGGTGGATCGTCAGTGCACGAGCGGTCGTGGTCAGCAGCTCATCCCGTGGCCGAACAGGATCCGTGACGGCCGCTATGCCTACGCCGGGGTCCAGCACCAGCTCCCGCTCACGGAGGTCGATCTGGGCAACGCGAGTCATGGCCTCGTCCGATGGGCGCCCTGGCGCCTCGTCGAGCGCACCGACGCCTCGATCACGGTGGGTCACCGACTCTTCCCGCAGCCGGGGTGGGACTGGCACCTCGAGACCACGACGACGTATGCCGTGGCGCAGGACGGTCTGACCGTCACCACCCGCGTGACGAACGTGGGGGAGCTGCCCGCGCCGTTCGGGTACGGCGCCCACCCCTATGTCGCCATCGGGGATGCGCCCGTGGGCGAGGTCGAGGTCGAGGTGCCGGCCGCCTCCTACGTCGAGGTGGACGACCGCCTCCTGCCGATCCGGACGATCCCGGTGCAGGGTCAGGCCTCGGACTTCCGGGAGCGCAAGGCGCTGGGCACGCACCGTCTCGACACGGCGTACACCGATCTCGACGTCGTCGACGGACGCTGGACCGTCACGATCGCCCCGCCCGGGCGACCGGTCGTCGAGGTGTGGGCCGATGCGGCGTCGCTGCCGTGGGCCCAGGTCTTCTCGGGCAAGGCCGAGGCCGACCAGCCGGGTGCGCACGGAATCGCGGTGGAGCCGATGACGTGCCCGGCCGACGCCTTCAACTCCGGCGACTCACTGCTCGAGCTCGCCCCTGGTGAGACGTGGACGGGCACCTGGGGGATCAGCCCTGGGTGACGCCGTTCTCCAGGGGGGTGAGTCGACGCTCGAGGGCGAAGATGGCACCAGCCATGAGGGCGAGACCAGCGATCATGGTGGTGATGAAGATGCCCGAGAGGTCGTGCTCGAGCAGCAGTCCGGACACGATCGGTCCGAGGATGGCGCCACCCTGGAAGGCGCCGGCGTTGACGGCGTTGGCCCGGCCACGGAGGTGGTCGTCGGCCATGTCGTTGGTGATGGCCGGGATGGCGATTTGCATGAAGATCTCGCCGAACCCGAAGACCCCCATGAACACCACGACCGCGACCGTTGCCACCAGAGCCCCCGGGCCGAGGCCGGCCAGCGACAGGATGATCCAGGACGCGATCCAGAAGCCGACCATGACGAGGAGGACGCGGCTGCGGCGGCGGCCGGTGACGAGCTTCAGCACGGTGAACTGCATCGCCACGATGATCAAGGTGTTGACGGCGAACGCGAGCCCGATGACCTGGGTCGACACCTCGCCCACCTGGCGTGAGAACGCGGGAAAGCCGGACTCGATCTGGCCGTAGCCGATGAACGTGCACAGGAAGGTGATGAAGGTCAGCCAGAGGACCGCCGGGCGCCGCAGGATGTCGAGGTAGCCGACGGTCGCGGTGCCCTCGGGGCGCTCGGCCCGACCGTGGACGTGACGCAGCGGGCCGAGCAGGAGGCCGATGGGCACGAGCATGCTCAGGGCGTCGGCGAGGAAGATGAGCGTGAAGGTGCGGGGGTCGTCGACGTCGACGAACAGGCCCCCCACGACCCCGCCGAGGCCGATGCCGAGGTTGACGAGGGCGAAGTTGACCCCGAAGTACTGCTGCCGCAGCGGCCCGGACACCACGGAGGCGATCAGCGCGTTGAAGGCCGGCCACGAGACGCCGAAGTTGAACCCGAGCAGCACGAAGCCGACGACGAACATCGGCACGTTGGTCGCGAAGGCCAGGACCACGCAGCCGACGAGCTGGGCGGTCGTGCCGGCGAGGAGCATGCGCCGGGCGCCGATGCGGTCGGTGAGCGACCCACCGGGCCCGGTGACGACGAGTGCCACGATGGCGATGAGGGCGAGCAGGGTGCCGGCAGTGCCCAGGCCGATGCCGCGGACCTCGTTGATGTAGATGACGGTGAACGGCAGGGTGAGGCCGCGACCGAGCGTCTGGACGGCGACGGTGGAGAGCAACCAGCGGCCCGGGGTCGGCAGGTCGGCCCAGAACTGTCGCAGGCTCACCTTGGGGCGGTCGGTCGCGGTACTCACCGGAGAACTCTCGCAGGGTCCACCGACACCACCCAACCGACTTTCGCCCGCACCGGTGACGGGTGCGCGAAAGGTGTGCGCGCGGCATACCTGGTCCGAGATAGCCTGTGCGGGACAGCCCGGAGGTGCGTTGCCCGCACTCCGGACCACCCGCAGCAATCACAGAGGTGCTCCGTGCCCACTGGCAAGGTGAAGTTCTACGACTCCGAGAAGGGCTTCGGATTCGTGTCCACCGACGACCCCGCCGAGGGCGGCGACGTCTTCGTGCCCTCGAGCGCGCTCCCCGAGGGAGTGACGTCGCTCAAGAACGGTGCTCGCATCGAGTTCGGGATCGTCGAGGGCCGACGTGGCGCCCAGGCGCTGTCCGTGCGACTGCTCGAGCCGGCCGCGAGCGTCACGGCCAACCGCAAGGTGCGCGACCGCAAGCCCGCCGAGGACATGGTCGTCATCGTCGAGGACGTCATCACCCTCCTCGACTCGGTGCAGGAGTCGCTGCGCCGCGGCCACTACCCCGACAAGGGTCACGGCTCGAAGGTCGCCCAGGTGCTGCGCGCCGTCGCCGACGACCTCGAGATCTGATGCCGGCGCTCAAGCCTGACGTCACCCTGCGCGGAGCGGTCGACCTCGCACGCGAGGCCGCCGAGTCGATCGCCGAGTCCGGCACGGTCGGTGAGCACCTCGGCATGGAGATGGTGCAGGACCGCCTGGCGACGCACTACTTCGCGTGCACCGCTGGGGCCTACCCCGGCTGGCGCTGGGCGATCACCGTCGCGCGCGTGCCGCGCTCCAAGATCGTCACGGTCTCTGAGACCAACCTCGTCCCCGGTGACGGCGCGCTGTTGTCACCGGAGTGGCTTCCGTATGCCGACCGGCTGGCTCCCGGAGACGTCGGACCCGGCGATGTCACCCCCAAGATCGACGACGACCCGTTGCTCGTGGCCGGGTTCGAGGCCACGGGCGACGAGGACGTCGACCAGATGGCGCTGTGGGAGCTCGGTCTCGGGCGCCCGCGCGTGCTGTCGGCCGAGGGTCGCGAGGCTGCCGCCCAGCGGTGGTACGAGGGCGACCACGGGCCCAACGCGCCGGTCGCGCAGAAGGCTCCGGCACCCTGCTCGTCCTGTGGCTTCTTCGTGCCGATGGCAGGGGCGTTGCGGGATTTTTTCGGCGTGTGCGCCAGCGCCTGGTCACCCTCCGACGGTCGCGTCGTGAGCCTTGACCACGGGTGTGGTGCACACTCCGAGGCAGACATGCAGGGCCCCGAGCCCGAGGTGATCGCGCCGATCGTGCTCGACGACAACGAGCTCGAGCGGGTCTGACCCGCCCATGAGCGGCGCCGAGGGTTCGAGCGGGCGGGGGGCGGACGGCATACCGGGGTCCGGGGCTCCCGACACCGTCAGCGGGCGTGAGGTCGAGGCGCTCCAGGCCCTGCACGTCCCGACCCAGCGGATCATCGTCATCGGGCTGGCGCTGTGGTTGGTGGCGCTCGCGGCGACGCTCCTCGTCCCTGCCCTGCACGAGGGCGACCGGTCCTGGTGGCCGTGGGCCTGCGTTGCAGGTCTGGTGCTCGGTTCGCTGGGCCTGCTCTATGTCCGTCGCGGTCGCGGCAACGCCCACGACGCCGGCTAGGCAGTGGTGGTCGTTCAGACGCCGAGGGCGGTCTGGATCGGGTCGATGGCGAAGTAGAAGACGAAGAGTCCGGCGACGAGCCACATGAGGGGGTGGATGGCCGACACCTTGCCGCGCACGACCTTGATGAGGACGTAGGCGACGAAGCCGGCGCCGATGCCTGCCGTGATCGAGTACGTGAACGGCATGAGCACGATGGTGAGGAACGCCGGGATGGCGATCTCGACGTCGTCCCAGTCGATGTCCTTGACCTGCTGCATCATCAGGAAGCCGACGAGGACGAGTGCGGGGACGGCGGCCTCCGACGGGACGACCTCGATGAGCGGCGCGAAGACCATCGACGCGAGGAAGAGCAGGCCGGTCACGACGGATGCCAGGCCGGTGCGGGCGCCCTCGCCGACACCCGAGGCCGACTCGATGTAGCTCGTGTTCGACGAGACCCCCGCGGCACCACCGGCGGCGGCGGCGATGGAGTCGACGGCGAGGATGCGGTCGGTGTTCGGCGGCAGACCGTCCTCGTCGAGCAGGTCGGCCTCGTGACCGATGGCGGTCATCGTGCCCATGGTGTCGAAGAAGTCGGCGAGCATGAGCGTGAAGATGAGCAGCGCGGCCGCGACGACGCCGACGGACTGGAACGAGCCGAGCAGCGAGAACTGTCCGACCGTCGCAAGGTCGGGGGAGTCGACGATCTTCTCGGGCAGCTTGGGGACGATGAGCCCCCACCCGGTGGGGTTGACGTTGTCGCCGGCGACCATGGGGCCGATCTTGGCGATGGCCTCGATGATGATCGCGAGCACGGTCGCGGCGACGATGGCGATGAGGATGGCGCCGCGAACCTTGCGCACCCACAGCACGATGACGGTGATGAGGCCCACGACGAAGACGAGGGTCGGCCAGCCGCCGAGGAAGCCGTCGACACCGAGCTGCACGGGCACGGGGCCGGTGCCCGTGCGGCGCACGAAGCCGGCGTCGACGAAGCCGATGAGTGCGATGAACAGGCCGATGCCGACCGAGATCGCCACCTTGAGCTGCCTGGGCACGGCGTGGAAGACCGCCTGCCGGAAGCCCGTGAGCACGAGCACGAGGATGATGAGGCCCTCGAGGACGACGAGGCCCATGGCATCGGCCCAGGTCATCTGTGACGCGACGGCGAAGGCGACGAAGGCGTTGAGCCCGAGCCCGGTGGCCAGCGCGAGGGGGAAGTTCGCGACCACCCCCATGAGGATCGTGAGGAGTCCGGCGACGAGGGCGGTGCCGGCGGCGATGGCCGGCAGGTTGGAGCCGTCGCCGGGGCCGCCACCGAGGAAGTCCCCGTTGACGTCGGGTGCGAAGCCGAGGATGAGCGGGTTGAGCACGACGATGTAGGCCATCGTGAAGAACGTGACGACCCCGCCCCGCACCTCCCGGCCGATCGTCGATCCACGCTCGGAGATCTTGAAGTAGCGGTCGAACGCGCTGGACCCGGTGTGGCGCGGGTCGCCTGTGGTGGTGGCAGTCGGCATGCGCGAACCCTAGCGACTGGAGGGCCGGGCGGCATACAAAAGCCGCGCAGCGCGCGAGGACGTTCAGGAGCTGAGATCCGAAATACTTAGCACAGGTAATGAGTTAGGCTAAGTACATGAGTGAACAGCCGCCTCCGTATGCCGCCCTGCGGCCTGCCGCGGTGTCCTCCCTCGCCGGTGAGCTCCGGTTGGCCTGCATGCGGATCTCGCGCCGAGTGCGCTACGAGAGCACGGATATCATTGCGCCACACCAGTTCTCGGCGATGTGTCGCCTCGAGGACGCCCCAGGTACGCCTGGAGAGCTGGCCGAGATCGAGCGCGTGAGCGCGCCCAGCATGACCCGCACGATCAACCGCCTCGTCGAGCTGGGCTATGTCGAGCGAGCCCCCGGCCCCAAGGACAAGCGGCAGATCATTCTCACCCTCACGCCCGAGGCCCGGCGGGTCCTCAAGGAGATCCGCCGCAAGCGGGACGCGTGGATGTCGGTTCGTGTGTCCCACCTCGACCCCGAGGAGCAGGCGGTCCTGCAGCGGGCCACCGCGATCCTCACCCGGGTGGCCGCCGAATGAGCCCCACCTTCACCTCGTTCACCGAACGCAACTACCGGATCTACTACGCCGGCTCCTTCGTCTCCAACATCGGCACGTGGATGGGGCGGGTCGCCCAGGACTGGCTCGTCCTCACCGAGCTGACGGACCACTCGAGCCAGGCGCTCGGCATCGTGACCGGCCTCCAGTTCCTGCCCTTCCTCCTCCTCGCCCCCTGGGCCGGGGCGATCGCCGACCGCTACCCCAAGCGGCAGATCCTCCTCGTCACGCAGGCGCTGCTCCTCGTCACCAGCCTCGTGCTCGCCGCCCTCGTCCTGGCGGACGTCGCGACCCTCTGGCAGGTCTATGCGATCGCCCTGACCCAGGGCGTCATCACCGCGGTCGACAACCCCGCCCGCCAGTCGTTCGTCTCCGAGATGGTGCCGCGAGACAAGCTGGCCAACGCGGTCGCGCTCAACAGCGCCTCCTTCAACGGCGGTCGGCTCATCGGTCCCGGCGTCGCCGGCCTGATGATCGCCACCGTCGGCACGGGGTGGACCCTCCTCGTCAACGTGCTGACGTTCGTCTTCGTCCTCGTCGCCCTGTCGCTGCTGCGGGTGAGCGAGCTCATGACCACCCCCCTCACCCGCGGCAAGGGAGCGATCCGGGACGGGATCCGCTACGTCCGCAACCGCCCGGACCTCAAGGTGGTCATGCTGCTCGTCTTCGTGCTGGGCACCTTCGGGATGAACTTCCAGGTGACGACGGCGCTCATGGCGACCCAGGAGTTCCACAAGGGACCCACCGAGTACGGCATCCTCGGCTCCATCATGGCGGTCGGCTCGCTCACCGCCGCGCTGCTCAGTGCTCGTCGGGGCGAACCCCGGCTGCGGGTCCTGCTCCTGGCTCTCGCCGGGTTCGTCGTGTCGACGGTGGCGGCAGCGCTGGCCCCGACCTACGAGCTGTTCGCCCTCGCGCTCGTCCCCGTCGGGCTGTCCGCCCTGACCGCGCTCACCACCGCCAACGCCATGGTGCAGCTGCGCACCGACCCGCTCGTGCGTGGTCGGGTCATGGCGCTCTACATGGCGATCTTCATGGGCGGCACACCGATCGGAGCGCCCATCATCGGCTGGATCGGCGAGGTCTGGGGTCCCCGCTGGACCATCGCCATCGGGCCGATCGCCATGGGCAGCACGCTGGTCGTCGTCCTGTGGTGGCTGGCGCGCAGGGAGAATGTCCGGGTGAGCTATGAGTCGCAGCGGTCCCCGCGCATCACCATCGAGACCGTCCCGACCGTGCGGGACACCGTCACCGAGCCCGCTCCCGAGGCGGCTCGATGACCCCCGGCTTCCGGCGACGGATGACCCTCGGCGTCCTCGCGATCGTCCTCATCGTGGCGATCGCGTATGCCGTCCTGACCTGACCGCGTCCGTGAGCGTCGCACCAACCGACGCGTACGGGCCTACTTGACCGGGGCTATGGAGCTGTAGGGGAGGGTGACGGGGACCTCGGCGCCCAGGACGGTGACCGCGACGGTCACGGTGTTCTTGACCGTGTCGACCTTGAGGATCTTGGTGGTCACGCCCACGTGGGCGCCTGCGGTGATCTTCACCGTGTCACCGGGGGAGAAGGGGTCGGGGTCGACCTTCACCGTCGTCGACGGCACGGGCGTCGCCGTGACCTTGGGCAGGGTCGGCGGTGGTGGAGCGGGCACCGGTTTGGGCTTGGGCACCGTGGTCGGCCGGGGCGCCGGAGCCGTGGTGGGTGCGGGTCTCGGGGCCGGCTGCTGGGCGGGAGCGGTGGGCTTGGAGCTCGGTGCCGGCCTGGGCTTGGGCTTCGGCTTCGCGGACGGGGCCGTCGACGGGCTCGGCGTCGCGCTGGCACCACCCGAACGGGGAGCCGCGCCGGCGGGCGGCAGGTAGGGGGCGCGGTCGCCGAACCCGGGCGGCAGCGCGGTGGCCGGCAGGACGCTGTGGCCCGACCGGTAGGACGCGGCGATGCTCGTGACCTTGGCGACGTAGTCCATCGAGTGGTTGTAGCGGAGCACGGCACGGGTGAGGTCGCCGGGCTGGGTGAGGTCACCAGGGCCCGAGCAGAGGTAGATCCCGGCGGCCGTCGCGGCGTCGGACATGTTCTGCGGGTCGCGCCTGCCGTCACCGTTGCCGTCGGCCCCCACGGACTTCCACGTGCCGGGGATGAACTGCATCGGCCCGACCGCGCGGTCGTAGGTGGTGTCACGGTCGAAGCGGCCGCCATCGGTGTCCGTGATGCGGGCCACCCCGGCGCCGGTCAGCGGGATGCCGAAGATGCCGGGCACGGCGGTGCCGGCGGAGTCGAGGAGGTTGCGGCCCCAGCGGCCGTGGTCGCTCTCGACCTTGCCGATGCCCGCGAGCAGGGCCCAGTCGATCCGACAGCCCGGGTCGGCGGAGGAGAGGAGACGCTGCGCGGCCTGGTATGCCGCGTGTGCCTGAGCCGGGATGCCGCTCGCGACGCTCGAGAGCCCCCACGTCTGCGGCCCGTCGGGCAGGGGAGGAGTGAGCGACTCAGGAGGGATCGAGGAGTTGGGGTCGGGGAGCTCGAGGGGCGGCAGGGCGGGGAGAGCGGGCAGCGTCGTCACGCCACCGGCCTGCTGCACCGCGACGGGAGGGACGACGATGCGGGGACGGGGCTGGGTTTTGGTCTCAGTCGCCGCCACCGCCGCGACACCCGTCGTCGTGACGGCCAGCGCTGCGACGACCCCGACGACACGTCGTCCCGTGGTGGTGCGCAGAGCAGCGAGTGCTGCCCTCGGCCTGCTGACACCCATGTCGGCTCTCCTTCACGCGCGCCGTCGTTGGCGCAGCGCCAAGGTTACCCGGAGGAACCCTGACCTCGGCAAGTGTGCGCGAGGCAACCCGTGGCCCCCTCCGATGCGGTGGGCGAGCCAGAGATGGGTGAGCCGACCACCCATGGGTGGTCGGCTCACCAGCTTCTGACTCCGTCGCGCCGCTCAGCGGCGCGCGGGGCCCCGGCTCAGAGCGCGGCGACCACGTGCTCGATCGAGGCGATGAGCTTGCTGACGTCCTCGGGGTCGACGGCCGGGAAGGTCGCGACACGCAGCTGGTTGCGGCCGAGCTTGCGGTAGGGCTCGACGTCGACGACGCCATGCGCTCGCAGGGTGGCCGCGATGACCGAGGCATCGACGGCGTCGTCGAAGTCGATCGTCGCGACGACCTGGCTGCGTGCGGCGGGGTCCGCCACATAGGGCGTGGCGTAGTCGACCGACTCGGCCCACGTGTAGAGACGGTCGGACGAGTCCTTGGTCCGTGCCGTCGCCCAGTCGAGGCCACCCTGCGCGTTGAGCCACTGCACCTGGTTGTCGAGCAGTGCGAGCGTGCCCACGGCGGGGGTGTTGTAGGTCTGGTCCTTGCGGCTGTTGTCGATCGCGGTCGGCAGGCTGAAGAAGTCGGGCACCCAGCGTCCGGACGCCGTGATCTCGTCGACGCGGGCCAGCGCGGCGGGGGAGAAGAGGGCGAGCCAGAGCCCACCGTCGGCGGCGAAGCACTTCTGCGGGCCGAAGTAGTAGACGTCGGTCTCGGCGACGTCGACCGGCAGGCCCCCAGCGCCGGACGTGGCGTCGATGAGGACGAGCGCGTCGTCGGCGGCACCCTCGACGCGGCGCACGTCGGTCATGACGCCGGTGCTCGTCTCGTTGTGCGCCCAGGCATAGACGTCGATGCCGTCCTCCGCGACGGCGCTGGGGCGGGTCCCGGGGTCGCTCTTGATGATCGAGGACTCACCGAGGAACGGCGCGTTGGACGTCACCGCACCGAACTTGCTCGAGAACTCACCGAAGGCGAGGTGCTGCGCGCGCTCGCGGACGAGGCCGAAGGCGGCGATGTCCCAGAAGGCGGTCGCGCCACCGTTGCCGAGGACGACCTCGTAGCCCTCGGGGAGGGAGAAGAGGTCGGCGAGCCCGGAGCGCACCGACTTGACGAGGTTCTTGACCGGGGCCTGGCGGTGCGAGGTGCCAAGGACGGTGGAGCCCAGCGAGGCGAGGAACTCGACCTGCTCCGGGCGGACCTTGGAGGGTCCGGAGCCGAAACGGCCGTCAGCGGGAAGGAGGTCGGCGGGGATGGTGATCGCGGCGTCAGTCACCGGTGCAGTCTCCCGCACTCCGCGGGCGCACCCGGTCGGAGTTCACCCACCGGACGGCGTCTCGCCGGACGTCGTCGCCGGGGCGCCGACGACGACGCGGCGAGGTTTCCCCGAGTGCTGCTGGACGCACACGGGAACGCGCGGCACGGCATACCGAAGGGGTGTGCCGTGCCGTTGTCGCCGGTGCGCTGTCTCAGCCCTGGCGGAAGCCGGTGACCGACTCGATGCCGCGGGTCGCCTCGCCGATGTAGCGCGAGCTCGGGCGGATCAGTCGCCCGGTCTGCTTCTGCTCGAGGATGTGCGCGCTCCAACCGGCCGTGCGGGCAGCCACGAAGAGCGGGGTCATCATGTCGCCGGGCACCTGGGCGAAGTCGAGGAGCACCGCCGCCCAGTAGTCGACGTTGGTCTCCATGACGCGATCGGGGTAGCGCTCGGCCAGGGCGGCGATGGCCGCCTTCTCGAGCTCGACGGCCACCTCGTAGCGCGGTGCTCCGAGGCGCTTGCAGGTGTCGCGCAGCACGGCAGCTCGTGGGTCGTAGGCGCGGTAGACGCGGTGCCCGAAGCCCATGAGCCGCTCGCCGCGGTCGAACACCCCCGCCACGTATGCCGTGGCGTCACCGCTGCGTTCGACGCCCTCGATCATGTGCTGGGCGCGGGACGGTGCGCCGCCGTGGAGCGGCCCGGACAGGGCGCCGATGGCGCCGGACAGGCAGGCCGCCACGTCGGCACCGGTCGAGGCGATGACCCGGGCAGTGAAGGTCGAGGCGTTCATGCCGTGCTCGGCGGCGGAGATGAAGTAGGCGTCGATGGCCTCGACGTGCGCGGGGTCGGGTTCGCCGCGCCACCGGATCATGAAGCGCTCGACGATGGTGCGCCCCTGGTCGACCTGGCTCTGGGGGACCATGGGCGAGCTCTGGCCGTGGGCGGACTGCGCGATGAACGAGAGGGCCATGACGGAGGCCCGAGCCAGGTTGTCGCGGGCCTCGGTGGCGTCGATGTCGAGAAGTGGCTTGAAGCCCCAGACCGGCGCGAGCTGGGCGAGCGACGACTGCACGTCGACCCGGATGTCGCCGGTGTGCACCGGGAGAGGGAAGGGCTCGGCCGGCGGCAGCCCCGGGTCGAACTCGTTGTCCACGAGCAGACCCCACACCTGGCCGAAGCTCACCCGACCGACGAGGTCCTTGATGTCGACGCCGCGATAGCGGAGGGCCCCACCCTCCTTGTCGGGTTCGGCGATGCGCGACTCGAAGGCGACCACGCCCTCCAGGCCGGGCCGGAAGTCGG
Organism: Knoellia altitudinis; assembly: GCF_042666355.1. Taxonomy (NCBI): domain Bacteria; kingdom Bacillati; phylum Actinomycetota; class Actinomycetes; order Micrococcales; family Intrasporangiaceae; genus Knoellia; species Knoellia altitudinis. Next base: position 2,370,442 of record NZ_JBHTDK010000001.1, read on the forward strand.
GATCAGGGCCGGCCTCGCTGGCAGCGGCGGGCTGGGCGTTCTGGGACGTCGATGTCACAAGTTCCCTCGTCTCGGGTCCATCCGGTGTCGGGCAGCAACATTGTGCACTCCGACGCTCAAGCGGTGGGGCAGGTGTGGCGATCGGCTGGTGATCCACACTGTCACCGACATTGCCCGTGTCAGGGTGGAGGACGTGTCCGTCACCGACGACTTCTCGTTGCGCAGCATCGCGCTGCCGGCGTTCGGGCCGACCGCGGTCTGGTCGGTCGGCGTGGGTGCTGCCGTCCCGGTCGTGGCGCTGAGCGCCCGCGACCTCGGGGCGAGCATCGCCCTGGCGGCGGCGTTCGTCCTCATCGAGGGCCTCTCGGCCTTCGTCTCGTCGCTGCCGGCGGGCTCGCTCGTGGCGCGCATCGGTGAGCGGCGGGCCCTCGCCGGCGCCGCCGTCGTCGATGCCCTCGGAGCAGCGCTCGCGGTGGTGGCGCCGAACCTGTGGGTCCTCGGTGTCGCCATCGGCCTCATGGGCATGACGGGTTCGGTCTTCCTCCTCGCCCGGCAGTCGTGGCTCACGGCTCGGGCACCCGTGCGGATCCGTGCCCGCGCGATGTCGACGATGGGGGGCGTGCAGCGCGTCGGCCTCTTCGTCGGCCCCTTCATCGCGGCGCCCCTCATCCACGTGTGGGGGACACAGGCGGGGTATGCCGTGGCCGTCGCCGCCGGGTTCTCGGCTGCGGTCTGGGCGTGGTTCGGTCTGCGGGACCACGACGACCCGGACGGCCTGGGTTCGGAGAGCGCTGGCGACGTCCTTGGGGCACGAGAGCGCGTCAGCCTGCTCGACGTCGTGCGCGGTCACCGGCGCGTGCTCCTGACGATCGGGGCGGGAGTCGTGCTCATCGGTGCCGCCCGTCAGGGGAGGTTCGTCATCGTGCCCCTCTGGGCGGAGTCGGTGGGGATCACCGACAGCCAGACCGCGCTGCTCTTCGGGATCGCCGGTGGCGCCGAGGTCCTCCTCTTCTATCCGGCGGGCTCGGTCATGGACCGGTTCGGTCGCGTCTGGGTGGCCGTGCCCTTCCTCGTGGTGCTCGGGGTGGGGATGGTGCTGCTGCCGCTGTCGCACAGCTTCACGACGGTGGCCGTGGTCTCGACCGCCATGGGCGTGGGCAACGGACTCGGCTCGGGCATCGTCCAGACGCTCGGGGCCGACGCCGCCCCCGTCGTCGGCCGCGCGCAGTTCCTCGCCGTCTGGCGCTTCCTCTCGCTTCTCGGGCAGAACGGCGCGCCGCTCCTCGTGAGCGGCGTGACCGTCGTCGCCAGCCTGGGTGCCTCCTCCGTCGTCCTCGGGCTGCTCGTGCTGGGAGGTGCGCCATGGCTGGCCCGGTGGCTCCCGGCACACGATCCGCGCCGCAAGGCGGTCAACCCTGTCGGAACGTGATGAGAGAATGGAGGCGTGACCGATCTCATCGACACCACGGAGATGTACCTCCGCACGATCTTCGAACTTGAGGAAGAGGGCATCACGCCGCTGCGGGCCCGCATCGCCGAGCGGCTGGGCCACTCGGGCCCGACCGTCTCGCAGACCGTGGCCCGCATGGAGCGTGACGGGCTGCTCGCCGTCGCGGGCGACCGACACCTCGAGCTGTCGGTCGAGGGCCGCCGCCTCGCCACGCGGGTCATGCGCAAGCACCGCATCGCCGAGCGGCTGCTCGTGGACGTCATCGGCCTCGAGTGGGAGTACGTGCACGAGGAGGCGTGCCGGTGGGAGCACGTCATGTCCGACCGGGTCGAGATCAAGATCCTCGGTCTGCTCGCCGACCACGCGGAGTCCCCCTACGGCAACCCGATCCCGGGCCTCGACGAGTTCGGTGAGGCGCTCGGTGAGGACTTCCGTCTGGGTCTGTCGACGCTGAGCGAGGTGGCCGGGACCCTGCCGATCACGGTCACGGTGCGCCGCATCGGTGAGCCCGCCCAGGTCGACCACGAGGCCCTGGGCCTCATCACCGCCGCTGGCCTCCTCCCCGGCCAGCTCGCAGTCGTGCGCCGTGAGGGCGCCCGGGTCATCGCCGCCCTCGCCGGAGCCGACGAGTCCACCGGGGTCTCGCTGCCGCACGACATCGCCTCGCACGTCTTCGTGGCCCGGGCCGCAGCCCCCGTCTGACCCACCGATCCACCTCTGCCTCGCTGCTGGACCAGCGCTGCCCGGCCCCTTGGGTGCCGTCATGGATCCGCCGTGCCCGTTACCGGAATGTGACTTTGCCGGAGGGCGCCGTTACCGTGGGGTCATCCCTGATCCACCCGAGAGGTTCTCGTTCGTGATTTCCCCTGTGTCCCGTCCCGGTCGACGACGTGCTTCTGAGCGCGGTCGACTCCCCGATCTCCGCTCGTTCTCGTCGATGTCCCGACCCACCATGCTCAAGAGCCTCGTCGGCCTGGGCCTAGCCACCAGCATCGCGGCTGCGCTGGCCATCCCCGTCCAGGCAGACCCGCCCCAGGTCGAGCTGTCCGGCCAGACCTCGGCGCTCGTGGCTCGCGACCGCGCCGACTCCGTGGCCGGCACCACGTCGCGCAGCTCTGGCCGCACCGCGGTCGCCGGCGCCACCTCCGTGACGGCCCCGGCCGTCGCCGACAGCGTCAAGGTCTCGGCCGGTCCCATCGGTGTCACCGCGGTGGCCAAGCCGAAGCCCAGGCCCAAGCCGAAGCCGAAGCCCGAGCCCAAGGCCGTCGAGACGCCCCAGAAGGCCGAGAGGGCCGAGGAGAGCGAGACCTCCAAGTCGTCCGACACGTCCTCCGAAGAGGAGTCGAGGTCGTCGAGCTCGTCGTCCACGTCGCGGTCGTCCAGGTCGACCTCGTCCGTCCCGTCGGGTGTCGGATCCGGTGAGTACGTCGGCTGGTGCAGCGACAAGGGCCTGGGCAGCAACGCCTCCACGGTCTGCTCGGCGGTTCGCTCCAACTTCGGCATCACCAGCATCGGTGGCTTCCGCGCAGGCGCGGGCGACCACGGCAGCGGTCGTGCGGTCGATGTCATGGTGTCCGGGTCCACGGGTGACGCCGTCGCCCAGTGGGCCGTCAACAACATGAGCCGGCTCGACATCACCTACGTGATCTGGAAGCAGCGCATCTGGCTCTCCGGCGCATCCGGCTGGCGGTCCATGGACGACCGTGGGTCCGTCACGGCCAACCACTACGACCACGTGCACATCTCGGTCGAGTGACCTGAGCCGACGTCGCAGGGCGGTGGGACCTGAACCGGTCCTGCCGCCCTCGTCGTGTACTCGGGGGCTGCTCCTTCCCTCGCATTTCGGGCGCCGTGACCCAAACGTGACTTCGGCCGGGCAATTGGGTACCGTGGCCACGATTCATCTCCCCCTGGGGTGAGTCGTCGCGACGGATATGCCGAGTCCTGTCACCGTCGTCGACTGCATCGCAATCCGCTTGACAGGAGCGGGGGACCCAATTCTGGGGCGACCACTGGTTGCTCCTCGGGGTTAAGTCAGTTCCGACTGGCCGGGCAGAACCTCCGTCCGAACCCGACAGCTCACCCCGTAGGCACCGAGAGGTTCACCGTGGCTCACTCCACCCAAGGGCGTCATCGCACGCCCGGACGACACAACCCTGTCTCCGAACTGTCCGTCCTTGCCTCGCGCGCCGGTGCTACCGGCGCCAAGGCCACCGCGGTGCTCGCAGCCTCGGGTGGCCTGGTGGCGGCGTTCGCACTGCCCGCCTCCGCTGCCCCCGACACGGCTCAGCAGGTGAGGAGCAGCGCTCCCGCAGCACCGGCCGTCGCAGCGGCAGCCCCGGCCATCAGCGCCCCTCTGGCCGCCACGCCGGTCGTGGCCCAGGCCGTCGGTGTCACCGGCGTCACGGTCATCGCCAAGCCGAAGCCCAAGCCCCGGCCGAAGCCCGTCGTGCGTGTGGAAGAGCCCCGCGAGAGCCGCCTCGTCGCGGCCGGTGAGCGCAGCGAGCGCTCCGAGACCTCGCGGCGTTCGACGAGGACGCGCACCACGCCGACGACGAGCCGGTCCTCGTCTCGCACGCGCGTGACCGCTCCCACCGAGTCCTCGAGCGCCCCGTCCCCGAGCTCGACGTCCACGAGCAGCAAGTCCTCGAGCCAAGTCGTCAACATCGCCCGTGGCCTCCTCGGCATCGCCTACGTCTACGGCGGCAGCACCCCCGCCGGCTTCGACTGCTCCGGCTTCACCCAGTACGTCTACAACAAGGCCGGGATCTCCATCCCGCGCACCGCGTCCGCCCAGCAGCGCGCCGCGACCCGTGTCTCGAGCCCTCGCCCCGGCGACCTCGTCTTCTACGGCAGCCCCGCCTACCACGTCGGCATCTTCACCGGTGGCGACATGATGATCGACTCGCCCCGCACCGGGAAGTTCTCCAGCGAGCGCAACATGTGGGGCACCCCCACCGGCTTCGGCCGCTTCTGAGCAGGCCAGGTCACCTCGACGAGGTGACCGTCCGGCATACGCCAGATCGAACGCCCCTGGGCCCGCGCGGGCCCGGGGGCGTTCGTCGTCGTATGGAACAGTTGGTGCATGACCGACCTCGTTCTTGGCCTGTGGGGTGACGTCACCGACCCGTGGTCCTACGTCGCGAAGCATCGTGTCGAAGCGGCCGTCGCGGTGTCCGAACGTCCCGCAGACATCGTCCTCATCCACCACGCCTTCCTCGCCGGCCCGGTGGCCCCGGCCGAGCTCGAGCGGGCGGCCATCGCGTGCCGACCGGATGGCATCGACATCACCGTGACGAGCCCTCCGACGGCCGACACCACGGACGCGCACCGCCTCGTCGCGTTGGGTCTCGCGCTCGGTGGTCCTGCGCTCCAGGGGGCCGTCCTCGAGCGACTGTATGCCGCCGTGTTCACCGAGGGGCTCGACGTGGGCTCACCACGGGTCCTGCAACGCCTCGCGGCGGAGGCAGGCCTCGACGAGCATCGGGTGGGGGACCTGCTCGCCTCGTCGGAGCGTTCGGCGGAGGTGGCGGCCGACGTCGCGGCCGCAGGCGCGAGTGGCATCGTGTCGACGCCACACTTCGTCGTCGGCGAGGACAGCCGCCTCAGTGGTCCGGCGAGCATCGAGGCCTACGCGCTCCTGATCAGTCAGGCCATCGCGGACCGGTGATCGGCATCAGCGCTCGGCGGCCTGCAACGCCTCGGTCAGCATCGACATGAGCGCCTCGAGCTGCACGTCGGCCGAGGAGCCGATCTCCTCGTCCGAACCGTCCAGGGCGCGGGCCGCGAGCCCGGCCTTGTCGTCGATGAGCTGAGCGAGGCGCGAGTCGATCGTCTGGGCGGCGATGATCCGCCACGCAGTGACCGGCTCGGTCTGGCCGATGCGGTGCACTCGGTCGATGGCCTGCGTCTGCTCCGCCGACGTCCAGGACAGCTCGGCCAGCACGACATTCGAGGCGACCTGGAGGTTGAGTCCCACCCCGGCCGCGGTGAGCGAGCACACGACGACGGCGATGTCCGGGTCGGTGAGGAACGCCTCGATGTTGGCCTTGCGCACCTTGGGCGTCTGGTCGCCGCGGATCGACGCGTAGCCGACGCCCCGCTTGGCGAAGGTCTGCTCGGCCGTGTCCATGACGTCGACGTGCTTGGCGAACAGGACCACCTTGCCGACGCTCCGGGCGAGCTGGGCGGCGTAGTCAGCAGCCAGGCCGGCCTTGGCCTGCCCGATCTTGCGCATCACCGTGAACACGTTGTCGCCGGTCTTGGCCGACCCGGCGTTCTTGCGCTCCCACTCGGCGACCCGACGGACGAGGTCGTGGTCGATGCCCTCGACCTCGGGGGCGGTCTTGCGGGCGGCCAGGGTCGACTCGTAGCGGGCGACCAGGCGACGGGTGAGCTCCTGCTCCGCGGCGCGGATCGAGCGGCTGGCCTCGTCGTCGAGCTCCACCGGCAGGTCGGCGACGCGACGGGCCGGGATGTCGGAGGCGACGTCGACCTTGCGGCGTCGCACGATGCCGAGGTCGATGACGCTGGTGCGCGCGGCGGCGTAGAAACCGGGGTCGGCGGGCGTCAGGCCGGTCTCCTCGAGGGCGGCCATGAGCTCGTGCCTGGGCTTCTTGGCCTCGATCCACCCCAGGAACTGCCAGATCGCCCTGAAGTCCTCGATGTCGTTGATCAGCGGCGTGCCGGTGAGGGCCATGAACAACGCGTTGCTCGTGCGCGCCCGGATGCGTTCGGACACCTCGAGGACGTGCTGCGAGCGCTGCGACGACTTGTTCTTGATGAAGTGCGCCTCGTCGACGACCATGCCGCGGAAGCCGTGGTTCCCGAGCCAGCCCACGTGCCGGTCGAGGATCTCGTAGTTGACGATGACGATGTCGGCGAAGCCGTCGATGGACTCCCCGTCGCCATGGATGACGGTGGCCGCCCGGCGTGGGGTCCACAGCGCGGCCTCGTGCGCCCAGTTGGCCTTGACGACGTTGGGGACGACGACGAGCAGCGGGAAGGCGTTCGCGGCGTCAGCGGCGAGCAGCGCCTGCGCGGTCTTGCCGAGACCGGGTTCGTCGGCGAGGAGGAAGGTGCGGTGGCCTGCCGCAGCGGCCGCCACGACCTGGGCCTGGTGGTGCATGAGCTCGAGGTCCTTGATGCCGTGCACGACGGCAGCCGGCTCGGGCAACGGCATGCACGTGGCGTCGCCGCCGTACTCGAACGCGCGGAACAGCGGGTTGAGCAGCTCCCAGTCACCGAGCCGGTTCGTGGTCGGACGACGGGTCGGGACGGACGAGAAGTCCGGCGCGAGGAAGGGGTTCGCGAGCTGGCGGGCGATGACGGTCTGCGGGACGACCCGGCGCGGGGCGGGGGAGCTGAAGTCGGCAGCGGCCGGCGGTTCGGGCTCGGGCTCCGGCTCGGGCTCCTGCCCGCTGGCTCTGAGAAGGTCGTTCTTGAGGCTCTTGGCCGCGTAGGACACGTCGGCGCCGTCTGCCAGCAGCGCCAGCAGCGAGGTGTCGCGAGCCGCCATCTTGGCGAGGATCGTGGCGATGCCGTCGAGCCGGGTGAGTGCGCCGGTCCGCTGGGCCTCCGAGATGGCGGTGTCTGCCTTGACCCGGGCGCGTTCCTCCCGCATGAGCAGGGCGACGACCTGGTATGCCGTGCGACCGCTCGGCTTGACCTTGCCACCGCGCGCTGCGGCTTCGACCTGCCGGATGGTCTTGGCCAGGACGGGGATGATGCCCTCGGCGTCACGGGCGCGGGGGCGCCGCTGGTCGCGCGTCGTAGTGCGCTGCGCGCCAGCGCGGCGGGGAGCTCGCTGTGCCAAGCGGTTCCTTCTCCTGAGTCGGACAGGGTGGGGTGCGCCGAAGTCGGCGCCGGGTCCACCGGGCGTGAGGCAACGCGGCCATGCCGAGAGGACGGCGACTGCGGCCAACGTGCATGCGTGCCGGGGTCGATCCTTGGCCCCGGTGTCGCGGCGCGTCCTCGCCGAACGGCGGGACGCAGGTCAAGACTACGTGCTGCGGCGCGGAAACGGGCACTTCGCCGGTGCGGCCCGGAGGCGTAGCCCTGAAGGACTATCCCGGAGAACGACGACCGCGAGTAGGTTCGGTGCCGCAACCGTGACGATCAGGAGGCGGCGCGATGAGGCTCTACATCTGCTGGGGCACCGGCGGTAGCGACCACCATGACTGCCACAAGGCGCACCAGGCGCTGGTCGACGCCGGTCATGCCCCTGAGATCATCAAGGCCCGTGGCCAGGAGCACCTGCCGAAGTTCCTGCAGCGCAAGGTGCGTCGCGAGGTCCACGCGCTGACCGGCTCGTTCTTCGTGCCCGTCCTGGTGCTCGATGACGGCACGGCCATCAACACACCGGACGAGATCGTGGCCTGGGCGAAGGCCAACCCGGCGCGGTGAGGGCGTGCGTCACGTGAGGACGCGCTAGTCCAACCAGGTACGCAGGGCGCTCGAGCTCGCGACATACGCCACGAGCAGCACAGTGGACACCATGATCGTGCTGCAGTGCAGGCGCCTGGCTCGCTGCGTCAGCCGAGGTCCGTGACCCCACAGCACCGATGCGCTCGCGAATGCCGCGAGAGCAGCGGCCACCGGGCCGAGGAACGCGCCCACGAGCAACCCGACAGGCCACAGGCCTTCGAGCGCAACGGGGATCTCGAGCGCGTCCGCGTGCACCGGCAGGGCGACGAACACGAGGAAGGCCAGGCTGCATGCCACGGCGACGGCGCAGCAGAGCTCCGCATCGTGCTCGGCCTCTCGTGCTGTCGAAGCCTGTGCGCGGGGCATGACGCCAGCGTGGCACCAGCGACGGCGCTTGACCAGCCCCGGCCTCCGGGCGGATTCGGCTGTGTCGTCGTCGTACACGTCTGGGCAATTCAGGTACGGGTGCCCTCGGCGTGATTCGAACACGCGACACCTTCTTTAGGAGAGAAGTGCTCTTCCCCTGAGCTACGAGGGCGGGAAGGGCCCGGAGGCCGCGAACCAGACTAGATCACGGCATACTCGGCGCGTGACCGCACCGGACCACACCGAGACGACCACGCATCGCGACCCGGTGCAGCGCCGCACCGTCGCCACCCTCTCGATGTCGCAGATCCTCGGTGGTGTCTCGCTCGCCAGCGGCGTAGCGGTCGGTGCCCTGCTGGCCGAGGACGTCTCGGGATCGCCGACCTATGCCGGGCTGGGGTCGACCTTCCAGGTCATCGGCTCGGCCCTGATCGCCATCCCCATGGCCCGCCTCAGCGCCGCCCGGGGGAGGCGGCCGGGACTCGTCCTGGGCTACGCGCTCTCGTTCGTGGGCGCCCTCGGACTCATCGCCTCCGGCATCGTCGGAAGCTTCACGCTCCTGCTCGTGGCGAGCCTGCTCTTCGGCGGGTCCACGGCGTCGAACAACCAGGCGAGGTATGCCGCGGCCGACCTTGCCGACCCGGCCCACCGTGGGCGGGACCTCAGTCTCGTCGTGTGGGCGACGACGATCGGGAGCGTGCTCGGCCCCAACCTCGTCGGGTCGAGCGAGAGCGTGTCACGGGTGCTGGGCATCCCGCGGCTCACGGGCCCCTTCGTCTTCTCCCTCGTCGGCCTGGTGCTCGCCATCGTCGTGCTGACGTGGCGGCTCCGCCCCGACCCGCTGATCGAGGCTCGCAAGCGCGTCACCGACGCCGACCCCAGCGCGTCCCAGCGGACCCACGGCTCCATCGGCCGCGGCCTGCGGGTCATCGTCGCTCGACCCCAGGCCCTGCTCGGGCTCATCACGTTGGCCCTCGGGCACATGACGATGGTCAGCGTCATGGTCATGACGCCGCTGCACATGCGGCACGGGCATGCCGACCTCACGGTCATCGGCTTCGTCATCAGCGTCCACATCCTCGGGATGTTCGCCTTCTCGCCGCTCACGGGCATGGCGGTCGACCGGCTCGGTGGGCGAGTGGTCGCCATGGTCGGGTCCGGCATCCTCGCTGCGGCCACCCTGCTGGCATCGACGGCGCCGATGGGCCACTCGACAGGGCTGCTCATCGCCCTGTTCCTCCTCGGGCTGGGCTGGTCCTGCACCCTGGTGTCCGGCTCGACGCTGCTCACTGGAGCGCTGCCGGTCGCCGAGCGTCCGGGGGCGCAGGGCGCCAGCGACCTCGTCATGGGGCTGTCGGCCGGACTGGGCGGGGCCCTGGCCGGAGTCGTCGTCGACCGGGCGAGCTTCCACGTCCTCGCCCTCGCCTGTCTCGTCATCGCCCTGGCCATCGGCGTCGCGGCCGTCGTGCTGCGCGGCCGCGCGGATCCCTCGCAGTAGCTCCGTGCGCCGTGCGCCGTGCGCCGTGCGCCGTGCGCCGTCCGCCGTCCGCCGCGCGCTGTGCACTGCTGCGCTGTGGCGCAGCAGTGCACAGCGGCCGTCGGGACGGTTCCCGGTCGGGACGTGAGATGCCAGCGCGAGCGCGGCACGGCATACCAGCGGTCGTTGTTAGCCTGCAGCGGTGAGTGACATCGGACCGCAGTCAGAGATCGACTCGCGGACCGAGCGAGTCCGCCACGCCGTGGCGGGATGGACGAGGCACCTCGTCGACCTCGGGGGTCGCAACACCCTGCTCTGGTATCGCGACCTGCCCACCGGCACCCTCGACCTCACCACTGCGCACCCTGGCGGGGTCTCCATGCTCCTTGCCGGCCGGCCGACCCGACTGTCCGATCTCGTCCGTGAGCCGGTGGCGTTCGGCGAGGCCAGGCGGCGGGCCCGCACCATCGCCGCCAAGAGCCGCGAGCTGCGCGAGGAACGCGGCATCGACACCGGGTTCGTCGCCGTGGGGATGGCCACGTGGAGCCTCGGTCGCGGCAAGGCGGCGACGACCCGGCGACCTGCCGCGCCCGTGTTCCTGCGGAGCTGCACGCTGCGGCCGACGACTCCGCAGCACGACGACTACGAGCTCGACCTCGGCGACGAGATCGAGCTCAACCCGGTGCTCGAGCACTACCTCTCGTCCGAGCAGGGACTGACGATCGACCCCGAACGGTTCGAGGCCCTGACGCACACCGCCGGTGGCTTCGACCCCTATCCCGCGTATGCCGCACTCACCCAGGCCTGCGCGGACGTGCCGGACTTCGAGGTCTCGCCACGGATCGTGCTGGGCACCTTCTCCTACGCCAAGCTGCCGATGGTCGCCGACCTCGCGACCCAGGGCGACGCGCTCGCGGACCACGACGTCATCGCGGCCATGGCCGGCGATCCCACGGCGATGCGGTCCGTGCGCCACGAGCTGCCGAGCCGCCCGGTCGACAGCGTCCCCGACCCCGCCCGGGGCCTGCTCGTCCTCGACGCCGACTCGTCCCAGCAGGAGGCCATCGAGGCGGCTCGCTCCGGCGCGCACCTCGTCATCCATGGCCCGCCCGGCACGGGCAAGTCCCAGACCATCGCCAACCTCGTCGCGGCCCTCGCGGCGGACGGCAGACGCGTGCTCTTCGTCGCCGAGAAGCGGGCTGCCATCGACGCCGTCGTGGGCCGGCTCGACCGGGTCGGTCTCGGCGACCTCGTCCTCGACCTCCACGACGGCGCCCGGGGCCGCCGACGCATCGCTGCCGAGCTCGCGGAGTCGCTCCCCGGTCACACGAAGCGGCCCGCCGACCCGCCCGGCCGTGACGTCGACCGGCTGCGTGCCGCCGCATCCACGCTGCGCGAGCACCGCGACGCCATGCACGAGCCGCGCCACCCGTGGGGCGTCTCCGTCCACGACGTGCAGGAGGCGATCAGCGCGCTCGGCGGGAGTGAGCACCCGCCGCACTCGCGCGTGCGCATCCGCGGTGAGGCCCTGCAGTCCCTGCCCCGCGACCGCTACGAGGTGCTCACCCGCGAGCTCACCCGGATCGCGTCCCTCGGTGCCTGGCGTACCGACCACGCCGCCGACCCCTGGTTCGGCGCCACGGTCCGCACCCCGGACGACGCAGTGCGCGCGCGCGAGCTTGTCGAGCGCTGGTCCGGTGACGGCATCTCGAGCGTCGGGGCCATCCTCGCGGAGGTCTTCACGGGGCTGAGCCTGCCCACCGCACGGACCGTGCGCGACTGGGGGCGCATCCTCGACACCGTCGCCGAGGTGCGCGACACCCTCGAGACGTTCCGGCCCGAGATCTTCGACGTCCCGCTCGGCGACTTCGTCGCGGCCACCGGTTCCCCGGAGTACCGGTCGTCGGTCGATGCCGACCTCGGCTGGTGGGAGCGGCGCAGCCTCAGGCGCCAGGTGCGTCGCTACGTGCGCCCGGGACGGCCGCCCGCGGACCTCCATGCGGCGCTCGTCGCGGCGAACGAGCAGCGCAGCGCCTGGCGCGAGATGGCCGGAGCCGGTGGGCGTCCGGAGATGCCGGCGGACCTCGACCGGGCGATGGACGCGTATGCCGCTCTGGCAGCGGACCTGGCCTGGCTCGACGAGCGCGTGCCGGCCACGGACGGTGCTCCGAGCCTCGTGGACGTGCCACGGGCCGAGCTCAGCGCGCGCCTGGAGTCGCTCGCGCAGGCCCCCGACCGGCTGGCCGTCGTGCCGTCGGTCATCGGCCCGACCGAGTCCCTGCGCGCCGCCGGGCTCGGAGGGCTACTCGATGACCTCTCGACCCGTGGTGTGAGTGCCGACAGGGTCGCGGGCGAGGCCGAGTTCGTGTGGTGGAGCTCGGTGCTCGACGACATCTCCCTGCGTGACGCCCGGGTCGGAGCCCACGACGGCGACGACCTGCGCCGGACCGTCGGCGAGTTCGCTGCGGCCGACCGAGAGGTGCTGCGACACAACGCCAGTCGGGTCCGGGCCGCCGTGCGCGCCAACGTCGACCGGGTCCTCGCGGACGCGCCGGAGCATGAGAGCCTCATCCGCGCCGAGGGCGCGAAGTCACGCCGTCACCGGGCACTGCGTGACCTGCTGCCGGCCACGGGTGAGCTGCTCACCGCCGTGCGGCCGTGCTGGGTGATGAGCCCGCTCGTCGTCGCGTCCGTGCTGCCTCCCGGTGTGTGGTTCGACGTCGTCGTCTTCGACGAGGCCTCGCAGATCCCACCGGCCGAGGCCGTGTCGGCGATCTCGCGGGCCCGTCAGGTCGTCCTCGCGGGGGACGCCAAGCAGCTGCCTCCGACGTCCTTCTTCACGACCGTCACGGATGCGGGCGACGCCTCACCGGACGACTCACTCACCGAGGGTGTCGAGTCGGTCCTCGACGTCATGGCCGCGACCCTGCCGAGCCGCCGTCTGTCCTGGCACTACCGCTCGCAGGACGAGCGGCTCATCTCCTTCGCCAACGAGCACGTCTATGACGGGTCGCTCGTCACCTTCCCGGGTGCCGGCTCGGCCCCGGTGCTGCGTCACGAGCTCGTCGACGGGGCGGGAGTCGTCACCGAGGGGGCGGGCAGCGTCGAGACCACCCAGGCCGAGGTCGAGCGAGTCGTCGACCTCGTCATCGAGCACGCTCGGGACCGGCCGGGCGAGAGCCTCGGGGTCATCGCCCTCGGGCTGGCGCACACCCAGCGACTCGACGACGCCGTGCGCCGGGCCCTGCTCGGCCTCGAGCCGCAGGCGGCGGCCTTCTTCAAGGAGGACCTCCACGAGCGCTTCTTCATCAAGAACCTCGAGCGCGTCCAGGGCGACGAGCGGGACGCCATCATCCTCTCCGTCGGCTACGGCAAGACCCCGCACGGGCGGGTGCTGCACCGTTTCGGCCCACTCAACGTCGAGGGCGGGGAGCGGCGGCTCAACGTCGCCATCACCCGGGCCAAGAAGCGCATGACGGTCGTGTCGTCGATCAGCGCCGACGAGCTCGACCCCCAGCGGCTCAAGGCCAGGGGAGCCGTCATGCTGCGCGACTTCCTCGCGCACGCGGCCGATGCCGCCCACCCAGGCGCTGCTGCATCATCGGACCCGGTCGACAGCGCCACCGAGCCGGTCGCGGGGGACAGCTCCGACCTGACCGCACCGTCGGTCGTCATGGCCGAGTTCGCCCGACGACTGCGGGCCGGTGGGCTCACCGTCCACGAGCGCTACGGGTCCTCGGCCGACCCCATCGACCTCGCCGTGGAGGACCCGAACCACCGCGGCCGGCTGGCCGTGGCCGTCGAGTCCGACGGGCCGGCGTATGCCGCGATGTCCAGTGCGCGCGACCGTGACCGTCTGCGTGCCGAGCACCTCGGCCGTCTGGGCTGGAGCCACGTGCGGGTCTGGACCCGCGACGCCTTCCGCGACCCGGCGCGCGACGTCGCCCGGATCCGGGACCTCGCAGAGCGCGGCGGGTCATGACGCGTCGCTCCCGTCGCTCGTCGAGCGCTCCCCGCCGGGTCGGCTCCGACGCGGGGCTGACCTCTGCTCGTCCGCTGGTCGACCAGCCGAGCGAGCCGGGCCGGCGAGCACGAGAGGAGGACGCGTCGGTGAGCGGACGGCATACCGCCAAGAAGGTCGACCAGACCAAGGACGACACGGACGAGGGCTGGGGAGAGGCCGGCGACGGCGACGCGTCCGCACGGTGGTTGCGCGAGAACCGTCCGCCCCACTGGGACTGAGCCCCTCCCGGCGCCGCGACAGGACCGGCCCGTCACCTTCCGGCGGCGGTGAGGGCGTCGCCGAGGGCGGTGCGCCAGTAGAGGACCTCGCGACCGGATCGCCGGCGCAGCACGAGCCCACTGTCGAGGAGCACCTTGAGGTGGTTGCCCACGGCCCCCATCGGCAGGCGCGTTCGGGCGGCGAGGGCCGTCGTGCTCGCCGGGTCGCCCAGCTCACGCAGGATGTGGGCCCGGTTCGGGCCGACGAGCCGGGCCAGTCCGTCGGGTGTCTCACCGGCAGGGGGAGCGAGTGCGCCGGTCATGGGGTAGTAGATGGCGTACCTGTCCGGAAGGGCCCAGCCGACCCAGCTGCCATCCCACCCCACAGGGATGAAGGTCAGCTGGGCGTCGGCGTCCAGTCGCCGGGTCGGATGGTCGGCGCGGTTGATCCGAAGCTCGTCGCCCTCGAGCCACTCGCGGTCGCGGCCCAGGTCCCGCAGCACGCCCTCCCACCCGTGGGAGGCAAGGCGCGACGTGCGAGCCACGATGTCGGCCCGCAGGATGCGCTCGCGCCGCGGCCAGTCGCTCGCGATGGTGTGCGTCCAGAGCCATTCCAGGAGTTCGGTTGCGTGGGTCGACACCCCGGGCCGCATGAGGACCCTCGGCAGGGTGCTCGGCGACGACTTCCGCAGGTCAGCACGAACCCGCCTGTCTCCCAGTGCTCGGACGAGGGAGAGCTCGTGGGCGAACGCCGGCGAGGGGAGGTCGGACGGCAACGTCAGGAAGTCGGCGAGCCAGCCACGGCGGGAATGGTGCGCCGCCACGGCTGCGCGGCCCGGGTGGTCGGCCAGCATCCGACCGAACGCCTCGCCGTGTGCTGCGACGAAGGCCCGGTCACCACGAAACCGGCCACGGCTGCCGGCGAGGTGGCCCAGGGCACCGACGACCTCGGCCATGGGTGAGATGTCGAAACGAGCTCTTGCCAGCACGGATGCCGGCACCTGCCACGTCCCCATGTTTCGCCTCCACGCGAAGAGATGGCCTTGCTGTCACGGTCGGCGCCAGAGTACGTCCGTGACGACCTACCGCGAGATCTTCGGCATCCGAGAGTTCCGGGTGCTCTTCGTGTCCCGGCTGTTCGCCATGGTCGGCGTGGTCGTGTCCAGTCTCGCGCTCGGGACCGTCATGTACGACGAGACCGGGTCGCCGCTGCTGACGGCCCTGTCACTCTTCGGTGGTCCGCTCGTGCAGCTGGTCACCGCGCGCTACCTGCTGGCCGCATCGGACCTGCTGCGTCCGCGAACGGCGATGACCCTCACCGCCGGGGTCACCACGACCACCGCCGCGCTGCAGCTGCTGCCCGGCCTGACCTGGGAGATGCGGTTCGTCATCCTCGCCGCTGGATACGTCACTCTGGCGGCGACGTCCGGCACGGTCGTCTCGCTGCTGTCGGACATCGTGCCCCAGGAGGCATTCGTCCTGGCCCGGGCCACGATGAACATCACTGTGGGCGGCATGCAGGTCATCGGCTACGGGGTGGGTGCCCTTGTCCTCGCTGCGTTGTCGCCGTCCTGGTTGTTCGGCATCGCCGCCGTCACCGGGGTGGTGGCGGGTGCCGTCGTCCGGCTCGGGATCGGTGAGCACCCACCGCGCGCCACCGGCAAGGTCGTCGAACGCAGCCGTCGCGTCAACCGGGAGCTGCTGCGGTCGCCGATCGTCCTCCCCCTCTTCCTGATGATGTGGGTCCCCAACGGTCTCATCGTGGGGTGCGAGGCGTTGTTCATCCCCTATGCCGGTGAGGACGCCGGCTACCTCTTCGCTGCCGGCGCCGTCGGCATGCTGAGCGGCGACGTCGTGATCGGACGCTTCCTGTCGGAGGAGCTGCGCGACCGGCTCATCGTGCCGCTGCGGGTCGTGCTCGCCCTGCCGTTCCTCGTCTTCCCCCTGTCGCTGCCGATGCCCGTCGTGGTCGTGCTGGTAACGGTCTCGGCGCTCGCCTACCCGGCCTCGTTGCCCATGCAGGAGCGCCTCGTCTGGCACACCCGACAGGACGTCCGCGGTCAGGCGTTCGGCCTGTCCAGCACCGGGTTGATGGCCGGTCAGGGCGTGGGCGCCGTCCTCGCCGGCGGCACCGCCCAGCTGCTGGAGGGTCCGCGCGCCGCGGGCTGGGCCATGGCGGTGATGGCCGTCCTGTCCTTGCTCATCACCGCCGCACTCGCGCCCGCCCTCCGGCGATCGGCCAAGCCCATGCCCGGCTTCGGTCGCGCGGATCCCCGGAAGGGCTGAGCCGTCAGCTCAGAGGTTGGGACGGGCGCGCAGGCTGTCGCGGATCTCCTTGAGCAGCTCGGTGTTCGGGTCGATCGTCTCGGCCTCGGGCTCCGCGGGGAACAGACGCTCCTTGGCGAGCGTGTAGGGCTTGACGATGAAGAAGTAGACGACGGCGGCCAGGATGAGGAACGCGACGAGCGCGGTGATGAACGCGCCGAGCGGGATGCCAGCCGGCCGCCACTCGTCGAACTTGGGCTGGTTGCCGACCTTGCCCACGATCGACATGATGACGTCGACCATGGCCTTGACGACCGCGCCGAAGGCCGTGGCGATGACCACTGCGACAGCCAGCTCGACGACGTTGCCCCTGAGCACGAAGTCCTTGAAGCCCTTCATGGTTTCTGTCCTTCCGTTCGATCAACACGCTGCGCGACGGGAATTCGCCGAAGCGCGACCACAGTACAAGTCACCGAAGGCCCGAGCGAGACGAGCGCCGGACGCGTCGTCGCAGGGCTACGGCTCGGGTCAACCGGTCACCACGGCCAGCACCCGCGGTGGCCCCCCGTCCGGTCGTTGACCAGCGAAGACCTGGTCCAAGGCGGTCGGTGACAGCGCGATGACGAGACCTCGAGGGGAGACGTGGGAGCCCGGCAACGATGTGGGAAGTCCGCCGTCGTCGGGCGTGTCGACGCCGAGGACCAGTACGTCGCGCGCGACTGCCGAGCCCCCGGTGTCGGCGAACAACGTCACCCGTTGACCGGCCGAGACGAGGTCGAGCGAGCGCTCGTCGGCGAGCAGGACGTGGGCCGCGACATGGTCCGTCGGCAGCCCGTCAGCCGGTGTCTGCGGGACGAGCCGGCCCACCGTGAGCACTTCGCCGACCTGCACCCTCGAGGCAAGGCGACGCCCCACGAGCTCGTCCGGGTCGGCCACCGCCCCGACGGCACCCACCGCCCGCGGCCGCGACTCGAGGTCGGCGGACCGCACGTCCGACGCGGTCAGGACGGTCCCCGCAGGGAGGGCACGCGCCGCCACGAGCACGGTGGTCGTGGCAGGAGAGGGCGGACGGACGATGCCGACGAGGGCGAGCAGGGCGGCCACCGCACAGGCCACGGCAACCGTCCGGCGCAGGGCCCACCGGCGCCAGCGGGCGCGCCGGGACGGACCGAGGAGCTCCGGGCGGGACGGCGAGGGGAGGCGGAGGCGTGGCATCCCTCGACGCTAGGTCGGGCGGGTCGGTCAAGGCGGGCTCGGAACGAGTCTGTGGACGACGTACCCGGTGAAGGTGACCCTGTGGATGACGGGCGACACTGCATACGAAGGGCCGGTATGCCGTCCGGCAGAGCCCGCTGCGCAAGCACGTCATTCGCTGTCGCGGGGTGCGCGCCAGTACCGTCGAGTCGTGAGCGACAACAGCGTGACCCCCGAAGAGCCCGAGCAGAGCACCTTCGCCGACCTCGGCCTCGACGAAAGAGTCGTCAGGGCGCTCAAGGACGTGGGCTACGAGACACCGTCCCCGATCCAGGCCGCGACGATCCCGGCGCTGCTCGAAGGGCGCCACGTGGTCGGTCTGGCGCAGACCGGCACCGGCAAGACGGCGGCCTTCGCGCTGCCCATCCTCAGCCGCCTCGACCTCAAGCAGAAGTCACCCCAGGCCCTCGTCCTCGCGCCGACCCGCGAGCTCGCCCTCCAGGTCTGCGAGGCCTTCGAGAAGTACGCCTCGCGGATGCCCGGCGTCCACGTGCTGCCCGTCTACGGCGGCCAGGCCTACGGCGTGCAGCTGAGCGCGTTGCGCCGCGGCGTCCACATCGTCGTCGGCACCCCCGGCCGCATCATGGACCACCTCGAGAAGGGCACGCTCGACCTGTCGGAGCTGCGCTTCCTCGTCCTCGACGAGGCCGACGAGATGCTCAAGATGGGCTTCGCCGAGGACGTCGAGACGATCCTCGCGGACACCCCGGCGGAGAAGCACGTCGCCCTGTTCTCGGCGACCATGCCCTCGCAGATCCGACGGATCTCCAAGAAGTACCTCACCGACGCCCTCGAGATTACCGTCGAGCGCACGACGGAGACGGCGCCCAACATCACCCAGCGCTACCTCTTCTGCTCCTACCCGCAGAAGATCGACGCCCTCACCCGGATCCTCGAGGTCGAGAACTTCGAGGGGATGATCGTCTTCGTCCGCACCAAGAACGAGACCGAGATGCTCGCCGAGAAGCTACGGGCGCGTGGCTTCTCGGCCACGGCCATCAACGGCGACATCGCCCAGGCGCAGCGTGAGCGCACCGTCGCCCAGCTGAAGTCCGGCAAGCTCGACATCCTCGTGGCCACCGATGTCGCCGCGCGCGGTCTCGACGTCGAGCGGATCAGCCACGTCGTCAACTACGACATCCCCACCGACACCGAGTCCTACGTCCACCGCATCGGTCGCACCGGGCGTGCCGGGCGCTCGGGCGACGCGATCTCGTTCGTCACCCCTCGGGAGCGCTACCTCCTCAAGGCGATCGAGAAGGCCACCAAGACGACCCTGACCGAGATGCAGCTGCCCAGCGTCGAGGACATCAACGCCACCCGCCTGGGTCGTTTCGACGACCGCATCACCTCGGCCCTCGCGTCGAGCGAGCTCAGCACCTTCCGTGACGTCATCGCCCACTACGTGCGCAACCACGACGTGCCCGAGGCCGATGTCGCCGCCGCGCTGGCGATCGTGCTCCAGGGTGACGAGCCGATGCTGCTCGGTCCTGACCCGGTCCGCCCGCCGCGACGTGAGCGCGACTTCGAGGACCGTGGCCCGCGCCGCGACGACCGTGGTGGCGGCCGCCCGGGGAGGGGTGGGGGCGACGAGCGTCCGGCGAGGCGGGGGGCGAACGTCCCGATGGCGACCTACAAGATCGCCGTCGGGCGCCGCCACAAGGTCGAGCCACGCCAGATCGTCGGCGCGCTCGCCAACGAGGGCGGACTCGGCCGGCAGGACTTCGGCCACATCGACATCCGCGCCGACCACTCGCTCGTCGAGCTGCCCGCGACGCTGCCCTCGGGCACGTGGGACAAGCTGCGCACGACCCGGATCTCCGGTCAGCTCATCGAGCTGAGCGAGTCACAGGAGCGTGGCGGGCGTCCGGACAAGAAGCCGCACCGCAAGGGCCCCCGCAGCTGACCGCGGCCAGGCCCCTCGACCGCGAGGGGTCAGGCGGACGCCTTGGACGAGGACGACGCCTTCGAGTCCGACGAGCCGCCGGAGCTCGAGAGCTTCGACGAGCTGGATGAGTCCGAGGTGGAGGACGAGGAGCTGCTCGTGCCCGAGTCGGACGAGCCGCCCGTCGACGCCGCGGGCGTGCTGCTCGTGGCGGCCGCGCGCGAGTCGTTGCGATAGAACCCGCCGCCCTTGAAGACGACTCCGACGGAGTTGAAGACCTTGCGGAGAGACCCGTCGCACTCGGGGCAGATCGACAGCGAGTCGTCGCTGAACGACTGCACGACCTCGAAACGGTGGTCGCATTCGCGACACGCATAGGCGTACGTGGGCACGGGGTTCCCTCCTGGGCACTGCGGCATGAGCGTTTCCAAGGATACGGAACGTCGAGGGATGCTCCGGTATGCCGCCCACTGGCCGAGCCGTGCGGCATACCTGCCGTGCGTCTTGTGTCCGCAGACCGGTCAGGAGGTGGGCGGGGTCCCGGGGGTGGACCAGCCGGCGAGGCGGCCGCCGCGGCTCACCGCATACAGACGCTTCTCGACACTCGCGCGCACTGCGGCGGGCGTGACGATGAGGAGCTGGTCGCCCCGGCGCAACGGCGTCGTCTCCTTGGGGACGAAGGAGACGCCCTCGCGGACAACCAGGGCGACGTTGGCGCCGGGCGGAAGTCGCAGCTCATAGATCTGGACCCCCGCGATGCGCGACGTCGGCCCGACCGTCACCTCCATGAGGTGCGCGCCGATGTCGTCGAACGCCGTCGTCTCGAGCGTGAGGTCGACGGAGTGGTGCGACCTGTCGAGCCCGAGCCGGTGCGCGACCCACGGCAGGGTCGGGGCCTGCACGAGCGTGAAGATGACGACGAGGACGAAGACGAGGTTGAAGATCCACTCCACGCCCTCGGTGCCCAGGGTCAGGGGGACCGTCGCCAGCACGACCGGCACGGCGCCGCGCAGGCCCGCCCACGAGAGGAACGCCTGCGACCGCCAGCCCAGGCCGAACGGTGTGCACGCCACGATCACCGACAGGGGTCGAGCGACCAGGAGGAGGACGAGTCCGAGCACGACGGCGGGAACCAGCACCGACGGGAAGCCCGCGGGGTCCGCGAGCAGCCCGAGCAGGACGAACAGCCCGATCTGGGCGAGCCACCCGAGTGCGGTCGAGAAGCCGAGGACGGACGCGCGGTGGGGCAGGCCCATGTTGCCGAGGACGAGGGACGCGAGGTAGCAGGCGATGAACCCGGACGCGTGGATGACGTCGGCGGCGGCATAGGCCAGCACCGAGATGGTGACGACCCCGATGGCGAAGAGCGCGGACGACCCACCGGCCACCTTGGCCATCAGCCGGCCACCGAGCCACCCCACCGCCAGGCCCACGGCCGAGCCGACGACGAGCTCGAGGACGACCGTGACGGCGAGGGGACCCCACGAGATGCCGCCGGTGGCGGCGGTCTGGGCGGCCAGCGCCGTGACGAGGATGACGACGGGGGCGTCGTTGAAGCCCGACTCGGCCTCGAGCATGCCGCTGATCCGGCGCGGGAGCGGCACCCTGCGCAGCACGGCGAAGACGGCTGCGGCATCGGTCGACGCGAGGATGGCGCCGACGAGGAGGGCGGCGTTCCACGGCATGTCCAGCACGAAGCGGGCGGCCACCGCGACGACGCCGATCGACACGACGACGCCGACGGTGGCCAGCGCCGCCGCGGGGGCGAGCGCACCCTTGATGGAGCCCCACTTCGTCGTGACACCACCCTCGGTGAGGATGAGGACGAGGGCGGCATAGCCGAGGACCTGGGTCAGCTCGGTGTCGGAGAAGTCGATGCCCAGCCCGCGGTTGCCCAGCGCGAGGCCGATCCCGAGATAGATGAGGAGCGAGGGCAGGCCGGACCGCGTCGAGAGGCGCACCGCGGCGATGGCCGTGATAAGGACCGCGGCGCCGATGAGCAGTGCCACCGAAAGTGCGTGCAGCTCACCGGACTCGGCCGCCACCAACGTGTCTCGCGCACCGCTGAGCGCGCGCGGCATGCCCAGGGTGTCGATCACGGCCCGTCCTTGCTCGTCGTCTCGCCTGACTGTCCTAGTCTCGCAGGGTGACTTCACACCGTGTTGCCCGACGGGTGGGCCTGGCCGTGGTCGGTGTCCTCGCCGTGGCCGCTCTCGTCCTCTCGATCGTCGGCGTCTCGCTCGTTCGTCGCTCCTTCCCCCAGACCGAGGGCGAGATCACCATCGCCGGGCTGAGCGGCAAGGTCGACGTCCTGCGTGACGAGCGCGGTGTCCCGCAGATCTACGGCGACAGCGTCACCGACATCGCCCGGGCCCAGGGTTTCGTCCACGCCCAGGACCGGTTCTTCGAGATGGACCTGCGTCGCCACGTCACGTCGGGGCGGCTCTCCGAGCTCGTCGGCGACGCCGGGCTCGAGACCGACAAGGTGATCCGCACCATGGGCTGGCGCCGCATCGCCGAGGCGGAGCTGCCGACGCTGGAGCCGTCGACCCGCACCTACCTCCAGGCCTACGCGGACGGGGTCAACGCCTACCTCCGGGGCCGGTCACCGTCGCAGACCTCACTCGAGTACGTCGTCCTCGGGACCCAGGTCTCGAACTATCGCATCGACGAGTGGACGCCCGCGGACTCCATCGCGTGGCTCAAGGCGATGGCGTGGGACCTGCGTGGCGACTACTCGGACGAGCTGGCCCGCGCCCGGCTCTCGACGCGCGTCAGCCCCGCCCAGATCGCCGAGATCTACCCGCCCTACGACCTCGACAACAAGCCGATCCTCTCGCCGCAGGACTGGAGCTCGAGCGGGGTCGCGGTCGGTCAGCCGTCTGCGATCCCGGGTGCGCTGTCCGCGCCTGTTCCGGCGTCGTCGGCCCCCGCTGACGAGCTCTCCAGCCCGTCGGCACAACGGGCGTATGCGGCAGTGGGACGTGCGCTCGCAGCCGTCCCGGCGCTCCTCGGTCGAGGTGACGGCATCGGCTCGAACTCGTGGGTGGTCGGGTCGCAGAAGTCCACGACCGGCAAGCCCTTGCTCGCCAACGACCCGCACCTCAGCCCGGGGCAGCCGGGCATCTGGTACCAGGTCGGCCTCCACTGCCGCCAGGTCTCGGAGCAGTGCCCGCTCGACGTCGCGGGCTTCTCCTTCTCCGGGGTCCCCGGCGTCGTCATCGGTCACAACGACAGGATCGCGTGGGGCTTCACCAACCTCGGCCCTGACGTCAGCGACTTCTACCTGGAGAGGCTCGACGGGGACCGGGTCCTGCGTGGGGAGGAGTGGGAGCCGCTCACGACCCGGCGAGAGGTCATCAAGGTCGCCGGAGCCGCCGACGTGACGATCACCGTCCGCTCCACGCGACACGGGCCACTCATGTCCGACGTCATCAGCAACCTCGACGACGCCGGCGAGCGCGCCCCGGTGCCGGCGACCGAGGGCACGGCGGCGTCAAGCCAGGACTTCGCCGTGTCGATGGCCTGGACGGGCCTGCGGCCGAGCAAGACGGCCGACGCGATCTTCGAGATGAACGTGGCCCAGGACTTCGGGGAGTTCCGGGAGGCGGCCAGGTCCTTCGCCGTCCCCGCCCAGAACCTGCTCTATGCCGACGTCGACGGCCACATCGGCTACCAGGCTCCGGGTCAGGTGCCGGTGAGGGTGTCCGCCTTCCCCGGCTCCCCTCCCGGCTACTGGCCAGCTCCGGGGTGGGACGAGGCCTACGACTGGAAGGCGGACGTGCCCTTCGAGTCCATGCCCTGGTCCTTCGATCCCGCCGAAGGCTTCCTCGTGGCGGCGAACCAGGCCGTCACCGCGAGCACGACGCCGTTCCTCACGATCCAGTGGGACCACGGCTACCGGTCACAACGCATCCGCGAGCTGCTCGAGACCGCGACCAAGGACGGTGGCAAGGTCTCGCCGCAGCAGATGGCCGGCATCCAGATGGACTCGCGCAACGACTTCGCCCCGATCCTGGTCAAGGCCCTGCTCTCGGTGCCACTGGGTGACGCCGACGACTCGGAGCAGGAGGTGGCCTTCACGCGTGAGGCCCAGGACCTGCTGAGGGACTGGGACCACACCGCTCCTGCGGACGACTCCCAGGCCGGCGCGGCAGCGGCCTACTACAACGCAGTCTGGGCCAACCTCCTCAAGCTGCTCTTCGACGACGAGGTGCCCGAGGACCTCAGGGCCAACGGCGGCAGCCGCTACATGGCGGCGGTCACGCGCATGCTCGGCAACCCCAGGAGCGCCTGGTGGGACAACCGCCAGACGGCAGGCATCACCGAGAGCCGTGACGAGATCCTCCGCCAGGCCCAGGTCGAGGCCCGGCTCGAGCTCACCAAGCGGCTCGGCAAGGACCCGGACGACTGGCGCTGGGGGGCCTTGCACACCCTCGAGCTCAAGCACCAGGCCCTCGGTGGCGACACGGTGCCCGGCATCGTGCGCGCGATCTTCAACCGCGGTGGCTTCAAGATGCCGGGAGGCTCCGCGATCGTCAACGCCAACGGTTGGGACGCGAGCCAGGGCTACGAGACCAACTGGGCCCCGTCGATGCGGATGGTCGTCGACCTCGGTGCCCTCGACCGGTCGACGTGGATCAACCAGACCGGCGCGAGCGGACACGCGTTCAACGGGCACTACGACGACCAGACGCAGGACTGGGTCGACGGGCGTCAGCACCCGTGGCCCTTCACGGAGGCGGCCGTGCGCGAGGCGACCGAGGCCGAGCTGGCCCTCGTGCCGGAGACCGACTGACCGAACGGCGCGTCGGGGGGCCTATCCGCCGGCCCGGAACCAGGTGACCCCGTCGACGGTGAGCATGCCGTCGACCGGCTCGTCGTGGGTGTCGAAGGGGAGTCGCGCGCTGTGCAGCTCCCCGGGGTGGAGGACGACGAACGCGTGCGTGTCAGGTGACCGGCGGGCGAGGGCGCGGTCATAGCTTCCACCACCCCGACCCAGCCGGGTCCCGACGAGGTCGACGGCAAGACCCGGCGTGAGGATCAGCCCGGCGGCCGAGATCGTGTCGGGGCCCAGCGGCATACGCCGCTCGTCGGGTGCATCGCACCAGTCGAGGTCGTTGTCCGGCAACGTGATCGGGACGATGACGCGTATGCCGCGTGCGGTGAGGGCGGTGACCGTCGCCGCAGTCGGTGGTTCGCTGGGCAGTGCCTCGTAGGCCGCGACGACGTCACCGGCGGCGAGGCCGAGCTCGTGCGCGAGCCGCACGACGTGGACCGACAGCACGAGGTCGTCGGCGTCACGGTCACGCGCCGCCGCGGTCTCTCGCCGAGCCGCGAGCAGGGTCGGGCGCAGGGCGGCCTTGTCGCGGCTCGTGCGGTCCTCGGTCACCGGACCAGTCTGGCCGCCCGCAGCCCCGCACGGGCACGAAGCGTTCGCCTAGGGTTGCGGCATGGGCGACGACGGGCTGCAGCGGGCGACCGAGCTGATGCGAGCACGCGGGGTGGATGAGCGGGCGACCATGGCGTTCACCCGGTTCTACACGATGCTTGAGGCGGACGCGACGGGACACATCGTCGAGGACTCGATCGAGCCGCTGGGCGAGGTGCAGGCGTTGGCCGACCTCGAGGTCACCGCCGCCGAGGCCCGCAAGGCGCTCGCCACCTCGGTGGTGCTCAAGCTCAACGGTGGACTCGGCACGTCGATGGGGATCAGCGGCGCCAAGTCCGCTCTGTCGGTGCGAGACGGGCTGACCTTCCTCGACATCATCGCGCGCCAGGTCCTCGCCATCCGCGAGGAGCACGACGTCGAGCTGCCGGTCGTCTTCATGAACTCGTTCCGGACGCAGGACGAGACCGTGCAGATCCTCGCCGCGCACGAGGGCCTGGAGGTCGAGGGGCTGCCGCTGACCTTCCTCCAGAGCGCCGAGCCCAAGCTGCGCGCCGACGACCTCACCCCGGTCTCGTGGCCGGACGACACCGAGCTCGAGTGGTGCCCGCCCGGACACGGCGACGTCTACATCGCGCTCCAGTCCAGCGGCCTGCTCGACACGTTGCGCGAGCGGGGGTTCCGCCACCTCTTCCTCTCCAACGCGGACAACCTGGGCGCCGTGTGCGATGCCCGGATCCCGGCCTGGATGGCGAGCGAGGACATCCCCTACGTGGCCGAGGTCTGTGCCCGCACCCGCAACGACCGCAAGGGCGGACACCTCGCCCACCGTCGCGAGGACGGTCGACTCATCCTGCGCGACTCCGCCCAGGTCGCTCCCGGCGAGGAGGCGTTCTTCGCCGACAACGAGCGGCACGAGTACTTCCACGTCAACAACCTCTGGATCGACCTCGACGTCCTCGCGACCCAGCTGGCCGAGCGGGCTGGCGTCCTCGAGCTGCCGATCATCGTCAACCGCAAGACCGTGGACCCGACCCGCAAGGACTCGACGCCGGTCATCCAGATCGAGTCGTCCATGGGCACCGCGATCGAGGTCTTCGAGGGGTCGCGTGCCCTCTTCGTGCCGCGCGACCGGTTCCGCCCGGTCAAGACGACCAACGAGCTGCTGCTGGTGCGGTCCGACCTCTATGAGCTCGACGCCGCGAGCCGGGTGGTCTCGCTCATCGACCACGACGAGCCCTTCATCGACTTGTCGGGCGAGTTCAAGCTCATCGACGACTTCGAGGCCCGCTTCGCGCAGGGGGTGCCGTCGATCCGCGAGGCCCGTTCCCTGGTGGTCGAGGGGGACGTGACCTTCGGTCGTGACGTGGTGTGCGTCGGCGACGTCACCGTGCGCGCCGACGAGCCGCGCACGATCCCGGACGGTGCCCGCCTCGAGGGCGACGTGTGAGAACGGTCGACGAGCACCGGGCGGCACTGCTCGCCCTCGTCGCCGCACTGCCACCGGTGACGGTGCCGTTGTCGGAGGCCTTGGGGCGCCTCCTGGCTGCCGATGTCGTTGCGGCAGTGGACCTTCCGGGCTTCGACAACAGCGCGATGGACGGGTATGCCGTCCGCTCGGCCGACGTCGCCGGCGCCAGCGCCGCTTCCCCCGTGGTGCTGGACGTCGACGGCGACATCGCGGCGGGCGACACCCGTCGACACGTGCTGCGACCTGGTGTGGCGATGCGGATCATGACGGGTGCTCCGTTGCCCGAGGGCGCCGACGCGATCGTGCCGGTCGAGGCGAGCGACGGGGGCGTGTCGCGGGTTGCGCTGACGTTGGCGGCCGAGGTCGGTCGCCATCTGCGCTCGCAGGGCGAGGACGTCCACGTCGGCGACGTGGTGCTGCGTGGCGGCACGCGTCTGGGGCCGGGTCAGGTCGCGCTGGCGGCGGCGTCCAACGTCGCCGTCGTCACGGTCGCCCCGCGTCCGCGGGTCACGATCCTGTCCACCGGCGACGAGCTGGTCCCGCCGGGCACCCCGCTCGAGCACGGACAGATCGTGGACTCCAACAGCGTGATGCTCGCTGCGCTGGTCAGCGCAGCCGGCGCCGAGGTCGTGGGCCGGAGCCCCCTCGACGACGACGCCGAGGCCATGGCATCCCTCCTGCGGGACGTGCCGGGGCAGCCCGACCTCGTCCTCACGACCGGCGGGGTGTCGATGGGCGCCTATGACACGGTCAAGGAGGTCCTCTCGGACACGGGCACTGTCGACTTCGTCAAGGTGGCCATGCGTCCCGGCATGCCGCAGGGCGCCGGGGTCGTCGGCGAGCAGCGCACGCCGATCATCACCCTGCCCGGCAACCCGGTGAGCTCGTTCGTGTCGTTCCACGTCTTCGTGCTGCCCGTGCTGCGAGCCCTGGCCGGTCTCGACCCCGAGGTGGCGACCACCGAAGCCATGGCCGCAGAGGGGTGGTCGTCGATCGGGGGCAAGGTCGAGTTCACCCGCGTGGTGCTGGGTGCTGACGGCGCCCGGCCGTCAGGCGGACAGGGGTCACACATGCTCGGGGCCCTGGCCGAAGCCACGCACCTGGCGGTCGTCGACGCCGAGACCACGCAGATCCGGCCCGGGGACACGGTCCAACTCGTCTCCCTGGTGGGGGAGAATCTGCCTCGTGGCCACCGATGACTCCAGCTCCACCCGACAAAGGCCCGCTTCACCCGATGTGCCGACTCGGGTCGAGGCCCCCTTTATCGGGTCACCCGATAATGCGGCGGGGGGCGAGGGTGGGGCGAGTGGGCTGACGCACGTCCGGGCCGACGGGACGGCGCACATGGTCGACGTGTCCGCCAAGGCAGTGACGGCTCGTGCGGCCAGCGCCCGGGGCCGGGTGCTCCTCGCACCTGCGGCGATCGTGGCCCTGCGTGACGGGACGGTCCCCAAGGGGGACGCACTCGCGGTGGCGCGGCTGGCCGGCATACAGGCCGTGAAGCGCACACCGGAGCTCATCCCGCTCGCGCACCCGGTGGCGGTCCATGCCGCGTCGGTCGACCTCGTCGTCGCCGACGACGGCGTCGACATCAGCGCCACCGTCCGCACCGCTGACCGCACCGGCATCGAGATGGAGGCCCTCACCGCCGTGAGTGTCGCTGCTCTCGCCCTCATCGACATGGTCAAGGCCGTCGACAAGCACGGCCGCATCACCGACGTCCGCGTCACCGCCAAGTCCGGCGGCAGGTCCGGCGACTGGGTCGAACAGTGACCGGCGGGGCCAGCCTCGCAGGGCGCCGCGCCGTCGTCGTCACGGCGTCGACCCGCGCGTCGCAGGGTGTCTACCCCGACAAGGGCGGCGCCCTCATCGTCGAGGCCCTGCGTGCCTGGGGCGCCGAGGTGCAGGACCCCACGGTGGTGGCCGACGCCGACATCGTCGAGGCCCTCGAGGCTGCGCTGGCGGCGGGGCCCGACCTGGTGCTGACGACCGGCGGCACGGGCATCAGCCCGACGGACGCGACCCCCGAGGCGACGGCCGGCCTGCTCGACCACGAGGTGCCGGGGATCGCGGAGGCCATCCGGGCCGCCGGCGTCGCTGCTGGTGTCCCCACCGCGATGCTCTCTCGTGGGCTGGCCGGCGTGGCCGGGTGCACCCTCGTCGTCAACCTCCCCGGCTCCACCGGAGGGGTGCGCGACGCCCTCGCCGTTCTCGAGCCCGTGCTCGGGCACGCGCTGAGCCAGCTCGCAGGGGGCGACCACTGATGCGGTGGAACCGCCCGCGACGCGGATGGTCGCTGCTGCTGGCCGGCACCACCACCCAGGGTGTGCCGATCCTCCTCCGGCCGCTCCGGTCCGAGGACGCCGACGAGTACTCGTCGGTGCGGGCCCGCAACCGCCAATGGCTGAGCCCCTGGGATGCGACCTCGCCGGTCCCGGCCACCTCGCCCCGGACGTTCGACGACCTCGTCGACCTCTACCAGGAGGATGCGCTCGCGGGCCGGATGATCCCGCTCGTCATCGAGGTCGACAGACGGCTCGTCGGCCAGGTCAACGTCAGCAACATCGTCATGGGGTCGTTCCGGTCCTGCACCGTCGGCTACTGGGTGGCGCAGTCGGTGGCCGGCAAGGGCATCATCCCGACTGCTCTGGCGCTCGTGGCCGACCACGCGATCAAGGACCTCGGGCTGCACCGCATCGAGGTCAACATCCGACCCGAGAACACCGCGAGCCTGGCCGTCGTCCACAAGCTCGGCTTCCGGGACGAAGGCCTGCGTCAGCGGATGCTCCACATCGACGGCGACTGGCGCGACCATCGCTCCTTCGCCCTGACGACAGAGGATCTCGACGGCGGGACGCTGATGGACCGGCTGACCCACACGTCACAGCAGTCACGTGCGCGACACACCGTTGAGCGTCCGACTGACTGACCTCTCGCACGCCTAACGTCGTGCTCGTGCAGCCGAGCAGCCTG
Organism: Knoellia altitudinis; assembly: GCF_042666355.1. Classification (NCBI taxonomy): domain Bacteria; kingdom Bacillati; phylum Actinomycetota; class Actinomycetes; order Micrococcales; family Intrasporangiaceae; genus Knoellia; species Knoellia altitudinis. The sequence continues at coordinate 2,399,619 of NZ_JBHTDK010000001.1, forward strand.
ATCTTCCTTGTCATCATTGGGGTCTGGGCTGCCTACTTCGTCCAGTACTGGGTCCGTCGTCGCGAGCACCTCGCCACGATCCGGTCGGTCGACGCCTTCTCCGAGACGATGCGCGTCCTCCAGCGGCGCGCGCCGCTGCCCTCGGTCGACCACGGTGGGCAGGCTCCCCGCACCTATGCCGTGAGCCCTGCCCGGGCCATGCGGCCCCAGGTCACGGTCAAGCGCGCCGAGGCCCACGTCGCCACCCCGGTCGAGCCTGCTCGCCTCGTGGAGCCGGTCGCAGCGCCGCGCCACACCATGCGCCCGGCCCGCGCAGCCCGAGGCCTGGTCGTGCTCATCAGTCTCGTCGGCACCATCGTCTTCGGTGTGCTCGCCGCGCTCGGCGTCCTGGTGGCCTGGTCGTTCGTCGTTCCCCTGGCCATGGCCGTCGGCGGCTTCTTCTGGCTGCGCGCCGGTGTCCAGTCCGAGCTCAAGGCCCAGCGCGCCGCTCGGGGCCGTGCCCGCCGGGCTGCGGTTCGCGCCGACACGTCCCAGCCCTCTCGTGTGACGACGCCTGTCCGTGTGGCCGCGCCGGCTGCGCCGTCCGGGTCAGCGCGTCCGGCTGCCCAGCGCTCGGCGCAGACCACGGCGATCGAGACCGTGGCGGCAGAGCAGACACAGATCGAGCAGGCTCAGGTCGCTGCGCCGTTCGACGTGGCCTCCGAGACTGTCGCCAGCGCCACCCCGGCGCAGGCGCCGGTGGAGCGTCAGCCGGTCGCCGAGACACAGCCGGTCGCTGGGCACGAGGTCGCCCTGCCCGAGATCGACGAGGACGACATCCCCCTCACCTGGGATCCGCGTCCGGTGCCGCGACCGACCTACACGATGAAGGCGAAGGCCGCCGAGCGTCCCGCGCCTGCAAGGGAAGCGGAGCCGGCAGCGCAAGCCGAGCACCCGGCATACGACGAGGTGCTGCAGCGCCGCACCGCCGGCGCCTGACACTTCCCCCAGCACACGACGAACGCCCCGCGAGGACCTTGCGGGGCGTTCGTCGTGCAGGGTCAGACCTCCTGCTCGGCCTCCGCCTGTTCCACGTCGTCCTCGAGGTCGTCGGGCACCTCTTCCTCGTCGAGGAGGTGGTGACCGACGGCATTGAGGACGGCTACGAGCGGGACCGCGATGAGGGCACCGAGCACGCCCGCGACGACGACACCGGCAGCGATCCCGAGGATGACGGCGAGCGGGTGGACGCGGACGGCGCGGCCGAGGAGGAACGGCTGGAGCACGTGCGACTCGAGCTGCTGCACCGCGACGACGCCACCGAGCATGATGAGCGCCTGGACCGGGCCGAGGGCCACGAGGGCGAGCAGCACCGGCACGGCACCCGAGATCGCGGCACCGATGACCGGGACGAAGGCGCCGAAGAACACGAGCACGGCGACGCCCGAGGCGAAGGGCACCCCGAGCAGGGCGGCCACGATGCCGATGCCGAGGGCGTCGACGGCCGCCACGAGGATCGTCGCGCGGGTGAACGCCGAGAGCTGGCTCCACGCGATGACGCCGGAGGAGTGGACGCGGTCACGGGTGGTGCGGGGGAAGAGGCGCACGACCCACGCCCAGATGCGCTCACCGTCGTAGAGGAAGAAGAAGAGGGCGAACAGTGCGATGAAGAACCCGGCGACGACGTGCGTCGCGGTGAGACCCGCCTGCGCCGCGGTCTCACCGAGGTTGCCGCCACCCGAGCTGAGCTGCTCACGTGCCTGGGCGATCCAGTCGTCGACCTGGGTGTCGGTGATGCCGAAGGTGGTCCGGAACCAGCTGCGGATCTCGGTGATGCCTTCGCCGACCTGGCTGCTGATGTCGCTGAACTGCGAGGTCAGCTGGGACCCGACGAAGCTCAGCGCCCCCACGATGACGGCGAGGGTGCCGAGGACGGTGAGCCCGGCCGCCGCACCGCGTGGGATGACCCGGCTGAGCACCCGCGTCACCGGCCGGAGGAGGGCGGTCAGGAGAAGTGCCACGATGATCGGCACCGTGACGGCGGAGAGGTAGGCGAGGATCCACAGCGCACCGAAGATGACGGCCGAGATGATGAGGAGTCGCCAGGACCATTCGCTCGCGGTGCGCACCCCCATGGGCACCTGCCAGGCGGCCGGCTGGTGCGCCGGATCCGGGTCGGCGGCGGGCTCGTGGTGGGTCAACGGGGAGGCAAGAGCCGGTGCCGACATCCCGAGTCGGGGCAGGTCAGCGGGGTCGGCGCGACCGACGCGGCTGGACGGCATACGGAGGCGCATGTCGTCGAGCGTATGCCGGGTCGTCCGGTTTCGTGACCGGCCTCGCCCGGTGTTATCGTGAGGCCGCTCAATGGGGCTGTGGCGCAGTTGGTAGCGCGTCTCGTTCGCAATGAGAAGGCCAGGGGTTCGAATCCCCTCAGCTCCACCAGAGTCAAGAGGGCCGGACACGACACTGTGTCCGGCCCTCTTGCGTGCCAGGTGGGGAGAGGTCGCGGAACGAGGCTTGCGGACCTTTGCCCCGCCGCTGTGTGGGGACTGAGCCTCATCGAGGTGGTGGGATGTCCATGGGTTGCGGATGACCCTCGGTCACCATCCTCTGGAGCAAGGACACCTCATGACGGACACGCAGAATCCCTTCGCGCTCGACGGCAGGGTGGCCGTGGTCACGGGTGGGACCCGCGGCCTCGGAGAGGGGTTCGCCAAGGCCCTCGGCGCCGCGGGTGCCTCGGTCATGTTGCTCGGTCGCGACCAGGACCGAGGGGCCACTGTGGCCGAGGCCCTGACCGGCGAAGGCGTCGACACGGCATACCTCCCCGTGGACGTCACCCACCCGGACGACGTCACCCGCGCCCTCGACGAGACTCTGGAACGGTTCGGGCGGTGCGACATCCTCGTCAACAACGCCGGTGCGTGTGTGCACGCCCCGGCCCTCGACGTCACGCCGGAGGACTGGCGCCAGGTGATGAACGTCAACCTCGATGCGGTGTGGACCTGCAGCCAGACCTTCGGCCGCCACTTCGTGCAGGAGCGGGCGGGGACGATCATCAACATCGGGTCGATGTCCGGCCTCATCGTCAACCGACCCCAGTGGCAGCCCGCCTACAACGCCTCCAAGGCCGCCGTGCACCACCTCACGCGCAGTCTGGCTGCTGAGTGGGGCGAGTTCGGGGTGCGGGTCAACGCGCTGGCACCTGGCTACATCAAGACGGACATGTCCCCGGTCGACGAGCCACGCTTCCGCCAGAACTGGATCGAGGACGCGCCGTTGCGCCGCTACGGCACGGTCGAGGAGCTGGCGCCGGCGGTGGTCTTCCTGGCCAGTGACGCGTCCTCGTTCATCACGGGTTCGGTGCTCGTCGCCGACGGGGGTTACACGGCCTTCTGACGTGGGACGGATCAGGCTGTGATGAGATTCGGGCGTGGCACAAGTCGGACAGCTGGATCGCTTCCAGCGCAAGCACCCCGTCGTGGGATTCCCCTTGGCCGTCATCTACAAGTTCGTCGACGACCAGGCCGGCTACCTCGTCGGGCTCATCGCCTACTACGCGTTCCTGTCCTTCTTCCCGCTGCTCATCCTCTTCACGACGGCGCTGAGCTTCGTCCTCGTGAACTACCCCGACCTGCAGGCGCGGGTCCTCAACTCGGCACTCTCGGAGATCCCGGTCATCGGGGAGCAGCTCGGGCAGCCGCAGACCCTGCGCGGAAGCATTGCCGGGATCATCGTGAGCATCGTGGTCGCGCTCTATGGCGGGCTCGGCGTCGGACAGGCCTTCCAGTACGCGATGAACACCGTGTGGGGAGTCCCGCGCAACTCCCGACCCAACCCGTTCCGGGCACGGGGCCGCAGCTTCCTGCTCCTGCTCACGATCCTGCTCTTCGTCGTCCTGACGACCGCGATCTCCGTCGTCAGTGCTCGAGCCAGTGACAGCTTCCCGGTGATGACCAGGCCCGTCGTCACAGTGCTGACCTTCGTCGGCACGGCGATGGTCTTCGCCCTCGGGATGCGTCGTGCCGTGGCACTGGACCTCTCGTTGCGACAGGTCGCCGTCGGGGCAATAGGTGCCGCCGCGACATGGCAGGTGCTGCAGTACTTCGGCGTCGGTCTCGTCGAGTCGGCGGCGAGCTCGCAGTCCGCGACCAACGGGGTGTTCGGCATCGTCATCGGCCTCTTCGCGTTCTTCCACCTGGCCGCGTTCGGCACCGTGCTCTTCGCCGAGGCCGACGTGGTGCGCGAACGCCACCTCTACCCGAGGGCCCTGCTCACCCAGTTCACCGACAACGTGGACCTCACCGACGGTGATCGGCGGGCCTACGCGCAGCAGGCCCGCATCGGCCGGTTCAAGGCCTACCAGCAGATCGACGTCGATTTCGAGAGGCCGATCGAACCCGTCGAGTCCGGCGAGCCGCCCTCGCCGACGGCTCCACCGCGCTGACCGCCTGCCGAGTCAGGCGCTCACCGTCGCGTGTTCCACGGTCGACGTCGTCACCGCGCGCTCGCACAACCCGAGGAAGGCTCCGAGAGCGACGAGCTCGGCGGGCGTGCGCGGCGCGAAGTCCGTGAGCACGGTCGAACGGACGAGGTATGCCGCGTGCTGTGCTCGAGAGACGGCGACGTTGAGCCGGTGCCGGTCGAGGAGGAAGCCGATGCCGCGGGGGACGTCGGCGTGGGCGGAGGCCGCCATCGAGACGATGGCCACCGGCGCCTCCCGCCCCTGGAACTTGTCGACCGTACCGGCGGCGACGTCCTCGAAGCCCGCGGCGTCCAGCGCCGCCCGCAGCGTGCCGACCTGGGCGTTGTAGGGCGTGATGACGAGGATGTCGTCCTGCGCCAACGGTCGCGACGGAGCGCCGGGGGAGAGCTGCCAGGCGAGACCGACGTGCTCGCGCACGAGCTGCACGACGACGTCGGCCTCCTCGGGGGACCACTGGGCGCGGTCGCGGTGGTCCACGAGCCGCACGTGCAGGCCGGGCTCGACACCGTCGAGCAGGCGCTTGGCCGTGCGGTCCTCGTGGGAGCGCAGGCGACCTTCGTAGGCGAGTCGGGACACCGGCTCGGTGAGGGCCGGGTGCATGCGCCAGGTCGTCTCGAGGAAGTAGCCGTGCGAGGAGGGGAGGACCCGCTCGTCCTCTCGCTCGGCGCGGATGACCCAGCCGAGCGCGGAGTCGTCGACCGGCTCCGGGTGGGTGCCCTGGGACACCTGCGGGAGCTGCTGCGGGTCACCCACGAGGAGCAGGCGGTCGGCCGACTCCGCCACCGCCAAGGTCTTGGCCAGGGAGAACTGACCGGCCTCGTCGATGACGAGCAGGTCGAGCTGTCCGGGCTGCACCCGCGAGGGGTTGGTGAGGTCCCAGGCCGTCCCACCGATGACATAGCCGCGGCCGAGCGCCTCCTGCTCCGCCGTGAACGTCGAGAGCTCGTCGGCCTTGGCGAGGTGCGTCCACGGTGGGTCGCTGACGTCCTTGCTGGCCTTGGCGACCTGGGCCTTGTCGACCCCAGCCGCGACGACGGACGAGAGGACGTTCTGGATCGCCGAGTGCGACTGTGCGCTCACCCCGACCTTCCAGCCGTGGTCGCGCACGAGGGTGGCGATGACCTGTGAGGCGACATAGGTCTTGCCCGTCCCGGGCGGGCCCTGCACCGACAGGGCCGAGCGGTCGAGGTCGAGCAGCGCCTCGGTGATCGCCCGCACGTGGCGGTCGTCGCTGGACCCGAGCGCGGGCAGCGAGCCCCCGGACCGCAGCCGGGGTGGACGGCGCAGCAGCACGTCGACCCCCGCGCAGGTCGGGAGTTCCGGCAACGAGGACTGGACGCGTCGAGCGAGGCGCTCCAGTGCCGCGTCGATGTGCAGGGTGCGCACGATGCCGCTCGGCACCAGCGCGACGAGGTGGTCGTCGTGCTCGATGCCGTCCTTGGGCATCAGCTCCTCGACCATGAGCACCTGGTGGACCCGGCCGTTGGGGGCGATGACGTCCTCCGAGTCGAGCACCTTGACCGAGGCCGAGGACTTGGCGTTGATGTGCCCCGGCAGCAGCTCGACGCCGGCCGGCGGGGGAGAGGAGTAGATGGCGGCGACCTCGGAGCCGGGACCGAGCAGGACCCCACCCATGGGCTCGCCCTCGAGTCGCAGGACGCGACGGGGGCGCTGCCGGGAGGTGGCCCGGTGCCAGGTCTGCGCAACGGAGCAGCCCTCGATGACGAACACCCCCGGGTCCGACATCCACTCGCTCACCGGCAGGCGCAGCCGGTCGAAGTGCTTCCACCAGAACGGCTTGTCCTCACGGGCATGGAACAGCAGCGTCGCCGCCACCATCGCGATCGTCTGCTGCGTCGGTGTGCGGTCCTGCGGCTTGACCCCGTCGATGGTGGACCGCAGCAGGGTCTCGAGCTCGAGCAGGGCGAGCCGGGAGTCGCTCGGCACCTGCGCCGAGACGTCCCCGCCGGCCGGCGTACCGTCACCGACGCCGAGGTCGGCTGTCGTGCTGCCCCGTCCGTCCACAGCGACAGCCGCCTCGACCTGACGGGCCAGCAGCCAGTCGCGCAAGAGCAACGTCGAGACGCAGTCCTCCTCGTTGTAGTTCGCGATGTCCTGGATCTCGCGCCCGGCCGTGGCATGGTCGTCGATCTCGCGGGCGAGGACGAAGCGGTGGTAGGCGACGATCGAGTCGTCGCCCTTGGCGACGGCCGCGGTCCGGTCACCCATGTAGAGGGGCTCGAGCTTCTTGATGGAGTAGGACCGCTGAGAGACGCGAATACCGGCTCGCACCACGGCATACAGGTCGACGAAGACACCCTCGCGCAGGAACTGGTCGATGTCGTCCTCGCACACCCCGTGGCGGGCGGCGAGCCGCAGCAGCGCCGTCTTCTCGTAGGGCGCGTAGTGGTAGACGTGCAGGCCTGGCCACTGGCGACGGCGCTCATGGAGGTAGTCGACGAAGTCGAGAAGCGCCTGCTTCTCCTGCACGCGGTCGTGCGCCCAGAACGTCCGGAACCGCGGCTTCTCGCCCTTCCCGACGTCGATCCCATCCACTTCGACGAGACCGAACAGGTACTCCAGTCCCCAGTCGTGGGAACCCCGCTCGCTCCACAGTGGGTCCCCCTCGAAGTCGAAGAAGATGTCACCGTCGCTCGGGGCCGGCAGAGCGCGCAGTGCGGTCGGCGACGTCACCTCGGCCACCACCCGCCCGTCCGGGTCGGCCTCCTGGACGAGCTGCAGCCGCGCCTGCTCGCGCAACCGCTCCAGCGTCGACTCGCGCACGTCGGCCACCGGCTCGGTGCGTGTGGCCAGCTCCTCGATCGTCGAGACCCCTGCCTCGAGCAGCCGCCGACGCTGCGGCAGGCGCACGCCGGCCACGAGCAGCACGTCGCGAGCGACCTCCGCCTCCGCTTCGCAGACCTCACACCGACCGCACGCCAACCAGCGAGCATCGCCCCACTCACCCGCCCCGGGCTCGGCGGTGTGCTCGGCGAGCACAGCCTCCAGACGAGCTCGCCGGGCGGCATACACAGGAAGGATGTCGTCGAGCAGGTGGTCGGTCGCCACTCCACTGCCCAGGACCAACCGGGCCACCGGAGCAGTCGGCACGCCCGCGGACCGCAGCTGGGCGGCATACGCCGCGATCTGCAGCAGTGCCGGGACGCTCGCGCTGCGCGCGAGCTTGGTGTCGCAGACGAGCCACCCGTCGTCGGTGCGCTCGAGGAAGTCGGCGTGGCCGACCAGTCCGCCGTCGAAGAAGGTCGCCTGGAACACGACGTCGGTGTCGACGCCCGACAGCGTCGCAAGGGTCGTCTCGTGTGCCGCCGTGAGCGACAACAGGTCATAGTCGGGACGCGGGAACTGCTTCACGCGACCCGGGTGCGCGGCCGACAACCGCAGGAGCTCCTGGCGCTCGTGGGCGTCGCCGAGCTCCTTGAGCCGCTCCAGCATGAGCTCCTCGGTCTGCGGCGCCCTCGGCGTGCGGCCCAGCGTGACGTCGAGCTCGCGCACCAGGGCGAACTCGCACTGGGAGGCGAGGCGCAGGTCGCTCGGGCTGAGGATCAGTCGCCCGTCGTCACGGAGGAGGAACATGTTTCACACCCTACGGACGGCCCCCGACAGGACCGCTCCGGAACGCCTCAGATCCAGCTGGGGAACCACATGAGGCGCAACCACTGCGAGTACGGGATGACCTGCCCCGAGTAGATCGGGTAGAACCACGCGAACAGGGCGATCGTCACGAGCAGGTAGCCGCCCACGACGACCGCACCAAGCCGCCGCCGCTCCGGCGACGCACCTGCGCCGCCGAGCACGAGCCCGAGGCAGAACACCACCCCCAGCACCACCCACGGCTCGAACGCCACCGTGTAGAACGCGTAGATCGTGCGGTGCTGGTACATGAACCACGGCGCATACCCCGCGAGCATCCCCGCCAGCACCGCTCCAGCGCGCCAGTCCCGCCGCACGGCCCAGTGGAAGGCGCACACGAGCAGGGCCACGATCCCGACCCACCACAGCGACACCGTGCCGATCGTGTGCACCGCCTGTGAGCACGTGTCGGCGACGCACGAGCCCTCGCCACGCTTCGTGCCCTCGTAGAAGAACGACGTCGGGCGCGCCTGGATCATCCAGCCCCACGGGTTGGACGAGTAGGAGTGCGGAGTCGAGAGCGTGGTGTTGAAGTCCCACATGTCCTGGTGGTACTTCACCCAGTTGCGCAGCACCGCCGGCAGCCACTGGATGCCCTCGCCCGGATGGAACGTGTGCCACTGCCGGTGGTAGCCGTTGCTCGACGCGAACCAGCCCGCCCACGAGGCGACATAGACGACGGCGGAGGTCACGACGAGCTGCACCGCGGCATACGGCCCGTCCTTCAGGAGCCCCTCACGGATCCACGGCCGCACGCCCACCGCGCGCCGCGCGCCCATGTCCCAGAGCACCGTCATCAGCCCGAAGACCGCGAGGAAGAACAGCCCCGACCACTTCGTCGAGACGCACAGCCCCAGCGAGAGCCCCGCGACCCAACGCCACGGCCGGAGTCCCAGCCACGGTCCGTGCTCGAGGGGTATGCCGGCCGGCTGGCTGCCGATGATGCCTGCCAGTCGCTCGCGGCTCGTGTCCCGGTCGACCACGAGCGCCGCGAAGCCGGCCAGCGCGAAGAACGACACGACCATGTCCAGGATGCCTGTGCGTGACATCGTGAAGTGGGTGCCCTCGACGGCGAGCAGCAGCGCCGCGATGCAGCCGAGCAGCGTCGAGCCGAACAGGCGGCGGGCGACCCGCCCCACGATGAGGATGGACAGCGTGCCGAGCACGGCGACGGCGAAGCGCCACCCGAACGAGCTCCCCGGACCGAAGAGCCACTCGCCGAAGCCGATGAGCCACTTGCCCACCGGCGGGTGGACGACCATGTCGCCCTGGTCGCTGAAGACGTTGACGTCGCCGGCGTTCCAGAGCTTGTCGGCGTCCTCGTTCTTGCCCGCGACGCGCAGCTCGACGCCGTGCTCGATGAGCGACCAGCCCTGCTTGACGTAGTAGGTCTCGTCGAAGACCAGCGAGTCCGGTCGGCCGAGGTGCCAGAACCGGAGGAACCCCCCGATCGCGGCGATGAGCAGCGGCCCGACCCACCCCCAGACGCGATCGGTCGGACGGGTCCCGAGCAGCCGTTCGCGCAGCTCCTCGGTCCGGGTCACCGGGCCATCGTAGGCAACGCTGCCTGTGAGCAAGCCGTGGGAGGATCGCGCCATGGAGCAGACTCGCGAAGGTGTGCTCGTGCTGGCGGCCACCCCCATCGGTGATGCCCGCGACGCGGCCCCACGGTTGGCGGACGAGCTGGCCACCGCCGACGTCATCGCGGCCGAGGACACGCGCCGACTGCGACGGCTCTGCCAGGCGCTCGACGTGAACCCTTCGGGCAAGGTCGTCAGCTATCACGAGCACAACGAGGCCGCCCGCACCGCGGACCTCGTCGAGAGACTTCGCGAGGGCGCTCGCGTCCTCGTCGTCACCGACGCGGGTATGCCGTCCGTCTCGGACCCGGGGTACCGCCTGGTCTCCGCTGCGGTCGGCATCGACGTGCGCGTGACCTGCGTGCCGGGGCCGTCGGCCGTGCTCATGGCGCTCGCGGTGTCAGGGCTGCCGGTGGACCGGTTCTGCTTCGAGGGGTTCCTGCCGCGCAAGGGTGGCGAGCGCCTGCGCGTGTTGAAGTCCCTGGCCGACGAGAAGCGGACGATGGTGTTCTTCGAGGCCCCGCACCGGATCGCGAAGTCGCTGGCGGCGATGGAGGAGGCGTTCGGCGGGGATCGTCGGGCTGCGGTGTGCCGCGAGCTGACCAAGACCTATGAGGAGGTGCGGCGCGGGTCGTTGGTCGAGCTGGTGGCCTGGGCCGACGACGGGGCGCGAGGCGAGATCACGGTCGTCGTGGCGGGCGCGGCTGCTGTCGCGGGTGACGTCGAGAGCAACCTGACGTCGATCCTCGACCGGGTCGCCGCGGGGGAGCGGCTCAAGGACGTGTGCGCCGACGTCGCCTCGGCCACGGGCCTGTCGAGGTCGGCCCTCTACAACGCCGCGCTCGCCGCCCAGAAGCCCTGATCCAGACAAGTCCCGAACATGCGCGCGGTTTCAGACACGCGTCGCCGCCCCCGCTCATGCTTGCCAGTCACAAAGTCGGGGGCCGCTCGATCAGTTCGTGATGTACCCCTGGACGTCGGTGATGAGGTGAGTGCCAGCGGAGGTGTAGAGCTTGATCTTGCCGTCGGTGCCGAGCTTGGCCAAGACCGTGTTGGCGATGGACTGGCCCTTGCCGAAGTTGAGGTTCGATGCTGTCGGGCGTGCCGCGGTGGACGGGTAGGCGGTCAGGAACCCCGGTGTTGTCGGTCCAACAACGGTGACGTTGACGAGGACAGCCTTGATGCCGGTGGCAGGCACTCCACCCTTGCCGGCGACCTGGAGGGTCAAGGTGCCTCCGCCATCGACGGGAGCAGCCGGGGCGCCCGTCCCGAGACGGGTATCGAGGATCCGGGCTGGGACGGTGCCGTGGAAGTCGCTGCTGGTGGGGAACCAGCCGGCGACGTCGAGGAGCAGATCCGTTGCGGCGGAGGACGAGATGCTGATCTTGCCCCCCGTGCCGAGTTTCGCGACGGCTAAACCGGCAATCGTCTGCGCCTTGGCGAAGTTGACGTTGGAGGCGTTGGGTTTGACGGTGCCGGTGGGCCAGGCCGTGATGTAGCCACCCGCGCTCGGGTTGACGGCGGTGATGTTGAAGGCGACCGACGCCGCGCCGGTGGTCGGGACCCCCCCACGGCCGGTGACCTGCAGGTTGACCGTGCCACCGGCAGGGATGCGGACCGTGGGGGCGCCGACGCCGGTGCGGGTGTCAAGAAGTCGGGCAGGGGGCAAGCCCGTGTAGCGGCTGCCGGGCGGGTAGTAGCCGGCAACGTCGACGATCACGTTGGTGGCAGCGGAGGTGAACAGACGAGCCTTGCCGTCCGCCCCGACCTTCACGATGACCTGGTTGGCGATGGTGGCGCCTTGGGCATAGTTGATGTTCGACGCGGTCGGGCGGCTGGTGCCGGACGGGTAGATGGTGGCGTAGCCGCCGGCGGTGGGAGCGACCGCGGTGACGTTGAGCACGACCGAGGAGACCCCGGTGGTCGGTACCCCGCCCTCGCCGGTGACCTGGACGGCGATCTCCTTCCCACTGCCGACAGGCGCCTTGGGTGCTCCGGTTCCACTGCGGGTGTCGACGAGTCTGGCGGGGGTCAGGGCGACGTACTTGTCTGCGACAACCGCCCCAGTCACGGCGATACTGCCCGTGATGCTCGTGGAGACCCCATCGGTGTCGAGGGCAGAGCCGTCGGCGTCACGGCCCAGCACCGTCCACGTGTAGGTCCCGGACGGGACAACGGTGCCGGTGGCGTCCTTGCCGTCCCAAGAGGCGACGGCCTCCCCCTGCTTGGCGTAGGTGGGGTCGCAGGCAAGCGTGCGCACCAGGGAGGCGGCATCGTTCTTGACCTGCACCGAGCACGCCGTGAGGGGGTCGGTGAAGACCCATTCCCCCACCCACGGCTGCGTCGCGCCAGAACCGGCGTTGAACGTGGTCGGCGCGAACGGGTTGCCTTCGTGCCGGGGGCGCAGGTGCTGGTCCGGCATCGGTGACACCTTCGGCTGTCCGTTGGGCGATACCCACGCGAGACCGGATGGCCCGGCCTTGAGGACGGTGTCGTCGAAGGTGGCTGGACCTGAAATGACGTCGGGCATTTGCGTACCGCTCGCCGTGTCGAGTGCGTACGCGGAGTACACCGTCGACCCTGGCTCTGAGCTCGCGGATGATTGGATCGCAACGAGGGCAGCTCCACGAATGCTGAGATTGCTGAGAAAAGTGTCGGTGGCGGCAGGCCTGGAAGACTGGGCGCCTGTCCGAAGATTGCGCCAGTTGATCTGTGTGGATCCGTCATTGCCGTGCGAGATCCACGCGACGAGGTCACCCTCGACGATGGGATCCTCCGCCCACCCGTCCGTAGGCACCCCGGTTGATCCGGTGGGCACCAACACGCTTCTTGTCCCGGTGGTGAGGTCCTGCTTGACGATGTTGCGCAGGGCGTCGAAGCCGACGCCGACGTTGCCCCAGATCGCCGTGATGAAAGGCGCTGCCGTCCGGGTTCCGGTCACCAAGTTGGTCACCGCCACCGTCGGGTCGCCCGCGCCAGTCGCCGGGTAGAGAATGCTTAGGACTCGGTGTCCGGACATGGCGCGGACCAGTCCGAGTTCGGGCCGGTTCTGGGATGTCAGGCCGTCCTGGACGACGAGCTTGCCGGTGTCTCGGTTGGTCCACACCGTTCGCCGACCGCTGACGGAGAAGACTCCACCGGAGACGCGGGTGCCGATGAGAGCTTCGGCGCCCGCGGTCAGGGCAGCCGTGCCCGTGACCGACCGCGACCAGAGGGGCTCGTCGGTTCGGCGATCATCGGACCAGAGGGCACGCCCCGGCGCGGCGGCGACCGAGAGCGCGGACAGCGCCGGAAGGGGCGGAGTCCAGACCCGCTTCACTGCCGTACCCACGACGGTGTAGATACCAGAGTCCTCCCTCTGCTGGCCCGCTACTAGGAAGCCTGCGCCCGCGGGTGCGATCAGAGAGGGCCAGATCGCGATGCCCGAGACCTGCACGGCCGCCTGGCCCACCGGCTTGCGGTAGTAGGCCATCTGAGCGGAGTCCGTCTCTTGCGTGGCGTAGAAGGTGTCGGTGGCCGAGATGGCGAGGTGCGCGACGTTTGTCGGTTCGGCGGCGATGGTCTCGGCGGAGCTTCCCGGCGCCTTGCGATAGGTGTTCGTTGTCCATTTCTCGTCCCCATCGAACGTCACGGCGTCGTAGGCGACGGTCGAGCCGACGATGCCGTGCAGCATGATGTAGCCGCTGCCACCGAGCGGGTGGGCAAGGCTCGTCACATTCGTCTGGCCACCACTGTTCGGCATCACGACGACGGTCGAGTTCGAGCTGCCGCTCAGGGCGACGGCCACGCCTGTGGCTCCGCAGGTTGAGTCGTGGATGGAGGGGGCATTTCCGCTGTCGTCGGCAGGGAAAGACCCGCGCACCGTGTCGCTTCCTGTGCTGGCGGTGATCGCGTGGAGAACCGTCGTGGCAGTCTCTGCGGTGGCAACTGTTTCGCTCTCGAGCCAGCCGGTAGGGGTGGCTCCGACGTAGGCGCGGCCATTGGCAAGACCGCGCGAGCCGCTGGTGGCCGTGACGACGTTGCGCCAGTGGACCATGCTTGGGTCTCCCCCCGGCATGTACTGGACCGCAGAGGCGACGTCCGTACACGCATCCAGTCCCCATGAGTCGGTGGGGAAGGGGAACGTTGTGAGTGTCCCGTTGTCCGACACCAAACGGAATTGCTCAGCGCCATCGAGAGCCAAGATGGTGCCCCGACTCGTGTGAGCCAGCGCGTTGAACCCGGTTGGGAGGCTACTCAGTCCGCTGGCAAGAGTCACAGTGCCAGGGGGGTCAGCTGCAAGAGCGGCTTCAGCTGTCGCGACAACCACGACAGTGACCGTCACCGCTACTGCTCTGCGACGGAGCGCGGGGCGGCGACCAACAAACCTTGACGTGATGCGCTTCATCGGCCATCCCTTGTTCACGGCACTGAGGTGTGAATCAAACCATCGTTCAGCCACCTCACGAGCCCTGTTTCGCAAACTCGTCTCCGGTGCGACTCGCCGTTGAGTGGCCCCGTCCGCAGTTAGCCTTCGACCATGCCGATGCCGACGGGCACCCTCGCGCGCTGGGGCGCCGTGCTGCTCGGTTTCGCCCCCGCAGTCATCCTCCCCGGCGGCCTCGACCGCTACACCCTCCCGAAGGCGGCCGTCGCCGCGGCCGGAGCGGTCCTGGTGCTGACCGTGCCGGCCACTCGACTTCCGCGCCGGGTGTCGCTCGTGATCGGTGCGGGCGCGGTCCTCCTCGTCGTTGCCGCGCTGCTCGGCGCCGCGCCACTGGCCCAGTTGCTCGGCCGGGCCCCGCGCTATGAGGGTGTGGTCGTCTGCGCGGCCTACATCTTCGCTTTCCTCGCAGGTACACGCCTTTTCACCCCGACGCGCCCCGAGCTCTTCGCCGCGTTCAGCAAGGCCTTTGCCTTCGCCACCGCCGCGGTCGGAGGTGTCGCGCTCATCGAGACAGCAGGATTGCAGCCCCTAGGGGGCGAGGAGCAGCGGCCCGGATCTCTGATCGGCAACGCGACGGAGCAGGGCGCGTTCGGGGTGCTGGCCCTGGGCTTCTTCGCGCTGCTGTCTGTAAGGCAGCGCAGACCCCTCCCGATCGCTGCGACGGTTACGGCGGTGATCTGTGTCGTCACGTCGGGATCGAGGGCGGCGCTGCTCGGAGCTTTGGTGACTGCGATAGTCCTGGCCGTCGTGTGCGTCCGGCGAGAGCGCCGATTTGTCTTGATTGGCTCGCTCGCGATCATGCTCACGACCTTCGCCCTTCCTGGCACCCGCGATCGCCTGACCGGCGCCTCACCACTGTCAAGGGCGACGGTGACCGGGCGGCTCGACGTGTGGCGCGAGACCTGGGGCCTCGTCGCGTCACGCCCCTTCGGCGTGGGGCCGAGTGGTTTCGTCGACGCAATCCCGTCAGCGCATACCGTCGCGTGGTTCCGCACCCAACCGACCGACCTCATCCTCGACAGCCCGCACACCCTCCCGCTTCAACTGTGGGCGGCGGGTGGTCTCACCCTCGTCGTCCTGGCTCTGATCGGTCTGGGGCTGCTGGCGCGGCCAGTGGCTCGACGGCTCACGGTCCTGCACCGTCACCCGGGCGGCGATCTCTCCGCGGCAGCAATGATAGGCCTGCCGGGCTACGCAGTCGTCCTGCTCACTCATTTCACCGGGCCGACGACCACGATCGCAGCCGCCACCCTCCTCGGGGCGGCACTGCCGTTGGCGGTCACCGCGCCATCACCGCCCAATCGCCTCTCTGCGCAAGCTCCCGCTTTGCACTCGCCATGGGGGTATGCCTCCGGGTCGGCTCTCGTTGCCACCCTGCTCACCCTCGGGGCGGTCGCGGAGGTCCCGCTACGGGTAGGCATCGACGCCGTCGCGGCCGGCGACACGACAAGAGCGGACGCGCACTTCACGCTCGCGACCCGGCTGCGCGTGTGGACCGCGGACGACATCGCTCTCACCGCTCTTCACGCCTACGCCGCCGCGGGGCGCAACGGCGACCAAGCGCTCGGCGCCCACGGCATCACGTGGGTCGGGCGCGTCGGGTTGTTGTCGTCTTCTCCCGCGGCGCTCGGCGATGCGGGCTCCGTCTCAGAACTCGCAGGTAACCTAGCGGAGGCGGACCAACACTTTGCAGCCGCTCGGGTGCTCGCACCCCGTGACCCCGTGCTCACCCTGCGACACGGTGTTGTCGCGGCTGAGCGCGGCGACCTGGTCCGGGCCGAGCGCCTGTTCGTCGAGGTGACCCGCACGGCCCCTAAGAGCCCTGATGCGTGGCGCAACCTTGCCGTCCTCTACGGCCTCACCGGTGACGCCCAGCAGGCGAACGCCCAGGCCAGAGCGGACGAGCTAGCGTCGGCATCACCCTGAATCGGCGGTTCAGGGGCAGGTGACGCAGGTTCTCGCGGTGGGGCGCGCTCGGAGTCGAGCCTCGGGGATCGCCTGGCCGCACCGCTCGCACGTGCCGTAGTCGCCAGCGCTCAGGCGAGCGGAGGCGGCGTCGATCTCGACCAGCTGCGTTCGCGCCTGGTGGATGAGTGCGTCGACCTGCGAGCGTTCGTAGGCGATCGTCGCGCCCTCGGGGTCGTGCTCGTCGTCGGCGTTGCTGTCGCGCGACGCGTCGACGATCCGGTCAAAGTCACCCGTCAGCGCGGCCAACCGGTAGAGCGCTTCCTGTCGCTCCCGGTCCAACAGGCTGCGGGTCTCGTCCATCCGCGCATCGTGTCACCGACCTGCGACAACGAGAGCTGGGCGGCACACGCCCAGACCCTTGTCGGGCACGGGAGATAGGTTGGACCGATGAAGACACGCAACGTGGGAGACGTCCAGGTCGGCGCCATTGGCCTGGGCCTGATGACCTTCGACCAGAGCGGCAGCCAGCCTCGGCAGCAGCTGCTCGACACAGTCCGGGCTGCGCTCGATGCCGGCGTGACGCTCCTCGACACCGCCGACGCCTACGGGCCCGGCGACGAGAAGGGCGCCGACGCGCAGGGTGAGAACGAGCGGCTCATCGCCTCGATCCTCGACGAGCTCGGCGTGCGCGACCAGGTCCTTCTCGCCACCAAGGGCGGTCACGTGCGCACCGACGGCGGCGGCTGGGACACCGACAGCTCGGCCGACCACCTGCACCAAGCGGTGGACGCCAGCCTGGGCCGGCTCGGAGTCGAGCAGCTCGCCCTCTGGCAGCACCACCGTCCGGACCCCGCCGTGCCCTACGACGAGGTCATCGGCACCCTCAAGGAGATCGCCGACAGCGGCAAGGTCGCGCGCGTCGGTCTCTCCAACGCCGACCCCGACCAGATCCGCGCCGCTCACGCCGTGCTCGGCGACGCGCTAGTCAGCGTCCAGAACCAGTTCAGCCCCGCCTTCCGCAGCAGCCGCCCGGAGATCGACGTCTGCGAGGAGCTCGGGCTGGCCTTCCTCCCGTGGAGCCCGCTCGGCGGCCTGGGCGGTGCCAAGGACCTCGCCTCGACCTTCCCGGCTTTCGCCGAGGTGGCCACGGCCCGCGGGGTCAGTGCCCAGCAGGTCGCTCTGGCCTGGGAGCTGGCCCAGTCCCCGGTCGTCATCCCCATCCCCGGCGCGAAGCGCCCGCAGTCGATCACCGACTCGGCAGCCGCGGCGGACCTCGACCTCGACGAGGACGAGCTGGCCCGCCTCGACGCCTGAGCGAGTCGGCGTTCGGCGGGCGGACGGCATACGCGTCAGTAACGTGCCAATCTCACACGTGACTTAGGTCTGCCTGAGCGTGTTGGTCCGGTCGGCGCGAGGTACGTTTCGTTCATGCCCACGACGACGCTCTCCCCGCGCGGGACCACGGCGCGGAGCACGACGATCGCGCTCAAGCTGCTCATGGCAGTGACCGGCCTGGTCTTCGTCGGATACCTGCTCCTGCACATGTACGGAAACCTCAAGGCCCTCACGGGAGAGGAGGGATTCAACACCTACGCGGAGCACCTGCGGACGTTCGGTGAGCCGATGCTTCCCCACAACGGGCTGCTCTGGATCGTGCGACTGGTCCTCATCCTGTCGCTCGTCGGACACGTGTATGCCACGTACACGCTGTGGAGTCGAGCGGGCAGTGCGCGTCGGACGAAGTACGCCGCCGTCAAGACGGCTGCGACGACGAAGTGGATGCGCTGGGGAGGCACCTTCCTCCTCGTCTTCATCGTGTGGCACCTCCTCCACTTCACGATCATCAAGGTCTCGCCCAACGCTGACAAGCAGGGCCCCAACGTCACCGAGAACCCCTACCAGCTCGTCGTCGCGAGCTTCCAGGTGTGGTGGATGCTCGCGATCTACATCCTCGCGATGGTCGCGCTCTTCATGCACCTCAAGCACGGCGTCTACAGCGCGCAGCAGACCCTCGGCTGGACCGGTTCGCCCAAGGCGCGCGTTCGTGCCCGGACGATCGGGCTCGCCGTCGCGGCGCTCATCACCGTCGGGTTCCTCATCCCGCCCCTGGCCATCGCATTCGGCCTGATCGACTGAAGGTGTCGCTGAACCATGACTAAGAAGAACGCCGGCCTCGCCCAGGGCATCTACACCGAGGGCTCCTCCATCCACGACCACAAGGCACCGGACGGCCCGATCGAGAAGAAGTGGACGCGTCGCAAGTTCGAGGCGTCCCTGGTCAACCCGGCGAACCGACGCAAGATGTCGGTGATCATCGTCGGCACCGGACTGGCGGGTGGCGCTGCCGCCGCAACGCTCGGTGAGGCCGGCTACCACGTGAAGTCCTTCTGCTTCCAGGACTCCCCGCGCCGGGCCCACTCAATCGCCGCGCAGGGTGGCATCAACGCCGCCAAGAACTACAAGGAGGACGGCGACTCGGTCCAGCGCCTCTTCTACGACACGGTCAAGGGTGGCGACTACCGCTCCCGCGAGTCCAACGTCTATCGCCTGGCCGAGGTCAGCGCCAACATCATCGACCAGTGCGTGGCGCAGGGTGTGCCGTTCGCCCGTGAGTACGGCGGGCTGCTCGACAACCGGTCCTTCGGTGGCGTCCAGGTGTCGCGCACGTTCTATGCGCGTGGCCAGACGGGCCAGCAGCTCCTGATCGGCGCCTACCAGGCGCTCGAGCGCCAGGTCGCCGCACGCACGGTCGAGCAGTTCACCCGGCACGAGATGCTCGAGGTCATCGTCGACGGCGAGGGAGCCGACCGTCGAGCGCGCGGCATCATCGCGCGCGACCTCGTCACCGGCGAGATCCAGACCCACCTCGCCGACGCCGTCGTGCTGGCCTCCGGTGGCTACGGCAACGTCTTCTTCCTGTCCACCAACGCGATGGGCTCCAACGTCACTGCGACGTGGCGGGCGCACCGCAAGGGCGCCCTCATGGCCAACCCCTGCTACACGCAGATCCACCCGACCTGCATCCCCGTCTCCGGTGAGCACCAGTCGAAGCTGACGCTCATGTCGGAGTCGCTGCGCAACGACGGTCGCATCTGGGTGCCCAAGAAGCGCGAGGACTGCGACAAGGCAGCGGTGGACATCGCCGAGGAGGACCGCGACTACTACCTCGAGCGCATCTACCCCTCCTTCGGCAACCTCGTTCCCCGTGACATCGCCTCGCGCCAGGCCAAGAACGTGTGCGACGAGGGTCGCGGTGTCGGCCCGGTCGTCGGTGACTTCCGGCGCGGCGTCTACCTCGACTTCGCCGACGCCATCGAGCGTCTGGGCCGAGCGGCCGTCGAGGAGAAGTACGGCAACCTCTTCGACATGTATGCCCGGATCACCGGTGAGAACCCCTACGAGACGCCGATGCGCATCTACCCGGCGGTCCACTACGTCATGGGTGGCCTCTGGGTCGACTACGACCTGTCGTCGTCCATCCCGGGCCTGTTCGTCGCCGGCGAGGCCAACTTCTCCGACCACGGCGCCAACCGGCTCGGCGCCTCGGCCCTCATGCAGGGTCTGGCCGACGGCTACTTCGTCCTCCCCAACACGATCCGCGACTACCTCGCGACCGGCTCGCTCGCGCCGCTCACCGAGGACAGCCCCTCGGTCGTGGCCGCTCGCGCCGAGGTCGAGCAGCGCACCGAGCGCCTCCTCGCCATCAACGGTGAGCGCAGCGTCGACTCGTTCCACCGCGAGCTCGGCAACATCATGTGGGAGTACTGCGGCATGGAGCGCAGCGAGGAGGGCCTGCTCAAGGCCATCGACCTCATCAAGGGCCTGCGCGACGAGTTCTGGCGCAACGTGCGCGTGCTCGGCGCCGCCAACACCCTCAACCAGTCCCTTGAGAAGGCCGGCCGTGTCGCCGACTTCCTCGAGCTCGGCGAGCTCATGTGCATCGACGCCCTGCACCGCCGCGAGTCCTGTGGCGGTCACTTCCGGGCGGAGTCGCAGACCGAGGACGGTGAGGCCCTGCGTCACGACGACGAGTACGCCTACGTCGCGGCCTGGGAGTTCACGCCTCCAGGCGAGACCGAGGGGGTCGGCGCCGGGATGGGCGCCCCCGTCCTCCACAAGGAAGACCTCGTGTACGAGTTCATCAAGCTGAAGCAGCGGAGCTACAAGTAATGGACCTCACTCTCAAGATCTGGCGCCAGACCGGCCCCGACGACAAGGGCGGCCTCGTCACCTACCAGGTGGCCGACATCAGCCCGGACATGTCCTTCCTGGAGATGCTCGACGTCCTCAACGAGACGCTCAACGCCCAGGGCGACGAGCCGATCGCGTTCGACAGCGACTGTCGCGAGGGCATCTGCGGCATGTGTGGCCTGATGATCTCCGGCCACGCGCACGGACCCGAGCGGACGACGACCTGCCAGCTGCACATGCGCTCGTTCAAGGACGGCGACACCATCACGGTGGAGCCGTGGCGCGCCGAGGCGTTCCCGGTCATCCGTGACCTCGTCGTCGACCGCGGTTCGCTCGACCGCATGATCCAGGCGGGCGGCTACATCTCGGCCAACACCGGCTCCGCCCCCGACGCCCATGCCACGCCCGTGCCCAAGGACAAGGCCGACCGGGCGTTCATGGCCGCCGAGTGCATCGGCTGTGGTGCCTGCGTCGCAGCCTGCCCCAACGCCAGCGGCATGCTCTTCCTCGGCGCCAAGATCACCCACCTCGGTGAGCTGCCCCAGGGTCAGCCCGAGCGCGACGCCCGCGTCGTCTCCATGGTCAACCAGCACGACCACGAGGGCTTCGGTGGCTGCACCAACATCGGTGCGTGCACGAGCGCGTGCCCCAAGGGCATCCCGCAGGACGTCATCAGCCAGCTCAACCTCGACCTGCGCACCGCCCTCAAGAACGGCCGCTGACACCTCGGACAGCTGAGCGGGCGGCATACCGGATCGTTCTCGGTATGCCGCCCGCTCGCGTTCGCGTGTCCCCTCGCCATCCCGCCCCCACCAGTCGGGGGTTCAGTGACGAGTCGGGGTGCATCCAGGCCCCGACCCGTCACAGCGGCCCCGACTGGTGACAAGCGGGCAAGCGCCCTGGGGACAACTCTTCGGCTTGGCCAGCGGATCCTGCCATCCTCGGCAGATGCTCGGACCTCCCCGCCACCCGCCGTTCGATCCCGGCCTGCTCCGCCGGACGTCCGACCTGCGTCGCCTGGGGATCGATCCCCGTCGTGGCGGATGGCGGCAGATCCGGACGGGGGTGTGGCTGCCGGAGTCGAGCTTCGAGGACCTGAACCCCGTGGACCGCCACGCCGCCCTCGTGCACGCCACGGCCCTCACCCATCTCAAGGGAGAGGCGGTCCGGTTCGCTGGGGAGTCGGCAGCCGCGGTCCTCGGAATCCCTCGGATCAGCACCTGGCCCAGGAGGGTGCGGCATCTCGTCACGCGCCGTGGCGTGAGCGGTTCGTCGGTCCTCCGCCCGCTGCTTGGGCGCGAGTCGGTGGGTGACTCGTCAACGGTGTGCTTGTCACCCCGCCGGCCCGAACCGTCGTCGACCTCGCGCGTCACGGCACCCTGCAGGACGCCGTGACCGCTGCCGACTACTGCCTTCGACACTCGATGTGCACCCGCGACGAGCTCGCCGCCGAGGTGGACCTCGTGCCGGCAAGAGCCCGTGGGCGGGCTTTGGCCACGACGGCGGTGAGTCTGGCTGACGGGTTGAGCATGTCGCCTGCGGAGAGCTTCTCGCGCGTGCAGATGTTCCGGCTGCTGGTCCCCAGGCCGCGGCTGCAGGTGTCCTTCACCGACGAGGACGGCCACGTGGGCGACGTCGACTTCTGGTGGGAGGGGACGGTCGGCGAGTTCGACGGCAGAATGAAGTACCGCATTCCGGCCGGTGCAAGCCACTACGAGGCGGGCCGGGTGCTGTGGGCCGAGAAGAAGTGTGAAGACCGGCTGCGGCGCCAGACGGAGGTGGCCCGCTGGGTGTGGACCGACCTCGTGAGGCCGCAACAGCTGCTCGCCATCCTGGCCGAGAAGGGTGTTCGGCCCGAGCGGCGCTCGACCTGGTTCGACCGCGGGGACCAGTCGGGGGTTGCGTGACGGGTCGGGGTGGCCAGACGCCCCGACCCGTCACAGGTCCCCCGACTGGTGAGCCGTGGGCTGCGTCAGAGCCAGCTGAGGTGGTCCTTGAGCAGAGCATACCCGACGAAGGCCACGACATCCAGCACCGTGTGGGCGACGACGAGTGGTCCGACGCGCTTGGTCCTGGTGTAGAGCCAGCCGAAGAGCAGTCCCATGACGGCGTTGCCGACGAATCCACCGAAGCCCTGGTACAGGTGATAGGAGCCGCGGATCAGGGCTGAGGACACGATGATTCCCGACGTCGACCAGCCCGCCTGTGACCAGCGGGTGAAGAGGTAGCCGATCATCACCACCTCCTCGAGGATGGCGTTCTGGGCGGCGGCCAGGACCAGCACGGGCACGGCCCACCACACGTCGGTGAGGTTCGCCGCAGCGATGGTGGTGTTGAGGTCGAGAGCCCGGGCGGCGGCATACAGGCCCAGTCCGGGGATCCCGACGAGGGCCGCCAGTCCGAGTCCCCGCACGAGGTCCTGAGCGGGTCGCGTCCAGTCCCAGCCGATGGCGAAGCGGGCACGCCCGTCATCGCGAGACAGCAGGTGCAGGGCCAGGAGGACGGGCACGAGCGCCAGGGCGATCCCAACGAGCTGGTAGGCCAGGTCGAGCCATGGCCGGTCCGGCGTCACCGACGAGTTCATGGCGGTCGTCTGCCTGCTCAGCGAGACCTCGGCCGTGAGCTTGCGGATGAGTGACAGCGCGCTCCAGATGGCCGACGCCCCGAGCGAGACACCGAGCACCAACCACGTCTCGACGAGGTGTTGGCGGCGCATGGGGCGCAGCCTATGGCGCCTCGCTGAGGGTCAGCGCGCGGTGGGTCAGTGCGAGGCGGCGGTGCGGAAGTAGAACGCCGGGATGCTGAGCCGGCGGCTACGGCGCAGGGTGCGCGACTCGAGCAGTGCGGGCAGGACGACGAAGGCAGTGAGCCCGACGACGAGGAGCCCGGCAACGCCGACGAGGACGGTGAGGTAGGTGGTGATGATCGCGAGGTCGGTGAGCTGGCCCATGAGGGGCCCCCTTTCGTTTCTACGTGTGTAGAATTCTACATCTGTAGAAACCCGAGCCGCAACCCGGGTCAGCCGGTCAGCCGGGACGTCGACCGGCACAATGGCGCGATGACCCCACGTGAGACTCCCGCCGCATCGGGGCGGCGGGCCGAGCTGCTCGCGGCGGCCACCGAGGTCGTGGCCGACCTGGGTCTGCGCGGCCTCACCCACCGCTCGGTCGATGCGCGGGCGGGCCTGCCCGAGGGCACCTGCTCGGCCTACTACCGCTCTCGCGAGGCGCTGCTCATCGGTCTGGCCGAGCACGTCGCCGCGAGCATGTCGCGCGACGTCGACGAGATGGCGTCGCTTGCCTCGACCCATGCCGACGACACCGACGCCCTGGCCCACGAGGCCACGGACCTGCTCCTGCGTTGGCTGGAGCGGCCGCAGGTGGTTCGCACGCAAGGGGAGCTCTCCCTCGAGGCCGTGCGTCGCCCGGAGCTCATGAAGGTCTTCCAGAACTGGCGTGCCGGCCTCGACACGCTGGTGGCCGGCATCTCCGAGGCCGGCGGCAGCACCGACTCAGGCATCCGCGCCTCGGTCGCCGTCGCGGCGCTCGAGGGCGTGCTCGGCTCGGCCACGCGCATGCCGGCGGACAAGCGTGAGGACTTCGTCAGGGCAGCAGTGCCCATGCTCGTGCGTGGGCTGCACGCCGACCGCTGACGTTCCTGACGAGGCGCGTGTCGCGCGGCGATGTCTTCAGACGCGCGGGTATGCCGGGTCCGCACCGCCGCGTTCGAGTCGCCGCCTCCTCCACCTGCGGACCCTGAGCCACATCCACACGAGCAGCCAGGCGAGGCCGATGAGGGCGAAGATCACGAGGATCGGGATGAAGATCGCGACGAGTGACAGCCCGAGCGACGCACCGTCCTCGGCCGTCGACACCAGCGGTGCTCCGGCGCCGAGCGTGCCGGCGTTGATGGCCGGACGCGCGGCCATCTTGCCGGAGTGGACGAGGCCGGACACGAGGATGCCGAGGACGACGCCGACCCAGGGGTTGTCACCCATCCAGGTCGACCGGTCGATGTCCTCGGCCGCCGTCGTCGCCGCGAAGATGAGCCCGCCCATGCTCGGCCGGATGAACGTCTGGACCGCGTCGTTGACCGTGTCGATGGCGGGGATCTTGTCGAGGACGAGCTCGGTGAGGAGCAGCAGCGCGCCGACGCCGATCGCCCACGGCGACTCGATCCACGCGAAGCTCTCGGGCAGCGTGATGACGTCGGTGAAGCGGGCGATGAGCGCGACGATCATGAACGGGATGTAGGCGTTGAGGCCGGCGGCGGCGGACAACCCCATGCCGGTCAGTGCGGCGATCACGTGCCTACCTCCTGAGTGACGTCCCCGACGGCGACTTGACCGTCGAGGACATGTCTACTCGATGCCGGGCGGCCACATTCGCTTCACGCGCGGGTCACCCGCGACGGCGAGGGTCGGGGGGTCGTGAGCACACGGCATACCGAGATCTTGTCTTGTGAGGAGCACGTCCCCATGTCCCGACTGGCCCACGTCGCCCGTCTTGCCCTCAGCCTGCGCGCCATCGCCGCAACCTTCGTCGCGCTCGGCCTCGGCGTCACCCTGGCGCCGGCGGGCGAGGCCGCCCCGCGTCCCGACGTCGCCAACATCGCGCACCGGGGCTCGTCCGGCGCAGCGCCCGAGAACACGATCGCCGCCATCCGCCTCGGACTCGCCCAGGGCGCGGACGTCATCGAGAACGACATCCAGCGCACCAAGGACGGCAAGCTCGTCATCCTGCACGACGCGAGCCTGGCCAGGACGACGGACGTCGAACAGGTCTTCCCGGGCCGCCTGTCCTACGACGTGGGCACGTTCACGCTCGCCGAGGTCAAGCGCCTCGACGCCGGATCGTGGTTCGCGCCGCAGTTCGCGGGGGAGCGCGTCCCCACCCTGCGCGAGTGGGTCGCCGCGGTCGGCCAACGCGCCGGCATGCTCATGGAGGCCAAGCTGCCCGAGCTCTACCCCGGCATCGAGCGGGACATCGACAAGGAGCTGCGCTCGATGGGCGAGTTCCAGAGGGCGGTCAAGGCGGGTCGCGTGACGATGCAGTCGTTCAACCACGTGTGGCTGCGCTCGTACGCCGACCTCGCACCGGACGTGCCCGTGGGGCTGCTCTTTGGAACCCGCCCGACCGAGGTCGACCTCACCCTCGCTGCCCAGTGGGCCGACCAGGTCAACCCGGCCCTGGGTGTCATCCAGGAGTCCGACGTCGCCCGCATCCACCAGCTCGGTCTCGAGACGAACGTCTGGACCGTCAACGGTGGTCAGGACATGCAGCGCGCCATCCGCTGGGGTGTCGACGGCATCATCACGAACTACCCGCAGGTCCTCGAGGAGATCCTGCGCGGCTGAGTTCCCCTCTCGCACAGGGACAATCGCGTATGCCGTGTGGTCCCGTCGTCGGGACCACACGGCATACGTGGGTCGTGGGCCTGGGTCAGTCGCCCTTGACGTTGACGATCTGCCGAAGCGTGTGCCGAACCTTGACCAGGTCAGCGGCGTCGGTCATGACCTGGTCGATGTCCTTGTAGGCGCCCGGGATCTCGTCGATGAACGCGTCGGAGTCCTTGTACTCGATGCCGACCATCGCCTCCCGCAGCTCGTCCCGGGTGAACGTCTTCCGGGCCCTGCTCCGTGAGAACAGCCGTCCGGCACCGTGCGGCGCAGAGTTGAGCGACATCGCGTTGCCGAGTCCTTCGACGACGTAGGACCGCGTACCCATCGAGCCCGGGATGAGGCCGAGCTGACCCACCTTGGCCTCGATGGCGCCCTTCCGGGAGACCCAGAGCTGCCTGCCCCAGTGCTTCTCCTGCTGGGTGAAGTTGTGGTGGCAGTTGACCCGCTCCTGCTCGTCGACCGGCGTCCCGACGAACTCGCCGACCTGCCGCAGGACCCGGTCCATCATCTCCTCCCGGTTGAGCAGGGCGTAGTGCTGCGCCCACCGGAGCTCCCGGATGTAGGCCCAGAACTCGTCCGTGCCCTCGACGAGGTAGGCGAGGTCCCGGTCGGGGAGGGTGATCCAGTAGCGGTCCATGAGCTGACGGGCGATGGCGATGTGGTGCTGGGCGATCTTGTTGCCGACACCTCGTGAACCGGAGTGGAGGAACGCCCAGACCCGGTCCTGCTCGTCGAGGCTCACCTCGATGAAGTGGTTGCCCGATCCCAGCGTCCCGAGCTGTTCCCGCCACCTGCCGGCCCGCTGAGTCGGGTCGAACCCGGCCTCGGACGCCGTCGCGGCAAGCTCGGCAACCCGCGGCTCTGCGGTGGCGACGACGTTCTTGTTCGCGGCACCGGCCGACACCGGGATGGACCGCTCGATCGACTCCCGCAGGGGAGCGAGGGACCGGTCACCAAGGTCGTCCTTGGTGAACTGGGTGAGCACGGCGATCATGCCGCAGCCGATGTCGACACCGACGGCAGCCGGGATGATGGCCCGCTCCGTTGGGATGACCGAGCCGACCGTCGCGCCCAGCCCGAGGTGGGCGTCCGGCATCAGCGCGAGGTGTGGGAAGACGAAGGGGAGCTCGGAGGTGCGCTCCGCCTGCTCCCGGGTCGAAGGTTCGAGGACTGAGGCCCAGTTCATGAGCCGGGGAGTGATCTGCTTCATCGCGCACCTCCTGGTGGCGTCGTGCTGGTTGCGTGTCACCCGTGAGTGCCGTTCTGGCGGCGGGCCGTCGGGAAGCCTGACAGGTGCCCGGTGGACGGAGCCAGCGATTAATGGCGCAGAGTTGGGTTGGTCGAACCCAACCTGAGGAGACCTCGTGGCCACGCACCTCACCGTCACCAACGCCGAGCAGCTGACCCCACGCCTGCGCCGGCTGTGGTTCCGCAGCGAAGACCTCACGGCGTTCGAGGGCAACGAGTCGACCGACCGCTACGTGAAGCTGGTCTTCCCCAAGCCGGGTGTCAGCTACCCCGAGCCTCTCGACATGAGGGCGCTGCGCGGGACGATCCCACCCGAGGACCTCCCGGTGGTGCGGACCTACACGGCGCTCTTCCCGGACGTCGAGGCCGGGACGCTCGCGATCGACTTCGTGGTGCACGGCGACGAGGGCGTGGCCGGCCCCTGGGCGGCAATGGCGCAACCGGGCGACACGCTGCTCGCCAACGGCCCGGGCGGCGGCTACCGCCCGGACCCCGACGCCGACTGGCACCTGTTGGCGGGTGACGAGTCGGCCATCCCTGCGATCACCGCAGCGCTGGCTGCTCTGGCACCCGACGCCGTGGCGCGCATCCTCCTGCTCGTCGACGGTCCCGACGCTGAGCTGCACCTGGCACGACCCCCTGGAGCCGAGCTCACCTTCATCCACCGCGAAGGTGGGGGAGACCTCGTCGAGGCCATCCGCGGACTCGACTGGCTGGAGGGCCGCGTGCACGCCTTCGTCCACGGTGAGGGCAATGCGGTGATGCACGGCATCCGTCCCCACCTGCTGGGCGAGCGCGGGCTCGACCGCGAGCAGGTGTCGATCTCGGGCTACTGGCGCCAGGGCCGCACCGAGGAGGGCTTCCGGGACTGGAAGTCCGAGCTCGCCGCAGCCGAGTCACAGGGCTGAGCGGACGGCATACCCACGCCTCGACGCTGAGGCGACCAGTCCTTCGCGAGGAGACCATTCCTGACTGGTCGCCTGGGGAAGACCTGGTCGTCTCGACGGGCGGTGGCGTCCGGACGGCGGCAAACGCGGTTGCGTGCGCGGCCTAGGATTCAGCAGTGAGCAAAATCCTGTCTGCTGTCGCCTGGCCGTACGCCAACGGTCCCCGCCACCTCGGCCACGTGGCCGGGATCGGCGTCCCCCCGGACGTGTTCAGCAGGTACTCGCGGATGGCCGGCCACGACGTCCTCGTCGTCAGCGGCAGTGACGAGCACGGCACGCCGATCCTCGTCCAGGCGGAGCGAGAAGGCGTCACCCCGCAGGAGTTCGTCGACCGCAACCACGAGGTCATCGCCCGCGAGCTCGCCGACCTCGGCTGCTCCTACGACCTCTACACGCGCACCACGACGGCCAACCACTACGCCGTGGTGCAGGAGCTGTTCACCCAGGTCCACGCCAACGGCTACATGGTCGAGCAGACCCAGCTCGGGGCCATCAGCCCGAGCACCGGACGCACGCTTCCGGACCGCTACATCGAGGGCACCTGCCCGGTGTGCGGCTACGGCGAGGCACGCGGCGACCAGTGCGACAACTGTGGCAACCAGCTCGAGCCCACGGACCTCATCGACCCGAAGAGCCGGATCAACGGCGAGACCCCGAAGTTCGTCGAGACCCAGCACTTCTTCCTCGACCTGCCGGCGCTCGCCGAGGCACTCGAGGGCTACCTCCGTGGCCGCGAAGCGACCGGGACCTGGCGTCCCAACGTCATCAAGTTCAGCCTCAACATCGTCGAGGAGCTGCGCCCCCGGGCCATGACCCGCGACCTCGACTGGGGCATCCCCGTGCCGATCGACGGGTGGCGCGAGCTGCCCACCAAGCGGCTCTACGTCTGGTTCGACGCGGTCATCGGCTACCTGTCCGCGTCCATCGAGTGGGCCCGTCGGCTGGGTGAGCCCGACCGCTGGCGCGAGTGGTGGAACGACCCCGAGGCGCTCTCCTACTACTTCATGGGCAAGGACAACATCACCTTCCACGCCCAGATCTGGCCGGCCGAGCTCCTGGCGTATGCCGGTCGCGGCGCCAAGGGTGGTCAGCCGGGGAAGTACGGCGAGCTCAACCTCCCCACCGAGGTCGTGAGCAGCGAGTACCTCACCATGGAGGGCAAGCAGTTCAGCTCGAGCCGCGGCCATGTCATCCACCTGCGCGACGTTCTTGACCGCTACGGCCCCGACCCGATCCGCTACTTCATCTGTGCAGCCGGACCGGAGAACCAGGACAGCAACTTCACCTGGGCCGAGTTCGTCCAGCGCAACAACTCCGAGCTCGTCGCAGGCTGGGGCAACCTCGTCAACCGCACCGGCGCGATGATCGCCAAGAGCTTCGGCGAGATCCCGGCGCCGAGCGAGCTCGAGCCCGTCGACGAGGCCGTGCGCGACGCGACGCTCCGGGCCTTCGACACGGTGGGTGACCTGCTCGCCAGGCAGCGCATCAAGGCCGCGGTGGGCGAGGCGATGCGGGCGGTCGGCGACGTCAACAAGTACGTCACGGACACCGAGCCGTTCAAGCTCAAGGGCGACGACCAGCGCGACCGCCTCGCCACCGTGCTGCACACCCTGATCCAGTGCGTCAGCGACCTCAACACCATCCTCGCGCCGTTCCTGCCGCACGCCGCCAACCGGGTGCACGCGTTCATCGGAGGCCAGGGCGAGTTCGTCCCGATGCCGGTTGTCGAGGACGTCCACGGGCTGGACGAGGCCGACAAGGACCGGACCTACCCGATCATCACCGGGGACTACAGCGCGACCCCGAGCTGGGAGTCGCGCCCGGTGGCCGTCGGGGCGCCGATCGCCAAGCCGACCGGGGTGTTCGTCAAGCTCGACGAGTCGATCGTCGAGGAGGAGCTCGCGAGGCTCGAGCAGCCGTGACCACCGCGACCACCTCGACGAGGGGGGTCCCGGACCTGCCCGACCCACTGCCCATCGCCGTCGTCGACAACCACGCCCACCTCGACATCGAGCGCGAGGGTGTGCCGGTCGACATCGCCGACCTTCTCGCCAGGGCGAGGGCGGTCGGTGTCGACCGTGTCGTCCAGATCGGCTGTGACCTCCCGGGAGCTCGCGCCACGATCGAGATGCTCGACACGTATGCCGCGATGCTCGGTGGCGTGGCCCTGCACCCCAACGAGGTGCCCGCTCTCGCGGAGAGCGGAAGCCTCGACGCGGCATACGCCGAGATCGAGGAGCTGGCCCAGCACCCCAGGGTGAGGGTCATCGGCGAGACCGGGCTCGACTACTTCCGGACCGGCCCCGAGGGACGGGACGTGCAGCACGACAGCTTCCGCTGGCACATCGACCTGGCCAAGCGACTGGGCAAGGCCCTCCAGATCCACGACCGCGACGCCCACGACGACGTGTTGCGCATCCTCGAGGAGGAGGGTGCGCCGGATTCGACTGTGCTGCACTGCTTCTCGGGTGACCTGACCATGGCGCAGGAGTGTGTGGAGCGGGGCTACCACCTGTCCTTCGCCGGCACCGTGACCTTCAAGAACGCCCACGGACTGCGCGACGCCCTCTCGGTGGTTCCGCTGGACCGGCTGCTCGTCGAGACCGATGCGCCCTACCTCACTCCGCACCCCTGGCGTGGCGCGATCAACGCCCCCCACCTCGTGCCGTTGACGGTGCGGGCGATGGCGGCGACCCTGGGCGTGGCGGTGCCCACGCTCTGTGCGGCGCTCTCGGCGAACTCGGAGCGCGTCTACGGACCGTGGTGAGACCCCACATGTCACAGGCGCCTCACCGGTGACACCTCCGGGCCATCTCGCCGTTACCGAAATTTGACCTTTGCCCGATTTCTGGTCATGGTGGATGAGTTGGCCGGAGCTGGGCTCCGGGCGGAAGCAGGGGCGAGGACGCTGGCGGTGACGCCTGTGGACCTCGCTCTCCTGTTGTCGGGACTCCTCCCCTGGGGGCCCGCAGTCCTCCCTGAGGGACTGTCGCTCGTCCTGGTATCCGGAGAGTTCGATCATCGGAGCCCTCTTGATTTCTCGTCCCCTGCGTCTCGCTGCCCAAGGTGCCGCGGCACTCACGGTCGCCGCCGGATCCTTCGGCGTCGCCCACCTCGACAAGGCTGTCGCGGTGTCCGTCGACGGCCAGACCTCGTCGCTGCACGTCTTCGGCTCGACCGTGGGCGACGCGCTCGCCAAGAAGGGCATCAAGGTCGGCGAGCACGACCAGGTCGTCCCCTCCGTCGGTTCGCCGCTGGAGGACGGTGACACCATCTCGGTGCGTTATGGGCGCAAGCTCATCGTGACCATCGACGGTGTCAAGAAGGAGTACTGGACGACGGCCACCACCGTCGACGCCGCGCTCCGCGATCTCGACATCCGCGCCGGCAGCAACGCCAAGCTCTCCGCCTCGCGTTCACAGGCGCTCGGCCGCCAGGGTCTCGCCCTGAGCCTGGTCACCCCCAAGGCCGTGACCGTCAGCGTCGACAAGAAGAAGTTGTCGCACACCTCCACGTCCGCGACCGTCGCTGACGCCCTGCGTGAGCTCGGCGTGAAGCACGACAAGGACGACCGCGTTTCGCCGACCGCCACGACACCGCTCCGGAACGGCCTGGCCGTGACCGTGCAGCGGGTCTCGCAGCAGCGGCTGAGGACCACGCAGGAGATCGACCACACGACGAGGACCAAGAAGGACGCCTCGCTCCTCGAGGGCACCCGCAAGGTCGTCACCGAGGGCAAGGACGGCACCCGGTCGTTCGACGTGCTCCGGACCCTCGTCGACGGCAGGCCCGCCGGCGACCGGATCCTCGGCCGCAAGGTCACCAGCGCTCCCGTGACCGAGGTCATCGCGGTCGGCACCAAGGCCAAGCCCGAGCCCGTGGCCCCCAAGCCCTCGGCTCCGTCCAGCACCCCGGACCCCGAGCCGGAGACCCGCTCGGCCCCGGCTCCCGCTCCGTCTCCCGGCAACACCTCGGGCGCGGGCATCAACCTCAGCAACGCCGCCATGTGGGACCGCATCGCCGAGTGTGAGTCCAGTGGCAACTGGTCGATCAACACCGGCAACGGCTACTACGGCGGTCTGCAGTTCGACATCCGCACCTGGCTCGGTGCCGGTGGTGGCGACTTCGCCTCCCGCGCCGACCTCGCGTCGCGGGCCGAGCAGATCACCGTCGCCAACCGCGTCTACGCGGACCGTGGTCTCCAGCCATGGGGTTGCGGCCACGCCGCCTGACCCTGAGCGACCCCCTCGAGGCCGTGTGTCCCACTTCGGTGGGCGCACGGCCTCGGTGTGTCAGCGGGTCCGTCACGCCCTAAGGTGGCGGCCATGTCGTCGTCAGGGCTCCTGGGAGCCGCCCAGATCCGCGAGCTCGCGGCCCGCTTCGACATCCGCCCCACGAAGTCCTGGGGGCAGAACTTCGTCATCGACGCCAACACCGTCCAGCGCATCGTGCGGGTGGCCGGTGTCGGCCCGGACGACGTCGTGGTCGAGATCGGCCCGGGTCTGGGCTCGCTGACCCTGGCGCTGCTGCCGGTGGCTCGGCACGTGACCGTGGTCGAGGTCGACCCGACCCTGGCCGACGCCCTCCCCGGGACGGTCCAGACCGTGGCTCCCGGTGTCGCGGACCGGCTCACCGTCGTGCACGCCGACGCCCTCCGGGTGGAGGAGCTGCCCGGTGAGGCTCCGACCGCGCTCGTCGCCAACCTGCCCTACAACATCTCGGTGCCGGTCGTCCTCAGCTTCCTCGAGCGCTTCCCCACGCTCGAGCGCATCCTCGTCATGGTGCAGCTCGAGGTCGCCGAACGGCTCGCGGCCAGGCCGGGATCCAAGATCTACGGCGTGCCGAGCGTCAAGGCTGCCTGGTATGCCGACGTGGCACTGGCCGGCAACGTCAGCCGGTCGGTGTTCTGGCCGGTTCCCAACGTCGACTCCGGCCTGGTCAAGCTCGTCCGGCGCGACGCACCACCGACCGACGCCGCCCGTGAAGAGGTGTTCGCCTGCGTCGACGCCGCCTTCGCGCAACGACGCAAGACTCTTCGAGCCGCTCTCGCGGGCTGGGCCGGCTCACCGCAGGCAGCCGAGGCCGCGCTCGTCGCGGCGGGCATCGACCCGCGCACCCGCGGGGAGCAGCTCGACGTCCACCAGTTCGCCGCCATCGCCTCGGCCCACCGCACCCGTGCCGACCACTGACGCGCGACACGAAGCGGTTCGCGAACCATGACCTCACTCGCCACCCGGATCGATCCGGTTCACGAGCGAGGCTGAGGTTTGCGAATCCGTCCTGACCACAGGCGTCAGCGGCGGCCTCAGTGACCCAGCAGTCGGAGAAGCTCGCGCTCCTTGTCGTCGCGAAGTCC
The DNA here is from genome assembly GCF_042666355.1 of Knoellia altitudinis. Lineage (NCBI taxonomy): Bacteria > Bacillati > Actinomycetota > Actinomycetes > Micrococcales > Intrasporangiaceae > Knoellia > Knoellia altitudinis. The sequence continues at coordinate 2,432,792 of NZ_JBHTDK010000001.1, forward strand.
GCAGCGTCGCGGCTCGCTCACCTCACGACCCTCCTCGTATGCCGCCGCGTCCCGAAGCGTGTCCGTCACCGGTCGGTTCCTGAGCCCCGCTGCTCGAGCGGCAGCTCCGGTGTGGGAGCCGAAGCCCCGCAAGTCCGGGTCCGAGACCCACAGCGGCAGGCTGTCCTCGCCCATCCACTCCTGCACGCCGTGCTCGGCGAGCCAGGCGGCCGAGGCCGGGACCACGGGCCCGTCGTGACCAGCGACCTCACGGGCCGCCGACAGCAGCCCGCCCAACGTGTCCGGCTCGCCAAAGGCATCGAAGACCCCGGACGTCCCGCCATCGGCGCAGCGCACGAGCCAGGCAGCCAGGTCGCGCACGTCGATGATCGACATGGGCAGGTCCGGGTCGTCGGGAGTCAGCACGGCCCCGCCGGCCCCCGCCGGGTGGGCGAAGCGCCACGGATACCAGCCGGACCGACCCGAGGCGTCGCCGGGTCCGCCGATGAGACCGGCTCTGGCGATGAGCGTCCGGTCGGCCCCGAAGCCGTCGAGCACGGCCGCCTCGCACGCAACCTTGGCCTCGCCGTAGACGCTCATGTCGGCCATGACGTCGCCGTCCAGCGGCGACAACAACGGGACGGACTCGTCGGTCGCGAGACCGGAGTGGTCGGCATACACGTTGCCCGTCGAGACGAAGACGAAGTGGTCGGAGACCGGTTCGAGGGCCGCGACCGCGCGGCGCACCTGCCCGGGCTGGCGCGCGACGTCGATGACCGCGTCCCAGGGCCGGCCCCCGTCCGTGACCCCGGCGAGCCCGTCGGCGAGGTCCCGGTCGCCCTGCACCCACTGGACGCCTTCGGGCACGGCACCGGCGACGCCGCGCGCGAGACAGGTCACCTCATGACCGTCGGCGACGGCCTGCTCCGCCACCGCACGTCCGAGCATGGCCGTCCCACCGAGCACAAGAAGTCGCATGCCGACAGTGGACCTCGGCCAGACGCCCTGGCGCGAGCGTGTTCGCTGACAGCGTGGATGTGGTGCGTGACCACGTCATGACTAGGGTGGCGACATGACCTCGGCCCACTCGGACCCCTCACCCGTCACGGTGCGTGTCCCCGCCAAGGTCAACCTCGAGCTGCTGGTCGGACCGCCTCGGGAGGATGGCTTCCACACGCTGTCGACGGTCTACCAGGCGGTCAACCTGCATGACGACGTCACGGTGGCCCTCGACGACGACTGGACCTGCAGCGTGACCGGTCCCTACGCCGACGCCGTGCCCACCGACTCGACCAACCTCGCGATGCGCGCCGCCCGTCTGCTCGCCGACGAGATCGGAGTCGACACCCCGGTCCATGTCTCGATCGCCAAGTCGATCCCCGTCGCCGGTGGCATGGCCGGCGGTTCGGCGGACGCGGCTGCCACCCTCGTGGCCTGTGACCGCCTGTGGGGTCTCGCCCTGTCGACCGAGGAGCTCGAGGAGTATGCCGCCGAGCTGGGTTCCGACGTGCCGTTCCTGATCCGGGGTGGCACCGCCGTGGGCAGTGGCCGGGGCGAGCGCCTGGCGCCGGTTCTCGCGCGCGGCAGCTACCACTGGGTCTTCGCGATCAGCGACATCGGTCTGCCGACACCGGAGGTGTATGCGGAGTGCGACCGGCTCCGCGACCGTGCGAAGGCGAAGGCGGTGCAACCGGAACCCAACTCCGAGCTCATGGTCGCGCTGCGCTCGGGTGACCCGCACGTCCTGGCGCCCCAGCTCACCAACGACCTCCAGGAGGCCGCGATCTCGCTGCGCCCGGAGCTGGGCGAGGTGCTCGCGAGCGGCATGGAGTTCGGGGCCCTCGGTGGAGTCGTCTCCGGGTCGGGCCCCACGGTCGCGTTCCTCGTCGAGGACGTCGAGTCGGCCATCGACCTCACCGTGGCCCTCACCGCCACCGGCGCGGCCCGTGAGGTGCGCAAGGCCATCGGGCCGGTCCACGGGGCCCACGTCATCCCGGCGCGGGTCGACTAGTGGCGGTCATCATCTCGGTCGAGCGCGCCGCCCTCGCGCTCGGCACTGCTCAGGTGCTCGACGGCGTCTCGCTCGGTGTCTCGGGTGGCGACCGCATCGGCATCGTCGGCCGCAACGGTGGGGGCAAGACGACGCTCCTGCGGGTCATCGCGGGTGAGCTCGCCGTGGACAGTGGCCGGGTGGCCCGGCTCGGCGGAGGCACGGTCGGGGTCCTCACCCAGGACGACACGCTCGACCCCGAGGCGACCGTCCGGGAGGTCGTGCTCGGCGAGCTCGAGGAGTACGTCTGGGCGGGAGACTCGCGCATCCGCGACGTCCTCACCGGTCTGCTCGGCGGCCTCGACGCACCAGCGCTCGGCGGGCTGGAGTCGACGGTGGCGGGCAAGTCCGGTGGCGAGCGTCGTCGTCTGGCACTGGCCTCGCTCCTCGTCGACGACCCCGACGTCCTGCTCCTCGACGAGCCGACGAACCACCTCGACGTCGAAGGCGTCGCCTGGCTGGCCGACCACCTGGTGAACTACCGCTCCCGGCCCGACAACGCGCTCGTCGCCATCACCCACGACCGGTGGTTCCTCGACGCCGTCGCCACCCGCACGTGGGAGGTCGTCGAGGGGCAGGTGAACGGCTTCGACGGGGGTTACGCGGCATACGTGCTGGCCAAGGCCGAGCGCGAGCGGATGGCCAAGGTCACGGCCGAGCGCCGCGACAACCTGCTCCGCAAGGAGCTCGCCTGGCTGCGACGCGGCCCGCCCGCCCGCACGTCGAAGCCCAAGTTCCGCATCGACGCCGCCAACGCCCTCATCGAGGACGAACCCGCGCCGCGCAACGACGTCGAGCTCATGGCGTTCGCGACGAGCCGGCTCGGCAAGGACGTCATCGACCTGCTCGACGCCTCCGTGTCCTTCGGCGACCGCACCCTGCTCGAGCGCATCACCTGGCACCTCGCTCCCGGGGCCCGCATCGGCATCGTCGGCGTCAACGGCTCCGGCAAGTCGACGCTCCTGCGCGCCATCGCGGGCGAGATCCCGCTCACGGCCGGCAAGCGCAAGGAAGGCATCACGGTCCGCATCGGGCACCTGACCCAGGACGTCCGCGAGCTCGACCGGCTCAGCAACAGCCGAGTCATCGACGCGGTCGAGGAGGTCCGCAAGGTCACCGTCCTCGGCGGCAAGGAGGTCACCGCCTCGTCGCTGGCCAAGCGCCTGGGCTTCCCCGGACCGCGCCAGCAGACGCGCGTCGGTGACCTGTCCGGTGGTGAGCGGCGCCGCCTCCAGGTGCTGCGGATCCTCATGGACGAGCCCAACGTCCTGCTCCTCGACGAGCCGACCAACGACCTCGACATCGAGACGCTCACCGCCCTCGAGGACGTCCTCGACGGGTGGGCGGGAACGCTCCTCGTCGTGTCGCACGACCGCTACCTCCTCGAGCGCGTCGCCGACCAGCAGGTCGCCCTCCTCGGCGACGGCCACGTGCGCCAGCTGCCCGGTGGGGTCGAGGAGTACCTCCGGCTGCGCGCCACGGTCACCCCGACGTATGCCGCGATGCCGCCTGCCGCGGGTGCGTCGCCTGCCGCTGTGCGTGAGTCCGAAAACGTTGCGGCACAGCCTGTCTCGTCGGCCAGCCCGGCCGAGCAGCGCGAGGCGCGCAAGGTCATGTCCCGCGTCGAGAAGCAGCTGTCGAAGCTGGCGACGCGGGAGGAGCGCATCCACGCGGCGATGGCCGAGCACGTCGCCGACCACACCAAAGTGCTCGGACTCAACCAGGAGCTGCGCGAGATCGTCGACGAGCGCGAGGTGCTCGAGCTCGAGTGGCTCGAGGCCGCCGACACTCTCGAACCCTGATCGACGGCTACGTCTCGAAGGGTGCGAGCAGGACGCGCAGGTGGCCGACGAGGGCGCTGCGCTCGCCGTGGGGGAGCTCGGCGAGCAGGTCGCGCTCGTGGGACAGCAGGTCGTCGAGCGCGGCGTCGACCGTCTGCATCCCCTCCTTCGTGAGTCGGACGATGACGCCCCGGCGGTCGCGAGGGTCCGGGTGGCGCTCGACGAAACCCCGCCCCAGGAGCCGGTCGACCCGGTTGGTCATCGTCCCGCTCGTCACGAGGGTCTCGGCGATGAGCTGCCCGGGGGAGAGCTCATAGGGCGCCCCGGCACGACGGAGCGCCGAGAGGACGTCGAACTCCCAGCCGTCGAGCCCGTGCTCAGCGAAAGCGCTGCCACGGGCGAGGTCGAGGCGGCGGGCGAGGCGGGAGACCCGGCTGAGGATCTCGAGCGGGGTGACGTCGAGCTCGGGACGCTCCCGGCGCCAGGCTGAGACGATACGGTCGACATCATCCTCGGGCATGGGGCGACTGTACTCCCGTCAAGTATCTTGACATCAAGATAAAGTCGCGGGAGAGTGAGTGACAGGCAGACTGGCCCACGGATCGTTCATGACCTGCAGGAGGAAGCACGATGCGCACACAGCCGAGCTGGGACCCCGCGGCATACTCACGGTTCGGTGAGCAGCGGAGTCGTCCGTTCGCCGACCTCGTCTCGCAGGTGCGCGCCGACGACCCGGAGCTGGTCGTCGACCTGGGCTGTGGCAACGGCCCCGCGACCCTCACCCTGGCGGAGCTGTGGCCGGGGGCGCGCGTCGTCGGCATCGATGACTCGGAGACCATGCTCGAGGCGGCCCGTGCCCTCGACACCGACGGCCGGGTCGAGTGGATCCAGGCCGACCTCAGGCACTGGGACCCGGCCGCCCTCGGCCAGACCCCCGACGTCATCATCACGAACTCCACCCTGCAGTGGGTGCCGGGCCATCTCGACCTCCTGCCCGCCTGGGTCGAGGCCCTGGCTCCGGGCGGCTGGCTCGCCCTCCAGGTCCCTAACAACTTCGACGCACCCAGTCACGCCCTCATGCGCGAGACGGCGGCCACCCATGCCCGTGCCAACGAGCTGCTGGCGGCGCTGGACCTCCCGGCAGTGGGCGAGCCCAGGACCTACCTGACCTTCCTCAGCCGCCTCGGCGCCACCGTCGATGCGTGGGAGACGGTCTACTCGCACATCCTCGACCCCGAGGGCGAGTCGGAGGACCCGGTGCTCGACTGGGTGAGCGCCACCGGCCTGCGACCCGTCCTTGACATCCTTCCCGAGGGGGAGGAGCGGGACGCCTTCATCGAGCCCTATGCCGCCGCCCTGCGTCAGGCCTACCCGCGAGGTGAGGTCGGAGTCCTCTTCCCGTTCCGGCGCGTCTTCGCGGTCGCCCGCAAGGGCGCCGCCGCTCCGGAGACCACCACCACCCAGGCCGGCGCCTGATGTCCGTCGTCGGGATCCACCACGTCCAGATCGCCTGTCCCGCAGGCAGCGAGGACCTGCTGCGCCACTTCTACGGCGTCGTCTGCGGGATGGCCGAGCTGCAGAAGCCGCCGGTCCTCGCAGCACGCGGTGGAGTGTGGTTCGCCGCGGGCGAGCAGCAGCTGCACTGCGGCGTCGAGGACGGTTTCGCCCCGGCCGCCAAGGCGCACCCGTGCCTCGCGACGGACGATGTCGACAGTCTGGCGGCAGCCATCGCCGGTGCCGGGGGAGAGGTGAGCTGGGACAACGCCATCCCCGGGGTGCGGCGCTTCCACACCCACGACCCCGTCGGCAACCGCCTCGAGTTCCAGCAGGTGGCCACGCGCAAGGCCGACTTCATCGTCTGACGATCCGGGCAGACTGCACTGCCTCAGCCGGTGGTGATCTCGGGCTTCGCCTCAAGGCCTGTGAGCCCGTTCCAGGCGAGGTTGACAAGGGCCGCGGCGACGTCGCGCTTCTTGGCCCTGGGGTTCTCGAGCCACCACTGCCCCGTGAGCGCCACCATGCCGACGAGCATCTGGGCATACATCGGCGCCTGTTTGGGGTCGAGCGCGCGATGGGTGAACTGGGCGGCCAGCAGGTGCTCGACCTGGGAGGCCACGTCGGACATGAGCGAGGCGAAGTTGCCGGTCTGCTGCCCGGGAGGTGAGTCCCGCACGAGGATCCGGAACCCGTCGGTCGAGCCCTCGATGTAGTCGAGCAGCGCCATTGCGGCCCGCTCGAGCAGCGCCCGCGAGCCGCCCCCCGACGTCAGCGCACCGGCGATCGCCCCGAGGAGAGCTTGGATCTCACGGTCGACGACCACGGCGTACAGGCCCTCCTTGCCGCCGAAGTGCTCATAGACCACCGGCTTGGACACCCCGGCCGCGCTGGCGATCTCCTCGACGGTCGTCGCCTCGTACCCACGCTTCGCGAAGAGCTGACGGCCGATCCCCACGAGCTGCTCACGACGCTGCGCACCCGTCATCCGCCCCCGTGGAGTTCGCCCCCTGGCCGTAGCCTCGTCTCGACTCACACGCGTCATTGTGCCCTCCGGTGCCGCTCTCCGCAGATCCGGACCGTGCGCGCGGTCGCGCACGGGTCAACTAACCTGTGCGTCGTATGCCGTGGGCTCGCCCCGCGCATCGTTCCCCGGTTGGTCTGCCGGCAGGGCCCGCCTGACTTTGAATCAGGACTAGCGACGTAGGTTCGACTCCTACCCGGGGAGCACCGTCGAGCCTCACCTGTCGAGCCACCCCTCCTGCCTCCGGCTCGATCGCCACGGGCCATCTTTGGGCGTTTCCGGAGCGAGAAGTCGCCCTGATCTGTGAAGGTGTGCCCAGCGGCATACGCAGATGTGTCTCGGTTGCGGGCAACCCCACCGGCCTCTGCTGCCCAAGGTGTCATCGGGGTTTCGTCAAAGGGGAGGTTTGGCATGAGGTTCAGTCGTCGGATCGTGGCTGTCACAGGGGTGCTCGCACTCACGACGGTCGGTGTGGCACAGGGGTGGAGCGCCATCGCGGCGCCCGGCGACCCGCGGCTGGGGTTGCGCGTCGCAACGCCACACCTGCAGGTCGAGCGCATGGAGGGCGACCCCTACATCTTTGCCGAGCTGGGGACCTTCGTCGGCGTCACCAAGGCTGCCCTGCAGATCGAGGCAGTGCCAGCCGCGGACGGGACCGCGGATCTCTGGCTCGTCCACCGGGACGACAAGGGCAGGATCAAGCGTGACCGCAAGATCCAGACACCCTCCAGAGGGCCGATGTCTCTGGGGCTGCCCGACTTCCTGGACCTGGAGCTCAAGAGCTCGACCGGGCAGGTCGTCTCGCAACAGAAGCTGAGCTTCTGCCCGGGCGGCGGTTGGGGCGGCGAGATGCAGGCGAGGCTCGACGGCACCGGCCCGGCCGAGCCCCTGCTCGCGAACCACTGCGGCACCGAGCTGACCAGACACATCGTCTACGGGCTCGACAAGGGTTGGGCAGCTGCCGTGGGCAACGAGCTGCTCAGCAACTTCGACGGGGCCGACGGTGACTACCGGCTCACCCTCAGGATCGCGCCGACCTACGTCCGCCAGTTCGCGATCCCGGCGGACAAGTCCTCTGCCTCGCTCGCCATGACGGTGACGACCGTGCCGTGCCCCTACGAGCCCGAGTGGTGCTCGGGCAACGAGGAGGAGCCGCCGACCACAGATCCGGGCGCGATGGGTCGACTTGCCAGCGGCCCGCACGCAGGGCACTCCGCCCAGACGCCGAAGGGTTCCGACCACGGTCCCGCCATGCTCGACCCGGTGGTGCGGGCTGCTGCCGCCGATGTCAACGCCAGGACAGCACGCACCGCGACGCTCCAGTCGTCGGTCGCGCTGCGGATCGCCCAGGCCAGGAGTCACCCGGAGCGGACCAGCCGTGCTGCGGCCGGCAAGTCCGACAAGTCAGGCAAGGGCAACGGTCTGCCCGACATGGTGGCGCTGCCGGCGTTCGGCATGTTCGCGGGCACCGACGAGGCGGGCAACGACCAGCTGACGTTCGGCGCCAACATCGCCAACCTCGGCTCCGGGCCACTCGTCGTCGAGGGCTACCGGGTCAACGAGAACACCATGACGGCGACCCAGTGGGAGTACAGGAACGGCGTGCCGACGCGGTCGTACCCGGCCGGTGAGTTCGAGTGGGACCCGCGGGAGGGCCACCTGCACTGGCACTTCGAGGACATCGCCCAGTACGACCTCGTCGCCGCCAACGGCTCGATCACCCGTAGCGGGAAGCAGGCCTTCTGCCTGGCTGCCACGGATCCGATCGACCTGACGATCCCGGGCGCTGAGCAGCGAGTCGACACCGACCGGCTCTGGTCCGCCTGCGGTGGTCAGGCTGCCCTGTGGGTCCGGCAGGTGCTCCCGGCGGGCTGGGGTGACACGTACTACCAGGGTCTGCCGGGCCAGGCCTTCGACATCAATGGCCTCCCCAACGGCGCCTACTCCGTGCGCGTGACGACAAACTTCCGTAACCGCCTCAAGGAGGCGAACACGAGCAACAACGTGTCGAACACCAAGATCCTGCTCGGCGGCAGCCCGGGTCAGCGCACGGTGACCCAGCTCAGGTGACTCCGGCTGGCCCGGTCCGCCACGTGGCAGGAAGGGTTGTGCGCGGCGAGGCGGGGGCAGGAACGGGCGCGGACGGCACACCCGCTCCTCGTCGGTAGAGTGGCGCGGTACGCCGCCACGAACCCCGGGAGCCCCACTCGTGACCACTGCTCGGCCCACCGCTGTCATCATCCTCGCCGCAGGCGAGGGAACCCGGATGAAGTCGGCCACCCCCAAGGTGCTGCACCGGATCGGGGGCCGCACCCTCCTCGGTCACGCGCTCGCCGCCGCCCGGGGGAGCAACGCGGAGAGCGTCGTCGTCGTGGTGCGCCACGACCGCGACCGGGTCGCCGCCCACGCCACCGAGGTGGACCCGGCCGCGATCATCGCCGACCAGGACGAGGTCAAGGGGACCGGTCGCGCCGCGGAGTGCGGCCTGCTCGTGCTCCCTGCGGGCGTCAGCGGCACCGTCCTCATCACCTCCGGCGACACCCCCCTGCTGACGGCCGAGACGATCGCCGCCCTATTCGACGCCCACACCACCGCAGCCAGCGCGGTCACCGTCCTCACGGCGCGCGTGCCGGACCCCAGCGGCTACGGCCGGATCCTGCGCGACGAGGACGACTCGGTGCTCGGGATCGTCGAGCACAAGGACGCGACCGACGAGCAGCGGGCGATCACCGAGATCAACTCCGGGATCTGGGCGTTCGACGCCGCCGTCCTGCGGGCCGCGCTCGAGGAGGTCGGCACGGACAACTCCCAGGGCGAGAAGTACCTCACCGACGTCCTGGCCATCGCCCGCGACGGCGGCCACCGGGTCGGAGCTCACCTCATCGACGACCTCTGGCAGACCGAGGGCGTCAACGACCGCGTCCAGCTCGCCACCCTCGGCCGCGAGCTCAACCGCCGCAACAACGAGAGGTGGATGCGTGAGGGCGTGACGATCGTCGACCCCGCCACGACGTGGATCGACGCCGACGTCACCATCGGCCGTGACGCGACGATCCTGCCGGGCACCCAGCTCCTGGGTGCGACGTCGATCGGTCCCGATGCCCGGATCGGCCCCGACACCACGCTCACCGACACCGAGGTGGGGGAGGGCGCCGAGGTCAAGCGCACCGAGGCCAACCTCGCGCAGATCGGAGCGCAGGCCACCGTCGGTCCGTACTCCTACCTCCGTCCCGGCACCGTGCTCGGCGTCAAGGGCAAGATCGGCGGCTTCGTCGAGACCAAGAACGCCACGATCGGCGACGGGGCCAAGGTCCCGCACCTCACCTACGCCGGCGACGCCACGATCGGCGAGGGTGCCAACATCGGCGCCGGCACGATCTTCGCCAACTACGACGGCGTCGCCAAGCACCACACGACGATCGGCAAGCACTCCTTCGTCGGCTCCGACACCGTCCTCATCGCCCCGGTGGATGTCGCTGACGGTGCCTATGTCGCCGCGGGCAGCGCGCTCACCGGCGACGTCGAGCCCGGTCAGATCGCCGTCGCCCGCGGCCGCCAGAAGAACGTCGACGGCTGGGTGGCCCGGGCCCGCGCCGGCACCCCGACCGCAGAGGCTGCCCAGGCGGCAACGGACGCGGGCACCCGGCATACCGAATCGCCTGTGGACCCCACGGACACCGAGCAGAAGGCCTGACGATGAAGGAAGACCGTCCGAAGTCGGCCAACATCCGCAAGAAGCCCAAGAAGCAGCTGATGATCTTCAGCGGGCGCTCGCACCCCGGGCTCGCGCAGGAGATCGCCGCGCTCATCGGCACCGAGCTCGTCCCCACGAGCGCCTACAACTTCGCCAACGGCGAGATCTACGTCCGCTACGAGGAGTCCGTGCGCGGCTCCGACGCGTTCGTCATCCAGAGCCACGCCGCCCCGCTCAACGAGGCGATCATGGAGCACCTCATCATGATCGACGCGCTCAAGCGGGCCAGCGCCAAGCGGATCACCGTGGTCATGCCGTTCTACGGCTACGCCCGTCAGGACAAGAAGCACCGCGGGCGCGAGCCCATCTCGGCCCGCCTCATGGCCGACCTCTTCCACACCGCGGGCGCCGACCGCCTCATCGCCGTCGACCTCCACACCGACCAGATCCAGGGGTTCTTCGACGGGCCGGTCGACCACCTCATGGCGCAGCCGGTGCTGTCCGACTACGTGTCGGCGAAGTACGGCCACGAGGACCTCGCCGTCGTCTCGCCGGACGCGGGCCGCATCAAGGTCGCCGAGCAGTGGTCCAAGCGCCTCGGGGGTGCGCCGCTGGCCTTCATCCACAAGACGCGCGACATCAACCAGCCCAACCAGGCCGTCGCCAACCGCGTCGTCGGTCTCGTCAAGGGCCGTGTCTGCGTCCTCGTCGACGACATGATCGACACCGGCGGCACCATCACCAAGGCCGCCGACGCGCTCATGGCCGACGGCGCCAAGGACGTCATCATCGCCGCGACCCACGCGATCCTCTCCGCGCCGGCGACGCAGCGGCTGCGTGACTGCGCCGCCCGCGAGGTCATCGTCACCAACACCCTGCCGATCGCCCCGGAGCTGGAGTTCGACGGCCTCACCGTGCTGTCGATCGCGCCGCTCATCAGCGCCGCGATCAAGGAGGTCTTCGAGGACGGCTCGGTGACGAGCCTCTTCGGCGGCCGCGCCTGACCCCCGGGCTGAGCTCTCCGACGCCACCTACAGCACCGTAGGTGGAGTGCTCACCCCACCTGCGGTGCAGTAGGTCGCACGTTCAGTCAGCGTGTTGACGAGCCCGGTATGCCGCGACGTGGGCTCTGTTGGCGCAGGTCCCGTCGCAGTAGCGCCGGCTCCGGTTCTTGCTGAGGTCGATGACCACGTCGTCGCAGTCGTCGGCCGCGCACACCCGGAGGCGTTCGGTCTCGCCGGACCGGATCAGGTCGATGAAGGCCATGGCGGCCTCGACGGCCATGCGCTTGGCGATGGGCTCGTCGTCGCGGGTCGCGTGGATGTGCCAGTCGAGGTCGTCGTGCCTGACGAGGCGGGGGAGGGCCTGGTGCTTGGCGAGGAGCTCGTTCACGCCGGCCACGAGACCGTCGACGTCGCGCGTCCAGAGATCGAGGAGCCGGGGCCGCAGGGCATGGACCTCCTCGAGCGCAGCGCGGGTCCGCGGGCGGTCTCCGCTCCACTGCCAGCCGTCCATGTGGCTCACCAGAGACTCCACCGTGGGGAGGTCCTCCACCATCGAGTCACCGTGCCCGGGCGCGGTGTTGATGAGCGACGCGGCGTACTGCAGCGCCAGCTCGGTGTCATGGGCAAAAAGCATCTTGACTCCTGACATGGCCTACCCCTACCGTGGTTCTCGTAAGGGTCATAGATCTAGTTTACTCCTGACAGAGGTGAGTGCCATGAACGCCGGAACCCAGAACCGATCGGGACGGTCCGTGCTCCTGGGGCTCGTCCTCGTCGTCGTCTCGTCGGCGGCGTTCGGCTCCTCGGGGGCGTTCGCGAAGTCGCTGCTCGGTGCCGGCTGGACTCCTGCCGGTGTGGTGACCTGGCGCGTCGGGGTCGCCGCCGTCGTCCTGCTGCCGGTCGCGGTCTGGGCCGTGCGGGGTCAGTGGGGCCTCCTGCGCCGCAACGCTGGTCAGGTCATCGCCTTCGGTGCAGTCGCCGTCGCCGGCTGTCAGTTCGCCTACTTCAACGCCGTCGAGACGTTGTCCGTGGCGGTGGCACTGCTCCTGGAGTACCTCGGGATCGTCGTCGTCGTCGGCTGGATGTGGGCGCGGCACGGTCACCGCCCGTCACGCCTCACGCTGGGCGGCGTCGCGCTCTCCGTGGCCGGGCTCGTCCTCGTCCTCGACGTCTTCTCGGGTGTGCAGATCTCCTGGGCCGGAGTGGTGTGGGGGCTCCTCGCAGCCGTCGGCCTCGCGACCTACTACGTCACCTCCGGCCACGAGCACGAGGAGTCGCTGCCGCCGTTGGCGCTCGCCGGCTTCGGGCTCGGGGTGGGTGCGGTGGTGCTCGTCGCGGCCAGCGCGACGGGTCTCATCGACTACGGCACCGCCCGCGCGAGCGTCGAGATCGCCGGGGTCGACACGGCGTGGTGGGTGCCTGTCGCCGAGCTCGCCCTCGTGGCCGCAGCCCTCGCCTACGGCGTCGGCGTCATCGGCACCCGCCTCGTCGGCGCCACCGTCGCGAGCTTCATCGGGCTCTCCGAGGTGCTCTTCGCGGTGCTCATCGCCTGGCTGCTCCTCGACGAGCTGCCCGGATGGATCCAGCTCGCCGGCGGGCTGCTCATCCTCGGTGGCGTGGTCGCCGTCCGAGTCGGTGAGCGCACCGCGGACGCCGACACGGAGACGGACGGTGACACGACGGCGGATGGTGACGTGGCGGCGGATGGCGAGCGCCCGGCACACGACGCCGATTTCCCTGCTCCACACCCTGTCGCCTAGACTTCCCTGGTTGCCTCGGCGAGGGACGCAGCACGGCCCACACAGTTTCGGGTCATGCACGTCCGTGATCGACGCGGTGGTCAGAGGAAGCACGGCTCATCGGGCTCGTGGCTTTCCGCGGACCAGCGCGCCTGTCCGTGCCGTGTCCCGCGTCGAGGCCACCGCAGACGCCCAGCCCCCACCGGCGTCGTCCCTGACCGATCCCCCCATTCCCAGGAGTCCCCGTGTCCAACGACACCATCAAGCTGCAGGCGCAGGCCCGCACCAAGTTCGGCAAGGGCGCCGCCCGCCAGATCCGCCGCGAGAACAAGATCCCCGCGGTCATGTACGGCCACGGCGCCGACCCGCTGCACATCACCCTCGTGGGTCACGACGCCATGATGGCGCTCAAGAACCCCAACGCGCTCCTCACGATCGTCCTCGACGGTGACGAGCAGCTGGCCCTGGCCAAGGACGTGCAGCGCGACCCGATCAAGCCGGTCATCGAGCACATCGACCTCGTCATCGTCCGCAAGGGCGAGAAGGTCGTCATCGACGTGCCCGTGCACCTCGAGGGCGAAGCCGCCCCCGAGACCCTGGTCAACCTGGACAACTCGAGCCTGCAGGTCGAGGTCGAGGCCACCAACATCCCCGAGTCCGTCACCGTCTCGGTCGAGGGACTCGAGGCCGGCACCCTGATCCTCGCCGGCGCCGTCGAGCTGCCCGCGGGCGCGATGCTGATCACCGACCCCGAGGCGCTCGTCGTCAACGTCACCCAGCAGATCTCCGCCGAGGCCCTCGAGGCCGAGCTCGCCGAGGCCGAGGCAGAGGCCGGCATCGAGCACGAGCCGACCGACGAGGAGGCCGCCGAGGCCGAGGGCGAGGCTGCAGAGGGCGCCGAGGGCGACGCTGCTGCCGAGGGCGACGCTGAGAAGTCCGACGACGCCTGAGCCACAGCTCCACTGCTCGCACCAGCAGGCCCGGTCCATGGCGGACCGGGCCTGCTGGCGTCCCGGACGGCCACGGTGGGTTGGGGACGGAAGGTGTGCGGACGGCATACTCGTGCGTTGTGAGTGAGACGTGGATGGTCATCGGGTTGGGCAACCCCGGACCGACGTATGCCGGAAACCGCCACAACGTGGGAGCGATGGTCGTCGGCGAGCTGGCTTCGCGGACGAAGAGCGCGCTGCGCGCGCACAAGGCGCGTGCCGCGGCAGCGCAGGTCCGGATCGGCACGGCCCCCGGGGGAGTGCCGGGGCCGAGCGCCGTCATCGCCGTGCCCAGCAGCTACATGAACGAGTCGGGTGGACCGGTCAAGGCGCTCATGGGCTTCTTCTCGGTCGAGCCCGACCGCCTCGTCGTCATCCACGACGAGCTGGACATCCCTGCGGGTGACGTGCGCCTGAAGCTGGGGGGCGGTGAGGGTGGCCACAACGGGCTGCGGTCGATCTCGAAGTCGCTGGGCACTCGTGACTACCTGCGTGTCCGGGTGGGCATCGGGCGACCCCCGGGCCGCCAGGACGCCGCCGACTTCGTGCTCAAGGACTTCTCACCCACTGAGCGCAAGGAGCTCCCGTTCCTCCTCGGTGACGCTGCTGATGCCGTCGAGATGCTCGTGACCCGCGGGCTGCTCGAGACGCAGCAGGTCGTGCACTCGCGCTGACCGACCCTGTGGCCGCCCGGTTCCCGCTGCCGAAGGGCCTCAACCTGCGGGCCCGCACTGATGTCGGTTCTCACCATCAGGGTTCAGCGACGCGCGGAGTCATCAGCGGTCTCCCAGCCCGACCCTCTCGAGGGTTTCGCGAACAGCAGACCCGCGTGGAGGTTAGGGTGTGGATCCCGGGTCGAGCGCCTTGGAGAGCACGTGTACATCTCACTTCGGCACCAGCCCGCGGCAGGGCGCGACGGCCCCCGGTCACGTGCTGGTGCAGCTCCCCGGGTCGTGGTGCTGCTGGGTCTCACCAGCCTGTTCACCGACGTCTCGTCGGAGATGATCACGGCGATCCTGCCGGTCTACCTCGTCCTCCAGCTGGGTTTGGCGCCGTCCCAGTTCGGGCTCGTCGACGGGCTCTACCGAGGCGTGTCAGCCGTGTCAGGTCTGGCAGCCGGCGTGGTGTCGGACTGGCTGGGACGTCCCAAGCTGGTCGCGTCAATGGGATATGGCCTGTCCGCACTGACCCGACCTCTCCTCCTCGTCGCCTCCTCGGTCGGTTCCGTAGCCGGTCTGATCTCCCTCGACCGGATCGGCAAGGGCATCCGAACCGCCCCTCGCGACGCGATGATCGCCGAGGCCTCACCACCGGGCGACCTCGGGCACAGCTTCGGGGTGCACCGTGCCATGGACACCGTGGGAGCGCTCCTCGGTCCGCTCGTCGCCTTCGGGGTCCTGCTGCTGCTGCCCGGGCGCTTCGACGCGGTCTTCGTCGTGAGTACCGCCTTCGCCCTCGTCGGTCTGGCGGTCGTGACCCTGCTGGTGCCCGAGCGCCAGAAACGACTCAAGGCCCAGTCGACCGGCCTCGCGGCCTGCCCACCGCGGCTCAGCAGAGCGGATCTCGTCGCCCTGTTCCGGTCTCGCACCCTCGTCACCCGGGTGGGGCTGGCCGGGCTCCTGACCCTCTTCACCGTCAGCGACGCGTTCCTCTTCATCGCCCTGCTGGACCGCGACCCGGGCCTGGTCAAAGCCTTCCCGCTCTTCGCCGTCGGACTGGCTCTCGCGTACTCGGTCCTGGCCATCCCCGTCGGCCGCCTTGCCGACCGGGTTGGCCGGATGCCTCTGTACCTCGGAGGACACGTGGCACTGCTCGCCGTGTACGCGACCATCCACGGGCTCCCGACGGGCCCCGTCACTGCCACCGTGGTGGCGTTGTTGCTCCTCGGCCTGTTCTACGCAGCGACCGACGGAGTCCTTGCCGCTGCCGTGTCCGCGGCCCTGCCCGACGTGTCCAGGGCCTCCGGCATGGCCCTGGTCCAGACTGCGGTGGGGGTCTGCGGGTTCGTCTCCTCGGTGGGATTCGGGCTCCTCCTCACCAGGCTCGGCTCCAGCGACGCCTACCGGGTCATGGCGGTCGGGCTGTCGGTCGCGCTCGTCATCGCCGTGTGCCTGCTGCGTCAGGACCTGACGTCGGCGGTGTCCAGATGAGCTCCTTTCGGACCAGGGGGGTCGCCTTCACGGTGCTGGTGGCTGTGGTGGTCGGCGTGACGGTGGTCTACCTGCTCGTGGCGGCCCGGAGCCGAGGGGACCTCGCGGCAGCAACCTTGCCATCGACCAGCCCGGCCACGACGGGCCGCTCCGACCTCGAGGACCCCGACGGTTACATCGCCTTCCGGCGGACGACCAACGACGCCGCGTACGGCACGGTGGGCACGGTTCCCTACGACGAGCCCGGTGCGCTCCCGGCGCCTCGTCAGCACCTCTCGTGCGAGCGGATCCACCTGAGCCGGCGGGGCGGGGTCTGCATCGACGTCGACCGCGCGGCCGTGACCACCGCCCGGGTGCTGCTGCTCGAACCCGATCTGACGGTGCGCCACACCTTGTCCACTCCAGGGATACCCAGCCGGGCAAGGGTGTCACCCGATGGTCGTTGGGCGGCGACCACGACCTTCGTGTTCGGGCACTCCTACGCTGGGGGCAGATTCTCCACGCAGACCGAGATCTACGACATGGTGTCCGGGACCTCCTCAGGGAGCCTGGAGAAGTTCCAGATCAGTCATCGGGGAAAGCCCTACCGGGCCAGCGACGTCAACGTGTGGGGCGTGACGTTCCCCGCAACCGGCTCGTCCTTCTACGCCACCATCATGACGGGCGGCAAGAAGTACCTTGCCAAGGGCCTCATCGACCAGCGCACGATCGTGATGGTCGACGTCGCGGCCGAGTGCCCGTCACTGTCACCGTCCGGGGAGCTGCTGGCATACAAGAGTGCGACCGGGCCCACCACGTGGGAGGTCAAGGTGCGCCGCCTCGCGGACGGGTCCGAGGTGGTCGTCGAGACCTCGCGGAGCGTGGACGACCAGATCGAGTGGCTGGACGACGGCCGCGTCCTCTTCGGTCTCGCCCCGCCCGGCGGTGGGGCGACCGCGGACGTCTGGGTCGCCCCGGCGGACGGCTCCCGCCCCGCCGAGCTGCTCATCCGTGGAGCGTGGTCCCCGGCGGTCGTGAGGTGAGCCCTTCGAACAGCGTGTCGCCGCGGCGCACCTGGCTAGGGTGAGACCCATGACGGCGAGTCGGGCTGCTGGGGATGATGCGGTGACGGTCGCCCCCACGGCGGACGTCTCGGCTCAGGCGCGGCTCGGCCCGGGGTGCGTCGTGTGGCACCTCGCGCAGGTGCGTGAGGACGCCGTGGTGGGCGAGGGCTGCATCATCGGACGCGGTGCCTACATCGGACCGGGAGTGACGATGGGGCGCAACTGCAAGGTGCAGAACCACGCGCTCGTCTACGAGCCCGCAGTGCTCCACGAGGGGGTCTTCATCGGCCCGGCGGTGGTCTTCACCAACGACCTGCACCCACGGGCCGTCACCCCCGAGGGCCGCCTCAAGCAGGGACGCGACTGGGAGGCGGTCGGCGTGACGTGCCTGGAGGGAGCCTCGGTCGGCGCGCGCAGCGTGTGCATCGCCCCGCTGACGCTGGGAAGGTGGTGCCTCGTTGCGGCCGGTTCGGTCGTCACGAGGGACGTGCCGGACTTCGCGCTCGTCGCCGGTGTCCCCGCGCGACGCCTCGGATGGGTGGGCCGCGCAGGTGTCCCACTCGTGCCGGGCGACTCACCCGGCACGTGGGTCGACCCGGCCACGGGCGATGCCTACGTCGAGGACGGCGACGGCCTGGTCGAGGCCGCGGACGTTCTCAAGGACAGCGAGCCCTCCGGCTGAGTCGTCTCGGGGTGGGCGCCGACGGGGCGGTGGAAGAGGCCTCAGCGAGCGGACGGCATACCGATGAGTTGTGCGTGAGACGTGGCTGGTGCTCGTCCGGGTCGCCGGACCCACGGATGCCGGCGACCGCCATGACGTCGGGTCGATGGTCGTCGTCGAGCTGGCTTGCCGGACGAAGGGCGCGCTGCGGATCGCCGTCTGCCATGACGAACCGGACATCCCCGGTCCATCGGGCTGAGATGTGACTGGTCCTGTCGGCGGGCCGTTGTCGCTATACACCATTGACGCATCCCGGCGGGGGGCGGGGGGGGTCGGTCTGATCATCCGGCCTGACGCGACCAGTTCATCTTTGGTGGATGGTCCCCCCGAAAACCGCGCCATCCGTAGCGTCTGTGCTTGGTCAGGAGGGTCGTTCTGACAGGTGAGTCATCGAGGATCCTGGTGATGCGTGGTGCGCGAAGAACAGTTCGCCGAAGCTGGAGAAGTCGAGATCGGGCTGCTGCTACCCCGAGGTGTATCGGGGCCGGGCCGAACTCGCCGCCGACCGCTGGAGGTCGTGCAGGAGTCCCGCGCGGTCCCTCGCGCACCGGCGGGTCTGGGTTGGCCCGCCGCCTATCGACTCCGGCTGATCCTCGGTGATGTCCTGTGCGCCTGGGGTGCGAGTGCGGCGGTCCTGGGGTTGCGGTTCGGTCGGATCCCGGGTGACATCGCCGTGGTGCCGCTCCTGACTCCGCTGGCCTGGGTGTTGGCAGTGCGGTTCCTTCAGGGGTACCAGGGGCGCCACCTCGGGCAGGGCGCCCACGAGTACCGAGTGGTGCTGTGGGCCGGGGCGGTGCTCCTGGGTGCGACGGGTTTCACGTCCTACGCGTTCACCCTCGAGCTGGCCCGTGGCTACGTCTTCCTCGTCGTCCCGCTCGTCGTGGCACTGTCCCTCCTGCTGCGCAAGGGTTTGCGACTGTGGCTCAGCCACTCCCGCGCCCACGGCAGGTACCGCCAGCGCACCATCGTGGTCGGGACGGCCAAGTCAGTCGGCGAGCTGGTCCGTGAGCTGCGGCTGTCTCCTTCGAACTCCTTCGAGGTCGTGGGTGCGTGCATCGCGGGAGGAAAGCACCTTCCCGTCGTCGAGGGGGTGCCCGTGGCCGGGAGGCCTCGGGACGTGACGCTCGCCGTGGACTTCCATGACGCCGCACTGGTCGCCATCAGCGGACACCCCGGCATGACCGGCAAGCAGCTGCGCCAGCTGGCGTGGGATCTCGAGGAGCGTCACGTCGACCTCGTGATCTCGCCGGGGATCTTCGAGGTGGCTGGGCCCCGGCTGTCGATCCGCGCCGAGGCCGGTGTCTCGCTCCTGCACCTCGAGCGCCCGGTGCGATCCGGGTCGCGCCTCGTGGTCAAGCGGGTCCAGGACCTTGCCCTGGCCGTCGTGCTCACCCTGGTGTTCCTGCCCTTCCTGCTGCTGGTCGCGCTGGCCGTCAGGCTTGACTCGAAGGGCCCCATCCTGTTCTCCCAGAACCGGATCGGGCAGAGTGGGCAGGAGTTCCGCATCTACAAGTTCCGCACGATGGTCACGGACGCGGAGGCCAGGCTGGACACGCTCGCGGAGGTCGGGCACCAGGTCAACCACGTGCTGTTCAAGAGCAAGGTCGATCCACGGGTGACCCGAGTCGGTCGGTGGCTGCGTCGGTTCTCCCTGGACGAGGTACCGCAGCTGATCAACGTGCTTCGGGGTGAGATGTCGCTCGTCGGGCCGCGGCCGGGACTGGCGTCCGAGGTGGACCACTACGAACCGGACGCCATGCGTCGCCTTCGGGTGCGTCCGGGGATGACCGGGCTGTGGCAGGTGAGCGGTCGAGCGACGCTGAACTGGGAGCAGACCGTGCGCCTGGACCTGTGGTACGTCGACAACTGGTCCTCCACCCTGGACCTCCAGATCCTCATCCGGACGGTGCGAGCAGTGCTCGGCGGACGGGGGGCCTTCTGATGATGAAACCCGCCTGGTCGCGACCTGCTCCGTGCGGGCCCCACCGGTCCGCCCGGCCCCGGGTCGACGGTGCTCGCCGGCGATCGGCGTCTCGCCCCACCGGGCCATTCCTGCGTCGGCCTCTGCCGGTCGCCAACCGAGAGGTGCTGTCATGAAGGTCGTCATCTTCG
Source organism: Knoellia altitudinis (assembly GCF_042666355.1). Taxonomy (NCBI): domain Bacteria; kingdom Bacillati; phylum Actinomycetota; class Actinomycetes; order Micrococcales; family Intrasporangiaceae; genus Knoellia; species Knoellia altitudinis. The sequence goes on from NZ_JBHTDK010000001.1 coordinate 2,452,572, forward strand.
GTCTGGGCTATGTCGGAACGGTCACAGCGGCCGGCTTGGCGTCCCGGGGCCACGACGTCGTCGGCGTCGACGTCGACGAGGGCAAGGTCGCGGCGATCAACGCCGGCACCAGCCCGGTCATCGAGCCGGGTGTGGACCGCCTCGTCGTCGACGCGGTCGACGCGGGCAGGCTGCGAGCGACGGCGGACGTCGTCGCTGCCATGGACGGGGCCGACCTCTCCCTCGTGTGCGTGGGGACGCCCTCCCGGCCCCGGGGTGACAGCAACCTCACGTTCATCGCGAGAGCGCTCACGGACCTGCGAGAGGCGATGACCGAGGCGGCACCCCCGTCGTCGGGATTTCACTCCGTCGTCATCCGTTCCACCGTGCCGCCGGGCACCGGCGCCTCGATCGTCGAGCCGGCGTTCGCCGCGGAGCTCCTCCCGGAGGGGTGGTCGGTCGGGACGGCCATGTGTCCGGAGTTCCTCCGTGAGGGGTGCGGGGTGGAGGACTTCTTCGCGCCCCCCTTCGTCGTCGTGGGGGCATCGGACCCCCGGACCCGGGAGAGCTGCGAGGAGCTCTTCGGCTTCCTCGGCATGCCCCTGCACCACGTCGACGTCGGCACCGCAGAGTCGCTCAAGTACGCATGCAACGCCTTCCACGCGGTCAAGGTGACCTTTGCCAACGAGATGGGCCGCATCTTCTCCCAGTACGGCGTGGACTCGCGCACCGTGATGGAGCTCTTCTGCGAGGACCACAAGCTCAACATCTCGTCGTCCTACCTCCGACCCGGCTTCGCCTTCGGCGGCTCGTGCCTGCCCAAGGACGTGCGGGCGCTCCAGAGCATGGCTCGGGTGGTGGGGGTGGACCTACCCCTCGTGAGCTCCACTCTGACCAGCAACGAGCTGACCGTTCGCTCCCTGGTCGACCGTGTCCTGGAGACGGGTCACCGACGCGTTGCCATCCTCGGGCTGAGCTTCAAGATGAATACCGACGACCTGCGCGAAAGCCCCAACCTGGAGATCGCGGAGCGTTTCGTCGGCAAGGGGCTGGACGTCCGCATCTACGACCCGGTCGTCGACCCGGCCAAGCTCGTCGGCGCCAACCTCCGCCACTTCGAGAGCAAGCTGGCGCACGTCAACCGGCTCCTCGTCGACAGCCCCGAGCTCGCCCTCGAGGGAGCGGAGGTCGTCATCGTGGCCACCTCTGACCCGGCGTGCCTCGCTGCACTTCGCAGTGCACGCCCGACGGTCGTCCTCGACATCAACGGTCGCCTCGGCGAGGACGTCGAGCACATCGCCGGCTACCAGGGGGTGAGCTGGTGAGCGTCCACGACGGTGCCCCCCGCGGTCGTCTGCCTCGGGTGATCGTCATCGTCCAGAACCTTCCCGTGCCCTTCGACCGCAGGGTGTGGCTGGAGTGCCAGTCGCTCATCGAGCACGGGTACGACGTCACGGTCGTGTGCCCTCAGGGTGAGGGCACGTCGGCCTCTCAGGTCGTGGACGGGGTGCGCATCCTCGGCTACCCGGCATACGCTCCCGGCGGCGGTGCGCTCGGCTACGTCATCGAGTACGCCTGGTCGTTCCTCGCCACCGCACGCCTTGTGTGGACCGCGCGACGGGACGGCCCGTTCGACGTGATGCAGGCCTGCAACCCGCCCGACATCTTCTGGCCGCTGGCACGGTGGCTCCGTGGCCGTGACGGGACACGCTTCGTCTTCGACCACCACGACCTGTGCCCAGAGCTCTACCGGTCGCGCTTCGGGGACTCCCGGGGGGCGGCATACCGGGGCCTGCTGTTCCTCGAACGCCAGACGTTCCGGACGGCTGACCGGGTCACGTCGACGAACGACTCGTATGCCGCCGTCGCCAGGTCCCGTGGCGGCAAGTCCGGCGACGACGTCACGGTGGTCCGGACCGGGCCGGACCCCGACCGGCTGCGTCGGCGTGAGCCCGTGCCTGCCCGCCGACGCGGGCGGGCACACCTTGTCGCCTACCTCGGCGTCATGGGCCCCCAGGACGGTGTGGACCTCGCCCTCGCGGCGGCCGACGTCGTCGTGAACCAGATGGGGCGGCGTGACATCGCGTTCACGTTCATGGGGTCCGGCGACAGCTACCCGGACCTCGTCCGACGCCGTGACGAGCTCGGCCTGACGGACGTCGTCGAGATGCCGGGCCGGGTCCCGGACGAGTTCGTCGCGGAGGTCCTGTCGACGGCGGACGTCGGACTGTCCCCGGACCCCATGAACCCGCTGAACGACGTGTCGACGATGAACAAGACGATGGAGTACATGGCCTTCGGGCTGCCGGTCGTCGCGTTCGACCTCGCCGAGACGCGGGTCTCCGCTGCCGACGCCGCCGACTACGTGCGACCGAACGACGTCCTGGAGTACGCCCGCGCCCTGGTCGACCTGGTCGACGACCCGGCTCGACGTGCCGAGATGGGCGGTCATGGGCGGGAGAGGGTCGAGAGACACCTCGCCTGGCGCCACCAGCAGCAGGGCTACCTGCGCGTGTTCGACGAGCTCACCGGGCGCATCAGGCGCGACGGGGACAGCGACGTGGACGTGCCCCGTGTGGACGTGGGGGCCTGAGGTGTGCGGCGTCGCTGGCGCGTACCAGCAGGTCGACGGCAAGCTGCTCGTCTCCGTGATGGTCGACCGGATGACTCACCGTGGTCCCGACGCAGGGGGCGTCGTCGAGCTCGTGGACCCCGACACCGCCATGGTCCTGGGGCACCGACGACTGTCCATCATCGACCTGTCCAGCGATGCGGACCAGCCGTTCTCCAAGGGCGGCCTGACACTGACGTACAACGGCGAGCTCTACAACTTCCGCGAGCTGAGGCGCGAGCTGCAGGGCCTGGGTGCGCAATTCAGGACGGCATCCGACACCGAGGTCGTGCTCGAGGCATGGCGAGCCTGGGGACCTCGGGCGCTCCGTCGGTTCCGGGGAATGTTTGCCTTCGGCATCCACGACGAGGCGACGGGCAGTCTCACACTGGCCCGGGACCCACTGGGCATCAAGCCGCTGTACGTCATGCCCCGGGGTGACGGCATCCTCTTCGCCTCGGAGCTCAAGGCGATCGTCACCGCAGTCGGCCCGGAGCTGTCCATCGACTCGACGGCAATGGTGGCGTCGACGCTCTACTACTGGCTGCCTCAGGAGTTCGACGCCATCCGTGGCGTGCAGCGCCACCCGGCGGGGACGTGGGCCGAGTACCGCCGGGACGGATCAGTCGCTCGTGGCTGCTACTGGGACGTCGCCGCGGAGGCGGCACTGGCGGCGCAGGGCCCACGGGCGGACATACGCAAGGAGGTGGCGGACTCCGTCCTGGACCACCTCGTCGCAGACGCGCCTGTGGCCTCGTTCCTCAGCGGAGGGCTGGACTCGAGCATCATCACCGCACTCGCCCACCGCGCCGACCCGGCGATCGAGGCCTACACCATCGTCTTCCGGCCCGAGGACCAGCGACTGGAGTCGATGCCCGACGACGCCCGCTACGCCCGGCGACTGGCGGGCCACCTCGGCATCCGCCTGCACGAGATCGAGATCTCCCCGGACGTCGTCGACCTGCTTCCTCGCATGGTCGACATCCTCGACGAACCGATCGGGGACCCGGCGGCCATCAACACCTTGCTCATGTGCGAGGCCGCACGTGATGCCGGGGTCAAGGTGCTCCTGTCGGGGATGGGGGCCGACGAGCTCTTCGGTGGCTACCGCAAGCACCTGGCCATGCTCGTTGCCGCGCGCTATCGACGGATGCCGGGTGCCGTGCGTGGGGCGGTCGCACCCGTCGCACGAGCACTCCCCGTCGCGATGGGCGGACGCGGTCTGCGCACGGTGCGCTGGGCACAGCGGTTCCTGACCTTCGCCGAGCTCCCCGAGCAGGATGCCTTCCGGCGCAGCTACACGCTCTACGACCGTGACGAGCTCGTCGGACTTCTCGACCCGTCCCTGTCCGATGACGTGGACACCGTGGTGGACCGTCACCGCGAGGTCTACGAGGACAACGACCTCGAGGACGTCGTGAGCCGGATGTGCCTGGCTGACACCCGCATGTTCATGCCCGGACTCAACCTCACGTACACCGACCGGGCCAGCATGGCCGCCTCCACAGAGGTGCGGGTGCCCTTCGTCGACCCGGTCGTCATGGCGGCCGCCTTCTCGCTCCCGGGGGACGAGAAGATCCGTGGCCGGCAGCAGAAGGCGGCCCTCAAGGATGCAGCCAGAGCATGGCTGCCCGACGAGATCATCGACCGGCCGAAGGCGAGCTTCGGCGCGCCTCTGCGTGCATGGGTCACGAACGACCTGAGGGAGCTCGTCGACGACGTGCTCCTGCGCGGCGAGCTGGTCGGTGATGGGTTCCTCCGTGGCGGCCCCCTTCAGCGGCTGGTCGACGACCAGCGGGCCGGGCGTCGCGACGAGGCCAAGCAGGTCTGGCAGCTACTCAGCCTGGAGCTGTGGTACCGCAACGCGCGTGAGGCGGGGGTGGGGATCCGATGAAGCAGGTGGGGCAGAACTACCGGTCCGGCGAGCTCGTCGTGCTGGACGTGCCGGAGCCGGCCTGCAAGCCAGGGGGAGTGCTGGTGCGGTCGCTCTACTCGCTCATCTCCACCGGCACCGAGCTCATGAAGGTGACAGAGGCGCGCCTCTCCCTTCTGGGAAAGGCGCGGGCGCGGCCCGACCAGGTCAAGAAGGTGCTGGACTCGATGACCCAGCAAGGGCCCCTGGCGACCTACAAGAAGGCGATCACCAAGCTGGACAGCTACACCCCCCTCGGCTACTCGCTGTGCGGGGTGGTCGTCGAGGTGGGCGCCGGTGCGGAGGAGTTCTCCGTCGGCGACCTCGTGGCCGCCGCCGGCAACGAGTTCGCCCTCCACGCCGAGGTCAACTGGGTGCCGGTCAACCTGTGTGTCCCGGTCCCCGAGGGAGTCGAGCCCGAGCACGCGGCGTTCGCCACCGTCGGCGCGATCGCCCTCCAAGGGGTGCGACAGGGCGAGCCGCAGCTCGGCGAGATGGCCGCGGTCATCGGACTGGGGCTCGTCGGCCAGCTCGTCGTGCGGCTGCTCGTCGCGGCCGGCGTCCGGGTCGTCGGCATCGATACCGTCGAGGAGCGGTGTCGCTTGGCGGAGGCGGCCGGAGCCATGAGCTGCGCCTCACCGGACGACGAGGGCGCCGCCTACGTCGAGCAGGTGGTCCGCACGGCCACTGGCGGCATCGGGGCCGACCACGTGTTCCTCGCAGCGGGTGGGGACACCAACGGACCCGTGCAGCTCGCGGCCCGCCTCGCGCGGGACCGGGCACGGGTCGTCGACATCGGCAAGACCCGGCTGGACCTGCCGTGGAACGCCTACTACGAGAAGGAGCTCGACCTCCGGTTCTCGCGGTCCTACGGGCCAGGTCGCTACGACGACCGCTACGAGCTCGACGGGATCGACTACCCCGCCGGCTACGTGCGCTGGACCGAACGGCGCAACCTGGGGTGCTTCCTCGACCTGCTCGCCACAGGTTCGGTGGACGTCGCCCCCCTCGTGTCGGCGACCCGTCCGATCAGTGACGCCTGCGAGGTCTACGAGCAGCTGCGCACCGGGTCGCTGCGCGGGGTCGGGTTCCTCCTCGAGTACCCGCCCACCGACGTTGCGGCCGCACCGGTGCACCGCACCACGGTGGTCGCTCGTTCCCACCCGGCGGCGAAGCGTCGAGCCGCTCGGCCGAGCGGAAGCACGGTCCGGCTCGGGTTCATCGGTGCCGGCAGCTATGCGTCGTCGATGCTGCTGCCCCACCTCGCGAAGCACACCGGCACCACGCTCGGGACGGTTGCCACCACGAGGTCGCTGTCGGCCGTCAACGCACAACGGACCTTCGGCTTCGAGTCGGTGACGACGAACGCCGACGACGTGCTCACGGATCCCTCGATCGACGCTGTCTTCGTCGTGACCCGCCACCACTCGCACGCCCGTTTCGTGTGCCGGGCGCTCGAGCACGGCAAGGCCGTCTTCGTGGAGAAGCCGCTCGCCCTGACGCGGGCAGAGGTGGACGGCATCCTCGAGGTCGTCGATCGCACCGGCAACGACCGGGTCATGGTCGGTTTCAACCGGCGCTTTGCCCCGTTGCTCGTCGGGATGCGTCAGCGGTTCGGGTCGAGCACTGCACCGGTCAGCGTGCGCTACCTCGTCAACGCCGGACGGATGGCGTCCGGCAGCTGGTACCTCGACGAGCAGCTCGAAGGGTCGCGCTGGCTCGGCGAAGGGGGCCACTTCATCGACACGGTGAGCTGGTGGGTCGGTCACCACCCGGTGGAGGTCAGTGCCGTCGAGACGCCTGACGGCACGGATCTCCACGCGACCCTGCGTTTCGAGGAGGGATCGCTCGCGACGATCACGTACTCCACGGACGGTGACCCGCGGGTGCCCAAGGAGGCTCTGGACGTCTCGGGTGGCGGTCGCAACGCCCGCCTCGACAACTTCACCCGGGCCGCCGTGTGGACGGGTGCCAGACGGACCTCCACGCGCGCGTTCATGGGTCAGGACAAGGGGCAGCGAGCCGAGCTCGATGCCTTCCTCGAGGCGGTGCGGCTGGGTGCCGCCATGCCGATCTCGCTGGAGTCCCTGGTGGCGACGACGCGCGTGACGCTCGCGGTGGGCGAAAGCCTCGCCACGCGAAAGGCCGTGACCCCATGAGCCGTTCGCTCGCGTGGTATGCGCGTCGGCTCCGTCGGATGTCGCCGGCGGAGGTTGTCTCGCGCGTCGGTGACCGAGGCCGCCAGGTGCGCTGGTCCCGGCGGCAGGTGCACGCCGGCCAGCCCTTCCCTTCCCCGCCCGGTGTCCGTCCGGGACGGCGCCTCATCGCGGCAGTTCCCGCGGCGGCCCGGCAGCAGGTGCCGCCCGAGGGCGCTCGTCGGCTCGTTGCTGCTGCGGAACGGGTCCTGTCAGGGCACGGGGACGTCCTCGGCACACCTCGCCCGGACATGGCGGACCCCGACTGGTTCCTGGACCCTGTCACAGGTCGGCGCGCGCCGGACGATGCCCTCGCGTTCGGCATCGACCACCGGGACGAGAGCGTCACGGGCAACGTCAAGTCGGTGTGGGAGCTCTCGCGCCACCACCACGTCACCGTTCTCGCCGCAGCATGGTGGCTCACGCAGGATGTCAGGTACGCCGAGGCCGCGGCGGCGCAGCTCCAGTCCTGGTGGCTGGCGAACCCCTTCCTCTCAGGCATCCACTGGACGAGCGGCATCGAGCTCGGGACCCGCCTCACGAGCTGGGTGTGGGTCCGTCGCCTGCTCGACGACTGGCCGGGCGTGGCGTTGCTGTTCGAGGAGAACCCCGTGGCGCTGGCCCAGCTGCGCTGGCACCAGGAGTATCTCGCTGCCTTCCCCAGCCGCGGGTCGTCCGCCAACAACCACCTCGTCGCGGAGGCGACCGGCCGCCTGGTCGCGGCGTGTGCGCTCCCGTGGTTCACCGAGAGCGAGGACTGGCGCCGCGATGCCGCGGACCAGCTCGGACGGGCGCTCTCGACGAACACCTTCCCGAGCGGCGTCAACCGCGAGCTGGCCACGGACTACCACCGCTTCGTCACCGAGCTCGCCCTGGTCGCTCTCGTGGAGAGTGACGCGTGCGGTCACCCGCTTCCAACGACCTCGCGCGAGCTGGTCGTGCGTCTGCTCGACGCCGCAGCAGCACCGCTCGACGTGGCCGGGCAACCGCCCCGCCAGGGCGACGGTGACGAGGGCAGGGCCCTGGTGCTCGATGGACCGGAAGCGGACCCGTGGGCGGTCCTCCTCGCCACGGGAGACAGCACGCTCGGCGGCTGCTCCTGGTGGCCAGCGGTGCAACCGGGCGTCATGAGCGTGATCCTGGGGGCCCTCTGCCCACAGGTCACCGCGGGGCCGACGGGTGTCGCCCCCGAGGCCCCCGCCCGCCCGTCGTCGCGCCCACAGGGCTTCGCGGACGCCGGCCTGCACGTGTTGCGCACCGGGCCGGGAAGAGAGCCCGAGATCTGGTGCCGTTGCGACGGAGGGCCCCACGGCTTCCTGTCGATCGCCGCCCATGCCCACGCGGACGCGCTCTCCGTGGAGGTCCGTCACGACGGTGTCGAGCTGCTTGTCGACCCCGGGACCTACTGCTACCACGGGGAGGCCGAGTGGCGGTCGTACTTCCGCTCGACGCGCGCCCACAACACTGTCGAGGTCGACGGGGTCGACCAGGCGGTGGCGGGCGGCCCGTTCCTGTGGAGCACCCGAGCGGACGCGGTCGTCGACCACGTCGGGACCGGAGCGGAGGGGCTGCAGAGCTGGGCAGCCCACCACACGGCATACGGGCGTCTCGACCCCAGCCTGCGACATGACCGTCGGGTCGGGCTCGACGACCTCGGCTCGCGCCTGACGGTGCGCGACACGCTGAGCGCCGAGCGTCCGCACCGGGTCCGACTTTCCTGGCACCTCGGCCCCGAGGTCACCGCCCAGCTGGGGGAGGGCGTCGCCCACCTGACGTGGCCGGGACGGACCGGGGTGCTGCAGCGCGGGCGCATGACGCTGCCGGTCGAGCTCGGGTGGTCGGCCCACCGTGGCGAGACCGACCCGCCGCTCGGGTGGTACTCACCGCGGTTCGGCGTGCGGGTCCCGACCACCGTGCTGGTCGGCACGGGGGAGTGGCGTGGTCATCTCGAGCTGGGCAGCACCATCGACCTGCACCTGGACGTCGCGCCCGCAGCGTCCACCTACTTCGCGCACGTGGGGGAGGGGGCATGAGCGAACAGGCCGTCGACCTCCGCGCCATCTGGGCCGTCATCCGGCGACACGGCGCGGTCCTCGTCGTGGTCGCCGTCCTCGGAGCCCTGGCGGGCGGCGGTCTGCTCCTGTGGGCGCCACCCGCATACACGAGCACGAGCGCAGTGCTTCTGCCCTCCATCGCGCAGCCGGGATCCGGTCGGACGGGCGGCTACGACGCCGAGACGCAGATGCACATCGTCAAGAGCTCGGAGATCCTCACCCGCGCCGGGAGCCAGGTGGTCCCCCGCCTGACCGAGGCGCAGGTGACCGAACGGGTGAGCGTCGACGCCCCCGCCCCGTCCATCCTCGAGATCACCGCGTCCGGTCCCACTGCGAGGCAGGCGGAAGGTCTGGCGCTCTCCGTGGCCCAGTCCCTGGTGGCCTACCTCGAGGACGCTCGCAAGTCGCTGGGCGCCGCTCGTCGCGCGCAGCTGCAGGGACGTCTCAACACGCTCAAGGCCAGCCTCGCCACGGTCACGGCAGAGATCCGCAAGGCGACCGACAGGATCGCGGTCGAGGGCCGGACGAGTCCGGCCGGGCCGACGGACGCGGCGGCCCTGTCCGAGCTGATCGCCGTACGCGCGACGACCGTGCTGGAGATCGACGCCCTCCAGCAGCAGATCTCCGGCGCGGAGGGCGCCAGCGCACAGGAGGCCGACCCCGGCACCAGCGCCAGCCTGATCCAGCGCCCCTCGCCCGGCGCACAGCACGACTACGTCGCTGACGCAGCCGTACGCGTCCTGGGGGGGAGCGCACTGCTCCTCCTGGCGGCGTGCCTGCTGCTCGTGGGGACGAACCAACGCGACCCCAAGCTGCGCTCGCGCGACGAGATCGCCGATGCCGTGGACATTCCCGTCGTCGCCTCCCTTCGCGTACGTCCCCCGCGGTCCGCAGCGGCCTGGGCGGAGCTTCTGCGGTCCTACTCGCCGGACAGCGTCGACGGCTGGGCCCTGCGTCGCCTGCTGCACGACCTCACGACCGAGATGAGGAGGGACGGGCCGGTGGGTGAGCCACTGGTCCTCGTCGTGATCTGCATCAGCGGGGACACCGGAGCGCTCGCGGTGGCTCCCCAGATCGCCGCGTTCGCCGCGTCCACGGGTCTCACGACCCAGTTCGTCGCCGCTCAGCACCATGAATGCGCGACGGCCCTGTGGGCGGCCTGCTCGCAGGGCTTCGCGAGGGAGGGCCTGCCGCCCACGCTCTCCGTGACCACCGCACCCGAGCTCTCCGGGTCCGCGACACTGACCGTTCGCCTCGTCGTGCTGGACCGGACCCGTCCCGGACCCGATGCCACGGTCGTCGCCGGCGGCACCGGCCTCCTCGCCGTGAGCTCTGCCACGGCCTCACGCCGCAACCTCGCCGATGCGGTCGTGGCCGCGGACCGGGTCGGCCTGACGGTCGAAGGGATCGTCGTCGCCAATCCCGACCCGCTGGACCGGACCACGGGTCGGCTCGCACCTGTCGAGCGCCGCCCCGCCCGGGACCCACATCCGAGGAACATCGCCGAAGGGCCCCTGCCCGGGCCTGCCACCATCGGGTCCCAGCACCGCTCGCAGACCCGCGAGGTCCCGCGATGAGGGTGCCCACGTTCCGCATCGACGACGAGGACGAGCTCCCGGACCTCGACGGGCACGCGGGCGCCGTGCTGGTCACCGGTCGTGCGCTCGCCAGCGCCGCGCGCCGCACCTGGCTCCTGTGGTGCGGAGCCGTCCTCGTCGGCGCGGTGCTCGGGGTGGGAGTCCTCCAGATCCTGCCGCGACCGGTCGCCGCGACGGCCACACTGCTCATGGTGTCGCCCAACCCCGACGACGCGTCGGCGATGACGACGGACGTGACCCTGCTGCAGACCCGGGCGGTCGCGGCCCGGGTCGTCGCGGACCTGGGGCTGCGCGAGTCCCCGGAGCAGTTCCTGTCGTCGGTCACGGCCACACCCGTCAGCAGCCAGGTCCTCGAGGTCGACGTCAGTGCTGAGACGTCGGCGGACGCGATCCTGCGAACGACGTCGCTCATCGACAACTTCCTCACCTTCCGGGCCGAGCAGCTGGGATCCATCTCCGAGGGGCTGGTCAACGGGTACACGAAGCGGGTGACGGCGCTGCAGAGCGAGATCGGTGCGCTCACCCGGCAGTACCGGCGCCTGTCCGCGCAGGCGACACCGGACCAGGTCCTCCTCAACGACGTCGTCAGCCGACGCGCCGCTCTCGTGGCGGAGGTGACCGAGCTCCAGCGTTCCATCGAGGACGCCCAGCTGCGGGCCGACGCGGCGATCAGCGCGACGCACGTCCTCGACGAGGCAGGGACGGACGGCGCGCGATCACGTCGAGAGCTCGTGCTCGCGCCGGCCGCCGGAGCGGTCGTCGGTGGCGCGCTGGCGCTCGGGACCATCCTCCTCCGCACACTGACCTCGGACCGGTTGCGCCAGCGCCGGGAGGTGGCGTCTGCTCTCGGTGTCCCGGTGCGCGTCGGCGTCGGCCGGGTGAGGGCCCAGTGGTGGCCACGGCTCCGTGGCGCCCTCGGGTCGCGTCGCGAGGTGTTGCTCGGCCCCAGGCATGCCGGCCCCGGGCGGTGGGGGAGCCGACGCTCCGGTCACCTCGAGGCCCTCGTCCACGGGCTCGCCGAGGCTCTGCCCCCACGGCTCAGCACGGTGCTGCACCCCGACGGCTCGCCCGGCCTACCGTCCGGCGCCTCGCCCAGCGCCTCGCCGAAGGCCACGCCGAAGGCCACCAGGACCTCGGGCAGCGGGCCGGGTCCGACCACCCGCAGGCGGTCGCGTCCCTGCACCCTCGGTGTGGTCGCGATCGACCGCCCCAACGTCGCTGCGGACTGTCTGAAGACCCTTGCCGGCTGGCTGGCGGCCGACGGCGTGCGGGTGCTTCTCGTCGACCTCAGCTCGTCAGGTGCCCTGGCCCGTCGCGTCCGCAGGGGGTCGCGGGGACGCGGGAGGGGTGGAGCCGGGTCGCCGAGCCTGCACCGCCCCACCGGCAACCCCGCGCTGACCTCAGGACCCCGGGGCAGGGCAGCCTCCGCGCTCGGTGGGCAGGGGCAGGCGAAGGAGCTGCAGGACCTGTGGGACGCAGCCGACCTCGTCCTGGTGCTCCTCGAGGTGGATCCCGGCATCGACCTCGGGGTCGTGGCGACGTGGGTCACCGAGGTCGTCCCGCTCGTCTCGGCCGGGCGCGCCAGCCGCGACCTGCTCGGGACCGTGACGGCCCTGCTCACGAGGAACGGTGTCCACATCCCCTTCGCGCTGCTCGAGGGAGCCGACCGCACCGACCGCACCCTGGGGCACCCGGACGACGCTGCGGACGAGCTGCTGACGGAGAAGGTGGCGAGCTCGCGATGACGACGAACCTGCTGGCACGCACATCGCCCACGGTGGAGGAGCGCGCGACGCCCGCCCGGACCGTCGGGGTGCCGGTCGTGGTGCTCATGGCGTGGGCCGCGCTGTTCTTCAACGTCCTGCCCCCGGCGTCCCTCGAGACCATCGTGCCGGTTCCCCCACGACTCGCCCAGCTCCTGACCCAGGGCTCCTTGCTGCTCGCCCTGGCGCTGGCCCTGCTCGCCAACCGACGCCTGCTGGTGCGCCCCACGTTCTTCCTCGGGCTGCTGACCGTCCTGGCTCTCGCCTCGTTCGTCGTGAGCCTGGGCAGCGAGTTCGTCCTCGGGTCGCTCTACCGGGGGCTGCGGCTGCTCGGGTTCGTCGCCGTGCTCTGGCTGCTGTCGCCCTGGTGGGGGCGGCGTGACCTCCTCCTCCTGCGAGCCCACCGCCTGTGCCTCTGGGCGGTGCTGGTCACCGTGCTCCTGGGTGCCGCCATCTCTCCGGGGAAGGCGTTCGCGTACGAAGGGCGACTCAGCGGCGCGTTGTGGCCCGTGCCGCCGACCCAGGTCGCCCACTTCGCTGCGGTGCTCCTCGGCACCACCGTCATCCTGTGGATGTGCCGGGTCGTCACGGGCCCGCACGCTCTCGTCGCCGTGGTCGTGACCGTCGGGGTGCTCATCGGCACCCACACCCGCACGGCACTCCTGGGAGCCCTCCTCGGGGGGGCCGTGGCCTCGGCCAGCCTCTTCCTCGGGCACGCGCGCGTACGGCGGGTCTCGACCTCGACGCTGGTCGGCATCATCGTGGGGGCCACGCTCTTCGCACCGCAGCTCGTCGGCTGGCTGGCGCGAGGCCAGTCGGCCAACGAGGCGGCTCGGCTGACCGGCCGCACCGACGTCTGGGCCGACATCGCGGCCACGCCACGCCCGTGGCTGGAGCAGATGTTCGGCTCCGGGCTCTCGAACAAGTCCTTCGAGGGGCGGGCCGTCGACAGCAACTGGCTGGCCACCTACGTCGACCAGGGCTGGTTCGGTGTCCTCCTCGAAGTGAGCTTCGTGCTGCTGCTCCTCCTGGCCGCCGCCACCCACGTCCGTGGACCTCGGCGCGCACTGGCCCTGTTCCTCATCGTCTACTGCATCGTCGCGTCGATCACCGAGACGGGGCTCGGTGACGCCTCTCCGTACCTGCTGGACCTCGCGGTGGCTGCCTCGTTGCTCGCCGCCCCTGCCCGGGAGGTGGGCAGGTGAAGGTCCTCGTCGTGCACAACCGCTACCGCTCCTCGGCCCCCAGCGGGGAGAACTCCGTGGTCGACCAGGAGGTGGCCGCCCTGCGCCGGCACGGCGTGGACGTCGGCCAGTTCGAGCGACACAGCGACGACATCGCCGACTGGTCGCTGGCAAGGAAGGCCGGGCTGGCTGTCCGGAGCGTCCACGACGCGGGTGCGCGCCGCTCCCTGGCCGACCAGCTGGCGAGCGACCGACCGGACGTGGTGCACGTCCACAACACCTTCCCGCTGCTGACCCCCTCGGTGCTGGACGCCTGTGCCGATGCGGGGGTGCCGGTCGTCGTGAGCGTGCACAACTACACCCTGCTCTGCGCGGGAGGCGGCTTCTTCCGTGGCGGGCAGCCCTGCCACGAGTGCTCCGACGGACGCCTCGGGCCCGCGGTGCGCCACGGCTGCTACAAGGGCTCCAGTGTCGCCACGCTGCCCGTCGTCGCCGGGCTCCGGGTGAACCGGTGGCGGTGGCGGCAGCTGGTGTCCGCGTTCATCTTCGTCTCGGCGTCCGAGCGCGACCTCATGTCGGGCCTCGGCCTGCCCCCCGAGCGGCTCTTCGTGCGGCACCACTTCGTCCCGACCCCACCGCCCCGTGAGGCGGCCGCCGACCACGCGGTCGCCTACGTCGGCCGGCTGGACGAGCCGAAGGGCATCCCGACGCTCATCGCCGGGTGGTCCGCCTTCCGCGAGACGTGGCCGGGCTCGGCGCTGCGTCTCGACGTCGCCGGCGGCGGCCCCCTTGACGGGACGCTGCGCGAGTGGGCCCGCGACCGCGACGACGTCCACGTGCACGGCCACCTGAGCCGGGAGGCCGCGGGTGACCTCATCGCCCGCTCGCTCGCAGTGGTGCTCCCCTCGGTCTGCGAGGAGACCTTCGGTCTCGTCGCCGTGGAGGCGATGGCCGCGGGTGTGCCCTCGATCGCCACCCGTCGCGGCTCCTTCCCCGAGCTGGTCAGGGACGGCGTCGACGGTGTCCTCGTCAGTCCCGGTGACCCTTCCGCCCTCGCGCGGGCCCTGCACGACGTCGACGTCGACCCGCAGCGCTGGCGGGAGATGGGGCGGGTGGCCCGGGAGTCCTTCACCGGCCGCTTCGAGGCCTCGGACAGCGTGGAGCGACTGCTGGAGATCTACGACTTCGCCATCAGGCACGCCGTGGCGGTGACGGCGCCATGACCGGGTCAGGAGGGAGCCGACCGGGGAGCGAGTCCGTCGAGGAACGCGAGCAGCTCCGGCACGACCTGCGTGTCGGAGAACCGTGTCCTCGCGTCCTCGTGGGCGGCCCGCCCGAGGGCCGTCAGCCGGTCGACGTCCGAGAGGAGGCCGACGAGCACGTCGGCTGCCCGCTCGGCGTCGTCCAGCGGCCAGAGCTCCCCGTTCACGCCCGGCCGGATGATCTCGGGGATGCCGCCGACCGGGGCTGCGACGACTGGCAGCCCTTCGGCCATGGCCTCGATGAGAGCGATCCCGAAGCTCTCCATGCGCGCCGCGTGGCAGTACACCCGGTGGCGGCGCAGCTGGGCGCGAGGGTCCGCACTGAAGCCCGCGAACTCCACGAGGTCGCCCACCCCCAGGGATCGCGCCTGTCGTACGAGGGCAGGCCGGTCCGGGCCGTCCCCCACGACGGTCAAGGTGTATCGGTGGCCCCGGCGCGCCGCCGACGCCAGCACCTCGAGCAGGAAGCCCTGGTTCTTGCGCGGCTCCAGGGATCCCAGGCTGACGAGGTCGCGATCGGGAAGGCCTCCAGCCGGTGCAGTCACCCGGACGAAGTTCGGCGCGACCACCGAGGGCACCGACCCCACCTCGGGGAGTCGGGACCGGACCGCCTCCCGCATGAACGTCGAGACGAAGACGAGGCCGTCGACGGCAGGCAGCACACGTTGCTCCTGTCGATGGATCGTGTCGTAGAGCCGGCCCCCTCGCGCGATCTCGCCCTTGTCGGCCCACTCGTCGGCCTGCGAGACGTTGAAGTGCACGACGAGCACGACCCGCTCGGTGGTCCTGGCATGCAGGGCCGCCTCCGCGGAGACCGGGTCCTGGGCATAGATGGTCCGTCGGCCCACGGCCTGTCGGAGGTGGGTTCGCAGCGCGGCCTCGAGGTAGTGACGATGCCACTGGCGGTACCACCAGACACCGGCGGACCCGCTGAGGGGGTGCAGGAGGTGCCGCAACGCGAACACCGGTGTCAACAGCCGCGACCGGGCATCGAACGGCGTCACGAGCGAGACCTGCCGGCCCAGCCCCTGCCCGCTCTCGAGGAGGTCCCGGATGTGGCTCTGCACGCCCGTGGCGCCGTCGCGACGCAGCAGGGTGGCGATGACCACCTCGTTCGCGCCCGCGGAGCTGATGGTCATCGCGGGAACCTCCTGACGTCACCGGGTCGACTCGCCCCGGTTCTGCTGACCTTCCTCCCACTCTGGCACGCCGCTGCGGGCGCGGGGGTGACGTCCGGACCACAGCCAGCTCGCCGTCGCGACGACGGCACCTGCGAGCAGCGCGCCACCGACGACGTCGGAGACCCAGTGGCTCGTGGTCACGACCAGGGACACCGCCATCACGCCCGAGGGGACGGCCAGCACCAGCCAGCACCACCAGCGAACCCGTGGCAGGAGCACCAGCAGACAGGTGGCGACCGAGACGACGACGGCCACCATGTGGCCGGAGGGATAGCTCCCACCGTCCGGAGAGATGCCTCCCAGCGGGTCCACCCGGGCGAGCGCGACCTTGACCAGCAGGGTCGCAGCCACGCTGCAGAGCCCGGTCACCACTCCGAAGGCCACGCTGCCCCAGGACCGTCGCCACGCTGCCACCGCGAGGCAGGTCACCGCCAGGAGCCCGAACATGCGTTCCGGTGCGAGACGGGTCAGCCATGGGGCGACCCTGTCCTGCGGCTCGCCCCATGCCTCCTCCGGGCGGAAGCGCCGAGCGACGGTGCCGTCGAGGGAGTCGGCCGCGCCGCCCGCCACGACGACCGTGAGCACGACGAACAACGCGACGCACACGGCGGCGAGCACTGCCCAGGGCACGCCGTTCGCGGGGTGCCAGCCGGTTCGTCGCTGCATCCGCTCATGGTCCTCCACCCCCGCCCGCGGGACCGGCGAAACGGTCATGGCAGTCCGCCCTGCCCGCCGGTCAGCCGTCAGAAGACGCCCACACCCACGTCCGTGCCGAGCCGTCGAAGGCTCGTCTCCACCGAGAGGAACACGCCATGAGGTCGCAGTCACGCAGGCCGTCCGGGCCCCGAGCCGGCTCGCCCTCAGAGGGTGGGCGCCGGTTCACCGCCGGACTCGGGATCCTGGCCCTCTTCCTCGCCCTGGCCGTCGGTATGCCGTCCGCCCGCGCTGCAGACCCCTGCGCCGCACCGATCAGCGTGGTTGCGTGCGAGAACACCAAGCCCGGGGCGGCCCCCAGCACCTGGCAGATCGTCGGCGCCGGGTCGTCGACGATCCAGGGGTTCGCGACGAGCATCAGCGTCAATCCCGGTGACACCGTGCGGTTCAAGGTCAAGACCCCGAGCACGCGGTACCGGATCGACATCCTCCGGCTGGGCTACTACCAGGGCAACGGAGCCCGCCGGGTGGTGTCGGGACTGCAGCCGTCGGCGTCCCTGCCGCAGACCCAGCCGACCTGCCTCAACGACACGGCGCCCACCGGGCTGATCGACTGCGGCAACTGGGCCGTCTCGGCGTCGTGGGCCGTCCCGTCGACTGCGGTGTCAGGGGTGTACATCGCCCACCTCATCCGTGAGGACGCCACCGGCGCCAGCCACATCCCCTTCGTGGTCAAGAACGCTGCCGCCCGCTCCGACATGATCTTCCAGACCTCCGACTCGACGTGGCAGGCGTACAACTCGTACGGCGGCAACAGCCTCTACTCTTGCTCGTCGAACTGCCCGCCCGGGAACCCCGCGGCATACAAGGGTGCCGCCAAGGTCTCGTACAACCGTCCGTTCAACTCGGCGCTGGATGACCAGGGCCGCAGCTGGCTGATGTATGCCGAGTACCCCATGATCCGTTTCCTCGAGGCCAACGGGTACGACGTGGCCTACACCACGGGCACCGACGTCAGCACGGCGGCCGGCGGCGCGCTGCTCAAGAACCACAAGACGTTCCTGTCCGTCGGGCACGACGAGTACTGGTCCGGCACCCAGCGGGCCAACGTCGAGGCCGCGCGCGATGCCGGAGTCAACCTCGCGTTCTTCAGCGGGAACGAGATGTTCTGGAAGACGAGGTACGAACCCAGCATCGACAGCACGGGCACGCCGGACCGCACCATCGTGTCCTACAAGGAGACCCACCACGACGGCTCGGTCGACCCCCAGGGTCCGTCCAGCTGGACGGGGACGTGGCAGGACCCTCGCTTCAGCCCTCCGGGGGACGGCGGCCGTCCGCAGAACGCGCTCACCGGACAGCTGTTCGTCGTGAACGCCGGAAGCACCGACATCAAGGTGCCGGCGCGCTTCGCCAAGCTCCGCTTCTGGCGCAACACTGCGGCGGCCAACCTCACGGGGACCCAGACCCTGACGCTGGCCCCGGGTCAGGAGACGTTGGGCTACGAGTGGGACGTCGACGCCGACAACGGCTTCCGACCCGCGGGTCAGTTCAACCTCTCCTCGACGACGAGCACCACGGCAGAGGCCTTCACCGACTACGGCAGCACCGTCAAGACCGGCAGCACCGCGACGCACCGCATGTCGCTCTATCGTGCGCCGAGCGGTGCCCTCGTGTTCGGGGCCGGCACCGTGCAGTGGTCGTTCGGTCTCGACGACCCGGGGTCGACCCCGGACCGGACGATGCGGCAGGCGACCGTCAACCTCTTCGCCGACATGGGGGCACAGCCGTATGCCGTTCCGTACGCCGGCGTGACGCCGGCCACCCCGTCGAGCGACACCACCGCCCCTACCTCCACGATCACCTCCCCGGCGGCAGGCGTCGCCGTGGGGGACGGCACGTCGCTGACCCTCAGTGGGACGGCCGCCGACGCAGGGGGCGGCGTGGTGGCCGGCGTGGAGGTCTCCACCGATGGCGGCGACACGTGGCACCCGGCCGAGGGGACCACGAGCTGGACCTACCGGTGGGTGGCCCACGGCAGCCCCACCAGCACGATCCGGACGCGGGCCGTCGACGACACCGGCAACATGGAGACGCCCTCGGCCGGGCGCACGCTCGACATCGGGTGCACGTGCTCCGTCTGGGGCACGGGATCCACACCCACGCGTGCCGACTCGGGCACCGCCACAGGGACCGAGGTCGGGATGAAGTTCCGGTCCGAGGTCTCGGGCAAGGTCACAGGGGTCCGGTTCTTCAAGTCCACCGCGAACACCGGCACCCACGTCGGTAGCCTCTGGACGACCTCGGGTACCCGGCTCGCCTCGGTGACGTTCGCGAACGAGTCGGCGTCCGGCTGGCAGCAGGCGCTCTTCTCGAGCCCGGTGTCGATCAACGCCAACACGACCTACGTCGTGTCCTACTTCGCGCCGAACGGGCACACGGCCAAGGACGACTCCTACTTCTACCCGAACCCGTCACCGCGACCTGACACGTACAGCCGGGTCGACAGCCCGCCCCTGCACGCCCTGCGGCACACCAACGGCACCGTGAACGGGCTGGCGAGGACCGGCTCCGCGAGCGCGTTCCCGTCGGCCAGCCCAAGTGCCGCGAACTACTGGGTCGACGTGATGTTCGACGTCAACTCCGGCCCGGCCTCCGCCCCGGGGGCCCCGACGGGTGTGAGCGCCACCCCGGGCAACGCCTCGGCGGCCGTGTCGTGGGATGCGCCGCCCGACGGCGGCAGCGCGATCACCGGCTACACGGTGACGCCGTACGCCGGGTCCGTGGCACAGCCGTCCACCACGGTGTCGGGCAGCCCGCCCGACACGAGCGTGGTCGTGACCGGACTGACCAACGGCACCACGTACACGTTCCGGGTGTCCGCGACGAACGTCGCCGGCTCGGGAGCCGCCTCAGGGGCGTCGAACGCCGTCGTTCCGACCCTCGTCACCTGCTCCGCGTGCACCTTGTGGCCCGCATCCACGGTGCCGGCCACCGTGGACCAGGGAGACACCCGCGCCATGGAGCTGGGAGTGAAGTTCAGGGCCGACCTCAACGGCCAGATCCGGGGGATCCGCTTCTACAAGTCCTCGGCCAACACGGGTACCCACATCGGGAACCTCTGGACCCTCTCCGGGACCAGGCTGGCGACGGTGACGTTCACCACCGAGAGCGCCACCGGATGGCAGGAGGCTCTGTTCGCGACACCCGTCAACGTCACTGCCGGGACCGTCTACGTGGCGTCCTACTTCGCGCCGCGCGGCCACTACTCGGCGGACACCAACTACTTCTCCGGGAAGGGAGTGGACTCCGGTCCGCTCCACGCACCCGCCGACGGCGTGAACGGCGGTCAGGGTGTGTACGGGATCACCGCGACCAGCGCGTTCCCGACGAGCACGTTCGAGTCCGAGAACTACTGGGTCGACGTCGTCTACTCGACGACCGCTGCCACAGCGCCCGGCGCTCCGACGAACGTGGCTGCCACCGCGGGAGCAGGCTCAGCGGTGGTGTCGTGGACGGCACCCTCGGACGGGGGCAGCCCGCTGACCGGCTACACGGTCACTCCGTACGTGGGCTCGACCGCGCAGACGTCGAAGGCGGTGACCGGCTCCCCGCCGGCGACGTCGACGACGGTCACGGGTCTGGCCAGCGGGACGGCATACACGTTCCGGGTGAGTGCGGCCAACGCCGTGGGCACAGGAGCCGCGTCGGCGCCGTCGACAGCGGTCACCCCGACCGGGTCCACCACGCCGGCGGCCCCCACCGGGGTGTCCGCAACCCCGGGCGACGGGTCCGTGGTGGTGTCCTGGGTCGCTCCGCCCGACGGCGGCAGCCCGGTCACCGGCTACACCGTGACCCCCTACGCCGGCTCGACCGCGCAGGCGTCCAAGAGCGTGACGGGGAGCCCGCCGGCGACGTCGACGACGGTCACCGGGCTGACCAACGGCACCGCGTACACGTTCGAGGTCACCGCGACCAACGCCGTGGGCACCGGCCCGGCCTCGACCCCGTCGGCGGCAGTCACCCCGACGGCGCCCGCGACCGCACCGGCCGCACCGACCGGGGTGTCGGCCGCGGCCGCTGACGGCTCCGCGGTGGTGTCGTGGACCGCTCCCTCCGACGGCGGCAGCCCGCTCACGAGCTACACCGTCACGCCCTGGGCGGGCACCACCGCCGAGGCGTCGACGACCGTCACCGGCTCCCCGCCGGGGACCTCGACGACGGTCACCGGGCTGACCAACGGCACGGCATACACCTTCACGGTGAAGGCCACCAACAGCGTGGGCACCGGGCCGGCATCGGCCCCGTCCGCGGCCGCAACCCCCACCGTCGGCGGCTGTGCGGCCTGCACGATCTGGCCCTCGACGGCGGTCCCGGTCAACGCAGACCATGCCGACACCAGCGCCGTCGAGCTGGGTGTGAAGTTCCGCTCCGACGTGGGCGGACAGGTCACGGGCATCCGGTTCTACAAGGGCGCCGGGAACACCGGGACCCACGTCGGCAGCCTGTGGTCGACCTCGGGCACCAGGCTCGCGTCGGTGACGTTCACGGACGAGAGCGCCACCGGTTGGCAGCAGGCGTCGTTCTCGACGCCCGTGGCCATCACCGCCGACACCACCTACGTCGCGTCCTACCACTCACCCAACGGGCACTACGCGGGCGACGGCGCCTACTTCACGACCGGCGTGGACCGCGGCCCGTTGCACGCCCTGCGTGACGGCGTCTCCGGGGGCAACGGCGTCTACGCCTACGGCACCAGCGCCTTCCCCACCAACAGCTGGAACGCCGCCAACTACTGGGTGGACGTCGTCTTCGCCAGCACGACGGCTCCCGCCACCGCGCCGTCGGCCCCGTCAGCCGTCACGGCCAGCGCGGGTGACGGCTCGGCAGTGGTGTCCTGGACCGCTCCCGCCGACGGGGGCAGCGGCATCACCGGCTACACGGTCACGCCCTACGTCGGCGCCACGGCGCAGACCCCGAGGACCGTCACCGGCAACCCCCCGGCCACGACGACCACCGTCACCGGACTCACCAACGGGACCGCCTACACCTTCCGGGTCACCGCGACCAACGCAGCCGGGACGAGCCCGCCCTCGAGCGCGTCGGCAGCCGTCACACCGTCAGCGGTCACGGCCGCTCCCGGTGCCCCGACGGCCGTGACCGCGACCGCCGCGGACGCGTCGGCCTCGGTGTCCTGGACCGCGCCCGGGGACGGAGGAAGCCCCATCACGAGCTACACCGTCACCCCGTACGTCGGGTCGACCGCCCAGGCGGCCAAGACGGTGACCGGGTCCCCTCCGGGGACCTCGACGACCGTCACCGGGCTGACCAACGGCACGGCGTACACGTTCACGGTCACCGCGACCAACGCCGTGGGCACCGGCCCGGCCTCGACCCCGTCGGCGGCGGTCACGCCGTCCCCGCCTGCCACGACCCCCGGCGCGCCGACGGGTGTCTCTGCGACCGCCGGTGACGGCTCCGCGCTGGTGTCGTGGACCGCTCCCTCCGACGGCGGCAGCCCGCTCACGGGCTACACCGTGACCCCGTACGCCGGATCGACCGCCCAGGACGCCAAGACGGTGACCGGCTCCCCGCCGGGGACCTCGACGACCGTCACCGGGCTGACCAACGGCACGGCATACACCTTCACGGTGAAGGCCACCAACAGCGTGGGCACCGGACCGGCCTCCGCCGCGTCCACACCCGTCACCCCCGCGGCGGGGGTGTGCGCAGCCTGCACGATCTGGCCCTCGACGGCGGTCCCGGCCAACCCCAGCGACTCCGACACCAGCGCCCTCGAGCTCGGGGTGAAGTTCACCTCGGACCTCGACGGCGTCGTCACCGGCATCCGGTTCTACAAGGGCACCGGCAACACCGGCACCCACGTCGGCAACCTCTGGACCGAGACCGGCACCAGGCTCGCGTCGGTGACGTTCACGAACGAGAGCGCCACCGGCTGGCAGCAGGCGTCGTTCTCGACCCCCGTGGCCATCACCGCGGACACCACCTACGTCGCGTCCTACCACGCACCCAACGGGCATTACGCGGGCGACGGCGCCTACTTCACGACCGGCGTGGACCGCGGCCCGTTGCACGCCCTGCGTGACGGCGTCTCCGGGGGCAACGGCGTCTACGCCTACGGCAGCTCCAGCGCCTTCCCCACCGGCAGCTGGAACGCCGCCAACTACTGGGTCGACGTCGTCTTCGCCAGCAACGCCACCGCACCCCCCACCCCACCAGAGGCCCCGACCAACGTCACCGCGACGCCCGGCGACGCCTCGGCGGCCGTGTTCTGGACCGCTCCTCCCGACGGGGGCAGCCGCATCACCGGCTACACGGTCACGCCCTACGTCGGCGCCACGGCGCAGACCCCGAAGACCGTCACCGGCAACCCCCCGGCCACGACGACCACCGTCACCGGCCTCACCAACGGGACCGCCTACACCTTCCGAGTCACCGCGACGAACGCGTCCGGCAGCGGACCCCCCTCCGCCGCGTCGCCACCGGTGACGCCCACCTCGGGAGTCTGCGCGGCCTGCACGATCTGGCCCTCGAGCGCGACGCCGGCCAACCCCAGCCACGCGGACAACAGCTCCGTCGAGCTCGGGGTGAAGTTCACCTCCGACGTGGACGGCCGGATCACCGGGATCCGCTTCTACAAGGGGAGCGGCAACACCGGCACCCACGTGGGCAACCTGTGGACCAGCACCGGCACGAGGCTCGCGACGGTGACCTTCCGCAACGAGACGACCACCGGTTGGCAGCAGGCCTCGTTCTCCACCCCCGTGGCCATCACCGCCGGCACCACCTACGTCGCCTCGTACCTCGCGCCACGAGGCCGCTACGCCGCGGACGCGGGCACCTTCACCACCACGGGCGTCGACCGGCCCCCGCTGCACGCCCTGCGCGACGGCGTGTCCGGCGGCAACGGCGTCTACCGCTACGGCGCGACCAGTGGCTTCCCCGCCAACAGCTGGAACGCCAGCAACTACTGGGTCGACGTCGTGTTCGCGAGCGGGTGAGCGCCCGTGAGACCCCTACCGGAGGTCGCCACCCGGCGCGGCCCGGTCCCCACGCATCCCATCCCCAGGAGGCAGTCATGAGCTCCGTCAGCGTCGTCATCCCGTGCTACCGGTACGGGCACTACCTCGAGCCGGCGGTGGCGAGCGTGCTCGACGCCCAGCCGGGTGTGGACGTCAAGGTGCTCATCATCGACGACGCGTCCCCCGACGGCAGCGGCGAGATCGCGACGGCGATCGCCACGGCCGACCCCCGCGTGGAGGCCGTCGTCCATCCGACCAACCGAGGGCACATCGCGACCTACAACGAGGGCCTCCTCGACTGGGCCGACTCGACCTACAGCGTGCTGATGTCCGCGGACGACCTGCTCACCCCGGGGTCGCTGCGCCGGGCGGTCGACCTGCTCGACGCGCACCCGGGCGTGGGCTTCGCGTACGGGTATGCCGTCCGGTTCAGGGACGGTGAGCCGCTGCCACTCCCGCGGACGGAGCCTCGCGGGTGGTCGGTGTGGAGCGGGTCCGACTGGCTCGACCGTCGCTTCCGGCTCGCGCGCTCGGGCATCTCCTCGCCCGAGGTCGTCGTGCGCACCGAGGTCCAGCAGCAGGTGGGCGGATACGACGCCAGGTTGCCGCACCTCGCCGACACCCAGATGTGGATGCGGCTCGCGTCCCGGGCCGACGTCGGGTACGTGCGGGGCGTCGACCAGGCGTGGTACCGGCAGCACGCCGACAACATGTCGCTGGGCTACGACGAGGTGGCTGAGCTGCGTCAGGGCCGGGTCGCCTTCGACAGCATCATCCAGACCCTCGCGGACGAGGGCGTGGACGTGTCCCGGATGGCGCGGCTCGTGCACCGGAAGCTGGCCTGGGAGGCCCTGTTCGCCGCGACCCGCGCCTACGACGAGGGCCGGGCCGGCGACGCGCCGGTCGACGGGCTCGTGGCGTTCGCGAGGGAGTGCTGGCCCCATGCCGACCGCATGCCCATCGCGCACACGCTGCGGCTTCGGCGCCTCGTCGGCCCCCGGGCCATGGCCGCGCTGGCACCCGTGGTCCCGCCGGCGCGCGGTGTGCGGTTCCTCGTCGAGAGCCGTGACCGGTACGACACCACGTGGGAAGCGGTCGAGGCACTCGCCCGCCCGGGCCGGCAGTCGGTGAGGTTCGCGTGAGCACCCGACCGCCAGCAGCGGCAGTTCGAGCAGCACCAGAGGCAGACGCAGACGCAGCAGGACACCCGGACCCCACCAGGCGGCCGGGGAGCGACCAGGGGAAGGACCGGATCATGACCGACTCGATCGGACTGGCAGTCATCGGAGCGGGCTACTGGGGTCCCAACCTCGTCCGCAACGCGATGGCCACTGCTGCAGTGGACGTGAGGTACCTGTGCGACCTCGACGAGCAGCGGGCCCGGCAGGTGCTCGGCCGCTACTCGACGATCACGGCGACGGACGACTACGACAGGGTTCTGGACGACCCCGGCGTCCAGGCCGTCGCCATCGCGACCCCCGCGGCCTCGCACTTCCCCCTCGCGATGGCGGCGCTCGACGCCGGGAAGCACGTGCTCGTCGAGAAGCCCCTCACGTCGAGCCTCGCCGACGGGGAGAAGCTCGTCCAGGCCGCCGAGGACCGGGGCCTCGTCCTCATGTGCGACCACACCTACTGTTACACCTCCGCCGTGCGTGAGATGCGACGCCTGGTGCACGACGGTGGCCTCGGGGACGTCCAGTTCGTCGACTCGGTGCGGATCAACCTCGGCCTGGTGCAGCCGGACGTCGACGTCCTGTGGGACCTGGCGCCCCACGACCTGTCGATCCTCGACTTCCTCCTGCCCGAGCACGTGTCGGTCGTGGCGGTGGCCGCCCAGGGTGCCGACCCACTGGGCCACGGCATGCCGTGCGTCGGCTACCTCACGCTGAGGCTCTCGACGGGAGCCATCGCCCACGTGCACGTGAACTGGCTCAGCCCGATCAAGATCCGCACCATGGTCATCGGCGGTTCCCAACGGACCGTCGTGTGGGACGACATGAACCCCAGCCAGCGGCTCGCCGTCTACGACCGCGGCGTCGACCGGGAGGTGGCCGGGGACCTCGACCCCGACGACCGCAAGCAGATCCGCGTCTCGTACCGGACCGGCGAGATGGTGGCACCGGCCCTGCCCGAGCGGGAGGCGCTGCTGGCCATGATGACGGAGTTCGCGGCCTCGATCTCCGAGGGACGGCAGCCCGCGACGGACGGCCGGGCCGGCCTGCGGGTCATGACGATCCTCGAGGCGGCCGAGCGCAGCCTGGGGCACGAGGGCAGCTTGGTGGCGGTGGAGGCACTGTGATGCTCGCGGACAGCGTGTGCCTCGTGACCGGCGGGGCGGGCACCATCGGCTCGACCATCGTCGACCAGCTCGTCGCGGCCGGCGCGGCCGAGGTCCGCGTCCTCGACAACTTCGTGCGCGGACGCACCGAGAACCTCACCGAGGCGATGCGCTCCGGGCGGGTCGAGGTCATCAAGGGCGACATCCGTGACCTCGACGTCGTGCGCTCCGCCACGGCGGGGTCGGACGTCGTCTTCCACCAGGCGGCCATCCGCATCACCCAGTGCGCCGAGGAGCCACGGTTGGCGCTCGAGGTCCTGGCGGACGGGACCTTCAACGTCCTCGACGCCGCCGTCGCGGCGGGCGTGCGCAAGGTGGTGGCCGCGTCGTCGGCGTCCGTCTACGGGTTGGCGACGGAGTTCCCGACACCCGAGACCCAGCATCCCTGGGACAACGACACCTTCTACGGGGCCGCCAAGGTCTTCAACGAGGGCATGCTCCGCAGCTTCCACGCGATGCACGGTCTCGACTACGTGGCGCTGCGGTACTTCAACGTCTACGGCCCACGGATGGACGTCCACGGTCTCTACACCGAGGTGCTCATCCGGTGGATGGACCGCATCGCGGCCGGCGAGGCCCCGCTCGTCCTCGGTGACGGGCAGCAGACCATGGACTTCGTCTTCACGACCGACATCGCCCGGGCCAACCTGCTGGCGGCGGAGTCCGCGGCCACGGACGCGGTGTTCAACATCGGCAGCAGCACCGAGACCAGCCTGCTGGGCCTGGCGCAGGCACTGCAGGGCGTCATGGGCAGCACCGTGCCGGTGGAGTTCGGACCCGCCCGAGCCGTCAACGGGGTGTCGCGCCGGCTGGCGTCCATCGACGCCGCCCGGGTCGCACTGGGTTGGGAGCCGTCGGTCGGTCTGGAGGACGGCCTGCGTCTCCTCGTCGACTGGTGGGCGGCCGAACGGGGTGCCGCATGATCCCGGTGATGAAGCCCTGGCTGGGTGAGGAGGAGGCGGATGCCGCCGCCGACGCCGTGCGGTCGGGGTGGGTGGCACAGGGTCCTCGCGTGGCCGAGTTCGAGACCCGCTTCGCCGAGCGGGTGGCGGCGCCCCACGCGGTGGCGGTCTCGTCGTGCACGACAGCGCTGCACCTGTGCCTGCACCTGCTCGGAATCGGCCCCGGGGACGAGGTCGTCGTCCCGTCCTTCTCCTTCATCGCGACGGCCAACTGCGCCGTCTACGTCGGGGCGACCCCGGTCTTCGCCGACGTCGAGCCCGAGGACGGCAACCTCAGCCGACGGACGGTCGAGGCGGTCCTCACCGACCGCACGCGCGCCGTCATCGTGGTGCACCAGGGAGGTGTGCCGGCCGACGTCGAACCACTGCAGGCGCTCTGTCAGGAGCGGGGCATCGCCCTGGTCGAGGACGCGGCCTGTGCCGCCGGGTCGACCTACCTGGAGGCTCCGGTGGGGGTCGGGGCAACGCTGGCGGCCTGGTCCTTCCACCCGCGCAAGCTGCTCACCACCGGGGAGGGTGGCATGCTCACCACGACGGAGCCCGACCTCGCTGCCCGGGCGCGCCGCCTGCGCGAGCACGGGATGAGCGTCAGTGCGGCAGAACGGCACCGGAGCCGGCAGCCGGTCCTCGAGAGCTACCTCGAGGTCGGGTTCAACTACCGCATGACCGACATCCAGGCCGGTGTCGGCCTCGTCCAGCTGCGCAAGCTGGACGCGATGGTCGAGCGCCGTCGGGCGCTCGCCGCGCTCTACCAGGAGGCGCTCGCCGGCATACCGGGTCTGCGGACGGTCCGCGACCCGGAGCGCGGAGAGTCCAACTACCAGTCCTTCTGGGTGGAGCTCGGTCCGGAGTTCCCGATGTCGCGCAACGAGCTGCTCGGCGCCCTCGCCGATGCCGGCGTCTCGGCCCGGGCCGGGATCATGGCCGCCCACCGACAGCCGGCCTACGCCGGCCATCCTCATGGTGACCTGTCGACGACCGAACGGCTGACGGACCGCACGCTCATCCTGCCGCTGTACCACGACCTCGCGGTGGAGGACCAGGACATCGTCATCGGGGCCGTCCGCGCGGCGGCCAAGTCAAGGGCCGTCTCGTGAAGGCGCGACCGGTCGTCATCGTGGGGGCCGGCGGCTTCGCGCGCGAGACCGCCGAGACGGTGCACGCCCTGCACGCCCGGGACGGCTCCGTCGAGCTGCGGGGGTACGTCGACGACGACGAGTCACTGCACGGACGCACGCTCGCCGGTGGCACCGTCCTCGGAGCAGTCGACGACCTGCACGACCATCGCGATGCAGCCGTCGTCGTCGCCGTGGGAAGGCCCGACGCGTACGCCACCCGGCGAGCCCTCGTCTCGCGGCTCGGGCTCTCGACGGACCGCTACGCGACACTGGTCCACCCGGACTCGAGCGTGGGCGCCAGCTGCCGGCTGGGTCCGGGAACGGTCGTGCTGGCCCAGGTCGTCATGACGGCCGACGTGGTCCTCGGAGCCCACGTGGCCGTCATGCCGCAGGTTGTCCTCACCCACGACGTCGAGGTGGAGGACTACGCCACGCTGGCATCGGGTGTCCGTGTGGGTGGTGGCGCACGGGTGGGGCCTGGTGCCTATGTCGCCAGCGGGGTCTGTGTCCGGGAGGGATGCCGGATCGGGTCGTGGGCCATGGTCGGCATGGGGTCCACGGTCACCTGCGACGTGCCGGACGAACGTCTCTGGTTCGGCAGCCCCGCCCGGGACGTCCGACGGGCTCCGCTTCCCTGGCCCGAGGGCGGGTCCGCGCTCGAGGGCCCTCGGGTCGGGCAGGTGGTGGCGTCGTGATCTCGATTCCGCTCGTCGACCTCTCCCTCCAGCACGCCGTGGTGGGGGAGGAGGTGCTGGACGGGTTCCGCGAGGTCCTCGAGGCGGGGGACTTCATCGGCGGGAAGGCCGTCACCGCCTTCGAGCAGGAGTACGCGCACTTCACGGGAGCCCGCTGCTGCGTCGGTGTGGGCAACGGCACCGACGCCCTCGAGATGGCCCTGCGTGCCGTCGGGGTCGGCCACGGTGACGAGGTCGTCCTCCCCGCGAACACCTTCATCGCCACGGCTGAGGCGGTCGTCCGCACCGGTGCCATCCCGGTCCTCGTGGATGTCGACGACGAGGCGCTGCTCATCGACCCGGCGAGGGTGGAGGAGGTCGTCACGGCGCGCACGCGGGCGGTCCTGCCCGTCGACCTCTACGGTCAGGTCGCACCCTTCGAACAGCTGCCCCGGGGACTGGCCCAGCGCGGCGTGGCCGTGATCGAGGACGCCGCCCAGTCCCAGGGCGCCACGCGGCACGGGAGGTCGGCGGGGACGTTCGGCACGATGGCCGCGACGAGCTTCTACCCCGGGAAGAACCTCGGTGCCTACGGTGATGCCGGCGCCGTGCTGAGCGACGACGAGGAGCTGGCGCGGGCGGTCCGGCTCATGGGTGCCCACGGCAGCCAGGCGAAGTACGTCCACAGCCGGATCGGGTTCAACTCACGGCTGGACACGCTGCAGGCGGTGGTGCTGCGGGCCAAGCTCAGCCGGCTCCGCGGGTGGAACGAGGAGCGACGGGAGGCGGCCGCACGCTACGACGACCTCCTGGCCGACGTGCCCGAGGTGCGCCTCCCGGTCACCCTTCTCGGCAACGAGCACGTGTGGCACCTCTACGTCGTGCGCGTCCCCCGGCGCGACGACGTCCTGCGGTTCCTGCAGTCCGAGGGGGTGGGAGCGGGGGTGCACTACCCGGTCCCGGTGCACCTCACCCCCGCCATGCACGGGCTCGGGCACGGACCGGGGAGCTTCCCGGTCAGCGAGCAGGCCGCCACCGAGATCCTGTCGCTGCCGATCTACCCCGGGATCACCGGCGAGCAGCAGGAGCTGGTCGTGCAGGTCCTGCGTCACGCCCTCCGGTCAGTCACCTGACGACCGGGACGCGACGGGGAGGATGGCCATGAGCACCAACGAGGTCCGGCCCCAGGAGGGTCTCGGAGCGCAGGCTGCTGCGGGCGTGGCGTGGCTGGCGGCCCAGAAGTGGGTCGTCCGTGCCTTCGGCTTCGCCACACTCCTCGTGCTCGCCCGTGAGCTGTCGCCCCGTGACTTCGGCGTCGTCGCGGCCGCGATGACGGTCATCCCCATGGTGCACCTCCTGGCCGACCTCGGGTTCTCGACCTACCTGCTCCAGGCCGACGAGCCGGACCAGCGCACCCTCAGCACGGCGCTGTGGGTCTCCGTGGCGGCCGGGGGAGTCCTCTCCGCCGGCCTCGTCGGGGCTGCACCGCTCCTCGCGATGGCGTTCTCGATCCCCGAGCTCACCGATGTGCTCCGTGTCCTCGCCCTGGCCGTGGTCGCCACGGTCCTCGCCGCAGTCCCGTTGGCCCTGCTCCGGAGGGCCATGGCGTTTCGCACGGTCGCACTCCAGGGCATGGCGGCGGCCCTGCTCGCGCAGGTCCTCGCCGTCGCGGTGGCCCTCGGAGGTGGCGGTGTGTGGGCCCTGGTGGTCCAGGTGGTCGTCGGTCAGTGGGTCATCGCCGTCCTCGCCTGGTGGCGTGCCGGGTGGCGGCCCTCGCTGACGCTGTCGCCGGAGGAGTTCCGGCGGATGGCCTCGTTCGGCCTCCGGGTGTCGGCCGTGGACCTCGTCGCGACGTCTCGGCTGTGGGCCGAGGCCTGGGTCATCACCGTGACCCTGGGGCCGGCGACCCTGGGACTGCTGAGCATCGCCCAACGTCTCGTGCAGACGGCCCAGGAGCTGACGTCGGCCTCGCTGGTCCCCGTCTCGACCGTCCTCTTCGCCCGTGTCCGCGAGACCGCGGAACGCGTCCGGGGCTCCTACGCCAAGGCACTCGGCGTCGCCTACGCGGTGGTGGCGCCGTTCATGGCCGCCATCGTCGTGACGGCCCCGGTGCTGGTCCCGATGCTCTTCGGGCCGCAGTGGCGGGAGAGCGTGGCGCCGACCCAGGCGCTGGCCGTGGCGGGCATCATCACGCTCGGGGCGATGGTGGACCACGGACTCTTCTACGGGCTGGCCAAGCCCGGGTCATGGCTCGGCTACGCCGCCGTCGTCGACGCCGCGACCGTGGCGACGACGGTGTTCGCGGTCCGGTGGGGCCTGGTCGGCGTCGCCGTCGGCTTCGTGGTCGTTGCCGTCCTGGCGACAGCGGCCAGGTGGGTCCTGGTGGGCCGGCTCATCGGGGCGCCTGCGGCAACGGTCGCGCGGCCCTTCGTCGTCGTGCTGGCCCCCACCGCAGCCTGCGTGGCGGCCGGTCTGCTCACGATGGCAGCCCTCGACAACGCCCGTCCTTCCGTGGTGGTGGTGCTCATCGGTGGGCTCGTCACGGCCGTGGTGTACCTCGCGGTGCTGCGCGTGCTGGCTGCCGGGATCCTGCGCGACACCCTCGGCATCCTGCCCGTGCCCGACCGGATGACGAGGCCGGTCCGCAGGATCCTGCGGCTCGACCCCGTGACGGCGTGACGGCGTGACGGCGTGACGGCCGGAGGCGGTGCACGAGAGCGTCGTCAGGGCCGGCTGGGCGACCGGCACGCGCCGAACTAGTCTGGACCTCGATGCCCACGCTGCAACCGGTTGTCGACCACTTCGGCGCCGCCCCCCAGATCCACTCCCTCCTCGAGACCGCCACCGACCCCGGCACCGAGACCCTCGACGTCTCGGTCAGCGCCGGCGCCCGGCCGGCGCTCATCGCGGCCGCGGTCCAGCGGCTGCGCGCGACCGCGCCCCACCGGCTGCCGCTGCTCGTCGTCACCGCCACGAGCCGCGAGGCCGAGGACCTCACCGCCGCCCTCGGCTGCGTCCTCGACCCGGACGTGGTCGCGGACTTCCCCTCCTGGGAGACGCTGCCGCACGAGCGGCTCAGCCCCCGCTCCGACACGGTCGGCCGCCGGCTCGCCGTGCTCCGCCGGCTCGCGCATCCGGCGTCCGTCGCCGACGACGACATCAGCCACGGCCCCCTGTCGGTCGTCGTCGCACCGGTGCGCGCCGTCCTGCAGCCGATCTCGACCGGCCTCGGCGACCTCGCACCCGTCGCCCTGCGCGCCGGTGAGGAGCATGAGCTCGACGCGGTCGTCGAGGCGCTGGCCGGTGCTGCCTACACCCGCACCGACCTCGTCGAGCGGCGCGGCGAGTTCGCCGTGCGCGGTGGCATCCTCGACGTCTTCCCACCGACCGAGGAGCACCCTCTCCGCGTCGAGTTCTGGGGCGACACCATCGAGGAGATCCGCTGGTTCAAGGTCGCCGACCAGCGTTCGCTCGAGGTGGCCGCCCACGGCCTGTGGGCCCCACCCTGCCGCGAGGTGCTGCTCACCGATGCGGTCCGTGACCGCGCCGCCGTGCTCGCCGACCAGCTGCCCGGTGCGGCCGACTTGCTCCACAAGCTCGCCGCCGGCATCGCCGTCGAGGGCATGGAGTCGCTCGCGCCGGCCCTCGTCGACGGCATGGAGTCGATGCTCGACAGCTTCCCCACGGGTTCGCCCGTCGTCGCCTGCGACCCCGAGCGGGTGCGCACCCGGGCCCACGACCTCGTCGCCACCAGCCAGGAGTTCCTCGAGGCCGGCTGGGCCAACGCCGCGGCCGGCAACGCCGTCCCCATCGACCTCGAGAAGATCCTCGGGTCCGCCTCCTTCTGGTCCGTGGGCGACCTGCGTGACCATGCGCTCGCGACCGAGCACCCGTGGTGGGACCTCACCCCCTTTGTGCTCGACCTCGAGACGACCGCGGGCGAAGCCGCGGAGACCGGCACCCAGGACCCCACGGCATACCGGGGTGACATCGAGTCCGCGGCCGCGGACCTGCGCACCTGGACCGACGACGGGTGGCGCGTCCTCGTCGCCACCGACGGTCAGGGTTCGGCCAAGCGCATCGTCGAGGTCCTCGGCGAGGCAGAGGTCCCCGCCCGTCTCGAGACCTCGCTCGACGCCTTCGAGGCCGGGATCGTGCACGTCACGACGGCCCAGCTGGGACGCGGCTTCGTGCACGCGCCGAGCCGCCTCGTCGTCCTCACCGAGACCGACCTCACCGGCACCCCGTCGACGGGTCCGTCGACCAAGGACATGCGGCGTATGCCGTCGCGCAGGCGCAACCAGGTCGACCCGCTCCAGCTCAAGCCGGGCGACTTCGTCGTCCACGAGCAGCACGGCGTCGGCAAGTTCGTCGAGATGATGCAGCGCACCGTCCAGGGAGCGACGCGCGAGTACCTCGTGCTCGAGTACGCCCCCGGCAAGCGTGGCCACCCCGGCGACCGGCTCTTCGTGCCGACCGACCAGCTCGACCAGATCACGCGCTACGTCGGTGGTGAGCAGCCGACGCTCAACAAGATGGGTGGCTCGGACTGGAAGCAGACCAAGTCCAAGGCCCGTCGCTACGTCAAGCAGATCGCCGCCGAGCTCATCCAGCTCTACTCCGCGCGCATGGCGACCAAGGGGCATGCCTTCTCGCGTGACACCCCGTGGCAGCGTGAGCTCGAGGACGCGTTCGCCTACGTCGAGACGCCCGACCAGCTGAGCTCCATCGACGAGGTCAAGGCCGACATGGAGCGCGAGGTCCCGATGGACCGGCTCATCTGTGGCGACGTCGGCTACGGCAAGACCGAGATCGCGGTGCGGGCTGCGTTCAAGGCGATCCAGGACGGCAAGCAGGCCGCAGTGCTCGTGCCGACGACCCTGCTCGTCCAGCAGCACCTCCAGACGTTCACCGAGCGCTATGCGCCGTTCCCCGTGACGGTCAAGGCGCTCAGCCGCTTCCAGTCCAAGAAGGAGTCCGACGAGGTCATCGAGGGCCTCGCCAACGGCTCCATCGACCTCGTCATCGGCACCCACCGACTGCTCTCGGACAGCATCAGGTTCAAGGACCTCGGCCTCGTCGTGGTCGACGAGGAGCAGCGCTTCGGGGTCGAGCACAAGGAGCAGCTCAAGCAGCTCCGCACGGCCGTCGACGTGCTGGCGATGTCGGCCACACCGATCCCGCGCACCCTCGAGATGGCTGTCACCGGCATCCGTGAGATGTCCACTCTCGCAACGCCTCCCGAGGAGCGGCACCCGGTCCTCACCTATGTCGGTGCCTACGAGGAGAAGCAGATCACTGCCGCCGTCCGGCGCGAGATGCTCCGTGAGGGGCAGGTCTTCTACATCCACAACAAGGTGTCCACGATCGAGAAGGCCGCGGCCCGCATCCGCGAGCTCGTCCCCGAGGCCCGCATCGCCACCGCCCACGGCAAGATGGGCGAGCACCGGCTGGAGCAGGTCGTCCTCGACTTCTGGGAGAACAAGTTCGACGTCCTCGTCTGCACGACGATCGTCGAGACCGGGCTCGACATCTCCAACGCCAACACCCTCATCGTCGAGCGCGCCGACCGGCTCGGCCTGAGCCAGCTGCACCAGCTGCGCGGACGCGTGGGACGAGGTCGCGAGCGCGCCTACTCATACTTCCTCTACCCGCCCGAGGCCCCGCTCACCGAGACGGCGCACGACCGGCTGCAGACGATCGCGAGCCACACCGACCTCGGCGCAGGCATGCAGGTGGCGATGAAGGACCTCGAGATCCGCGGGGCCGGCAACCTCCTCGGTGGCGAGCAGTCGGGCCACATCGCCGGTGTCGGCTTCGACCTCTACGTCCGGCTCGTCGGCGAGGCCGTGTCGAGCTTCCGGGGTGACGTGGACGAGCAGATCGGCGAGATCAAGATCGAGCTGCCGGTCGACGCCCACCTGCCCCACGACTACGTGCCGGGCGAGCGGCTGCGCCTCGAGGCCTACAAGAAGCTCGCGACCGTGGCCGACGAGACCGCGCTCGCCGAGATCGAGGCCGAGCTCGTCGACCGCTACGGCAAGCCGCCGGAGGCCGTCCGCAACCTCATCGAGGTGGCGCGGCTGCGCACCGTGGCGCGGGCCGCGGGCATCAAGGACATCTCGGTCCAGGGCATGACCGTGCGCTTCGGCCCGGTCGAGCTGCGCGAGAGCCAGGAGCTGCGGCTCCAGCGGCTCTATCCCGGCTCGATCGTCAAGGAGGCGCTCGGCACGATCCTCGTGCCCAAACCCATGACGGCCCGGGTCGGAGGGCAGCCGCTGCGCAACCACGCGGTCCTCGAGTGGGCGGGTTCGGTCATCCGGACCGTCGTCATGGACAATGTCGGAGAAGCAGCAAGGGTGGCGCAGTCCACCCGATGACGAAGGGAACCGAAGTGAAGGCCGTCAAGGCTCGCACCACCGCTCTCGCCCTCGCGGGCGCCCTCGCGCTGTCCGCCTGCTCGGGAACGACGTCGGCTGAGACCGCTGCGGTCGTCGACGGTCGCGTCATCACCGAGCAGCAGGTGCGAGATGCGACCGAGCAGATCAACGGAGCCTTCCAGCCGGAGCAGCCCATCACGGCCGGACAGGCGCTGACCCTGCTCATCCGCGCGCCCTACATCAACGAGGCGGCGGTCAAGGCCGGCAAGGCCCAGAGCGAGTCGGCGGCGCGAGCAGCCTTCAACGAGTACGACGAGCCGGTGTCCGACTCGACGGTCGAGGTCCTGCAGGCCGAGGCCAGCCTCCAGCAGATCGACGACGCCGGACGCCAGGCCCTCACCCAGGAGTTCGCCGCTCTCGACATGACCATCAACCCGCGCTACGGCCGCTTCGACCCCGAGCAGGCAGCCGTCGTCCTCGAGCGGCCCAACTGGCTCGTGCCCGCGCCGGCCGAGTCGGCCCCGCCTGCCGCGCCGGCTCAGTGACGCCGTGGGGCGCCTGAGCCTCCTCGTCACCAGCCCGCGCGTCGCGCCGGGTCTGTTGTCCCGCAGTGCCTGGTATGCCGTGGAGTCGGCGACCGCTCGCCTGTGTCGCGACGTGTCGGAGCCGGTCGTCGAGGCCGTCGTCGAGTCGGGGCTCTCGGTCGATGAGGTGGGCGCGGAGCTGTCTGCGCCCGACCTGGCGCGGCTGCTCGTGGACCGTTCACTCGAGACCGACGTCGTCTGGCTCGGCTCCTCGGACGCCGACCCCGGACTCACCGACGCCATCGCGTCGGAGGTGTCGCGGCTGGACGTCCCGCCCGAGGTCGAGGTCATCGTGGGTTCGTGGGACGTGCCCGGTTCACGGTTGCTCGACGCGGTCGCGGTCATGGACCGGCTGCGCTCGCCGGGCGGATGCCCCTGGGACGCCGAGCAGACGCACGAGTCGCTCGCGAAGTACCTCACCGAGGAGGCCGGGGAAGCCGTCGAGGCCATCGGGTCCGGCGACCGACAGCATCTGGCCGAGGAGCTCGGGGACGTCCTGCTCCAGGTGCTCTTCCACGCGCGGGTGGCCGAGGACGCGCAGGTGCCGGAGGACGAGTTCGACATCGACGAGGTCGCCGGGCTGCTCGTCGACAAGCTCGTCCGTCGCCACCCGCACGTCTTCGCCGACGGCGACGCATCCACACCTGCAGAGGTCGAGGAGGCGTGGGCCCAGATCAAGGCCGAGGAGAAGGCCGCCAAGCACGGCCGCTGACCTTGCGTCCGTGTCACTCTGGGGCGACCCAGGACTGAGGAGCCACCCATGTCGTACCAGCCGCCGCGGCCACCCGGACCGCATGCCCACGCCGGGCAGGTCCGTCATGGTGCGCCGTCTCCGTATGCCGGCCACCCGGCATACGGAGGAATAGTCCCGCCTGCGCCGCCGTCGCGGGGGCTGAACCCGTGGCTCGCCGCTGCCCTGGGAGCCATCGGTGGTGTGCTGCTCACCGTCGCCGCGGGGGCGATGCTCTGGGTCGCGACCGGCGGCCCCCTGCCGTGGGAGGGAGTCGACGACCTGGCGCAGGACTGGCGCGGCCAGGTCGACGTGGCTGGCGACGGCAGTGTCCCCGGACCAGCCTTGGCCGACGCCGTGCTCGAGGTCGGGGGCGGCGGCTACTACGAGGAGGTGGTCTGTCCGGCGACGCCCCGGGCCGCCGAGGACGTGACGACGCTCTGCCGGGTGGACGACGGCTACGACCAGTACCGCGTGGTCGTGGTGTTCCTCGACGACAGCGGACGTTTCGAGACGGCCGAGGTCTTCAGCCAGTAGCGGCGCCACGTCCGGGAGGCCGGCTCGAGGACGGTCGGCCGGTCACGAACCGGTCAAGGCCCGGACAGGCGCTCGACAGGCGTGCGATCCTGAGCCACCTGATCGGCCCCGAGGAGCCCGCGTTGACGAACCAGCCGCCCCTGCCACCCGGTCCGGGCCCCTACGTCGTGCCGGGTCAGGGAGCCCCGGGTGGTCAGCCCTTCCACGGTGCGTATCCGGCATACGTGGGATATCCCGTTCCCGCACCTCGCTCCGCCGGTCTGAACCCCTGGGTCGCCGGAGTCGTCGGTGTGTTCATCGGTGGGATCGGTGCCATGGCGCTGACCATGGTGCTCCCCATGCTCTTCTTCGGGTTCCTCACCGGTGGCCTGTTCGGCGCCGACTACGACGAGGGTGAGACGGGCGCGTTGGACGGTGCCGAGAGGGTGACCGTGGCCGCAGACGGGTCGGTGTCCGGAGCGGTGCTGGCAGAGGCGCTCGCGGAGGACGGGTACGACGACCTGACCTGCCCCGACACTCCCGAGGTGGCCACCGACGTGACGACGATCTGCCGTGGAGGGGGCCGGATCGACGACCTGCGCGTCGTGGTGGTCTTCCGGGACAGCAGCGGACTGTTCAGCGCGGCTGACGTCTTCCCCTGATTGGTGGGCTTCAGCCGCGCCGCGCGGCGAGGTCCGGGTACATCTGCTCCAGCGGCCCGGACAGCAGGGCCTTGGCCGAACGCGTGTCTTCGTCGACCAGCGCCTCGAGGTCACCGGCCTCCAGAGCGTCCAGCACCACCCGGATGACGTCGTCGGGACGGTTCTTGGGGATGTCCCACCCGGCCATCATGTCGGTGTCGGTCGCCGCCAGGTGCACACCGACGACCTGGGTCTGCTGCCCGGCCAGCTCGATCCGGGTGCTGTTGGTCAGCGCCCACTCGGCCGCCTTGGCCGCTGCGTACGCACCGCTTCCGGGGAAGACCCGGAACGACAGGGCCGACATGATGTTGACGATCGCGCCGCCACCGTTGTGGGCGAGGATCGGAGCGAAGGCGCGTGTCA
Organism: Knoellia altitudinis; assembly: GCF_042666355.1. Taxonomy (NCBI): domain Bacteria; kingdom Bacillati; phylum Actinomycetota; class Actinomycetes; order Micrococcales; family Intrasporangiaceae; genus Knoellia; species Knoellia altitudinis. Next base: position 2,490,374 of record NZ_JBHTDK010000001.1, read on the forward strand.
TCGCGAGGGTGCCGAAGAAATGGGTCTCGAGCTCGGCGCGGATGAGGTCCGGATCGCCGGTCACGAGGTCCTGCATCGTGGAGATGCCAGCGTTGTTGACCAGCAGGTCGACGTCCTGCGCAGCCTCGGCGACGGCACGCACGGCACCCGGGTCCGTGATGTCGAGCGGCAGCACCTCCACCCCTGGTAGGTCGACGGTCTCGGGCCTGCGCGCGGTGGCGTAGACCCTGTCGGCGCCCCGTTCGAGGAGCCGGAGGGCGAACGCTCGTCCCAGGCCGCGGTTCGCTCCGGTGACGAGCGCTGTGGACTGTGTGATCTTCATGAGTCCCACGCTAAAATATGACACCAATGTGAGGTTCAAGTCCCGACCGCTGTGAACCACGTCACTCACGTCACCCGAGGAGGTTCTGTGAAGATCGGTGAGCTCGCGCGGCGGACCGGAGCCAGCGTCCGGTCCTTGCGCTACTACGAGGAGCAGGGGCTGATCCTGTCCGGACGGACGTCAGGCGGCCAGCGCGTGTATGACGAGGACGCCGTCGAGCGCGTCGATCTCGTGCAGCTGCTGTTCCGAGCCGGTGTCGCCAGCCGTGACGTCGTCGAGATCCTGCCGTGCATCTACTCGGGCACGACGACCCCGGCGATGGTGGGACGTCTCGTGGCCGAGCGGGCGCGTATCGATGAGAAGGTCCGAGAGCTCACCGCGACCCGCAACCGGCTGGACGGTGTCGTGCGGGCGGCAAGAGCCCGGTTGGCGACGACCGTCTAGCGTGACCGCAGCCCGGCGCGCCGGCCCCTGCCCTGCACGTGCCGACCGGAGCGGGTCACCAGAACTTGCTAGTAAAGACAAGTAGTGCTTGACTTTCCAATGTGAAGCTCACCCCGCAGGAACAGACGATCCTGCGCCTGCTCCGTGCCGACCCGCTGCTCGATGCCGCGCGACTGGCCGAGCGGCTCGGCACGACGAAGGCCGCGGTCTCGGTCGCCCTCTCCAACCTCACCCGCAAAGGCGCGATCCTCGGGCGCGGCTACCTCGTGCGGGGTGACGCTGCGGTCGTCGTCGTCGGTGGCGCCGTCATGGACGTCAAGGCCCGCTCCGGCTCGGCGCTCGACCCGGCGACGAGCAACCCGGGCCACATCACCACCCACCCGGGAGGCGTCGGCCGCAACATCGCCGAGAACCTCGCCCGCCTCGGCACCCCCACCCACCTCGTCGCGGCGGTCGGGAGCGACGCCTTCGGCGACGAGCTCCTGGCGCACACGAGAAGCGCCGGGGTGCAGCTGGACCACGTCGTCGTGGGCGTCCGGCCCACCGGCACCTATCTCGCCGTGCTCGACCACGACGGGGACCTCTCCGTCGCTGTCTCGGACATGAGCGCAACCGACTCCCTCACCGTCGCCGACATCGAGCCGGCGCGCTCACTCATCCAGCACTGCGACCTGCTCGTCGTCGACGGCAACATCCCGATCGAGGTCGCGACCTGGCTGTGCGACGTCGCGCGGCTCGGCGACGTGCCTGTGGTCATCGAGCCCGTGTCGGTGGTCAAGGCCCGTCGGCTGCGACCCCTGCTCGACGCCGGCCGTCCGATCCTCGCGGTGACCCCCAACATCGCCGAGCTCGCAGCCCTCGTCGGGCATGACGTCGCGGACACCGTCGCGGACATCCGTCGCGCCACCGCCGAGCTGCACGGGCGCGGAGTCCAGCACGTGTGGGTCCGGCGCGGTGCTCGCGGCAGCCTCCTCTCGACGGCCGCGACCGACCCGGCCGACCCCGCCGGTCGCCCTCAGGTCACGACCGACACCCGGGTCAGCGGCGAGGTGGTCGAGGTCACCGGCGCAGGTGACTCGATGACCGCCGGCTTCGTCCACGCACTCCTCCGTGACGACGACCCCGTCGCCGCAGCAGCCTTCGGCCAGGCCACCGCTGCCCTGACCACCGAGTCGGGGCACACCGTGCGCCCCGACCTCACCCACGCGCTCGTGACCGGGCGCCTCACCTCCCAGCAAGGAAACCCATGACCCCGAGCACGTCCGCCCACCCCCACCCCGCGCTCGCGCTCGCGCCCGAGGTGGCCGAGGCCCTCGCCGCCGGCCGTCCCGTCGTGGCGCTGGAATCGACGATCATCAGCCACGGCATGCCCTACCCGCGCAACGTCGAGATGGCCCGCGAGGTCGAGCAGATCGTCCGTGAGGGAGGCGCGACCCCCGCGACGATCGCGATCCTCGACGGCGTCGCGCGCATCGGCCTCTCGGCTGACGAGCTCGAGCTGCTCGCCACCCACGAGGACGTCGCCAAGGTGAGCATCCGCGACCTCCCGCACGTCATGGCGACCAGGCGACACGGTGCGACGACCGTCGCCAGCACGATGCGCCTGGCCGCGCTCGCCGGCATCCGCGTCTTCGTCACCGGTGGGCTCGGGGGAGTGCACCGCGGCGCCGAGGACTCGATGGACGTCTCCGCCGACCTCACCGAGCTCAGCCTGACCGATGTCGCCGTCGTCTCGGCCGGGGTGAAGTCGATCCTCGACATCGGGCGCACCCTGGAGGTCCTCGAGACCCTGGGCGTGCCGGTCGTGACCTTCGGCTCCGACGAGTTCCCGTCCTTCTACTCACGCTCCTCGGGCTTCTCGGCCCCGATGCGCTCCGACACGGTGGAGGAGCTCGCCGAGATGATGCGGGTCAAGTGGGATCTCGGGCTGGCCGGTGGCATCGCCGTGACCAACCCGGTCCCCGCCGAGGACGAGATGGCGCCGGAGGCGATCTCTGCACTCATCGACCGGGCCGTCGCCGAGTGCGGCGAGAGGGGCATCACCGGCAAGGACATCACCCCCTTCCTCCTCGGGCGGATCGTCGAGCTCTCCGACGGCGCGAGCCTGGAGACCAACATCGCGCTCGTGCGCAGCAACGCCCGCCTCGGCGCCGCCCTGGCCGGGGCCTACGCGGCAGTGGCGCCGGTCAGCTGAACCGAGCCACCCGGCATACCCCACGTGGCTTTCTCTCGGGACGACCAGTCCGCGACGAGACGTCCAGCCGGAGCTGGTCGTCTCGTCAGGACGTGCTCGTCTCGCGGGCAGACCAGCCGGGTATGCCGGCATGCGGGTCGGTCGGACGGGTGACCGGTGAGATTGGCTAGGCTCAAGGCGATCCCCATCTTCCCCACCCCAGGAGCATCAGTGGCCAGCATCGACGCCGTCGGAGCACGCGAGATCCTCGACTCGCGAGGCAACCCCACCGTCGAGGTCGAGGTCGCCCTCGACGACGGCACCATCGCCCGCGCAGCGGTCCCCAGCGGCGCCTCGACCGGCGCCTTCGAGGCAGCCGAGCGCCGGGACGGTGACAAGAACCGCTACGGCGGCAAGGGCGTCGAGAAGGCGGTCGACGCCGTCATCGACGACCTCGGCCCCAAGCTCCTCGGCTTCGAGGCCCACGACCAGCGCCTCATCGACGCCGAGATGATCGCCATCGACGGGACCAAGAACAAGGAGAGCATCGGCGCCAACGCGATCCTCGGGGTGAGCCTGGCCGTGGCCAAGGCCGCCGCCGAGTCCGCCGGACTGCCGCTGTTCCGCTACCTCGGTGGCCCCAACGCGCGCGTCCTGCCCGTGCCGATGCTCAACATCCTCAACGGTGGCTCCCACGCCGACTCCAACGTCGACATCCAGGAGTTCATGATCGCGCCGATCGGCGCCGAGACCTTCCGCGAGGCCCTGCGCTGGGGCACCGAGGTCTACCACGCGCTCAAGGCCGTGCTCAAGGAGAAGGGCTTGGCCACCGGCCTCGGTGACGAGGGTGGCTTCGCCCCCAACCTGGACAGCAACCGCGCCGCGCTCGACCTCATCCTCGAGGCGATCGAGCGGGCCGGCTACAAGGCGGGCGAGGAGATCGCGCTCGCCCTCGACGTCGCCGCCAGCGAGTTCTTCGACGAGGCCGATGGCGGGACCTACGCCTTCGAGGGCGGCCAGAAGACCGCGGCCGAGATGGTCGACTACTACGCCGAGCTCGTCGACGCCTACCCGCTCGTCTCCATCGAGGACCCGCTCAACGAGGACGACTGGGACGGCTGGAAGGCCATGACCGACCGCCTCGGCACCAGGGTCCAGCTCGTCGGCGACGACCTCTTCGTCACCAACCCCGAGCGCCTCGCCCGCGGCATCGCGACCGGCACGGCCAACTCGTTGCTCGTCAAGGTCAACCAGATCGGCACCCTCACCGAGACCCTCGACGCGGTCGAGATGGCTCAGCGAGCAGGCTTCCGCTGCATGATGAGCCACCGCTCGGGTGAGACCGAGGACACGACAATCGCCGACCTCGCCGTCGCGACGAACTGTGGCCAGATCAAGACGGGTGCGCCTGCCCGCTCCGAGCGCGTCGCCAAGTACAACCAGCTCCTGCGCATCGAGGAGGAGCTCGACGACGCCGCGGAGTATGCCGGAGCTGCCGCGTTCCCGCGCTTCGCCGTCGGCAACCAGGCCTGAGGGGTCACCCGATGGCGCGTGGCAGCAGTCGAGGACCGGGGTCGTCACCACGACGCCCGGCTTCCTCTCGGCCGTCGCCGCGCGCCCGGGCCCCGCGGGGAGCGGCCCTCGGCAACATGGCGGCGCAGACGACCAACGGCTGGCGTGACCGCCTCAACGCCGCCCGGGCCAACCGTCGAACCGTCCGCCGCGTCGGCATGGGCGTCGTGCTGCTCTTCCTCGTCATCCTCGTCGCGCCCACCCTGCGCGCCTACCTGCAGCAGCAGTCCGACATCAGCTCGCTGCGCGAGCGCGTCGCCGAGCAACAGGCGACCGTCGAGGAGCTGCAGTCGGAGCAGGTGCGGTGGGAGGACCCGGCCTACGTCGAGCAGCAGGCCCGCACCCGGCTCAAGTTCGTCAAGGTCGGCGAGAAGTCCTACACCGTGATCGACCCCAAGGTCGACAAGCGCGACCCGACGGTCGCTCGGGCCGGCGAGAGCGACGACCCCTGGTACGACACGATCTGGTCCTCGATGAAGGCGGCCGACGTGCCCGCCAACCAGCGCCGGTGACGGCGCAGCCAGGGCGCGCACCGGTCGCGCAGGAGGATCTCGACGCCGTCGAGCGCCAGCTCGGACGCATCCCGCGCGGTGTCGTCGAGGTCTCCCATCGGTGCCCCTGCGGTGAGCCCGACGTCCTGCGCACGCTGCCGCGCCTGCCCGACGGCACGCCCTTCCCGACCTCGTTCTACGCCACCTGCCCCAGGCTCACCGGCGCCATCAGCACCCTCGAGTCGCAGGGCGTCATGCGAGAGATGTCCGATCGTCTCGAGCAGGACGACGACCTCGCGGCTCGCTATGCCGCGGCACACGACGACTACCTCACCCGGCGCTCCGAGCTGGGGCAGGTCGACGAGATCGACGGCATCAGCGCAGGCGGCATGCCCACCCGCGTCAAGTGCCTGCACGTCCTCGTCGCGCACTCGCTGAGCGTCGGTCCGGGAGTCAACCCCCTCGGCGACGAGGCCCTCGACCTGCTGCCCGACTGGTGGGCGACCCACCCCTGCCCCGAGCTGGCCGAGGACGACGAGCAGTGACCCGCGTCGGCGCCATCGACTGCGGCACCAACTCGATCCGCCTGCTCATCGCCGACATCGACGATGCCGGTCGCCTCACGGACGTGGTGCGGCGCACCGAGGTGGTCCGGCTCGGTTACGGCGTGGACCGCACCGGTGTCATCGACCCCGTTGCGATGGAGCGCACCCTGCTCCAGACACGCGAGTATGCCGCCCAGTGCCGTGAGCATTCCGTCGAACAGGTGCGGTTCGTCGCCACCTCCGCCTCGCGCGATGCCCGCAACGCGGCCGACTTCGTCTCCGGGGTCGAGAAGGCCTTCGCTGCAGCGGAGTTCGACGTCTCGCCAGAGGTGGTCAGCGGCAACGTCGAGGCCGACCTCTCCTTCACGGGGGCGACCGGTGACCTCGTCGTGGGGCAGGTCCCCGGGCCCTACCTCGTCATCGACCTCGGTGGCGGTTCGACCGAGTTCGTGCGTGGGACGACCGAGGTGGAGGCTGCCCGGTCGGTCGACGTCGGGTGTGTCCGGATCAGCGAGCGACACCTCACGAGCGACCCGTCCACCGATGATGAGGTCGAGGCTGCGACGGCCGACATCAGGGCGGCCATCGACCGCGCCGAGGAGGTCGTGGACCTCTCCGGCATCGCCACCGTCGTCGGCCTGGCCGGCAGCATCACGACGGTGACGGCCCACGCACTGGCACTCACGGCATACGAAGCGGCTCGGATCCACCTCGCACGACTCACGCCGGCAGCGCACCGGGAGTCGGCGCAGAGCCTCCTCCGTGCGACCACCGCGGAGCGCGCAGCGCTCGGCTACATGCATCCCGGCCGGGTCGACGTCATCGGTGCGGGCGCACTCATCTGGCACGAGGTCCTGGGTCGCGTGCTGGAGCGATCGCCGCATGCCGACGTCGTCACGTCCGAGCACGACATCCTCGACGGCATCGCACTCAGCTGCTCGGGCTGACCTCGACGGCAGGCACCGTGTCTGCGGTGTAGGAGCCAAAACCGTTCCACAGCACCGACATGACGATCTCGACGGCCGTGTCGAGGTCGATCTCGGGGTTGCGCAGACGCCAGGCCGCGACCCGCTCGTTGGTGGCGATCATGATCTCGGCCATGGCCTCGCGATGGACCATGGGGTATGCCGCGATCGCCGGGTTGTCGCTGAACCGTTCGGCGATGTCCCGGGCCTGGGCCTGCCGGAGGCTCTCGATGTCCTGCCCGGCCACGACGGCGACCGCGGACTCCTGCATGTAGACCCGGAAGCTCCCCCGGCGCGCCTCGAAGAACTGCATGAACGCGCGCACGCCCGCCCGGAAGTGGGCCTCGACGGGGGAGTGCGGCGGGAGCGCGTCGAGGGCGGCCGCAGTGGAGGACAGCAGGTCCTCGCGGGCGCGGGCGACGACGGCGACGAGGAGGTTCTCCTTGGAGCCGAAGTGGTCGTAGATGACCGGCTTGGTGATGCCGGCCGCAGCGGCGATGGCCTCCATGGTCGTGTCCTGGTAGCCGTGCTGGGCGAAGACCGACTCGGCGACGTCGAGCAGCTGGCGCTCGCGCTCCTCGCGCTTCATGCGTGGCGCCCGCGGGGTGCCCTTGACCGGCCCACGCCGACGCGCGCCGGCGGAGTCCGGGTGGCGCGGGTCCTCCGGAGAGCCAGGACTGGCCGTGGGCGTCATGCGGTGGAGACATCCGATCTGTGCTGCGCGGGTGGCCCCGATCCTACCGGCGCGTCTGCGCCCGTTCGGTGTCTTCGCAGGGATGCCGGCGACGAGTGCGGCCGGCCGACACGCCGGTCCTGTTGCTGACGCGGTAATGCGCAATGCGTAGTAGTGTGCGATGTGCACCACCAGGTCGGTGGTTGCACGAGAGAAGCAGGGGGGTGCCCGCAGCATGGACGCCACACAGCTCGTCAAGGGAGTGCTCGACCTCGCCGTTCTGGCCGTCGTGGCCCGCGAGGACGGCTACGGCTACGACGTCGTTCGACGGCTCCGGGCCGCAGGCCTCGAGGACGTCGGTGACGCGTCGGTCTACGGCACGCTCCGTCGCCTCTACAGCGCGGGGGCGCTCACGTCCTACGTCGTCCCGAGCGACGAGGGCCCTCACCGCAAGTACTACGGGATCAACGCGCAGGGCCGCACCGCCCTCGCGACGCAGGGCAAGACGTGGGCCGCCTTCGCAGGGACGATGGCCGGCCTCCTCGACGAGGCAGGAGTGAAGTCATGAACAGCACGGTGTCGACGGAGGTCCGTGACTACGTGACGCAGGTCCGAGCGGCCCTGGCCGACCTGCCGGTCGAGGACGTCGAGGAGTTCACGACGGGCATGGAGGCCGACCTCGCGGAGAGGTTGGCCGAACCGGGCGAGGGCACGCTGCGCGACCGTCTGGGAGAACCGGATGCGTATGCCGCAGAGCTGCGTTCCGCTGCCGGCCTTCCTCCCCGCGCGAGCGTGGTCGGGCCCAGGAAGCCGGTGGGAGAGCGCCTCGCGAGCTGGTGGTCCAGCGAGAGCGACAAGGCGCTCACGGCGATGCCCTGGCTGAGGGATCTCCGCCCGCTGTGGTGGGCCATCCGTGGCTTCGTCTTGGCCGCGGCCCCGATGTGGCTCATCGGCGGCCCGTCGGTCTTCTACGGTGTGGTCGGCGCGCTCGTCTCGGTCGTCCTCGGCCTGCTCGTGCGCCAGCGCGTGCTCACCGGCGGCTGGATCTCACCGGTTCGGGTCGTCGGCAACATCGCCGCCGTGCTGCTTCTGCCCATCGCGTTCGTCGCGCTGTTCGACCGGGCTCCCATCAGCAACGACGACGCCTACGACGCGGAGGCGCAGGCGTCGTACGGACCCGGCGGCGGTCTGACGAACAGCGGGGAGCCCGTCACCAACGTCTACGCCTACGACCAGACCGGGCGTCGCATCGACAAGGTCCGGCTCCTGGACCAGAACGGGCGCCCGCTCCAGGTGGCCGAGGACTTCATCTACGGGACCGACGACCTCGACGCGTTGGAACGTCTCCGCGACCCGAGGACGGGCGAGATCATGGTCCCGCGCGACGTGTTCCCCCTGCGGTGGGACGCTCGTTCGGGTTGGGAGCCGATGGGTGACTCGGACTGGACGCCGCCACTGGCGATCACGCCCCTGCCCGGTCCGGTGCCGACGGTCGAACCCAGCCCCGACACGACTCCGACTGCGACGCCCGGCGCGAGCGTCGGTCCCTCCCCCACGGCCGCTCCTCAGGCCCCACCGACGTCGCCGAGCTCAGGGGTCTCGGCGACTCCCACCCCGACGCCGAGCTCCAGCGCGTCGAGGTGAACCTCGCGTCCGCAGTCCCGGTCGCAGGGGTGACCGGGACTGCGGACGGGAGCGGGCGGCATACCCACGATGTCCGCGACCCTGGTCGCGAACCCGGCCACGTCTGCGGGCGCCAGCGAGGGCTTAGGGTGAGTTCGCCCCCGTGGCCCAACTGGCAGAGGCAGGCGACTTAAAATCGCTCCCGGTGCGGGTTCAAGTCCCGTCGGGGGCACGATCGTCAGCGGACGAGGTCCGCGCCCGTGCGGCACGATCCATGGCTGTCGCACACCACGTCCGGCGGTCCGTGGCGCAGGGGCGTGCCGGCGAAGATCGCACACCCGGCCAGTGCGAGAACGGTCGCGACTGCGGATGCGCGGGCCACGATCCGGTGGGTTCGCGCGCCGAGCCCGTGCCGCGCCATGAGGCCGCAGGTCATCCCGACCACCGCGCCCGCAGTGTTGACGATGACGTCCGTGATGTCGGTGCGTCCCACCGCCAGGACGTACTGCGCGACCTCGAAGGTCATGCTCGTGGCCGCCGCCGCGAGCATCACCCGCAAGCGAGAGGACTGCGGCCCGAGCAGCGAGAGATACACACCGAAGGGGACGAAGAGCAGCAGGTTCGCCCAGACCTCCCTCGGCTGGCTGGCGCCGTCGCCGTTGCTGGAGACGAAGGGCGTGAGCTTCACGTTGCGGAAGCCGCCACCCACGCTCGGCACCTCGAGCTTCCACATCACGACCCAGGTGAGCAGGACGAGGTAGACGACGAAGAGGGCGGCGAGGAGGCGGCGGCTGGACGTCATCCGCCGAGTCAACGCGGTCCCGTGTTGCCCGGGCGTATACGTCTCTTGATACGCGCACGACAGGTCGCGCAGCCGATCGTTGTGCACAGGAGACCGTGGCGCGGGAACACAGCGGGCCCCAGACACGATTGAATAGGTGAACGACGTGGTGGATCGCCACCGCGCCAGACATACGGAGGACACGATGGCCAGCAACCCGGCCTTCAACCGACTTGAGAAGGACGCCCAGTCCGGTTATGCCGGATTCCAGGGCCAGGGCACCCAGGGGGCCAACCCGGGCAACGTCTCGTACGCGCAGCAGGGCGCCACCGACCAGTGGGGTTCGCAGCAGCAGCTCCAGGACATGTACAACGCGCCCACCGCAGGTCCGACCGACACCGGCCGCGTGACCATGGACGACGTCATCATGAAGACGCTGGGCCTGTTCACCCTCGTCCTCGGCTTCGGCGCCGTCGGGTGGGTCGTCGCCGACCAGAACCCCGGACTCGGCTTCATGCTCCTGATCGGCGGCATGATCGGCACGCTCGTCCTCGGCCTCGTCATCGCCTTCAAGAAGACCCTGAGCGTTCCGCTCATCGTCGGGTATGCCGTCCTCGAAGGTCTCTTCGTCGGTGCGGTCAGCCAGGTCTTCGAGGAGATCTACGAGGGCGTCGTGCCCACGGCGGCGCTGGCCACGGTCGCGACGTTCACCGGCATGTTCCTCGCCTACAAGTTCGGGCTGATCAAGGTCACCGCCAAGTTCCGTCGCATCGTCACGATGATGATCTTCGGCTACGCGATCTTCGCGGTCGTCAACTTCATCTACGCCATGGTCACCGACACGCCGTTCGGCATCGGTGGCGGCGGCCCGCTCGGGATCGGCATCTCGCTCTTCGCCGTCGGCCTGGCCTCGGTCTCGCTCGCCCTCGACTTCGACATGATCGAGCGCGCGATCGCGACGGGAGCCCCGCAGAAGTACAGCTGGCTCCTCGCACACGGCCTCATCGTCACGGTCGTCTGGCTCTACATCGAGTTCCTGCGCCTGTTCGCCCGCATGCGCGAGTGAGACATGAACCGCTTGCCTGAGGACGTCTCTCGGGAGCTCGAGCGCGTGGTCCGCAGATGGCGAGAGCTGTCAGCGGACCACGCGCTCGCTGCGTCCGGGATGGTGCGCGAGCTCGTCGAGGACCTCGCCGCGACGACGGCGGGTCAGCCGGTGCCCGAGCTGGGTCCGATAGTGCTCATCGACCAGCTGCGGGTCCTCGTGTGGGACGCCGCGTCAGCGGGTGTCGTCGACCTCGCCGACCGCCTCGCCGACCTGCGTCGCAGCCTTCCCTGACGCACGCCTGACCGCGAACTCGCCGCCCGTCGCGGCTAGTGCCGCGTCACCGGGCGGTGTCCGCGTCCTCGGGGCTGGCTGAGGCCAGGTCGACGTCGTCCGGCTCGGGCTCGGGGTCGAGCGGGTCCGGCACGGCGTCGGGGCGGCGCCGCAACAGCACCGCCCAGCGACCTCGCGGGCCACGCGACTGACCGCCGACCTCGGTGGGCGACACCTCCGTGCCCGGGTCCTTGACCGCCTGCCCAGCCGCCACGGCCACCGGCCCGACCCCCTCGCCACGACGTGCCTCGGGCGGGCGGTCGGCAGTGTCGTGTCCCCACACACCGAGCGCCGCACACACCGACGGCAGCAGCGCGGCGGCCGCCCGTGCGTAGCCGGCCGGCGAGGGGTGGAACCGGTCCTCGCTGAACATCGTCTTGGGCGAGGCCGCGAACTCCTTGCCGAGGAGGTCACCCAGGGACACCGTGCGACCACCTGCCTCGACGACGGCGATGGTCTGGGCCGCCGCGAGGTCGCGGCTCCACCGGCGAGCCAACAGGCGCAACGGCTGGGCGAGCGGCTCGATGGTGCCCAGGTCGGGACACGTGCCGACGACGACCTCGCTCCCCAGGGCGCGCACCCGCCTCACGGTCACCTCCAGATGACGCACGGCCGTGGCCCGGTCGACGCGGTGCGTGACATCGTTCGCGCCGACCATGATGAGCACGACGTCGGGCAGGGTCACCGACTCGAGCCCGTCGGCGAGCTGGCGCTCGAGGTCGCTCGACTCGGCGCCGACGGCAGCCCGGTTGGTCAGGTGGACGCTGCGGCCCATGAGAGCGCTGACGCCGCCTGCGACGATCGCTCCGACCGTCTGGTGCGGATGGTGCGCGCCCATGCCGGCAGCGCTGGAGTCGCCGATCACGAGGATCTCGATCGGCTCACCGGGACCCGCGCCATAGGTGCCGTTGTCGTCGGGGGAGGAGTCGAAGGGTTTCCCGACCAGTCGGCGGGCGAGCATCGCCTCACCCCGGATGACGCCGTAGCTCACCGCCCCCAGCGCAGCACTCGCCGCGGCCAGGCCGCCACCCCCGTATGCCGCTGTCGCTGCGATCTTGCGTGCCCGTCGTGCGCGTCCCATGACTGCCTCAAGCCTCCTCGTTCGTCCGTCCACGCTAACGCGAGGCACGGACGTGTGTGTTCCCGTCCGGCATACCGGCACTGAGCGGGGCGTTCGGGCTCGGGTGCGAGAGATGGGAGAATGGGCCCATGAAGTATGCCGAGCACATCGCCGACCTCGTGGGCAACACCCCGCTCGTGAAGCTGAACTCCGTCACTGACGGGATCGCCGCGACCGTCCTGGCCAAGGTCGAGTACATGAATCCGGGCGGATCCGTGAAGGACCGCATCGCCCTCAAGATGGTCGAGGCCGCCGAGGAGTCCGGCGCGCTCAAGCCGGGCGGCACCATCGTCGAGCCGACGAGCGGCAACACCGGGGTGGGCCTGGCCCTGGTCGCCCAGCGCAAGGGCTACAAGTGCATCTTCGTGTGCCCCGACAAGGTGGGCGAGGACAAGCGCAACGTCCTCAAGGCCTATGGCGCCGAGGTCGTCGTGTGCCCCACCGCCGTCTCCCCGGACCACCCTGACTCCTACTACTCGACCTCCGACCGGATCGTGCGCGAGACCGAGGGGGCGTGGAAGCCGGACCAGTACTCCAACCCCATGGGTCCCGCCTCCCACTACGAGACCACCGGCCCCGAGATCTGGAGCGACACCGACGGTGAGCTCACGCACTTCGTCACGGGCATCGGCACCGGCGGCACGATCACCGGCACCGGTCGCTACCTGCGTGAGCAGAGCAAGACCCGCGAGGGCGGTCGCGTGCAGATCGTCGGCGCCGACCCGGAGGGCTCGGTCTACTCCGGCGGCTCCGGCCGCCCCTACCTCGTCGAGGGTGTCGGTGAGGACTTCTGGCCGAGCGCCTACGACCCCGAGGTGGTCGACCGCATCGTGGCCGTGTCCGACGCCGACTCCTTCGCCATGACCCGTCGCCTCGCCCGCGAGGAGGGCCTGCTCGTCGGTGGCTCGTGCGGCATGGCGGTCGTCGCGGCCCTCGAGGTCGCCAAGGACCTGCCTGCCGAGGCCGTCGTCGTCGTCCTCCTGCCCGACTCCGGTCGCGGCTACATGGCGAAGATCTTCAGCGACGACTGGATGAGCTCCTACGGCTTCATGCACTCGGGCGGCGGGACCACGGTCGGCAGCATCCTGCGCACCAAGACCGGTGAGCTGCCCGCGCTCGTGCACACCCACCCGAACGAGACCATCCGCGACGCCATCGAGATCCTGCGCGAGTACGGCGTCTCGCAGATGCCCGTCGTCAAGGCCGAGCCGCCGGTCATGACCGGCGAGGTCGCAGGCTCGGTGAGTGAGCGCGAGCTGCTCGAGCTGCTCTTCGTCGGCAAGGCGACGCTGCACGACTCGGTCGAGAAGCACATGGGCGCGGGTCTGCCGCTCGTCGGCGCGGGGGAGCCGGTCGCCACGGCGCGGCACGAGCTCGAGACGGCCGACGCCGTGCTCGTCATCGAGGACGGCAAGCCAGTCGGCGTCCTCACCCGGGCCGACCTGCTGGGTCACCTCGTCGACTAGGCCCCCTGCGATGACCCGACGCTGACGCACCGCGGATGTCGGGGATCGGGGGTCACGCACCTCCGGGTCGACCCTGACCTCCGACACTCGGGCTGAGGGACGCCGACTGGTGGCCCGGCCCACCCAGCGAGAGCAGGAACACATCCGCAGGCGTCGCCAGCATTGCGGGCGTGTCCCTACTCTCGAGTAGTGACTGCCTATCCGCACCTGCTCGCGCCGATCGACCTCGGCCACGTGACCCTGCCCAACCGGGTGGTGATGGGGTCGATGCACACCGGTCTCGAGGACCGCGCGCGGAACTTCCCCAAGCTGGCGGCGTTCTTCGCGGAGCGGGCCCGTGGTGGTGCGTCGCTGATCATCACCGGTGGGTTCGCGCCCAACATCGAGGGCACGCTGCTCCCGCTGGCGTCCAAGCTGACGACGACGCGTGAGGCGCGCCAGCACCGCGTCATCACCGACGCGGTGCACGCCGAGGGCGGTCGGGTCGCCCTCCAGCTGCTGCACGCTGGTCGCTACGCCTACACGCCGTGGTGCGTCGCGCCGTCGGCGATCAAGAGCCCGATCTCGAAGTTCCGACCACGTGCCCTGTCGGCGAGAGGGGTCGAGCGGACGATCGACGCGTTCGTGCGGTCGGCCCGGTTGGCGCGAGAGGCGGGATACGACGGGGTCGAGGTCATGGGCTCCGAGGGCTACCTCATCAACCAGTTCCTCGCACCGCGCACCAACAGGCGCACCGACGCCTGGGGTGGGACCCCCGAGAAGCGTCGCCGCTTCGCAGTGGAGATCGTGCGTCGGATCCGCGAGGAGGTCGGTTCGGACTTCCTCGTCGTCTACCGCATCTCGGCCATCGACCTCGTGCCCGACGGCCAGACGTGGGACGAGGTCGCGGCGCTGGCGCGTGAGGTCGAGTCTGCGGGGGCCACGGTGCTCAACCTCGGCATCGGCTGGCACGAGGCTCGCGTCCCGACGATCGTCACCTCCGTGCCCCGCGCCGCCTTTGCGTCGTATGCCGCCCGCCTCAAGTCCGAGACGTCGCTGCCGGTCATCGCCACGAACCGGATCAACATGCCCGAGGTGGCCGAGGGGATCCTCGGCGCCGGGGACGCCGACCTGGTGTCGTTGGCGCGGCCCTTCCTCGCCGACCCCGGGTGGGTGCGCAAGGCCGCCGAGTCGCGCACCGACGAGATCAACACCTGCATCGCCTGCAACCAGGCGTGCCTCGACCACACGTTCAGGAAGAAGCGGGCCACGTGCCTGCTCAACCCGCGCGCTGTGTACGAGACCGAGCTCGTGCTGGGTCCGACGCGGGCTTCTCGCCGGGTGGCGGTCGTGGGCGCCGGTCCGGCTGGTCTGGCGTGCGCCACCGCGCTGGCAGAGCGTGGGCACCGCGTCGAGCTGTTCGAGGCGCGCGACGACATCGGTGGGCAGTTCGCCATCGCCCAGCGCATCCCCGGCAAGGAGGAGTTCGCCGAGTCGATCCGCTACTTCCGACGCCGCATCGAGGTGACCGGGGTCCAGCTGCACCTGGGGCGGACGGTGACGGCTGACGAGCTCCGCGAGGGCGGCTTCGACGAGGTCGTCGTGGCGACGGGCGTGGTCCCTCGTGTGCCGTCCATCCCGGGTGTGGACCATCCGTCCGTCATGACCTATGCAGAGCTGGTGCGTGGTGAGCGGGTCGCGGGGCCCCGGGTGGCGGTCATCGGTGCCGGAGGGATCGGGGTCGACGTCAGCGAGTTCCTCACGGCGCAGCCGTCGGCGACGCTGGACCTGGCGCTGTGGCGCGCCGAGTGGGGCGTGGGTGACCCGGCCGTGTCGCGCGGTGGGCTCGCGACCGCCGTCGTCGAGACGCCGAAGCACGAGGTGATCCTGCTGCAGCGCAAGGCTTCTGGCATCGGCAAAGGGCTCGGCAAGACGACTGGCTGGGTGCACCGGGCCGCGCTCAGGGCCAAGGGTGTCGAGCAGGTGACCGGGGTGTTCTACGACCGGATCGACGACGAGGGGCTGCACGTGTCCTTCGGTGACGGCGAGGGGGCCGCGGCGCCGCGCGTCATCGAGGTCGACAGTGTCGTGCTCTGCGCCGGCCAGGAGTCGGTCAGGACGCTGGCCGACGAGATGGGGGACAGCGGCATACCCGTCCATGTCATCGGCGGAGCCGATGTCGCCGCCGAGGTCGATGCCAAGCGCGCCATCCGCCAGGGCACCGAGCTCGCCGCCCGGATCTGAGCCCGGTGATCTGGGGGGCGCTCGGCCCCGTCACGCACCCGCACCGTGGCACTCTGTGAGGCATGACCGGATGGTGGTGGCTCGTCGTCGTTCTTGCCGTGCTCGGGGTGCTGCTGCTCGCCGTGGGCTTCCTGCGGATGCGGAGCGCACGACCGACGGCTGAGATCAGGGGCGGCTTCGGCGGCCCGGCCGGCAGCTCCGACATCGGCGGTCACCCCGGGTTCGACGCGCCGGGCCCGCGCGATCACTGGAAGGTCGGCGCCCCACTGCGCATCGCCGGCTTCGCCTGCCTCGCGACCGCAGCCGTCGTCGGCATCGTCCTCACGATCGCCCGGGCCGCCTGACCCCCGCAGCCCACGTCACGGGCACGGATCCGGCGCCATGGCGCGGATTGTTCCGCGCCCTGACACCGGATGTGCGTCATGCCTCCGGCACGGCGAGCCCTCGGGCGCGCGAGCCGGACCCTGAGTGCCTCAGGCGGGCGGGAGGACGTCGGTCTGCGCCGGGAGGTTCGCGACGCCGATCGGGCAGGTCAGCCCGTTGGGGCCGTGGTTGCAGTAGCCGTTCGGGTTCTTGTGGAGGTACTGCTGGTGGTAGTCCTCGGCGTACCAGAACTCGCCGACGTCCTGGGCCGGCGCGAGCTGAGTCGTGATCGACCCGGCGTTGACGCGGGTCAGCTCACCCTGGAACGCCTCGCGGGTCGCCTTCGCTGCGGCCTCCTGCTCGGGCGTTGTCCAGAAGATCGCGGAGCGGTATGCCGTGCCGACGTCGTTGCCCTGCCGGTTGCCCTGGGTCGGGTCGTGGTTCTCCCAGAAGGCCTTGAGGAGCAGCTCGGGCGTGGTCTGCGTCGGGTCGTAGGCGACGAGGACGGCCTCGGCATGACCGGTGCGGCCGGTGCAGGTCTCCTCGTAGGTCGGGTTCGGCGTGAAGCCACCGATGTAGCCCGCGGCCGTCGTCACGACACCGGGCAGCTGCCAGAAGATGCGCTCGGCGCCCCAGAAGCAGCCCATCGCGACGTAGAGGACCTCGGTGCCGTCAGGCCACGGGCCCTCGAGCGGCGTGCCGAGCACCTCGTGGGTCGTCGGCACGGTGAACGGGCGAGTCTCCCGACCGGGCAGGGCGTCGGGGGCGGTGGGCATGGTGGTCTTGGCGCGCGAACCGAACATGGAGCTCTCCTGGGAGGTGCGACAAAGAGGGGTCTGTGGAGTTCAACGTCTGGGCGTTCCCATTCTTCCCCGCCTCCTGCCCCCGGGCGGTCGGAGCGCTCCCCATGCGAAGCACCCGGGCACCCGGGGCGATGATGGGGCTGTGAGCGAACAGCTGAGTGTCGTCAGCGCGATCCACATCGCACCCGGGTCGCGACTGCCGGTCAAGGAGGTCGCGACCGTCGAGGCAGAGGAGGGGCGCGGGCTCGTCGGCGACCGCTACCACGGCACCCGCCACCGCCATGTCTCCGTGCAGGCAGCCGGCGACGTCGCCGCAGCGAGCGAGGCGCTGGGCGCCGACATCAGCCCGGGCGCGACGCGCCGCAACCTGACGCTCACGCCCGGTCCGGTGCCGACCCGCCCGGGCCAGCGGTTCCGCGTCGGCACGGTCGAGCTGCAGGTCGTCCGTCCGGCGGCGCCGTGCCGGCTGCTCGACGACTGGATCGCCCCCGGCGCGATGAGGGCCCTGCACGGTCGGGGCGGGGCGGTCTGCCGACTGCTGAGCAGCGGGAGCATCAGTGTCGGCGACCGCCTCGAGGTCCTCGACTGAAGACCCGGCGGCCGACGAGGGTCGGGACCACGCGGCATACCCTGTCGTCATGACTGATGCACCCCTCGGCTTCTCCACCCGCGCCCTCCATGCCGGGCAGGATCCCGACCCCACGACGGGTGCGGTCGTCACCCCGATCTACCAGACGTCGACCTACAAGCAGGACGGCATCGGGGGCTTCCGCAACGGGTACGAGTACAGCCGCTCCGCCAACCCCACCCGCACCGCGCTCGAGACCGGGTTCGCCGCGCTGGAGGGTGGTGAGCGCGGGTTCGCGTTCGCCTCCGGCCTCGCCGCCGAGGACACCGTGCTGCGCGCGCTCCTCAGCCCGGGCGACCACGTCGTCGTGCCCTCGGACGCCTACGGCGGCACCTACCGCCTCTTCAACAAGGTCCTCACGCACTGGGGCGTCGAGCACACCATCGCCGCGATCGCCGACAACGACGCCGTGCGGGCCGCGATCCAGCCGGGGAAGACCCGCATCGTCTGGGTCGAGACTCCGACCAACCCCATGCTCGGCATCGCCGACATCTCCGCCCTCGCCGAGATCGCCCACGAGGCCGGGGCCCTGCTCGTCGTCGACAACACCTTCGCCTCGCCCTACCTCCAGCAGCCGCTCGCCGACGGCGCCGACCTCGTCCTGCACTCGACGACGAAGTACTGCGGCGGTCACTCGGACGTCGTCGGCGGTGCCGTCGTCGTCGGGCACGGCGTCACGGTGCCGTGGTTCGACGACGAGCCGGCGAGCGACCGCGTGGCGTTCCACCAGAACTCGATGGGCGCCATCGCCGGCCCGTTCGACTCGTGGGTCGTCCAGCGTGGCCTCAAGACCCTGGCCATCCGTATGGAGCGGCACTGCGACAACGCCGAGAAGGTCGTGGACTTCCTCCAGAACCACGACGGCGTCACGGCGGTGCACTACCCGGGCCTGCCCGAGCACCCGGGCCACGAGGTCGCCAAGCGTCAGATGAAGCGCTTCGGTGGCATGGTCGCCTTTCGCGTCAAGGGCGGTGAGGACGTCGCCGTCAAGGTGTGCGCCGAGACGACGATCTGGACCCTCGGTGAGTCCCTCGGAGGCGTCGAGTCCCTCATCGAGCACCCCGGCCGCATGACCCACGCGTCCGTCGCGGGCACCGAGCTCGAGGTCCCGAGCGACCTCATCCGGCTCTCCGTCGGCATCGAGGACGTCGAGGACCTCATCGCCGATCTCAAGCAGGCCCTCGACCGCCTCACCTGACGTGCCGCTCGTCCTCTGCGTCGACGTCGGGTCGACCTTCACCAAGGCCGTGCTCGTCGACGTGTCGACCGGTGCGCTCGCAGGCGCCGCGTCCTCACCGACGACGGTGGGGACCGATGTCATGGACGGAGTCGATGCCGTATGCGGTGAGCTCGCCACCCAGGGTCCCGTCACCGAGACGCTCGTGTGCTCGTCCGCAGGCGGTGGGCTGCGCATCGCCGTGGTGGGTTACGAGCGCGAGGTGACGGCGGAGGCCGGGCACCGGGTTGCCCTGTCGGCGGGTGGTCGGGTCGTGCACGTGTCATCGGGGCCGCTCACCGGCGATGGGGTGCGCCAGCTGCGTGCCGCCGCTCCCGACCTCGTCCTGCTCGTCGGCGGCACGGACGGTGGGAACGCAGATGTGCTGCGGCACAATGCAGCTCGCCTGGCGAACGCCCGCGTGACGATGCCGGTCGTCGTGGCCGGCAACGCCGACGTGGCCGAGGAGGTGTCGGCCGAACTGACGCGCACCGGCCGTCGCCACACCGTCACGAGCAACGTCCTGCCGCGGATCGGCGTCATCGCCCCGGGTGACGCGCGCGGTGCCATCCGGGCCGCCTTCCTCGAGCACGTCATCGGCGGCAAGGGCCTGTCGCGCGGCCGTGGCTTCACCGAGCTCGTGCGTGCGGCCACGCCCGACGCCGTCCTCCAGGGGGTCGAGCTGCTCGCCGACGTGCGCGGCGAGGACGTCCTGGTCATCGACATCGGTGGGGCGACCACCGACGTCTACTCGGTGCTCCGGCCCCAGGGGGAGGACGCCGAGATCGAGCGCGACGTCGCCGGTTCGCTGTGGCACGAACGCACCGTCGAGGCCGACCTCGGCATGCGCTGGAACGCCGTCGGCATCGTCGAGGCGGCCGAGCGCGAGCACCTTGCGCTGTCGCCCGAGACCGCGGCGTATGCCGCACGCGTCACCGCCGCGACCGGTCACCGGGCCTCGACGCCGGAGGAGTGGGAGCACGAGACCGGGCTGGCCCGGGTCGCTGCGGTCGTGGCTGCGCGTCGGCACGGCCGTTCGCGCGTCTCCGGTGACCGGCCACGACCACTCGCCGACGTCGGGTTGGTCCTCGGCTCGGGCGGCGTGCTGCGCCATGGTCCGGACGCGTTGGCCGGTGGCGTGCTCGGCGCGGTCGTGAGCGACCACGCCGGCGGGTGGACGGTGCCCGCCGCGGCGACGCAAGGCGTCGACACGGCATACGTGCTCTTCGCCTGCGGTCTGCTCGCGGACCCGCACCCGGAGGCCGCGCGCGCCCTCGCCCTGACCATCTCCTGAGGAGCAGGTCCGGAAAAGGGGTGGGCGGTGTCGGTGGTCCGTCATACGCTCGAAGGCATGAGTGAAGACGCCGCTCCTGTTCGACCCATCCTCGACCTCATCGTCCTCGACTGCCCCGACGCCCTCGAGCTCGCCCGCTTCTATGGCGAGGTCCTCGGCTGGGGGCTCGAGGAGGAGTCCGACCGTGACTGGGCCACCCTCGAGCCGCCCGGCGGCGTGGTCGCCCCTGACCGTCCCGACGGACGCACCACGCTGGCGTTCCAGCGGATCGACGACTGGGTGCCGCCGACGTGGCCCGGAGGCGCGCATCCGCAGCAGTTCCACATCGACCTCGCCGTGCCCGCGATCGCGGAGGCCGAGCCCGCGGTGCTGGCGGCAGGGGCGACAGTCCACGAGCACCAGCCGAGCGAGGACGGCGGCTTCAAGGTCTACCTCGACCCGGCCGGTCACCCGTTCTGCCTCTGCGGCGGGATGAGCTCATGATCGAGCACGTCATCGAGGCCGAGAACCTCGTCAAGAAGTTCGGGAGCTTCACCGCCGTCGACGACGTCAGCTTCGCGGTGCCCAAGGGGTCGGTCTTCGGCCTTCTCGGGCCCAACGGCGCAGGCAAGACGACGACGGTGCGGATGATGACCACGTTGGCGAACCCCACGAGCGGGTCGGCCCGGGTCGCCGGCCATGACGTCGTGACGGAGCCTGCTGCCGTGCGGGCGTCGATGGGTCTCACCGCGCAGAGCGCCACCGTCGACGACCTGCTCACCGGTCGGGAGAACCTCCGGCTCATCGGGGACCTCTACGGGCTGGACCGACGGTTCGTGCGCAAACGCTCCGACGAGCTGCTCGAGCAGTTCTCGCTCACCGATGCCGGCGACAAGGTCGTCAAGGACTACTCGGGCGGCATGCGGCGACGCATCGACCTCGCAGTGAGCCTCATCGCGCACCCGCCGGTCCTCTTCCTCGACGAGCCGACCACCGGGCTCGACCCACGAAGTCGGGTGGAGCTGTGGGACGTCCTGCGCGACCTCGTGCGAGACGGCACGACTCTGCTGCTCACGACCCAGTACCTCGACGAGGCCGACCAGCTCGCCGACGACATCGTCGTCATCGACAAGGGCAGGATCATCGCCCAAGGCACGCCGCTGGAGCTCAAGAACCAGTCCGGCGCCGCCAGCCTCGTCGTGACGGTGTCGCGCCACGACGAGGTCCACCAGGCGGCCGAGCTGCTCCGCGGAGTCGTCGGTGACGTCCACGTCGACGCCGACGCGCGCAAGCTCACGGCACCGGGTGGGGACGTCGGCGCCCTCACCCGCATCGCGGCCCAGCTCGATGAGGCCGGCATCGAGGTCGACGACCTCGGTATGCAGCGACCCAGTCTCGACGACGTGTTCCTCGCCCTCACCGGACACAAGGCAGAAGAGACCAGCAACCAGGAAGAGGTGTCGGCATGAGCGCCGCCACGGAAGCCGCGGTCCTCGACCGCACCGTGCCACGACCCAGTGGTGCAAGCCAGCTCCGCCAGATCATGACCTTGGTCCGGCGCAACCTCACCCACATCAAGCGCCAGCCCGAGATGCTCACCGACGTGACGATCCAGCCGATCATGTTCGTGCTGCTCTTCGCCTACGTCTTCGGTGGGTCCATCAACGTCCAGGGAGGGGACTACAAGCCGTGGCTCCTACCCGGGATCATGGCCCAGACGATCGCGTTCAGCGCGTTCATCGTCGCCATCGGGCTCAACACCGACATCGGCAAGGGCATGGTCGACCGGCTGCGGTCGCTGCCGATCCAGCGCTCCTCGATCCTCGTCTCGAGGTCGATCGCCGCCCTCATCCACTCGAGCATCGGTGTCGCCGTCATGTCGGTGACCGGTCTGTTCATCGGGTGGCGGATCCATGAGGGGGTCCTCAAGGGCCTGCTCAGCTACGGTCTGCTCCTGCTCTTCGGCTTCGCCATGATCTGGGTCGGCATCCTCGTCGGCTCGGCGATGCGCTCGGTCGAGGCGGTCAACGGGTTGATGTTCACGACGATCTTCCCGATCACCTTCCTCTCCAACGCCTTCGCCCCCACCGAGACCATGCCTTCGTGGCTGCGCACCATCGCCGAGTGGAACCCGATCTCCTCCCTCACCCAGGCCATGCGCGACAACTGGGGGGTCGGCGGGTCGGTGCGCGCCGACGCGCCCTGGTCCCTCCAGAACCCGGAGCTCGCCACGATCATCTGGTCGCTCGCGATCACCGCGATCATCGCTCCGTTGGCCGTGCGGGCGTTCAACAAGCGCACGACCGACTGAGACCACGTCCCACCGCCAGCCACCCACGGTCCGGTCGCTCCCAGCCGTCCCGTGCTCTCGGTGAGCGCTGTGCACTGCTGCGCCCCACCGAGGCAGTGCACGGCATGGGTGTGCACTGCTGCGCCCCACCGAGGCAGTGCACAGCGGGGGTGTGCACTGCTGCGCCCCACCGAGGCAGTGCACAGCGTGGGTGTGCACTGCTGCGCCCCACGGCAGCAATGCACACGGGCGCGGCCAGGCGATGGGGCAAGGGTCGATACCCTCGCGCCATGACACCCACATCGTCGTCGGTGACGGTGGCCGAGATCCGCGCCGCCGCTGACCTGCTCTCCACCGTCATTGCTCCGACACCCATGGAGTTCAACCGCGGCCTGTCGCAGCGAGTCGGCGCCGACGTCTTCCTCAAGTGCGAGAACCTCCAACGGGCCGGGTCCTTTAAGATCCGCGGCGCCTACAACCGGATGTTCCACCTCACCGAGGCCGAGAAGGCCCGTGGTGTCGTCGCAGCGAGCGCCGGCAACCATGCGCAGGGGGTTGCCCTCGCCGGACAGATGCTCGGCATCGCGGTCAAGGTCTACATGCCCGTGCGGGCTCCCATGCCGAAGGTGCAGGCGACCAAGGCCTACGGCGCCACGATCGAGCAGGTCGGCGAGACCCTCGACGAGAGCCTCGTCCACGCCCGGGCCTGGGCGCTCGAGACGGGAGCCGTGCTCATCCACCCCTTCGACCACGACGACATCGTCGCGGGACAGGGCACCTGCGGACTCGAGATCCTCGAGCAGTGCCCCGACGTCAGGACCATCGTCGTCGGCCTCGGTGGCGGGGGCCTGCTCGCTGGCATCGCCGTGGCCGTGCGCGAGCTCAAGCCTGATGTCCGCATCATCGGCGTCCAGGCCGAGCAGGCCGCGGCATACCCCGCTTCGCTGGCCGCAGGACACCCGCTGGCCGCAGGGAAGATGTCGACCATGGCCGACGGCATCGCCGTCGGGTTGCCGGGCAACGTCACGTTCCCGCTGGTGCGTGACCTCGTCGACAGCGTCGAGACGGTGAGCGAGGGCGGCATGTCCCGGGCGCTGCTCTTCATCCTGGAACGCGCCAAGCTCGTCGTCGAGCCGGCCGGCGCCTCCGCCGTCGGCTGGCTGCTCGAGAGCGCCGGCACGGACGAGATCGAGGGGCCGGTCGTCGCGGTCCTCTCCGGTGGCAACATCGACCCGCTCCTCATGCTGCGCATCATCCGCCACGGGCTCGTCGCCGCCGGTCGGTACCTGCAGTTCTCGGTGCGCGTCCCGGACACCCCGGGCTCGCTGGCCGCGATCCTCGCCGACTGTGCCGGGGTCGACGCCAACATCCTCGAGATCGAGCACATCCGCACCGGGCCGCGGATCAACGTCGACGAGGTCGAGATCGCCCTCCGCCTCGAGACCCGTGGTCCGGAGCACTGCGAGCGCGTCCTCGCGGCGATGCGCGCCAAGGGCTACACCGTCGTGCACGACGGAGTGAACGCCTGAACCCCCGACCCGCCAATTCACACACCTGACGTGCGAGAAGGGCGCTCACCCCGTGACGGGGGAGCGCCCTTCTCGGGTCAGGCGACCGTCAGCCGGTGTAGGGCTTGGCCGAGAGGATCTTGACGTCGATCTGCTTGCCGTTGGGCGCCTCGTAGCTCGTCTCGTCACCGGCCTTCTTGCCGTTGACGGCTGAGCCGATGGGCGACTGCTCGCTGTAGACGGTGAGGGACCCGTCGGCGATCTCGCGCGAACCGAGGAGGAAGGTCTCCTCGTCGCCGAACATCTCGACGGTGACGAGCATGCCGGGCTCCACGATGCCGTCATCGGGAGGGGTCTCACCGATGATGGCGCGGTCGAGCAGCTGGGTGAGCTGGCGGATGCGCGCCTCGTTCTTGCCCTGCTCCTCGCGGGCTGCGTGGTAGCCGCCGTTCTCCTTGAGGTCGCCCTCTTCGCGGGCGGCCTCGATCTTGGCGACGATGTCCGCACGACCCGGACCGGAGAGCTCGTCGAGCTCGGCCTTGAGGCGGTCGAACGCCTCCTGGGTCAGGTAGCTCGTCTTGACGACGGTCTCGCTCACTGAAGTTCACTCCTCGGGTGCCCCTGACCGGGGCGACGGATGCCGCCGCGGGTGGGGGTGCTGGTCCTACGTGAAAGGGCCCGGGGCTGAACCTCATGCGGTTCGATGGCCCCAGACCCGTTGCTGGAAAGAACAAGGATAGCAACGTCCTTGCTGGAAAGCACGTCGTCGTGCGGGCGCAGCGCGATCAGGGAACGCGGACGCAGGACGACACGACCCCCGTGACCGCCCGCGCGCTCGTGCGCACCGTCACCTCACGGTGCACCGACTCCGCTCCTGCCGGGACGTCGTCGGTGACGGTGCCGACGCGTCCGTGCCGGACGTCCTGCGCCTCGATCGTGCATCGCACAGCGGCGCCATCGGGCCGATGCACGTCGTAGCCCACGCTCATCTCCGAGTCGCTCTTCACGTCGTAGGTCGTGACGACCGCCTCGAGGGCGTTCGCGGAGGCGAGGGCGAACCAGACGATGAACCCCACCATGACCGAGCCGCCGAGGATGCCGACGACCCACCAGCGGGCGGTGCCGGAGGCGGGGCGGGGGAGTGGCATCGAGGGTCCCTAAGTCGATGGTGGCGGCACGGAGGGTGAGTGCGAAGATGGAGGAAGTCCATTGTCGCCCGTGCCCGAACCGATCCCGAAGGACCCCCTGTGGCAGAACGCCTCCGTCTCATGTGTGTGCACGCGCACCCCGACGACGAGTCGAGCAAGGGTGCGCCGGTCATGGCGAAGTACGTCGACGAGGGCCACGACGTCCTCGTCGTCTCGTGCACCGGCGGCGAGCGCGGCGACGTGCTCAACCCCAAGCTGGCCGACGACCCGCACATCCTGCGTGACCTCGCCCAGGTGCGTCGCGACGAGATGAGGCGCGCCCAGGAGATCCTCGGGGTGCAGCACAGCTGGCTCGGCTTCGTCGACTCCGGCCTGCCCGAGGGCGACCCGCTGCCGCCGCTGCCCGAGGGCTGCTTCGCCCTCGAGCCGGTCGAGGTCACGGCCGAGGCCCTCGTGCGAGAGATCCGGCGCTTCCGACCGCACGTCATGACGACCTACGACGAGAACGGTGGCTACCCGCACCCGGACCACATCATGTGCCACACCGTGTCGATGGCGGCGTTCGAAGCGGCCGGTGACCCCACGGCATACCCCAATGCAGGAAAGCCGTGGCAGCCCCTCAAGATCTACTACAACCAGACCTTCAGTCGTGGCCGCGTGGTCGCCTTCCATGAGGCCCTCACCGCTCTCGGTGAGGAGAGCCCGTATGCCGCGTGGCTGGAGAACTGGGACCCCGCACGTGAGCGTGAGGTCACCACGCGGATCCGGTGCGACGAGTGGTTCGACCGGCGCGACCGGGCGCTGCTCGCCCACGCGACGCAGGTCGACCCCGACGGCAACTTCTTCAAGGTCTCTCGCGAGGAGCAGGCGCGGGTCTGGCCGTGGGAGGACTACGAGGCCGGGTTGTCCTACATCCCCATCGCCGAGGGTGAGGACGACCTCTTCGCCGGGATCCCCGCTGACGTGACCGAGGCCGATGCGCTCGCGACGTCCGGGACCCTGACGATCGCGCACGACGGACGCAAGGAGCGCACCGCATGATCACGTGGATGCTCACCGAGGTCGTCCTGCTCCCCCTGTCGGTCACGCCCAGTCCGAGCCCGAGCACGGCGACCGAGGGCACGCCGAGCCAACAGGCGGCTCCAGGGCTCTGGGCCTTTGCCGCCTTCCTCTTCCTCGCGATCGCGCTATGGCTGCTCATGCGCAACATGAACGCGCGGATGCGCCGGATGTCCTATCGCCAGAAGGTCGCCGAGGGAGCGGCGACCGGCGCCTCAGGCCCGGTCGTAGAGCGCGATGGACGCGGCGATGTAGTGGACGATGAACGCGAGGATCGTCAGGGTGTGGAAGATCTCGTGGAAACCGAACCACCGGGGAGACGGGTTGGGTCGCTTGATCCCGTAGACGATGGCGCCGAGCGTGTAGAGCGCCCCGCCGACGATGACCAGGGTGACGACCGTGGTCCCGGCGTGACGAAGTAGCGGGCCGAGGAAGAAGACCGCGACCGACCCGAGTGCGACGTAGACCGGGACGTAGAGCCAGCGCGGGGCGTGGATCCACACGAGGCGGAACGCGACCCCGAGGAGCGCCCCACCCCAGACGACCGCGAGCAGTGTCGTCGCCTGGTCGCGCGGGAGCAACAGGGCGAACGGCGTGTAGCTGCCGGCGATGATGAGGAAGATGTTGGAGTGGTCGATCCGCTTCAGCGCCGTGCCCCATCGCGGTGACCACGTGCCGCGGTGGTAGACCGCCGACATCGCGAAGAGCAGCACGGCGGTGAGGGTGAAGACGGCGGCCGAGGCCCTGGCCTGCACCGTGTCACTGAGGACGACGAGGACCAGGCCACCGATGAAGGCGATCGGTGCCATGGCGAGGTGGAGCCAGCCGCGCAGCTTGGGCTTGACGACATCGAGCACCGCATCGACGCGTTCTTCGAGGGCATCGATGGTGCTGGGTTCGCGTCGCTGGTCCATATGTCCCTCAACATACCTACGTTTGCGTAGGTTCAAACCTCCAGCCGTGGACTGTGTTGTGTGATGCGCTCAACGGTACGGTGACGCCATGGCGCTCAGCGATGTCCTGTACGCGGCATACGAGCGTCGACTGACCAAGCGCCTGCCCCCCGAGAGCGTCCCCCGCCACGTCGGCGTGATGCTCGACGGCAACCGTCGGTGGGCGAGGGCGCGGGGGGCCGGCACCAGCGAGGGGCACCAGGCCGGCGCCGACAACATCGCCAACTTCCTTGCCTGGTGCGAGGAGGTCGGGGTCGAGGTCGTGACCCTGTGGCTCCTCTCGACCGACAACCTCAGTCGCGCCGAGTCCGAGCTGCGCCCTCTGCTCGGCATCATCGAGCGGGCCGTCGACGAGCTCGCCGACACGCGACAGTGGCGGCTGCACCCGGTCGGAGCCCTGTCACTCCTGCCGACCGCCACCCGCGAGCGGCTCGAGGCCTCGGCTGCCCGCACCGACGACGTCGAAGGGCTGCTCGTCAACATCGCCGTCGGCTACGGCGGTCGTCGCGAGATCGCCGACGCCGTGCGCTCCCTGCTCCTGGAGCACGCGGACCGCGGCACGAGCATCGAGGAGCTGGCCGAGATCCTCGACGTCGAGCACATCGCCGACCACCTCTACACCAAGGGGCAGCCCGACCCGGATCTCGTCATCCGCACGTCGGGGGAGCAGCGCCTGGGTGGCTTCCTGCTCTGGCAGAGCGCCCACTCCGAGTTCTACTTCTGCGAGGCCTACTGGCCGGACTTCCGCAAGGTCGACTTCCTACGGGCGCTGCGGGCGTACGGCGAGCGACAGCGTCGCTTCGGCGCCTGAGACCGGGGGGTGGAGTGATCGCACCCGTCACGCCTGTCCCGTGCGTCACGCACGCCACGTGAAGGCCGGGTGAACACCTCGACACGCCGACCGCGTGAGGGTGTTCTCGGGGTGACCCGGCCGTAGCGTCGCGAGTAGCACGTCACCCGACGTGTTTCGGGAGGTCCATCGCATGGAGCACACCACGGCTCCGACGGGAGGGACCGGTCCCGGCTCCCTGCTCGTGGCAGTGGGCCGACCGGGATCCACACCTTCGAGTCAGCGCACCTCATGATCGTGCGCGCCTAGGAGCCCCGCCGTGGCCACACCCTCGCGTTCCACCGCCGCCTTCCCGACGACCACCGCCGGGAGCACCCGGCAGCGCCAGCGCGCGAGCGGGACGGGGGCGACCGAACCGGACGCCGCCGACACCACGACCACGGGTCACCTGGACGTCGAGGAGCCGGAGAACCGGACCTACGTCCTCGACACCTCGGTCCTGCTCTCCGACCCGCGCGCGATCCTGCGGTTCAAGGAGCACGAGGTCGTCCTCCCGATCGTCGTGATCACCGAGCTGGAGGGCAAGCGGCACCACCCCGAGCTGGGCTTCTTCGCCCGCACGGCGCTGCGGCTGCTCGACGACCTGCGGATCACGGCCGGCCGGCTCGATGCCCCCGTGCCCGTCGGCGACGAGGGTGGCACCTTGCGCGTCGAGCTCAACCACACCGACCCGTCGTCGCTGCCCGCCGGGTTCCGCCTGGGCGACAACGACACGCGCATCCTCTCGGTCGCCAAGAACCTCTCCAACGAGGGGCGCCTCGTCACGATCGTCAGCAAGGACCTGCCGATGCGGGTCAAGGCCTCGGCCTGTGGCATGGAGGCCCAGGAGTACCGCGCCGAGCTGGCCGTCGACTCGGGCTGGACCGGCATGTCCGAGGTGAGCGTGAGCGTCGAGGAGATGGACCACCTCTACGAGTACGGCCGCCTCGAGCACCTCGGCGCGGCCGAGCTGCCCTGCCACACCGGTCTCAAGCTGCTCTCGCCCCGTGGCAGCGGCCTGGGTCGGGTCGGGGCCGACAAGCAGGTGCGGCTCGTCAAGGGTGACCGCGACGCCTTCGGCCTCCACGGTCGCAGCGCCGAGCAGCGCATCGCCCTCGACATCCTGCTGGACCCCGACATCGGCATCGTCAGCCTCGGTGGCCGCGCAGGGACCGGCAAGTCGGCCCTGGCCCTCTGCGCCGGCCTCGAGGCCGTCATGGAGCGCCGTCAGCAGCGCAAGGTGGTCGTCTTCCGACCTCTGTATGCCGTGGGCGGCCAGGAGCTCGGCTACCTGCCCGGCTCGGAGTCGGAGAAGATGAACCCGTGGGGCCAGGCGGTCTTCGACACCTTGTCGGCGCTCGTCTCGCGTGAGGTCGTCGAGGAGGTCCTCGACCGCGGCATGCTCGAGGTCCTGCCCCTGACCCACATCCGCGGTCGCTCGCTCCACGACGCGTTCGTCATCGTCGACGAGGCCCAGTCGCTCGAGCGAAACGTGCTCCTCACGGTCCTCTCGCGGATCGGCCAGAACTCCAAGGTCGTGATGACCCACGACGTGGCCCAACGTGACAACCTCCGGGTCGGTCGGCACGACGGCGTCGCCGCGGTCATCGAGAAGCTCAAGGGCCACCCGCTCTTCGCCCACGTCACGCTGACACGTAGTGAGCGCAGCCCCATCGCCGCCCTCGTCACCGACCTTCTCGAGCAGGAGCACGGCGACCTCTGAGGCCTGCGAAGCACGGCGACACCCGTCGGTATGCCGTCCGCTCACCGGAGCGGGCGGCATACCTCGCGTGTCGTGCTGGGCTGCCGAGCACGTCCAGCCCGGAGGGCTCGGTTTGGCCATCGGCGACTTCTCGCGTAAATTGGTCTCGATTTGGTAACGCAGCCCGACTGCCCCGTCAGCCGGGCTGTTGTGCGTCTGCCGTCACCGTCGTGATCTCTGGAAGGAACGTCCCCGTATGAGCAGGTACCGCGGAACCCACCGCGGGCGCCACGCCCGTCCATCCGAGGGACCACTGACGCGGGCGCTCGGTGTCGCGCGCCGCCCGGCCGTGACGGCAGGGATGGCGCTCGCCCTCGTGGGCACGGGAGCCGTGGGGGTCGGCTCCAACGACGCCGTCGCCGACTCGGAGCCGTTCACCCGGAGCGCCGCTGCGATGAGCCAGGCCGCGACCGCCGCCAAGGAGAGGTTCGCCGACAGCTCGCGCATCTCGAGCGAGCGGGCCGGAGTCAACGCCCAGCGTGCCGCGCTCGATGCCAAGGCGCAGGCCGAGGCCAAGGCCAAGGCAGACGCCGCGGCCAAGGCCGCCAAGGCCAAGGCGGACGCGGCGGCGAAGGTCGCCAAGGCCAAGGCTGCACAGGTGGCCAAGGTGCGGGCCGCCGCAGCCCAGAAGGCCGCTCGGGACAAGCAGCGCGCCTCCCTCGTCGCCGGTGCCAAGGCCGACCCCCGCTCGGCCGCGCGAGCGCTGATGTCCGACTACGGCTTCTCGAGCGATCGCCAGTGGAACTGCCTCAACCTCCTGTGGGAGGGCGAGAGCTCGTGGGACTACACCGCCGAGAACCCGTCATCGGGTGCCTACGGCATCCCGCAGAGCCTGCCCGCTCGCAAGATGGCGAGCGCGGGCGCCGACTACCGCACCAACCCGGTCACGCAGATCAGGTGGGGCCTGGACTACATCAAGCAGTCCTACGGGACGCCGTGTGGCGCGTGGGAGTTCTGGAACAACCGCTTCCCGCACTGGTACTGAGTCGTGGGCGCACTCGCGGCCGGCTCGAGCGGGATCTGGTGCTCGGTCAGCAGCCCCGTCGTCGTCGGTCTGCTCGCGCGCTCTGCCGCCGACTGGGTCGCCCTGGACGCCCAGCACGGTGAGTTCGACCGCCGTGCCCTGCTCGAGGTGGGCCGGACGCTGAGCGCCGACGGGCACTCCTTCGCGGTGCGAGTGGCACGGGTGGATGCCGCCGACATCGGCTTCGCCCTGGACGTCGGCGCGTCGACCGTCGTGGTCCCCCTCGTCGACACTGTCGACGATGCGCGCCTTGCGGTGGCGGCCGCGCACTACCCGCCGACGGGGCACCGCAGCTGGGGGCCACTGGCACCGCTGTGGGGTCAGGAGGCGCCCGGTCCGGAGCAGTCGCGAACGCAGGTGGCCGTCATGGTCGAGTCCGCGCTCGCCCTGTCGAACGTCGACGCCATCGCCGCCGTCCCTGGCGTGGACCTCCTCTTCGTCGGCCCCTTCGACCTGGCGCTCTCGCTGGGGACCTCGGTGGACGACCTGCTCGCCGACGCCGACGGGCCCCTGTCGACGGTGCGACGCGCCGCCGAGAGAGCGGGCATCGGGGTCGCGGCGTTCGCAGGGACCCCCGAGCGGGCTCGCGTCCTCGGCGAACGGGGCTACGACTGCCTCGCAGTCACGACCGACACCGCGGTCGTCGCGGCCGGGACCGAGACCCTGCTCGCTCGGAGCTGACTCGTCCCCGGGCACGGCCCGGGGCCGGCTCACAGACGACGCAGGCGGATGTTGGTCACCGCGTGGTCGGCGCCCTTGGTCAGCACCAGCGTGGCCCGATCGCGCGTGGGGAGAACGTTCCTCAGCAGGTTCGGCTCGTTGATCCGCTCCCAGATCCCGGCGGCGGTCTCGCGCGCCTCCGCGTCGGTGAGGGCCGCATAGCGGTGGAAGTACGACTCCGGGTCCGCGAAGGCCGTCTCGCGCAGCCGCAGGAACCGCTCGACGTACCAGGTGCGCAGCTGGTCCACGGGCGCGTCGACGTAGACCGAGAAGTCGAAGTAGTCCGAGAGCACCTGACGCGTGCGAAGGTCCGAACGCACCGTCGCGGGCTGAAGCACGTTGAGCCCCTCGACGATGAGCACGTCCGGTTGGTCCACGACGATCTCGGCCCCGGGGACGATGTCGTAGGTGAGGTGCGAGTAGACCGGCGCGACGACACCCGGCATACCGGATTTCACGTCCGCGACGAAGCGGAGGAGGGCGCGCCGGTCGTAGGACTCCGGGAAACCCTTGCGCTGCAACAGCCCTCGGGCCTCGAGGTCGGCGTTGGGTCGCAGGAAGCCGTCCGTCGTGATGAGGTCAACGCGAGGCGTCTGGGGCCAGCGGCGCAGCAGCTCGCGCAGCACGCGTGCCGTCGTGGACTTGCCGACCGCCACGGATCCGGCGATGCCGATGACGAACGGCACCTTGGCCGGCCGGTCCCCGAGGAAGTCGGTCGTGACCCGGTGCAACCCGGCGGTCGCGTTGACATAGAAGGCGAGCAGCCGCGACAGGGGGAGGTAGACCTGCTCCACCTCGCGCAGGTCGACCCGGTCACCGAGCCCCCTCACCCGGGCGATGTCACCGGGGGTGAGGCTCAACGGGTGGTTCTCGCGCCGCGCCGCCCAGTCGTCGCGGGTGAAGTCGAGGTAGGGCGACGGCACGGAGACCGTCGGCTCGGACCCGGACGGGGGCACTACGGGCGTGGCAGGCACGCGCGCCATTGTGGCCTACCGGAGCATCCGCGGGCGGCATACGCCGGGTGGTGGTGCGCGGCGCTGCGGTTCGGGGCGCGCGACCCCAGCCATTACGCTTGCGGCCATGTGCGGAATCGTCGGATACGTCGGCAGGACCATGGATGACCGCGCCGAGGGCGTGGTCATGGAGGGGCTGGCCCGCCTGGAGTACCGTGGCTACGACTCGGCCGGCATCGCCCTCGTCACCGAGGGTGGCATCCGCTCCGAGAAGCGGGCCGGCAAGCTCGAGAACCTCCGGGGTGCCATCGAGGCCCAGCCGCTCGCCGGCTCGCGGACGGCGATCGGCCACACGAGGTGGGCCACGCACGGCGGCCCCACCGACGGCAACGCCCACCCGCACCACGGTGGAGACGACGGCAAGCTCGCCCTGATCCACAACGGCATCATCGAGAACTTCCACTCGCTCAAGAAGGAGCTCCTGGCCCAGGGCGTCGACTTCCTCAGCGAGACCGACACCGAGGTCGCGGCCAAGCTCGTCGGGCGCGCCTTCGACGAGACCGGTGACCTCACCAAGGCCATGCAGCTGGTCGTCAACCGTCTCGAGGGCGCGTTCACCCTCCTCGCCGTGCACGCCGACCAGCCCGGCGTCGTTGTCGGCGCCCGCCGCAACAGCCCGCTCGTCGTCGGCCTCGGCGAGGGCGAGAACTTCCTCGGCTCCGACGTCGCCGCGTTCATCGGCTACACCCGGCACGCTCTCGAGCTCGGGCAGGACCAGATCGTCACGATCACCCCCGAGAGGCACGAGGTCATCGGCTTCGACGGCGCGCCCGCCGAGGGCAAGGCCTACGAGGTCACCTGGGACGCCGCTGCCGCCGAGAAGGGCGGCTACGCGACGTTCATGGAGAAGGAGATCT
The DNA here is from genome assembly GCF_042666355.1 of Knoellia altitudinis. Lineage (NCBI taxonomy): Bacteria > Bacillati > Actinomycetota > Actinomycetes > Micrococcales > Intrasporangiaceae > Knoellia > Knoellia altitudinis. Next base: position 2,523,596 of record NZ_JBHTDK010000001.1, read on the forward strand.
TCGACCAGCCGCACGCCGTCGGCGACACCCTCCTGGGTCGCACCGACGAGAGCGGCGCCCTCGTCCTCGACGAGCTCCGCATCAGCGAGGAGCAGCTGGGCAACGTCGACCGCATCACCGTCGTCGCCTGCGGCACGGCCGCCTACGCCGGCATGGTTGCGAAGTACGCGATCGAGCACTGGACCCGCATCCCCGTCGAGGTGACGCTCGCGCACGAGTTCCGCTACAGCGACCCCATCGTCAACGAGCGCAGCCTCGTCGTCTCGATCAGCCAGTCCGGCGAGACCATGGACACGCTCATGGCCGTCAAGCACGCCCGCGAGCTCGGCGCCCTGACGATCTCGGTGTGCAACACGCATGGCTCGACGATCCCGCGCGAGTCCGACGCCGTCCTCTACACCCATGCCGGACCCGAGATCGCGGTCGCCTCGACCAAGGCCTTCCTCGCCCAGATCACCGCCTGCTACGTCCTCGGCCTCTATCTCGCGCAGCTGCGCGGTGGCACCTTCGCCGACGACGCGCAGGCCGTGATGAAGGAGCTGCACGAGGTCCCCGCCAAGATCGAGGAGCTCCTCGGCACGATGGACCGGGTCCAGGAGATCGCCCGCTTCATGGCCGACACCCGCTCGGTGCTCTTCCTCGGTCGCAACGTCGGCTTCCCCATCGCCATGGAGGGCGCGCTCAAGCTCAAGGAGCTCGCCTACATCCACGCAGAGGGCTTCGCCGCGGGCGAGCTCAAGCACGGCCCGATCGCGCTCATCGAGCCGGGCCTGCCGGTCTTCGTCGTCGTGCCGGGCCCCGACAGCCCCCACGACCTGCACAAGAAGGTCGTCTCCAACATCCAGGAGATCCGCGCCCGTGGCGCCCGCACCATCGTCATCGCGCAGGAGGGTGACGAGGACGTCGTGCCGTTCGCCGACGAGGTCATCCGCGTCCCGCAGACCTCGCCGCTGCTCCAGCCGCTGCTCACGGTCGTCCCGCTGCAGGTCTTCGCCCTGCACCTCTCGACGGCCAAGGGCCTCGACGTCGACCAGCCGCGGAACCTCGCCAAGAGCGTCACGGTCGAGTGACGTGATCGTCGGCACCGGGATCGACGTCGTCGACATCGCGCGCTTCGCCGAGACGATCGAGCGCACGCCGGGGTTGCTCACCCGCCTCTTCACGGAGAGCGAGCGGGGACTGCCGATGCGCTCTCTCGCGGCGCGGTTCGCTGCCAAGGAGGCCTTGGCCAAGGCGCTCGGCGCACCCGTCGGGCTCGCCTGGACCGATGCCACCGTCGTCCGCGACGAGACCGGCCGCCCGAGCATCGAGATGACCGGCACCGTCGCTGCGCGCGCGGCCGAGCTGGGCGTGGAGCGCATGCACGTGTCCCTGTCCCACGACGCGGGGATCGCCTCCGCCATCGTCATCGCCGAGTCGTGAGGAAGCCCCTGTGATCGAGGCGTGGTCGCCCGAGGACGTGTATGCCGCCGAGGCCGCTCTCGAGCACGAGCTGGCTTCCGGTGAGCTCATGACCCGAGCCGTCGAGGGACTCGCCGAGGTCGTGGCGGCTCGCGTCTCGCAGCTCGACGCCGAGACGGTCGTCGCCCTCGTGGGCGGCGGGAACAACGGAGCAGACGCCCTGTATGCCGTGGCGCAGCTCGCCGAGTCCGGTGTCAGCTGCGCTGCGGCCTTGGACCTCTCGCACGTGCACGAGGGGGCGCTCGAGGCAGCGCGGGCGGCCGGTGTCGTGCTCGTGTCCGGGGCGGAGGCACTGGAGAGCATCGGCGAGGCCGACATCGTCCTCGACGGCATCGTGGGGCTGGGAGGTCGCCCGGGGTTGCCCGCTGTCGCGGCGGCCTGGGTCGCGGCCATCCCTGACGACGCCCACGTCATCGCGGTCGACCTCCCCTCGGGGCAGGCTGCTGACGGCACCGGCTTCGACCCCGACGGCATCCTTGCGGACGAGACCGTGACGTTCTCGGTGGCCAAGCCCGTCCATCTGCTCCCCCCGACCGAGCAGGCCTGTGGCGCTCTCACGGTCGTCGACATCGGGTTGACCTTCGACACCCGGCCGGCCGTCGTCCGCCTGACCTTCGACGACGTCGCGGACGCGTGGCCGGTGCCTGGGCCGGACGACGACAAGTACTCTCGCGGCGTCGTCGGGATCGTCGCCGGTGGTGAGAACTACTCGGGCGCAGCGGTGCTCGCAGTCACGGCCGCTGTCGAGGCCGGCGCGGGGATGGTGCGCTACGTCGGCACGCCTACGCCCGAAGGGCTCGTCCGTGCCGCCGTCCCCGAGGCCGTCCACGGTGAGGGCCGGGTCCAGGCATGGGTCGTCGGACCCGGGCTCGACGTCACGTCCACCCGGCGCGACGCGACGACGCAGCTCGACGTCGCCAGGGCAGCGCTCGCGGGGGAGCAGCCCGTCCTCGTCGACGCGGGAGGGCTCGACCTTCTCGACGACGACGTCGTCGACGTGCGCCGCGAACGGCCCACCCTCCTCACCCCCCACGCCGGCGAGCTCGCGACCCTGCTCACCCGTCTCGGAGCGGGTCGCCGCTCGCGCAAGAGCATCACCGTCGAGCGGGCCGCCGTCGAGGCCGAGCCGCTGCGCCACGCTCGGGCACTCGCTGAGCGCACCGGCATGACGGTGCTGCTCAAGGGCTTCACGACCCTCGTCGTGCCCGTGGACCCGCGCGAACCCGTGCGTTCGCAGGCCGACGCGCCCCCCTGGCTGGCCACCGCCGGCGCCGGTGACGTGCTCGCCGGGCTGATCGGCACCCTGCTGGCGGCAGGCCTCGACCCGGCCGATGCCGGCGCGCTCGGCGCGCTCGTCCACGGTGTCGCCGCAGACCGGGCCAGCGCGGGTGGGCCGGTGCGAGCGCTTCGGGTCGCACACGGCATACCTGAGGCAGTGGCGCACCTCCTCACCCGAAGGTGAGCACGGGTGCCGCCCGCCTAGACTTGACCGCCTCATGACCAAGCCAGCCGCCCCCGTCTCCGCCACGCCGCCCGAGGGCGCGTCGGCGTGGGTGACGATCGACCTCGACGCGATCTCCGACAACGTCCGAGAGCTGGCCCGCCGCTCGCCCGGCGCCGAGGTCATGGCCGTCGTCAAGGCCGACGCCTACGGGCACGGGCTCGTGCCGAGTGCCCGCGCGGCCGTCGCCGGTGGGGCGACCTGGCTCGCCGTCGCCCAGCTCCGCGAGGCCTTGCAGCTGCGTGCCGCCGGCGTTTCGACTCCGCTGCTCACCTGGCTCTATGTGCCCGGGGTCGACTTCGGCGCCGCCATCGACGCCGACATCGACATCTCGGTCTCGGCGCCCTGGGCCCTCGACGCCGTCGTCTCGGCCGCGCGCGAGCGCGGCCGCACCGCACGCATCCACGTCAAGGTCGACACCGGCCTTGCGCGCAACGGCGCCCTGGGCCAGGGCTGGACCGACCTCGTTGCCGCGCTCGGGCCCGTGGTCGCAGAGGGCGCGGTCGAGGTCATCGGCGTCTGGTCGCACTTCGCCCTCGCCGATGCCCCGCAGCACCCCACCGTTCTGGCCCAGCGCGAACGCTTCGTGGAGGCGGCAGCGGAGCTACGGCGGGCCGGCATACGCCCGCCGTTGAAGCACCTCGCCAACTCCGCCGCCACGCTCACCAACCCCGACGCCCACTTCGACGTCGTCCGCCCCGGACTGGCGGTCTATGGCCTCTCGCCGGTGCCGGACCTGGGCGCACCGCACGACTTCGGGCTGCGCGAGGCGATGAGGGTGACCGCGCGGCTGGCCCTCGTCAAGCAGGCCCCGGCCGGCCAGGGTGTGAGCTACGGCCACGTCTACACGACTCCTCACGACACCGTGCTCGGCCTCGTCCCGGTCGGTTATGCCGACGGCATCCCACGGCATGCCGGCAACGTCGGACCCGTCAGGGTCGGCGACCGTCGCCTCACCGTCGCCGGGCGGGTCTGCATGGACCAGTTCGTCCTCGACCTGGGAGCGGAGTATGCCGGCGGTGCCGGTGACGAGGTCGTCATCCTCGGGCGTGGGGTCGACGACGAGCCCACCGCGCAGGACTGGGCCTCGGCAATCGACACCATCAACTACGAGATCGTCACGCGCATGAGCGACCGGCTGCCGCGGGTCTTCGTCGGAGGAGACGCCTGATGGTCAGTGTGGGCAAGGTGGTGGGACTGGGCGCGGCAGCGGCAGCGGCAGCGGGCGCCGCAGCGGCCGGAGTGGCCGCCGACCGTGCCGCCGCGGGCAGGCGCCGGCTGAGCGCACTCGACCCCACGGGCGGTTTCGAGCACACGCCCGACCTGGAGCTCAAGGTCATCGCGACGGACGGCCTCAACCTGCACGTCGAGGTCGACACCCCCACCGACCTCGACTCCGCCCTGCCGACCATCGTCCTGTCGCACGGCTTCTGCCTCAGCCTGCGCGGGTGGGTGCTGCAGCGTCGGGCCTTCGTCGAGGCGGGCTACCGCGTCGTCCTCTGGGACCAGCGCAGTCATGGGAAGTCCGAGGTCTCGGACCTCGAGCACTGCACCATGGACCAGCTCGCCCACGACCTGCGCGCCGTCATCGACGCCACCTGCCCGGAGGGTCCGCTCGTCCTCGTCGGTCACTCGATGGGTGGCATGACGACGATGGCCTTCACCCGGCTCCACGCCGAGCTCGTGCGGGATCGCGTCCTGGCCGTGGCGTTCATCGCGACCGCCGCAGGCGGAGAGGGACTGACCGAGCTGGGGATGGGATCACTGTTCGGCCGCACCATCGGGCAGGCGGGCCCGCGGGTGCTGTCACGCCTGGCGCCACACCAGAGGTGGCTGGCACCAGTGCGGCGGCTCGGCCGCGACGTCGAGAACGTGCTCGTCGACAGGTTCTCGTTCGACTCTCCGGTGAGTGAGCAGACCGTGCGCTTCGCCGGCGAGCTCATCCTCGCCACTCCGCTCGAGGTCATGGCGGCATTCCTCCCAGTCCTCCGGCGGCACGACGAGCACGAGGCGTTGGCCTCGCTCCTCGACAAGCAGGTGCTCGTCGTCAACGGCACCGGGGACCTCCTCACGCCGGCCCGTCGCAGCGAGGAGATCGTCGAGCGGCTGCCTGGATCCGAGCACGTCGTCGTCGAGGACGCCGGGCACCTCATCATGCTCGAGCACCCGGAGATCGTCACCGGGACGATCCTCGCCCTCATCGACCGAGCCGAGGCCGACGCCGCAGCCGGAGTCGCAGCGAGCGACCGGCCTCGGGTGCGTCGCAAGGTCATCGACATCGCCAAGGGGCACCTGGTGCGCAAGGCCCGGGCCGAGGCGAAGACGGAAAGCAAGGGCAAGCCGAAGCCCAAGCCCAAGGCCAAGAACAAGAGCAAGGTCACGTCGTGACCGGACGGCGGCTCCTGACGGCCGATGACACCCGCGCCTTCGGCGAGGCCCTCGCAGCCAGCCTGCGGGCGGGGGACCTCGTCATCCTCACCGGAGGGCTGGGCGCCGGCAAGACCACGCTCACGCAGGGCCTGGCGGCGGGGCTCGGCGTGCGCGGCCCGATCACCTCGCCGACCTTCGTCATCGCTCGGGTCCACCCCTCCCTCGGGGACGGCCCGGCGCTCGTGCACGTCGACGCCTACCGCCTCGGTGGGCTCGCCGAGCTCGACGACCTCGACCTCGACACCTCGCTCGACGAGAGCGTCACCGTCGTCGAGTGGGGCCACGGCCTGGCCGAGGACCTGTCCGACGACAGGCTCGAGGTCACCCTCGAGGCCGATCCCGCGACCGAGTCCCGAACCGCCGTCGTCACCGGACACGGCGAGCGCTGGAAGGCTGGCCCGCCGTGCTGATCCTCGCCATCGACACCTCGACCTCCGCGATCACGGTCGCACTGCACGATGAGACCCGGGCAGTGGCGGCGCGGTCCCACCTCGACGCCCGCGCCCACACCGAGTGGCTCGCCCCCCTCATCGAGTCCTGCCTGACGGATGCGGGGAAGCGACCGGCCGACCTGACCGGCGTGGCGATCGGTGTCGGACCCGGGCCCTTCACCGGGCTGCGCGTCGGCATGGTCACCGGTCTGACGATGGGTCACGCCCTGAGGGTCCCTGTCCACGGCGTCTGCGGTCTCGACGCGCTCGCCCAGCAGGCGAGCGAGCTCGTCGACGGTGAGCTCCTCGTCGCCACCGACGCTCGGCGCAAGGAGGTCTACTGGGCTCGGTATGCCGTCCGCTCCGGTGTCGTCGACCGGCTCACCGACCCAGCGGTCGACCGGCCCGCGGACCTCCCGGACGAGGTCCGCTCGCTGCCCGCGGTCGGGCGCGGCCCGGCGCTCTACCCGGAGCTGTTCCTCCGGGCGGTGCCGGTCCTGGACGTCGACGCCGCGGTGCTGGGACGAGTGGCCGTGGCCCGGATCCGGGCGGGCGAGCCGATGCCGGTCGAGCCGCTCTACCTGCGTCGCCCCGATGCGCTGACCTCGGCCGAGCGAGCGGCGCGCGCATGACTGCCGCCGTGCTGACCGGGCTGCGTGCGCTGGCCTGGACCGACATCCCCGACCTCGTCGCGCTCGAGACCGAGGCCTTCCCCGACGACGCCTGGAGCGAGGCGTCCTGGTGGGGTGAGCTCGCGGGTCGGCCACGCCGCGACTACGTTGTCGTGCACCGCGAAGGTGAGCTGGCGGCATACGCCGGTCTCGACCACGGCGGACAGGTCGCCGACCTCATGACGATCACGGTCGCACCCGCGCACCGAGGGTCCGGCTTGGGTGCGGCCCTGCTCGACGAGCTCGAGGCACGCGGCGCAGCTGCCGGAGCGGAGGCGCTGATGCTCGAGGTGCGGGCCGACAACGCCTCGGCGCGCGCGCTCTATGACCGACGGGGCTACGCCGTGCTCACAGTGCGTCGTGGCTACTACCAACCCGGCGACGTCGATGCCTTGGTGATGCGCAAGATGTTGGCACAGAAGGGAACTGGCTTATGAGTGTCGAACAGCCCCTGGTCCTCGGCATCGAGACGTCGTGCGACGAGACGGGGGTGGGCATCGTCCGCGGCGAGGCCCTGCTCGTCGACGCGGTCGCGAGCAGCGTCGACGACCACGCGCGTTTTGGCGGGGTCGTGCCCGAGGTCGCGAGTCGCGCCCATCTCGAGGAGATGGTGCCGACGATCGAGCGGGCCTGCCGCGAGGCCGGCGTGCAGCTGCGTGACCTCGACGCCATCTCGGTGACGTCAGGTCCGGGGCTGGCGGGCTCGCTCATGGTCGGTGTGGCATCGGCCAAGGCCCTGGCGCTGTCCCTCGGCGTCCCGCTCTATGGCGTCAACCACCTCGCGTCACACGTGGCCGTCGACATCGTCGAGCATGGGCCGCTGCCGCAGCCGACGATGGCCCTGCTCGTCTCGGGTGGGCACTCGTCGCTGTTGCTCGTCCCCGACGTCACGAGCGACATCCGCAGCCTCGGCTCGACCATCGACGACGCGGCGGGGGAGGCCTTCGACAAGGTGGCCAGGGTGCTGGGGCTGCCGTTCCCCGGCGGTCCGCACATCGACCGGATGGCGCGCGAGGGCCAGGTCACGATCGACTTCCCGCGCGGCCTGACTGCGGGGCGGGACATGGAGCGCCACCGCTTCGACTTCTCGTTCTCGGGCCTCAAGACCGCGGTGTCGCGGTGGGTGCAGGCCAAGGAGGCGGCCGGCGAGCCGGTGCCGGTCGCGGACGTTGCTGCGTCCTTCCAGGAGGCCGTCGTCGACGTGCTCACCCGCAAGGCGGTGCTCGCCTGTCGGGAGCAGGGCGCCGAGAACCTGCAGATCGGCGGTGGGGTGGCGGCGAACTCCCGGCTTCGGGCCATGGCCCAGTCGCGCTGCGACGCTGCCGGGATCGAGCTGCGCGTGCCGCGCCCCGGGTTGTGCACCGACAACGGCGCGATGGTCGCCGCCCTCGGTGCGCAGATGGTGCTCAAGGGTCGGGACGCGTCACGCCTCGACCTGCCCGCCGACTCGTCGATGCCCGTCACGCAGGTCCAGAACTGAGCTCAGCCGCAGGTGACGAGGCCCATCCGCTCCTTGAGCGCGATGACGCGCAGCACCGAGGCGTCGACGAGCGTCGCGAAACCCTCATCGGCGCGGGCCTTGTCGGCGAGGGCCTTGGTCATCGCCGGGACCGACTCGGGATCGCCGGTGAGCAGGATGTCGCCGCCTGCCTCGATGTAGGTCGTGGCCCGTCGTGCGGCGGGGATCGACCGGACGGCCTTGGCATTGATGTCGTCGGTGATGACGACCCCGTCGAACCCGAGCCGGCCCCGCAGCAGGTCGGTGATGATCGGCTTGCTGAACATCGCCTGGGTCTCGGTGGGGTCGAGGCCCGGATAGCGCGCCGAGCTCACCATGACAAGTCCGGCGCCCGCCTTCACCCCGGCGGTGAACGGGGCGAGGAACGGATCGTTCGTCGTGGCAACGGAGTCCGTGATGCCCGTGGTGTTGAAGTCGGTGTTGTTCTCGACCCGCCCGAGCCCGGGGAAGTGCTTGACCGTGCCCATGACCCCGCCCTCGATCATGCCCTTGAGGAACGCGGTCGACGCCTTCTCGACCGTAGCCGGGGTGGAGCCGTACTGACGGGCGAACTTGCCGATCGGCTCGTTGGCCCGACCGATCTCGGCGGGGACCGTGTCGGTCACGGGGGCGAGGTTGACGTTGATCCCCACCGCCTTGAGCTCGCCCGCCCACCCCTTGGCGGCGGCGGTGAGCTCATTCGACGACATCTGTGCCTGGACCTTGGCCGAAGGCACCTTGGAGAAGCCCTCACCACGCAGCTGGCGCACCTCCCCGCCCTCCTGGTCGGCGGCGAGAAGCAGGGGTATGCCGGCCGTCGCAGACTTCGTGGCCTGTGCCTGGAGGTGCGTGCTCGTCTCCTTGACCCGGGCCGCGCCCTCCCAGCCGCCGAGGTAGATGACGTTGCCCACGTGCTGGTCGGCGATGAGGTCGTCGAGCGCGGTGCGCGGGGCTGCGGTGTCGAAGGCGACCATGAGGAGCTGTCCGAGCGCCTGCTCCTCGGTGAGTGCGTCCGCCGTCTGACGGGCGCAGGCGCTGACGTCGGTGGCCTCGCCGGACGGGGACGGGCTGGCAGTGGCGGACGCCGTGGCCGACGGTGAGGGCGAGGTGGCGCTGGGCGTCGTGGTTCCGGTGGAGGTGCCCGATCCGGCGCTGGTCGACGCCGTGTCATCCGGGGTCTCGCCACCCCCGCACCCCGCGGCCAGGGCGCCCGCGAGGGCGATCGGGACGGCGGCCGCGAAGCGGGCTCGGACACGGGCGGTGGAGCGGGAAGTCACCCCCCGACGCTAGCCGACCCACGGCATACCCTCGCTCCATGGCCCTCCCCGTGATCCTCGACGTCGACACCGGAGTGGACGACGCCTGCGCCCTGGTCCTGGCGACCCTGCACCCCGACCTGGACCTGCGCGCCGTCACCTGTGTCGGCGGGAACGCCCCTCTGCCCGATGTCGTCCGCAACACCCTCACCGTGCTCGAGGCCTGCAGCACGACCTCCGTCCCGGTCGCCGCCGGTGCCTCGCACCCCCTCCTGGAGCGACCGGTCGATGCCCGTCACGTCCACGGCGACGACGGGATGGCCGATCTCGGCTGGCCCGCTCCCCAGGGTGCCGCCGACCCGCGCCACGCGGTCGACGTGCTGCGCGAGACGGTCGATGCCGCAGCCGCCGAGGGCACCCCGGTCACGCTCGTGCCACTGGCCCCGATGACCAACGTCGCGCTGTTCGCGCGCATGTATCCCGAGTCGTTCGCCCGCATCGAACGTATCGTCTTCATGGGGGGCGGGGCGATGGTGAGCAACGCGACGGCCTCGGCGGAGTTCAACGTCTTCCACGACCCCGAGGCCACGGCCGTGGTGCTCGACGCGAGCGTCGACCACCACGTGCCCGTCACGATGTACGGCCTCGACGTGTTCTACGGCCCGCAGGTCACCCTCGCCGAAGCCGATGAGCTCGCCGAACTCGACGAGCGTGGACCGGGTGCCCTCGGCGCGGGCCTCGTCCGCTTCATGAGCCGGCGCTTCGACAAGGGCAGTGCCTCGATCGGAGACGCCGGTGCGGTGGCCCTTCTCGTCGACCCAGATGCCGTCCGGACCGAGCGACTGCCGGTCCGGGTCGAGCTGGCCGGCACCTGGACCCGGGGCCGCACCATCGTCGACACCCGCGACTGGACCGGCGACATGGACCACGACCCGCACGGCCTGGCCCACGCGCATGTCGACGTCGCCCTCGAGATCGACGGGCCCCGCGTCGCGGGGCTCTGGCTCGACACGATCAGGAGTGCCCGCTGATGGGGCGCGTCATGGTGTTCGGATCGCTCAACGTCGACCTCGTCACCCGCGTCGAACGCCACCCCAGCCCCGGAGAGACCCTGCTCGGCGAGGGCCTCGACCGGCTGGCCGGCGGCAAGGGAGCCAACCAGGCCGTCGCGGCCGCCGCAGCGGGTGCCGAGGTGCTCATGGTCGGATGCGTCGGCGACGACAGTGGAGGCGCGGCCTACGTCGAACGCCTGCGCCGCAAGGGGATCGACGTCTCCCGGGTCCGCACCGTCCCCGGCGAGCCCAGCGGCCACGCCCTCATCGCCGTCGACGACCGCGGGGAGAACACCATCATCGTCATCCCCGGAGCCAACGACGCGCTCGACCACACCGAGATCTCCGCCGTCGACGCGCTCGGTGCGGGCGACGTCCTCCTCCTCCAGCTCGAGGTGCCGCTCACGGTGGTCTGTGCTGCCGCCCGACGCGCGGCGCACCTCGGCGCGCGGGTCGTCATCAACACGGCGCCGTATGCCGCCCTCCCGCCCGACGTCGTCGCCCTCGCCGATCCGGTGGTCGCCAACGAGCACGAGATGGTCGCGCTCGCCGAGTCCGGGGCCGAGCCCGCATCGCTGCTCGTGACCTTCGGCGCGAACGGCGTCACCTGGGACGGCGAGACCACCCCCGCCCACGACGTCCCCCCGGCCGAGGTCGCCGACACCACCGGAGCCGGAGACGCCTTCTGCGGCGCTCTCGCAGCAGCCCTCGCCACCGGCGCAGATCGCGCAGCAGCTCTCGACTCCGCGTTGGCAGCAGGAGCCGCAGCCGTCCGCCACCCAGGAGCGCAACCCGACCCAAGGCTGGGAGCCTGACGAGAGGAGCGGAAAGGCGTCTGTTCGCCGCCGGCTGGGCCTGGCGGGAGCGCGCAGTGCGCTCAGCGCGCGAAGCGCGGATGGGACAGCGGCGAACAGACGCATTTCCGCGAGGTGCGCGCGGCACCAAGGCGGACGTCTACGCGGGGGAGACGATGAGGGCGACGGGGGAGCCGCCGACGCGGGTCAGGACGACGGTGGCCTGCTCACCACGACCGGCCTTGGTGCCGATCCTGAGGTCGCGCCGCAGCTGCTCGTCATCGAGCCGCACCCCGCGCTTCTTGATCGTCAGCCCGGTGATGCCGTGTTCGCGCAGCCAGGCACGCAGGGTCTTGACGCCGAAGGGCATCGCCTCGTGGACGGCATACCGCCGGGTGTAGGCGAGCGGGACGTTGCGTGAGGTGAGGACGTAGCCGGTGCCCTCGTCGGACTCCGTCCCCTCGGTGGCCCGGGTCACGGCGCCCACGAGACCTGCCCGGATGACGGCCTTGTCGACGTCGTGGAGCCAGCCGCCCACCTCGCGCAGGGACGTGGCGGTGGGTGGCACGGGGTCCGACATCGACTCGGTGACGACGACCGGCGTCGAGTCCGGCCCCATGACCCGGGCGGTGCGACCCGGCGTCGTCGCGAGCGGTCCCCACCAGACGGCGCACTCGACGACGTCGCCGGCCCACGAGGTCCACTGGGCCTCGGCGCCGTCGGGGATCGCGGCATGGTCGAAGCCCGGGCTGAGCTTGACGCCCGTGGCGGGAACCACTGCGGCAACCTGCTGGACGAAGTCCCACGACGGCGAGAGCTCGTCAAGCCGGAAGGTCCGCCGGGTCCGGCCGGTGATGTCGGCGACCCCCCGGGTGCGGCGTGCCGGGTCGAGCCACGCACCGACCCGGTTGCGGCCCGGGTCGACCCCGAACTCCGCGTCCTCGGCATGGCCGACGCGGGCGCGCGAGTCCGGCCACGGCCGCAGGTTCGCGTCGGCGACGGCGGCGGTGACCGGGTCGGAGTCGACCGCTCGCACGGTCACACCGAGGGAGGACAGGGTCACGGCGTCGGCCCCGATGCCACAGCCGAGGTCGTGGACGGTCGCCAGGCTCGCCCGGCTGAACCGGTGTGCGTGCGCGACCGCGACCTCGAGCCGCGTGGCCTGCTCGAGGCCGTCGGGGGTGAAGAGCATGTCGGAGGCGAAATCCCCGAACTTCGCGGTCGCCTTGGCGCGCAGGCGCTGTTGGGTCAGGGCGGCGGCGGCGAGCTCAGGCGGGTGGCCCGCACGGCGGAGCTGGTCCTGGAGGGTGAGGGCCGAGGAGCCGTTGTAGGGAGGGAGTGAACGGAGGAGCTCCTGTCCCTCGGGGGCAGTCAGTGCCCTCACCGTGCTCACGTCCACTCGCCCACCCTCTCACTTCGCGCTCGCCGCTCGTCCCGCGAGTCTCGGGGAACGAGCGCCCGCTGGGCGACCAGAGATGCCCGCGAGGGAGGAGCTCAGCTGGCGAAGCTCATCGCCTGCCACCCCGACCCGATCTGGACGCGCGAGCTGACACCGCCCGTGCCGTCGCCCAGGTGGACCCACAGCCGGCCGCCGCTGTCTCTGGTGAACACGTCCGTGCGGCGGTCGCCGTTGAAGTCGCCAGGTCCGGAGAGGGCGGTGAAGCTGCCCCAGGTCACGTGCCGCTTGCCCAGGTAGGTCCCGCTCGCGGAGAACCGCAGCAGATGCAGCGCGCCTGTCCGGTGGCTGCCGACGAGGTCCGCACCGCCGTCTGCGTCGAAGTCCCCGACGGCGTCCAGCTCGCGGTAGTCCTGCCACCCGGAGCCCTTGCTGACCTTGGGGAGGAGGGTTCCGGCGCCGTTGGAGCGGTGCAGCCACAGGGTCCCTGACGTGTCGCGTGCCAGGAGGTCCACGTGCCCGTCGCCGTCGAGGTCGCCGGGTGCGAGGACCGTGTCGAAACCCTGCCAGCCCCCGCTGATGCTGCTGCTCGAGACGATCCGGCCGGTGCCGTCGCCCTTGTGCAGAGTGAGGGTTCCCGCCGCGGAACGCGTGAGGAGGTCGGGCATGCCGTCCCCCGAGAAGTCTCCCGGCGCAACGATCTCGGGCGAGGCGGGGAAGCCTGTGGCGATGGCTGTTCTGGGCAGCAGGCCGCCCCGGCCGTTGCCGTGGTAGTTCCACAGGTTCCCTGAGGCGTCACGGGCGATGAGGTCGGAGAAGGCGTTGCCGGCGAAGTCGGTCCCCACCGACGAGCCCACCGGGATGAACCAGGTCGAGCGCAGGTTGAGGGTGCCGCGGAAGGTCTCGGCACCGACGCTGCGGGTCCCTGCACTGCCGGTGAGGACGACGGAGGTGGCCCGCCCTCCGAAGAAGGCGCCTCTGGCGTCCCGGGAGAACGTCATCGAGCGGAACGTCCCGATGCTCGGCCAGGCATTCTCGATCGCCGTCACGGGCATCGTCAGGTAGGACCACGTGTCAGGCGCCTCGGCGTAGACGCCGTCGTAGGGGTCGGCCTTGGCGACCTGGTAGGGGACCGAGGTGCCGACGACCTGGCCGCCGTTGGTCGAGCTGAACTCGGTCATCGCGATGGCCGTGCCGTACTTGCGCACCTGACCGGACGTCGCCTTGACGGCGGCGTCGGAGTTCGGGTGCTCCGGGTTGGAGCTGGTCAGACCGGGATAGACCTGGCACGAGGTGGTGTCGCAGATGTCGAAGCCGTCCGGGCTGCCGAGCCGCGCGCCGGTGTAGGACCGAGCGGCGACAGCCTGCGCCTTGACGGCCTCCAGCGCCCAGGAGGCGGGCATCTCCGCCGGCACCACGGAGCGCAGGTAGTTGTCCATCGCCAGGACGTTGACGGTCGCGAAGGTGTTGACGGTGGTGCCACCTCGCAACGTCACCGGGGTCGCCCGCAGGCCACCGCGGTAGGCGCGGTTGCCCGACGGGGTCCGCAGGGTGAGGACCGAGGCGGCCAGCGAGCCGTCGCCCACGAAGGTGAGGTGCCTTGCCGTCACGAAGCCGGAGCAGGCGCTCGCCAGTGGCCACCAGCCCGTGGACCCGGAGGACTTGGTGTAGTAGCCCTCGACCTTCCAGCCGGCGGTCGTGCGGCTCGTCCGCCAGGACACGGCGTTCGAGGGTGTCAGGGAGGTCGTGCACGTCCCGTCGGTGAGCGTCAGGCCTGCCTCGCCCGCGACCACGGTGGCGCCGCTGCCCATGGCGGTGAGCCGCACGCGGACCTCGGGGTTGCCGATGCTCGCCGTGGTCGTGCCGGGGTAGTAGAAGTCGAGGATCTGGGCGACCGTGCGCCCCTGGCTGGCCGCGCCCCGGGCGCCCCACTGCGACATCCCTCGCCCGTGGCCGAAGCCCCGCCCGGTCAGCCCGACCACCGGGGCGGTGGCTGCGGCGCCGGCCGCGGCGGTCGGGGCGGTTGCCGTCCTCGAGCTGTCAGGACCGGGCCGGGTGGCCAACGTGTCGGCCACCGGCGCCTCGGAGACCGCTGCCCGGGCCGCCTGCGCAGGACGCGTCGTCGAGTCCCGGACCACGGCGGACGAGGTGCTCGCTGCAGCGGTCATCGGCGCCGCAAGAAGGATTGCGGCGGCAGCGACCGAGATGAGGCGGGTCATGAGTCAGCTTCCCCCAGGGTGCGGCGACGACAGCCAGTGCGCGGGCACACGCCGCCCCTGCCGATCAGAGGGTCGTGCTGCTGGCACTTTTCCACACATAGGGCGTCGTGGTCGACACCTTGACGAGACCGGATCGCTCGAGGATCGGGCGGGAGAACTCGGTGGAGTCGCTGTTGATCCACTTCTTGCCCTGCGCGATGGCTGAGCGCGCGCGAGCAGCCGTGAGGGCGCGGTAGATCCCGCGACCGCGGTACTCCGGCCTCGTGGCTCCACCCCAGATGCCGGCGAAGTCGGTGCCCTCGACCGCTTCGAGGCGACCGGCGCTCACGATCGTGCCGGCCTCCTCGGCGACCCAGAGCTCCATGTCGGTGCGGGTGCGGAACCGGTGGATGATCTCCTCGTAGTGCGCCTCGGTCTCGGCCGGGTCGTCCCCGAACACCTGGCACTGCATGTCGACCATGGCCCGGACGTCTGACTCGTCACGCACCTCGCGCACGGTGACACCGTCCGGCAGCTCGAGGTCGAGCGCCAGGAGGGCAGCGTCGCCGATCATCACCGACTCGGTCTCGTCCGCCTCGAACCCGGCGTCGACGAGGGCGTCGTGCAGGCCCGGAGCGTGGTCGTGACCCCGGGTCTTCCACTCGACCGCGGTGACCTCCGGCGTCGCGCGATAGTGGTCCAGCACGGCCGCGACGAGCGCACGAACCGACTCCTGTGTCGCAGGTCCGGCCGGTGTGCCGAGCTCGCGGTAGGTGACGAACCCGCGCCCGCCGACGTAGGTCGCGAGGACCAGCGGACCGAGCTCGGAGACACTCACCGCCGATGGGACCTCGGCCTCGCGACGAAGCTGGTCGTCGTAGGCCTGGAGCAGGGCGGGGGCGTCGATGTCGGTCATGGTGGTGACCCTTGCCCTCGCGCGCCCCGGCCGCAAACGCTTTTCGACCGCCCTGCGCCCTCAGCGAACACGAGGACAACCTTTGGCACTCGAGTTGACCGAGTGCTAACCGGCGACCTAGATTTGAGTCGTTGGCACTCGCCAGGTGTGAGTGCCAGCGCAGGCGGACCGGCTCGACCCCCGCGACGGCGTGTCGGATCCACAGTTCTGCGCACTTTGCAGCTCATCTGTCCACCTTCGACTCATCCCAAAGGGGAGGTCACACAGTGTCGGTTTCCATCAAGCCGCTCGAGGACCGCATCGTCATCAAGTCGCTCGAGGCCGAGCAGACGACGGCATCCGGTCTCGTCATCCCGGACACCGCGAAGGAGAAGCCCCAGGAGGGCGAGGTCCTCGCGGTCGGCCCCGGTCGCATCGACGACAACGGCAACCGTGTCCCGCTCGACGTCAATGTCGGCGACAAGGTCATCTACAGCAAGTACGGCGGCACCGAGGTCAAGCACGGCGGCGAGGAGTACCTCATCCTCTCCGCGCGCGACGTCCTCGCCGTCGTTTCCTGATCTCAGCCTGAACGACCGCTTGGTTTTCATCTGAACCACCACGTATGCCGTGGGCCCACCTCCCACGGTGAGCCCACGGCATACGTGCTTCTGCCCGGCAACGCACCACCACTGACTACTGAAGGACACACATGGCCAAGGAACTGGAGTTCAACGACTCCGCCCGCAAGGCGCTCGAGCGTGGCGTCGACGCCCTCGCCAACGCCGTCAAGGTGACGCTCGGTCCCAAGGGCCGCAACGTCGTCATCGACAAGAAGTGGGGCGCCCCCACGATCACCAACGATGGCGTGACCATCGCCCGCGAGATCGAGCTCGAGGACGCCTACGAGAACCTCGGCGCCCAGCTCGCCAAGGAGGTCGCGACCAAGACCAACGACGTCGCCGGTGACGGCACGACGACCGCGACGGTCCTCGCCCAGGCCATGGTCCGCGAGGGCCTGCGCAACGTCACCGCCGGCGCGGCTCCGGCCGGTCTCAAGCGCGGCATGGACAAGGCCGTCGACGCCGTGTCGGACAGGCTGCTCGAGACGGCCCGCGAGGTCGACGGCAAGGACGAGATCGCCTCGGTCGCCTCCCTCTCCGCCCAGGACCCGGAGATCGGCGCCACGATCGCCGACGCGTTCGACAAGGTCGGCAAGGACGGCGTCATCACCGTCGAGGAGTCCTCGACCGCCTCCACCGAGCTCGAGTTCACCGAGGGCATGCAGTTCGACAAGGGCTACATCTCGCCCTACTTCGTCACCGACCCCGAGCGCATGGAGGGTGTCCTCGAGGACGCCTACGTCCTCATCAACCAGGGCAAGATCTCGGCGATCGCCGACGTCCTCCCGATCCTCGAGAAGGTCGTCCAGTCGGGCAAGCCCCTCGTGATCATCGCCGAGGACATCGACGGTGAGGCACTGTCGACGCTCGTCGTCAACAAGATCCGCGGCACGTTCAACGTCGTGGCCGTCAAGGCTCCGGGCTTCGGGGACCGCCGCAAGGCGATGCTCCAGGACATCGCCGTCCTCACCGGTGGCCAGGTCATCGCCGAGGAGGTCGGGCTCAAGCTCGACCAGGCCGACCTCACGGTCCTCGGTCAGGCGCGCCGCGTCGTCGTCACCAAGGACACGACCACGATCATCGACGGCTCGGGCGACTCCTCCGAGGTCACCGGCCGGGTCAACCAGATCAAGGCCGAGATCGAGCGCACCGACTCCGACTGGGACCGCGAGAAGCTCCAGGAGCGCCTCGCCAAGCTCGCCGGTGGCGTCTGCGTCATCAAGGTCGGTGCCCACACCGAGGTCGAGCTCAAGGAGAAGAAGCACCGCATCGAGGACGCCATCTCGGCGACCCGCGCGGCCATCGAGGAGGGCATCGTCGCCGGTGGCGGCTCCGCCCTCATCCAGGCCGTCAAGGTCATCGACACGCTCGGCCTCGAGGGCGACGAGAAGGTCGGCGCCACCATCGTGCAGAAGGCCGCGGCCGAGCCGCTGCGCTGGATCGCCGAGAACGCCGGTCTCCAGGGCTACGTCGCCGTCGCCAAGGTCGCCGAGCTGGAGCCGGGCATGGGCCTCAACGCCGCGACCGGTGAGTACGAGGACCTCGTCAAGGCCGGCGTCATCGACCCGGTCAAGGTGACTCGCTCCGCGCTGCGCAACGCCGCGTCGATCGCGTCGATGGTCCTCACCACCGACACGCTCGTCGTCGAGAAGAAGGTCGACGAGGAAGCCGGGGCCGGCCACGGCGGCGGCCACGGCCACTCGCACTGAGCCTCACCTGAGGCCTCATGGCCCACCCGCAAGAAACGCGTATGCCGCGTGCTCCCGTACAGGGGGAGCACGCGGCATACGCGTCTCTGCAGGTGCTTGACCCGACTTTGTCCCGCTTGACCCCGGATGCCAGCCGGGGTCAGGCGGAGCATTATCGGGTGACCCGATAATGCTCCGCCTGCCCGAGTGTCAGGTGACGGTGACCGTCACCGTCGCGAGCGTGTCGTTGCGACTGTCACCGACGAGGACGCGGGCCGTGTAGGTCCCGGGAGTCGCCCAGGCGTGCGAGCCGGTGAGGGTGGCCGTGCCGTCGGCACCGACCGTCACGGTGGCGTCCGTGGTGGGGCTGCCGTCGCCCCAGGCGACGCGGGCGGTGTAGCCCGTTGCCGCCGGCACGCCACCGGTGACCGTGCCGAGCGTCACCGAGGAGGCGACACCCGCCTTCGCGGTCGCACCGGTCGCCGGGGTGACCGTGATCGGAGCGCCGTTGTCGGCGACCGCGAACACGTGGATTCGACCTGCTGAGCGGGGGTCGCCGCTCTGGGTCGGCAGGGTCACCGACGCCACGGTCTTGCCCGCGGGGATGGTCAGCGGCACGGTCGCGAACAGCTTGAGGTGGCAGCCGTCCGTGCTCGTGCCGTTGAGCCTCGACGTCATCTCGACGGCGATCGTGTTGCCGAACTGGGCCGAGCCACACCAGTCTCCGTACTGGATCGGGTATGCCGTGGTGGTGCCGTCCGTGAACGTCACCGTGCCGACGGTGTCCTGGTTCCGCTGGGTGGCCGTGCCGATGAGGCTCAGCTTGGTGGCACCCGGGGCGAGGGTGATGGGCAGTGTCTGCCCGGCTCCGGTGGCGTTGTCGTTCTCACCGGCAGGGATCGCCGGCATCGACCAGCGCAGGTCGGTGCCCGGGACCGTGAGGAGCTTGCCCGGTGAGGCACCTGCCTCGACGAGGGCCGGACGCGAGATGCCTGCCTGACCGCCGTCGCACTTGCTCAGCTCACCGGGGTCACCGATGCACACGAGGTTGAAGCCCGAGGCGTACGACGGCACGACGGCCTGGTGGACCGTCACGCCTCCGATGCTGCTGACCGTGCCCTTGCTGTCCTTCACGGTGACGACGGTCTCGTAGTAGCCCGGCTCCGCGTAGGTGTGCGCACCCTTGACCGAGTAGGACCCGAGGTCGCCCGCCGTGATGGTTCCGGCGGAGGTGGCGCCGTCACCCCACGCGATGGTGGCCGAGTAGTCGGCCGCCGATGTGCCCTTGCCGCCGGAGAAGGTGCCGACGTTGCCGCCGATCTCCTGGCCCTCGATGCCTTCGAGGCTGGTTGAGGCGCTCACCTTGACGCCGGTGTTCTGCGCCTTGGAACCATCGGTGAGGAACTCGACCTCGGACAGGGTCGGCGTCCCGGTGCTCGCCGTGACGACGAGTCGGTATGCCGTGTAGGTGCCGGGCGTGGCGATCTTAAAAGGCCGCGTCTGCGTGCGCCAGGCGAAGCTCTGGCCGGTGCGGCTGTCGATCGTCTCCCAGGTCCTGCCGTCCTTGCTGCCCTCGACCCGCCACGCGGAGGGCTCTCCCGCGGCGGCGCCGTTGGTCAGCGAGTAGAACGTGGCGCGCTGGCCGATGCCGGACAGCGAGTACGTCACCGACGGCGTGGCCGTGCTGAACGTCGTCGACGTCGTGGAGCTGTTGTCGAACAGGGCGCCCGGGGTGGTCGCCGTCGGTGCGGTGATGGTGCCCGCGTTGGGCCCGGTCGCGTCCCGCAGGGGAGCCGGGAGGGCGTCGCCCTTGGTCACCGACGGCGGGGCCGCGTTGGCCTTGGTGCCGTAGTCGGACGGCGTGGCGCCCATGGCGAAGTCGATCGTCGTCGGACCCGCGAGCTTGTCGTGCGGGATCGAGACACCGTTGTGCCCCTCACCGTTGACGGTGAGCTTCTGCACGTAGATGTTGCGCTCCGAGTTGTTCGGGGCGTTGACGACGAGGTCTCCCTTGGTGCGGTGCACGGTCGCCTTGGTGAACTTCGGCGAGCCCACGGCCCACTGAGCCGATCCGACCTGGAGCGGGTAGATGCCGAGCGAGGAGAGGGTGTTCCAGGCCGACTGCTCGCCGTTGTCCTCGTCACCCGGGTAGCCCTGGCCGATGTCGCCACCGACGTAGAGGCGGCGCAGGATCTCGCGCACCGTCTCGGCGGTCCGGTGGTGCTTGCCGGTCCAGTTGTACATGTAGGGGATGTGGTGCGAGACCTGGTTGCTCATCCCGAACATGCCCATCCGGACGTCGCGGGCCTCGGTGATCTCGTGGATGATCCCGCCGTAGCTCCCGGGCTTGGTCCCGGTCTCGGGCGTCGAGTAGAACTCGTCAAGCTTGTCGGCCAGCGCCTCGCGTCCTCCGAGGAGGTTGGCGAGCCCGTTGCCGTCGTGCGGGGCGTGGAACGCGAAGTTCCAGCCGTTGGTCTCGGTGTAGCCGCCACCCCAGACCTCGGGGTCGAAGTTCGGCGCGAACTCACCATTGGCAGAACGCACCCGCAGGAACCCGTTCTCGGGGTCGAAGTGGTTCGTGTATGCCGTGGAGCGCTTGAGGAAGTACTCGGACTCCTCCTTGAGCGTGGCCTGCCGTGCCGCCGGGACGCTGGGGTCCGTGGCGAGCTTGGCTGCCTGGTTGCCGATGCCGAAGTCGTTGATCATTCCCTCGAGGCCCCAGGACACGCTCTCGTGCGTGCTCTCGGGGGTGAAGCCGAGGAACGTCGACGACGCGAGGCCCTTGCGTCCCACGCCCGAGGACGAGGGAAGCACGGTGGCGTTCTTGAGTGCCGCGTCGTAGGTGCCGACCTTGTCCGGCAGGGCCACGCCCTTGACGAAGGCGTCGGCGAACGAGACGTCGGAGCTGGTGCCCGTCATGAGGTCGGCGTAGCCCGGGGAGGACCAACGCGCGACCCATCCACCGTCGCGGTACTGCTGGACGAAGCCGTCAGCGATCTCGGCGGCGATCTCGGGGTAGAGGAGCGAGTAGGCCGGCCACACGGTCCGGTAGGTGTCCCAGAAGCCGTTGTTGACGTAGATCTTGCCGTCCTTGACGGGGGCGTTGGTCGTCGTCGCCGTGGCGCTGCCCGACTTGGCCGACACCGGGCTCGCGTACTGGTAGCGAGGAGCGTCTGCCGTGCCGGTGTTCTCGAACTGGCTGTTCGGGTAGAGGTTGAGGCGGTAGAGGTTCGAGTAGAGCGTGCGCAGGTCGGCGTCGCTCGCACCCTCGACCTCGACGACCGAGAGGCGCTCGTCCCACTTGGCCTTGGCGTCGCCCTGCACGTCGTTGAACGTGCGTCCGGCGAGCTCGAAGCCGTGGTTGCGCTTGGCCTGGTCGAGCGAGATGAACGACGTCGCGAGCCGCAGCTCGACGTCGCGGTCGGCCGTCGTGTCGAACTTCGCGTAGCGGGTGCCGGTGTGCCCGTTCGGGGCCACTCCGGTCGCCGTGGCGGCGCGGTCGAACGTGCCGTGCACGAACATGCGGCTGCGACCCACGGAGAGACCGCTGCCGTTGTCGACCCAGCCGCTCATCGTGCCTGCAGCGGCGTCGACGGTGAAGGTGCCGTTGTTGTCGACGGTGTCGAAGACGAGGTTGCCGGTGGGGGCCGAGGCCGGGAAGGTGAAGCGGTAGACGCCACCGTGGTCCGCGGGTGCGGTCTCGGCGATGAGCCCGCCGTCGAGGTTCACGCGGTAGTGGTCCGGGCGGGCGACCTCATCGGTGTGGTCGAAGGGGATGGCCCGTCCAGAGGCGCTTCCGGTCGGCACGCCCTGGGCGATGGAGGGCATGACCGACATCTGGTTGCGGTCACCCATCCAGGGGGACGGCTCGTGCGAGATGCCGAGACCCTGCAGGGTCGGGCGGTTCTGCGCGTTGTTGCCCTGCTGCCAGTAGTACTGCCAGGACTGGGAGTTGGCGTCCGTGACCGGGGTGAAGAACGTGAAACCGTTGGGGACGGCGCTGATCGGCAGGTTGTTGCCTCGCGAGAACGACCCGCTGGAGTTGGTTCCGCGACGCACGTCAACGGCATACGTCGGGCTGGAGCGGTCGAGCGCTGCCGGAGCGGGGTCGACCTTGATGTCGTCGACCCATCCGCTGAAGGTCGTCTCCTTCGTGGGCTTCGCGGTGTTGTCGTAGCCGAGGAGGATCGCGTCGATCGTCTTGCCCTTGGCCTGGGGGCCGAGGTCGATGACGACCGAGTTCCACTGCGACGCATAGAGGATCTTGCCGACGCCCTGTCCGTTCGGCGAGGCCGACGTCCGGTAGCTGTCGGTGGCGCCGAGCGCGGAGAGAAGGGTGCCGTCGGTGAACCGCAGGTCGACGGCCGTGTAGGTCGACGGGTAGGTCAGGTCGCCCGACACCATCTCGGGGAGGATCTTGTAGGTCAGCTGGGACCGGTCGCCGACCGGGACGTCCACGTCGAACAGGCGGTTCCAGGCGAAGCCGCGGCCCTCGGCCGTGTGACGGCCGCCGTAGCGCATCGACTTGACGCCGGTCCACCCGACGAGGGGCTTGATGTTGAAGCCGGAGCGGGGCCCCGAGCCCACCGTGGTGGACATGGGGAGGATCTCGGTCGGGTTGGACTCGATGTCACCGAAGAGACCCCAGTCCGCGAGCTGCACGATGTTGCCGCTCTGGTTGGCCGTGACGTTGAGGCGGTAGAAGCCGTAGTCGCCGGGCGTCGTCACCGTGAAGGTCCGCTTGACCTTGCGGCCCGAGAAGGTGACGCCGCTGCGCTGGTCGATGTCGACCCAGGTCGTGCCGTCCGTCGAGCCCTGCAGGGTGACGTTGCGGGGGTCCCGCTCGGGGGCGTCGTCGGCGGAGGTCATGGACCAGGTGAGGGCGCGCTTGGCTCCCGAGAGCTGGTAGCGGACCCAGCCGGTCGAGGCGAAGGCGAGCCACTTCGTGTCCGGGTTGGCGTCGGCGAGGTTGGACGCCACCTCGCCCGGCGCGTTCTGGGCACTGGCCGTGACGCCGGTGACCGAGCCCAGGAGGCTCCCGTCCGCGGCGGCGCCACCAGTGACGTTCTGCTGACGCGGTCCGGTCGGCTCGACCTCGACCGTGGACTGGAGGGGCTGCGGCTGACCGGTCTCGAACGAGGTCGACCACTCACCTCCCTCCACGGCTGCTGTGGGTGCTGCAGGCGCGGCAGCGGGGGAGGCCGCGGCCGCGGACCCGGAGGCGGAAGCCCACCCGAGTGCGAGCGCTACGGCTCCTGCTGTCAGTCCTCTGGGAACGGCGGTGATGCGCATTCTTCCTCCGGGCTCGTCGTTGAGCGTCGACCGTCAGCTGTGACAGGTCTTCGCCCATGACCCTGTCTGTATGCCGCGCACTCCGCAATGCCCCTCCCGCACCTTGTCCGGTGAGGACATGTCATCGGACAAACCCACCCGCCAACGCACGACTTTGCCGGCTCACGTTGCTGTACAGCGTGGAATTTGGTGTGATCAGGGGTGTGACAGCGTTGTCAGGTAAACGGACATCCGCCCGGCCCACCATGGCGGACGTGGCCGAGGAGGCCCATGTGTCCGTCAAAACAGTCTCGCGTGTCGTCAACCGCGAGCCGGGGGTGCGTCGGGACACCGAGCTGCGCGTCAGGGGGGTCATCGACCGGATCGGCTTCATGCGACACGACGGTGCCCGGATCCTGCGTCAAGGGCGCACCCAGACCATCGCCCTCGTCGTCGAGGACCTCGCCAACCCCTTCTACTCCCAGATCGGAGCCGCGGTCGAGCGTGAGGCCAGGATTCGCCAGCACCAGCTCATCACCGCGTCCGCGGAGGGCTCGCCGACCCGCGAGCGCGTGGTGCTCGAGGGGCTCATCAACCGCCGGGTCGACGGTCTCGTCGTCGTCCCCGCGGGGGAGCGGCCGGCGACCGACCCGACCGTCTCTGCCAGCGGGACCCCGATCGTCTACGTCGACCGTCCGGTCCGGGGCGAGCCGTGCGACACCGTCATCAGTGACAACGCCGGCGGGGTCCGGAGCGCGGTCGAGCACCTCGTGGCCCATGGGCACCGCCGGATCGCCTTCCTCGGTGACAACGCCGAGTTCTGGACCGCCAGACAACGCCGAGAGGCGTTCGTCTCCATCCACGACGCCCTGGGTCTGCCTGGTGACACCCGGGTGGTCATGGGGCCGCACTCCTCCGAGGACCTCGTCGAGAGGCTCGGCGCCTGGGCCAGGGAGCGCACCCCGGTGACGGCCGTCATCACCGGCAACAACCGGGTCACCCTCGCGGCCCTTCACGCGATGCGGCAGGTGGGTGTCCAGATGGGCCTCGTCGGCTATGACGACTTCGAGCTCGCCGACCTCATAGAACCCTCCGTGACCGTGGTCCACCAGGA
Organism: Knoellia altitudinis; assembly: GCF_042666355.1. Lineage (NCBI taxonomy): Bacteria > Bacillati > Actinomycetota > Actinomycetes > Micrococcales > Intrasporangiaceae > Knoellia > Knoellia altitudinis. Next base: position 2,547,875 of record NZ_JBHTDK010000001.1, read on the forward strand.
CCCGACCTCCATCGGCCAGAAGGCCGTCCTCCAGCTCTTTGCCCGACTCCTCGGGGACGAGTCACCGGCTCAGACGGTCGTGATGCCGACCCGGCTCATCGTCCGGGAGTCCGGTCGGCTCCTGTCATCGCTCCCACCTCGGAAGGCCAAACCATGACCGACACGTCGACGAGCGCGGCTTCGGCCACGACCGCATCCTTGGCGCCCAACACTCCTCGCAGGTTCTATCGCGGCGGAGAGCGCATCCTGGCCTTCCGTGGCATCGACGTGGCGCCCGACTTCGACGGCTTCCGGCCCGAGGACTGGATCGGCTCGACGGCGCGTCTCTTTGCCGAGGGCGGCGGGGGAGGCACGGTCCTCGACGACGGGGTCGACCTGGCGCAGGCGTTCGCGACCGACGGCGCCGGATGGTTCGGTGAGGCGCACGTCGCGCGATTCGGCGGCAACCCCAACCTGCTCACCAAGCTGCTCGACAGCGGTGAGCGCCTGCCCGTCCACTCGCACCCGAGCCGCGAGTTCGCCGCGGCCCACCTCGACTGCGACAACGGCAAGACCGAGGCGTGGATCGTCCTCGTCGCCGAGCCCGGGGCCACGGTCTGGGTGGGGTTTCGGGAAGGGCTCTCCGACGCCGAGCTCGAGGACCTGGTGGATGCTCAGGACGACCGCCTCCTCGCAGCGCTCAACCCGATCACGGTGACGGCGGGTGATGCCGTCCTCGTGCCGGCCGGGCAGCCGCACGCCATCGGTGAGGGTGTCCTGATCCTCGAGCTCCAGGAGCCCACGGACTTCTCGGTCATGTTGGAGCACAGCCGTTTCGGGCTCGAGCTCGATCACGCCTTCCTCGGGCTCGAGCGATCGTTGGCCCTGCAGAGTGTCGACCACGGTCCGGTGAGCCAGGCGCGCATCGACTCCCTGCGCCGACGCTGGATCGACGTCGAGGGCGCTGGGCCGGCGCTGCCCGAGGAGGCCAGTGCCTACTTCCGGGCGGAGGTCGTGCGGCCGATGACGGGCGACGTCACCGTCTCGGCGGCATACGCCGCAGTCGTCGTGGTCGACGGCCGCGGGACGTTCACGTCCCACGACGGGACGCGCGACGTTCGTGCCGGCGACGTGCTGCTCGTCCCGCACTCCGCCGGCGACGTCACCGTGAGCGGGGCGGTCACCCTCATCCGTTGTATGCCGCCCGCCCCCTGAGGGTGAGCGCTGCGGTCACGCCTCGGCGATGATCGCGAACGTCTCGCCGGCATAGGTCACGGTGTCGCCGGGGCGCACCTGCCGGCCACGGCGGAGGTCGACCTCACCGTTGACCTGCACCTCGCCGGCCTCGACGACGGCTCGGGCGTCGGCGCCGTCCTCGACGACGGACGCGAACTTGAGGAGCTGGCCGAGGCGGATGCTCTCGCCGGCGATGGGGATCTCGGTGCGTGCCACCTGCCAAGGATAGTCGCGCATCTGCGTGGCCTAGGGTGCGAGGCATGCGCACGCTCGGAGTCCTCGGTGGGATGAGCTGGACCAGCACGGAGAGCTACTACCGGCTCCTCAACCAGGGTGTCGCCGCACGGCTCGGAGGTCTCCATTCCGCCCGCCTCCTGCTGCACAGCGTCGACTTCGCGCCGGTGGCGCAGGCGCAGCACGACGGTGACTGGGACACGACGCTGACGATCCTGTCGGAGGCCGCGCAGGGCCTGGCGCGCGGGGGCGCCGAAGGGCTCCTCCTCGCGACCAACACGATGCACAAGGTGGCCGACGAGCTCGAGCAGGCCTGCGGCATACCGTTGCTGCACATCGCCGACGCCACGGCCGACGCGATCCTGGCGGAGGGCACGAGTCGGGTGGGCCTGCTGGCGACGGCCTTCACGATGGAGCAGGACTTCTATGTCGGCCGGCTGCGGGCCAGGGGCCTCGACGTCATCGTCCCGGACGGACCACAGCGCGCCGAGGTGCACCGGGTCATCTATGACGAGCTGTGCCGCGACATCGTGCTCGCCTCCTCCCGTGACACCTATCGCGAGGTGATCGCGTCACTCGTCTCTCGAGGCGCCGAGGCCGTCATCCTCGGCTGCACCGAGGTCGCGCTGCTGGTCGGAGCGCAGGACAGCACGGTCCCCCTCCATGACACGACGCGGATCCACGCCGAGGCCGGCGTCGGTTTCCTGCTTGCCTGAGCACGGGCCGGGCCGAAGGTCCCGTCCCACAGATGAAGCCGGGCGGCTGGGAGCGTCCCTGGTCGCTCCCAGCCACCCGGCTGGTGCCGTTCCGATCGAGAGCGTCCCTGGTCGCTCCCGGCCATCCGGCCGTTCGTCACACGCGGCTGAGGTTGCGGTCAGCTCGCGAGCTCACGTTGGTTGAGGATGCGAATCCGCTCCTCCTCGGTCATCCCACCCCACACGCCGTAGGGCTCGCGCGAGGTGAGTGCGTGCTCGCGGCACAGCTTGAGCACGGGGCAGGTGTCGCAGACGGCCTTGGCGCGGTCGTCCCGGCTGCGGCGCTGGTTGCCGCGCTCGCCCTCCGGGTGGAAGAAGACCTCTGGGCTCACCTGGCGGCAGTGGCCGTCGAACTGCCACTCCCAGACATCGAGCGTCGGCTTGGGCAGTCGTGCGATGTCAGTCATGACCCCTCCTGTCCGTGGCTCCGACCCCGTCGTCGATCGCCGTCGTCGTTGCGCGCCCCTCGTGCGCAGGATCAGGCTAGGAACGGGTTGGCAAGGGCGGGGTCTGCTCCGGGTAAGAAGTTGGCAAAGTAGGATCGCCCGTTGCAAACGCGCAGGTCAGCGCCAGTTCGTGACAGGACTTTTCGCGAGACTGGCCCTGGGAGGCAGGCAGATCCTCGCTCGCCCGCCGCTGGTTCGGAGCCGAGGATTGGCTGCTCTAGACTTGGGCGATGAGCCTTGGTGTCGACCGTCACTCCACCCACCTCGAGGCCGAGCCCGCCGCTCCGGCGCCGGCACCCCTGCCCACCGATGCACCGGTCCCTTCTGGCGCCGAGGCCGCGCAGCCCGCCCTGCCGGCGCCTTTCGCCGCTCTCGGACTCACCTATGACGACGTCCTGCTGCAGCCCGGCGAGACCGACGTCATCCCGAGCGAGGTCGACACGACCTCCCGCGTCACCCGTGAGATCAGCCTGAGGGTGCCGCTGGTGTCCGCCGCCATGGACACGGTCACCGAGGCGCGGATGGCGATCGCCATGGCCCGCCAGGGCGGCCTCGGGATCCTCCACCGCAACCTGTCGATCGAGGACCAGGCCTACCAGGTCGACCTCGTCAAGCGCACCCAGACCGGCCGCATCTCCAACCCCGTGACCATCGGTCCGGACGCCACGCTCGAGGACCTCGACGAGCAGTGCGGCCGCTACCGCGTCTCCGGCCTGCCGGTCCTCGACGACGGACGCCACCTCATCGGCATCATCACCAACCGCGACCTCCGCTTCACCCCCGTCGCCGAATGGGCGACGACGCTCGTGCGCGACGTCATGACCCCCATGCCGCTCATCACCGGCTCCGAGGACATCAGCCACGCCGAGGCGACGAGCCTCCTGCGCCAGCACAAGCGCGAGCGGCTGCCCCTCATCGACGGAGAGGGCCGGCTCACCGGCCTCATCACCGTCAAGGACTTCGTGAAGTCCGAGCAGTTCCCGCACGCGAGCAAGGACGCCTCCGGACGTCTGCTCGTCGGTGCGGCGGTGGGCTACTTCGGCGACGCGTGGGAGCGTGCCACGACCCTCGTCGACGCCGGCGTCGACGTCCTCGTGCCCGATGTGGCCAACGGTCACGCGCGGCTCATGCTCGACATGATCAAGCGCCTCAAGAGCGACCCGGCGACCAGGCACGTCCAGATCCTGGCCGGCAACGTCGCCACCCGTGCGGGAGCCCAGGCCCTCGTCGACGCGGGCGCCGACGGTGTCAAGGTCGGGGTCGGACCGGGCTCGATCTGCACGACACGCGTCGTGGCCGGTGTCGGCGTCCCACAGGTGACCGCGATCTACGAGGCGTCGCTCGCCTGTCGGGCGGCTGGCGTTCCGGTCGTCGGTGACGGTGGCCTGCAGTACTCCGGCGACATCGCCAAGGCCCTCGTCGCCGGTGCCGACTCGGTGATGATCGGCTCGCTCTTCGGAGGGTGCGAGGAGTCACCCGGTGAGCTCGTCTTCGTGAACGGCAAGCAGTTCAAGGCCTACCGCGGCATGGGGTCGATCGGTGCCATGGCCTCGCGCGGCAAGAAGTCGTACTCCAAGGACCGCTACTTCCAGGCCGACGTCGCCAGCGACGACGAGCTGGTCCCCGAAGGCATCGAGGGCCGCGTGCCCTATCGCGGTCCCCTCGGTGCCGTCGTCCACCAGCTCATGGGCGGCCTGCACCAGTCGATGTTCTATGTCGGTGCCCGCACGGTGCCCGAGCTCAAGGCCAAGGGCCAGTTCGTCCGCATCACGACCGCGGGCCTCAAGGAGAGCCACCCGCACGACATCACCGGCATCGTCGAGGCACCGAACTACTCCTCCTCGCGCTGACCCTTCTGCGTCACACTGGGGTGACCAGCGGACGCAGGAGGACGCACATGGCCGACACCGGGACCCCCGACGACCTCGCAGGGCGGGTGCACGTCGACCTGCCGCGCATCACGGTCGACCAGATGACGACGAGCCAGGTCACCGACTCGCCGCCGGACCCCACGGGCGGCCGGGACGTCGAGGCCGAGTTCATGATCCGCCACTTCGGCTGACGGACCGCACGCCGGAGAACGTCAACGCGTGAGGGCGTCGCCCCAGCTGCTCAAGGCGATGCCGCCATCGCGCGTGCGGTCGACCGAGATCGCCGCGAGCATGGCGTGACCGACGGCCCGGGTGACACACTCGGCCGCGGCTGCCTGGAGGTGGACGAGGTCGAGGTCGCCGGGCGCTGCCCGCTCACCCGTCGCGAGGGTGAAGATCGTGTCTCCGTCGTATGCCGTGTGCACCGGAGACAGGGCCCTCGCCAGCCCGTCATGGCTCACCTCGGCCAGCTTGCGGCACTGCACCTTGCTGAGGGTGGCGTCCGTCGCCACCACTGCGATGGTCGTGGCCAGCCCGGCCCGCAGCTCTGCCTCGGCTGCGGCGAGGGCTTCCCAGTAGGCCTGTGCCGCTGTCTGATCCGGAGTAGGCGCGTGGGCGAACTCGTCTGCGAGACCGGAGCGGACGGCATACAGCGAACCGTCAGGAGCGCACGGTGAGCCCATCGCGTTGACGACCACGAGCGCTCCCACGGTGAGGCCGTCGACGATGGCGCTCGCGCTGCCGACGCCGCCCTTGAGCCCACCCGACCTTGCGCCTGTGCCGGCACCCACCGACCCCTGCGACACCGGGCCGTCGGCTGCGTCGCGCCAGGCCGCCGCGCCGTCCGCCGCCGTGGGTGTGTGGGTGAAGTCCCCACCACGCGCGAGGTCGAGGATGACGGCAGCCGGGACGATCGGCACCACCTGCGAGCTGTCGTCGGCGCTGACCGGCCACCCCGCTGCTTCGGCGTAGGCCGCCTGCATGACCCCGTCGGCGCTGGCGAGACCGAAGGCGCTGCCGCCGGCGAGCACCACCGCGTCGACCCGGTCGACGAGCCGGGTCGGGTCGAGGAGGTCCGTCTCTCTCGTCCCGGGTGCGCCGCCGCGGACGTCGACACCGCCGACCGTCCCGGGCGGTGGCACCACGACCGTGACGCCGGTGAGCCACCCCGGCTCGTCACGGGTCACCTGGCCGACGCGGACGCCGGCGACATCGGTGATGGCGTTGTGGCGGCCGGGTCGCGCAGTGTTCATGGGGTCAGCATGCCGAAGGCCGGCCCACCCTCGAGGGGTGGACCGGCCTTCGTCGTGCCAGCCGAGGTCAGTGCAGGATGACCGGGGGCGCCACGTCGGCGGCGTCCGCGTCGTCGAGCAGGTGGCTCTTCTCGTGCCGGCGCGGGAGGAAGGCCGCTGACACGAGGGTGAAGGCGACCATGATCGCCGCGACGAGGAAGGTGTTGCCGAAGACCTCACCACTCGCGTTGCGCACGGCGTCCTGCAGCGCGGCGGCTCCGGCGGCCGGGTCCGCGAAGCGCCCGAGGATCTCACCGACGAGGGGGAACCTCTCGAGCAGCCCGCCGGTCTGGGACGGGTCGACGCCCTTGCTGGCCTCGGCGAAGCCGCCCGCCTGCGAGACGAGAGGGTCGTTCTTCAGGCCATTGGTCAGGACGACCGAGATGATGGCGACCCCGATGGAGCTGGCGACCTGCTGCGAGATGTTGAGCAGCGTCGAACCGCGAGCCACCTGGTGCGCCGTGAGCGTCTTGAGAGCCGACGTCATGAGCGGCATCATCGTGGCACCCATGCCCAGCCCCATGACGAACAGCACGGGGATGAGGTAGCCCCAGTAGGACGTGTTGCCGTCGACCTGCGTCAGGGCGAACATGCCACCGGTGATGAGGACCAGTCCGACGGGGACGATGCGTCCCACCGGGATCTTGTCGGCGAGGACGCCGGCGATGGGCATGGTGAGCATGGCGCCGATGCCCTGCGGAGCGACGAGCAGCCCCGCGTCGAGAGCGCCCTCGCCGCGCACCTGCTGCAGGTAGGTCGGGACGAGGAGCAGTCCGCCGAAGAACGCCCCGGCGAAGATGAACATCGTGATCGTCGAAACCGTGAGGTTCTTGTTCTTGAACAGGCGCAGGTCGAGCAGCGGGTGCTCGGGCGTGAAGCTGTAGAACACGAACGCGATGATCAGCGCGAGGCCGATGCCGGTGAACCCGAGGACCTTGCCCGAGACGATCGTGCCCTCCTCGGGAATCGACGAGATGCCGTACAGGAAGGCCGCGAGGCCGGGGCTCATGAGGGCCATGCCGACGAAGTCGAAGGACTCGGACGGCTCGGGGCTGTCCGAGGCCAGCGCCCACCAGGCGTAGCCGAGGGCAGCGATGCCGAGCGGCAGGTTGATGAGGAAGATCCACTCCCAGGACACGGCGTCGATGAGGTAACCGCCCAGGATCGGGCCCAGGATCGGGCCGAGCAGCATCGGCACACCGAGGATGGCCATGAGGCGTCCCATGCGCGCCGGTCCGGCGGCCTTGGTCATGATCACCATGCCGAGGGGCATGAGCAGACCGCCACCGAGGCCCTGGATGACCCGGAAGAGGATGAGCATGTTGATGCTCGTGGCAGCGGCGCACAGGGCCGAGCCGAGCGTGAACAGGGTGAGCGCCGCCATGTAGAGGCGCTTGGTGCCGAAGCGGTCGGCCGCCCACCCGGTGAGCGGGATGACCGTGGCGAGAGCCAACGTGTAGGCCGTGACCGTCCACGCGACGGTGGAGTAGGGCAGCGGGTTGTCCTTGCCGGTGAAGGTGACCTGGAGGTCGGGGAGCGCGACGTTGACGACCGTGATGTCGAGGATCGACATGATGGCGCCGAGGACGACGACACCGGCGATCTTGAGGACCGCCCCGTCGATCTTCTCGGGGTACTCGATCTGGGCAGGGCTGGACAAACGGGGCTCCTCGAGAGCAAAGGGTGGGGGTTCGGCGTCGCTGCCGGGACGCGGGAGAGCCCGCTCCGCCATTGTGCTCCTGCCCGAACCCCCGGCGCCAGTCCGATGTTTCCCGGAGCGTGGTTAGGCTTCGGGGGTGAATGAGATCGAGATCGGACGTGGCAAGCGCGCCAGGCGCGCCTACTCCTTCGACGACGTGGCGGTGGTGCCCTCGCGGCGCACCCGCGACCCCGAAGAGGTGTCGGTGGGCTGGCAGATCGACGCCTACCACTTCGACCTGCCGGTCATCGCCGCGCCCATGGACTCGGTGATGTCACCCGAGACCGCGATCGCGTTCGGCGGACACGGCGGCCTGCCGGTCCTCGACCTCGAAGGTCTGTGGACCCGCTACGAGGACCCGGCGCCGCTGCTGGCCGAGATCGCCACGCTCGAGCCGGCGCTCGCGACGTCGCGGATGCAGGAGATCTACCGGGCCGAGATCGTGCCCGAGCTCATCGTCGAGCGGCTGCGCACCATCCGTGAGGCCGGTGTCACCGTGGCCGGCGCCCTCACCCCGCAGCGCACCCAGCAGCTCTGGAAGACCGTCGTGGACGCGGGCGTCGACCTCTTCGTCATCCGTGGGACGACCGTCTCGGCCGAGCACGTGTCGAGCCGCGCCGAGCCGCTCAACCTCAAGCGGTTCATCTACGAGCTGGACGTGCCCGTCATCGTCGGCGGCGCGGCGTCCTACTCCGCCGCGCTGCACCTCATGCGCACCGGGGCCGCAGGTGTGCTCGTCGGTTTCGGCGGTGGTGCAGCCCACACGACCCGGCGCACCCTGGGCATCCACGCACCCATGGCCTCGGCCATCGCCGACGTGGCAGCAGCCCGGCGCGACTACCTCGACGAGAGCGGCGGCCGCTACGTCCACGTCATCGCCGACGGCGGGGTCGGCACGAGCGGCGACATCGTCAAGGCCATCGCCTGCGGGTCCGACGCCGTCATGCTCGGCGCCGCCCTGGCCCGCACGACCGAGGCTCCGGGCCGCGGCTTCCACTGGGGAGCCGAGGCCCACCACTCCGAGCTGCCGCGCGGTGAGCGAGTCGAGGTCGGTGCGGTCGCCTCGCTCGAGGAGGTCCTCTTCGGCCCGAGCCGGGTCGCTGACGGCACGACCAACCTCGTCGGTGCGCTCCGTCGGGCCATGGCCACGACCGGTTACACCGAGCTCAAGGACTTCCAGCGGGTCGAGGTCGTCGTCGCGCCCTACGAAGGCGGCTGAGCCGACCCGGTCCGCGACCTCGGTCACACCCCTGTCCCGACCCGGCCCCTTTGGTTACTCTCAGGTAATGACCGACGTCATCGCAGACCCGGAGCTGGACCCCACCGCCACGTATGCCGTGGACCCGACGCGCGTGCGCAGCCTCGCCGCCCGCGTCGTCGCCGGTCCCGGGGCGAGCCAGCACGTGAGCCGCACGCCGATGACGGGAGCGCCACTGGCGTCGCTCCCGGTCTCGACCCCGCAGGACGTCGCCGTCGCCTTCGCGACGGCTCGTGGCGCCCAGCGCGCCTGGGCCCGGCTCGACGTCGAGCGACGCGGCGGGGTGCTGCTGCGCTTCCACGACCTCGTGCTCGAGCGACAGGTCGAGCTGCTCGACCTCATCCAGCTCGAGTCCGGCAAGGCCCGCCACCACGCCTTCGAGGAGGTCGCCGACTGTGCGGTCGTCTCCCGGCACTACGGGCGAGCGGGCGCGGCATACCTGAAGGACAGGCGGCACCTCGGCGCGATCCCGGTCCTGTCACAGTCGGTCGAGAGCCACCGGCCCAAGGGTGTCGTCGGCATCGTCTCGCCGTGGAACTACCCGTTGAGCCTGGCGATCACGGACGCACTCCCCGCTCTCATGGCGGGCAACTCCGTCGTCCTGCGCCCGGACCAGCAGGCCTCGCTCACGGCCCTGGTCGCGCACGAGCTGCTTCTCGAGGCAGGGTTGCCCGAGGGCGTGCTGCAGGTCGTCCTCGGTCCGGGGAGCTCGACCGGCCAAGCGGTCGTCGACCAGGCCGACTACGTCTGTTACACCGGCTCCACCCCGACGGGGCGCACCGTCGGTGAGGCAGCGGCCAGGCGTCTCGTCGGCTTCAGCCTGGAGCTCGGAGGCAAGAACTCGATGTATGTCGCTGCTGACGCGGACATCTCGCGAGCCGTCACCGGCGCGCTGCGGGCGTGCTTCTCCTCGGCGGGCCAGCTGTGCATCGGCGCCGAGCGCCTCCTCGTCCACCGCGACGTGTTCGGCGAGTTCGTCACGACCTTCGTCGAGGCCGTCGAGGCGATGACACTGGGCACGGATCTCGCCTACGGCTACGACATGGGCTCGCTCGTCGGCCAGGACCAGCTCGACACCGTGACCCGTCACGTCGAGGACGCGCGCGCCCACGGCGCCGTCGTGCTCACCGGAGGGCGGGCTCGCCCCGATGTCGGGCCGTTCGTCCACGAGCCCACCGTCCTCACCGGCGTCACCGAGGCCATGCAGTGCCGGGACGAGGAGACCTTCGGGCCCGTCGTGTCGATCTTCGAGGTCGGTTCGGACGTCGAGGCGGTCGAGCTGGCCAACGACACCGAGTACGGCCTCAACGCCTCCGTCTGGACGCGCGACGTGCGTCGTGGCCGCCGGATCGCTGCGCAGATCCGCACCGGCACGGTCAACATCAACGACGGGTATGCCGCGGCCTGGGGGAGCGTCGGTGCGCCCATGGGTGGGATGAAGGCGTCCGGCATCGGCCGTCGGCACGGCCGTGAGGGCATCCTCAAGTACACCGAGAGCCAGAACGTCACCGCTCAGCACCTCGTGGCGCTCGGAGGTCTCCCCGGCGTGTCGGACGAGCGCTACGCCCGCGGCATGACGGTGGCACTGCGCGCGATGAAGGCGCTGGGCCTCACGTGAGCGACGCGACGGGAGGTGCCGACGTCGACGTGGACGTCGTGGTCATCGGGACCGGCTTCGGCGGCTCCGTCGCAGCGTTGCGCCTGGCCGAGAAGGGCTACTCCGTCCACATGCTCGAAGCCGGTCGCCGCTTCGAGGACGAGGACTTCGCCAGGACCTCGTGGGACCTGCGCAACTACCTGTGGGCGCCGGCGCTGGGGCTCTATGGCATCCAACGGGTGCACCGGCTGCCCGACGTCATGATCCTGGCCGGTGCCGGTGTCGGTGGTGGCTCCCTCAACTACGCCAACACGCTCTATGTCCCGCCGGAGCCGTTCTTCCGCGACCCGCAGTGGGCGCACATCACCGACTGGCGCGACGAGCTGGCGTCGCACTACGACACGGCCTCGGCCATGCTCGGTGTCGTCGAGAACCCCTGCGAGGGCCCGGTCGAACAGATCTGGCGCGACGTCGCAGCCGACATGGGCGTGCCGGAGACCTTCCGGAAGACCCCGGTGGGCGTCTACTTCGGCGAACCCGGCGTCGAGGTCGAGGATCCCTACTTCGGTGGCGCCGGTCCGACCCGCCGCGGGTGCATCGAGTGCGGCAACTGCATGGTCGGCTGCCGGCACGGCGCCAAGAACACGCTGCGCAAGAACTACCTCCACCTCGCCGAGGGGCTCGGCGTGACCATCGAGCCGCTGCGCACGGTGACCCGGCTGGGGGTCGTGCCCGGCACGCAAGGTGCGCACCCGGCATACGGGCAGGGCACCGTCCACAGGGTCCTCCACGAACAGACCGGACCCGTCCCCGGCAGGGACACTCGCGTCATCACCGCTCGCCACGTCGTCGTCGCGGCCGGCACCTGGGGCACGCAGACGCTCCTGCACGCCATGCGCGACGAGGGGGAGCTGCCGCGCATCTCGGACCGGCTCGGACACCTCACCCGCACCAACAGCGAGGCGCTGCTCGGCGCGATGACCCAGCACGTGAGTGACGAGGCGGCCCTGTCGAGCGGGATCGCCATCACGTCGTCGTTTCACCCGGACGCGGATACCCACGTCGAGAACTGCCGCTATGGACCGGGTTCCAACGCGATGGGCCTGTTGTCGACGCTCCTGGTGCCCGGTGACACCGGTCGGTCACGACCCGTCGCGTTCGTGCGTCAGCTCCTGCGTGAGCCGCAGGCCCTGCTCAGGCAGTTCCCCATGACGACGCGGTGGAGCGAGCGCACCATCATCGGGCTCATCATGCAGTCACGCGACAACTCCCTCCGGGTCTCGGGTCGCCGGGGGCTCTTCGGTCGGCGTGGGCTCACCTCGCGCCAGGGGCACGGGGAGCCGAATCCCACCTACATCAAGGCCGGCCACGACTCGATGCTGGCGGTCGCCGACCGTCTCCGGAGGCTCACCGGCGAGTACACCATCGCGGGAGGCACCTGGGGCGAGGTGTTCGACGTGCCACTGACGGCGCACTTCCTCGGTGGCGTGGCGATCGGTGACAGCGCGCGGACCGGCGTCATCGACCCCTACCACCGGCTGTGGGGGCATCCCGGGGTGTCGGTGGTGGACGGGTCGGCCGTGTCCGCCAACCTCGGTGTCAACCCGTCGCTGACGATCACGGCGCAGGCCGAGCGGGCGATGTCCTTCTGGCCCAACAAGGGTGAGGTCGACCAGCGTCCTGATCAGGGTGAGGCCTACCGACGCCTCGACCCCGTCCCGGCGGCCAACCCGGCAGTGCCCGCACTCGCCCCGGTCGAGCTAGGCCTTCCGGTTCTGCGCACCGTCTGACCGTCGCAAGGGATCGCGACCGGAGGCGATGAGAATCCCATCGCCTAGGGACGTCGCTCCAGGATGACGGGGTCGACGCCGTCCCGCTCCCAGTAGTTCTGGAATCCGATTGCCACGCACGTCTCGCTGGAGGGACAGCTAACGTCCCAGAGCCGAACCGAGTCCGGGGTCGTTCCCGGCAACACCGGTAGGGGCTCGATGGTTGCCACTGCGGTGGGGTCGATCACCGCTCCGATGCCAAGGGAACTCGAGTTCCCTATGGCCGTGCACGCTCCAGTTGTGGGGCACGACAGGGAGCTCAGTTCGCCGCGCCATCCCGATGAACTCGATGTCGGCACCACTGACCAGGTCCCACCTCGGAACGCCTCCACGAGCGGCTTGGTGTCACCACCTGTGGCATACAGTCCGACGGCGAAGCACTCACCTGTGTCCAGGCAGTCGATGTCGGGGAGGCGGTGGGTCGAGGGTGAGTCACCGGGCGGCATCGGGACGTCATCGTCCGGCATGGGCGCACGCGACGCCGTGACAGCCCCGGGAGTGACCGCACCCACGGACACTACTTCCTTGGATGAACTGTCCACGTAGGCGCCGGTGAACGCACACGCAATGGGGGCCCAACACGCGATCGCGTCGGGGTGGTGGCCGTACATCGCCCCGGAGGGAGTGGGCACGGCGCGTGCCGCCTTCACGCCACTGGACACTGTGATCACCATGCCTGTGGTCTGGGGATCGACGCCGTCGTAGCCCCCGATGATGGCGCAGCCGAGGGCCGCCCAGCAGGAGAGGTCAGAGAAGTCACCCGTCGCGCCTTGGACTGCGTCGGGTGGTCTTGGCACTGTGACTTCGCTCCAGGCGCCGTTGGAAAAGGTCGAGAAGACGCCGATTCCGTTCCTGTCACCGATCGCATGACAGGTACCCGCCGCAGGGCATTCGAGGCCGCCGTCACCGCTGACGACCATGGGGATGATCGACCACACTTCTCCCGAGAGGACAACGGAGAGGTGTCGGTCCGGACTGCCGTAGTCCGCGCCGGACACCGTGACGGGGGCGACGCAGAACGCTGCTGAGGCACAGGCCAGCTCCGACATCCACACGTACTCCTCGGAGACGGTCCCGATGCTCTTGGAGGTCCACGTGGTGGAGGTGCGCGTCGAGACGAAGATGTTTTTCACCCCGCCAGTCCCGGTGTAGTGACCGACGCCAAAGCAGGCGGTGGTCGTGGGGCAGTCGGTCACGAGAAGACGGGCACTGTCCGGGTCGGCCCCGGACGGCAGGGGGACGCTGCGCGCAGTCCAGGTCGGCTCGGTGCCGGCGAGGTGGTAGCCGGCGATGTCGCCGAGGAGGTGGATGGTGCTGGCGGAGCCGTTGCGCAGGGCGATCTTGCCGTTGGCTCCGACCTTGACGACGACGAGGTTGGGGATGGTCTGTCCGGCGGTGAAGTTGAGGTTGGAGGCGGTGGGTGCGGTGGTGCCGTCGGGGTGGACGGTGACGTAGCCGTTGCTCTTGGGTGAGGTGACGGTGACGTTGATGACGACGGCGGAGACGCCGGTGGTGGGGACGCCGCCCTTGCCCAGGACGGTGACGTGGGCGGTGCCTCCGGCGGGAACGGGGCCGGTGGCGCCGAGGTTGGTGCGGGTGTCCAGCACGCGGGCCGGCGCCAAGGACGCGAACGCACCTGGGGCGGCGGGGGTGCCGGCGAGGTGGTAGCCGGCGATGTCGCCGAGGAGGTGGATGGTGCTGGCGGAGCCGTTGCGCAGGGCGATCTTGCCGTTGGCTCCGACCTTGACG
>NZ_JBHTDK010000001.1:2561915-2564205 GCF_042666355.1 Knoellia altitudinis
GCCCTTGCCCAGGACGGTGACGTGGGCGGTGCCTCCGGCGGGAACGGGGCCGGTGGCGCCGAGGTTGGTGCGGGTGTCCAGCACGCGGGCCGGCGCCAGGGACACGAACGTCCCCGGCGCGGATGGCATGGCCGCCGCCTCGGTGGGAGCAGCGAAGGAGCGGGTGTCGAAGGTCGGGTCTGCGTGAGCGGCGGCAGGGCTCACCGCCAGACATATCGCTGCCACGGTAGCCAGCCGTCGAAGAACCTGGCGCATTGGGGGCCTTTCATGGCAGGGAGCAGAGCTGGGACTCGCGGGTGCAGCTCAGGACGTCTTGACGTAGCCGGAGATGTCGGCGATGAGGTTGCTCGTCGCGCTGGTGTAGAGGGCGACGCGACCGTCTGCCCCGACCTTGACGAGGATGCTGTTGCTCGTGGCGCCACCGCGCAGGTAGTTGACCGTCGAGGTGGACGGACGGGCGACATCACTCGGGTAGGTCGTGAGCCAGCCAGTGGCGGTGGGTCCTGCCGCGGTCACGTTGAGGGAGACGGCCTTGACCCCGGTCGTCGGGACACCGCCCACACCCAGCACCTTGAACGTCACCACACTCCCGCCCGGGACGGCGCCCACGGTCGTCCCCACGCCGCTACGGCTGTCGAGGATTCGCGCCGGGCTGGTGCCCACGAAGTCCGACGCAGTGGGGAACCACCCGGCGACGTCGATGGCGACGTCAGCGGACGTCGACGGGCTGTACAACACACGGCCGTCTGCACCGACCTTGACCAGCACGAAGGCAGCCACCGTCGTGCGGGCCCGGAAGTTCGTGGAGCTCGTACTCGGCATGGGCAGCCCTGAGGGCCAGACCGTCGCGTAACCACCTGCGGCCGGTGCGATGGTGGTGACGTTGAGCGCCACCGATCCGACTCCGGACGACGGCACGCCGCCCCTGCCCAAGACCTGGATGGCCAGCGTCCCGCCCGCGTTGACCCGGGTCTGTGGTGCGCCGAGCCCGCTCCGCGTGTCGACGATGCGGGTTGGGTTAAGGGCTGTGAACGTGCCGCCGGTCGTGGGGTAGAACCCACCCACGTCCACCAGCAGGTTCGTCTTGGCGCTGCTTGTCAGGGTGACCTTCCCGCCGGTCCCGAGCTTGACGATCGCTTGGTTCGCGATGGTCACCCCGGCGGGGAAATTGAGGTTGGAGACCGTGGATGCCGCGGCACCCGTCGGGAAGACGCTGACGTAGCCAGCTGCGCCCGGGGACACGGCCGTCACGTTGAGCACCACGGCTGCGGCGCCCGCCGCCGGCACTCCGCCACGTCCACCGACCTGAAGAGCGAGGGACTGCCCGGGAGCAAGGACGGCCTTGGGCGCGCCCAGTCCGGTGCGTGTGTCGAGGATGCGCGCCGGAGTGAGCGGCTGGTACCCGTTGTAGCGCGTGGCGCAGGGTGTTCCAGAGCGGGTCGCACACACCGTGTAGCTGCCGGACTCGTTGCTTCCCGCCCTGAAGGACGCGTAGTAGGTACCACCCAAGGACGAGTTGAAGGTGATGCTGTTGCAGATCCCCCAGGGCGTGGCGCAGGACGAACTGGCGCCCACTGGACTGCCGGCCGAGTCAAGGACGGTGAGGTACGGCGAGCCGCTCAAGGTGCTGGCCAGGCTGGAGGTGGTCACCGAGTAGTCGCTTCCGGCCGCCGTCTGGAATCGGTACCAGTCAATGTCGTCATCAGACGCCGCTACCGTCGACGGCACGGCGTCGATCGCGGCCACGTGGTTCTCGGCCAACGCCAAGGACCGTGCGAGGTCCCAAGTGCCGTTGGGTTCGCCGAGGGCGTCCCAGGTTAGTCCTTGGGAGTAGCTGGGGAGGACTCGGATCTTGTAGGTGCCAGAGCGGCCTGTGTAGTTGGTGCTCACTCGGAAGTAGTAGGTGCCGGGCAGGGAGATTTCGACTGTCCGTAGGACGTTGCTGCGTCCGTTGCCGCCGCTGCAGTCGATGCCCATGGAGGTTCCGTCTGTGCGGTAGGGGATGACGCACATCGCTCCCATAGCGGCGGCGACGTCGTACACGTCGATGGTGTAGGTCCCGGCCTGTGATGCCTCGAACCGGTAGAAGTCCTTGTCGTCACTTGCTGCGGCCACGCTGGAGGGGACGGGGTCGATGGCACGTGAACGACCTGAGGTCGTGCCGACGGTGATTTGCTCGGAGAGCGCGATGCTGCCGTTGGGTTCGCCGAGGGCGTCCCAGGTTAGTCCTTGGGAGTAGCTGGGGAGGACTCGGATCTTGTAGGTGCCAGAGCGGCCTGTGTAGTTGGTG